>JAFLCN010000030.1 GCA_017303555.1 Planctomycetota bacterium
CACAATCTTCATCGCCGGTCTCCTGTGCTGGGTGTCTGCTCTGGGCGATCCTCATCGATCAGCCCGCTGGGACTATTGATCCCGTTGCGGCCCCAGCACCGGAGTCGGCTTGCATAGTTTCTCCGTGTTCAATCTCTCCGCATTCCAAAACAAAAAACGCGACCGACTCTCATCGATCGCGCCTTTGGCTCTATTTGAGCATTATCGCCTTTCGCTTTGAGCTTTGCCTTACCCCATGTGCTTGATCACCGCATCCGCAAACTCCGAGCACTTCACCTTCTTGACGTCAGCATCGCCTTCCGCCTTCATCAAACGCTCGAAGTCGTACGTGACGGTTTTGGCCGAGATCGCGCCGTCCATGCCCTTGATGATGAGATCCGCCGCGTCCGACCAGATCTTGTCGCCGCCGCTGCCCATATACCGCAGCATCATCTCGCCCGACAAAATCACCGAGCCCGGATTCACTTGATCCAGGTTCGCATACTTCGGCGCGGTTCCGTGCGTCGCCTCAAAGATCGCATGCCCCGACACATAGTTGATATTCGCGCCCGGTGCGATGCCGATGCCGCCGATCTGTGCCGCGAGCGCATCCGAAAGGTAATCGCCGTTCAGGTTCATGCACGCGATGACATCAAAGTCCTTCGGCCGCGTGAGCACCTGCTGCAGCGTGATGTCGGCGATGCTGTCCTTGATCAGGAGCATCTTCTTCCACTTCCCATCACCATGCGAAGCGCCGATGCCCGCAACCACACCCTCAACCTCCTTGACAATCTTTCCCTTCTGATCCGCCGTCATCATGTCATAACCCGGATCGATCATCTTCGCATTCGCCTCCGCGCTCAGCCCCGGATTCGAATCGCGATTGCCCAGAATCCAAGACTCGCGCTCCGTCACCACCTGCGAGCGGAAGAACTGGACGGCAACCCTGTACCCCCAGTCCTTGAAGGAACCCTCAGTGAACTTCATTATGTTGCCCTTGTGGACAAGCGTCACGCTCTTCTTCTTTTCCTTCAGCGCAAACGCGATCGCGCTGTGCACCAGCCGCTCGGTCCCCAAATACGAAACCGGCTTGAAGCCAATTCCCACCTGCACCGGATTGTCGCGCGCCGGCGAACCGATCGCTTGAAGGTCCTTCTGCCAGGCATCACCCGCGGCCTTCGTGCCGAAGCGCACTTTGGCAAAGTCCTTCGGGAAAGTCTGCTGCAGGAAATCCAAAACCTTCTGCGCCTCCGCGCTCCCCGGAGCCATCTCAATACCTGCGTAGATGTCCTCCGTATTCTCACGAAAGAGGGTCATATCACAGTCCTGCGGGCGCTTGACTGGGGATGGGACGCCCTTGAACCAGCGCACGGGGCGGAGGCAGACGTAGAGATCGAGAAGTTGGCGGAGCGCGACGTTGAGGGAGCGGATGCCGCCGCCGATTGGGGTGGTGAGTGGGCCCTTGATGCCGACGAGGTACTTCTTGAAGTCTTCGATCGTTGCATCGGGGAGCCAGTTGCCGGTTTTGTTGAAGGCCTTTTCGCCGGCGAGCACTTCGTGCCATTGGATTTTGTACTTGCCGGCGGAGGCCTTGTTCACGGCGGCATCGATCACGCGCACCGACGCGCGCCAGATATCGGGGCCGGTGCCGTCGCCTTCGATGAAGGGGATGATCGGATTGGCGGGGACGTTGAGTTTGCCGGCGGACATCGTGATCGAAGAAGGCATGTTCGGAACTCCAAGGGTTCAACGGTCTGTGGGCCCGGGGGCCCAAAATAGAAGAGCAGGGGGAAAGGTTAGCCGGAACGCAGGCCGCGCGGCTGTGGTGGAAAGGCCGGATGGGAACGCCGCAGGGCCCAAAAAGGACCGAACGACCGGAGGCTCGCCGCCTCCCGTCGTTCGCCTTTCAACCGGCGCGCCGGTTGGCGCGCTCGGGGTCGACCAATCGCCGGTCCGATCAGTCGCACAGCAGGGTGTCGTACGCAGTGACGAACAGCACGAAATCCGCATCATCCACGGCGCCATCGCGGTTGATGTCGCTGGGGCAGGCAGCGGGCATATCCGGATCGGAGCAATCAAACAGGTCGTACGCGCCGGCAAAGGAAACGAAATCGGCGTCATTCACAGTGCGATCAAAGTTGAAATCAGCGGGGCAGAATGTCGGCGCGTTGTTCAGGTCGAGATACCAAAAGGAACCCGCAATACCCGCGAAGGTGCTGGCGTCGGCGTTCATGCACAGAACGGTGCCGCAGCCGCCAGCGCCGAATTCGATATCGCGCGAGACCAGGAACGACTCAAAGTCCTGCACCCCTGTCTCCACAGTCCAGTGATACGAGTGCTCGTCAACAGAGAACACGATGGTCCGCTCATCCGTGCTCACGCCGGCGAGGGTGAGATAGGCGTTCGGGTTTGCGTTTCGCGGCACAGAGCAAACGACCTCGGCCGCACCCGCAGCGTTGCCCGCAGTGGCCTGCGCGCGATCCCATCGCACTACCACTTCGGATTCCGGCGTGCGTGCGATCGCGTACACACGCATTCCATCCGCGCTGACCACGACATCCTCGCCGCCGAACGTCATGCCCGGCAAGGGCGCGAGCGCCGCCAGTCCGCCAGCGCGGGTCCAGAGCCGGAAGCCCTGAAGGTTGTATGCGTAGTACGCCACAACCGATCCATCGGAAGAAACCGCGGCGACCCTCGGGCTGTCGTTCTCGATCAGTTCATTGGTGACGCCGTTCCAGATGAACACGCCGTAGCGTGCGCTGTTGTCCGACCAGACCATCGTCGAGCCATCGGGCGTGAGGGCGATGCCTTGGCCAGACCATGTCTGTGCGAGCGGATTCGTGGCGGTTGCTTCGCGGACGTCCCAAACGCATGCGCCGGAATGGGGGTCGGAACGTGTTGCGAACGCGCTGCCCGCGATTTTGTTCCCGTCCGCGCTGATCGCGTGCCGCCCCGGCTGGAACCAGGCGTAGCCGACTTGCGAAAAGCCCGCGCCGTCGCGCCAAAGCTGACCGGTCGGACCCGAGGAGTACGGCCAGCCGGAATACCCGGGGAAGGCACCCGAAACGGCCGAGCCGTCCGCGCTGATGCCCGCAGGAATGAAATCGGTCGGATAGCCCGGGCGGAGCGCTGTGCCGCTCGCGAGTGCGGGCTGCGCCGCGAGTGCGCCAAGGCAGATTCCCAGGAAGGCGGATTGTGCATGGGTGGTGCGGATCTTCATGGCTCGGGCTCCAATTGCGGGCCGGCTTGGCCCGCCAAACTCCGGGCGAGAAGTCGGGCGGGGGAGCGCAAGCGAAATCGAGAAAAATAACCGGCACCCCGGACGCGCAGCTCCTGGGGCCTGTTTCGCCGAAGCCGGAAGCAACGGCGGCGTCCGACCAGCTTCGGTGTCCCTGATGCTCGACCCCGCAGACCTGCACTTCTATTGATGCGAGACAACGCATCGTCTGTCGTCACGCTCGCGGCCTTTCGAGCGCGGGCTTGCCGCGCTTGGCTCGAATGCGGTTCATCCCGTCAACACGCTTTCGAACGAAAGGAACCACTTCAGCAACCGCCGCTTCCCCGGGAAATTCGCAAACACAATCCCTGTCAGCAGCACAACCGCGCCCGGGCCGGGCATGAGCAGCATCGCAAGGCCAGCCGCGATCAGCACCCAGCCCGGGATGTTCAGCCAGAGCGAAGGCTTCTGATTGCGCGTGAAAAATTTCTTCGGCAGCCGCGCGACTACGCCCGGCGCAGCCAGAATCCCGGCGATGCCCAGCACGATCGAAAGCCCGATGTTCACGAGAAGGGTTGGGTGTTGTTGGAGCTATTCGAGCAACTATCCCGATCCTGCGAAAATACGTCCGTGGCCTTTCCACGCAACCATCTGCGCAACCGGCCGCGCGACCCGCCGTGAATTTTCTCGCGCATCCCCGCCCAGCACCAGTGAAAACCGCTTTATCCGCCATCCGCCCTCCGACATTCCACGATCCGCAATTCGAACTCTCTCCTCCTTCCTGTACACTCCAGTTCACGCACCGTGCCGGGGAAGGGGTCCAAGACATGTCGAACTCATCCGTCTCTTCGTTCTCCAAGCAGCAAGTCGGAGCGCTCCTCTCCGCCGCGCTTTACACAGCGTCCGCCCACGCCATCACTATCCGCTTCGAAGCTGTCCCCGCCTTGCCCAACTCCAGCGGATACTCCGTCTCCGGCATGAGCGCCGATGGCTCCACTTTCTTCGGCCAGCTCACGCTCGCATCCCAGTCCAACGCCTTCCGCTGGACCCGCGCCGGCGGCTATCAAACCCTCGGCATCTTTTTCGATCACACCTCCTCCAATGCGACCGGCTCTTCCGCCGATGGCACGATCATCCTCGGCAATTGCTATCACACGCTCAGCATGGGCCGAAAGTACAGCGACGCCTTCCTCTGGACGCCCGGCGGCGGCCAGGTCAAAATCACTATGCACGGCGCGCCGAGTTGGGATGACACCACCGTTTATCCCACGCAGCTCAGCGCCGATGGTTCCTTCTTCGTCGGCTACACGATCCCCGCCGCCGTCTTCGGCGAGGACTATTCCCGCGCCTTCCTGCGCAACAACACGACCGGCGCCATGACCTACCCCGATCCCGCGCCGACGTACGACTGGAATCACTCCTTTGCCGCGAGCGCCGATGGCTCGATCATCGTCGGCGATCAGAAGCAGCCGACGGATCTCGCCGCCCGCTGGGTCGGGGGAATCGCGCAATCCCTCGGCAAGCTTTCCGGCGATAGCACATCCTCCGCAAGACTCTGCAGCGCCGACGGTTCCGTCATCGTCGGCGAAAGCTACGGTTCCGGCGGCTCGCGCAAAGCCTTCCGCTGGAAATCCTCCGGCATGGTCCAGCTCTCGCCTCTCGCCGGTCAAACCGGCGCGACTGCTAAGTGCATGAGCGCCGACGGAACCTTTATCGCCGGCACCTGCAACGACCGCGCGCTCTTCTGGAAAAACTCAACCACCCCGACCGAGCTCAAGCCCTACCTCGCCTCGCGAGGCGTAGACGTCAGCGCCTGGTCTTCCATCACCACCATCAACGGCGTCAGCGCCGACGGCAACAAACTCGTCGGCATCGGCTTTCGAAATGGCGTCCGCACAGTCTGGCTCGCCGACCTCGATTACCAGTGCCACGCCGACCTCGATCTCAACTCCCTCGTCGAAGATACCGACTTCGTCCTCTTCGCCTCCGCCTACGAAACCTTCGACTGCGCCGACCCCGCCATGCCCATCGCCTGCCCGGCGGATCTGAACGGTGATCATTTTGTGGATGATGCGGACTTCGTGGTGTTTGCGGCGGCGTATGACGAGTTGGCGTGTCCGTGAGGGTGGGTTTAACCAAAGCCTGCGACCGCAGCTCACGGCTTCGAAACAGACATGCTTGAGACTCGGAGCTCGTCTAGAGATCTGGGCCCGGGCCACGATCTTCGACGGTCTTCATGGAAGTGGCATGGCGAGTGGTTCCACCGGCCAGGTTGATTCAGCGGTCGCGGCCCAGAATGCCGCCCTCGGTCTCCGCGATCGGCATCCCGTTCGGTTCCTTTGTCGGGGGGCGGATCATCGAATAGCCCCATCCGTTGCTCGTACCTTTGTTCAGACTTGCCATCGACTCGCTGGCTGCACTCAGATCAGACCAGCAGATTGCGGTGCGAACGTTGAGCAGGCAGCAGGCGGGCGCACCTTCGGGATAGCCCGAATATCCGTACACCGTGCTTTGCCATAGCAAACCCTTCTGGCTGGGAAATGCGATGGAAGTCAGCGGCTGCGGCGACCATTGTCGCGGCCCAATCTGGCCCTCCCATGTCCAGAACGCAGGCTCGGTATAGAGCGTGTACGACAGCGGGAAGTCTGAATAGGCCGGTGTTGGAACTCCTCCGACAGTAAATTCCTTACTTTCTGGTGTTCGACCTCCAGGGGCGATCAGATTGGAAATCGGAAGTGGGTCAAGAAGTAAGTGGTACATCTCGGCATTTGACCACCACGAACCGCGGACCTTGTTGCTTTGGAAGTCGATAACGACCCAGGGTGCTCCAACCGACGGGTTTGCAAAAACCGGGGGGAAAAAAACCGGTGGAAGATCTTTGGAAGAATTGCTGTATGCGGCGACCAAAGCCCCGAGCTGCCGGGCATTTGACAGTGCCTTGATGGAGAGAGCCCGTTGGCGAGTGCCCGACAGAACCGGGAGTACGAGTGCCAGCAGGATCGCTAGGACTCCGAGGCAAATCAGAACTTCCACAATTGTAAAGCCATTGGCGCAAAGAATTTGGAGGCGAACCGGATTCCAATCTTCCGAAGGCGGCCGGGGTTGTTTGCTCACTGCAAACGGCAATCGAATTGAAAAATCTCTATTCAAAGCGGATTTCTTGTTGCGAGCTAGAAAAAAAACGGTACCCTGAATGCGCTCGCAAGGAGAATCAACTATGTCCAAGTGGCGTGTTCCAGGATTTGCAATTTGGTGGTGCAGCATGTTGTTCCTCGTCGCCCTCGCCCCTACGTACGGCCAAGATCATATGCCAACGCCGTGCATGGACGATGAAGGCAACCCCAATCCGGACTGCGACACACACGCCTATCTAGATCCTAATAAGACGTTTTGGGATCAGGAACCTGATTCGCACTGTCTCGGCAGTTGCACCCCTGTGAATGGCGGACAGATTTCTGTCTGTGTGAACGTGCCCGGAGGTGGCGCTTCCTACAAAAACCCCAACAACACCACCGTGCAGGTAAGCTGTTACAAAGGTGTGCAGGAGACAAACGAGGAAGGACAACCGATCTGTGTGATGGATCTCAACACAAATCCAAAGATCACCTACGTTCCAACGTGCTATGGCAGCGGTGTTTGCCAAGGGGCTGCCTGTGTTCCGAGGTAGAGTGCGAACTGTCGCGAAAATTTTGTCCATGGTACTGTTCGGAGTCGATTCCGTGGCTTCCGGGATTGCCACGGCCGACCGGCAAGTCACCCCGGAGGCAGTGATTTCGACTATGCGGGCCGCGTACTCGGCATTCGACACGGGTTGTCGAATCGAACTCGGCTGGTCGGTGTTCACGGCGGGATCGCGTTTGAAATCAGCGCCGGAAGGCGTTCGGATTGACTTGCAGCCGTTTGAGATGCCGTATCGCGATCCCGCGAGCGGGGCAGAATGGTGGCTGGAAGAGCGGGGGAAAGGGGTTTACCAGTACCCACGGTTTGTACGAATCGAGACGCAGTCGGCTGTGACGCCGAAAAATTCCCCATTGAAAGACGAATGGAACGTCTTAATTCGCAATGAGACGGAGTTCTTTGAGCACACGCTGTTGACGCTCACGCCCGTTCAATTGCATGAGAAAAACCCGGATCTGTCGCTCGACCAGTTCGATTTCATCCGCACCGACGCCGCTTTTTGCCCCGCTTTCATGTGTGAGATACTCCTCCGCTGGTTTGACTCCCATAAGTCCGAGATTCAAGTCGAGCAGGACGAGGCTTCCTCCATCTTCGTTCTCGCGACAAAATTAAGATCAGTTCGGGTAGCCATCGATCGGCAAACTGGAATGTTGCGGACGGTTCGCTACCGGTTGCTCTCGGGCAAGGAGGCGGTCTTCATCTATTCCGGCGAATTGGAGAAGGACTTCTATCCAGCTCCGCAACCCCGAGTGCTCCAGAGGTTCTTTGTCGAGCCGGAGGCAGAGGTTCCGGCGGCTATGCACGCGATCGTGTTCTATTCGGCGAAGAAGCTGCGATCGGAGGACGACTCGCTCTTCAGGTGGCAGTCGCTGGCCGCCCAGTCGGCGATCAAACCCAACGGCGATGTCGTTCTGCGGGACGGCTCCATCAACAAGGAAGCATCGGAGGCCGAGCGTGCGCGCCGGAAGATCGTTGCGACGCGGCCTCCCAGCGGGAATCCTCCCCGGGATCCAACAGCCCCCTCACCCGCAACTCGATGGATGCTCGTAGGAGGCATCTCCGCGCTGATTGTCGGATTCATCTTCTGGCTGCGTACGCGGCGGATTGCATGAGCAACATGGCCTGCGATCTATCTTCTTCCACAATCGTGGAGCGCCCGTGGCGACAAATCTGCGTCGCCCTTGTCGTGATCATTTCGACCGTGTGGATCGTGTCGGGTGTGTCCAAGCTGCTCTGGCCCAGTGAGTTCGCGTCGGTCGTCCAACATCATGGACTCGTATCAGCGACACTTGCCCACTGGTCATGGACAGTTGGCGCAATTGAACTGTGCATCGGCATTGCGTTGCTCGTACTTTGGGATCGCCCATCGACTCGCTGGGTAGTCTGGACCTCGTCGTTCCTCTTTGTTGGTGTACTGGTTGTCTACATTTGGAACGTACCGACGGAAGGGCTCGCGGAAGTCGGCTGCGGATGCGTGCTGTTGATGAAGCGTACGTTGAACGACGCAGAAGCTGTACGGACGCGAGCACTCCTGTTCGATTTCGCGTTTGCATTGGTGCATCTATTGCTGGCGGCGCTATTTGCAGTCACGCGCAACTCGGGACATGGTCAACCAGATGCGAGCGGAGCGCACGGCGCACGAGCATCAAACGTCGGAATGGGTGCTTGAGCACCGAATGAGACAGACGGAGCGAATGCGCGTCACGCTCGGAACGCACCGTGTAGAGGCTGACAAGCACCAGCGCCTTGAGCAGCCGTTCGGGCGGGATGCCAGGGCGGCCGACATTGCTGCAGGCCGCGCCCAGCGTGCGATTCATCGCGCGCAGAGCGTCATCGGCCATGCGTTTGATGGCGTGGAGCGGATGGTCCGGTGGAACCAGTTGTTCGAGGTTGATCTGGGCGTACAGGTTGGGCTGGTGGGTTGGTCTGCCTCGCACACCAGACTGCTCGCGCCAACCACGCACGCGGTTTATTGAACGGCAGGCGAATGCGTTTGCCCGGGCTTACGCCCGGACCTGTAGACTTTCGCCGCGTTTCGGCGGGGGGAGGTGTGAATTGGGGTTTGTTGCACGAAGCGGGCGCTGATGTGCGATCGCGAGTTGAAGCCGCTTCGCTGCGCTCGGGCTCGTACGGCACGGTTTGGGTGAGTTTGAAGGACCGAGCCGAGCCCCGGTGTCGGGTCGCGCGTGTTGCAAGTCCCGCGAACCGCACTCAATCAACCGGGACCGGACCGTACGAGCCCGTAGCGAAGCGACGCGACGCGGTTGCATGGAATCTCGGGGCGTGCCGGCGAATGTGTCGCCGCGTTGCGGCTGGGGGAGGTGGGTTGCCCAACGCTTGGGCTCTGCTCGGGCTTTCGGCTTTCGCACTAGCGGTGAACGGGTGGGGCCGGTTTAGCGGATGCTCATTACGAAGCCGTTCTCGACGACCGAAACAAACCGCCCCGTCTCATCCTCGCGTTGTACGAGCCAGCCGCCGCAGAGAACCGAGAGCGGAACCACCTGACCGAGTCCGGTCGAATCCACCAGCCGCGGCTTCTCAAATCGCACGCTCGTATTTCCCACACTGATCCAGAGCACGCGATCATCGGTTTCGTTCTTCTGACGCTCCTGATCGAGGAACCCGACGAAGACGATTGGTTGAGCGGACTTGAGCACGGTGCCGGTGAGGAGAACACCGATGGATTGGTTCAGCCGTGATTTCCAAGCCGACTTGCCGAGGTCAACGAGTGTGTGGAGGTTGGCGAGGAGGTCGTCGTGAGCGTCGGGCCAGCGTTCGCTCGTGATATCGACTTGTGCAAGCGTCTTTGCAAAGGTCTTGGCGGCAGCGGCAAGGCGAGGCTCTTTGGTCAGTTTCTCGCCGCTGCAAGTGGGGCATTCGGCGAGAACGTCGTTCGTAATCGGTTGGCGAATCGTCGGGCCAGGACCGTCAGGCTTGACGACGTTCGTGCCCGTCGTTTCTTTCTTGGTGATCTTGCCTAGGCCCTTGCAACTGCTGCACAGCGATGCATCATGCCAGCGTTTGAGCGCGAGCACGGCGTTCTGCGGAGCAAGCACTTGGGGCGCGGGCTTGTCATTGGGTGCTTCGTCCTTTGGCGGCTTTGGTTGCTGTGCCGCGGGATCGGCGGCGCTTGTCCACTCTGCGTCTGCCGCGTGAGAACGAGGTGAGCCACCGGTGATCGAGAGTAATGCAAGGAGAACTGCCAAAGGACTGTGCATGGGGCCCCCAAAGGAGAGTGAGCGGGGAATGTAGCAAATGAGGAGAGGAGCGCGCACAAGCGCCCGGGTGTCGAATACTCCGAGGGTCCACATCATGCAATCGTCCCAAAGTGTTTGTCATGCGATCCGCGCCTGCGTTCGCGTTTCACTCGTCGTCATCTCCGCGAAGGGGTTCCTTGGCTGTTGGGTGTCGCAGACGCATGCCGCGGCTTGGTTTGGGGTGCGAGGGGGAGGGAAATCCGCTTCTTGTCCATCTGGAACTTGACCGGGGGGCGGGCGAAGACAATGCTTGCACCATGACGCAAGTAAGCAAACTTCGCCGTCCGACCACACCCAAACAGGCCGCCGCGCGCTGCGGGCCTGTGGATAAATTCCTCGATCCGTCCCTCTTCAAGGCCTTTTCCGACCCCACCCGCGCTTCGCTCATCGCTTGCATCGCCAAGTGCGGGAGGGGCTGTTCGGTCGGTGAAGTGGCTGAATGTTGCTCGGTGGATTTTTCCGTCGTGTCGCGGCATCTCGCTTTGCTCGCCCGTTCCGGCGTGCTCGAAGCGACCAAGGAAGGGCGGACAGTGTTCTACCGCGTCCGTTACGCCGAACTCTGCAAATCGCTCCGCTCGCTCGCGGATGCATTGGAGGAGTGCTGCCCGGAGAAAGGAGCGGCGTGCAATGGCAAGTGCTGCTGAACGGCTGCGTGTGCTGTTTCTTTGCACCGGGAACTCGTGCCGAAGCCAAATGGCGGAAGGGTGGGCGCGGGCCCTGCGCTCCGATTCCATCGAGCCCTACTCCGCGGGGACCGAGCCACACGGCTTGAACGCGCTCGCGGTGCGCGCGATGGCCGAAGCGGGCGTGGATATCTCGGGTCACACATCAAAGACCGTGGATTCGCTCTCCGGAGTCGCGTTTGACTACGTGGTGACGGTCTGCGACTCGGCCGGCAAGGCGTGCCCCTTTGCCCCCGGCGCGGCGAAGGTGGTTCATGTTGGTTTCGACGATCCGCCCGCGCTTGCAAAGTTTGCAAAATCCGAAGCCGACGCTCTGGCGCACTACCGCCGGGTTCGCGATGAGATTCGGAGGTTTGTGGAGACGTTGCCGAAGGCCCTTACCGGAGATTCGATCATGAACAAGCCAGAATGCTGCGACGATTCGTGCTGCGCGCCCGCTGCCCCCGATGCCAATACCGTGCGGGATCAGGTTCGCGAGGGGTACGCGAAGATCGCTCAGGACGGTTGCTGCGGCCCGAGCGGCGGGGGATGCTGCGGCCCGAGCACTTTCTCCCCCGATCAGCTCGCCCGGGCGATCGGGTATTCCAGCAGCGAACTGGGCGTCGTGCCGCACAGTGCGAACATGGGTCTTTCCTGCGGCAATCCAACCGCGATCGCATCGCTCAGGCCCGGTGAAGTGGTGCTCGACTTGGGAGCGGGGGCCGGGTTCGATTGCTTCGTGGCGGGGCCGAAGGTCGGCAAGACCGGGCGTGTAATCGGCGTGGACATGACGCCCGACATGCTCGCCAAGGCACGGCGCAACGTGGCCTCGTATCGCGAGCAGACCGGCTTGGACAACGTGGAGTTTCGGTTGGGAGAGATCGAAGCTCTGCCCGTCGCGGACGCCAGCGTGGATGTGGTGATATCGAACTGCGTTCTCAATCTCTCTCCGGACAAGCCGCGAGTGTGGCGGGAGATTGCCCGCGTGCTCAAGCCCGGTGGGCGTGTGGCGGTGTCGGACCTGGCGCTCGTCCGTCCGCTCCCGGAGTCGGTGAAAGCCGATGTGGAAGCGCTTGTTGGGTGCGTTGCCGGGGCGGTTCTGGTGGACGAGACCCGAGCCATGGCGGCTGCCGCGGGACTGACCGAAGTCGCGCTCACACCCAAGCCGCAGTACATCGACGCGATGACGAACTGGGAAGACCCGCTTTATCGCCGCATTGTCGAGAGTCTCCCCGCCGGGTCCAAGCCGAGCGACTACATCACGAGCCTTGACGTGTCGGCGGTACGGCGATGAATCGGCTGCTTGCGGAGTTCCTGGGGACGTTCTGCCTCGTGTTCGCGGGCACCGGCGCCATCGTCGTCAACCAGACGACCGGTGGCACGGTGACGCATGTGGGCATCGCGCTCACCTTCGGCCTGGTCGTCATGGCGATGATCTACGCGTTCGGTGACGTGTCGGGCGCTCACCTGAATCCGGCGGTGACCGTCGGGTTCGCGCTCGGGCGACGCTTCAAAGCCCGAGAGGTGCCGGGGTACGTTTTCGCCCAAGTGATTGGGGCGACGGCGGCGTCGGGCTTGCTGCGCGTGCTATTCCCGGCGAGCCAGACGCTCGGGGCCACGCTGCCGCGCGGGGCGGTGTGGCAATCGCTCGTGCTGGAGGTGGTGCTGACATTCATGCTGATGCTCGTGGTGCTGTCGGTGTCGTCGGGGCCCAAGGAACGCGGGACGATGGCCGGTATCGCGGTGGGCGGCGTGGTCGGCCTTGAAGCCATGTTCGCGGGACCGATCTCCGGCGCATCGATGAATCCGGCCCGCTCACTCGCACCCGCTCTGGTTTCGGGGAATGTGTCGACGCTTTGGGTGTACCTCATCGCGCCAATCGCCGGCGCGATGCTGGCGCTGCCGTGTTGGGCGGCTCTGCGCATCAAGGCGAACCAGGCGATACGTTCGGGCGGATGAACATTGGCGGGTGGTCCGACTCGGTGTTCTCCAAAGCCGACAGCCGAAATGATGGGCCACTACTTGTGGTTCCTGCGTGAGTGGTGCGGGTGTTACCAGCCTCTCGGTGAATACCTGTTCTCGAGAGTGTCGTTTGCCGACACGCAGGCTTGGCTCGATCGGTCTTGCGCGGCCGCACCGCTCGTGGAGGGACCGCGAGTGGAGGCACGAAAGGGCGTGTGCTTGCAGAATTTCTTTTTCTGCGCGTAAGTGCTTCCGCGGCCGGAAACAAAGGGCGTTTTGAGCCTCCGGCCAAAGATGTAGATGCGCGTTTGGCCGGGAGGTGCGGTTGAAATCTGCTTGGCGCGATGGATGCCTTCAGATAAAATACGGCGTCAAGGGCGTGGGGCCCTTCTACGTGGTCTTCGGATTTCTACAAAGGACTTCACATGGGCGGTTCATCGGTGGCGCGATCGACGCGGAAGCAGAGCGCGACGCGGCAGCAGATCATCCGGGCAATTCGGGAGCTTGCGAAGAATCTGGGGCGGGTGCCGCGGAAGGTGGAGTTTCATGCGCAGACAGGGATTCGGGAGCATGCGTTGCAGCGTGCGTGCACGAACTGGAACGAGGCGGTGAAGGCGGCGGGGTTTGCGCCGTACCACGTGAAGCCTGCCAGCGACGAGCAGTTGTTTGAAGATTGGGGACGAGTGGTTCGGAAGCTGGGGCGGCAGCCGAAGCGCGACGAGTACAACAAGCTCGGTCGGTTCAGTCCGTATTTGTGGAAGAAGCGATTTGTGAGCTGGAAGGGTGCGGCGCGGCTGTTCTGCGGCTTCGGGAAGGGGAAAGCGGAGTGGAAGGACGTCGTTGAGATTCTGGAGCGGAAAGGGACGGACGATGAAGCGGCGGCGCTGCTGCTGGGGAAGGAGCGGCCGAATGCAGCGAGCGCGGTTCTGCTGGCGGATTCTCGGGTGGAACCGTTCCGGCTGAGGGGCGCGTGGCGCAAGAGCGAGAAGGGGTGGACGGGGCGCGGGACGATCGCGTACGGCGACCCGATCGATTTTCGGCGGCTGCGGAACGCGCCGGTGAATGAGAACGGGGTGATCTTGCTGTTTGGGATGATCGCGTCGGAGATGGGGCTGATGATCGAGGCGGTGCAGCCGGGGTTTCCGGATTGCGAGGCGATGTATCAGTGCGAGGATGGGAAGTGGCGGCGGGTGCGGATCGAGTTTGAATTTGAGAGCCGGAACTTTGTGCTGCACGGACACAAGGTGGAGGGGTGCGATGTGATCGTGTGCTGGAAGCACAACTGGAAGGAGTGTCCGCTGCAGGTGATCGAGCTGTCGAGCGTGGTGAGGGCGTTGAAGGCGGCGTGAGAAGAAGACAGTTTTACCACAGAGGACACAGAGGACACGGAGGCAAGCCGGAGAACGGGCGGGAGAATGGCCGCGGCGTCGATGCTTCAACCCAAATTCTTGGCCTCTTTTCTCTGTGTTCTCTGCGAGCTCTGTGGTGAAATGCCTTTCTCTGCCTTCTTTGGTACTCTCATGCCCATGAAGATTCATCTCTGTTCCGTGCTGGCCGGATTGGCGCTGGCCTCTGCCGCCGCTCTCGCTCAAGAGAAATCGACGGCCTTCGTCGGCGCGCGGATTATCCCGATCGCCAGCGCCGGCAAGGCTTCGCCCGAGATCGAGCGGGGCGTCGTTCTCGTGAAGGACGGCAAGATCGTGTCGATCGCGGCGATCGAGAAAGATGTCGAGTACAAAGCCCCGGATGGCACGACCGTGATCGACTGCACCGGCAAGTGGATCATGCCGGGGATCGTCGATACGCACAGCCACGTTGGGGGGATCGGCGGCGCGGACAACAGCGCGACGATCCAGCCCAGCGTGCGGATCTCCGATTCGCTCAATCCGTTTGATTCCGGCTATCGCCGCGTGGTGGCGGGGGGGTTGACCACGATCAACGTCATGGCGGGATCGGGCCACCTGCTCAGCGGCCAGACCGTCTATTTGAAGATGCGGATGTTCGATGGCGAGCCCGCGAGTCGGATGGAGGAACTGGCGTACAAGGACGAGCGCGGGAACCTGATGGGCGGGATGAAGATGGCGAACGGGACGAACTCGCTGCGGGAGCCGCCGTTCTCGGGCACGCGGGGCAAGAGTGCCGCGATGGTGCGTGAGGCGTACATCAAGGCGCAGGAGTATCAGAAGAAGTGGAAGGACTACGACGCGAAGGTGGCGGCGGCGAAGACGGATGAAGAGAAAGCGAAGTTGAAGCCGCCCGCGCGGGATCTTGGTATGGATGGCCTGGTCGAGGTGCTCGAAGGCAAGCGGATCGTCCACCATCACACGCACCGCGCCGATGACATCGCGACGGTGATCCGCATCGCGCGGGAGTTTGGGTACAAGGTGGTTCTGCACCACACCAGCGAGGCGTGGAAGATCCCTGAAGAGATCGCGCAGGCTCAGAAGGATGGCGTGGTGCTCGGGTGCAGCATCATCCAGATTGATTCGCCGGGTGGAAAGCTGGAGGCGGCGGAGAAGACGTTCGCGACCGGGGGCGTGCTGGAAAGAGCGGGCGTGCGCGTCGGGCATCACACCGATGACTGGATCAACGATTCGAGGCTGTTTTTGAGGTGTGCCGCGATCGGCGTTCGGGCGGGGATGACGCGCGAGGGCGCGCTGCGCGGGCTGACGCTGAGCGGAGCGGAGATGCTCGGGCTGGAGAAACAGATCGGCAGTCTTGAAGCCGGGAAGGACGCGGACATCGTGATCCTCAGTGGCGACCCCTTCAGCGTCTACTCGCACGTGGAGCAGACGTGGGTGGAAGGGCGGAAGGTCTTCGACCGCACGAACGCGAAGGACAAGCTGCACGCGACCGGCGGCTTCGGTGCCGGGCGCGATCAGGAACCGTATTTCTGCTGCTTTGAAAACAACTGAAGAGGATTCACCACGGAGGCACAGAGACACGGAGAAGAGAGAATCGGGAAGGCGGAAGTTCACAAGGCAGAAAGACGAACGCGGAGTTGGCGGAGTGAGGCGGAGGTGCGCGGAGGGAAGGCGGGGGATGGGTGGGGATATGTGGGGGAAGGGGCTTCCGGCGAGGCGGGTCGGAGTGTTTGAATCGAAGGAATTGTTTTCTCCGCGTACGTCTTTGGATTTCTGGTTGGAAGGCTGGGAGCAGTGCCGGGTCAAGTGGATGGCAAACACGCGGGCGCAGAACCGCAGGATGACACGCGATGATGGATTCTCGAATCGGTGCGGTGATCGGGCTTGTTCTTTGTGCTGGTGCTGCGCTCGCGCAGGATCTGGTCATCAAGGGCAAGAAGGTGTACACGATGAGCGGCGGCACCAATGCGCCGATCGTTGATGGCGTTGTCGTTGTCAAGGACGGCAAGATCGTGTCGGTCGGCAAGGCAACGGAGGTCAAACTGCCCGACGGCGTGAAGGTGATCGAGGCCTCGGTCGTGACGCCCGGCCTCGTCGATGTGCGTGGCACGGTCGGCGTCTCGGGGCTCTTCAACTCCAAGCAGGATTCGGATCAGCTCGAGCGCTCGACGGCGATCCAGCCCGAGCTGCGCGCGATCGATGCGTACAACCCGCAGGACCGCCTCGTGGAGTGGGTTCGGTCGTTCGGCATCACGACGATGAACACCGGCAATGCGCCCGGCGAACTGATCAGCGGGCAGACGCTCGTTGTGAAAACCTCCGGTAACACGGTGGACGAGGCGCTCGTGAAGAATCCGTCTCTTGTGGTGGCAACACTCGGGCCGGATTCGTTTGCCGGGGGCAGCCGCGCGCCGGGGACACGCGGGAAGCAGATGGCGATGCTGCGCGAGGAGCTGATCCGGGCGCAGGAGTACGCGGCAAAGCGCAGCCGCGGAACGAAGGCCGAGAACGCGGACGAGGCGGACGAGAAGAGCGAGAAGCAGGAAAAGGCGGGGGATCGGAATCTGAGGCTCGAGATGCTCGCGGACGTGTTGGACGGAAAGGTGCCGCTGGCGATCACGGCGAATCGCTCGCAGGACATCGAGAGCGCGCTGCGGCTGGCGAAGGAGTTCAAGTTCAAGCTGGTGCTGGACATGGGCGCGGAGGCGTATCTCGAAGCCGACCGGCTGAAAGAGGCGGGCGTGCCGGTGATGCTGCATCCTTCGATGTACCGTGCGGTCGGCGACAGCGAGAACCAGAGCTTTGAGACTGCCGCGGCACTGCGGAAGGCCGGAGTTCTCTTCGCGATCCAGAGCGGGTACGAGAGTTACGTGCCGAAGACGCGGGTGGTGTTGTTCGAGGCGGCGATTGCCGCGGCGAACGGGTTGAAGTTTGAGGAGGCGCTCGCGAGCATCACGATCGATGCGGCGAAGATCTTGGGCGTCGAGCGCCGCGTCGGCAGCCTGGAAGCAGGGAAGGATGGGGATGTGGCGCTGTACGACGGCGATCCGTTTGAGTACACGAGTCACTGCGTGGGAACGGTGATCGACGGCCGCGTGGTGAACTCGGGGACGCACTGAGCGGATGCGGAGCGCGCGAAGGAAAAGCTCGGGCAGCAGATTTTTCGCTCGGGCTTGGAAGCTGTTGGAAGTCCTGCATTCAGAGCATGTTGCGCGATTCCGACGGTGAGTTGTCCACACGAGTTTCGCTCAAGGATTTTGAGTCCGTTTTCCGATAAACTGCTTCCCCCGACACGGAAGTCTCGACGGGTCAGGCGGAGAGCAAGAGAGATACTGCGAGGGCAGAGAGAAACGCGAGAACATTCGCAGAGAGACAAGAACGGAGCCGCTGAAAGGCGGCTCTTTTCGTTTTTGGATGGCGCGTGCGGAACTGGGCGAGCTTGGGGGGCGGGGTGAATGCGCATCAGACGAGCGGTCGCCGCGGCGGGCGTGCGGGTTGGAATGAAGATCGCCCCGGGCGGAGGCGCCCGGGGCGTGGGGGTGGTCAGTGAACGAACCGCCAGGAACGTACTGACCGAAGCGTGCCCGACGAGGGCGGCTTCGGGAACGGAATCGAGATCAGTCGCGACGGCGGCGGGCCGCGACGAGACCGCCGAGGCCCATGAGTGCGCAGACGCCCGGAGCGGGGATGAGATCGCCCTGGACGACGAGGTTGTCGTAGCGGTGGTTGCCGCTGGCGGACGAGGCGCCGGCGACGAGGATGCGGAAGAAGATGTTGCTCTGGTTGTTGATGGCGGCGTTTGAGAAGGAGAAGAAGTAATCGCTGGTGTTGATGCTGGCGCCGGCGAAACCGGGGCTGGAAGCGCCGGGGACGATGATTCCGAGGTTGGTGAAGGAAGAACCGTTGAGCGAGTACTGCACGGTGGCGTTGGCGCCGCCGGTGCCGGTGCGCTGGGCAGCGAAGGAGAAGGCGACGTTGCTGTAGTTGAGGGTGCTCATGGAGAAGGTGATCGAGCCGCCGTCGGGTCCGACGATGGCGAGCGATTGGGAGCCGCTCTGGCTGCTGGGGCTGGAGGGCGGGGAGCCGCTGCCGGGGAGGCCGAGCGAGGTGCCGGCGAAGTTGGCGACTGTGCCGGTCGCGTTGACCGTGCCGCCGCCGGTGTTGGCGTTCATCGAGCCGTTGTCGAATCCGAAGTGCTTGAGGACCACGGCGGCGTTGGCCGTAGAAACAGCGGTGCCGGCCACGAGGGCCAGCGCGAACATGGAAGTCTTCATCTCTCAATCCTCCAAGAAAAAAAACACATTCGATTGTCCGTGCGCCGCGGAATGGCGCCCCCAACAGCGGGGTGAACGATCGAGGCAGAAGATAAACACGCGCGCTCGATTCGAGTATCGGGATTGCGCGCAGTCTTCGCGAAGATCGTGTGAGCAAGATGAAGTTGCATTGAGATTGGCGGGCGCTTCGTCAGGATTGCGTCAAAGCGCTGTGCGCTGACGTCCTGAAACGCGCGGTGGCCCGCGGCGAAAAAGCGAAAAAATCCGAAGAGCGTGCGGCGCCGCAATGCTGCACGATTTTCCGCTCGCGGGCGCTGCTGTGGATGGCGCCGCACGCTCTCCGGTGCGAGGAAGAAATGCGGGAGGCGTGAAAACTACGTGCTAGGGCGTGCGATGTTCTTTGTCGTTGCGCGTGGATCGGGTCAATGTTGAGTGAACATCGCTCGCGCGATGGCTCGGCGATCGGCGCAGGTCCACAGCGATCAGCGCGAGATCGCGGTGACAGATGACACTTCGCGGCGCACGCGGACTTCGATCGGAGATTCGATGTCGCCGGATGCGAAGCGGGCGCGGATGTCCGATGCGGCTTCGGCGGGGGAATTGCCGAACATGCGTTTGAATTCGCGGCCGAACTGCGAAGGGCTTTCGTAGCCGACGGCGATCGCAGCGCTGGCGGCGTTGTGGCCGGAGTTGGCCATGAGCGCGCGGGCGCGGTGAAGGCGGATGGTCTTGAGGTATTGCAGGGGCGAGGTCGCGGTTACGGCCTTGAAATTATGATGGAAAGTCGAGACGCTCATGCCGGCGCGGCGGGCGAGTTCTTCGGTTGCGATGGGGCGGGCGAAATCGGTGTGGATCTGGTGGAGGATGCGGGCGATGCGCATGAACTGATCGCTGCGGGAAGCGAGTGCGCGGAGTGCGCCGCCGCTCTCGCTTTGGAGGACGCGGTAGAGGATTTCGCGGACGGTTTGCGTGCCGAGAATGCGGCTGTCGGCGGGCGAGTGGAGACATTCGAGCAGGCGGACGACGGCGCACTGGAGGTCGGGATTGAAAGGGCTGACGTAGATGCCGCGGGGAATGGCGGCGTCGGGGCGGGAAGGTTCGTCGAGATTAATGAGGATCTCGGCGAGCATGGTGGGCTCGACGGAGATGCAGACGGCGAGGAGGGGCTCCTCCGGGCTTGCTTCGACTTCGCACTCGACGGGAACGGGGACGGAGAGCGCGAGGAAGTTGTTGGCGTCGTAGCGGAGAATTTCGCTGCCGAGGAAGGAGCGCTTGCGGCCGGAGCCGAGGAAGACGAGCGTGGGCTCGTAGATGAGCGGATGGCGTGCTTCGGACTTGGAGCGGCGTGCGAGCTGGACGCCGGGAACCGAAGCGGGGAAGACGCCGTCGTGGGGGACGAGCGATTCGAGCAATGGGGCGAGGGGCGAGCGATTGGCGCGGGGCGCGGAAGCTCGTTTCTGCTGTTTCATCGGGGAAAGTCTAGATGCGAGAACGAGGTCTCTAGGCTAAAAGTCTTTGACGGCCGGAGGATTAGGCTAGAGATCGGCAGGAACGAAAGTTGCCGGGGCGGGATGGGAAGCATCCAATGTTCGGCGATCAGAATGGGCGGTGTGCCGCGGTGGCGGCGACTCGCGAAAAGCGGCTTCCTGGAGAACAGCATGTACAAGACCAAGGCGTATTCGGCGGCGAGCAAGACTTCGAAGATGGCGCTCGATTCGATTCCGAGGCGGGATCCGACGGAGAGCGACGTGCAGATCGAGATTCTGTTCTGCGGGATTTGCCATTCGGACCTGCACACGGTGCGGGATGAATGGGCGAGCGTTTGGCCGACAGTGTTTCCGGCGGTGCCGGGGCATGAGATCGTCGGCAAGGTGACGAAGGTCGGCGCGAAGGTGACGAAGCACAAGGTGGGCGACACGGTTGCGGTCGGATGCCTGGTTGATTCGGATCACACGTGTGCGCAGTGCTCGAAGGGCTTGGAGCAGTTCTGCCCGAACGCGACGTTTACGTACAACGCGCCGGACAAGCACGGGACCGCGCCGGTGACGTATGGCGGCTATTCGGACAGCATTGTTGTGAACGAGCGGTTTGTGCTGCGGGTGCCGAAGGGATTGGATCTGGCGGGTGCGGCGCCGCTGCTGTGCGCGGGGATTACCACGTATTCGCCCATGAAGCACTGGGGTGTGACGAAGGGGAAGAAAGTCGGCGTGGTCGGGTTGGGCGGGCTTGGGCACATGGGGGTGAAGTTCGCGCACGCGCTGGGAGGGCACACGGTGGTGTTCACGACTTCGCCGGGGAAGGTGGAGGATGCGAAGCGGCTTGGCGCGGATGAGGTGGTGATCTCGAAGAATGCGAACGAGATGGCAAAGCATGTCGGGAGCTTTGATTTCATTCTCGACTGCGTCTCGGCGGATCATGACATCAACGCGTACTTGAATCTGCTCAAGCCGGATGGAACGGTGACGCTGGTCGGCGCGCCGGAGAAGCCGCTGCCGGTCTCTGCGTTCAGCTTGCTGTTCGGACGCCGCAGCTTGTCGGGCTCGCCGATCGGCGGATTGCCGGAGACGCAGGAAATGCTGGACTTCTGCGGGAAAAACAACATCACGTCGGATGTCGAGGTGATCCCGATTCAGAAGGTGAACGAGGCGTATGAGCGGCTGCTGAAGCAGGATGTGAAGTATCGGTTTTGCATTGATATGGCTTCGCTTCGGTAAGGTTCCAAAGGGCCAAAGAAAGGCATTCACCACAGAGGCGCAGAGACACGGAGAAAACCAAAGCGAAAGCGTGGCTTGATTCTCAGAGTTTTCCTGCTCTTCAACTCTCTCCTTGCTTTCTCTGTGTCTCTGTGCCTCTGTGGTGAAATGTCTTTGCTGAAAGGAATTGGTCATGCAGACGCGTGAGTTGGGAAAGAGTGGACTTGAAGTGTCGGCGATTGGGCTTGGGTGTATGGGGCTCAGCTATGCGTATCGCGTGCCGACCGAGAAGGCTGTGGCGGTGTCGTTGATTCGTGAGGCGGTGGATCTTGGCGTCACGCTCTTTGATACTGCCGAGTCGTACGGGCCGTTTGCGAATGAGGAGTTGGTGGGGGAGGCGCTTGGGCCGGTGCGCGATCGCGTGGTGATCGCGACGAAGTTTGGGTTCAAGGGGGGCAAGCCGGCGGATGGGCTGGATAGCTCGCCTCAGAACATTCGCGCGATGGTGGAGGCTTCGTTGAAGCGGCTTCGGACAGATCGGATTGATCTGTTGTATCAGCACCGCGTGGACCCTGCGGTGCCGATCGAGGATGTTGCGGGCGCGGTGAAGGAGTTGATCGCGCAGGGGAAGGTGAAGCACTTTGGTTTGTCGGAGGCGGGCGCGGGGACGATCCGGCGTGCGCATGCGGTGCAGCGAGTTGCGGCGCTCCAGAGTGAGTATTCGCTTTGGTGGAGAGAGCCGGAGAAGGAGATTCTGCCGCTGCTCGAGGAATTGGGGATTGGGTTTGTGCCGTTCAGTCCGCTGGGGCGAGGCTTTTTGACGGGTGCGCTGAAGGATGCGGCGTTTGGTGCGACGGATTTCAGGGCGAATCTGCCGCGGTTTTCGGGGGAGGCGATGAAGGCGAATCAGGCGCTGGTGGATTTGCTTGGTGAGTTGGCGGCATCACGCGGAGCGACGAGGGCGCAGATTGCGCTGGCGTGGTTGCTGGCGAAGAAGGCTTGGATTGTGCCGATTCCGGGGACGACGAAGTTGGAGCGGCTCAAGGAGAATCTGGGCGCGGCGGCGATTGCGTTGAGTGCGCGGGATGTGAGCGAGATTGAGAGCGCGGTGGCGCGGGTGCCGATTCAGGGTGAGCGGTATACGGCGGCGCAGCAGAAGATGATCAATCGGTGAGGGAAGGGGCCAAAGGGCCAAATGTGGCGGGCAGTTTCGGGTTGCGGCGTGTCGAGAATA
Organism: Planctomycetota bacterium; assembly: GCA_017303555.1. Classification (GTDB taxonomy): domain Bacteria; phylum Planctomycetota; class Phycisphaerae; order Phycisphaerales; family UBA1924; genus JAFEBO01. The sequence continues at coordinate 22,321 of JAFLCN010000030.1, forward strand.
AAGTTGGTTGTCGCGCCTGAAGGCGGCGAAGGGGAAGCCCGTTGAAACGGGCTGAGAATCACAAGGCACAAAAACACTGAATGCTGCCGCGGTATACCACGCCTGAAGGCGTGGCCTATGAGCGAGCAAGCCCGCTGAAGCGGGCTGGAGAGCGATGGCGAACGCGATGTTTTGGTAGCTATTCCGCGCGCGGGGTGTAGAGGCGCGCGAGGTCTTGCCAGAAGGTTGGGTAGGTTTTTGCGACGCAGGTGGGGTCTTTGATGAAGACGTTGGGGCGGCGGAGGCCGATGACTGCGAGGCTCATGGCCATGCGGTGGTCGTCGTAGGTGTCGAACTCGACGGGGGAGGAGGCGAGGGTCATCTCCCCTTTGGGGGGCGTGATGGCCATGACATCGTGGTCGCCCATGACGGGGCAATCGACTTTGACGTTGAGCTTGGTGAGTTCGTTGCGGAGCGCTTCGATGCGGTCGGTTTCTTTGACGCGGAGTGTGCGCAGGCCGCGGAGGATGGACATCCCGGGGGCGAAGCAGGCGACGGCGGCGAGGGTCATCGCGGTGTCGGGCATGGTGGAGAGGTCGGCCATGATGGGTTCGAGCGCGCCGGGGCCGGTGGTCATGATGAAGTGATCGCGCTGATCGGGTTCTTCGCGCGTCGAGAGCGGCGTGTTTTGTGTTGCGGGATTCTGCTCGACGATTGCGCCCATGCGCGCAAGGAGAGAGGGGAAGCTGGCATCGCCTTGGAGTGAGCGATGCGAGAGGCCCATGAGTTTGGCGGAGGAGCCGGGGTTTATTGCGGCGGCGGCCCAGAAGTAGGTGGCGCTGCTGGCATCGGGTTCGACGTCGTATTCGAAGGCGTCGAGGCCGGGAGATTTTCCGGCGGGAGTTCCGACTCGAATCACGCGCAGGTCTTCGGAGGTTTTCACCAGCGCGCCGGCGCGCTGGAGGAGGCCGACGGACATTTCGATGTAGGTGGGGCTGGTGATTTCGCCGGTGAGGCGGATGGTGAGGCCGCCTTCGAGCCAGGGCGCGATGAGAAGAAGCGCGGAGATGAACTGGCTGCTTTGCGTTGTGGGGATATCGAGGACTTTGCCGGCGCTCTTGCGGGATTGGAGGGGTGTGATGCGGACGGGCGGGCAATCGGGTTTTTCGAGGAAGGTGCACTGGGTGCCGAGCTGCGTGAGGATCTGGCAGAGTTCGCCGATGGGGCGCTCGCGCATGCGGGCGTTGCCGTCGATGGTGAGCGGATTTTCGGCGAGGAGCGCGGCGGCAGCGAGGAAGCGAGTTGCGGTGCCGGCGTTGTTGAGATTGAGAGTGAGGCCTGAGGCAGGGACGGGCCAGGTGCCGGCTATGCCGCGGACGGTGAGAGTGTCGGATTCGAGTTTGAGGGAGACGCCGAGTTGTTCGAGGGCGGCGCGCATGCGGAGCGCATCGTCGGCTTCGAGGAGCGGGGCGTGGATGCGCGATTCGCCTTTGGAGAGCGCGGCGAGGAGGAGGGCGCGATTGGTGAGGGATTTGGAGCCGGGCGTGCGGAGGGCGATGTTGAAGAGGCCGCGCTTGCCGCGGGGGAGAGGCGGGATGGGGAGAGGATTTGGAAGTTGATCGAGCGGGCGCAGGAGGATGTGCGCGGGGTGGTCGGGGGGAAGGGATGAAGAAGGAAGTTGTGTCACGGTGCGCAATCGGGCGCAAGGCCCGAGATGAAGCGAGATTCTATCGGTGGTGAAGCGGTGTTTTGTGAACGCGAGTGCGGAGATTGCCTGAAGGCGCGGAGGGGAAGCCCGTTGAAACGGGCTGGGAAACACAAAGCAAGGGCACGCAAAATATTGCCGTGCGGGTAACCACGCCTGAAGGCGTGGCCTATGAGCGGGCAAGGCCGCTGAAGCGGCCTGAAATGCTGCGGAGCGTGCGATGGAGCACAAGTGAAACTGAATGGTGGTGTTGCGTCGCGAGCTGTCGTCGGACGGTTTGCAGAGGGTTTTGGATTTCAGGCCGCTTGGCGGCCTTGCTTGCTCGTAGCCCACGCCTTCAGGCGTGGGTTGGGGGCGGTGTTTTCTTTTGCAGCCCGTTTCAACGGGCTTGAAACGGTACTCTGTTGGGCATGCCAAGAAACGTCTATTGGGAGATGTATTTTCATCTGATCTGGCGGACAAAGGAGAGCATGCCTTTGTTGACGGCGAAGGCGGAGCCGTTGACGCACAAGTATCTGATTCATCGGGCGCTGCAGACGCCGGGTGTGGTGGTGCATGAAGTTGGCGGCATTGAGGATCACGTTCACATGGCGGTGAGTCTGCCGCCGACGTTGGAGCCGGCGAAGTGGATTGGTGATCTGAAGGGTGCGTGTTCGCACGAGATCAATCACGGGGTCTGCGGTCCGGGGTCGTTGGCGTGGCAAACGGGGTATGGGATTGTGACGTTTGGGAAGCGAGATTTGCCGTGGGTGGTTGAGTACATACGGAATCAGCGCGAGCATCACCAGCGCGGGACGGTTGTTGCGAGGCTGGTGGAGATTGAGATGCCTGAAGGCGGGGAAGGGGAAGCCCGTTGAAACGGGCTGGAATGCAAAAAGCAAAAACAAGAGATGTGATGTCCGAGTTACCACGCCTAAAGGCGTGGCCTATGAGCGAGCAAGGCCGCTGAAGCGGCCTGAATGCACTGCGATTGGCAGTTCCTATCGCGAGCGGGGAGGCTCGTCGGATTCGTGCTCTGAGAATTGAGCATCAGTGGGCCCTGTAGAAAAACGTTCGCCCACCCCCAACCCCCTCCCTCGGGGAGGGGGCTCCTGAAAATGCGCCATCAGTCTTCTACGTTCGACTCGCCTTCTTTGCGGAAGATTGCGACGACGTCTTCGATGGGAATCACGAAGAGGCGGTTATCGCCTTCGAACTCGACGGGGATGGCGTTCTTCGGGTTGAAAAGGACGCGGTCGTACTGCTGGATGGTGTAATCGTCATCGCGCTCGACCTGGCGGCTGATGGCGACGACGCGGCCGGTGAGGGTTGGGATTTCGATTTTGTCGGGGAGGTGGATGCCCGATTTGGTCTGCTTTTTGTCGGAGTCTTTGCGGATGAGGACGCGCTTGCCGACGGGCTCGACGATCTCCAGCGTGGATTTGCGGGAGGATTTTTGGGTCATGGGTGAGGGTAGGTGGGGGATGGCGGATGTGGAAGGCACAAAGACGTACGCGGAGTTGGCGGAGTGGGGCGGAGGCGCGCGGAGGAAAGGCAGGAGAGAGTGATTGAACCAAAGGCACTTTGGTCTTCGCCGCGAAACTCTCTTCGCTTTTCTCCGCGTTCTCCGCGTACGTCTTTGGATTTTTGAATTCGGAAATCGGAGGCTGGATGCAGAAGGAGCCGACGGTCGGTAGGATGGACGATTGGAGGCCGTTGCTGTGCGGCCTGTTCTGGTCTTTCCTGATGCCTATCCCATGAAACAACTCACCGATCTCATTCGCGACGTTCCTGATTTTCCGAAGCCGGGGATCATGTTTAAGGACTTCACGCCGATGCTGGCGGATCCGCAGGGGCTGGCGCTCGCGGTCGAGTTGATGGCCAATCCGTTCCGCGGGAAGGGCGTGGAATTGGTGGTGGGGGCCGAGAGCCGCGGGTTTATTTTCGGGACGGCGATTGCGCAGGCGTTGTCGGCAGGGTTTGTGCCGATCCGCAAGCCGGGGAAGTTGCCTCGGAGTGTGCATGGCGCGGACTACGCGCTCGAGTACGGGACAGACCGGCTCGAGATTCACACGGATGCGATCAAGCCGGGGAAGCGCGTGCTGGTTGTGGATGATCTGCTCGCGACGGGCGGAACGCTGGCGGCGTGCTGCGAGCTTGTGAAGAAGTGCGGGGCGGAGATTGCGGGAATCGCGGTGTTGATTGAGCTGGTGGCGCTCAAGGGGTATGCGAAGGTTGAGAAGTATGGGCCGGTGAGTGCGGCGATTCGGTATTGAATCGATGGCGGATGGGAAAGGCGGAAAGACGTACGCGGAGTTTGCGGAGTGAAGCGGAGGTGCGCGGAGGGAAAACGGAATAGGAGTACTTCATTCAGGAGCACTCTTCTCTTCTTTTCTCTTCTCCGCGCGACTCTCTTTGGCTTTCTCCGCGTAGTCCGCGTTCGCCTTTTTGGATTTGGATAAGGTGCGCCAACGGCACGCTTGCGAGCCCGCGCGGCGGGTGCAGAAGCAAGCGGTGCATCAGAATCGTGACGCCGCGGTTACTTTGCTGGAGGAAGCGCTTCGGCCTCTTCGACGGCTTTTTCGAGCTGCTTTTGCTTGAGGTCGGCGCCGGCGATTGGGGCGCGTTCGACGACCCGGAGGCCTGCGGGGATCGGGACGCCTTCGGCGCCTGCTGCGATGACGAGGCGGGCGGTGACGCCGGGATGACCGGGGCCGACGACGATGAGGACGATGCGTGCGACGCGGACGTCGCCGCGGGGGAGATCTTTGCCGGTGTCGAAGTTGGCGATGGTGAAGGTGGTGCTTGCGCCGGGATTGGTGACGCGGCTGGAATCAAAGAGCGGCTGGCGCTGGAGCGCGGGGTGATCGCCACCCCGGATGAGCTTGCCGGTGACGCGGGCGGTGTCGGGCGAGGACATTGAGATTTCGATCTGGAAGGCGGCGAGATCGCGCGAGCCGACATCGAGCATGATGTCGTAGGTGAGGATGCGGGTTTCGCCGGCGGGCGCGGGGGCGCGCATGGCTTCGGCGCCGAGGATCGGATCTTTCGGAGCGGCGGCGTGGTCGGAGAGAGCGGGAATCTGCGAGGGTTCGCAGCCGACGACCTTTCCGGCGAGTTGTTTTACTTCGTCGAAGGGGCTGACGACGGAGCCGTTGGGCTTAAAGCCGGCGGATTTTTTTGCCGGCGGCGGAGGGGCTTTTTCGGCCTTGCGGGCGAGGTTGAGGACATCGAGGATGGTGACGTGTCCATCGGAGGCGAGCATGGCCTGCGTGGTCGGCGCTGCGGTGATGTCGGCGTTGGCGTTGGCGTCGGTGCGGGCGATTGTGGTCGGCGCGGGGGATGCAGCGGGAGACGGAGCGGGCTGGGTGGATTCGGCGGCGCGGCGATCGCGTTCCTGCTTGACGGATGCGAAGGCGCCCTTTTCGGCGAAGCTTTCGCGGCGCGCCTGCATGAAGAGCGCGACGGAGGCAACGATGCCAAGGACAGCGGCGATCTGGAAGCCGCGCCAGAAACCGGCGCGGTGTTCGGTGCGGCGGCGGTGCGTTTGCAGCGAGCTGAGCACGCGGAGATCGGCTTCGGGCCCGACCTCGAGCGATGGGCCGAAGGCGGCGCGAAGTTCGGCGAGCGCGCGCGGAGCGAGAACCGGATCGGGGAGGTTGTTCCCGGCCTGGGCTTCGGCATCGATCGGGGGTTGATTTGGCGTGTTGGCCATTGGAAAGAAAGCGGTTTGCAGGGTCTGTTGCTGGAGCGCGCGAAGCGCTGGGGAGGTTCATCGAGCCGGGAACTGGGATTCGGGAAGTGGTTGGGCGGACGTGGGGATAGGGGGAAATGGGGGGTGATTGGCAGAGCTAGGAAGTGTGGGGCGGCTCGCCTTCGAAGAGGGACTGGGTTTTCGGGTCTTCGCGGAGGGTGGCGATGGCCTGATGGAGTCGGCTTTTGACGGTGCCGACGGGGATGTCGAGGACGGACGCGATTTCGCGGAGTGAGAGGTCGTTCACGAAACGCAGGAGCAGGACTTCGCGCTGGCCTTCGGGCAGGTTGGTGACGACTGATTCGATCGGCCGCGGGCCGGTTTCGGGGGCGGCCGGCGCGGCCTTGCCGGGTGCATCGTGCGCGGGGGAGAGCGCGACCATGCGGTCTTTGCGGCGGATGGTGAGCGCGATGTTGCGGACGGCGGGGTAAAGGAAGGTGGAGAGCTTGGATGTGAGGCGGAGGGTGGGGAGCTTTTTGACGAGGTAGGCGAAGGTGTCCTGCAGGACATCGAGCGCTTCGGATTCATCGCGGGTGTAGCGGCGGGCGACACTGATGACGAAGGAGCGGTGGCGCTTGTAGAGAGCGAGGAAGGCTTCTTCATCGCCTCGGGATGCGAGGCCGACGAGGAGAGCATCGGCGCGTGGATCGTCGTCGCGCGGGGTGGAAACGGGCGCGGGGAACTTGATCGGAGGGGGCGCGTTGTCGGCGCTGCCGGTGATGTGAAGTCGGGGTTGGGGGTCGCCGGGGGGTTCCATGACGGAGGTGAAGAGGTGAAGAGGTGAAGAGGTGGGGAGGTGAGGAGGAGTGGGAGAGACTACTCGATTCTGGGATCGGCCCAGCGGTAGAGGACATCGACCAGCAGATTGAAGAGCACGAGCATGGTTGCGAAGATGAGAACGACACCGATGATGAGGAAGAGGTCTTTGTTCTGGACGGCGTTGACGAAGTGTTGGCCCATGCCGGGGATGACGAAGACGCGTTCGACGACGAAGGAGCCGGTCATGGCGAATGCCGCGGCCGGGCCGAGGTAGGAGAGGACGGGGAGGAAAGCGTTTTTGAGTGCGTGCTTGAGGAGGACAGCGGATTCGGAGACGCCCTTGGCGCGGGCGGTGCGGATGTAGTCGGATTGGAGTTGCTCGATCATGCCGAGGCGTGTGAGACGGGCGATGTAGGCGGCGAAGGGGAGGCTGAGGGTGAAAGCGGGGAGGAGGAGATCGACGGGGCGGCCCCAGCTTGGGATGCGGCCCCAGCCGAGGAGGACGGGAAAGAGAAGCAGGAGCGCGGCGCCGATGACGAAGCTGGGGAGGCTGATGCCGATGAGCGCGATCGAGAGCGTGAGGAGATCGGTGAGGGAGTTGGGTTTGATGGCACCGGCGACTCCTGCGGCGAGCCCGATGACGAGGGCGATGGCGATTGCCGCGGCACCGAGGGTGATGGAAACCGGGAGGGCGCTGGAGACGATCTCGTTGACGCGTCGATCGCGGTATTGGAGGGAAGGGCCGAGATCGAAGACGAGGCGGTCGGGGGGTGCGAGGCCGGCGGCTTCGGCGGCGCGGGCTTGTTCAGCGGCGCGGCCGCTGAGCGTGTCGCGGAGGAACTTGATGCCCGAAGCGTTGTCGAGGTACGACCAGTAGAAGGACGAGAAGCTGTCGAGGCGGTACTGGGCCTTCATGGCGGCGACGACTTCGGGCGCGGGGCGGCGGCCTTCGGGATTTTCGAGCGGGTTGCCGGGGATGCGCCAGGCGAGCGTGAGCGTGAGGGTGTAGATCACCGCGAGGATGATGGGGAGTTGGACGAGGCGGCGGAGGATCAGGCCGAGCATGCGCGGCCCCCGGAAAGACATTCAACACGGAGAACCACGGAGAACCACGGAGGGGAAAACCGAGAAAGGCGAATACATTCACCACGGAGGCACAGAGACACGGAGAAGAGGGAGAGAGGGTGAAGGCAGAAAGAAAAAACAGAAAGAGGTTGCGGTGATGCGCCGGGGAAAAACACTTTGAGAGTCTTTTTCTTCTCTGTGTCTCTGTGTCTCTGTGGTGAATGGCTTTGTCTCATGACCCGGGCTCGCCGTCGTGCGTTTGGTGGGGGTGTTCGCCGGGTTTGCGCGGGGGGAGTGCGAGGGGTTTGTCGGTTCCTTTGCCGTCGTTGAAGAGATCGACGCGGTAGAGGAGTTGGGCGCCGCGGGGGTGTGAGCTGATGCCGGTGAGTTTGGTTGCGTCGAAGAGGTACATGTTGACGTAGAAGAGGATGGGGAGGAAGGGGAGATCGTCCTCGACGAGGATGCGCTCGGCTTCTTCGAGCGAGCGGAGGCGGGCGTCGGGGTCGGTTTCTTTGGCGGCTTTCTCGAGGAGCGCATCGAAGCGGGGATTGGAGTAGGCGCGATCGTTGTTGCCGTCGTCGGTTCGGGAGACATCGAGGAAGGAGGTCGGGTCGCCGTAGTCGCCGAACCAGCTCGCGCGGGCGGTCATGTAGTTCTTGTTTTTGAGGCGCTCGCGGAAGACCTTGATTTCCTGGACGGTGATGGTGGTGTTGATGCCGAGGATGCGTTCCCAGTCTTTGGCGAGCGTCTGGGCGACGAGCTCGTGGCCGCCGTCTTTGGTGATGAGGAGGTCGAGCGTGATGAAGCCTTTGCCGCCGGGGTAACCCGCTTCGGCAAGGAGCTCGCGCGCTTTGTCCGGGTCGAAACCCAGGCCGGCTGGAGAGCGGTAGTTTCCGATGGAGCTTGGCGGGATGAGCGTTGCGGCGGGTTGCTCGCCGACGCGCCGGATGCCCTCGGCGATGGCGCGTTTGTCGGTGGCGAGGGCGAGTGCGCGACGCACGCGCGGATCGGCGAGTGGATTGGCGCGGCCATCGGGGAGCGTGCGGGAGCAATTGAAGTTCCAGAAGTAGGTGCCGAAGGCGGGGAAGACGTGGATGTTGTTGCGGGGATCGGGGGGTAGGCGGCGGTCGATCTCGATGGGGTCGAGGCCCTGGGCTTTCAGTTTTTCGTACTCGGCGCGGTGCTCGGCGTAGAAAGCTCTTTTGCGTGCGACGAGCTCGGCGCGGAAAGGGGCGAGCACATCGCTGACCCAGTCGGCGGCGCCGGTCTCGAAGGCCATGACGGAAGAAACGGAATCTTCGACCGAGGGGATCGAGATGGAGTCGATGGAGACGACCGAAGGGTTCCAGTAGTACGGATTGCGCTGGAGACGGAGATCGCGTTTGAATTTCCAGGATTCGACCTCGAAAGGGCCGTTGGTGACGAGGTTGGGCGGCTTGGTCCATGCCGCGTTCCACTTGATGCGGCCGGTGGCGGGGTCGAGCAGCTCGTAGCGCCGGACGACGTCCTCGCGGACAGGGAAGAATCCTGGGAACGCGACCATGTCGAGGAAGAAGGGGGTCGGACGCTCGAGTTCGACGACGATGGTGCGGCTGTCGGGCGTGCGGATGGAGACGAGATCGGCGAAGGCTTTGCGGGTCTGGTCCCAGAGTTCGCGTGCGGCGGCGGGATCGGACTCTCCGGGGTGGGCGCGTGCGAAGTCGGCGAGCGCGAGCGTGCGCCAGGCGGAGAAGGCTCGCCCGCCCTTGATGTGCTGGACGAAGCCGGAGTAGTCGGCGGCGACATCGGGGAGCAGGGCACGCATCCACGCGTAGAGAAAATCCCGGGGTTCGACGGGGTGGCCGTCGCTCCACCTGGCGTCGCGCAGGTGGAAGGTGTAGGTGCGGCCATCGGGGGAGATTTCGAAGCGTTCGGCGACGGCGGGAACGATGGTGTAGTCGTGGGAGAAGACGTCGTTGGCGACGAGGCCTTCGCCGATCAGGCGGGCGACGCGGAGGTCCTGGTTCCAGGACATCTGCTGGAAATCGAGCGTGGTGACGTCGCCCCGATTGATCAGCGTGAAATCGGCGCGGGGGGCGGGCCGCTCGGCGCCGACGATCGCGAGGAGCGCGACGGCCAGCAGCGCGATGGGGATGAGCAGTCGGAGCACTGCGGGAGTTTATCGGGTGGGCGCGGGCGACGGCCCGAGCGGGCTACTTGGCGTTCAGGTCGAAGCGGTCGGCGGGGAAGTTGAACGGCGAGCGGGTGAGGCGCTTGGTGAGCAGGTCCTTGGATTCGATGAGGAACTGGGCGTCGGCATCGACGGTGCCCTGGCGGACCTTTTCGGCGAAGTTGGTGCGGATGGGCTCGGTCTTGTCGGCGATGAGCGAGAGGATCTGCTCGCTGGCGCCGACGATCTGCGAGGGCACATCGCGGGCGGCGATCTTCTGCTTGCGTTCCTCGGCGGTGTCGGCCTGCTTGGTCGCGGGGAGCGCGTTGGACGCGATGAGTCGGGCGACCATGGCGATCAGGTCGCCAGCGACTTCCTGGATGTTGCGGGAGGCTTCGGAGGAGAGGTTGGGGCGGTCGCCCTGAACCTTCGTCAGATCTTCGCGGATCGAGAGGGCGGTGCGGCGGAAGGCGTCGAGGATCGCGGCGTCGGGAACGGTGCCCTTGACCTGCGCGGCGCGGGCCGAGATTCCGCGGCAGAGGGCGATGACGGCGCCGTTTCGCACTTCGCCCTGGCGGGCGGTTTCGAGCGCCTTGACGAGCGAGCGTGAAGCGGCGTCGGCGACGTTGGCATCGGGGTCGGCGAGGAGCTTGCCCAGCGCGGTCGTCGCGTCGAGGAGGCGCTTGGGGACGACGGCCGACGAGGCGCCGCTGGCGATGACGAACGCTCGGCTCGCGGCGCCTGCTGCGGCAACGCGGACGGGAACCAGCGGGGACTTGAAGCCTTTTTCGATGATGTCGAAGCCTTCGGCGGTTGCGAGTTCGGCGCCGACGCGCATGGCGTTGATCGCGTTCAACGGGCGCTTGTCATCGGCGAGTGCGGCGAGGGGCTGGCCGAGTGCGGCGGAGTAGGCCTGACGGAAGGGGACGCCGACGACCACGCCCGCGCGTTGCAGGGGGCGGATGAGGGCCTGGCGGGCGTCGCGCACCTTGTTGGCGTCGTCGCTTTTGAGCGATTCGAGGAGGGGCGTGACAAAGGAGGTGATGGTGTCTTTCTGAGCGGCCGAGAGCGTCGCGGGACTGGTGACGATGTCGGTGGGGATGTCCTGAGCGCGGGACTGGGCGCTGCCGATCGCGCCGAAGGCCAGAGCGAGCGCGAGGAATCCGGAGCGGAGAAGGCTTTGCGAGTTTGAGGGGGTTGAAGTCATCGTCACTGAAGGGGGCTCCTGTCGAGTCCCGGAATGGGAGAGGCGATTGTTCGCAGGCACCGGGCGTGTTTCCGGGGCGGGTGGAGAGCGGGGGCAGCGTACCAGCGCGGGGGTCAGTAGACCTCAAGGAAGATGCGGCGGGTGGGCTTGACCTGCTTGTGGATCATCCGGCGTTCCCAGGTGGAGATCGAAGCAAGGGCTTCGGGGTCTACACGCAGAAAGCCTTCGAGTTCTGAAGGGCCGAGCATGCGGGCCAGGCCCTGGAAGATGCCGAGCTCCATGCCGGCGATGCCGCAGATGTAGATGAGTGTGCGATCGGATTTGAGCATCGATTCGAGCGAATCGCGATGGGTGGTGAGGCGATCCTGGACGTAGAGGGGGCGGGGCGCATCTTCGGCTTTTTCGCGGCTGATGGCGGTGATGTAGCTGAAGTTGGGGTGGCGGGCGGCGAGTTCGCGCAGGTGCTTGTCGTAGAGCAGGTCGCTTGCGTATGGCGAGCCCATGACGAGGGCGATGCGGACGTGACGCGAAGCGGGATCTTCGAGGAGGTCTTGCAACATGCCTCGGAAGGGTGCGATGCCGGTGCCGGTGGCGAAGAAGATGTAATCGTGATCGGCGGGTGAAGCGGGGAGAACGAAGCGCTTGCCGCTGGGGCCGGTGACGCGGACCTGGTCGCCGGGCTTGAGATCGCAGAGGTAGTTGCTGGCGACGCCCAGGAAGAGTTTCTCGGTTTCGTTGTGCTCGTCGATGAGGCGTTTGACGGTGGTGGCGAGGACTTTGCCTTGGCCGTCTTCGCCCCGAGTGGGCGAGGCGATGGAGTAGAGGCGGAGGGCGTGGTTTTTGCCCTTGGCGTCCTGCCCGGGCGGCAGGACGCCGAAGGACTGACCAGCGCGGAAGTTTCCGGCGAGCTTGGTGCTGGAGACATCGATGGCGACGTGGCGGACAAAGCCTGCGGCGCGCCGGCCGGCGGTGCATTTTTCGTTGGAGACGACGATTCCAATGCCCGGATCGGCGGGCGGATGGAGGTGCATCTTCACTTCGTGGAGGGCTGGGCCTTCGGTGTGCTCGATCATGGGTCGTGATTCGCTGGCTGAGGGTTGAGAGCGCGGTTTAGCCGCCGCCCCCGCCACCCATGATCCGCTTCTGGAACGCGGGGAAAACCTCTTCAACGGTTGCGAACTTGCCCGCGCGAACATCGTCGGTGACGGACTTGGCGGCGCCGGTGATCTGGCCGGACATCGCAGCGGCCATTGCGGCGGGGCCGTTGGCGAGGCTGCCCGAATCGAGGAGCCACTGATTCTCGATGAGGACGAGTTTGATCTGTGCGGGCTGGGAGGGATGGCTGACCGTTGCCTCGGTGCCGGCGACTTCAACTTTGAAATCGGAAGCGGTCGGGCTGGTGGTGCCTTGTGCCACGGCGACGGCATCGCTCATCGACTTGCCGAATTTTTCTTTGCATGCGGCATCGATTTCCTCGGTTGCTCGGGCAACGACCATCAGCGAAGAGAGGATGCCCTCGTGTGATGGATCCGTGAAGCGGGTGAGCGGCTTGAGTGCTTCGAAGTTCCCTGCTTCCATCGCGACGTAGATGACGCCCCAGGCGGCGCCCGCGTCGGGAGCGGCTGCGGCGGTCGGCGTTGCTGCTTCCGGAGCGGGAGTAGCGGGCTGGGCTGATTCCGGCGAGGCTTCTGCCGGCGGCGGAGGCACCGCGGCGGACTGGCCGGCGAGCGCGCCGATGGCTTCGGCGAGCTGGGTCATGCGATCCTTGATCGCGGCGGCGCCCTGACCACGGAGCTGAACGGAGGAGAATGCCGACTGGGCCGCTTCGAAGGCGGCCTTGGCGTCGTCGGTGGCGATGCGGATCTGCTCGGCGGCGTCCTTCTGCGGTGCTTCGAGCGCGGCAGCGAAGGGCAGGGGCGGGTTTGCCGCGGCGAACTGGTGGAGGAACGAGGAATACGACTTGAGGCTGGAAGCCTTGGCGGCGAGTGCCCCGGCGAGCGCGAGCTGGGTGCGGCCGACGAGGACCTTGCCGCCGGCGGTGGCGTCGGCGGACGCGGCCTTTGCCGAAGTGGCGGCGGTGCGGAGCGCCGCGATTGCTTCATCGTACTTCGCGATGACGCCGGAGTTTCGTGCGGAAGCGAGGTCGGCGAGGCCGGTTTCGATTTGCTTGGCGGTTTCGGCGGCGGAGGATCGGGACTGGGCTGCCGCGGCTCGGCCCTGCTGGGCGCGTTCGTTGATCTCGAGCTTCTCGCGATCGAGGCTGGCGATGCGGTTCTGGGTCGCGATGATGAGCACCTTGAGTTCGTCTGCTTCGGGCTGGGTGACATCGGCCTGGGCCTGGAGGCGGGAAGCTTCGACGCGGATGGCGTCGCCCTTGCGGCGTTCATCGCGAGCGGAGGCGAGGCGGGATTCGGCCTCGCTGGCGGAGAGGGTGGCGAGCGATTCGCGTGCCTTGGCGTATTCGACGGCGAACTTTTCGGCCTCTTCGAACTTGGATTTCGAGCGGGAGCGGAGATCGGCGAGGCGGCGCTCGACGTCCTGCAGCTTGGATTGGAGGGCCTGGACTTCGCGATCGCGTTCGGCGCGATCGGCATCGATGCGTGCGAGCACGTCGGTGGGATCGAAGCCTTGAGCGGTGTCGGCGGAGAAGCTGTACGCGATCCAGTTGTCGAGCGAGACGCGGAGCAGCGTGGCGCGGCCGATCGCGGCCTGCTCCATCACTGCGGCCTCATCGAGGAGCGACTGGGCCTTTCCGAGCTGGGCGGTTCCGACGAGAGCGGATGCCGCGGCGGATTGCGGGGACTTTTCTTCCAGGCTCGCGACGGGCTTGGCGATCTCGATGGTGTCCTGGTAGTTCTTTTTCTGCACCGACTCGTACGGAGCGGCGAACGCACCGCCGGAGTTGGCCTGGAGCTTTGCGGAACCGGAGGCGAGCGCGTGCTGATGGGGGTCGGCCCGATCGCAAGAAACCGACGAAAGTCCTGCGGCGAGGATCAGGGCCGTGGTGACGGCCGGGCGGACTTTGGTCGATTGACGAACCTGCATGCGGGCCTCCAGCGGAGAAAGAGCGTTGAGCTTTGGACCGGTCGGTCGGAACGGGGAAGGGGGGGAGTTTATCAGGCAGACGAACCGGGC
>JAFLCN010000031.1 GCA_017303555.1 Planctomycetota bacterium
ACGGCCCCGCCTTGATCGGTGCCTGCGCCACGCCGATGAGATCGGCCTGCACGATCACCGCGCCGACGAGCAAGTCAGCGCCGGGGGTGTAGTCGATCGAGCCGCCTTCCTGAACGAACTTTGCTGGTCCTGAAGCCATTCCTGAACCTCCATCTGTTGGTGGGCCATCGGTGTCGATGCCCGATTGCTGATCGATGCCGCTTCCGAGTTCGCTGGGGAGCTCGCCGCCGAGCCCCCCAGCACCTGTGCTTCCCTGCACGGGCATGGCTTACACCTCGCCCTTGCTCTTGACGCCGCCGCGCGGGTCCTGCAGGTTGACGCCGAAGTCGTGGTACCCACGCATCCGGATGCCGAGCATGTTGAAGTCCGCGTCGGAGGTCTCGACGGTCGGCGCTTCCTGCCCGTTGAGGAACGCCATCTCGATGACGGGCAGGTCGCTCGGGTCGGCGAGGAGGTACCACGCCTTGGCCGAGTTGCCGGTGTAGAGGGCGTTGGACAGGTAGCGGCTCACCTCGATGCGGAACTTGCCCTGGTGCGGGTTGGCGACGGGGAACTTGGTGTTCGCGGTCGTGTCCCGGAGCTCGACGCTCTTGTAGAGCTGCGTGCCCATCGCCGAGAGCGCCGTGGGCACCAGCAGGATCGCGGGCATCACGCCGGTGGGCTTGCCGTCGGAGTCCACGAGGTCCATGAAGGCGACCTCGCCCTTGGCGAGGCCGTCGATGCCGAGCGCGGTGTCTGCGCCCGAGACGAAGTTCTTGTTGCCGGCGCTGAAGAACGCGGCGTTGTTCATGAACGCCGTCCAGAAGACGTCGTTGATCTTCAGGCCCGAGCCACGACCGAGCTTGCGGGGCACCGTGGTGATGGCCCCGAGATCGTCGTTGATGATGTCGCGGCGATCGATCGAGAGCATCAGGCCATAGGTGTCGGCCTTGTTGGTGTAGGTCTCCTCGCCGAGCGTGCCCTGCTTGAGCTCGCCGCCGGGCGCGACCTGCTCGTACTGGTCCTTGCCGACCAGGCGGTAACTGGTGACGGTCTTGAAATCGCTGACGTTGCGGACGGCGCAGATGCTCCGCCACACGCGCTCGACGCTGAAGAAACCCTCGAGCAGGAACTTGTTGGCGACGTTGGAGAGGATGCCGCCCACGTCGATGGTGGTCATGCCCGCCTCGATGCCCCGGCCGAACGCGGCCTCGAGCACGCGGCGGCTATCGCGGAACGTGCGGCCGGTGTAACCGTTGGCGATCGCGGCCTCGAAGAGCAGTTCCTGCAGGCCCAGCCCACCCTGGAACCGCTTGGCGGCGATCTCGATTGCCTGCGTGGAGCAGACCTTCTCGATGCCCTCGAGCTTGGCGCTCTGGAAGCACGCGGCTTCGAGCACCTCGCTGGTCACGCTGGTGTCGGGGGCGTGGATGGCCGGCACCTTGGGTCGGCTGGCACGCAGGACCTCGAGCTCGGTGCGGGTGGCATCCCAGTTGTCGCGGATGGCATGGGCTTCGATCTCGCTGTGCTTGCCACCGCAGACCTTGCGAACGGCCGCGATACGGGCGGTCTCAGCGAGCGCCGCCGCGCGAACCTGCTCGGGCGTTTGCTCGGTGGCGATGATTGGGGACGGGGTGGGATTGGAAGTCGTGGGGTCGTCGGCCATGACGCTGGGCTCCTTGTTCTGACGCGCGGCGATGCTCGCGCTGGTGCGGCCGTCTGCGCCGAGATCCACGAAGCTGATCTCGCCGAGCGTGGCCTTGCGGACAACGTTGACCGGGCCGGTGAGTTCCTGGCCGTTGACCGTCGCCTTCTGGTTGTCCTTGATGAACTCGAACTCCTCGACGCTCGCGCCGACGGAAGCCTGCCAGGGGAAGCCGTTCCGCGAGGACGCGACGACCTCCTTGGCGGCGCTCGTGTCACGCGAGATCACGCCCGTGGCGACGAGTTGCCCGGCCTCGACGCGGATCGCGTCGGTGTGACCGACGCCCGAGAGCGGGTCGTGCCCGAAGCGGATGGGACGTGCCTGCGACGGGACTGCCAGGCCTGCGAGATCGATCACGACCGGGTGCCGCCAACCCGCGACGCGCATCGCGCCACCGGTGTACGCGACCATCTTGAAGCGTGGCAACGGAGCGCTCTGCCCGTCAGCAGCGGCGGCGACGGTGATGTCGGCGGTTGCAGTGAACGTGAGCGCTGGGATGGTCTTGGTCTTGTCAGCGGTGACTGGCACTGGCGGTCTCCTCATCACATTGGTCTGCGGGGTCTTCGGCGGGGGCGTTCGCAGCCGGAGCGGCGGCCGGTGCGGTTGCGAGCGCGAGGCCGAGTTCGTTCATGAGCGAGAGTTCTTTGGCACGCTGGCGGAGCTCTTGCTCCCAGTCGCGGCCTTGCCGGGCGAACTCCGCGGCGAGCGTGGTCGTGTGGTTGGCCAGACGGGTGGCCTGCGCGCTTGCTTCTTTGGCGGGATCAACGTGCTCGACGCCATCCCAGAACCACGCGTGCTCGGGCAGCGTGGCGGCGATGGTTCGCAGGGACTGCGGGAGCAGACCTTCGACAAGCACGGCCTCGTTGAGCCACGCTTTCAGGATGCGATCGAGCACGGCGAGCTGCAGGTGGTGCTGCTCGACGCGGATGCTCTTGTAGTACACCTGATGGTCGAGGCGACCGCTGGCGTAGTTGTACCCGGAGGAGTTGCCAGCCGCGACGTTGAACGGCATGTTCAGGCAGCGGGCGATCTCGTTTAGGATCTCGCGCTTGAACTCGCCGAACGTCGTCGTCGGCTGCTCGGCATGCACCTGGCCAAGCTTCCAGCCGCCCGGAAGCACGGTGGCGAGACGCTGCTCGAGTTCGACTTCGTCCATCGGCTCGAGAGGATCGGCCTCACCGTTGGCGGGGCTGTCGGTGTAGATGACGGCGGCGAAGTTGGCGGCGGTCTCGGCGGCCGCAATAGTCGCGAGCGTGTATCGGCGGAGCTGCGCGAAGAGCGGGAGCGCCGGCGTGATGTCGGGGATGCCGCGGAGTTGTCCCGGCCGGTCCGGGCGGAAGTAGTGCACGACCGACGAGGCGGGGAACGTGTCGTAGGCCGTGAGGTCGTCAATGGGCGTGCGGAACACGCCGCTGTCACCGGGGTGACGCTTGAGCACGCGGTACGCGGAGGGGTTACCCCACGCGTCGAGCGCGATGCCGTCGATCTCGTCGTTGCGCCCGTGCCGGAGGAGGGGCGTGCAGACCTGGTCGGCCTCGATGAGCTTGAGATCAAGCGACACGGGCGAGCCCGCCGACGCGATGCCGGGGTTGTTGACCAGCAGCGCGAAGGCCTCGCCACTCTCTGCTCGGGCCAGCCGCATGGTGCGGAGCTTGCCGGGGAGGTCCACGGCCCGCGACCATTGATCAAACGCGTCCTCGATGCGGGCGTTGGCTTCGGCATCGTCGGTCAGCATCTGCAGCCGGGGACCGGTGCCGATGGTGTCGTTGGCGAGGGTCAGGACGATGCCCTTGGCGTAGGAGTTGTTGGCGACCTCGTACCGGGCGCGGTTGCGGAGGACGCGCCGCACCTCCGGGTTGATCGCGGCGTTGGGCGAGAGGCCGTCCGCATTTGCCCAGTGCTTGCGGTTCTCCGGTGTGGTCTTGGCTGAGTCGAACTTGGCCACGACCAAACGACGGCCGCCGCGTGCCCCGCTTCCGTGCAGAGCAGGCGACGCCGCCGGGGAGGGAGAGGCGGGCGGAGCTCCGCGACCGACCCGGCTGATGATGTTGGCGATGGCTTTCAGCATGGGCGGGTCAGACAGAACCGGGCGGGACGATCTTGGCGAGCTTGATGCCGAGGCCGGGCTTCCTCGCGGCGTCCTTGGACGCGAGGTAGCGGTCGGCCTCGATCTGGTCCTTCAGCGGGTGCTGCTCGACGGACTGACCGTCGACAGAGGCCTTGGCGGGCTGTTTGGCAGCCTCGCGTAGGGCTTCGTCATCGCTGGAAGGGGTCTGGGGCACACGAGTACCCCTCTGCCGCGCCTGCACTCTTGTCGCGCGTGGATGATCGAGGATGCGGAGATGGGCTACCGGTAGACCCCAGCTATGTGATCGGGCGCTCGATCGTCGTGATCCGACGACCGCAATGACGACAAGCGCGGCGACGGCGTACGGCTCCACTCGGCGCAGCCCGGGTGTAGAGCACCTCGAAGTGACAGCATCCGCACGTGGGACAGCAGATGCCCTTCGGGCGCGGCGTAGGACTGGGCTTCGGTTTGGAGGATGGCGTCACGATGTCCTCCCGCGCAGCGCCGAGAGCTTGATCCGGGGACGCACCGCGACCTTCTGGTCGGTCCCGAAGAGCACCGCGCCCTGCATGGATGCGGCGACCGCGCAGCCAACCAGGCCGTCCAGCCAGTGGTTGTCGAGCCCTTCGACGCGGAGCTTCCACTCGTCCACGGTGCGGCCCCGGCCCTCCGTCCGCACCCGGTACTCGCTGGTGAGGTGTTCCGACAGCAGGCGGTGTGGCTCGGGTTTCTGGCCGAACAACGAGAGACCTCCGGGATCGCCCATCGGCACCGCCAGCCGGGCATGCACAAAGGACTTCCAGTAGTTCGTGTCGAACAGGACATGCCGCACCGCCCGCTTTCCGGTCACAATCGGCACGCGCCAGTTCAGCCCGACCCTCTCGCCGCGCTTGCGCTTGTAGTCGCTGAACGGGAGGCTGCTCGCGCCGACATAGCGTCCGTGGCTCGGAGTCAGCACGCTGGCGTGCGGGCTCTGACGACAGAACTGGTAGACCACATCCGTGGACGAGCCCCAGTTGGCGTCGATCAGGCATCGATCGATCCGAACCATCGCGCCGTCGTCGCGCCGCCACTCACGAGCAACCGTCGCCTCGATGAGACGCTCCAGGCCGCCGTAGATCGCACCTTCAACGCCGGCGCGTGGCGAAGCGGCCCCAAGCGTCCGGCGCACATCCCGAAGCGTGAAGTATGCCTGCTTCTGGTCCGGCTCGGTGCCATAGTCGATGATGTGCCCCGTGAAGTCGTCCTCCCAGGCGGCCACGAGGTAGAACAGTGCCTTGCCCTGCACGTCCACGAACATCGTCAAGTGCGAGCACCCGAGTGGGACAAGCCCGCGGGCGTGCCCGTTCACCTTCGCTGCGATCTGGTCGGCGCTCAGAAGGTCGTCCGCGACCTCTACCTCCGGCAGCGGCTCGTTCTGGTACTCGGCGAAGAACGCGGCCTCGTTCTGCAGCCGCAGGTTCATCGCGTGCTGCACCGCCGACAACTCGTCGTGGTTGAACCGCTCCGGCCAAGCGATCACCGCTCCCTCGTCCATCGCCGTCCGGTGCTTGCCGTAGAACGCCGTGGCATCAATGCTACCGCGATCGGCGCGAAGCCCCTCGGCCCGCACGCGGGCGTACTCGGCCCAGAGCTTCTCGTTCTTGGGGAACGAATAGACCATCTTGGTCCGCTCGCCCTGCCACTGCGGGTGCTTGTCGCGGTCGAGAATGCGGTCCGCCAGATCGTCGGGGCGGACCACCGTTAGCGTCATCAGGCCGGCGATCTTCCGTCCGGGCCCGGCCATGCCCAGGATCGCGCCCGCGAGAATGCGCTCTCGGTTGGCGCACTGCGAAGGAGAGCGGGCGCTCTCGTCGGTCTGCGGGTCGTCGATCAGCACGAGCGACGGGCGGACGCTCACACCATCGACACGCTTGTGCTTCATGCCACGGATGCGGCCCGTGATCCCCGCGACACGGATGATCGCCCCCGATGCTGCGGAGCCCGGGATCGTGGGCAGCACGATCTCTCGCGCGGTCCACCCGATGTGGGTCTGCTTGCCTTGGTAGAGCTGCCCTGAAGCCCGCTGGTGGATGCCTTCGAGCGAGCGGATCGGGTGGCAGACCTCTGGGAAGTCGCCGCCGAGGATCTCGCTGTTCTCCAGCTCCGCCTTGATCGAATCGAGCATCCCGGCCGCGTGCTCTTCGTCGGAGCCGACAAGCGCCACGAACTCCCGGTGCCCGTACACCAACGCCCACAGACACGCGATCTCGCACAGCGAGGTCTTGCCTGAGCCGCGGGGCATCGCCATCGCAAAGAGCCCGCCCTCGAGCACCGCCTGTTCGATCTTGGCGATGACCTTGAGATGGTCATCCGACCACTTGAGGTGGAACGTCTGCGGGAAGTACGCCTCGCAGAAGTATCGGAAGTCCCGCGCGGCTCGATCTCGCCTGGCCGCGTCCGCAACCGGCGGTAGTTCACCAATGTCCCGTCCCGACAGCGACAGCACCGCGTTGCGGAGCCGGGCACGCTCCTTCATCGCGTCGTAACCCGTCAGACCTTCGGGCGCGTTGGCAGCATCGGCGATCGCCTCGTGCCGGGTGCTCGCCAGCCACGCCACGTATCGGAACAGATCAATCTTGCCCGCATCTCCGTCGGCCGCGACGCGAAACCCGGCGCGCGTGCGATGGCGGTGGAGCTGCCGCTCGCTGATCACCTCCCCCAGCGGCGTGCTGTTGAGCAGCCTCGCGAGTTCGCCGGGCTTGAGTTTGCGCGGGTCAATCGCCACCTGCGGACATCTCCTTCACGAGCCACGCGGCGTAGTGCACGAGGTTGACGCTGCCGTCGGCGTTGGTCGGCGCGCCCGCATCGATATCGGCGCGGAGCATCGCTTCGGTCACGGGCTTGCCGCCAAGCCGGGTGAGCACGCGGGCGGCGTCCGCCACCGGCATCGCGGCCGGGTTGAGCCGGGACATTCCCTGTCCGCTCCCCGCAGGCCCGGAACTAGGCGCGTGTTCGGGAGTCATCGCGGACCTCCCGCGCGAACTTGCCCACATCGCGGACGCAGTTGCCCACATGTCGCAGAATCATCGAGAAACGCAGGCCGATCGCCTTGCCTGTTCCCCATCAGCCGGCCAATGTGTGTCCAACGCGAGCGGGAACAAACGCCCCGCCCGCGACGGAGACCACGAACATGAACGCGACCACAAAGACCACGCTCGACCTCGCCAAGACCCTCGCCAAGAGCGGGTTCCACATCCCGGCGATCGAGATCCACACACCCGACGGCCGCACCTGGAACATCGCGACCGTCCCCGCCGGACGCGGCCGCCACCTCGACGGCCACTGGGGACCGCGCCCCGGAGCGATGGGCGGCTTCCGCCTTTTCGAGATCGACCGCGATACCGACACCCCCAACGAGCACGACGCCATCGACGGCGACACCTGGACCGCCGACGAGTTGGTCGACTACCTCCGGGCGGTTGGCCAACCCAAGGACACGACGAGTTGGGACCGCACCAACGACAAGAAGCTGACGACCTGAAGCCCGCGAAATGCGGGCTTCTGTGTTTACCGGAGACACCACGCGCCCCAAACGACGAGAGGTACCAGTATGAAGAAGAACACCCCCAAGACCAAGACCACGAAGCCCGAACCGACCGCCGCCCAGATGTACGCCACGAGGCGGAACGACATCGCCCGCCTGATCGATGTGCTGCAGATGGAACTCGACAAGCACGACGAGCAGGCCAAAGCCGACCCGACCAACTGGGGCATCACCGGCAACCTCGGCAAGGTCCGCAGCGACCTGATGGACACGGTCGGGTTCCTCAGCAACATGGAACGCGACGACATGGAGCGGTTCCTGAACGACGCCGAGTAACCGCACGCCATGCACCCACCCCAAAGGAGCAACACCATGAACATCAAGACGATCGTGATCGAGGGCATCGACCAAGACATCAGCATCCGGCGCACTGAGCGCGGGGCGGAAGCGACGATCGAACAGCACACCCGGCGAGCGGGCAGGCAGGACATCTGCATCGCCCACATCGCCCGCGACGAGGACCGAGAGAGCCGCTACGCCAAGGCCGCCGAGGTCGCCAAGGTGGTCTACGGAACCGACCGCCGGGGCCGGGCCGCCGCCACCAACTCGATGGTCCACGACGTGCTCAACGAGATGGAGCGCGTCGCGGGCTGCTGACAGACCCCACGCGGCGTCGCGGGAAACCGCGACGGCCACGCTTACCCGCCGCAATGTGCGACGGGAATCCGCACCACGAGTTTGGAGATCATCATGAGTACGAAGACCAAGAAGCCCGCGAAGACCCGCACACCGAAGATGTCCAAGAGCGCTGCCTGCGTCGAGGGTGCCGCCAAGACGGACCGCCTCCGCAAGGCAGCGCTTACCGAGATCAAGGACCGGTTGGCTGGCGGGAAGCAGGACCACGAAGTCCCCAGCGAGAAAGAGGTCGCCAACAACGCGAGCCTTGGCGCGGCTACCAATGGCAAGACGGCCAAGGGCGAGAAGGCCCCCAAGACGCCGAAGGCCCCGAAGCCCGCAAAGGAGCCCAAGCCCAAGCGCGTCAGCGCCCTCGACGCGGCGGCGCAGGTGCTCGCCGCGAGCGAGGTTCCGATGCGGGCCAAGGAGATGATCGCGGCGATGGAGGCCAAGAAACTCTGGACCAGCCCCGGCGGCAAGACTCCCGAGGCCACGCTCTACGCCGCCATCATCCGCGAGATCGCCGCCAAGGGAACCTCCGCTCGATTCAAGAAGCACGAACGCGGCGTCTTCGTCGCGGGGAAGGGAGCCTGATCCATGAGCGCCACCCCGGCTCCCCAGCCCGCGCCGACCCAAGCGCAACTCGAAGCCGTGCTGCAGGCCGCCTTGTACCTTCTCGGCGCACGGCAGGACCGGATGCTCACCATCGAGGAATGGACGGACCTGGCGCGGGCTGCCGCCGCCTGCCAAGGGCGCAAGACGGCCGACTACCTCACCGAGCACGACCTCGAGGACATCGCCGAGCGGTACGCCCTTGAATGGGACGAAGCGACGGACGGGGCGCTGCCCACCGTCGACGAAGACTGAGGCGTACATCACGCCTTGCTCCCAGCCGCGACGCTCGTCGCGGCTTTCTCTTCGGCCACACCCTTTGCCGGGAGTCGCTCCGCCTTGCGGCCCGTGAACTTCTCCCAACGCTGCACGATGACATCGCAGTAGAGCGCGTCGAGCTCCATGAGGAACGCGTGCCGCCCGGTCATCTCCGCGCCGATGAGCGTTGAGCCGCTGCCCCCGAAGAGGTCGAGCACGTTCTCGCCGGGGCGAGATGAGAACTCGATCGCACGCCGCGCGAGTTCCACGGGCTTCTCGGTCAGGTGGACCATGCTCTGCGGGTTGACCTTCTTGATCGACCAGGTGTCCGGCACGTTGGCAGGGCCGAAGAAGCGATGGGCCGCGCCTTCTTTCCAGCCGTAGAAGCACCACTCGTGATTGCCCATGAAGTCCTTGCGGGTCAGGACCGGGTGCTCCTTGATCCAGATGATCGCCTGCGCGAAGTAGAGCTCACAGCGCTTGAGCACGGGCGGGTAGTTACCGCAGTTGGCGTAGCCGCCCCAGATGTAGAACGTGCCGCCGGGGATCAGCACACGGGTGATGTTTCCGAACCACGCTGCGAGCAGCCTGTCGAACTCGTCGTCCGACACGAAGTCGTTGGCGAGCGGCCGGTCCTTGGCCCGGAGCTTCTTGTGCGTCGCGCGGCTCTTCTCGGGGTAGCGGTTGAGGTCGGCGCTCTGCTGGTCGTGCTGGTCGGCCTTGCCGGGCAGCGCGAACGAACTCAGGCCGGCCACGATCGCGTTGTTCGAGCGGGGCTCGACCTTCACGTTGTACGGTGGGTCCGTGTTGACGAGATGGATCGGCTGGCCATCAAGCAGACGGTCCAGGTCTTCGGGCTTCGATGAGTCCCCGCACATCAGGCGGTGGTTGCCGAGCACCCAGATGTCGCCGGGAACGGTGGTCGCGGCGTCGGGCTGCCCAGGAATGTCGTCGGGATCAGTGAGACCTTCGCTGCCCGCGGGAGCCATGATCGCGCTGAGGTCCTCGGCGTTGAAGCCCAGCAGCGCGAGGTCGAAGTCCATGCCCTTGAGGTCGGCGAGCTCAAGCGGCAGGAGTTCCATGTCCCACGAAGTCAGCGTGGCGACCTTGTTGTCGGCGATGCGCAGGGCCTTGACCTGTTCCGGCGTCAGATCATCGGCGCGGATGGTCGGCACCTCCTTGAGCCCGAGCTTCCGCGCTGCTCGAAGCCGCGTGTGACCGGCGATGATCACGCCATCGGCGTCGATCAGGATCGGCACCTTGAAGCCGAACGCCTCGATGCTCTTGGCCACCGCGTCGATGGCAGCGTCGTTGATGGTGCGGGGGTTGCGGTCGTACTCGTGAACCACGTCGATGGGAAGCGTTTCGATGTTCATAGCGATCTCCGTCGGAAGCGCGGCGGGGAACGCCAGCGCAAAACGTCGTGGTGGCCCGCCGCACATGCGGTGGGTCCGGGGATCGGTGGATCGCTGGTTGGCTGGATCGCTCGGGCGACGGGCCCGTCCGGGAGCGCTTAGCGCCCCGATTCCCCCGCGCTACGGGCCGCGCCCGTTGGCCACGGGTCCGCCCACGTTGGCCCACGTCGCGTCATTGGCGGCGAGGCGTACCAACCCCGCAACGGGGCCGCCCCGCGCTCGGACGGGCGAAACAAACTCTGTCGCCAAGAGCGGCTGTTCCCGCGGGCCTAGCCACGCGATCTGGCCCGGGGAGTACCTAACGCCATCCGCCTCCCCTCCCGTAAGGCTTCCGGCTGTAAGGCTCCCGCTAGGCGCGGCCTGGCACACGACCTGCATGGGCGCTGACGTGGGGATGCAGGGGGACGGGGGAGGGGTGGGGGAAGGTATAGAAAGGAGAGAGATACCTTCTTTCACTTTCTTCAACCCCTCCTTCTCTGCTCCCTTCCCGCCCGCCCGAGAGATCGCGCGTGAAGAATGTGAAAGAAGGGTCCGAGCAGGCCCGACCCGCGTTTCTGACCTGCTACGGCAGGAGTTCATACACCCTCCTTGACCGCCCGGCGGTCGGCTCGACCCCTTCTTTCAAGCGGCCGGTCTCCTTGAGGTTCTCAAGCACCTCGTCCCGCTCCCGCTGGGTCAGGTGCTGGGTCACGCGGCACATCTGCGACCGGGTCATGCGTCCGCCTGCCGTCCGCATCGCGCGGAGGACGGCCTTCTGCTTGGCGTCGAACTCGCCCTGCGACACATACTCGTGAGCGAGGTACAGGACGCGACGGGTCAGGTGCTCGGACAGGCCGCACGCCCATTCCGCTGCGTCGGCATCGATGACCGGCTTCTCGCGGTTCTTGGAGCAGGCGTAGATCAGCGCGAGGCGGCACGCCTTCTCCTCGACGCGTGCCCAGATCGACCGAAGGTCCTCGCGCGGGCGCTCCATCTCCGCGTCCGCGAGCGCCGCCAGGCGGTTGAACACGGCGCGGGCGTCGTCGGTCGTCGGAACGACTACGGGCTTGGGGTGCTCGCGGCTGAGGTTGCCGCCGGGGTTGAACGCGCCCCACCAGGTAGCCGCATCCACTATCCCCTGCGGCGGGTCCTTCTCCGGTTGCCACACGCGCGGCGGCATCTCGCCGGTCTCGAACACGATGAGCCGGGCCATGAACCCGTCGCTCATGGCGTCGGGCGTGAGCGCGTGCTTGAAGTGCTCGGGCGCGGTCGTCGCCAGGAGCGAGACGCACGGCTCATCGATCACCTTGTTCCGCTTGGCGTCGGCATAGGCCTTGCCCTTGAAGACGCTCCGCGCCGACGAGTACATCTTCATGAGCGTCGAGATGACGTTGAACAGGTGCGGGGCCTTCTTCGGGTCGCCAATGGTGCGGAGCCAACGCCCGAACTCGTCGATCTGGAACAGGATCGCGGGCTCGGCTTCGACAGCGGTGACGAGCCCGGCATCGCTGGCGAGGTCCTCGTTGCCCTCTAGCCCGTTGAGACCGGCCTTGAAGAGCACAGCTTTGTTGATGAGCCTCGCGTTGTCTTTGCCGGAGCCGGACCCCGCGAGGCACACGACGTAGAGGTTCGTGCGGTTGCCGCGCTCGTCGCGGACCTTGCGCCCTGCGAGCACGGCCTGCAGGCACATCGCGCCGGCGAGCGCGAGCATCGGCTGCCACCGGTGGGCCGTCTCCCTATTGAACGCCATGACCTCGGAGATGAACCCCGGCACGGCGAGGTAGCGATCGGGGAGCGGGCCGGGATCGACCGGCGTGTCCTCGTCCGGGGCCGCCATGTCCTCGCCCGCCTTCGCCGGCGCCGCCATGAATCCCGACAGGTCCACGCCGCCCAGATCCTCGGCCTTCTGAGCATCGCGGAGCCAGCCGAGCGGACGGTCGTGCGGCTTGCTGGCGGCGTCGGTCACCTTGTGCCGCAGTTCCTTCTCAGACCACGGCGGCTCGCACCGCGAGTTGTACCGATCCCACAGCAGCGAGAACGCCGCCTCGGGATCGAGGGCGAACCCGTGCACCATCGCCGTCGCGGCCGCATAGGTCTGGCTGTGCCCGCCAGAACCGGAGATCGCTGGCGGGATGCGGGCCAGGTACGCTGCGGCGCGGCGGAGCACTGCGTCGCCCGCTGGGAAGCGATCGCTTCGTAGTGACGGCGGCTGTGAAACGATCGCTTCTCTGCGCCCGTGCCGTGCTTCGGTGACCGCCTCAGCCAGCGCCGCGACGGCGGCGGCCAGTTCCCCGGCGTCGACCACGGCGGGTTCGCCGTCGAGCGGGTCGTACGGCTCCCCGCTTGGATGGATGCTCGGGCCGACGACCGTCTGAGCCCCGGTGCTCCGCAGCTCGACGATCATCTTCTTGGACACCGGATCCTGGTGCTTGCGGGTCTTCAACCCCTCGCACACGTACCACCAGTGCGACGCGGGTTTGCCCGGCCGCCCGGACATCGCGCCCGTTGGCGGCAGGAACGTGGGCGCAAGCGCCACCGCCTCCTCGCAGTCGAGGTCGACATCCACCAGCCACCCGCTCGGTTCGCCCAGCAACACGCCGATGTTGCCGGTGCCGTTGAAGTGCGCCGGCAGGTCGCTCTCGGAGAGCCGCAGGTCCGTCCACCCCTTGAGCACGGGAATCTTCTTCCGCGCAGGCACGGGGATGACCGCGTACCCGCGGGCGAGGTACGTGCGCGCCGACTCAAGCAGGATGGAGGGGCCATCGCTCATCGCTTATTCGTTGTCCTCGCGGCGGCGGATGGTGGCGCCCATGATCTTGAGCGTCTGCGCCGCGGTCTCGCGGTCGCGCTTGCTGGCGCGGTAGTCCAGCAGTCGGTCGATCTCGATCACGGGCTTGATCGCCAGGTCGAAGCCGTAGGTCCCGGTGGCCAGGCCCGCCGCGTGGCCGAACGCCCGCGTGCATGAACTCGCCCGGTGCGTGCCAGCGGCCGCGATCAGCAGCGGGATCTCCGCGCGGGCTTCGGTGTGGTACATCAGGCCGCCGACGCTCCGCGCCAGCAGCGAGCCGATGCCCTTGGTGTCGTTCTTGTCGATGGGCGCGGAGGCCACGTGACGTCCGAGCAACTGCCCGTCCTTGTCGGTCTCTTCGATCGTGATCGTGATCATGCGGTACTCCTTGTTCAGAAGGGGATTTCGTCTTCGGGGATGCCGTACGTCATGCCCGCGGGCTCCGGCGGCCGGTCCGGCAGGCCTTCTTCGCTGTCAAGGCGCGGGGGCTTATCGCCGAGCAAATGCTGAGAAACGCGCTCGAACTGGTCGCCGGCCTTCTTCTCGACGGTGATCGAGAGCGTCGGGGCGAGCGCCCCTGCCTTGGCCATCTCGACCGCCTCCTCCGTACCGCCGGGCACCGGCTCGACCGAGCGTGCCCGCCACCAGGCCTCGGCCTTGGTCCGCGCGTATCCGGTGTGGTCGAAGCAGACCCACTCGCGGAAGAAGCGGTTGAAACCGATGCGGTACTCGACGCGCATTGTCAGCGGTGCGGAGGGGTCGCTGCGCTTGTAGTGCACGTGGTACGTCGTCTCGCTGACGCGGTGTTCCTCGCGCGTGGTCTGGCCGCTGAGGATGCCCTCGGTGCTGGCCTTCGCTTCGTGCCGCTGGCGGTTGGGCTCGGGGAACTGGTGGCCGCACTGCGGGCAGGTCTGGTAGCCCGCCGCAATCAGGGCCTGGCAGTTCGGACACTCCTTCGCCGGCGCTTCGCCGTCGCCGCGATCGTCGGTGGCGATGCGGATCGCGTCGACCGGGCCGTGGCGGAGCACGTTGCCGCCGAAATCCAGCACGAGGCAGTCGGACTTGCCCGGGTGGAGGCGGAAGCCTCGGCCCACCATCTGGTAATACAGACCCGGCGACATGGTCGGGCGCACGAGCGCCACGCAGTCGATGTGCGGGGCATCGAAGCCGGTCGTCAGCACGTTCACGTTGCACAGGTACTTGAGCTCGCCCGAACGGAAGCGGCCGAGGATCGCCGCACGCACGCCGTCGGGGGTGTCGCCGGTGACGAAGCCGCACTCGATGCCGTGCTTGGTCTTGAGCACATCGACGATGTGCTGGCCGTGGCGGATGCCCGACGAGAAGATCAGCGTGGCGCTGCGGTCCTTGGTGTACTCGGCGATCTCGGCGCACGCCCCTTCGACCAGCCCCTCCTTGTCCATGAGGTCCTCGACCTCGCTGGCGACGAACTCGCCGGCGCGGACGTGCAGGTCGGCGGTGCTGATCTTCTGCAGGCCCGCCTTGGTCTTGAGCGGCGACAGGAATCCCTGCACGATCAGCTCGCGGACGCCGACCTCGTAGCAGACGTGGTTGAGGATGTTCTCGGCGGCGCAGATCGACCCGGACTTCATGCGGTACGGCGTGGCGGTCAGCCCGATGATGCGGACGTTGGGGTTCACCACCTTCGCGTCGGCGATGAACTGGCGGTACATGCCATCGTCCTCGGCGGGGACCATGTGGGCCTCGTCAACGATGATCAGATCCACGGGCCCGAGGTCGCACGCCTTCTTCCAGATGCTCTGGATGCCCGCGACCGTGACGGCGTAGCCGAGGTCCTTGCGCTTGAGGCCCGCCGAGTAGATGCCCATCGGCACGTCGGGCGCAATGACGCGGAGCTTGTCGGCCGCCTGCTCGAGGAGTTCCTTCACGTGCGCCAGCAGCACGACGCGGCCGCCCCATTGGCCGACCGCGTCGCGGCAGATCGTCGCGATCACCGGCGTCTTGCCCCCGCCGGTCGGGATGACCACGCACGGGTTGTCGTCGCGGGTCCGCAGGTGCTCGTACACCGCAGCGATCGATTCGGATTGGTAGGGTCGAAGCTCCATCAGCACGCCGCCTCCTCGAGCGCTCGCACGCAGACCGACCACAGTCCGACCTGTTCATCGGAAGCCCAGCATGGATCGGGGCGTCCCGGCAGAGACAATGAAGAGGCACGAGCCTCGGTGCTCGGCGAACATGAACCGACGCGCTCGGGCTGATTCACGCCCGTTGCCGGCGCGCTCCACTTCGTGTGCTGATCCGCCATGTAGCGTGCATGGCATGGCGCACAACAGAAGCCGAAGCGTCGATTGGTACTGCCGCAGAGTGGACACGGGACCGTCATGGCTTGATCTCAGTGAGTTCCACGAGCACCTTGCCGCCCGGCGTCACCGGGCCGCGTTCAATGAACAGTCGATCGATCTGCGAGTCGTCTCGGTACGCTCCGCCCTTGGCGAGCGCATCGAGCAGCGCCTTCTGCACGTTGTCCAGGTCGCGCCGGCGGTTGTCGGGCGGGCAGACGGTGACACGCACCTCCAGCCGACCGTTCATCCGCACCACACGCATCACCGCGAGGGCGGCGCACACGCTTGCGCGGTAGCGCCGCCCCTCGCGGCTCAGCACGGTCCTGGAGCCCATCCGTCGCCAGATGTGGTTCACACTGGGCGGGTACGGGAGCTCGAGGACGCGACCAGATGGACTCAGCGTTTCCAGGGCGGCGTGCTCCCCGGGCCGACGCTAGCGGTTGGGCGTGGTGCAGGCGAGCCGCCCTTCTTGCCGTATCCCTTGATGACGTTGGTGAACTCGCCGTTGTCGTCGCGCTTCTTCAGCCCGACGTTGATCTCCAGCGGGACGTTGTGGAGCTCGACCGAGTCCTTGGGCTGCATGACCCCGAGAGCGCGGCAGATCGCCGAGAGTTCTCCGCGGGCGATCTTGACGGTCATCTCGCTCTTGTTCTCGAGGTTCAGCCGTGCCCAGACCAGACGGCCCTTGTACTCGCCGTCGATGATCTGGAAGGTCAGCTGCAGGTACTTGCCGCCCCCGGTCTTGGTCGGCTTGAGCTCCGACTCGGAGACGACGGCGAGGTACTTGCCCGCGGGGAGCGGGTCGAGCGCGACGGACGGGTCCACTTGGTTTGCATCAAAGTTGTTCAGCGTGGCCATGAGTTAGTTCCTTTGCGATTGGTGATGGACGGATGAGGGATGGACAACGGCAACGGCGCTCAGGCCGCAGCGGTGTTGTCGGTGGTGGGGGCAGGGGTGGCGACGGCGGCGGAAGGGTCCTCGCCGCGCACGAGCGCCGCAAAGACGCGGTAGTCCAGCGGGATCTCCTCGGGCAGACCCAAGCGGTTCTTGGCGACGTGCGCCGGACGCTCGACGGTGCGGATGATCCGCTCGCCGGTGGAGACGCCGTTGTGCTTGGCCTTGTTGAACCCCTCGTCGACCTTGATGGTGTGGACCTTGTACGTGGCGAAGAGCACCTCGTCGGCCCACTCCTGCACCAGCGCCGACGCGAGCTTGTGCAGGCGCGGCGAGTAGCGGTCGTACGGCACGGTCTCGGGGTTCTCGAACTTCTCGATCTTGGCATGGGCGATAAGCACGACCGTCATGCCGCGATCAGTGCGGAGGGCATCGAGCGCACCGAGCACAGCCCGCCACTTGTCGACCGCGAAGGCAAAGCCCTTCGCATACCCGATCTTCTCGATGTTCTCGACGCTCTCGTCGGCGCAGACTTCACCCCAGATGAGGCGTTCGAGCCAGTCCAGGCTATCGATAACGACGGTGCGGTAATCGTGGTCGCCTGAGTACAACGACTCGAGCGCCGCCATCACCTCGCCGAGACTGCGGGCGAGCGGGAAGCTCTCGCAGTCGATGTCGGCCAGGCCGTCCTCCGTCGGAACGAAGATGGGCCTCTCGGCCATCGCGCCGAAGGTGCTCTTGCCGATGCCGTGCGTGCCGTACAACATCACGCGGCGGGGACGGGCCTTGCGGCCCTTGCTGATCTGGTTCATGAGGGTGGCGGTCGCGGTTGCGGGCATGGGGTCTCCGTGTTTGGGGAGTGAGCGATCGAGGTCGTGGGGCCAGATGTCGCGGGTGAACGCGCCTTGGCCGAGGCGGACAAGCGGGACGCCGTCGACGGCTTGGCCTTGCGGTTGAACCAGCGGGGTGCAGGCAGGGGGCACGCCCATACCCCTCTGCCCGAACCCGCCGGATGTCGCGCGCTAGTTGGCGGCCGGATCGAAATCAGCCAGGTGCGCCCGAAGCCGAAGCACCAGGCGGTTCACCGTCCCGCGGTGGACGCCGCGCTCCGCCGCGATCTCCGGGACCGACTTGCCCGCCAGCAGGTCGCGGGCAAGCGCGAACAGGTCCTCCGGGAGGTCCGCGATCCGGACGGCCAGATCGATGCGCAGGTCAGCATCGGGGATGCCACGCTCGCGCGGGTCGGCGTAGTCGAAGCCCTCCGTGCCGAGCGGTGGCAGCGGCACCACGCGGGCGAGCGTCTCCGCCTCGCGGCGGAGTTGCCTGCACTTCTGTTTGTACCAGAGATCCATGACCCCCTTCATGAACGTCGTCCGCGACGCGATCGCCGGGTCGAACCGGCGGAGGGCTCGCCAGATCTCGGCCGCCAGCTCTTGCCGCAGATCGTCGATCAGATCAGGGGTGAGCGAGTACAGGCGACCGAGTCGCTCGGTGCGGAACCGCATTTGGCGGCGCGTGAGGCCGGGCAGATCCGGCAGTGCAGACGGTGATTGGTCGACGGTGACGATCGGCGAGTCGATGGGTTGTGCGAGCATGGTTTGCTTCCGTGCTGGTGAGTGGTTCACACCGCACGTCGCGGCGTGTTCACCAGCCGGTTGGGCTTGCAGAACAGCGCGCAGAAAAGCACGCGATACTCACCGCGGGCCTGAAATCACGAGGCCAAAGCACAGCAGAAGTGCATCTTGCACTTACAGCAATCAACTCAAAGTGCAAAAACTGGTGGGCGTCAGCGGCCTCGTCCGACACGCCCGAATCCGGAGTTCCACAGCGCATCCGGATCGTTCACAAGCGAGTACAGCTTGCGCACGGAATCGGCGTCCGAGTCATTGAAGACGCGCGTGACGGCGTAGGCCTTCACCTTGGCCGTGGCAGCGATCTGCGACTTGGTCACACGTGGCAGGCTGGTCGGCATGCCCTGGCCATCCCGGAGACGAGTGCGAATGAGCGCGACCCGATCCCGTGCCATCTCCGTGAGGGTCTTCTCGATGGCCTTGATGTTGCCCAGGCGATCCGCGCGTTTCTTCCGCTTGACCTTGACGCGACGCGGAGCAGCGACGTTGAGGCCGTTGCGCCGGACGAAGCGGTCGATGAAGCCTTGCCAGAGACCAGACGCGATGAAGCTGGCACCGTCCGACTCAAGGGCATCGTCTGCGGGGACGAGTGCGCCCTTGCGAGCCTCGACCCACTCGCGCAACTCGTCAGACCACCCGTCTGCAGTCGGTGTCAGGATGATCATGCCAAGGTCGCTTGACGACACCACCGACCTGATCGTGGTGCCGAGCGCCGTGGTGTCCGGCTCTGCCACGAACGTCACCGGGAACCGGTCCGAGCCTGGGACACCCCAGGTGCCCAGCCGAAAGGACCCCGGAAGACCTTTGATTGGGGCGGTGGAGGTTTCGAGGGCCAGCGCCTTAGCGATCACGGGCCGCAGACGCTTGAGGGAGATGTGCAAGAGTGTGTAGTCGTCCGGCGCGAGCTCTCGCCGGGGCGTGATTCCCCGATCGCAGACGGCGACAACGGTCCCGTTTCTGTGAACGACCACGCGCATGTCAGGGGCGTTCGGACGTGGAGACGCGACCACAGACGCGCGGCGTCCGTTGGCCTCCAGCAGGCCTTCGATGCACCCGAAGTCGTCCCCGCAAAGCGACCGCCACTCTGCGTACGGCGCGGCGTCCGCGGGCGCGATCTCAAGACGATGCCACAAGTGCCCGAGTGAGCCCATCCGTTGCCTTCCCGCGGTCCTGGAGGAATCCGCGCAGTCCGAGCCAGCGGAGGATCACTTCGCTGTCGCTCTCTCGGGAGTACACGGCGTTGTTCGGCAGCACGATCCGGAGCTGCCCCTCCCGGCCCGTCTTGAAGACGACATTGAACGTCGCACTCATGAGCTTGACGCTGCGGGGGATGCCGCGACCCGCATCGTTCATGGCCCGGAACAGGTCACTCTTGGAGCGAGGGCGCTCGACGAGGTCGATAGCCTTGGGATGAGCCCAGTCCAACCCGCGAAGCCAAACCGCCTCGAGCTCAGGCACATCGTCGCAGCGCAAGCACGCTTGCTCCCTCTCCAGAATGGGCTTGAGCGTGTACTTCGCCGGCAATCCTTCGGCGAGAAAGAGCTGCGAGTGAGTAAACAGGTGATGCCCCACGTGCTCCAAGTACGCTCGCACGTCGGCGTCGTGCTTCGCGTTGACCTGCATCTCGCCCTGCGAGTGGTCGTAGATCAGAACGTCGAACCGTTCCGGATGGAAGATGATGTGCTGACGGCCACCCGTGAGCGGATCAACAGATACATCGCGATGGGCCACGTCGGCGCGACGGATCATCTGCCGAAAGCCTGTAGTCGTCGGGAAATGGAATACGCGCACACCCGACCCGCGTCCGCGCCCGACGAAGTCCTGCTCCAGCCCGTCCTCGTACCCCTTGAGCACATGGTCAGGAACCCCGGAGACGATTGGCGGGTCGGCGGTGAGCGCGAAGTGGCTACGGAAGAGACGACGCGCAAGAGGCAGGCGCTCGGCGTAGATTCGCTCAAGTGACTCGGTCCCGTCGAGCAGAAGGAGGACCACAAGGTCGGCAGTGCTTGGGGTCGGCCCGATGTCGAGGCCGAGACGCTTCGCCTCATCAAGGAGAAGCTCGTGGTTCCCGCTCGTCGACATCTCGTCGATGACGCCGATCCGGTCGATCAGCTCCGCCGAGAGGCCGGAGACTTCGCCGCACATCACGCGTCGAATGGCTTCGTCGTCCAATCCGTCTCGAAGGAACACACCGTGGGGTTCAAGCTCGTTTCGGTATTGCTGGAAGAACCGAGACTGGAGCTTCGGATCGATGCTATTGAGCGACCCCGGGTTGACCCATCTACCTGCGCGCAGACTCTTGGACATCCGAAACTCCGGCTAGACACGAGTCCCCCGCAGCCTCCGCCGCGAGCCCGCCCAGTACGCCTGGCGGGAGTATTCGGACCACAGTGTATCTCTCCGGCACGCGCCGAGGCAGGTAGTCAAACCACCACGCCGGGACTTCACGGATACCTAAGTACATACCAACGCTGCGTTTGGGATGCGACAGCCAGTGCGTGGAGGTGTCTATCGCGGGAGGTCGAGCCAAGCCCGTCGCTGCGCGGACCATTCCACAAGTGACGTTACTTTGCGTAGTTCATGCTCCGTTATGGGATCACGCCCATTTGCTACCTGTGGCAGATGCAAGACCGCTTCCTGTATGTCCGGGGCGAGGTGCAGAAGATTCATGATCTGCGTCACGCGGGCACGTGTGACGTGCCCGACCTCCGCCAACTCCGCCTGCGTAGATACGGCTCCAGTCCTGATGAGGGAGTCGAACCGAATCGCGAGCGCCATCAACCGCGCGACCCGCGGCACCCGGCCGGGCGTTGCCGATTGGTCTCCCGATTCCGAAGTCGAGACCCCCCGCTCCCGTCCCCGCACGACAAATCGCGCGGTCATCGTGACCGGGATCGCTTCTGCGTTAATGCGGGGTTGTCGTGAGGGGCTGGTCATGCGCTCGGTGAGTCCGATTGTGAAGCCTCCGGCTTGAAGGTGATCGCAACGTTCTGGGTTTGCCCGTCGTACTCGACGGATGCGATGACGACGTGGAGGAACTCGGCTCGCTCGGCCTGCGTCATGGCGTTCCAGACCCCGTCGAACGCCTCCACCGCACCGGCCACTTCATCCTCGTCGATCAGTCGTTCGGCGTCTGCAGCCACCTGCGCGGAGACGGCCGCCAGTGTCCGCCGCACCTGCTCGATCTCACGGCGTCTGGCGGCCGTCGGCTCCTCGTTCGAGAGTCGTTCGAGCACACCGCGGAGCCGCGTCTGCTCGGCGAGGCGGTTCCCGGCGGCATCGCGGAGCAGGTCGATCGCCCGATCAACGACGAGCGTCATCTGCGGGGAGTCGGCCAGCAGCGACTTGACCTGCTCGAGCACGAACGCCTCGAGCGCCGGGCCGGGCAGCGACGGGGCCGCGCAGTGCTGCCGTCCGCGCTTCGCGGCGTTGGCGCAGACGTAGTAGCGGTAGCGGGTCCGTGTCCCATCGGGCTTCTTCTTCGAGGCGCTGCTCGGCGACATCGCGTAACCGCACCCCTTGCACCGGACCAGTCCGCCCAGGAGCGCACCGGTGGAGTTCTTGACGCTGGCACCGCCGCGCTCGCCCGCAAGCTTCAACTGCGCCTGAACGCGGCGGAAGATGTCCTCTTCGACGATCGCCTCGTGCTCACCGTCGTACACTGCACCGTTGTGCGGCACCTTCCCGACATACAGCGGGTTTCGGAGCAGCCGCGAAATGATCGTCTTGTCGAACTCCCGGTTACCCACCTTGCGCCCGGCCGTTGTGGTCCACGACTTGGTGGTCCACCCGCGGCTGTTGCACTCGTCCGCGACGCGGAGGATGCTCCCCGCCTCCAGGTACAGCTCAAAGATGCGGCGGACCCGCTCCGCCTCGGCTTTGTTGACCACCAACCGTCGCCCGGTGAACGGCGCGGGCGCGGGCACGAAGTCATAGCCCA
Organism: Planctomycetota bacterium; assembly: GCA_017303555.1. Taxonomy (GTDB): domain Bacteria; phylum Planctomycetota; class Phycisphaerae; order Phycisphaerales; family UBA1924; genus JAFEBO01. The sequence continues at coordinate 21,792 of JAFLCN010000031.1, forward strand.
GGATGGGCTTGCCGTGCTGGTACTTGCCCTTGCGGCGGGCCGAGGCGATCTTGTCGCGCGTCCGCTCGGAGATGATCTCCCGCTCGAACTGCGCGAAGGACAGCAGGATGTTCAGCGTCAGGCGACCCATCGAGTGCGTCGTGTTGAACTGCTGGGTGACCGACACGAACGACACGCCCTTGCGGTCGAAGAGCGCCATCAGCCGGGCGAAGTCCATCAGTGACCGGCTGAGGCGGTCCACCTTGTAGACCACCACGCAGTCGACCTTCCCCGCCTCGATGTCGTCCATCAGGCGCTTGAGCGCGGGCCGGTCCATGTTGCCGCCGGTGAAGCCGCCGTCGTCATAGCGGTCCGGGACGCAGGACCACCCCTCGTTCTTCTGGCTGGCGATGTACGCGACCGCGCTCTCCCGCTGCGCGTCGAGCGAGTTGAACTCCTGGCTCAGCCCCTCCTCCGTGCTCTTGCGCGTGTAGATCGCGCAGCGGACGCACTTGGCACCCCGAGTAGTAGCGGGCCCGCTGACCGTGACTTCGGCCGATGCGCGGCGGGAAACGCCAGCACCCCTTGTGCTTGATGCGTTCATGCGGACCCCTTCTTGGTCAGGCCAAAGAAGAGGAACCCGTTCCAGTGCGAGCCGGTGATCGCCGTCGCCACGGCCGACAGGGAGCGATACGTCCTCCCCTTGTGCTCGAAGCCGTGGGGCAGCACCGTCACCTCGTGCTCAACCCCCTTGAACGTGCGTAGAAGCACGCTGCCCGGCGCGGGCAGGCGGTCGGCCCCGGCGGAGGCGATTCGCCCGGTGACCGTCACGAGCCGCGCCCCGACTCGGGGTTCGTTGCCCTCGCGTTCCCCGGGCGGCCGAACCCGCACGTCGACGTCCCGGGCCAACTCCGCCGCCCGACGGCGGGCCCGTTCGGATAGGTCCCCCTCCGCCAACGCCTGGATGCGCCAAGCGACCCGTCGGTAAAGCCACTGGCGGTTGCCCGAGGCCGTTGGCTCGCCAAAGACCTCCGCATAGCGCTCCCGGAGCCGCGAGACGGGCATGTCCCGCAGATCGTCGATCTGTTGCTGGATGGTGCTGGCTGCCGTCGTTTTCATCGTCCGTCAGGCTCCTTCGGGTAGCATCGTCCCGGGCTCTCCGGTTCGGGACGGTGCCGTTCACCCGCAGGCACACTGAGGGCGGCATGCTCCGCGAGTTCAAGTCCCGCCCGAGAGGAATCGGGATGCTCGACGCTCCCGCCCAAGTTGTGGGCGCTTGCGTCGATCAGGCGTGCCGTAGCCACTGCGAGGATCTCGGCGGCGCGGGCCGGAAGGCACAGCGTGCCCGTCGGTGTCGGGTTGTTTGGTGCTCTGTGTTGTGGCATTCGGCGAGGGACTCAACCCTCGCCCTTACCCCTCTGCCAACCAGCCGGAGTTGTCGCGCGGCGGTGCGATGGAGGCTGACGGCCTTGTGGTTCGCGGAAAAGCCCAAGTCGGGCTTTCCAGGAAGCGATTTCGTGTGAAGTCGATAGCGAAACCCACTGCGTGAACGAGCCGACGGACAACTACCTCCGGACCAGTTTCGTTCGACCGTAGTCGCGACATGTTCTTGCTTCGCTGTGCTTCAGTGGGCCTAACGGCAAAGGCTCACAGTCTTCTCGCGGTGAGTTTCGCTCGCATCTGCTTTGGCCTAGGGAGCTTTGTTGCCATCGAGTTCTCAGCAAAGGCGCGCACCTGCTCGGCAATGGCGCGCGCCATTAGGCATGGAACGCCATTACAGATCAACTTGAATTTAGCGCACAGAGTCGTATCGGCGGGCAGCACGTAATCGTCCGGAACCGTCTGAAGGCGAAGGGCTTCTCGTACCGAGAGCCGTCGCGGTAGCCACGGGTGCAGGTGCACTTCCTGATTGCCGTACCAAGCCGTCGGACTGAACCGGTAGCGGTGCAATCGCTTGAATGATTTGTTTTTGACATCACCTTCGCGTCGCGTGCGAAACTTCCGCGAATGGGCCTGGAACACGTCGCGTCCATTGGCAATGTTGGCCGGGTCGTTGTGAGGTCCGAGGTACGTGTAGACCATGAGCTCGTCGGGGATGCCTGATGGCTTTTGCGGCGTCTTTCCGAATGGCGACGTTTTGGGCCACGGGAGTTGTCGCGCATCCCGGTACTTCGGATTGACCGGCCACGGAAACCAGCCTCTCTCTGAGGTCTTTGGCTTGCGGCCAAGAGCCCGATGCACAAGGCGCTTGCGAAAGCCCACGATGAACAACCGCTCGCGGTCTTGGGGGGCACCGAGTTGCAGCGCATTGAGAATTTGGAAGTCCACGATGAAGTTGCCGGACTTGCGCAGGTACGCGATTTGGCGGTTCAAGAACCGTCGGTGCTTCTTGGTTTGCAAAAGGCCGGGTACGTTCTCGATGACAAAGAAGTCCGGCTGGAGACGGCAGAGGAGCTGCACGAAATCTGCAGTGAGCTTACCGTTGATCCCATTGCCCCCTCCGTTGAGCCCTCCACGGCTGAAATCGGGACAGGGCGGTCCGCCAATGATCCCGAACATCGAAGGCGACTTGCCCTTAAACGCTTCCCTGAGGACCTGGGTGGCCTTGAGATCCGCGACGCTGACTCCGTTTGGTTTGGGTGGCTTGCGCTTCGCGCCGGGAATGCTCATCCCCGCACGGGCGGACATGAACATCTTGGCGAAAACTGGATTGAGCTCATTTGTCCAGACGACGTCGAATCCCGCCTGCTCGAACCCGATGTCCATGAATCCGCCGCCAGTGAACATGGAGATGAGCGGGATTCGAGTCGATGCGCCTGTGCTAGGCACCGCACGATGACCATTCAGCGCGGCGAGGGCGGGGGGCTGGATCGTTGGGGAGCGCGCCGGGAATGACCCCAGAGCAGCTGTCCGCGTTGAAGCCGTAGCCGCATTGGCCACCGTGCAAGCGGTGGGAATGACTACCCTGAGCGCACTGCTGCGCTTGGTCGACCTCGGCGGCATGGGAAAGAGTATGGCCGGTGTGGTCGCCGTCGGCAATCGGCCTGTACCCGCACGCATCCTCGACGGTTCAGGGTTAGCATTAGGACCTGAATGCTCTCGCGTGCCGGTGAATGCTCGGGTTGGGATGTGCATGGAACCTCTTGCGGTGATGATGGCGTTGATCCTCGTGCTGGCGGCCGGAGCCGCTCTGTGGTGGATTGCGCGACGGCAAGGTCGTAGTTCGGCTGAAGACTGTGTCTCCGGCGACGTGGGCCCCACCGCCGAAGTGCCGCGACGGCAGCCGACAGCGCCTCCCGTCGCCGCTGACCGCGAGGCATCCATACAGACGTCGAGCGAGGCGTTCGGCCAACCCTTGCCCGACAATGAACCCGCGGGCGACGCGCGGTTTGAGAGCCAAGTCCACGTTGGGGTCGAGCTGCCTGTCGATTCGCTAGCGGGATACGCGCCGTTGACTTCGCCGGACGACTCTCGCGCGCTGGCAACGAGGGCCTCTCAGGATGGCGGCGCGTCCTACGTATCGGCGAACGGGAGGTCCCCCGTTGCTCCGCCGACGGACTCGTCGACAGGCGACCGCGTGGCCGACGACCCGGTCACCGCGTTGTTGCCCGGCGACATGGTGGTCACAGCATCGGTATCACCCGATGTGCCTCCACCACCAGATGTGATTGGAACCCTGGTAGGAGCGGAGTTGAGGAAAGCGGCTAACGGTGCAGACGCGGTGACGGACGCGATGGCTCGCGACGTGGAGCCAAAGCTCGGTTCACCCCCGGGTGTGCCCCTATGTGGAGCGATCGAGAACGCCGCAGCTTGGGTGGCTCCAGCCCGTGTCGAGAGCGAGGAACTGACCAGCGTGGCGGCGAATAGCGATGCGCGCGTCGCTGAGCCCGTGCCAGGAGATGACGCGGCTTCGGAGATACAAGAGCCCGGGCCGAATGGGCTCGTCGTGCCCAAACAGTACAAGCCGCCTCGCAGACCTGGGGTGCCAAAGCCGCGGCGTGACGGCCAGGGCTCTGAAAGAGCGAAATCGCATCCTCGTGACCGGGCGCTTCTCATCGATGTGCGTATTCGACCCGAGCGGGGCGGCTTTTGCACTGTCTCACTTCTGGCACGACGAACCGCGAATCTCCCGGATGTCGTGACGATTTCGACCGGCGGCGGCCTGGGTGAGCTCACGGCGCTTCAGGATGAATGGTACCTCGATGTGACCCCCCCCGGTATCGGTCAGTTCCTTCGGTCCGGCATCGTCTGGGAATCACGAGACACCCCCGGGTCGACGACCCGGTGGTCATTGAGCGGCCGTGACCTCTATGTACTTGCTTCGCACGAGCGGATGAGCGGGCATCTTGCCGTCACACGTTTGGAACTGGGTGAAGACCACGTCGTGCTTTGCACGCGCGAGCGGCTCAATCAGGTGCAGGAGGCGATCCGGGCAACCGGCAGCCCTGAGGGCACGCCTTGGGAGTGGACTGGGGACGAGACTGGAATGTGGGTGGTGTTGGCCGGTGTGAGGCCGCAGCTCGCAGTTCCGGTGCGTGGGCCGGCGGACACGCTCGATGCACTGTGCCCGCTTCCGGATGCTCGGATCGCTCTCCAGGGTGGAATAAGACTCGGTCGTCAAGCGTGGCTCAGCGGCTTCCCACCGGCAATCCGCATTGTGGGCGATTCGAGCGCAATTGGAGTGGTGCACATCGATCAGCATCCGGCGGTGCGTGGCGCCGGCGGCACATACGAGGCGCCGGGTTGGGATCTCCCCGGCGAACACGTCGTGTCATGCCAGGCGGGCACCAAGCGATATCAGATCATGTCGGGGCTAGAGAAATGGGAGGCCTGGGATGCCTACACCTGGTCCGTCGGCGACCTGAGCACGCAAGAGGGCGTGCGACCTGCCATCTGCGGAATGCTGGTGCGACCGCCGCAGAACGGACCTCGGGATGGGAAGCACTATTCTGGACCGGTAGCCAACCCGGTGCTGCTCGGAGCGGTTCCCGGGCAGGTGTATTCGTGCGAGGGGCGATCTGATTTGCGATCTGGCGTTTGCAGTGGCTACCCACCGTTTGAGCCCGTGTGGGCGCTGCCAGCAGATCCGCTTCACTGCGACAAGTCGATCAGAAGGATTCTGAAGGTTGGATCTCAGATGCCGATACCCACCGATTCGGCACAGCTCTCCCGTAAGCAGGCGGTGCAGGTGCGCGCATGGGCTCTGGCGATCCTTGATGCTGCCAGGAAGGGACTCCGCCCCGAGCCAGACGATGACGCAACGGCGTCGCTTTGGACCAGTTTTCGGAAAGAGGCACGCGCGATCTGGAGGAGCATACGTTGAGTGCCACCGCGCTGCTTCTGTGGATGTCGGCACGGGGTGAGGGCTCCTGGGAGCAGTTCCGCGCTGCTGTCGAGGAGCTTCACCTTGGTGACAACGGCGAGATCAGTCCCGACTCGAGTGCTGACGAGATTGCCGAGGAGGCCGGGCTGCCCCTGTATCACCTTTTACGGCTAAACCTTCAGCGTCTGGGGCACGCGGAATTCAATGCAGGCGCGGGCGGATGTGATTGGAAAACCGCTCCTCCATGCATGGCAATCTCCGAGCGGCGAGACGGATGGCTCGGAGTCGTCGCCGGGGCTCGGTCGCCCGCGCTGCTTGGACGGCTCCTGGGACAGGAGGGTCACGCTCGTGCTCTCAGTGAGCCCTGTGCCGGCGCTCCCGACGTAATTCGGTTCTTCGCATCGTCACCCTCGGGTCTCGTGGCGAGTGCCACCAACGCCGGCATTCATGTTCAACAGAACGCTGCAACGTCGATGCTGCTGAGTTTGCCGGTGATCGGTGATCGAAGTGTTTGGCGAAGAGGTGACATTCCTGTTGGCACTGAGTGGAGGATCGAGCGGTTTTCTCCAGAGACGCTCGGCTGGCGTCCAGCACTGCGAACAGAAGCGCAGGAATGTGAGTTCGGACTGTTCCGCTTCACGCTCCGACACCGGAGGCATGTACTGCTTTGCTCGCGGAGTAGAGGCGCATTCGAGGTGCCTGTACAAGTCGGAAAGTACCTTGTTGTCCGCCGCCGTCACCGCAGGCTTTGGCGATACGATGGAGACGAATGGCGGTTAACTGTCCCGGCGACCTGCCGGCCACCGTTTCTGGTCGAGAGGGCACTGCTCTCGTGCTCGGGTGTTTTGCCGTCCTATGAACGCCAAGAAGGTAACGCGGGGCTGTTGCACTACGTGGACGTGCCCCCAAGCGCCGCGCAACTTGCGTGTGCCGTACTCGGACAGGAACTTCGATGACAAGTCCACAAGCGATCTTTGACAGCCTCCGCGAAACGTACCTGAGGTACCTAGACAGTCCGTTTGATTTGCGGTACCCAGACCTGATTGCCGAGCGCCGTCGCTTGCTCGATGTCGACGGTCGGCTTTACCGGAGGCCTCTGATCGAGCCAGTTCCGGCGTATGAGTCGTCCGGCCAGAGCTTCCCGCAGTGTGCACAAGCACTGCTCGGCGGGCGGTGGTCACCTGGTCCGCTCGGAGATCTGAAGGACTTCGTCTCGCACGGGCTCTTCCCGCCAAGCCTTCGGCTCTATGCCCATCAGCGCGAAGTGCTCCAGCAATCGGTCGTGCAAGGGCGTGACGTCGTCGTCACAACCGGAACGGGCTCAGGCAAGACCGAGTGCTTCTTGCTTCCGGTGGTGACGGCGCTGATTCGGGAATCGGCACAGTGGGGACCGCCTGGACAGCGTGCGGCCGAGTGGGACTGGTGGAATCCGCGAATAGGTCCAAGCGGGAGAAGACGATGGGCACCGCGAGTGCCGCAAAGGGCGCATGAAGACAGCACGGTCCGTCCCTCGGCTGTCCGCGCGCTCATCCTCTACCCTCTAAATGCCCTCGTGGAGGACCAGCTCGCACGCTTGAGAGTTGCATTGGACGGGCCAACAGTCCGTTCCTGGCTTCAAGCGAACCGTGCCGGCAATCGCTTCTACTTTGGACGCTATACGGGGCGTACCCCTGTGTCTGGGGCACGAAACGCAGGCACAATTAGCCGATTGCGAACAGAGCTCCGCGGCATTCAGCAGGACGCGCAGCTCGTTGCGGGAGGAGCGGCGGCACGGTTCTTCCCGAGCATAGATGGTGCAGAGATGTGGTCACGATGGGACATGCAAGACCACCCGCCAGACATTCTGATCACCAACTACTCGATGCTGAACATCATGCTCATGCGCGGTCTCGAGTCGCCGGTGTTCGATCAGACGAGGCGGTGGCTTCAGGCCGATCCGGACAATCTCTTCCACTTGGTTGTCGACGAACTCCATAGCTATCGCGGAACGCCAGGCACCGAGGTCGCATATCTGATTCGCGTCCTTCTCGAACGACTGGGACTCACCCCGGACTCGGACCAGCTGCGGATCATCGCATCGAGCGCCTCAATTGCCCCTGGGCAAGGCGGCCTGCAGTATCTCGAGGAGTTCTTTGGGCGCGATCGAAATCGCTTCACGGTTGTAAGCGGTCGGTCCCAGCCCATCGACCCGGCTGCTTTGGGCGGCATCGGCGTGCACGGAGGAGCGTTGCGCCAGCTGAAGCAGGACCTGACCACGCAGGGACTTTCGGTATCGAACGCAGCAGCAACACTCGCAGGATCGATTGGCGCACCAGTTCAGCCTGCAGGCACGGCCCCAGAGCTGACGTTGAATGCCGCCTTCGCCCACATGCGGGCAGCCGATGCACTGCGGTCAGCCTGCAACGCCGGCCAGCCGCAAGCCCCGCAACTTGAACCTCGCACGCCTGACGAAATGGCCGCGACCATGTTCCCCGGAAGACCTGCACCAGAGGCGGCCGACGCCCTGGAGGGCCTGCTCCTCGGCATGTCCGTGGCACGCGGTACGTCTGGCAGCGCGCCGCTGCCGGTTCGAGCTCATCTTCTCTTTCGCAATCTTCAGGGGCTGTGGGTTTGCACGAATCCAGCTTGCAACCAAGTTCAAGGCCGCGTGGCTCCGTGCCCAACAGGGGCTTTGCATTATGTCCCGACGCTCACCTGTGGCTGCGGGTCGCGCGTTCTGGAGATGTTGTATTGCGAAGCGTGTGGCGAAGTGTTGTTCGGCGGGTACCGCAGACCAAGGGTGGGCGAGCCCCCTGACCCGCAGTCGGGTCTGGCTCCCAACGAATGGTACCTGAGCCCTGATCATCCGGACCTTGAGGCATCTCCGGAGACCGCCTCTCTCGACCGGGATTACAGTCGCTATGCGGTGTATTGGCCCGCGGGCCCGGGCGTTACGCCCGCGTCACAGCAATGGACACAGGAGGGTGTAGCGCGGACATGGCGGCGGTCGACCTTCACTCCGGCTGACGGGAAGGTCGCGCTTGGCGGAGGACCCGGCTTCCTCTATTACGTGCCGCCAATGCACACCGCTAACCCGCCAGCGGTAGAAAGTGCACAGCAGGCCTATCCGGCACGGTGTCCGCGATGCGACGCTGACTGGTCGCGGCGCCAAATCGGCTCGCCCATTCGCACGCTGAGGACGGGCTTTCAGAAAATCGCGCAGATTCTGTCCGACACACTCCTCCGACAGATTGCAGGTCCGGGCGATGAGGAGAACCGGAAGCTTGTCGTCTTCTCCGACAGTCGCCAGGACGCGGCAAAGCTATCGGCTGGAATGCGGTTCTCGCACTACCGCGACGCGCTTCGCCAGGCTCTGACATCGGCGATCACGGTGCAAGGTGCAGGTGCGTTCGCCTTCAATGCCCAAGTGACTGGGCAACCCGTCACGGCGCAGCAAGCCTCGCTCGCTGCGGCGTTTGCGGCCGCTCATGCGCAGGAAGCAGCCACGCTTTCGATGGCGGCCAACGCTGCGACAGCCCAGCTTCCGGCCCTTTCAGAACCGAGTCTCACCGCGGCACAGGCAGCACAGCGCATTCTCGCTCGCGCGGCTCAGGGGCCGTTTCACCTTGCTCAGCTAGCCGCCGACGCATCGGCACAACTCCTCATCGCCGGAATGAACCCCGGTGGCTTCGTGCAGGATGTGCTCTGGACGAATCCGACAACCCGGACCGGAAGCTGGCGGGACCTGTACATCTGGGGCGCCCCGGGAACGCCCCCGGTTTCTAGGCCGCCCGCGCAGCTGACCCAAGCCCAGCAGGATCACTTGCAACGCATCCGAGATCAGTCGTTGGCAGAAGTAATGGACGTCGTCTTCGCGTCAGGCCGTCGGAACATCGAGTCCCTCCGGCTCGGCTTTGCGACAACCGACCGCATCGCATTTCCTTCCGCCAGTCCGCTGGTCCAGGAAGGGGCGGACGGCGTAATCCGCCTCCTTGGCGTGCGACGCAGGCTTTCGACGCACGGCGCAACAGGTCAACCGAATCTTCCAGCCTACGCCGTGGGGTATCTTTCGGCGGTCGCAGCTGGCCAGGGCATTCAGCCACAGGGATACGTCAATGACGTGGACGCCTATCTGAATGGATGCGGCGTGCTGACGCAGAACGTCATCAACATCCAGAACCTCTGCGTGATGCGACCTGGCCAAGTGTTTTTCGAATGTGGGCAGTGCCGGCGCATCCACTTGCACCGTGCGGGTGGCGTATGCACCGACTGTCAGGTGCCGTTGGGTCTCCCGCAGCCGATGGCAGCACAAGCTGTCTCCGATTACTACGGCTACCTTGCGACGCAGGCAGGACCGCTCTTCCGCCTGAACTGTGAAGAACTGACAGGACAGACAAACAAGGAAGATGGGCGCCGCCGACAGCGGTTATTCCAAGGCATCTGCCTTCCTCCCCCCGCCGAGATACAGCTGACCGACACGATCGACCTGCTCAGCGTGACGACGACGATGGAAGCAGGTGTGGACATCGGCTCCTTGCTCGCTGTCATGATGGCAAACATGCCTCCGATGCGGTTCAATTACCAGCAACGGGTGGGTCGTGCCGGACGTCGCGGCGCGGGCCTGTCTGTGGCACTAACACTGTGCCGCGGCCGTAGCCATGACGACTACTACTTCCAACGACCGCACCGGATCACCACGGACCCGCCGCCGCAGCCTTACGTAGATATGCGGCGCGAGGCGATCCTGCTGCGGGTTCTCGTGAAGGAGGTGCTCAGGCAGGCGTTCGGCGCGCTCAATTTGTTTGGAGTCCAAGGTGGAGATCATGTACACGGGGAGTTCGGAGACGCCGCGGACTGGCTGGCCCCACCTCCGCAAAGCCCGCCCGGCACCGCAACGGTGGCGCAACAAGTCGAGGCGTGGATTCAGAACAACGCAACGGCCATCGGCCGGACCTGCGATGTTCTCCTGCGGCGGGCAAACCCGGTGCTGCAGGCGCAACGCGGTGCGCTCCTGACTTATGTTCAGACGCAGCTCATCGGGGAGGTCACAGCGGCGGTGAATGATCCTCGACTGCCACAACGGTCGTTGAGTGAGCGTTTGGCGAATGTCGGCCTGCTCCCGATGTTTGGATTCCCCACACGCGAACGGCATTTGTTCCACGAGCGGCCCGGACCTGCTCACGAGTGGCCTCCGGAGGGGGTGGTGGGCAGAGAACTTGACGTGGCGATCAGCCAGTTCGCGCCCTGCTCGGAGACCGTGAAGGACGGCCTGATATACACGGCAGTGGGCGTCGTGGACTACCAGCCGCAGGGCAATGCCGTCATGGAACAGCCTGGGCCGCTCGGGCCGGCCCAGGTTGTTGGTTTGTGCCGTGTATGTCAGGCGGTTGACGGCTCCCCAAACCCAGCGCAGTCGTGCGCGGTATGCGGAGCAGCAGCGCCGGACTACGAACACGTGCAGCTCTCGCAGCCGCGCGGCTTCCGGACGTGGTTTGGCCGTGAACGCGATTTCGACGGTGTTTTCGAGTGGACGCCCCGGGCGTCGCGCCCCAAGGTGGGCGTGCGGCCTCTCCCGCTCGCGCCGGTGGCAAACTTCGAGCTGTGGAGCGATCAGGACACCGTTTATGTCATTAACGACAATGAAGGGCAACTGTTCGAGTTTCTGAAGCTAGCCCAAGGTGACACATGGGTCACCCGCGACGCGATGACAAAGATCGGCGTGGCCAATCCTTCACTGGCTGCTGGAACGCCACCTGACCGCCGCGCCCTCGCCTCAATCAAACCGACGGACGTCCTAGTGCTCGGTATCCGAGCATGGCCCAACGGGATCTCCGCGTCGCCGCGATGGGTGGGCGGACGGGCAGCTCTCTACTCGCTGGGATTCCTCCTGCGAAAGGCGGCGTCGGTCCTGTTGGACATCCACGCACAGGAACTGAAGGTCGGTCTCCGTGTCTTTCGCGATGCGGCGGGCAACGTCGGGGGTCAAGTCTTCATGTCGGACAGCCTTGAGAACGGGGCCGGGTACAGTTCGTACTTCGGCACGCCCGCACAAGCGGAAGCACTGCTGCGATACGTCGTGGGACAGCCTGCTAATGCATTCCACGGACCGCTGGTCGCGCCGGCGCACGCTGTCCAGTGCCGGACATCGTGCCCCGATTGTCTTCGCGACTTCAACAACCTGACGTACCACAACATCCTCGACTGGCGGCTCGGCCTTGACCTGGCGCGACTCGCATTGGACCCGGCGGCGCAGATCGATTTCACAGTGCCGTATTGGCAGGGACTGGATGCGGCAGCGGCAGGTCCGTACTTCGCAGCAATGCCTGGGGGGTGGCTGCCTGTCAATTTCGCCGGCGTGCACGGCGGCAGGCGGGGAAACCGCGTCGAACTCATCGTTCATCCGCTGTGGGACACCGATCCGGCACGCTTGGGGCCGCACCTAGCCGCTGCAGTTGCACAGGCGGCCGGCGCTGGCCTCCAGGTCGCGTTCAAGTCACTGTTCGAGGTGCTTCGTCGGCCGTATTGATATGGAGTATGACGTGGTCCGGAAGGCGATCGACTCCAAAACGGCTCGCGCGGGTGATCCAGAGTCAAACGTGCCGAAGCACTGGGTGCTCCTCGTGTACGCCGGTCAACGCTCCTATGCCGGCAATACTGGGTACTCCGATGTACCTGCCGAGGAATACCGCTTCGACAGCTCCGTTCCCAACCACAAGCGCCTGGCCGAAGGCGACTTGGTCGCGATCCGAACCAGAAAAGGCATCGAAGGCTTTGCTCGGATCGCCCGCATCTCGAGCGAGCCTGGAACTCGGACGCGCCGCGAATGCCCCCAATGCGGCATTCCCGATCTTCGGGAGAGGTTCAGTTCTACGCCGCGTTTCCGGTGCCGACGTGGCCACGAATTTGATAATCCTGCGGAAAGGGCGACTCCTTGTACGCTGTACACGGCCAACTTCGGCGGCTCGTTCGTTCGACTCTCGCAGCCGCTCGCTCCAGCGTTGGCGATCCAAATGAGACGCAGCCGTGGCGCCCAGCAATTTGCAATCCAGCCGGCCGACTTCAATCATGTCGATTCGGTGCACCTACCGGAGCGCGTCAAGCTTTGGGTCTTGGGACTGGCCGAAGAACCCACCTTGGTTCCAAGCGATGCAGATGAGCGTGGCGTCGATGCCTACGTGCTTGGAGAAGAAGACAGCCGCCAAGTCGTCCTACGCCAAATTCGGCAACGAAGAGGACAGCGCTCGTTTCGAGACAGTCTCTTGAGCGTGTTCATGCATCGCTGCGCTGTGACTGGATGTGTGGTCCCTGACTTGCTCGAGGCTGCACACATCCATCCGTATCGCGGGCCACAGGACAACCACCTCTCCAATGGGCTGCTCCTGCGGACGGATGTGCACACGCTGTTCGACCTTCACTTGCTCGGGATAGACCCGGACACGCTCACCGTGTTCCTGCATCCCTGCCTGAGGAATTCGGAGTACGCAAGTCTGGCAGGGCGGCGGATTGCCTCTCCTGGAGGTGTGCCAAGTTCGGCTGCGTTGAAGTGGCGGTGGGATCGATTCATTGCGATGTCGGAGGCCTCCCGATGATGCAGCGACTGTCTGGTGGCAGACAGCGGCCTGCTCATCACGTGGGAAGTTCGCTCTGGCGGACGACGGAGAAGCGCCCCTCGCCTCGGGATTCGAGCCCTCTTGCCTCGTGCTCGGCCTCCTCCTGGTAACGCCACCCGCGCTCCATCGCGTCGTCCTGGTAGAAGACATTCCCCTCGAGGTCCACGATGACGTAAAGGTCTTCGGTCTCCGGGATGTTCAGGAGAATCGTCTTCGCGGCTCTGCCAGCATCAAACGCCTGATCGCTCTCGTATTCGCAGACCGCATCCCCGGAAAACACGACAAGTGAACCATCGTCGCGCGTGACCGTGACCAGGTAGATCCCGCCCCCGCTCTGCCACGCTTCTCCGCCCACGATCGCTGCCAGTTGTTCCGCTGTACGTTGGTCCATCATGACTCCCCAACATCATTGGCTCGCTTGCCCACGCGAGCCTATCCGGAGCCCCCGAAGGACTTCCACTCGCTCGGTTGGAAGGGGTTGCGAACCACTGCGCGTACCGGCCCTTTCGGCAACCCTCCTGTCAACCAACCCGGCCGCTCTCTGTCCTGAGCCGAGAGTTTGGCGTGCCCAAAGTGGCCAGAAGCCGCTTTCCGCGATGCGGCCTTAGCGAACGTGGCGAACCGGAGAGCGCGGCCCGGCCTGGCCTAGCTCGCCAGACTTCGCGGATTCCCGCGTGGATTTGGCCCGGTGCCGAAAGGGCGATTCCGACCCGATCCGTAAACGAACAGGGCCGCGGCACTTGGCCGCGGCCCTTGAAGCTCCCCGACTAGGACTCGAACCTAGAACCTAGCGGTTAACAGCCGGAGATGTGGTGGCTGGGGGTTTGGATTGGACTGGACTTATGGCTTGCGCACTACTTTTTCGTGGTTGTGCGCGGTGGGTTGGCGCTGGAATCTCCGGTGGGAGGTG
>JAFLCN010000032.1 GCA_017303555.1 Planctomycetota bacterium
AAAACCCCACGCCCCTCGGCCATGATCCGGCCTTTCGTCTCACGGGCTGCTCGCCCCGAAGCTCTTCATCGAACAAGCCGGATCAAAATCACATACCCAAAAGCTGAAATCCAAACGCCGAAATCCAATAGCCGCAATCTGGGTCCTGCCGCCACGACTTCACGAGGGGCCGGCGACGCTCGCCGGTTCATCTCGCGCTGCGCAACGGTCCGATCGGCACCGACCACTCATCGGCCCGCGCCGATGTTTGCGCTTCGAGATGGAGTCGCAGGCGAAACCCGCTTTCGCTACCCGCTCCGCGACGTGATTCCAAATTCGCTCGTCCGGACCGACCGGTTGATGGAATATCAGAAACCGGCGTCAAGATACAAAGGATGCCGGGTTCGTGCAAGATGCAACTGTCGGTTGGCGGACATCCGGCGGAACGAGAAATGAAAAACTGATCCCTAACCCTTGTAAACAATCAACTTAGAGTTCTTGCAAGCCAGATTTCGCCCGGCTTGAGCTCCCCGGTTTCCGGAGGGGGTGGGTCGGGCTCGAACGGCTCGGCGGGGTCGTTGCTGCGATCTTTCGTGCGCTTGAGCCTCGGCCGACGCTTGGTCGCGGCCGATTTCAGCAGGTCGGCGAGCTGCTCGCGGCTGAGGCGGTCGGCCAGCACGATCGCGGGCTGGTGGGTATCAGGAAAGACATCCGCCAGCAGGCGGGCGGCGGCATCCACGGCGGTTTCTTCGGCCTCCCGCAGGTTCGGGGCTGCCAGAGCGACTTCCACGTAGGACGATGCCGCATCGTCTTCCGGATCGAAACGGACGACGATCCTCCAGGCGGTGATGCCCAGTTCCTTGCCGTCCTCGTCCACGTTTTTCTCGCTGTCGACGTTGAGGAGCAGCCGCCACTCGTCCTTGAGGGATTCGACGATTTCATCGAATCGGAGGCCTTCGGGGGAGCGGTCACTGAGGAGAACACCCCGGTGCTCATGGGCGGCGGAATCCGCCCCGGCGGGCTCGCTCATCTCCTCCAGGTCGAAGGCGGCGAGGATTTTTTCGATCCGTTCCTTGAGTTCCGGCTGGGCCCGAACGGTGACGATTTTGTGCTCATCGACGAAGACGTAGAAAAACGGGTCCTCGCTCATTGCCCCAAAGCCGATCATGCCGTCTTCAAAGAAGAGGTCGCGGCACTCGCGGACGATCTCGAGAAAGCGGTCGGCCCCGAGCAGGTCGTACGAGATGTACGGGTCGATCTCGCGGTACGCGTCCTGGCCGAGGACGTCGAGGATCGGGTAGACCCGGCCGGGCATGAGGGAAAACAGCATGCGGCAGAGGGGTTCGACGCGATCGGCGGGGACCACGATGTCAAAGACGTAGCGATCGGGCCACTCTTCCCACTCCGACGTGCCGTCGGAATCGTCGCCACCGTCCGCGGGTTCGAACAACACCGTGTAACCAGCGCGGGGCGTCAACTCCTCGACGGGATAAACGCCCAGGGGAAACTTGAAGCCGCCGACTTCGACGCGCTTGATGCTGGGATCGGCTTTACAGCGAGGCAAATGGACTCCAGGGGAACGGTGGGGATCGGGACAGTCTAAGGCGGCGTCCGCGACGTACGCTGGACCGATGACCAACGAAAGAACCAGCGACGGTGGTGCGGGAATCGGCGGCGTGCTCGTGGCGATCTGTGTCGGAAACACGCGAACACGGATCGGCATCATCTCGGAGGGCAAAGTCCAGAGCGGGCAATCGGTCCGACACGAGGACGCGGCGGCGGAGTGTCTCCGGCTGCGGGAATCGAACGGCGCGAGCGGATTCGTGATTTCGAGCGTGAACAAGCCGGTCTCGGTGAAGCTGGAGATGGAGCTCGAGGCGACGGCCTCGGTCTATGTAATCGGCCGGGACCTTGAGATCCCGATGACGCACGGGCTGGACGACGCCTCGACCGTTGGGCAGGATCGCCTGCTCGATTCGCTGGGCGCGTTTGCGCGTTTGAAAGAAGCCTGCATCGTGGCGGACCTGGGGACGGCGATCACGATCGACTTTGTTGATGGGCAGGGCACGTTCCAGGGCGGGATCATCGCTCCGGGGGCGCGGGCGATGCTGCGTGCGATGCACGCCTCGGCCGGTGCGCTGCCCGAACTCGAGTACTCGGCACCGAATCCCGAGCGAGGCCCTTTCGGCAAGGACACGGCGCACGCGATGCAACTGGGCGTGCGGTACGCCGTGAGCGGCCTGCTTCGCGAAACCGTGGAGCGTTTCGCAGAAAAATTCGGCGCGTTTCCGACGGTGATCGCGACGGGCGGCGATGCGGGGCTGATCGAAGAAGATCCGCTGGTCGATCGCGTCGTGCCGGATCTGCAGATGATGGGCGTGGCGGAAGTCTGCCGCGCCGCGCTCGGGGGTGGAGGCGACGAGCCCGATCGGCTGCACGGGGAAGAGGATTCCGATTCTTCGGGTGATGAATGAGATCGGCGCGCTGGAAGCTGCAATCGCCGTCGGGAGTCGGCGCCGTCGCGGTGATCGGCGTGTTTGCTTCCGACGAATCGGATCTCGATGCCGCGCTCGGAGTGCTGGGCCTGGCCCCGCTGCCGGCGGGCAAGATCGGCGTGCGCCAGATTCTGGGAGTCGATGAGGGGGTGGTGGCGCGCTGGAGCGAAACGAGCGCGGCGATCATGCCCCACGGCGGGGGCGCGGTGGTCCGGGCTCTTTGCGAAGCGCTCAAAGCGCACGGCGTTCAAGAGGCGGAGAGAGTCGATCCGCGCGCGGCCTATCCGGAAGCATCGAGCGGGATGGAAGCGGCGATGCTTGCGGCGTTGGCGGCGGCCGCCAGCCCGCTGGCGGTTGATCTGTTGCTCGATCAGCCCCGGCGTTGGGGGCTCCATCCAAACGATGCCGACGATGGGCGCGACCGGATTCTGAAGCGTTTGATCGAACCGCCTCTGGTCGTGGCCGTTGGTGCGAGCAACATCGGCAAGAGCACATTGGCGAATGCGCTCGCGGGGAGGCACGTCTCGCTGGTTGCGGACGAACCCGGGACGACGCGCGATCACGTCGGAGTCATGCTGAACCTGGCGGGCCTTGTGGTGCGGTATGTCGATACACCCGGAATGCGGGAGGGCGCGTCGGACGTTGAAGTCGAAGCGGTGCGGTTGGTGCGTGAGCTGCTTGCGCATGCGGATCTGATTCTGCTGTGCACCGACGGGTCGACCCGCCTGGTCGCGCCGACCGGCGCGAGGCCGGGCGCGAAGGTGCTTCGCGTGGGGCTTCGCAGTGATTTGGGGCCTCCGTCGGAGCGGGTTGACCTTGCCGTCAGCGTGCGCCGGGGCGAGTCGATTGCGGAACTTGTGAGGGCGAGCCGGGAGCAACTGGTTCCCGCGGCAGTTCTGGCGGCTCCGGGGCCCTGGCGGTTCTGGAATGAGGGCGAAGTTGAGGGGGTTCGAAGCTAGAATCCTGACCTGCCGCGGGTGCGCCGAGAGGGCCGGCGGCGGGGAACGGATTTGAGGAAACCATGGAAGAGCAACGCAAGAACATCCAGATTCGTGAACGCGCGGGCCTTGAAGAGGCGCGGCTGAATCAGGATTTCATCGACTTTGTGACCAAGTGGAGCACGCCGCTGCTCCTGCTGCTGGCTCTTGGCGTCGGCGGAAACTTTTTGTATCAGCGGTACACGCGTGCGCAGTCGGATCGGCTCGCGCTCGCGTTCGAGCAGCTTGCTGCCGCGGCAGCGGTGGCGAACCCGAGCCCGGAATCGCTTCGGGCCGTGGCGGTCGAGTTCGAGGGTGTGGGTAGCGTGGGCGAGATGGCGCGCTTGAAAGCGGCGGATGCGTATCTGCGATCGGTGATGCGGGGCGTCAAGCCCGGCGCGGATGTGAACCAGGACGGTACCTCGAAGAGCATCAGCGACGAGATGACTCCGGAAGATCGCGAGAGCTTCCTGAATCTTGCGGCGCAGGAGTTCCAGACGGTGGCCGACTCGACGCGCGGCATCGCCAACAAGGAATCGCTTTACATCGGCGCGCTGTTCGGCCTTGCATCGGTGGCGGAATCGCGTGGAGATGCCGAAGGGGCCAAGAAGTACTACGAGCAGGTTCGCTCGGCTTCGGCGAATGTGCCGGGCTTTGCGGAGTTTGCTGCGGTTGCGGGCAAACGGATCGAGAATCTGCCCCGCGTGCTCGCCGTCGCCAAGCTGCCGGCAAAGGCCACGCTGCCTCCGGCGACCAGGGAAGAAGAAAAGCCCGCGATGCCGCTGACCGTGCCGGATGCACCGGCCGGCCCCGGATTGCTCGGACCGGTCGGCCCGGTTGCGCCGGAAGCCAAGCCGGAAACCGCTCCCGCAGTCGCTCCGCCGGCGCCGCCCGCGAGCCCGACCCCCGCGCCGGCTTCTGAGCCTGCGCCGAAGTGAGCGGGGCTGCGGCCGGGAACATCATGAGCCGCGGCAAGGAACCAACACGAAAGCAGGGCATGCCGGGCGCGGAGAGTGCGCGCGGGGCGGACGCGCCGGGTGAAGCGGTTGAGCTTGAGCTGGGTGGGAAGGAAAAGTGGGATGCGGGTCCGCTTGTGACCGCGGGCGGGCTAGTGGACGCTGCGGCGTTGGAACGGGCGATCGCGTCCAGCGAAGAGGGTGAAGACGACGCCGAAGTGCGGACGGTGCGGTTCAAGTTGCTGCGCGATCTGGACAAGCGGCTCGATAAGTACCTGTGCGATCGCATCACGTTCATGAGCCGGACGCAGCTTCAGAAGCTGATCGATGACGGCGGCGTGAAGGTGAACGGGCGGGCGCCGAAGGCTTCGACGAAGTTGAATTCGGGCGATGTGGTGGAGGTGGTGGTGCCTTCGCCACCTCCGACAGAGATTCAGCCCGAGGACATCCCGCTCGAGGTGATGTACGAGGATCAGCACATTCTCGTGATCAACAAGGCGCCGGACATTCTGGTGCATCCGGCGCGGAGTCATAACCACGGGACGATGGTGAATGCGCTGGCGTTCTACCTGCGCGAGAAATCGAAGCTGGGCGGCGCGTTGTCGGGCGTGGGGAAGGAATTGGCGCGGCCGGGCGTGGTGCACCGGTTGGATCGGCACACCAGCGGCGTGATTGTCTTTGCGAAGACGGAGGAAGCGCACTGGAAGCTCGGGCATTCGTTCGAGCACCGGAAGGTGGATAAGCGGTACATCGCGTTTGTGCACGGGCTTGTTGAGCCGGATATTGATGTGATTGATCTGCCGCTCGGGCCGCATCCGTCGCGCGAGAAGGGCTATCGCGAGAAGTATGTGGTGAGGCACGATGAGCTCGGGAAGCCGTCGGTGACGGTCTGCCGCGTGAGGGAGCGGTATGGGAAGGGCGGCAGAGTCGCGGAGCAGCAGAGCGGCAGAGGTGGGGGGCCGGCGGTTTCGGAGGGCTGGAAGACGTCGGGTATTTCGGCGGTGCGGGCATCGAATGCCGATCGCGCGAATGAGGGTGGATTCTCGCTGGTGGAGCTTGAGCTGCGGACCGGGCGCACGCATCAGATCCGCGTGCATCTGTCGCATCTCGGCTGGCCGATCGTGGGCGATGACATGTATGGCGGGCGTGCGTATTCCGATGCGGCGGGGAATGTGTTGATTTCGCGCCAGGCGCTGCACGCGTGCGTGCTTGGCTTTCCTCATCCGATCACGAATGAGCGGATGCAGTTCACGGCGCCGCTGCGCGGGGATATGCGGGCGCTACTGAAGGACTTGCGCACGACGAGCGGCAAAGGCCTTGAGCGGCCGGAAACGCCGGGCGCGACTGTGGACCTCGCGAAGGTTGCGAGCTGAGTCAACCGGACGCGTGCTCGCGAGAGCGGCTTGCCATTATGTGTATCGCCCAAGGGTGCTGAGCACAGGGTGATGATGGAAGCAATATCCCTTCGCTTCGCTCGGGCTCGTACGGCAAGGTCTCGCCAGACTGAGCGCTCGAGTCGCAACGCCGCGATTTTTCGGAGTTGCGTTAGACGCGGATCGATTCAGCGCCGTTGAGATACGGCCGCAGCGCCTTCGGAATCGCGATGCTTCCATCCGCCTGCTGATGATTTTCGATCAGCGGGATGATGAAGCGCGGGCTTGCGAGGACCGTGTTGTTGAGCGAGTGGCAGAAGACGGTTTCGGTCTTCTCGCCGCTGCGGGTGCGATAGCGCATGTTGAGGCGGCGGCACTGGAAGTCGTAGAGGCGGCTGGCGGAATGGGTTTCGCCGAACGCACCCTGCGGGCGGCCGTCTTTGTCGAGTTCGCCCCGGCCGGGCATCCAGCTTTCGATGTCGATCATGTCGGCGTTCTTGGGGCCGAGGTCGCCCGTGCAGCACTGGAGCAAGCGGTGGGGGATTTCGAGGCTCTGGAGCAATTCCTCAACGTACCCGATCATTTTCTTGTGCCAGGCGCGGCTTTCTGCCTCATCGGCCTTGCAGATGACCACCTGCTCGACCTTGTCGAACTGGTGGATGCGATAGAGACCGGCGGTGTCCTTGCCGGCGGCGCCCGCTTCGCGTCGGAAGCAGGTGCTGACGGTGACGTAGCGCAGCGGAAGCTGCGATTCGTCGAGGATTTCGTTCATGTGCACGCCCATCAGGCCCACTTCGCCGGTGCCGGTGAGGTAGAGATCGTGGCTTCCGGCTCCCTTTTCGTCGGCGGCGTCCGGATTGCGGCGCTGGGTTTCGGCGATGTGGTACGCCTGCTCGCGACCGGCCGGGAAGAAACCGGTTCCGATCATCGCTTCTTCACGCACAAGCACCGGCACGCTGATCGGCGTGAAGCCGTGCTTGTCGGTCATGAAGTCGGTCGCGTAGCGGAGCACGGCCATGTGCAGGCGCATGCCCATCCCGGTGAGGATGTAGCTGCGGGTGCCGGCGAGCTTGACGCCCCGTTCGAAATCGGCGAGCTGCAGGTCTTTGACGAGTTCCTGGTGCGTCTTGGGCTTGAAGCCTCGGTTTGCCTCGAACGACTTTGAGAAATCAAAGCCGGACGGTGACCAACGCTTGATCTCGACATTGGATTCGCTGCCCGCTCCGACGGGGACATCGGCATCCGGAGGCAGCGGAATCTGCAGCAGCAACGTGTTGAGCTCGGGCTCGATGGCCGCGATCTGCGGTTCGATGGCCGCGATCTCGGATTTCAGGTGCGCGGGCTTGGCCTTGAGTTCGTCGAGTTCGGCCTGGAGTTTCGCCGCTTCGTCGCCGGTCGCTTTCTTGAGCGCGCCCGCCAGCTTGCCGATCTGCGGGCCGGATTCTTTCTCGAGCCGCTTTTGTTCCGCCCGGAGGCTCTCCGCGCGGGTCATCAGCGAGCGACGATTCTCATCGAACACCAGCAGGCGATCGATGTCGACGTGGATGTTCTTGGCCTTGGCCCCGGCTTTGAAGCGGTCGGGATTCTCGCGGAGTTGGCGGAGGTCGATCATGGGTGAATGATGATGTGAGCTGCAGGAGCGGGCGTCGGGGTGTTTTCGGGGCACGGAGCGCCCGAATGCCCGTGCGGAAGTCGTTTGGGAGGCAATGGAGCCCTTCCCGCGGCGTTCCGGTCGGTGACTGTAGGTGGTTCGCTCGTGCCTTCCGCAGATTCGGTAGACTGCCCGCGCTGTAGTGATGGGGGCCGGGATGTCCGGTCGAGGGATTGAAAGAGGAGTTTGCGTACCTTTGCCTTCGTACTACTTGAAGCCGATCCGGGGCAGTGCCGCGATGATCCGACTGGGGAAAGACCCCGTCACGATCGGTCGCCATCCGGACAACACAATCCCGCTCACGGATGACCTTTCCAGCCGCTTCCACTGCGCCGTGGAACCCGACGGGCTGGGCGGGTTCAGCGTGCGCGATCTGGGTTCCCGCAACGGGACCAAGGTGAACGACCAGCGCATCAAGGAAACGCGCCTGAAGCCCGGTGACGTGCTCCGCGTGGGCGGGCACGAATTTGTGCTCGCCGAAGACACCGAGAGCGATCGCGCCGGGCTGGTCGAGAGCCACGAGGACAACGCGGCACCCGAAGATGAAGAAGCGGACAAGGGCTGGGCGCAGCAGTTGATCGAAGTGATCGAAGAATTGCCTCCCAAGGACATGCCCGTCGAATCGCTGACGATCATCGAGGCGGGCGGGCGTCCTTCCGCGGCGCTCGCGGGCAGCAGCGACGGCCCTGCCGCGGTTCGGCTGCTGCTGCAGACGGCCAGCAAGTCCCGCGCGACCGACGTTCACATCGAGCCAAAGTCGGAGCAGTACCACGTTCGCCTGCGCGTGGACGGGCAGATGGTCGCGGTCGCGACCTTGCCGGGACGAGTTGGAGAGCTTGTGTACGGACTTGTGAAAACCGCCTGCCAGATGCGCACGGCCGCGCGCGATGCCATGCAGGAAGGCCACTTCTCCGCCAAGTTCACCGATCGGCGCGTCGAATATCGAATCAGCTTCACGCCGTCGGTCTACGGGCAGAAGCTCGTGATGCGCGTGCTCGACGATCGCACATCACCCAAGTCGATCACCGAACTGGGCATGGCCGGTTACATGGCCGATCGCGTGCGCCGGGTTTGCGGGCAGGATCACGGATTGCTGCTCGTCGCCGGGCCGACCGGTTCGGGCAAGACGACGACGCTGTACACCTCGCTCCGCGAGATCGATCGCGAAAGCCGCAACGTCGTGACGATCGAAGATCCGGTCGAATATCAGATCAGCAACGTCACGCAGATCCCCATCGATGAGAGCAAGGGCAACAACTTCGGCACGCTGCTTCGTTCGGTGCTGCGCCAGGACCCGGACGTGATCCTGGTTGGCGAGATCCGCGACGAAGAAACGGCGCGCACCGGCATGCAGGCCGCGATGACCGGGCACCTGGTCTTCTCGACCGTGCACGCCAAGGACACCATCGCGGCCGTGTTCCGCCTGCTCGACCTGAAGGTGGAGCCCTATCTCGTGGCAAACGCGCTCGACCTGGTGCTCGGTCAGCGCCTCGTGCGCGTGCTGTGCGACAGCTGCAAACGCCCCGTCCCCGTCCTGCCCGGGCAGGCCACCCGTCTTGGACGCTTTCTCGGCGGCAAGACGCAGATGTACGTTGCCACGGGCTGTCCAAAGTGCCTGAAAACAGGCTTCCGGGGCCGGCGTGCGCTGTACGAGCTGCTCGATTTCAACGACGAACTGCGCGACGTTGTGATGCACGATCCGACGATCGCCGCGATGAAGAAGGTGATCGAACAGGGCCTGTTCACCACGCTGGCGCAGTTCGGTTGGAAGCTCGTGGCGGAAGGCATCACCACGCTTGAGGAAGTGGACAAGGTTGCCGGGCAGGGCTGAAGAAAATCGCAAATCGCAAAGGGGCAAATCGCAAATCAGAATTGCGTTTGCTCTGCTTCAGCGAAGTTCAACCGCCCGTGGCGCCTCTTTCCACGCCGGAAACTTCGCACGCCAACTGTCGACCAATTTTCGATCGATCTCGACGCTGACAACCTGTTCCTTCTCGTCAGCCTCTGCGAGAATCTCACCCATTGGGCCGATCGCGATCGTGGCGCCCGGATATTTCAGCGCCGGGTCGCGTCCGGCGCGGTTGCAGCCGAGCACAAAGGCCTGATTCTCGATCGCGCGAGCTGTGAGCAGAGTTTTCCAGTGATGCACGCGGGTGTCGGGCCAGTTGGCGGGGACGATGTACATCTCGGCGCCTGCCGTGAGACCTTGGCGGAAGAGTTCCGGAAATCGCAGGTCGTAGCAGATGGCGGGGCAGACGCGGATGGACTGCGTGCCGCTTCGCCAGTCGTAGAGCGCGAGCTTGTCGCCCGGGGTGAAGCAATCGCTCTCGCGTTTGCCTTCGGGGCCGAGGCTGAAGGGGTGGTGCTTGTCGTACTCGGCGAGTGTTTCGCCGGTGGGGCCGGTGATGGTCGAGCGGTTGCGGCCCTTGCCGTCGGTCCCCTTCACGGTGCGGCAGCCGTGTACCGTGACCGACCACTTCGCCGCGAGTTCCTTCTGGAATGCGAGGGTGGCGCCGTCGGCATCGGGGCTCTTGAGGAGATCGATCGTAAAGCCGGTGTCGAAGACTTCGGGCAGCACGACCAGATCGCCCTTCGCGGGTTTCGCGCCGGCGACCATTTCGTGTACGCGGGTGTAGTTGGCCTTCTTGTCTTCCCAGCGAATATCGAGTTGAACCAGGTGTGCCCGCATAAAGAACAGTAGAAGTCTGTTCCGATCGGGCAACACGCACCGAACGCGGGCCCGCCCATTCAACGTAAACTAGGGCGTGCCCTTCGGGACAAAGCCAACTCGTGTGCCGCTGGCGGTGGAGACTTCGGGTGCTCCGCTCTTGCTGTGGCTCGCGAGCCGCTCGCCGCGCCGGCGGCAGCTCTTGACCGAGGCCGGTCTGAAGCACGTTGCCGAGCATCCCGGCATTGAAGATTCGGAACTCCTCGCGCGGCCGGGTGCGAAGCCCGATGAATGGGTTGCTTCGCTTGCCTACTTGAAGGCCTGCGCGGGAGCCGCGATGGCTCGCGAGCGCGGCATCGCCGAGCCCATGCTCATTCTCGGGGCCGACACCGCGTGCGTGCAGAATGGCCGGTTGATTGGTACGCCCCAATCAGCCGCCGAGGCCCGCGAGATGCTCCACGGCTTCCGATCCGCGGCACACGAGGTCGTCACCGGTGTCGCGCTCATCGGTCAGGAAACCGGAAATGCCGGCGTTCCCAAAGTCCGGTCGCTCTTCGCCTCGTCTGCGACGGTGAACTGGGGCGACATTTCCGATGCCGAAGTGGAAACGTACATCGAGAGTGGGGCGTGGCAGGGCAAGGCCGGCGCGTACAACCTGCGAGAACGTGTGGACGCTGGTTGGCCGATCGAGTGCGAAGGCGACCCGAACGCGGTGATGGGTTTGCCGGTTGCCGCCCTGTCGAAGCGAATCCAAAGTCTCGTCGCTTCTCGGGGAGGCGCGCAGTGAGCAGCACTCCGCTTCTGCCCGCATGGGTCGTCCTGCCGGTGGCGGCGCTCATGCTCCTGGTGGTTGCTGTGCATCTGCTGCTGATGCTCAAGAGCGAGATGCCCGCGAGTCGCAAACGCATCCGCACGCTCAACGGCTGGATCATGCTTTTTCTGGTGCCGGTCGGTGCCGCGGCGTTCGGCATCGTCTCCCCCGGCGAACCCCGGCTGTTCGTTCTCACCTGGTCGATCGTCATCGCGATGCTGCTGCTCCTGATCGGGCTCGCGGTGCTCGACATGGTGAACACCACGCGCCTCTACCAGCGTGAAAGAGACAGTTTGGGTGACCACCTCCGAAAATCGCGACGCGAGCCGGAGAAGCCGGATCAATGAGCGATCAGCAGCAGAGTTCACCCCTGCCCCGCCCGCTCCGCTTTCTCGCGGTGCCGCTCGCCGCGGGATACTCGCGCATCATCGGATCGCGCAACGCGGCCTTTGATGCGGGACGGGGCGTCGTCGAGATCGATCGCCCGGTGATGAGCGTCGGCAACCTCAGCGTGGGCGGCACGGGCAAGACGCCGATGGTTGCATGGGTCGTGAAAACGCTGCTCGAAGCAGGACATCACCCCGCGATCGCGATGCGGGGGTACGCGAGCAGTGAAAGCGCGGGCAGCGACGAGGCGGAGGAATATCGGGCGGCATTCGCCGAAGTTCCCGTCGTGGCGCAGGCGAATCGGCTCGCGGGCTTGCTGGAGCTCTTTGCCACCGAAACCGGCGAAGCGTGCGACTGCGTTGTACTCGACGACGGATTTCAGCACCGGCGCATCGCTCGGCAGCTCGACATCGTGCTTGTGGATGCGACCCGCGACCCGTTCGCGGATCGGTTGCTCCCTTCCGGCTGGCTGCGCGAGCCGCTCGAATCGCTCCGGCGCGCGGGCGTTGTCATCCTGACCCACGCCGAGAGCGTGACGCCCAGCGATGTCGCACGCCTGAAACGCGACATCGGCCGGATTGCGCCGGGGGCGAAGTTGGCGGTCGCACGCCACGCGTGGGCTTCGCTTGTTGTCGCCCGTCCGCAAGGCGAGCAGGAGGACTACGTGCATTGGCTCCGGGGCAAGCGGGTGATTGCCGCCTGCGGCATCGGGAATCCGCGCCCATTTGTCCGGGCCGTGAACGAGGCAACCGGAAACCCCGCGAACGAGTTCATCCGGCCCGATCACGACCCGTTTGTGCCGCAGACCCTGGAAAAGCTGATCGGCGAGGCCAGGCGGTCGGGTGTCGATGCGATCGTGGTGACGGGAAAGGACTGGTCAAAATTGAAGCGGGTTAGGCCGGAAGTGTGGCCCTGTCCGGTTGTGCGGCCGATGCTCGAAATGGCGTTCGATGAGGGGGGCGACTTGGTGAAGCAGGCGGTGGTGAACGCCGCGGGCGCGCCTCTTCCGGCGCGCGAACAATAATCAATACGCGTGGATGCACTGCTCGCAAATCTCGAAGATTGGAAACCGTTCACGGCGCTGGTTGTCGGCGATCTGATGCTGGATGAGCACCTGTACGGCGATGCCGAGCGGCTCTCCGCCGATGCACCGGTGCCGATCCTGCATGTCCGCCGCAAGGAGCATCGGCCCGGCGGCGCGGCGAATGTGTGTCTCGATCTCGTTGCGCTCAAGGGGCGCGTGATCGCGGTGGGCGTGGTGGGGGATGACGACGCAGGAAAGCTGCTGCGGCGTGAACTCCGCGAGCAGGGCGTGAGCGATGAGGGGATCGAGGTTGATCCGTCGCGTCCGACGACGATCAAGCAGAACCTGATCGGCCTTGCGCAGGCTCGTCACCCGCAGAAGATGTTCCGCATCGATTTCGAATCGCGGGAAGCGATCGCGAGCGATGTTGCAAAGCGAGTGCTCGACCGAGTGCGGTCGCTGATCGCGCAGGTCGATGTCGTCTGCATCGAGGACTATTCCAAGGGCGTTTGTACCGAAGAGATCTGCCAGGGCGTGATTCGGATTGCGCGCGATGCGGGCAAGGAAGTGCTGGTCGATCCAGCGAAGATCGCCTCGTATTCGAAGTACCGCGGCGCGACGAGCATGACGCCGAACCGGACCGAGGCGGAGTTCGCCACGGGTTTGAGAACCCACGGCGACGGCTCGGCGGAGCACAACACGCTGCTGGCAAAGCGGCTGCTGAAGGAAGCCGAGCTCGAAACCGCGATCATCACGCTCGATCGGCACGGTGCGCTGCTGCTCGAAAAGGGCAAGGAAGCGCTAGCCATTCCGACGGTGGCCCGCAAGGTCTACGACGTGACGGGCGCGGGCGACATGATGCTCGCAGCGCTCGCCGCGGCACGGGCAAACAAGATCGATTGGCCCGACGCCGTGCGGTTCGCCAACGCCGCGGCAGGGCTTGAGGTCGAAGTTTTCGGCGTGCAGCCGATCCCGCTCGAACAGGTGCATCACGCCGTGCTGCAGCTCGCGAGCGGTGAGGGCAAACTGCGCACGCTCGCGCAGGTGCTGATCGAAGTCGCGGCACGCCGCCGCGCCGGGCAGAAAATTGTGTTCACGAACGGATGCTTCGATGTGCTGCATGCGGGCCACGTCGCCCTGCTCGATCAGGCCTCAAAGCACGGCGATTTCCTGATCGTCGGAATCAACGAAGACGCATCGGTGAAGCGCCTCAAGGGGCCGACGCGACCATTGAACACGCAGGAAGATCGCGCGAAAGTGCTGGGCTCACTCGGCAGCGTCGGGTCGGTCGTTCTCTTCGGCGACGACACGCCGATCAAGCTGATCGAGGCCATCAAGCCCGATGTGCTCGTCAAGGGTGGCGATTACACCGTCGACAAAGTGGTGGGGCACGAAGTCGTCGAGAAGAACGGTGGCGCGGTGGTGCTGATCGATCTCGTTGAGGGCCGCAGCACGACGAACACGATCAAGAAGATGCAGTCGAGTAAGGGCTGATTTCGTGGCACCGGGCTTCTGCCCGGTGTTCTTCTGTAGCGGTTACCACTTCAGCACGATCTTTCCAAACTGCTCCGCTGCTTCGAGCCGCGCGTACGCCTTCTGTGCCTCTGCAACCGGGAAGACCTGATCGACAACCGGCTTGAGCTTTCCTGCTGCGAAGAGCGCCGCGACTTCCTTGAACTCGTCGTTGCTCCCCATCGTGCTGCCAAGCAGGCGGAGCTGATTCCAGAAAATGCGTGCAAGGTCGGTGGTCGCATCCGGCCCGCTCGTGCAGCCGGGTGTCGCGTAGCAGCCGCCCCGCGCCAGCGACTTGATGCAGTTCAGATGCGTCGCCTTACCCGAGGAATCAACCGCAAGATCGACACCCCGCTTGTTCGTCCACGCACGAACTTCTTTGCTCCAATCCTGACCCGAATCGAGCACGCACAAGTCGGCACCGAGAGCCTTTGCCTTGTCAAGCTTCCATTGATGCCGACTCGTGACCGCGACCGGACACGAGAACTGCTTGGCGATCGCGAGAGCGCTTGTCGCAACGCCGCCCCCGATTCCCGTAATCAGCACGCTCTGCCCGGCACTAAGTCCGGCTTTCGTCGCCATCATCGAGTACGCCGTCAGCGCGCAAAGTCCGAATGCGGCGCCCTCAACCGGATCGACCGAATCCGGCATCGCCGCGAGATTGTCGGCGGGGATCGAGAAGAACTCAGCGAACATGCCGTTGTGATGCTCGCCCACCAGTTCGTAATTCGGGGCAAGCGTCGTCCCGGGAGGGTCGCCCGGACGCGATGCATCCGGCACGCGAACCGCGGCATTCACGATCACCTTCTTGCCGACCCACTTCGCATCAACGCCGGGGCCGACCGAATCGACAATGCCGCAGCAATCGCACCCGCTCACGCGCGGCCATGTGAGATTCACGCCCGGGATTCCCATCCCCACCCACAGGTCCATGTGGTTGAACGCGGAGGCGAGCGCCTTCACCTTCACCCAGCCCGCGGCCGGCGCGGGAATGTCGGGCCAGTCCGTCTGAAAACGGATGTTGGGAGTAACCGGATTGCCCTGTTTCGTGACAACAACTGCTCGCATGAGCGAAGCGTACCCGGATCACGGACGCCGGTGAACAACATCGAAGAACGCCTGCAACTTGCCCGCATCCAGCCGCCCGTTCGATCGAACCCCGGAGCAGAGATCGAGCCCGAACGGCCGGACCAACCGAATCGCCTCCGGTGCATTCGATGCATTCAGCCCACCCGCCAGATAGATCGGCACGTTTACGGCCTCACGCAGCTTCGCCGAAACCGACCAGTCGTGCGTGCGTCCGGTCCCGCCCAGCTCCTTGATCTCCGCCTTCGGCCGCCCGCTATCGAGCAGAATCGCATCCACGTGTTCTTGAACCGCGCGCGCTTCTTCCACGGCACTGCGGTCCTGCACGTGAATCACCTGCACGATCCGCACGTTCGGGAGTTCGGCCCGAATCGACTCGTACGCATTTGGTTCGACCTCATCCACAAGCTGCACCGTGCGGCAGCGGGTTCGAACCATCTGATCGATAATCCCCGCGGCATCGCTCCGGCAGGTCAACAAAAACGTGTCCACCCCCGGCGGAACGCGCAACGCGATCTCCGCGATCAGATTCTCTCCAATCGGCCCTGGGCCGCTCGGCATGGCCGACACAAGCCCGAGGGCATCCGCACCCGCCTCGATCGCGATGCGGGCCTCCTCGGGGCTTGAGATGCAGCAGACTTTGACGCGGGTCATGAAGCTGCCCCCTTGACGCGAACAAGAAAAAACCCGGCGAAACTCGCCGGGCTTTGAGAATACTCGAATTGGTCAGACTTACTGCTTGGCCGGCTCGGTCGAAGCAGCGGGGGCAGCGGGAGCGTGCTTGGTTTCGCCCGGAACCTCGATGTTCTTGAGGCCGCGACGGCGATCGCGGAGGCGGCGGCTCTTGCCGACGCGATCACGCAGGTAATAGAGCTTGGAGCGGCGAGCATCGCCGTGACGCAGCACTTCGATCTTCGCGATCAGCGGGCTGTTCACCGGCCACACGCGCTCGATGCCGACTTCGTCCACGACGCGACGGACGGTGATCATGTCCGTCATGCCGCGGCCGGCGCGGGCGATCAGCACGCCCTGGTACACCTGCACGCGTTCCTTGTCGCCTTCGACGATGCGGTTGTGGACGTTGATCGTGTCACCGATCGAGAGTGCGGGCAGGTCCGACTTGAGGACCTTGGTGTTCACGCTCTCGAGGATCGACTGCTGGCTCTTGGCGCTCTGGGACATGGCGAATCTCGTTTCTAAAGGCTTCGAAAAACCCGCTCGGAGTCGCCGAGTGGGGTTGAGATACTAGGTCGAAACCGAGCGGTCTTCTACCGCTGGGTTCAATGAAAGGGGCCTGTTTGGGGCCAGTAGACGGGTTGCCCGGCTCATTCATTCGGATGGCGGCTGCAACAGGTCGGGCCGGCGGGCCCGCGTGCGTTCCAGCATGCGATCAAGACGCCACTGGGCGATCTTTCCGTGGTCGCCGGAGAGCAGGATTTCGGGCACGGAAAGGCCCATCCACTCGCGAGGCTTGGTGTAGTGGGGGCAATCGAGCAGAGGCTGGGCGGAAGGGCCGCGGGCCGAGAAACTGTCCTCCACGCTCGAGTCTTCATGGCCTAGGGCCCCGGGCAGCTTGCGGATGATGGCGTCCATAAGCACCATCGCACCGAGTTCGCCACCGGAAAGCACGTAATCGCCCAGGCTGATTTCCATTGGAGCGAGTTTCTCGATCACGCGCTCATCGAGTCCTTCGTAGTGGCCGGCGATGAGGAGAATGCGGGGCTTGGTTGCGAGTTCCTCGACGAGTTTCTGTTTCAGCGGCACGCCCTGCGGAGAGAGCAGAATGCGCGTTGCCGGCCGCGGGTCGCGGGCTTCGACCGCGTGAACCGCATCCCAGAGCGGCTGGCACATCATCACCATGCCCGGCCCGCCTCCGAAGGGGCGGTCGTCGGTCTTGGAGTGCTTGTTCTCCGCGAAGTCGCGGATGTTGGTCGCGTGCCACTCAACCAAACCCGCGGCGCGTGCCCGCGACGGAATGCTCAGCCCGAGAGCGGCGGGTGGTTCGTGCGCGAACATCTCGGGGAACGTGGTGAGGATGTCGAAGCGGAGGGGCATGGGAAGATCGGCAGATTTGCAGAGCAGCAGAACAGCAAAGGAAACCGTGCTTCGTCGCGGTTGATTATTGAAATGAAAAGGCCCTCGAAACGAGGGCCTTTCGAAATTCATTTTGCGCCCCAAGCCAGATCAGGCCTTGGCCTCTTCCTTCTTCTCGCCGCCTTCGGCCTTGGCGGCTTCCGCGGCCTTCTTCTTCTCGACGCGCTTGCGATCGTGCTCGCGGTCCTTTTCCCAGAGCGCGACATCGACCAGCTTGCGCTTGGCCAGGAAATCGCGGACCGTATCCGTCGGCTGAGCGCCGACCGAGATCCAGTGCTTCACGCGCTCTTCGTTGATCTGGATCTGCTTGGCGGCATCCTTCTCGACCGGGTTGAACCAGCCGAGGGCTTCGATCACCACGCCGTCGCGCCGGGTGCGCTGATCGATCGCCGCGAGGCGGTAAAACGGACGGTTGTGGCGGCCAAGACGCTGAAAGCGAAGACGAACCATCGGAACTCCAGTCCCCCGGCACCCCCGTGCAAACACGCACAGGATTCAACGGGGCAATGCAAAATGTTCCCTTGCCGACTTGGAACCAATTCCAAGAATCCGACTTGGGCCAAGATTCTAGGCCCAAACCCTGATCCGAGCGACCGCCTCGAATGGCCCCGGTGGGACTTGAACCCACACTCCCGTTTCCGGAAAAGGGATTTTAAGTCCCTTGCGTCTGCCGATTTCGCCACGGGGCCGTGCGGGCCGAGTTTACGGGCGGTGCTGTGCGTGTGGGTGGGGGTGTGGATGGGGGTGCGGATGCGCGTGGGGGTGGGCGTGGGTATTTGAGTGGTCGTGTGCCGCGGGTGACGCTTTGCCGCGGGTTGTGCGGCGAGTCTTTGAACCGGGCTTTGTCTCGGCTTTGGGTTCGGCTTTGCTCGCCTTGGGTCCGCCGATGCAGGAGGCGCAGAGGCCCAGAAGCAGAAGGTCGTGATTTTCGAGCTTGAAGCCTTTGGGCGCGAGGTAGGAAAGGTCGCCGGGGCACTGCTCGACTTCGTACATCCTGCCGCAGGCGCGGCAGTAAAAGTGGTGGTGGTGTCCCTTGCCGGCGATCTCGTAGCGCGGGGGCTCTCCCGGCATTTCGACCTGGACGATCCCGCGGTCGGCGACGAGGGATTTCAGGGTGCGATAGACCGTGGCCATGCCCATCCCGCGCACGCGTCGCTGCGCGAGATCGAGAACCTCACGAGCGGAAACGGGGCCGTGGGCTTCGGCGATAACCGAGCGGATCGCATCCCGCTGCCTGGTGTTTCGTTCCATCTTGGGCACGGGGGATTTTAGTGGGCCGGTCAGGCGGTTGCGAGCCCTTCGCGGATCGCGTACCTGGCGAGATCGACGCGGTTGTGGATGTTGAGTTTGCTCATGATGGAGGTGCTGTGGTTGTCGACTGTCTTCACACTCAGGTGGAGCGACGCGGCGATTTTCTTCTTGGAGTAGCCCTGCGCGAGCAGGCGGAGCACATCGAGTTCTCTCGGCGTGAGCACGCGGTTCGGGGGACCGTGCGTGGTATCGCCCGCGGGCTCTCGCGACAAAAAGGCCTGAAAAGAAGGCGACCGGTAGTGCGCACCGCCGAGCATCGTCCGGATCGCAAACGAGAGGCGTTCGGGCGAATCGTCGGCGCAGAAGACGTTCGGCAGGGCGTGGGTACGGGCGACGGCGAGCGCGCGATCGCAGTTGCACGAGAGAATCGCGATTGTCGGAATTCCTGCGTGGTGCGCCGCGAGAGCTTCGAGGTCCGCTGCCGGATTGTGTTCGGAGCAGAGGAAGAGACCGATCTGTGCCGCATCGCGCGCGGGCTGCTGGTTGTGTGTGTCGGCGAGGGCGAAGCCTTGTGCTCGAAGCCAATTGCCAAGCGTTGTCCGCTGCAACGGGCAACCGCCGGTCACGACCAGCATGGGAGAAACACCCTGCATTTCCAACCCCGGCTCCGCCCCGGAAGAGCGACGGCAGCGTTAAGGTATCGGAAAAACTGCTGAGGGTGGCACCAAAAACCAAGATTCGTGCTTTGGAAACGTTTTCAGCCGGCGGAGTTCGGCGCATCCGTCTTTGGTGAATCCGCTGCGGGGCTCGCCGGTGTGGGCGGAGTTTCGGGCTCGTCGGTGTTTCGAGCGAGGTCCACGAATTTCATCCGGTCTTTGAGCGCCGAGAAGCTGAAGGCCTCGCGCACGGATCGAGACGGCAATTCCTTGTTCGCGTAGCCCCCTGCGAAGGAGTCTCCCTCGACCCGCATGCGTTCGATGCTCACGGGGGCGCGCCCAATGAGCTGCACGATGGCGACGGTGAGCGGTTTGAACATTACGACCGCGATCGTGCGCTGGTCGGCCGGATAGTCGATGACCGGTTTGAGGGGGTCGAGCGCCTTGGCGGCCTTGATGACGGCGTCGCGGTACTCGGGCTGATTGAAGGTCGAATCGCTGCCCTGGATGTTGTTCACGGTGACCGCGAGCTTGCGTCGCTGCACGGGCGGTGACGCCCCGGGGAACGCGTCCACGAAGTACTTCGCGAGCCCTTCGAAGCCGTCGGTGACGGTCACGGTGCGCATGATCTCGGCCTGGCCCGAGAGCTTCTCGAACTGGTCGAGCGCTTTGGCGTCGAGTTCGACCTGCGCCCGCACCTCGTCGATGCTTGTGGGCGCCTCTTCCTTGCGTGCTTCCAGCACGGTGAAGTAGTACCGGTTGCCCTGCGGATCCTGGGCGTAGTTGTCGAAGGGCACGCCGACCTGGAGCCCGATATCCGGCTCGTTCCCCGCGATCTCGCGGACCTTGAAGAGCAGCTCCGGAAGCGGGTATTCCTTCGTGCCCACCCGAACCATCGATTCGCCGATACCCGCGATGCCGGAAACATCGGCGCGGTTGAGGAATTGGTCGGACCGCACGACCACCTGCGGCAGCGGGATCGTCCCGCCGCCCATTTCCTTCACGTCCGACACGGTCATCTGGGCCAGGCTCTCCATGCGGGGTGCGCGCGACTGCCAATCGGCCGGAAGCACCCGGTAACCGCCCTTGGTTTCGACCTTGCCGAGCACGCGAATCGTCTCGGAGCGGACGGCCTTATCGATCGTCGTGAAGATCGCATCAACACGCTGATTGCGAAGATCGGATTCCACTTTCGTCCGTTCCGCGGCAAAGTCTCCCGGGAACTTGGCGCGGTTCTGGCGCCAGAACTTGTTGACGTCCACCGGATCGAGCTGCACGCTCGCGGCGATGGCGGCGCGATCGATCGTCATCCATTCGAGCTTGATCCGGGCGGGCAGGCGGTAGCCAAAGCCGTGCTCGCCGTCGCCTCGCTTCACGTTCTTGAACTCGTTGAAAAGCTTCTCGACGAGTTCCGCGGGTGGCGCCGGTGCGAAGGGCGCGATCACCTTCGCGAGCATGAGCGACTGATCGACATAGACAACGTCTCCCGATTCATCGGCCTCGAGCATCGCCCGTTTATCCGAGACGCGGTGAGTCTCGCGCCAGGCGGTCTGCATGCGGCCGATGGCGTTCGCCTTTGCGAACGCGAGCTGAACGTCTGCCGGTGTCGCGTGGGCATTGGCCGCGGCGCGTGCAACGGCCTGGTCGAGGCGCTTGCCGGCTTCTTCCTCCATCGCCTTGCGTTTTTCGGGGTCGGCGAGCTCCTGGCTCGCGAGCATGTCGATGTACTGCGGAGCCTGGCGGAGAAACGGGTTGCGCTGCACGGCGGCGCCGCGTGCGAGCTGCGGCACGAGCACGCCGTCGCGGATCTCCTTCTCGAACTGCTTGCCGTCGGCGGCCGTGCCCATGAACCCGCCGTCCTGTGCCGCGTGCGAGAGGAGCAGCCAATGCCGCTCGTTCTCGGCACCGAAGAGCTCCTTCGCGAGGTCGAGCCGGAGCCCGAGCGGATCGAGCAGGTTGCGGATGACTTCGAATTCGCTCCGCGCCCGGTTCATGTCGCCGGCGGTCACCTTGGCGCCGTTGATGGTCGCCACCTTGCGTGTCATCTGGTCGCCGATGAAAAGGTGGTTGGCCTGCGGCACAATGAACGCGACCATCAGCACGACGCCGAAGGCCACGAGCATGTATTGGCGGTACTTGTTGATGACTTTGATCATGTTGATTCTGGTTCCGGAAACTCGGGCCGACGCCCGGGGAAGAGATGATAGAGAACCCGAGAAAGAAGAACGCCCGGCCCGTGAACTTCGGACCGGGCGGAGAGAAGCAGAAAGGGGCGCCGCGGGGCGCCCCTTGATTTACCGCCCACAACTTACCGGTAGAATTCGACGATCAGGTTCGCGTTCACGTCGAAGGGGATCTGGTCGGTCGTCGGAATCGCGACCACCTTGATGGTCATTTCCGACGGGTTGAACTCGATCCAGCCAGCGACTTCGAGGCCGGCGAGGGATTCCATCGCCTCCTTGCCGAGCTTCTGAACCTTTTCCTTCAGCGTGATCACGTCGCCGACCTTCACCACGTAGCTCGGGCGATCGACCTTCTTGCCGTTCACGCGGACGTGACCGTGGACCACCATCTGGCGGGCGGCCCAGATCGTGCGGGCCAGGCCCGCGCGACGGACGACGTTGTCCAGGCGACGCTCGAGGAGCTGCATGAGCAGGTCGCCGGTGTTGCCCGGGCGACGGCCGGCCTCGGCCAGGATGCGGCGGAACTGGGCTTCCTGCACGCAGTAGTAGTACTTGAGCTTCTGCTTTTCGTTCAGGCGGACGCCGTAGTCACGCAGGCGGCGGCCACGGAAACCGTGCATGCCGTTGGCCTGAAGCTGACGCTTCGACGTGTGCTTGGGGGTATCGACGATCGGGGTGCCGACGCGACGAGACAATTTGAGCTTGGGACCGGTATAACGGGCCATCGTGAAACTCCGTCCTCACCTGCTAGCCGAACGAGGTTCGGCGTCGCCGCAGGGGGTGCTGGTCGTGGCGGGAAGCCAAGCCAGCGATCTTGAACAAGCCGGGGAACCGAGACTTCGGGACCGGCGATCCGGGACAATGCCCAAAGGCAAACCTCTGGGCGACAAGGGGGTAATTAGAGGCTGAGGTCGCCTCCAAGTCAATCTTCATACACCAGCGTGAAAGAGTGGGGCAGGTTGCCGCTAGACTCCGCCCCGATGGCCCGAAACGTGGCTCTACCCGTGCTGAAGGATTCAATGAATGGCTCGCGCGAACGCGCGCGGGCCGATGCCGCGGCAACGTACGAAAAAAAGGAAAAATGCGGCGTCATCGCGGTTTGGGGCGATGCCGACGCGGTTCGAAAAACGTACTACGCGCTCTACGCCCAGCAGCACCGGGGCCAGGAATCCGCCGGTATTTCGGTGACGGACGGCAAGAAACTGTTTTGCCATACCGGCATGGGGCTGATCCCCGAGGTGTTCACGACGGATGTGCTGGACGATCTGAGTGCGCACAATGGCCGCGGTGCGATCGGGCACAATCGCTATTCGACGGCGGGCGGGTCGATGCTGTGCAATGCGCAGCCTCTGCTCACGGCGTATGTGGGTGGGCAGGTCGCGCTCGGGCACAACGGAAACCTGATCAACGCCGAAGCGCTGCGGCTGGATTTCGAGCGGGCCGGGCATCTGTTCCAGACGACGAGCGATACCGAAGTCATCATCCATCTGCTCGCGTCGCCCCAGCAGCAGAGTCAGCCCGATCCGATCGCGGCGACGCTTCGGCGTTTGCAGGGCGCTTTCAGCCTTGTGTTCCTCTTTCCGGATCGAATCGAAGTTGCCCGTGATCCGTGGGGATGGCGGCCGCTGGTGATTGGGAAGTTGCCGAGCGGCGGCGTGATCGCCGCGAGCGAGACTGTCGCGCTCGATGTGCTTGGTGCAACGCTGATCCGCGAAGTCGAACCGGGCGAGATTGTGACGATTTCGGATCGCGGAATTGAAAGCCGCCGATTCGCTGTGACCGCGCAGCCTCCAGCGCACTGCGTGTTCGAGCACGTGTACTTCGCGAACCCCGCCAGCACGATCTTCGGCCAGAACGTGCAGATGACGCGTGAGGCGCTGGGTGCACGGCTGGCGAAAGAAGCGCCGGTGCTGGCGGACTTCGTGATGCCGATGCCGGACTCCGGGCGGAGTGCCGCGGCGGGATATGCGCAGGCAAGCGGCCTTCCGTATCGCGAAGGGATCGTGCCGAATCGGTATGTGGGGCGCACGTTCATCAAGCCTTCGCAAGCGGAACGCGTCGCGGCGGTTCGACTGAAGCTAAACGTGATCGCCGACATTGTGCGAGGGAAGAAGGTTGTGGTGGTGGACGATTCGGTCGTCCGCGGCACAACGACGAAGGCCAAGATGGACCAGATCCGCCAGGCGGGCGCGAAGGAGATTCACCTTCGCATCAGTTGCCCGCCGATCCGGCACCCGTGCTATTTCGGCGTGGACTTTGCGACGCGCGACCAGCTCATTGCGCACAACCGCAGTGTGGAAGACATCGCCAAGTTCCTTGGCGTCGATTCGCTCCACTATCTCTCGCTTGAAGGGCTGCTTGGCTGCATGTCTCGGCCGGCGCCGAGCTATTGCACTGCCTGTTACACCGGCGATTACAGACTCGATCCGGAGAAGCCGGAGACGGGTGAGATTGTTGAAGGCGAGCAGATGAAGATTTTCGGGTAAGTTGTATTCGCCATGTCACCGCAAGCCACCAAGCCTTCTCCCCCAACAGCTTGGACGAGATTTAGAATCTGGAAATTTACGTATTCGCTTGTAGATTCGCGAGGCCGGCGGATCGCGGTCCAGAGGCTCTCCTGGCGGGAGTACTGGCTTTGCGCCTTCAAGGCACATCGCCGGATGGACATGTTCGTGACTGTCACGGCGACGATCGTTCTGGTGGTCGGCGCGCTCTTTCTCACAGCTTTTTGTTACTTAGCCATTGTCGAGGGTCGGTCAGCTTGGCGTTGGCTGAATCTACTCATTCCCATGGGAATCGCTGGTTGGCGGATTCAGTCGTTCAGAAGATTTGTCGCTTCGGAGATTGTGGTTTCTCGGGGTGCAGAATCGCGTTGCTTCGGCTGCGGGTATGACCTGAAAGAAATGCACGCGGATGCCGACGGCTGCACCGTCTGCCCCGAATGCGGCGCCGCCTGGAAACTGAACGCTCCGAATTCGGAAAGAGTGTCCGAGTGAGCGAGTTTCAGTTTCCCAATCCCGATCGCGTGCGTCCCGCGCCGTTCAACATGTTCCGATGGGACATTCTCGACCATCGCGGCAGCATCGCTCGACGCGATACACATCCCACGACCGACTCTCAGCCGCCACAGAAAACACAGTCCTTCTCGACCTGGATGACGACCTGGGACGGTCCTTCACTGCACGATGTTCGCGTGTTCGCCTTGATCGCCGGCCCGCTCGTCATCGGGTACTTGGCGGTCGTGCTCCTGGGAAGGGCTGCGCACTGGGCGGCCGTTTGGCTGCTGCCGCGATACTTCGGCGAAGGCCAGCGAGTCGGCAGCGAACTCTTCATCCGAATCGCGCTTTCCATCGGTATCTATCTCATTCTCGCTGTGATCACCTGGATCGCGATGCACTCGTGCTATCACAGGCTGCTGATTCCGGAGTTGGCCCGGGCGGCGCTCCGCCGCGGAAAGTGTGCTTCGTGCAGCTATCCAGTCGCGGATCTCCAGACCGCGACGGATGGGTGCACGGTGTGTCCGGAGTGCGGCGCTGCATGGAAACTGAACGCCCGACGTCAGGAAGGAAATTCGGCGTGAGTGAATCCCAGCCGCCGAACCTCGGCTTTCAGCCCGACCCCATCAAGCCCGGCCCGATCGGTTTGCGCTACACCATTCTCGACCACCGGGGCGCTCGGCGTCCGCTCGCAAATGCAACGTGGTCGGAACGAGCGGCACATGCGCCGAACGCGAGCCGCTTCCTCCCGAAGTTGTCGATGAGTGTCTCGACGATCGGGCTTCTCGTCCTTGTGATCACCGCGACGTTCGCGATGCAGGACGCGGGCTCACGTCTTGCCACCACCGTTGCGCCGGGCTCTTCGGCAGCGAAGACCGCGATTCAGTTGCTCGGGCTGTTCGGCCCGCTCCTGACCGTCATTCTGCTGATCCTTCTGGGACTGTTTTTCTCCGCGTCTCGCATCTGGATGCCCGCCGTCGCGCGGTACTGGCTTTCGATCGGTCAGTGCGCGAGCTGCCGGTACGACATCGCGAACGTCGAGCCGGCGCAAGACAGGTGCGTGGTGTGCCCGGAATGCGGTGCGGCGTGGAAGATCACTCGCGATTCGAAAACAACGCTCGCAGGTCACGAGCACCGTGCAGAATCCTGATGATCTCCAGCGGCTTTGTCTCGGGCCTGTAGATGACCACGAACGAATGGACGGGAAAGATGCGAAGCGCTTCGTCCGCCAAGTCGGTTCGGCGATGGCCGATTCTCGGTCGTCGAGCAATCAGCCGAAACGTCGATTCAAAATCGTCGATGAGCCGAACGGCGTTTGCGGGGCTGCCCACTTGCACGTACTTGACGATCGCCCCAAGGTCGTCCGCCGCGTCGGGCGTGAGGACGAATCGAGAACTCATCCGGCCTTACGCCTTCGTGCGGCGGTCCGCCGACGGAGTGCCGCGAGCACTTCGTCGCCGTCGAGCACTTCGCCGGCGCGGGCCTGCTTGAGTCCGGACGAGATCTTGCGCTTCATGCTGTCGATATCGCGATCGGTTGCTCGTTCGCGATCTTCAAGCAGTCTGAGGCCATCACGCACGACTTCGCTCGCGGTCTGATAGCGACCCGACGCGACGCGACGGTCCACGAAGCGCTGGAGCTCGGCGGTCAATGAGACATTCAGGGTTTTACGCGATGCCATAGAGAAAGCGTACTTCAGAACCGGCTCTGTGTCAATTTGTGCCACACCGGTCATTGCCCGTTCTCGGGCGTAACATCCGCGAATGCCCCTTCCTATTCCCCTCACCCTCGCCCACTCCCCCGACCCCGACGACGCCTTCATGTGGTGGCCTCTGACGGGCAAGATCAATCCCGATGGTTCGCCCCAGCCCGGCGAAGCGGGCAAACCGTGCATCGATACCGGGCGATTCCGATTCAACGCGCTCCCCGCGGACATTCATGTGCTCAACAAGCGTGCCGCGCGAGAGGGTGATCTTGAAATCACCGCGCTCTCGGCCCGCGCGTACGCCGATGTGAAGGATCGCTACGTCATCACGTCCTGCGGCGGCTCTTTTGGCGATGGATACGGACCCAAGGTCGTCGTGCGTGGCGACCAGGATGCGGACTCAATCAAACTCTCCTGCGAAGATTGCCTCAAGAAGCCCGGCGTGCGCATCGCCGTCCCCGGCATGCAGACCACCGCGTTTCTTCTGCTCGGCCTCGTGCTCGGTCCAGAGATCGCCAAGCAGCGAGAACGCTTCGTCGAGCTGCCGTTCGAGAAGATCATCGGTGCCGTCGCCCGCCGCGAGGTGGATGCGGGCCTTGTGATCCACGAAGGGCAACTCACGTTCGCCGATGCGGGCCTGCGGATGATGCTCGATGTCGGCGCATGGTGGAAGGCCAAATCCGGCCTGCTGACTCCGCTGGGCGTGAACGCAATCCGACGCGATCTCGATCGGCTGCACGGCGCGGGGACGGTTGCAGAAGTTGCCCGCTTGCTGATGCAAAGCGTCGCTTACTCCATGGAGCACCGCGACGAATCGACGCGCTACACGCTGCCCTTCGCGCTCGCCAACGTCACCCGCGCCGGCAACACCGGCGAGGCCCCGACGCTCGAACGCGTCGATCGTTATTGCCGCATGTACGTCACGCCCGAAACGCTCGACATGGGCGACAAGGGTCGCGCTGCCATTCAGCGCCTCCTCACAGAAGGCGCTGCCGCAGGCCTCTGCCCCGATCCGGGCACAATCGACCTCGCCTGACGGCTTTTCTTCCGTTTCGTCTCTCAATTTGCCCCTTTGGCACTTTGGCCACTTGGCCTCTTGCTCATACGATGAGCCATGAACATCGTCCGTTCCGAATTCGGCGTTTCCATCGAGCTTCCCGGCAACAAGCTGCTGCCGATCCGTCACATCATCGGCGTCGGCATGAACTACGCCAAGCACGCGGAAGAGCAGGGCAAGGGTGTGCCCGAGCGCCCCATGCTGTTCACCAAGAACCCGATGTCGGCGTGCCTCAATGGCGACGCGATTGTCGTTCCGAAGATTTGCCAGGATCGCCCGCAGGTAGACTTCGAAGTCGAGCTCGGTGTGGTGATCGGCGAGAAGACCAAGGACATTTCCAAGGCCGACGCGTTGAAGGCCGTGCTCGGATACTGCTCCGCCAACGACGTCTCGGCTCGCTGGTGGCAGAAGGATGGATCGGGCGGCCAGTTCTGCCGCGGCAAGAGCTTTGACACATTCTGCCCGATCGGGCCGACGCTGGTCCCCGCGTCCGAAGTGAAAGACCCGCAGAATCTCCGCCTGACCACAAAGGTCAATGGCGCGTTGCTGCAGGACGCCAACACCAACGACATGATCTTCGATGTTGCCACGCTCGTCCACGAGATCAGCCGCGGCACCACGATCCTCCCCGGCACGCTGATCATGACGGGCACGCCCAGCGGCGTCGGCTTTGCACGTACTCCTCCGATCTACCTCAAGCAGGGCGATGTCGTCGAGGTTGAAGTGGGGCACCTCGGCATCCTGCGAAACACGGTCCGCTTCGAGTGATCGAGTCGCGCCACTTTCCGTCTCTTCCCCTCTCTCTCTCTCTCTCTCTCTCTCTCTCTCTGTTGAACCGCTTTCCCATGGGCAAACGCGACGACAAAGCCCCCGAACCGACGATCGAGAACCGGCGCGCCCGGTTCGAGTACACAATCGGTGAAACGTTCGAAGTCGGGATCGCGCTCCGCGGCACCGAGGTCAAGAGCGTCCGCGCCGGCTTTGTTTCGCTCGCCGAGGGTTACGTTCGCGCCAGCGCCAACCCTCTCGAACTGACGCTCCACAGCGCCAACATCGGCGAGTACGCGCCCGCCGGCCCGCTCGGAAACGGCCGCCAACACGCCCCGACCCGCGTCCGCCCGCTGCTTGCGCACAAGAAGGAAATCCTGAAGCTCGCGAAGGAATCCGACGTCAAGGGAATGACCATCGTCCCCCTGAAGCTCTATTTCAAGAACGGATTCGCCAAGCTGCTCATCGGTGTCGCCAAGGGCAAAGCCAAACACGACAAACGCGATTCCATCAAGGATCGCGAAGCCAAGCGCGACATGGATCGTGCGATGACGCGCAAGTCGCATCGCTGATGCCGGTCCGGCACGGTTCTCGAAGAAAAGAAATCAGCCGATCTTCTTGCCGCGAGCCAGGCGAACCTTCTCCGTCGCGGAGCGGATCTCGCGTTCACGCCGCTTGCTCTTGGCTTCGCGGCTCGGATCTTCGAGCGAAACGCGCTCCGCCTCGGCTTTCGAGAGCTGCGCCTCCGCGTCGGCCGCGTTCAGATCGGCCACGGGCGTCGCCCGTTCCGCGAGGATCGTGAGTTCGTTCTCCGCCATCTGCAGCACGCCGCCGTCGATGAAGTAGTTGCCCGGGGTCTTCGCGCTTCCGGCAAACTCCAGCTTCAATTCGCCGATGCCCAGCTTTCCCAGGATCGGGGCGCGACCGGGAAGGAAACCCATCAGCCCGTCCCACATCGGCACCACCGCGCTCGACACGGTTTCATCGAACAAGCGGGCGGCGGGTGTCACGAGGCGGCAGCGGAAGGTGGAAGCCACGGCGAATCTCCAAAGTCCCTTTGCCGGCAGGCTTTCCGAAGGACGCCCCCGAAAGGGAATCCCCGGCCGCGCGGCATGGGGAGGGATGGTACGTCGGCCCCCTGCGATTGGCGAGGCTTTCGACTAACCTCCGCACCGTGCGCCCCCGAGCCTGGACCATCCTTTTCTGCTTGACGCTGCTGGCCGGATTGGCCTTCTGGCTCCGTTGCCGCGTGGGCGGGCCCGTGCTTTCCGACCAGGTCATGCAATTCCGCGTGGAGCGTGCCGCGGCAGGCCTCGTGGTGGGCGCGGGGCTGGGATTCGCGGGCGTGCTGCTCCAGTGCCTGTTTCGGAATCCGCTCGCTTCTCCGGAGTTGCTCGGGATGTCGAGCGGCGCGGGCGTCGCCGTGATGCTCTGGCAACTGGGCGCATACCACGCGGGCCTGGGAATCGCTCAGACAGGCATGGCGAACATCGGCGCGGGCGTGGCGCTGCCCGGCGCTGTCGGGGCGCTCGGCCTGACGTACATGCTCAGTCAACGCCGGGGCATGATCGAACCGGTCACGCTGATCCTCACCGGCGTGGTCGTGGGCATCATCGCCGCGGCCTGCATCTCGCTGATACAGCAGTTGCTCCCCGATCGCGGAGTCGCCGCGTCGCGTCTTCTGCTCGGTGCGATCAACGACGATGTGCAGTGGGGGGGGATTGCCAAGGCGGGCGCTGTCACCGTTCTTTGCGGCGCCCGCGCCTGGTCGCGCGGCAACGCGATGGATGTGGCGTCGCTCTCGGACGACGAGGCGAGATCGCTCGGGGTTCGTCTGGGCATTCTGCGCGTGGAGCTGTTTCTCCTCGCCGGTGTGCTCACTTCGGTGACATTCGCCATCGCCGGGCCGGTTGCCTTTGTCGGCCTTGTCTGCCCGCACCTCGTGCGTCAGCTCATCGGTCCGAATCATCGTCCCTTGCTCGTCGGCTCCGCGTTGCTGGGCGGCGCGATGGTCGTCTTCGCCGATGCGCTGGTGCGCACCGTTGATCTCGGCTCGGGACGGCTTCCCATCAGCGTGCTGACCGCGCTCATCGGCGGACCGGTGCTGATCTGGATGCTCCGGCGGCGCAGCTCGCCGGGATAGTGCGGCCGCTGCGCACATCACGGAAGCATCGACTTCCTAAACGTTGAAGTACTTCGCCTCCGGATGATGCACCACGATCGCGCTCGTGCTCTGTTCCGGATCGATCTGCCAGTTTTCGGTGAGCACGCAGCCGATGCGTTCGGGCTGGAGCAGACGGAAGAGCTTCTCCTGATCGCTCATTTCGGGGCACGCCGGGTAGCCGAAGGAATAGCGGCTGCCTCGATAGTGCTGCGTAAAGAGCTCTTTGACGCGGGGCGAATCGTCGTTGGCGA
The DNA here is from genome assembly GCA_017303555.1 of Planctomycetota bacterium. Lineage (GTDB taxonomy): Bacteria > Planctomycetota > Phycisphaerae > Phycisphaerales > UBA1924 > JAFEBO01. The sequence continues at coordinate 30,045 of JAFLCN010000032.1, forward strand.
TGCCGAGCTCCTGGCGGATGCGCTTGTGCCACATCTCGGCGAGGGCCTCCGCGCTCTCGACGCCGATGCCGTGGAGATAGAGGTAGTTGGTGTAGTCGTTCTTCTGGAAGAGTTCCTGCGCGGCTTCGCTGGCCTTCTTGCCCATCGTCACGCAGTGGAACGCCACGATGTCGCGCTCGCCCGATTCGATCGGGCGGAAGAAATCGCTGATGCAGAGGCGTTTCTTGTCGGGCTGACGCGGGAACGTGAATCGCTCGATCTCACGCGAGTGATCCTGCGGATCGAAGATGACAAGGTCGTTCTTGTCCGCGTTGCACGGGAAGTAGCCGTAGACCGCCGCGGGCAAAAGGATCTTCTCGCGCTTGCACTTTTCCTTGAGCGCTTCGAACACGGGCAGCACTTTGTCTTCGATGAGCGCGTCGTACTCGGATTCGCTCATCGCGCCCTTTTTCATCTGCCACTGGCCGCGGAAGAGCGCGACGGGGTTGATGAAGGGGAAAATCTGGTCGAGGTTCAGGCCTTCCGCGACGCGCGTGCCCCAGAACGGCGCCTTGGGAATCGCAACGGTCGTGGAAACCGATGACCGCACGAATTCCTGCGTCGCGGCGGGGAGGCCGCCGCCATCTTTGTCGGCGGAATTGATCGCCGCGAGCTTGGCGATGCGGGTCTGATTGATTGCTTCTTCGGCCTTGGAGCGCTTGCCGAGACGGTCTTCGATCTCGGTCGCGAGCGAATCCATCTTGCCGGACATGATCATGTCCATCGTGCGGAGGCCTTCGAAGGCGTCCTTGCCGTAGAAGCACTCGCCCTTGTACTGGGAGCGCAGGTGGCTTTCGCAGTAGTGGCGCGTGAGAGCCGCGCCGCCGAGGATGAGCGGAACATCGAGCCCGATGCCGTTCATCTCGACGATGTTCTCTTCCATCACGTTCACGCTCTTGACGAGCAGTCCGGAGAGACCGATCGCATCGGCCTTGTGCTGCTTGAACGCCTCGACGATCGCGCCGATCGGCTGCTTGATGCCGATGTTGAAAACCTTATAGCCGTTGTTGGTGAGGATGATGTCGACCAGGTTCTTGCCGATGTCGTGCACGTCGCCCTTCACCGTTGCGAGCACGATCTTGCCTTTGTCCGAGCCTTGCACGCGCTCCATCAGGGGCTCGAGCTGCGCGACGGCCATCTTCATGACTTCCGCGCTCTGGAGCACGAACGGCAACTGCATCTTGCCCGAGCCGAAGAGCTCGCCGACGGTCTTCATGCCCTCGAGCAGGTGATCGTTGATGATCGCCAGCGGCTTGTACTTCTGGAGCGCAGCATCGAGGCACTCTTTGAGGCCTTGTTTCTCGCCATCGATGATGTGCGAGCGCATGCGCTCCTCAACCGGAAGATCGGCGAGCGACTTCTTCTGCACTTTCGCCGTCTGTGCGTCCTTGAAGAACTCGATGAACGCCTGCAGTGGGTCGAAATCTTCGGGCTTGCCCGCGGGTACGCCCGTGCCCCCGGCCGCCTTCGAACGCCGGTCGTAAATGAGATCGAGCGTCGCCTGCCAGTGCGCCGGATCAATCTTGTTGCTCGGCAGAATCTTGCTCGCGTGCACGATCGCGCCGGTCAGGCCCGCTTCGCGAAGCTCGTGCAGGAACGCGGAGTTCAGCACCACGCGCGCAACCGGATTGAGACCGAAACTCACGTTCGAAAGCCCGACGATGCTCTGGCTCTCCGGGAACGCCGCACTGATCTTCTTGATGCCCTCGATCAGTTCGAGCGCCGACCGCCGGTCGCTCTCCATACCCGTCGAGATCGGCAGCACCAGCGGATCAAACATCACATCGCTCGGGTCCATGCCGAATTTCTCGGTTGCCCGTTTGAATCCTCGCGCCGCGATCGAGAGCTTGCGTTCGGCCGTGCGCGCCATCGAAGCCTGCTTGTCCTCGTCAATCGAGCCGATCAAAATCGCCGAGCCATACGTGCGGCACATCTCCAGAATCTGATCAAACTTCTCTTCGCCGTCTTCGAAGTTCGCCGAGTTCACGATGCATTTGCCGCCCGCGTGCTTCAGCCCCGCCTCGATCGTCTTGATCTGCGTGCTGTCGATCATCAGCGGGGCATCCACCTGACGCACCACCCGCTTGACGATCTCTTCCATGTCGCGCACGTTGTCGCGGCCGGCGTAATCGACGTTCAGGTCCAGTACGTGCGCGCCCTCACGCACCTGCTCACGCGCCAGCGAGATGATGTCGTCCCAGGCTTCCTTTTCCAGCAACGTCTTGAACGCGCGGCTGCCGCTCGCGTTCATCCGCTCGCCGACGATCAGGAACGAATTGTCCTGCCGATAGTCCGTCACGCTGTAAAGGCTCGTTGCGCCGGGCTTCGGGTTGTTCTTCGCGATCGTGTACGCCGGGCGCGATCCAACCGCTTCCGAAAGCAGCTTGATGTGCGCCGGCGTCGTGCCGCAGCAGCCGCCGACGATGTTCACGCCCGCCTCTTCGACGAACTTCAGCATCGCTTCGACAAACGGCTGCGGCTTCAGCGGATACTCCGTCTTCCCTTCATGCAGTACCGGAAGTCCCGCATTCGGCAGCACACTGACGCGGCGTTCCTCTCCGTTCAACGTCTTGCGGCCGCGCACATTCGCCCAGTTCTTGCCGAGCCAGTGCACATGCTCCGCCATCTCCGTCGGACCGGTCGCACAGTTCAGACCCAGCGACGTGATCGGATACTGCGCAAGCGCCGCGGCAGCCGTCTCGATCGACGACCCAAGCAGCATCGTCCCCGTCGTCTCGATCGTCACGCTACACAAGATCGGAATGTCCGCAGTCGTCTTTCCAACTTCATCAAGCGCCGCCAGACACGCCTCGATCGCGCACTTCACCTGCAGCAGATCCTGCGATGTCTCGATCATGAAGCAGTCGATCCCGCCCGCAATCATGCCGCGGCACTGCTCCCTGTACGAATCAAACATTTCCGCCCAGTGCGTGTTCCCCAGCGTGATCAGCTTCGTTCCCGGCCCCATCGACCCCGCCACAAACCGGGGCTTGTCTTTCGTGCTGTGCTTGTCGCACGCCGCTCTCGCCACTTCCGCGCCGCGCTTCGAAAGGTCGTAGCACTGCTCCGTCAGATCGAATTCGCTCAGAACGAGCTTGTTCGCGCCGAACGTGTCGGTCTCCACCACGTCCGCTCCCGCCTTCAGGTAATCCTCATGGATGTCCTGAATGACGTCCGGCCGCGATTTGACCAGGATGTCGGTGCAGTTCTCGCAGCCGCAGTAGTCCTTCTCGACCGAGAGATTTCGGGAGTAAATCTGCGTGCCCATGCCGCCGTCGAAGACGAGGACGCGTTTGGAGAGTTCCTGGAGAAAGCGGCTAGGCATGGGGCGGTCGTCCTTGGTTCCGGTAACAGCAGCGGGGGCGGACAGGAGCTGGAGGGGATCGGGAGTCGTTTCCCTGCCTCCGACTATATCCATCCGTTCATCCGGATCAAAGGATGAAAGAATTGGTTCGAGTCTCCAATTCGGATCGGTCGAAGGCCGCCCGCGATGCCGAACGGTCTGGTACCAGCCCCAAAAAGACACCGGCCCGGCACGATCGTGCCGGGCCGGTGGGTTGTACCTGCGAGAAAATCAGGCGGTCGGGGCCGAATCAGCGGCCGGCTTGGCTTCGGCCGGGGCCGCTTCCGGAGCGGGCTTCGGAGCCGGCTTCTTGGGCTTGCTGGCGGCGGCAGCGGCCCGCGCGGCCTTGTTCGCGGCCCGCTCTTCGGCAGCAGCCTTGTCCGCGGCAGCGATCGCGGCCTTGCGCTCGGCTTCGGCCTTTTCCTTCTGCCCGAAGTAGCCCGTGGCGAACTTCTTCTGGAACTTCTCAACGCGCCCCGCCGAGTCCACAAACACATTCTTTCCCGTGAAGAACGGATGCGAGCCCGACCACACTTCGACGTGCATTTCCGGCACAGTCGCGCCAACAGTCATGACGACCTGGCCGTTGTGGTAGACCTGACAGTTGTTGAAATAGCGGGGATGGATGTCGTTCTTCATGGCAAACCTCGAAACAATTGCGGCGAAATCCGGGCCGACTCTTGCGCCCAGACCCGGGTCGAGATGATAGGCGCGAATTTTCCCGCCAACTCGCTTCTGGCGCCCGCAAGTGAAGCGGTTTGGGCTGGGGGGTGGGATG
>JAFLCN010000033.1 GCA_017303555.1 Planctomycetota bacterium
ACCCCCGCCATTCGTATTCCCAAACGCATCCGGCGATTGCAAAGGCTGACGCATGAAATGCTCCCCTTTGGTGCTAGTGCTGCAGATGGAACGGTTTCAGCATACCACACCGACAAACTTCCAGCGTGGCCCAATCTCCTGCTCCCCGGTCCATCGCATTCGGACACCCGAAGTGCCCCGCTCCAAATCGACACGAAGCCCCCCGACAGACTCGACCAATTCCAAGACCCCAAACTCCGCGATGCGCTCGACCTCCCCCCGCCCGCCGGAAACCGCGCCCTCGTACGTCAAATAGTCCCGCCGGTGGTCGCCGATCCGTTCCGCCGCAAACCCGCCCGCCTTCGAGAGATCGACGCCCACATCCACCCGAAACGAAATCAGCCCCGCCGCCGCATCCGACCGCTCGATCATCCAGTCCAGATGCACCGACCCATCCGGCAACCTGTGCCGCAGCACAACGCTGCTTTGGCCTTTTCCTCTTTGCGATTTGCCCATTTGCGATCTGCGATTCTTCTTTAGCCCGCCCGCCGCCTCGGATCGGCGACCGGCACGGCGCTCAGGAGCCGCTTCGTGTATTCGTCCCGGGGCGACGAAAGCACGCGGTCCGCCGGTCCTTCCTCGACGATTCTGCCCCCGTTCATGACGGCGATGCGATCGCAGACATGCTGCATGACATTCATGTCGTGGCTGATAAACAGATACGACATGCCGAGTTCCCGCTGCAGGTCCTTCAGCAGATTCAGAATCTGCGCCTGGACCGAAACATCCAGCGCGCTCGTCGGCTCATCGCACACGATCAGCCGGGGCGAGAGCGCAATCGCCCGCGCGATCGCGATCCGTTGCTTCTGTCCCCCTGAAAACTGGTGCGGGTACCGATCCACCGCATCCGCGGGCATGCCGCACTTTTCCAGCAGCAGCCCGACCCGCCGGAGCAGCGCATCGCCCCGGCGCTCTACGCCGTGTACAAGCAGCGGCTCCCCCACGATCGCACCGATGCGCATCCGCGGGTTCAGCGAACCACCGGGATCCTGGAACACCATCTGCATCTCACGACGCTTCGCCCGCAGCCGCGCCCCGCGGGCGTGCCGCAGATCCGCCCCCTCAAACCGGACCGCTCCACCCGCCGCCGGGATCAACCCCAGCACCGCGCGCCCAACCGTCGTCTTCCCGCAACCCGACTCGCCGACCAACCCAAGCGTCCGCCCGGCCTCGATATCGAAGGAGACCCCATCGACCGCGTTGGTCCAGCCCGTGCGCCGCCCGAGCAACCCCGACCGCCTCGGAAATCGCACGAGCAAGTCTCGCACTTCAAGAATGTTCCCGGCTTCCGCCGGCCCGCGTTCGCCTTCCATGTTGCCCGCATGTTACCGGCCGCGGCCGCACGCCGGCCGCTGGAGCCGACCACTGGAGCAACCGCTGGAGATTGATCGCGGAACGCTTTCCGCCACGAACAGTCCGAAGGAGTTCAATCCGGCCCCCTCTATCCCGCGTGCCCGCCGCCCCATACCCAATGCCTTCTTCCCCCTTGACGCTCCGCGTTCCGCGTCTACTCTTCCGCCTCTACTTTCCGGGCAGATAGCTCAATCGGTAGAGCACAGCATTGAAAATGCTGGGGTTGCCGGTTCAAGTCCGGCTCTGCCCATTCTCGCGTGACACGGGGTCGCCTCTTGGCGGCCCCGTTTCGTTTGGAAGCCCGCCCGGGTCTTCGGGGCAAAGCGAGCCGCCTTCCAAACCCGATTCGGATAAACTCGCGCAGAAGACAGTCTCCCAATTCCGGTCGCTCGCCGCATGACGAATCCGCAATCACAAGACCCATCCGGGTTCCGCGCCTCCCCGCGCGACGACGCCGTCACGGTCGGCGAGGCCCCGGTCACCGATCCCGCCTATCTCCAGGAAATCCCCGGCGCGCGCATCGGGCAGTACAAGCTTCTCCAGCTCATCGGCGAAGGCGGCTTCGGCTCGGTCTTCATGGCCGAGCAGGAGAAGCCCGTCAAGCGCCGCGTCGCGCTCAAGATCATCAAGCTGGGCATGGACACGGCCCAGGTCGTTGCCCGCTTCGAGCAGGAGCGACAGGCCCTCGCCATTCTCGATCACCCGTGCATCGCCAAGGTCTTCGACGCCGGCGCGACCGAAACCGGCCGCCCCTTCTTCGCGATGGAGCTCTGCCCCGGTGAACCGATCGACACGTTCTGCGATCGCAACCGGCTGGGCATCGAAGACCGGCTCACGCTCTTCGCCGATGTCTGCGCCGCCGTGCAGCACGCCCACACCAAGGGCATCATCCATCGCGATATCAAGCCCACCAACATCCTCGTCTCGATGCAGGACGGCACGCCCCGCGCCAAGGTCATCGACTTCGGCATCGCCAAGGCCTTCGCCAGCAAGCTCACCGACAAGACCCTCTACACCCAGCAGCAACAGCTCATCGGCACCCTCGAATACATGAGCCCCGAGCAGGCCGAGGGCAGCATGGACATCGACACCCGCACCGACATCTACGCCCTGGGCGTCGTGCTCTACGAACTGCTCACCGGCTCCACCCCCTTCAGCGGCAAGGAGCTGCGTTCCGCCGCCTTCGGCCAGGTCCAGCGCATCCTCCGCGATGTCGATCCTCCCCGCCCTTCCACCCGGCTCTCCGAATCCGTGGGCACGATCGCCGCCGTCGCCGCGTCGCGCCGGACCGAGCCACGCCAGCTCGGGACGGCCCTCAAGGGCGAACTCGACTGGATCGTGATGAAGGCGATCGAAAAGGACCGCGCTCGCCGGTACGAAACCGCCAACGGGCTCGCCGCCGACATCGGGCGCTACCTGCGGGGCGAAGCCGTCGTCGCGGCGCCGCCCAGTTCCATCTATCGAGTCAAGACGTTCGTCCGGCGCCACAAGCTCGTGGTCGGTGGCGGCCTCGCGGTCGCCGCGACGCTTCTGCTCGGCGTCGTCGGCACGTCCGTCGGTTTGGTGATGGCCAATCAGCAGCGTGCAAGCGCACTCGCCGAAGCCGCGCGGGCAACCGAGGCAGAGCGCGCCGCCAGCGCACGCCTCGCCGAATCGCAGGCGACCGTTCAGTTTCTCGACGACATGCTCGGCGCCGCCGATCCGCTCACGCAGGGCAAAGACGTCACCGTCCGCAAAGTCCTCGACGAGGCCGCGAAATCCCTGGGAAGCAAGTTCAGCGATCGCCCGCTCATCGCCGCACGCCTGCACGCCACGATCGGGCGCACCTACACGGGCCTGGGCGAATACACCGAATCAGAGCGCCATCTCCGCGAAGCCCTCGCCCTCCGCCAACGCGAGCTCGGCGCATCGGACGAAGAGACCCGACGCACCATCAACGATCTCGGATCCGCGCTCATCAAGGCCGGAAAGCACCCCGAAGCCGACGCGCTCCTCACCGCGGCCATCGCCGAAAACGAAAAACTCTTCGGCCGCCGGCACCCCATCACGCTCCAGAGCATCGACGTCCTCGCCGTCCTTTACGCAGCGCAGTCCCGCTCCGCCGAAGCCGCGGCACTCGTGCGTGAGGTGCTCGCCGCCCGCCTAATCTCTCCCGGCAAGGCGCACTCCGACACCGTCAGCTCCATGAACACCCTCGCGACGATGGAGACCGATCTCGGCCGCTTCGACGAGGCCGAGAAACTCTACCTGGACGCACTCGCAACGCAGGAAAAACTCTCGGGGCCGGACCACCCGCTCAGCCTCGAACTGAAGGCCAACCTCGCGTGGATGCTCTACTGGGCCGCCATGCAGGATCGCTCCGCCCCGTCGGAACTCAAGCAGCAGCGCCTGCAACGCTCTCGCGATCTGGGCGAACGCCTACTCGAGGCCCGCACACGCGTGCTCGGGCCCGATCATCCCGAAACGCTCACCGTGATGAACAACCTCTCGTCCACCTACCGCGCCCTCGGCCTGCGCGAGAAAGCCCTCGCGCGCTCCAAAGCCGAGCTCGAAGTCAGCATCCGCGTCCTGGGCGAAGAACATCCCGACACCATCACCTCCATCGCCAACATGGGTGCCGCGCTCCGCGCCGACGGCAAGTGCACCGAGGCGCTCCCCTACCTCGAACGCGCCGTCCGCTCCTCCCGAAAGGTGCTCACGCCCGACAACCCCGGGACCGCCTACGCCCTCGGCTGGTACGGCTCCTGCCTCAGCGACCTCGGGCGCTACGCCGAAGCCGAACCCTTCCTCCTCGAAGCCCGCGAGATCGCGGGCAAGGCGCTCGGCGAAGATCACAACATCACGCGCCAGATGACCGCCTCGCTCGTCCTCTTTTACACCGCCCGCGACAAGGCCGAACCCGGCAAGGGTTTCGACGCCAGGGCCGCCGAATGGAAGGCAAAGTCGAGCATCGCCCAGCCGGACGGCGATGATCACAATTGAGTTCGCGCCGCTTCCGCCTCCCCCGGCCTGCCGCCTCTCCTCCCGCCCGTTTTACTGGCGTGATATAAACATCTCATGCCTTCGAAGACTCCCCCCGCGGCCGGTTCCACACCAAGCACTCAGAATCCGCCCCCCGCCTCAACCAAGCCCCGCTGGTCCCGCAAGAAGCGCTTCGCCCTTGTGTACCTGCCGATCGCCCTCGTCCTCTACACGCTCTTCGGCTTCTTCGCTGTCCCCCTCATCATCCGCAAGGTCATCATCCCTCAGGTCGGCAAGCGCCTGAACGGCACGATCACCCTCGAGCGCGCGTACACCAATCCATTCTCCTTCTTCCTCGAACTCGACAAGCTCGAAATCAAAGATTCCGCCGGGGCCAAGGCCCTCGCCCTCGACAAGTTCAGCGCCAACTTCCAAACCCTCGACACCATCTTCTCGCGGGGCTGGCACTTTGATGAGGTCAAAGTCTCCGCCCCCTTCATCAAGTCCACCATCGAGCAGGACGGCACGATCTCGCTCGTCAAACTCCTGAAGCCCACGCCGCCCGATCCCAACGCAAAGCCCAAAGAGCCCCTCAAAAAACTCCCGCGTCTCGTCGTCCTCGATCTCGCCGTCGAAAACGGCGAAGCCGAAGTCCGCGACCTCAGCACGCCCAAGCCCTTCGAGCGCATCGTCCACGGCGCCAACTTCCGCATCACCAACGTCGATACCCAGCCCGACAAGGTGAACCCGATGAAGATCGAGTTCTCCACCGACGACGGCGCCAAGGTTACCTGGTCGGGCTCGCTCCAGGTCAATCCGCTCACCAGCAAGGGCGACATCACCGCCGAAGGCATCGTCGCCTCGCGCTGGATGCCCTACATCATGCGTTACACCGACATCAGCCTCGAAGGCGCGACCGTCGGTGCAAAGCTCAGCTACGAGTTCGCGCCCGCCGCGTCGCCTCGCATCGCGAAAGTCCACATCTCGACCGCCACCGTGGCCGCACCCAAGCTCATCGTCCCCTGGCAAGAACTCCTCAAGGGCCGCGCCGACGCCAGCGCCGACAACATCGTCGCTACCGACATCATCGCCGACGCCGACGCACGCTCCATCTCCATCGCCAAGATCGACATCACCGGAGGCGAAAGTCTCTTCGAGCTCAGCAAGGGCAAGTCGGTCCCCCAGCGCGTCGCCGATGCGCTCCTCAGCGAAGCCCGCCCCGAAACCCAGCTCCCGCCCGTCGAGCACATCACCCATCAGGATGTCGCCGCAATCCCCTACCCCATCGTCCGCCTTCTCACCGGACTCGAACGTCTCATCTCCGACATCCAAAACCCCTGGTCGATCGAGCTCGCCGCCTTCGACCTCTCCGGTCACCGCCACTCCTTCGCCGATCTCAACGCGCCCGAAGCCGTCAAGCTCTCCACTTCCGAAGTGACCATCCACGCCGGCCCCATCAAGAGCTCCGAAAAATTCGTCACGCCCTTCACGCTCTCCGCCAAAGTCGAGCAGGATGGAACAGTCTCCGTCAAGGGCACCATCGATCCGCTCCCGCGCAAAATCGTCGGCTCCATCGAAGGCTCGGGCCTCAACGCAGCCGCGGCATCTCCCTACATCCCCGCCTCAGCCCTCGCCCCCCTCCCGCCCGCACGCCTCGGCAACACCATCCTCTCTCTCAAGGGCGATTTCCGCGCCGAACTCCCATTCGAAGGCGGCGCGAAAACCGCATGGACCGGCCGCACCGTTCTCGCGCCCCTCGCCTTCGAATCCAGCGAAAAGAAAGAAGTCGTCCTCGGCGCGAAGTCCCTCGACATCCAGAGCGAAGCAACCCTCGACACCACCGCCGCCGCCGACATCGATATCAAATGGAAAGGCACGATCAAGGGCGAAGCCTTCACCGCCGCCGCGCCGCTCCCGCAAACCGGCGACACCAAAGCCGGCATCGGCACACTCGGCGTTGATGGCACGCTCGCGCTCCTCCGCGCCAGCGCAGGCGGCGTCAACATCAACTACACCGGCGCAGCCTCCCTCGGCAACGTCGAAGCCAGCGCGAGCGACGCCTTCGGCCCCATCACCGCAGGTGTCGGCGCGGCAGATTTCAAAGGCGATCTCGCCGTCAACGCAGCCCCCGGTTCCGATCCCGCAATCAATCTCAGTGGCGATGCCTCCGCTTCCGCCGTCAAAGCCGGTACCGAAAAATTCGGCAACGCCGCGCTCTCAGTGGCCGGGGCCAAGGTCAACACACTCAAACTCAACACCGCCGACAAATCCATCGCCGCCGCGCTCGTCAGCGTCGATGCCCTCACTCTCAAAGCCGCTCCGCCCATGATCCCGCCCGAAGGCTTCACCAAAGAACCCGCACCAACCGAGCGCCGCAAACTCACCCTCGCCGGCCTCATCCCCTTCAACATCAATCTCGATCGCTTCGAAATGACCGGCAGCAGCATCGAACTCACCGACGCTTCCTCAACCCCCACCACGCCCGCAACAGTCATCGCAGCCGAAGACATCACAGTCACCGCCGCCCCCTTCAACACCTCCGGCAGCGCCCCCTCCGAGATCGACATCGCCGCCAAAGTCAACAACAGCGGCAAGTTCGCCCTCACCGGCACGCTCGACGCCTTCAAAGAAGCCCCCGCCGCAAACATCAAAGTCGCACTCACAACCGTCCCCGTCCCGCCCTACTCCGGCCCGACCGGCCGCTTCCTCGGCTACCAGATGGCCGACGGCCGCATGACCACCACCATCCCGATCAAAATCGAAAACGACAAGATGAGCGGCGAGATCGACTTCGCCTTCGATCACCTCAAACTCGGCGAGCGCGTCAAGAGTAAAGACGCCATCGATGCCCCGCTCGAACTCGGCCTCGCGCTCCTCCGCGATTCCAACGATCAGATCAAAAGCCGCATCCCCGTCAGCGGCGAACTCTCCGATCCCAAGTTCAGCCTTGGTGGCGTCATCTGGCAAGCCTTCACCGGCCTCCTCGTCAAAGCCGCAACCGCCCCCTTCCAGATCCTCGGCGCCATCTTCGGTGGCGGCACACAAGACCTCTCTCAAGTCACCTTCGCCGCCGGCAGCTTCGAACTCTCCCCCGAATCCATCTCCGCCCTGGACTCCCTCGCCAAAGGCATGGAAGCCCGCCCCGGCATCTCGCTCTCGGTGCGCGGCCAGATCGAAGAAGAATCCGACAGCCTCGAACTCCGCCGCCAGATCTTGCACGAGGGTTACGCCGCCAATACCTTCGGCAAACCCAAGCCCGGTGCCGCGCCGCAGAAACTGAGCGACCAACAGCTCAAAGACCAGACCATGATCGCCTTCGATCAACTGCAAGTCGAAAAGGCCAAAGCCGCCAACCAGCCCCCGCCTCCATCGGTCCGCCGCATCGGCTCCGACGCCGCGCAGCCCCCGCCGCTCGAAGAAATGGAAAAGCAGCTCATCGAAGCAACCAAGTTGCCCCCCGAGCGCATCGACGCCCTCGCCAAGAAACGCGCCGACACCGTCGTCGAGTTCCTCATCAAAGAAAAGAAGATCGACGCCGCACGAGCCAAAGCCGCGGACCCCGATCCGGCCAAGCAGAAATCCGACAAGCCGCGAGCGGTCTTCGAAGTCTTTAAGTGATTTCAGGAGCCCCCTCCCGAGGGAGGGGGTTGGGGGTGGGAGTGCGCTCAACAAAGTTGCGCCCGCAGTCGAAGCACCTTCCTACTCCGCACTCCCACATCCCACATCCCACATCCCACATCCCCAATTCTCACCTCTTCCCATACCTCAACACCACAATCCCCGACCCCATCTCTCTCTTCTCCACCAGCTTCAAATCCACAAACTTCGTCAGCCCCGACAGCACCTGCGGCCCACGCCCCGCAATCCGCGGATGCACCAAGAACTCATACTCATCAATCAACCCAAGCTCCGCCAGCCGCCGCGGCAGCGTCACGCCCCCCGTCAACAACCCCTTCCCCGGCTCCCGCTTCAGCTTCATCACCGCCTCCGCAAGATCGCCGCGCACAAGCTCTGAGTTCCAATCCACCCGCGCCAGCGTGCTCGACACCACATACTTCTTCGCCGCATCAATCGTCAACGCAAACGGCTTCATCCATTCCGGCCCACTCCGCACCACAATCCCATCCGGCACGCGCCACGCCTCCAACATCATCTGATACGTCACCCGCCCAAACAGCAGCCCACTCGCCCCCGCAATACTCGCCGCGGCATGCCGATGCAGTTCCTCATCCGGCATCCCCGCCAAATGATCGCAGCAGCCGTCGAGCGTGATGTTGATCGAGTAGCGCAGTGGTTGCATCCGCAAACCGTATCACGCGTGCCCCTACTCGTGGTTCCTCCACGAGTAGTGCTCTGTGCCTCCATCATCTCAACACAATCCCTACGAACCAGTACCATGATCCTTCCACCCCGCCCCCGAACTCGGCTCAGTCACGGACTTCGGCTAGTTTCGGGGCGAGAGACCATTGCGAATGGTCATCGCCACCCGGCGCATGCAATCCACGTCGTACTTCTCGAGCTTTTCAGCCTGCTTCAGCAGGCTTGCTCGCTCATAGGCCACGCCTTGAGGCGTGGTTCAACACCGACCATCCGCCTTCCTCAGCCCGTTTCAACGGGCTTGTCTGCCATCGACCTGCAGGTTGCATCGTTCAGTCCCACCGCACCCATTCGCCAGACCGGCATCGATCCAAGCGCCTTTCAAACACACCGACTCCGCCAAATCGGCGCGCCGCGCGATAGGTTCGGCGCGGCAAGCGACCGCCGCGGATGTGGGATCAATCCAACCGACCCGGCCAACAACGGAGTATTCTTTCGATGGATATGTCCGAAACCGACGCAATTCTTCTCGCACCGGACAAGCGACCGAGATGGCTCCAATACCCGCGATCGTTCTGCCGAGTCGTGGAACAGCGGCTCCTGCATCTCACACCCTGGCACATTCTGACAGGCGAGCAAGCGCTGAATCGATGTAAGGGGCTTACGCTGCGCTTTCCCGCACGCGAACTTTTTCCGTTCGCGTACCGGCAAGACAACGACGACGTGGCTTGCTGGACAAGCGGGTTGGGAGAAAAGGTCATCATCATCCACGATTTTGCGTCGGTCGGATGGGAGGGTGAAGGAGGGTTTGACGATTTCTGGGCTTGGTTTCGAGCGGCCGTACAGGAAACCGTTGAATGGGAATAGGGACGACCGACGAACGCACGAACCAGTCAAAGTCGAGATCGGTGCCGCCCGCTCCCAAGTACACAGAATTGGAGTCTGTCGATCGTTGATGAGATTGCTGTGTCCCTCCGGGATCGTTCCCCGGAAGGATCAGCAGGCCTTAATATCCATCGAGGCGGGGAGAAAGCCCCCGGCTCAAGCGTGAGGGATTGGCACCGAACCGGGCTTTGCTTCCGTAACCGATGCGCCACCGCCAGGCTTTCTGGCGTTCTTCACTGCCTCTACGGTGCTCTCGATCGCCGCTATCCACTCGTTTAGCTTGGTAGGTGCGGGAACCTTGTGAGGGCCGCTCTTGGCGTTTGAGTGCCCGGGCGTCGCGTCGGAGCACTCGCTCCAAACGCGTTTAATCACAAGCCATTGATCCGGCTTCACTTTGACAACTCGATCTACATGGCCCACTTTGATCTGGCTTGAATGGCGTTTGAGCAAGTCACCGAGCAACACATCTTCGATAATTCGCTCGCACGCGGCCCGTATGTCATCCACAATCGGATCGACCTCTTTCTTGTACTCAGACTCGGTGCCCTCACGCTGTATCTTGTCCGCGCGCCCGATGCGCTCCCGCAGGTTCTTCAACTGCTGGTCGGTGCTCATTGCGTCCCAAATGAGCCCGGACGCAACGCTCCCCGGCTTGCCGGCCTTCCATTCGACATGCTGGCAGTGCATGGCGTTGCGGCCACCCGAAATCGCGCCCTCTAAATCGCACACGAACGCCAGATCGTGTGTGAACACGATGACTTGTCGAACCGCAGCCTCCCGAACCAGGCGCTTCGCGATCTCCTCGCGACGCTTATGGTCGAGTGAAGAGACCGGATCGTCGAACACCAAGCCCGAGTTGTGCGACGCTTGAGACAACTCTGCCATGAACGCGGCCAATGCGATGCAGCGATGCTCGCCTTCGCTAGCGATATCGACGACCTTGACGCTGGTTGTGCCGTTAAGTTTGACACCAAAGCGTCGTTCACCCTTCGCACCCTTGGCGGCTTCGAGCTTCACGGGCAGCGTCTTCAAGCCCAAGGCCGCGAGTTCCTCCTCGAACGCCTTGCAGAACTTTTCGGTGACGTAGGTTTCGTGCAACTCGCCGGACTTGAGGGTGATCGCGTTGGTGGTGCAATCATCCTGGCACTTCTTCAGCTTCGCTGCGTGGGCGTACCGCGCGACCTGCGATTTGACTTCATCTTTTTTTCTCGCCAGCCACTTCTTGTCAGTGAGTTCATCGCGCTCCGCGGCCAACGCCTTGGCCTTCTCCGGGTCGGCGGCGGCCAACTCGTCCGTCGCTCGCTTGTCAAGGGTGTCGGCGAGGGTGACCAGCTCCGCGCACGGCGACGCGGTCAACGCGGGTGCATCGGTCCACATTCCTTCCTTCAACCACCTCTGGGCGTGCGCAATCCGCGCATCGACCGCGTTGCCGAACGCTTCGACGGCAGCAAAGCAGCCGGCGGCTTCGCGGTCAAGGTCGGCCTTGATGCTCGCTGCTTCCGTCCCGATCGCGCGGAGCGAATCCACTCCCGGCTTCAACGCCGCAACCCTGGCCTTTGCCGTATCGGCCTGCATGCGGGTTTCATCAGCAACAAACCTGCTGAATCGGTTGTAGCGGTCGATCGCATCTGCCTGCAATGGTTGCTGGCATAACACGCACTTCGCGTCAGTCTCCGTGTAGGGAAATGCCGTGTCGGGATACGCGTGCGCGACCGAGTATGCCTTGGCCGCATCCCACAGTTTGCGCCACACGTCGTTGCAACTGCCGGGGAGATCGCTGTCCTTCAACTCCGGCCCGGCGGCGGCCTTTGCCGCCTTCGCCGCTGTCGCTGCTTCCTTAATGGCGTCGCCAAGGTTCTGCATGGCCGCGTCGTCCACGGATGTGGTGCGGCTCTTGGCGGTCTCGGCAAACGTGCGGATGCGTTTCGCTGTGGCGGAGGTATCAGCGGCTTTGATCTTTGGATCGGTGCTGAGCGTGGAGATGATGTCGGTCAGCCGCTTCTCGTCGGTCTCTGTGAACCCCGCTGCGGCGTCGATCATCTCCGGCTTCGTTGCAGCGCCCAGTGCATAGATGAGTTTGCCGACTGCCGTGGTTGCGGTGTATTTCCAGCCCTGTGTCGTCTTCGTGTTCTCGGCGATCGTGGCGTCAAGCTCTTTCTTCAAGTCTCCGCCGATCGTGTCGCACGCCTTGGCCAGTTCCGGCAGCACGTCCAAGCCGCGCGGCTTGAAGCACGCTGGGCCGTCTTCGCCGACGTGGACCCTCGCGCTGAACGAGTCGAAAACAAAGATGTTGCCCAAGCGGGGGTCGGCTGCGTTCCCGTCCGTCCAATCAACCGGGGTGTCCACAGAGCCAACTCGGCAGCCGATCTTGGCTTTGGCCGGGCCCGATGCGCCGGAGGCAAAGGCATCGGGCTTGATGGGCTTCAACTCTCCGCGGGCCTTGCATGCTCGCTTGATGACTTGCGCATATCCTGACTTGCCCGCCCCATTCTCGCCGTAGATCACCGTAAGGCCTGGTGAGTTCCCAAAGATGATCTCCTGATCGCTCGGCAACCGACCAACGTTCTGAAGGCCGGAGAGCTTCGTCAGGCTGACCGACGCAGTGCCGTCCGCGCCACCGGGCGTGTGCTCAACGGCTAGGGGAACCGCCGTCGGTGCGGTGCCGGTTGTGGGAAATAACCCGTGCTTGGCACGACAGATCGCAGCGAGTTCCTTCATCGCATCGGCATTCAATGCCCCCGATCCCACGATTCTGCGCAGCGCATCGCGCTGCCAGTCCGGCCATGTTGCGGACCACGCAAGAATGGATACAAATGGCGATGGTGCCGCCGCTGGAGAACGAGTAGGCATAGGAAATACCTCCACGAGAGCGCAAGACATGAATCATAACCGGGTGACCTGCAATTCCCGGGCCGACGCCCCCGGCCCCTCGCTTGGGACGGGTAGCATCGGCCTTCTCCTCACCCCCACCGCGAACCCACCCCACGCCCGTGCGACTGATGTCGTGCCTCCGATTTCAGTGAGTGTTTCCATTTTTCGTGCGCCCGGCTGCATCAGTCCACAACAATCACTCTCCAATGCCGCGCCCCCTCCCCTTAACCCTCTCCCTCCTCCTCCCCTCCTGCGGCCAATCCCCTCCGTCCGGCCCACCCACAACAAACACAACCAGCACCACCCTCCCCACACTCGCTCAGCGAACCACCTTCCTCAACCAATACGTCACCTTCCGCCGCAGCTACGACTCCCTCGACTTCAACATCGCATTCCTCAACAACTCCCGCGGCACGCTCCCCGGCCCAACCGAATACGACATCCGCCTCATCGCCACCGTCCCCGAATCAGAACTCCAATCCTGGGTCCCCGCCGGCATCACAGCCACTTCAACCGCCCTCGACACATCCTGGCTGAAGTCCGTCCCCACCACGCTCAATCTCACCGGCGTCACCGAGTGGTACATCACCCCCGGCAAACAAGTCGGCCTCGACCGTGCAAACAAGACCGTCGTCTACCGCGCGAACTCCCAGTAGGTTTGTGATCTGCTTTGGAGGCACCGGTCTCCAGACCGTTGTTGAATCAACTGCATCACTGTTCTGGCGCACAGTCCCACCAAAGGCATCCGTCAGGTGCAACCCGGCTGCAAACGGCCCAGCTCCTCTGCCCCAACGGGGCAACCAAGCCCCAGCCCAGGGCATCGCCCTGTGTCGCAAGCCCGCCAGCATCCCAAGCCCTGAAAGGGCGCAACAGCCCTCCTCTGGCCGAAAGCTGACCGCCTCCCGCAACTTCCCCGTTTCCGCCGAAATAAGAGTGCCCCGATACCGTTCTGCTTCCAGTCACCAACCAGCGGGAGTCTCCGCGCCCATGCCCAGTCCCCAATTCAGCGCCCGCCGTCCGGCCGTTTCGGCCGCTTCCCCTGCCTTCACCATAATCGAGGTGCTGGTCGTCATTTCGATCATCTCCGTCCTCATCGCGATCCTCCTCCCGGCGCTCGGACCCGCACGCGATTCCGCCCGCCGCGTCGCCTGCACCGTCAACATGCGCTCCATCGGCCAGGCCGTCGAGCTTTACAAAGACCGCTGGAAGGAAAAGTTCCCCGCCGCCAAATACATGCCCGATCCCTGGCTCAGCGGCGACACCAACCCCGCGCTCAACATCGCCATGGTCGATCAACTCGATCGCGAAAGCCCCGCCTGGCGTTGCCCCGGGGATCGCATCGTCTGGAAAGAAGAGTTCCTCGACAAGGCCACGAACACCCGCAAGATCGGCGGCATGTCCTACACCTACGTCAGCGCGCTCGGCGAAGATTTCATCGGCACCAACGATCGCCGCGGCAGGTTCTTCTCCAGCTACCTCCGCAATCAGCCCACCAACACGCCCATCATCTACGACTTCGACGGCGGAACTTTCGACAAGCAGCCCGGCGAAGGCGAGGCCGTCACCACCCCGTTCTTCCATCGCGTCCGCAACGTCCTCTTCGCCGACGGCCACGCTGGCCGCTTCGAAACCGATACCCAGTAATCACGTCCTCACCTCTTCACTTCCTCACCTCCCCACCTCTTCATCTCCCCACCGAGCCCTCCATGAATCCACACACCAACAAGAACCCCAGCCTCCTGGAAGGCCTCGAAATCCCCGAGAAGTCCACGGGCGGCAAGAAGTCCCCCGCGCGGCGCGACTTCGCCGATGCCGCGGCGAGCACAACGGTCTCGCGCGATTGGACACCCAAGCAGAAGAAAATCGCGGCGATCGCGCTCGCCTGCGGCGCTGTTGTCGCGCTCGCTCTCGGCGGCATCGCCGTCGTTCAAATGCGCCCGCTCGAGCTCCCCAAGTCGTTCGACGAAGCCAAAGTGGCAATGGAGACGAACAAGTTCAAGAACATGGACGAAGTGCGCCAGGCGCAGTACCGGACCGAAGCCGAGCGACTCATCCGCGAGAAAATGAAAACCATGACCGACGAAGAACGCCGCGCGTTCTTCCGCGACGAAACCAATCGCGAGATCATGGGGCAGATCCGCGAACAGCAGATGGACGAGAACGCCCGCAAGATCGCGCGGGGCGAAAAAATCGAGTTCGGTTTCGGAGGCCCGGGCGGTCCGGGCGGCTTCCGAGGCCCCGGCCCCAACACTCCCGTAAACGTCGCATCGCTCACCAACTTCCAGCCCCGCCCCGGCGATGATCCCCCCAGCCCCGCGCCGCGCACCAATGAAAATCGCCGCGAATGGGGCCCGAATGGAAATCAGGGCGGCGGACCCAACCAGAACAACGCGCCCGGCGCTCGAAACCAACCCGGCAACAACGCACCGAACCAGGGCGGCCCGCAAAGTGCCCCAGGAAGCGCACCGCCAGGACCCGGCGGCACTCCTTCCGGACCGGCTCCCGCAGGAAGCCCCGGCGGACAACCGGGTGGTGGACAACCGGGTGGAGGCCAGGCAGGCGGAGGCGGTCCGGGAGGCGGCCGCCGCGGCAGCCCCGTCGCCCGCATGGCCAACCGCATTCAAAAGGGCAACGCGCAGAGCAACGGCCTGCGGTTCGAGATGTTCAAGAAGATGATGCAGAACGCGCCGCCCCCGGGCGAGCAGATCCCGGCGTTCCGCGTGATGTTCACATCGGGCTCCGCGGAGTTGAACGAGGCCGCGTTCGCCAGCATGACGACGGTCATCAAGCAACTCACCGACCAACCCGAAACATCGCTCCGCATCTGGGGACTCGTCGATGCCAGGTCGGACGGCGCGAAGCTGCGCCACACGGCGCTGCGCGACTCGTTCGCCATCAAGCTCTTCGGCACCGGCGCCAAAGGCGAGCAGCTCACCAATGAGCAACTCGAGCAGCAGATGCTGATCGCGTACAACGATCTCCTGGCACGCAAGGCGGCAGAAGCCAACAAGCCCGCGCCCGCGCTCGTCGGCCCCAATTCGGAGGTCCCCGCCCCCGCGCTCGCCGTCATGGAAGAAGCGCTCGTCGAAGGCGCCCCCGCCCCGACCGAGCACCTCGTCGCTCTCGCCCAGCAGCGTCAGGACGCGATCAAGAAGTACCTCGTCGAAAAGCGCGAGTTCAACGCCGTGCGCATCCGAACCGTCGGCGTCGCCCCTCAGTTCATGGAAACCCAGCAGCCCTCGGCAGTCCTCCAAGTCGCCCGCTGAATTCGCACGAGCCCCCGCCCCGATGGAACCGAGCGTCGGGCGAGTCGCGCGACCGCTCGCAACGAACCGCGCGATCCTGCCTCTGCACGCGACCGCTCACAACCAGGCCGCACGAACACAGCCGAGCGCCGGGCGTCGATGATCACTTCCCCGCCCTGAACTCCGCCGCGCAATCCTCCGGCTTTGCCGCAACATAATCGGCCAGCCACTTCTTCGCCTTCGCATCGCCCCGCACGTACGCATCAAAGAAAGCCGACGCATACGCGAGCGTCATCTCTGAATGCTCCTCGATATCCGGATCCATCCCCCCGCTCTTCTCCGCCGACTTCGCCCGAACACGATCACGGATCTTCTCGCGGATCCGGCCCCGCACCGACTTGTCCCCGTCCTCCGTGCCGCGTGCGCCCGGACCACCGAAGGTCATGTGCGTTGCGCCGTCGATCGTGAACAGGTAGTCGTCCACGCCGGCAACGTGCTCAAATCCTTCCCGCCGCCACGATGCCGCGCGTCCGCCGCTGCCGTAGTCGCCGGTGCCGGTCAGAAAGAACACCGGCACGCTCACACCCTTCCATGAATCCTTCGTGATTCCCATCGTCCCCGAACCCTGAGGCGACATCGGCATCACCGCCTTCACACGCGGATCTCGAAACGAAACGCCCTTCGCATCCGGCAGGTCCACCGTCATCCCCCCAATCGCGCACGATGTGTACGCGCCGAACGAATGCCCAGCGACGCCGATGCGCTCAAGATCCACCTTCCCCGCAAGCTCCGGAACCTTCCCCGCCCGATCGATCACGAACGAAACGTCCCGCGGCCGATTGCGCAAGTTGTCCGGATCCGAAACCCCCGCCTGTAGCCACCCCTCGCCCTCGTCGTTCTTCTTCCCGTATCCGTTCTCCTTCACCCACGCCCGCAGCGCCTCCGTGTCGCTGCCGTGATGCGTCGGCGCAATCACGACATACCCGCTCTCCGCCATGTGCCTACCGAAGTACCCGTACATCTCGCGCGAAGCGCCGAGCCCGTGCGAGAAAACTATCAGTGGAAACTCTCCTTCTCCCTCCGGCACATACATCCGCACCGGCACATCCCGCCCGCGTGCTTCATCGCGCCACGCGGCATCAACAACCCGCACCCCGTGCGCTTCGCCTCCCGCCTTGTACAAATCCCCCGCCCGCACCCGCACCGCAAGAACCATCGCCAGCGCAAGCATGACCTTCAGCATCGCGAACCTCCCGAACCAAAACGAGCCAGGCCCATCCAAATTGCCGCTTTCACGCCCCGACAAAAACAAAGACCGGAACCCTTCGGTTCCGGTCTCGTTGATTCAACTCATTCTCGAACAGTGCTCGAATTGCTTCGACCACTATCCAAGCTCTGAATTACCAGCCGCCGCCACGGCTGCCGCCGCGACCACCGCCGCCGCCGCCACCAAATCCACCGCGGCCACCGCCGCCGCCGCCACCGAATCCGCCACGGCCACCACCGCCGCCTGCCTCGCGGGGCTTGGCTTCGTTGACAGTGAGGTCGCGGCCGTCGATGTTCTTGCCGTTGAGGGCATTCATCGCTGCCTTGGCGTGCTCGTCGTTCGAGAACTCGACGAAGCCGAAGCCGCGGGGGCGGCCGGTTTCGCGGTCCATGACGAGGGTCGCGCTGGCGACGTCGCCGTGCTCAGAGAAGATCTCGCGGAGACGCTGCTCGGAGGTGCTGAACGAGAGATTGCCAACATAAAGCTTCATAACGCTTTCCATCCTGCCCTTGAAACTGAACGAGAGACCGGTGCTTGAACTCGGGCGGAGAAAGCGTCGGGAGACCTGAACACTCGGGCCAACGTTGGCCGGGCCTGAACAAGAGTCATCAGGAAGATTATAGCAGACCGAACGGAGAATTTGGGGATTGACGCGTGAATCTGATTTTGGCCTGAAAGCGTTTCCATTGCGTTTTTGGCGGGGTGGAAGGGGGGGTGGTGGAACGTTGCGCTTCGAGGCTTTGCGAAAACGAAGACACCAACCCACCCCCAACCCCCTCCCACGGGGAGGGGGCTCCTGCAAAAGGCAATTACATCCAGCGGGCGACGACGACTTTGCTTTCGGTCCAGAATTTGGCGGCGTCTTCGCCGTTGGCGTGGAGGTCGCCGAAGAAACTCTGCTTCCAACCGGCGAAGGGGAAGACGGCCATCGGCGCGGGGACGCCGACGTTGATGCCGACCATTCCTACTTGTGCGTGGGTTTTGAAACGGCGAGCGTTGTAGCCGCTGCTTGTGAAGATCACGCCCATGTTTCCGTAGCGGCTGCGATTGAGAGTTGCGAGTGCGGCATCCAGAGTTGCTTCGCGCACGATGCTCAGGACCGGGCCGAAGATTTCTTCGTCGATGATCTTCATGCCGGGGCGCACTTGATCGAAGATGGTCGGGCCGACGAAGCAGCCTTTGTTCGGCATCGGGCACTTGCGGCCGTCGAGGACGAGTTTCGCGCCGTCGGTTTCGCCGCTGGCGATGAAGCCTTCGATGCGCTTCTTGCTCGCATCATCGATGACCGGGCCCATGCCGACTCCGGCGGTGTTGCCTTCGGCGACCTTGATTTTTTCCGCGGCGGCCTTGAGCTTGGGAATCAGCCAGTCGCCAGAGTCCCCCACTGCGATGCAGACGCTGCCGGCGAGGCAGCGCTGGCCGCTGTTGCCGAAGGCGCTGCCGACGATGCCTTCGATCGCGGCATCCTGGTTGGCATCGGGCATGATGACCATGTAGTTCTTCGCGCCGCCCATGCACTGGGCGCGCTTGCCCGCGGCGGTTGCGGTGGTGTAGACATGCTGCGCGATTTTGGTCGAGCCGACGAAGCTGACGGCTTTCACATCTTCGTGCTTGATGAGGTGATCAACGACTGCGGGGCCGCCGGTGACGACGTTCAGAACGCCAGCGGGGAGGCCTGCTTCGTGCGCGAGCTCGACTTCGCGGAGTGCGCTGAGCGGGACTTTTTCGCTGGGCTTGAGGACGAAGGTGTTGCCGCAGACGACGGCCATGGGCCACATCCAGAGCGGGACCATGACGGGGAAGTTGAACGGAGTGATGCCGACGCACACACCAAGTGGCACGCGATCGACGAAGGAGTCGATCCCCACCCCACTCTTGTCCTCAGTGCGGCAGAAGGAACTGCTGACGGCGATTTGCGGGAGAGTTTTGCCCATCATGAGTGTGGGCGCGGCGCAGGCGAACTCGACGCAGTCGATGCCGCGGCGGACATCGCCGCGGGCTTCGGCCATAGTCTTGCCGTGCTCTTTCACGATGAGTGATGCGAGCTCTTCGAAATGCTTTTCGAGGATCGCTTTGTACTTGAACATGAACTGGCAGCGATCGCCGACGGGCGTCGCGGACCAGGCGGGGAAAGCTTCGTATGCGGCCTGCACTGCGGCTTCAGCGCTGCGCTTGGCGTTGAGATCGACCTGCGCGATTGTCTCGCCGGTGGCGGGGTTGATGACGGCGTGGGATGCAGAGCCTTCGGATTGCGTTGCGGTGCGTTTGCCGGCGATGAATTGGTCGACTTTGGGGGGCATGGGTTTGTCTCCAGCGAAGAGTGGGCGTCTTTATGTTGTGTCAGGGGAAGTTTAGGGGGGAGGGGAAAGGCGGGGAATTCACCACGAGAGGCGCAGAGGCGCAGAGAGGGATTTCGGATTTCGGATTGCGGAGCACGGACCGCGAAAGGCGGGGAATTCACCACAGAGGCACAGAGGCGCAGAGAGGAATGAAAGAGGGGGGATGGGAAGTGCAAAATTGCAAATAGCAGACGGCAGAGGGTGAAAGCGGGTCAGCGCGGAACTCGGAACTCGGAGTGCGGAACGCGGAACGCGAAACGCGGCGTGCGGAGTTGGGAATGGCTGGACCTTGCTACGCGGCCTTTTTGCCCGCTGCGGGCTTGCTAGAAGCGGGGTTGCGAGTCCGTGCTTTGCGCGTTGGCTTTTGGCGGCTTTGCTTTTGGCAGTTTGGCTTTGGGCGGTTTGGGCGAGTTTGTTCTTTGCGACCGGGCTTTTTTCGATTGTGGTCATTGCGGCCGGGGCTTGAGCGAGTCGGTTGATTGAGCCTGGGAAAGTTGCGGGGTGCCGCGCGATTCGGTTGGGCGCGGGCGGCCTTCGCGGCAGAAGGCTCGGCGTCGGCGGGTTCGGCGGGCTCGTCTTTCCCCACATGGTCTTTGAGCGCGAGCACCGGGAGGTGCGTCGGGTTCGCATCGTCTTCCCAGCAGACGATCAGGTCGCAGCCGGTTGGATCGTGGTTGAAGCGGCTGGTGACGAACTCGAATTCGATGCGGAGGCGGCGCCACTTTTTGTCGAGGCCTTTGTGCTTGGCTTCGCAATCTGGGTAGCCGGTGCGGACCATTTCGATTCGGTAGCCGAGTTTTTTGGCGAGCATGCCGAAGAGGAGCACGACGCCCTGCTCGTTGACGGGGGCGTGGGCCATGTCGCAGTTGTGGATGGGGTCGCCGTAGAACATCTCGTTGGTGCGGGGCTTTGCATTTCGGATTGCGGATTTCGGATTTCGGAATGCGGAATGGAAAGACGAGGGCATTTGACCATCGAGGGGCGGGGGCGTGTAAAGGGCGGTTTCGGAGTTGGCGGGTGGAGTGTCTCCGGGCTGAGCGGAAGGGATGAATGGGACTGATGGGTCCGATGGGACGGATGGGACGGATGGGACGGATGAATTGGATGCTTCCTGTGCGACGGCTGACTGAGCTTCCCATCGAGCGGCGCGGCGATCGGCGGTGATTTCGCGGCGGCGGTCGTTGGCGGACTTGAGGCCGCAGGCGCGGATGAACTGGTCGTAGCCCTTGAAGAACTTGCAGTATGGGCGCGAGGCGTTGCGGAGAGCGCGGGTGAACTCATCGCGGGTGGGCGCGAAGCCGTCGGGGGAGGCGAGGGCGTGGAGTTGGGATTTGAGTTTTGCGAGTTCGCGGGCGGCGGATTCGGAGAGAGGGGTTTGGGATGGCGGATGTGGGATGTGGGATGTCGGATTTGGGAGGGGCGATTGCGGAATTGGGATTTCGGATTGCGGATTTGAGTTGGGAAGAGATGCGCGCGCGGGATCGCTGGTGTTGCCCGTGCAGTTGGGCACGGGGGTGGGATCGGCGTGAGCGGGCTGGATT
>JAFLCN010000034.1 GCA_017303555.1 Planctomycetota bacterium
CACAATCTTCATCGCCGGTCTCCTGTGCTGGGTGTCTGCTCTGGGCGATCCTCATCGATCAGCCCGCTGGGACTATTGATCCCGTTGCGGCCCCAGCACCGGAGTCGGCTTGCATAGTTTCTCCGTGTTGATTCCGAAAGGTCATCCATGGCTCTCTGGGGCGGACGCTTCGAAACCAAACCCGACGAACTCTTCAAGCAGTTCAACGACTCGCTGCCGGTGGATGCCGCGCTCGGCCTTCAGGATGTTGAAGGTTCCATCGCGTGGGCGAAGGCGATCCATCGCGCCGGCGTGTTGAACGCGGACGAGCTGGCGCGGCTGACCGCGGCACTGTCAAATCTCAAATCTGAGATCTCACAATCGCCCTCCAAACCGCTCTCCGACAGCGACGAAGACATCCACTCCTGGGTCGAGCGCCGCTTGATCGAGGCAGTGGGGGATCTCGGAAAGAAGCTCCACACCGGGCGCAGCCGCAACGACCAGGTCGCGACCGACTTTCGGCTCTATGTCCGTGCACAAATTGATGCCCGTGTGGCTGAAGTGAGAGAAGCGCGGCGTGCCCTCATCGATCTCGCCGATCGCACCAAAACGATCGTGACTTCCGGCTACACGCACATGCAGCGGGCGCAGCCGATTCTCTTCGCTCACTGGGCGCTCGCGTATCAGGAAATGCTCGAACGCGATGCCGCGCGACTGCTCGATGCCCGCAAGCGCGTGAACGTTTCCCCGCTCGGCTCTGGTGCGCTCGCGGGCACGACCTATCAGGTCGATCGCGAACAGATCGCCAAGGACCTCGGGTTCGATGCGCCGACGCGCAACAGCCTTGATGCAACCAGCGATCGAGACTTTGTGCTCGAAACGCTTTCTGCCAACTCGATTGCCGCGGTTCATCTCTCCCGTCTCGCCGAAGACCTCATCCTCTTCGCCTCTCAGGAATTCGCGATCGTCGAGATGCACGATTCGGTCTCCAGCGGCAGCTCGCTCATGCCGCAGAAGAAGAATCCCGACGCGTGCGAGCTCATCCGAGGCAAGTGCGGCCGCATCTTCGGGGCGTTCACCACGCTCGCCATGACGGTCAAGGGCCTTCCTCTCGCGTACAACAAAGACCTTCAGGAAGACAAAGAGCCGCTGATCGATTCGATGCAGCAACTGTCGATGTGCCTGCGCGTGCTCGTGCGGGTGCTCGACACGCTCAAGGTTCGCGAAGATCGCGCCCGCAATTCGGCGCTCGACGGCTACGCCAACGCAACAGAGCTTGCCGACTACCTGGTCGCCAAGGGGATCCCGTTCCGCGATGCGCACGACATCGTGGGCAAACTCGTGCGCCATGCGATCGAGAAGTCAAAGCGACTCGAAGACCTGCCGCTGGCGGAGTTGCAATCGGTCGACGGGCGCATCGATGCGGGGGTGTTCCGTTCCCTCGAATTGGAAACGGGTTTGGCACGCCGCGAGATCGCCGGAGGAACCGGCCCCGGCGCGGTCGCCGCAGCGATCGCCGCGGCACGCAAGCGGCTGGGTGAAGGCAGAGCGACCGCAAGCTGAGCGATTTCGCCAGCCCGTTTCCGAGCGATCGAGAACTTGCTGTACAAGCCCGAGCGAAGCCGGGGGAATCGCACGCGATCCGCCGTTTCTGAAGCCCGGCGCATCGGAAAATGCTCTTCCATCGGCCGGGTTCAACTCACGCCGGTGTCGGTCGCGCGTTGGCCGGACTTTCGGACAAACGCCCGGCCTGCTTTCGCAGATCCATGCGAGCAACCGCCAATGCGACAAAGACGAGCGTCATCTGGGCCATGACTCCGAGGCCTCTCAGCCTCCATTGACCGAAGGCGTACAGCATTCCCCAGCCCGCCAGAACGATCAACACCGCAAACAGCAGCCGCCGCCGATCGCTTGGATCCCGCACGCCGTACGCGAGCAACGCGAGGATCGGCGGTGCCGCAACAACCGCGTGGTACGACTCCAGATAGGGGCTGATGACCACGGGTAGAAGAACGAGCGCGAAGCCGTCCACGCAAAGTTCCCAGCCCGACCGGGGACGGTTGCGTCCGATTCCGCCGCTCAGGAGGCACACGCCGACCGCGGCAACCCAGATCGCCTTCGCTCCGCGCGCCATCCAGATGGCCTCCGGAGACTGAGCGCCAAAGACCTTCGCAAGCCCGTGCGGAATCGAGATCAGAATCGGATGGTCGGTCAGGTCTGTCGCGGTCGCAAGCCGGAGCTGCTCGAACCACGACTCGTACAGCCGTGTTGCTCCGCCCGCCCCGGCGAATCCGACCGGTACCAGCAAGAACAGCACGACAAGCGCCGCGCCTGTTGCCATTGCCGCCCGCCATCTCTTCGTCCATGCGAGATACGGGAGCGCGAGCACCGGATACAGCTTGACCGCGATGCTCGCCGCGAGCATCGCCCCGCCCCAGGCGTTCCGATTCTTCGAGACACAAAGCAGCGCGCCCACGAGCAGCACCGCATACACCGAGTTGCAGTTGACCGACCGCAAATCCCATTGGAAGTAGTTGTTCGTCACGATGTAGGTCAGTAGCGCGATCGTCCAGCGCACCGGGCTCGCGTGCAGGCCCACAAGCCGGGTCCCCAGGACGAACACGCCGATGGCAGAGGCGGTGAGCAGCGCAAGCCAGATCGCCGCCGCGATCGAGAACGGTGGAACAGCGCTCAGCGCGAACATCAGCACCGCGGGCGGCGCGTACGGGAATATCTGCCCCGGGTCGTACGTCAGCACTTCCGCGATCTTGCGGCTTTGCTCATACATGATCTGGTAATCAACAACCGATTCCGGCCACGGCGTCCGGCCGAAAGCGTTTCTTCCCAGGGCGTCGTAGAGAATCCACCCGATGAGTACACAGAACGAGCCGATGTTCGCCGCCCTCATCCAGCCCGGCCGACCGCGGGGGATGCTCGGGGGCGCTTGACGGATGGACGGTTCGCTTGCGGTAATCAGGATCGTTTCACTTTCAGTTTGGGGGTCGATGGCCGCCGGGGGGGAGGCCAGCCTACCCGTTCGTTTGCGGCATCACCCGGACTTACCCGTCCTCGACTCGGGCCCGAGTGCTGCTATCGTAGTTGAGACTCTTTCTCAAATGGAATAAACATGACCACCACGACCCCAACTCTCGGCCTTGCTGACACCCTGAAGACCCGCACGCAGACCGCTCATACGGCGGCAGAACGCCATGAGTTTCAGGGCCGCGTGCTTCGGGGCATGCTCGGAAACGACGGCTATGCCGCCCAGATGGGGCAGTACTACCTGGCGCACAAGGCCCTCACGAATGCCCTGAGCAAGGCATCGTCGGATTCCCATGTCGCGGCACTGTTCCGTCCGTATCACGTCTATCCCGCGATGTTTGAGGCGGATCTGCGTCACTTCGGGATCGACCCGGCGTCTGTTCTCCCGCTCGAAGCAACGAAGCGGATTGTGGCCGAGATGAATGCCGCCGACCCGGTGACGCTGCTCGGGTTCACCTACGTGGCCGAGGGTTCGACCAACGGCGGCAAGTACATCGGGCAGGCTCTCCGCCGGGCCCTGAACGCTCCGAATGGCGAGGGGCTCTCAAGCCTTGACCCGCACGGAGAGGCGCAGCGCGAACGCTGGCACGCCTTCCGAGGCTCGCTGGATCAGTTGGACCTGGACGAGGCTGGCCGCCAGCGCCTCGTCGCCGCGGCCGATCGGTACTTCGTGTACGTGATCGAGCTGTTCGACGAGCTTTCCCGGGCGTTCCCGGCTTCTCCGGCCAACCTGCCCCTCACCCGGTGAACCCCAGCAGGGTCTGTTGAAAT
The DNA here is from genome assembly GCA_017303555.1 of Planctomycetota bacterium. Classification (GTDB taxonomy): domain Bacteria; phylum Planctomycetota; class Phycisphaerae; order Phycisphaerales; family UBA1924; genus JAFEBO01. The sequence goes on from JAFLCN010000034.1 coordinate 3,793, forward strand.
GAACGACGCCCCGGCAGACTGCCGGGGCGTTTTCTTTGGACTTCTCGGTGAGGACCGGTAATGGGCGCAACAGGGCTCGAACCTGTGACCTCGGCTATGTGACAGCCGCGCTCTAGCCAACTGAGCTACGCGCCCGAAGGGGTGGACTATACCCGCTCCGGACCCGAACCGCCAGCGGCGCAATTTCTTTGCGAAAACTGAACACGTTTCGGGCGGTGTTGGGGTGTGCTTCCGGTATAGTCTTAACAGAGAGACAAGCCCCCGTGTGGGGGCAGGCGCGTTCCGCCGCGTCGTCGAGGAGAGTTTGTAATAGGAGGTTTGAGAAATGAAGACTTCTGTTCTTGCGCTCGCCATCACGGCGGGTGCGGCGATCTGCGCTTCCGCGAACGCCGACGTGATCACGTACTGGAATTTCAATAACAGCACGGTCAACTCGACCGCTGGCCAGCTCGGTGTGCTCACCGGCACCGGCGCGAGCTTCGGCACCGGCACGGTTTCGGTTGGACCGGGCCTCGCGTTCAACACGAACGCTGCCGGCACCGCAAACGGCGCCGTTGGCACGTTCAGCGGCACCATCCTCAGCGCGATGCCTGCCGACACCGGCACGAACCCGGGCGGCGCGCTTGCTCTCCAGGGCAACCTGGGCGGCAGCGGCACCGTGACCAACAACGGCAAGTACATCCAGTTCAACACCAGCACGGTCGGCTACACGGGCATCAGCTTCCTGTACGACACCCGTGGCACGGCGACGGGCTTCAGCAATAACCAGGTTTCGTGGTCAACCGACGGCGTGAACTTCACGAACGTCGGCGCTGCGTACAGCGGCACCCCGACCAGCTTCTTCACGATCACCCGCGCCCTCGGCGTGGCTGCTGACGGCGCTTCGTCCCTCACCGTCCGCATCACGTTTGACGGTGCGACCGGTGGCGGCGGCAACAACCGCATCGACAACGTTCAGTTCCTGGGCACGGCCATCCCGGCTCCGGGCAGCGTTGCTCTCGTCGGCCTCGCCGGCCTCGTCGCCGGCCGCCGTCGTCGCAACTGAGTTTGATTGATTCTCGTGGGGCGGATCGTGTTGATCCGTCCCAAAGGTCAGCACGTTCTTGGCGGTTCGTTCGCTGACCATCACCGCCCCGGGCATCCGCGCCCGGGGCGGTTCGTTTTTGAACCGGCGCATCCCAGGCGTGTCACGCTGCCTGAACGAGCGTTCATGCTCGGATGCGGGCAAGCCCGGAAATCGCACACGCCTTGCGGGCGGGAATCTTTCCGAGTTTGTTCGAATCGGCCCGTTTCAGCATGCAACGCCCGCTGGCTGGAGATCAATCCAGACACCGGATCGCGAACCCTTGCGCCGGGTGGCCGGTAGAAGCAGGGGTGCCCCGTACCGACCTTCCCGAACATTTGGGCGGGAGCGGTCCGATATGCTCGGGCGCAACGATCGTGAACCCGGCCGGTGAACATTTCCGGCGCGGGGGCCGATCGTCGATCGGAGCGATCGCCTGTGCGTGCGAACGCTCGGAATTGTCCGTTTGCCGCGTGATCGAAAGTCCGGCAGTGGGAGGTTGCGTGAATCTGACAGCGAAGGCCCGCAAGTTTGCATTCGGTCGGTTGTTTCTGTGCGGCGCGATGCTGATCGCGGCCGGGGCGCCGCTCTGCCCGACGACGGTGCTGGCCGGTGATGCCGCGGCGGGCGACAAGGCGGATGCGCAGGCCGGCTCGAATGAATGGTCTCAGCGGGCGTGGCGGATCGCCAAGAGCGGGCGCTTCGACGACTTTGTGGCCTACATCCACACCCTGCCGGAAGACCCGACAATCGGCGCCGAGCAGCGGGCGGAGATGGAGCGTTCGGTCAAGCTGCTGGACGAGAACCTGGCGAAACGCGATCAGAAGCGGATCGAGCGCATCGGCGAGGTGAACAAGGAACTGGACGAGCGGCTGCAGGGCGAGATGACGCCTCAGCGTCTGGCCAAAGCGATGCGGAGCGCGCTCGAGCTCTGGGTGCTCTCGACCGACAAACCCAGCGTGCTGGAAGATGCCCGCGTCAAGAAGCTCATCGCGGATGCCGACGCCGCCGCCCGCAAGTCCGAGCAGGACGGCGACTGGCTGGTGTCGAGCGAGATGTTCAGTCTGCTCAACGCCCTGCTGGAAGAATCCGGGCAGTACAAGCCGGACCTCGAGCGCCAGTCGCGTCGCTTGACGATGATCCGCATGTACACCCCCCAGCGCCTCTGGGAGATGCGCAACGAGCGGCTGAAGGCCGAGGGCGATAAGCCGCTTCCGCCGTACAACGCCACCGGTGATGATTTCCACGAGAAGCTCAAGGGGATCGACCAGGACATGGTCGTGCGGGCGATCGCTCGCGCGACCGACCATGTGGAACAGGTGCCGACGCGCCGGCTGCTCATCGGCGGCATCATCGCCGTCGAGACGATGATCGCAACCAACGACCTGCACCGGGCCTTTCCGGATCTGGACAATCAGATCGCCAAAGAGGCGATGCTGACGGCGCTGCGGACCGAGCGGGAACAGCTCGGCACGCCGAAAAAGAACGCGTTCGGACGGGTCTCCGAACCCGGCGTGGGCGAGATCGACGCGCTGTTGAACCGGGTGCTCGCGGTGAACGACCGGACGGTCAAGATCTCGCGCGAGGCCCTGCTGCACGAGTTCGGCAACGGCGCGATCGATCAGCTCGACGAGTTCAGCGCGATCATCTGGCCGGACGAATTGAACCGTTTCAACCGAACGACCCAGGGCAAGTTCGTCGGCGTGGGCGTGCAGATCGAACTCGACGACCAGTCGAACGTCCGCGTCGTGACCCCGCTCGAAGGAACACCCGCGTTCCGCGCCGGTATCCGCGCGGGAGACATCATCAAGAAGATCAACGGCAAGAGCGCGTACGGCATGTCGATCGATCAGGTCGTGGACCACATCACCGGTCCGGACGGCACGCAGGTCGTGCTCTCGATCGATCGCCCGGAGAACGACGGCGCGCAGACCGCCGATGCGCTTGTCGGCGACACCGGGCAGCCCCCGGCCGTCGAGGCGGGCAAAGGCGAGGGCGCCGCGAAGCCCGACAAGAAGTTCAAAGAGATGGAGGTTGCGATCAACCGCCAGCTCATCAACGTCGTTTCGGTCAAAGGTTGGAAGCGCAAGGGAACGCGCGAGGATGCCTGGGATTGGTTCATCGATCCGCAGAATCGCATCGGCTATGTCCGGCTGACCCAGTTCAGCGAGAAGACCGCCGAAGAGCTGCGCCGCGCCGTCGGTCAGATGCAGAAGGACGGGCTGAACGGCCTTGTTCTGGATCTGCGGTTCAATCCGGGCGGGTATCTCGATCAGGCTGTCCAGGTCGCGAATCTGTTTGTGGACAACGGCGTCGTCGTGGCGATGCAGGGCCCCAACGGCCGCGCCGAGAGCCCCGAGATGGCCAAGTCGAACGTGGCACGGCTCAAGAACACTCCGGTTGTCGTTCTTATCAACGAGGGCTCGGCTTCCGCCAGCGAGATCGTGAGCGGCACGCTCCAGCACTACGGGCGCACCGGCGACGTCAACGTCATGATCCTGGGGCAGCGCAGCTACGGCAAGGGCAGCGTGCAGAAGGTCTTCGGGCTTTCCGATGACGCCGCGATGAAGCTCACGATGCAGTACTACGCCATCCCCGACACCGCGATGCCCGGTTACCGCATCATCCATCGAAAGCCGGGCGCTCACGAGTGGGGCATCACGCCCAACCTCGCGGTCGAGATGCTCCCGAAGCAGACGACCGAGTCGATCCTGCTCCGACGCAACGCCGACGTGCTGCCGACGGAGGGCGACAGCCCGAACAAGGCAGCGCTCCCCGATCCGGACAAGCTGCTCACCGACGGGCTCGACCTTCAACTCGAGACAGCGGTGCAGATCCTTCGCGCGGCAGCATACGGACAGCGCCCCGGATCGAACACGCAGGTGCTGAAAGACCGCTGAGGTCCGCTCAGGCTTTCGCTTCGGCGTTGACGCCCACCTCGGCGGCGACCAGGTAGAACCGCGCGACGCGTGCTTCGAAGTTCTCGGGCCACGGGCCGTCCAGAAGCGACGACGCGGTCTCGCCCACGCGTGCCGCTTCGCGGGCGCGAAGCGAGAACGCGCCTTCCATCGTTCCCCACGGCGTCGGAAGAGGGCAGAAGCTCTCGTACTGGAAGAACTGTTCCGGGCCGAGAATCGGCTGGCGCCCGACGACGCCTTCGCCCTCAACTTCGCGCGTTCTTCCGTTGGCGTCCACGATCGTCCAGCGACGGGCCAGCAACTGCACGATCCGGTCCGTCGAGTTTGTAATCCGTATCCGGTAGCCGAACACGTACTCCCGTTCATCAGGGTCGGATTGATCGGGCAAAAATACCGGGGTCGCCTGCACCCGCACCAGCCCCCCGGCGAACGGGGTTGTTGCTACGGAGCCCCGTCGATCGCTCGCGTGGCCCGCGGGCGGGGTGTTCAGGCTGTCGGAAGTCATGGAAAACTCTAAGCGGGCCGACGCAAGCGGGTTCGCTTACCTACCGTTCCTTCCGATGACTTCCGTGGCGAACTCCCCCGTGAATATGTCCCTCACCCCAACGAAAACCACCGCCGCACAGCCCTCCAAACGGACCGGTCCGCGTGCCTCCGACAGCCTGCCGCCGTCGACGCTGGTGCGCTGGCTCCGCGATATGTTCCTGATCCGCGAGTTCGAGAACCGAACCGCCCAGGCGTATCAGCAGGCCAAGATCGGCGGCTTCTGCCACCTGTACACGGGGCAGGAAGCAACCGCCGTTGGCACGATCGCAGCCCTCAATCCCGACGACCCGATCGTCACCGCCTACCGCGACCACGGCCACGCCTTGGCCCGCGGCATGGACCCCGGCGCGTGTATGGCCGAGATGTTCGGCAAGGCCACCGGCTGCGCCAAGGGCAAGGGCGGCTCGATGCACATGTTCGACAAGCCGAATTGGCTCTTTGGTGGCCACGGCATCGTCGGTGCGCAGACGCCGCTGGGCACGGGCCTCGCGTTTGCCGCGAAGTACGAAGTCGAGGTCATGAAGCGCGGCGTCGATGGCGGCCCGGCGAAGAAGAAAGTCTCGCTCGCTTACCTCGGCGACGGCGCTCTGAACCAGGGCGCACTGCACGAGGCGATGAACCTTGCCGGCCTTTACGGCATTCCCGTGATCTACATCGTCGAGAACAACGGTTACTCGATGGGCACCTCGATCGACCGCGGCACGACCATGTCCGAGGACCTTCGCAAGAAGGCCGACGCCTACGGCATCCGCGGCGAAATCATCGATGGACTCGATGTCATTGATCTGTACGACGCGTTCAAGCCCGTCGTCGATTGGTGCCGCGAGAACCAGAAGCCGGCGTTCGTCGATCTCAAGACATACCGCTACCTGGGCCACTCGATGTCGGACCCGCAGAAGTACCGCACGAAGGAAGAAGTCGATCAGTACAAGGCCAAGGACTCGATCGATCGCCTCGCGGCACACCTCATGGAAGACCGCAAGGGTGCCGACGGAAAGCCGGTCCTGACCGAGCAGCAGTTCATGGACATCCAAACCGAAGTGAAGGCGACCGTCAAGGCCGCGCTCGACTTCGCCGAAGCCTCGCCGATTCCCGACGAGAGCGAGCTCTACACCGACGTCTTCGTGAACCCCCAGCCGAACCTCTCGCCCACCTGCGAATACACGCACGGCGCGAAGAATCCGCTGCTCTGATCTCGAACGAACTCGTTACGCTGGCCGCATGATTCGTGCGGCCAGTTTTCTTTTTGGATTGATGGTGTTCCTGTGCGCGTGCGTCGGTTGCACTTCAGCACGCGTCGGCTCGGAAGCTCCGCGCACTGGCGACGAGATTTCCGTCGCGGGCAGACGCTTCCATACGGGTGTACCGGTCGTACTCTGGACAGATCCGGGCGGCTACGACGGATACCGCGTCGAGAAGCGATTCGCGCCGATCGAAGAATCCGATTGGGAGCACTCCAAGCAAGGGCTTCAATCGCCAAATCGCTACGACTCCCGCACGAAAGATCCGGTTCTCGCTGAGTCGACACGAAGCGGCAACTGGACGCTCGATCAACTCCGTGAGAACGTGGATCAAATCGTGCTCCACTACGACGCGAGCGGCACCAGCCGCCAGTGTTTCCGCACGCTCCACGACAGCCGCGGACTCTCAATCCACTTCATGGTCGATCTCGACGGCACGATCTATCAGACGCTCGATGTGAAGGAGCGTGCCTGGCACGCGACCAAGTCGAACGCACGTTCAATCGGCATCGAGATCGCCAACATCGGCGCGTATCCGTCGGAAAGCCCGGTACTCGCAAAGTGGTACGCACGCGACGATCAGGGCCTCTACGTGACATTGCCCGCAGAAGCAGGCGACGGCGGAATCCGCACGCCAAACTTCGTCGCCCGGCCCCGCCGGGCGGACTTCATCAATGGTGAAGTGCACGAAGAGCGGCTCATCCAAGCCGATTTCACGCCGGAGCAATACCGCTCGCTCGCCCACCTGCTCGCTGCGCTGAACGCGGCGCTGCCCGAGATCCCGCTCGCTTGCCCGCGCGATTCCCAGGGCATGCCGCTCACGCGCTGCCTCACCGACGAGGAATGGGCCAACTTCAAGGGCGTCCTGGGCCACAACCACATCCAGCAGAACAAGGTCGATCCCGGCCCTGCGATGGATTGGGACTATCTCCTCGATCGTGCCGCGCGGCTTTCCAATTCGTCAAACGGTCAGGGCCCGCAATCTTGAGCTGGGTCACTTGCGAAGGATCGGTCGCGCGTGCGCACTTTCGGGCCGCGGCACTCTGCAGCCTTGCCGAACAAGCCCGAGCAAAGCGAAGGGAATGGCAGTCGTCACCCCCAACCGCCAAGTAATGCACAGGCTTTGCACATTGAGCCATCGCCTGATCCCCCTCCCGTTCGCCGCCATGACCGGTTGTATGAAATCTGCTCGCGGAAACCCCGCCAGGCATCCATGCGGCCCTTGCCTCCGATACGCTCGCGCGTGAACCGCCGACGGCATGGACGCCGCACTAGCCCCTTTCCAAAGGTGCCCCGCCGCATGCTCTCCGCCGTTGCTGAAAAGTCCGGCACGCTCGAACTCGGGGCGGATCCCGCGCGCCTGGCCCGGCGCGCCGTCGGCGATGTGCTCAAAGCGGCGCAGCAACTCGTCAAAGAGAAAGATGGAACGGCCGAACGTGTTCACACGCTCCGGCGTGCCTGCCGCAGCGCGAGCGTCGTCCTCGACCTTCTCGGAAGCGCACTCAACGAACGCGCCGTCGAACGGGTTCAGAAAGTGATGCGCAAGATGCGCCGGCGCGCCGGACGCGTGCGTGATCTTGATGTGCATGTCAAGATCGCTTCCGAATTGCTCGGTGAAAAGGGTCAGCCCCGATCGCTTCAACGAGAGATCGAAGAAGAGCGTCCGGTGCACGAGCACGCTCTGCTGGAGTACGTCGAGAGAGTGACGCCCGCGAGGCTCCGCCGGCTTCGCGCGCGCCTTGCCCGCGCCGAGGAAACAGACCCGCTCGCGATCCGCAAGCAGGTGGCCCGGCGCGCCGGTCGATGGATCGATCGCGCCAATCGCGTTCTCTCCCGTCCGCTCCCCGAAGATCAGGCCCTTCACGATCTCCGCATCGATCTCAAGAAACTCCGCGTCTCGCTCCGCGTTCTGCGCGATCTTGGGACCACGGGCACAAAGCGCAAGGAAGAGATCATCGCCGGTGCCGCACGGCATCTCGGCCGCTTCCACGACGTTGCAACGCTTCGCGAACGTCTCGAGGCCCGAACCGACGCCGGCCTCCCCGAGATCGCCCAACTGATCCGCCGGCTCCGCACCGAGGAGGGTAATTCGGTCGTCGCGGCCCGCGATTCGCTCCGCAAACTGCGCCGGGGGTAGGCGATCAGCCCGATCTCGTTTGCCAGACTCTTTGTCATACTCTGCGCCTGTGCTGAACGCCGCCGCATCCAGAATTGTCGAGCTTCTTGACCTCGTTCCCCTTCCGGCCGAAGGCGGCTATTTCCGCGAGACCTATCGCTCCGGCGAGAAGATTCCCTCGGACGCGCTTCCAGGCCGCTATCAATCCCGCGACTGCGGCCGCAACCACAGCACGCAGATCTATTTCCTGCTCGCACCTGGCGTGGTCTCGCTCATGCATCTCGTCCAGAGCGACGAGACTTTTCACCATTATGCAGGCGATGCGGTCGAGCAGCTTCAGATCTTCCCCGACGGCAGTGCCAAAGTCGTCGTGATCGGTGGCGATCTCGAAGCGGGCGAGCGGCCGCAGGTTGTCGTGCCCAGAGGCGTCTGGCAGGGGTGCAGGATTCAAGACCGTGTGGTCCCGGCGGGCGCCAGCGGCAACAGCGGAGGACCGGCGGGCTACGCGCTGCTGGGTTGCACAGTTTCGCCCGGATTTGAGTGGGCGGATTTCCGGCTGGGCACACACGAAGAGATGCTCGCGCTCTGCCCGATTGCGGATGGAAAAGTCGCCGATCTCATTGCCGCACTGACACCCGGCCACAGAGAGAGTCGCCAGTGACCATCGGAATCATGACCGCCATGCCCGAAGAAGCCGCCTTGCTGGCTCGGGACCTCGCACGCGAGGCCGAGCACGTACACGGCGGTCGCACGTATTACACCGGCACGCTGGCGGGCAGACGCGTGGTGCTGGTCTACAGCCGCATGGGCAAGGTCGCTGCCGCGGCAACCGCTCAACACCTCATCGATGTACACCGAGTCGGTTCGATTCTCTTCAGTGGCGTCGCGGGTGCGCTCCGGCCCGAGCTGCGAATCGGCGACATCGTCATCGGCGATCGGCTCTGGCAGCACGATATGGACGCGTCGCCGCTGTTCGCGCCGCTTGAAATCCCATTGCTGAACACAAGTTCTTTCGCAACCGAAGATGCTATCCGAACAGGCCTGTTCTCGAGCGCCCAGGCCTTTCTGCGGGAAGGCTTCGATACGGAAGTGGGGCCCGCCGCCGCGGCAGAACTGGGAATCCGCGAACCCAAAGTCATCCGAGGCGACATCGCCAGCGGCGACCGCTTCGTTTCGACCCACGCGGAGCGGAATGCGCTTCGTGCCAGAGTTCCGAGCGCCGCGTGCGTAGAGATGAAAGGCGGCGCGGTCGCCCAGGTTTGCTTTGAACACCGCATCCCCCTGGGCGTTGTCCGCGTGATCTCCGATGGCGCGGGCGACGGGGCGCACGCGGACTTCGGAAAGTTCGTTCGCGACGCCGCGAGCCGGTACGGGCTTGGAATTATCCGGCGTTATCTCGAGCGCGAGAATCCGGCGCGCGCCGGGGCAAGCAAGAGCCCGTAGCCGTCTACTTCGGGGTTGCCGCCGGTTTCGACAGCGCGATGGCCGCATCGATGAGCTTGCGATCGCTCTCTGCCCGAGGCGAAAGCGGCAGATCCCTCTCCGCCTGTGTGAGGAGATCGCGTGCCTGTTCCGGCAGCCCGAGCAGAAACGAAGCGCGAGCCAAATTCGTAAAGTACGTGCAGCGCCTGCCCGCCTCCGGTGGCACGAGCGCATCGGCCTGCGCGATGAGTTCCGCAAGAATGAGCGCCGCGCCGGCATCCGTCGGTTCCTGCCCCTGCGACGGGGCCATCTCGATCAGCCGGGCCTTCAGACTCTGGAATTCGGATTCCGATGCGCCCATGAAACGGCACGCGATGTACTGAAGACCCCACGTCCTGGCGAGAGCGGCATCCTTCGCCTGCCGATGCGAGAGGTACGCAAACTCGGCTGCCTTCTCCATGAAGAACGCGAAGTCGCCGTTGGCCCTGCTGAAATTCCGGAACGCTTCCTGCGCGAGCGCCGCCGCTTCGACCGGTCTCTGATTGCGTCGGAGCACAGCCGCGACGGTCGTGAAAGCGATCCCCCGGTGGACGTGGTCTTCTGGAAAGACCCGCTTGGCCTGCTCGACCATCGGCAGCGCATATTCGAGCGCCTCCTCGTTCTGCTTCAACTTGACAAGCATGTTGACCAGGTTGTTCCGCGCCGTGAGCGAGAGCGGGTGATCCGTCCCGCTCGACGCTTCCTGTTCCGCCAGCAGCCGCTTCAACTGGGGCACGGTCTCGTCGGCGCGGTCCATCGCGCTCAGCATCGCCAGATAAGTTGAGCGGATGTTCAGCCGCGTGACGTTTCCGGGGGGCAGGTGGGCTTCCGCAAGGGCAATGCCTTCGAGCAGGACCGGCTCCGCCTCGGAATACCGATTGAGCGCTTGCAGGGCATTCCCCAGCGAGGCCGCTGTGGATACCCGGCTGCCAAAGTCGTTCGGCTTGGTGCGGGCCAGTTTTTCAAGGGCGTCCCGCGCCGCCGGCACCGATTCTTCAAACCGATTCGTGTTCGCCAGTGCGATCGCCTTGAGCCCGAGTGCCCGGACGGTGCGGGGTCCTTCCGGGCCTTCAACCTCGGTAAAAATCAAGATGGATCGATCCAACTGCGCCAGCGACTTGTCCCATTGACCGAGCGTGTCGTAGACCCGCGCGAGCTCGAACCGGATCTCGGCCTCGATCTCGGGCGTGCCCGCGAACGTCTTGCCGACGCCCTCTTCGGCGTTCTTGATGACGTCGAGCACCTTCGCTTCGTAGCCCAATTTCTCCGGCGACGCGGCACCGATCATCTGAAAAAGCAGGAAGTCCTTGACGGCTGTGGTGAGCTGGCCGGCTTTATCCGCACGCTCGCGTGCCGCCAGTTCGGCCTGCGCCCGCTGATTCGCGAGCAGTGCCTGCTCCGCTTCAGCCCGCCGAGCCGATTCCGCCTTCCCGTACTGCACCCAACTGAAGACCGTCGCCCCCACAAGCGCGAGAAACGCCACAGTCGAAGCCAGCGTCAGGCCGGGCTTGCGCCGCGCGAACTTGCCGAGTGTGTAAATCGTTCCGGGCGCCCGCGCCGAGATCGGCTCGTGATTCAACGACCGACGCAGGTCCGCCGCGAGCTCCGCTGCCGAGGCGTATCGCGCCTCGCGCTCCTTGCTCAGCGCTTTGGCCGTGATGATCTCGAGATCGCCCCGCAGGCTGGGGCGTGCGCGCCCGAGCCTCGGGGGCGTTTCTTGCCTCACCTTCGTCGCGGCCTGCGTCAGCGTGAGGTCCTTCACTTCGATCGGAAGGCGCCCCGCCAGCAATTCGTACAGGATCACGCCGAGCGAATAGACATCGCTCCGCGTGTCGAGCAATTCCGGTTTGCCCTCGAACTGCTCCGGGCTCATGTACCCGAGCGTGCCGACGATGCGGTTGGCATCAAGCGCGAGCGTCGCGGATTCCGACAGCCCGGCGCTCGTGGCCTCCGTCAGTTTCGCGACCCCGAAATCCAGCACCTTGGGCGTCCAGCCGCCGTCGGAGCCTGATTCTACCAGGATGTTGCCCGGCTTCAGGTCCCGATGGATGACACCTTTCTGGTGCGCGTGCTGCACGGCATCGCACACCCGCGCGGCCAATTCAACACGCTCGCGATCGCTCAGGTTCCGCTCGCTCGCAAATCGAGTGAGCGCCGGCCCGTCGATGTACTCCATCGCGAAGAACGCTTCGCCCGTTGCCGGATCGGTCGCGGCCTCAAAAATCTGCGCAATCCCCGGGTGCTTCAGTTGCCCGAGCACCTGGGCTTCATTGCGGAACCGCGCCAGCGTCGCCCGAGAAGTGGCGCCGCGCCCGATCACCTTGATCGCCACCCGCCGCCGCGGATTCGGCTGCTCCGCTTCGTAGACAACCCCCATACCGCCTTCACCGATCACCCGCACAATCCGATAGGCGCCAATCGTCGCAGGCAGTGATTGGGGGCTCGCGCCGGAGCCCTCCGACGCGCCCGTCCTGCGTCCGCCGGTCCGCACATCCGATGCCAGCGCATCGTGCAGCCGCCCCAGAGCCGTTCGCGCGCTCTCCAGCGGCCTCGCATCGAGCACGGCGTTCTCTTCGCTCGCGTGATCGAGCAGCGCGCTGACTTCCGCGATCAGTTCCGGGTCGTTCGCGTGCACCTCACGCAGATGAGCGAGCAGCGCCGGCCCCGACAAATCGCCCGCGCCGTCGAGCGCCTTGGCGATGCGCTGCTCCAGCGGCAATGCAGAGCCCGAATCGCTCATGCGCCACCAGCGCCCTCAGACTGCATCCGCCTGTTCAGCCAGCCCCTTGCCAGCACCCAGTCGCGCTCCACCGTCGCATCCGCGATCTCGAGCACAGTCGCGATCTCCCGCGAAGTCAGCCCGCCGAAGAACTTCAGTTCGACCACGCGCGCCGCCCGTGGATACGCCTTTGCCAGCTCCTGCATCGCGTCTTCAAGATCCAGCACGTCGGCCTCGTTCGCAATATCCGGCGAGGGAGTCTGCGCGAGCGCGATCGTGTGGTCGGTGCGGCGTTTCGCATCGGCGCTCCCGGATTCGCCCGCTCCGCCTCGCTTCTGCGTCCGCTTCGCGCGGGCGTGGTCGATCAGTAACTGTCTCATCACCTTGGCCGCGAGCGCCAAAAAGTGAGCGCGGCTGGTCGCCTGCACCGGACTCGCCTGCGAATCAGCCCCGGCACCGCCGACGAGTTTCAGATACGCCTCGTTCACAAGCGCCGTCGGCTGAAGCGTGTGATCGGTCCGCTCGTGCTTGAAGAACGACCCCGCCAGAGCGCGAAGTTCGTCGTATAGGACGGGCAGGAGACGATCCGCCGCGGCAGACTGCCCCGACGCGAGCTCGTTCAACAGAAGAGTGACATCCGTCCGCTGTCCCATCGGGCGTCATTGTAACGCGACGAAGAGTTGCATTCCTCGGGCAACTTCGGCGCGTGTGAGTGTTCATGCCGGGCCAAGGTATTGCTTCGCCCCAGCACGGTATCGGCGAAGTGGGTTTATGCCCTCCTGTTGTCGGTCACGAGAGTTGGCACTAAACAGTCGAAACGTCCGACGATGCGCAGCCGTTCCGCATCGTTGACGTTGTGCGGATTGCGAATCGAGCGCAGAAAAAGTGCTACGGGCCACACTAGGTCAATGACAGTTCGTAACGTGCAGAGCGCTTTAAGTATCCAGCAACGCCTTCGACACCTGGGAAAAGGGAGGCATGAGTTATGCCCGCCATTTCCAACATCTGCATTACGGACCGCTTCAACATCGCCGGGATAATGAACTCCGCGTTCAATCGTGGCGCTACGAGTGAGTTGGCGACCAACCAATGGTCCAGCATTGGCTTGCTGGCAATTGTAAACAGCCCTTGCTGGGCAACTAACCGCGGGAATTGCTCGGCGTGTCGGTGATAGCAGACTACCCAATCGCTTGCTGAACTCACAAATGAATCGGTGAACATTCGGATCTCACCGTTCGGACCATTTGCATGCGCATTCGTTTCATCTGCGAACCGTTCTCCCACGTTGTGCTGAAGCGCCGAACGGCAAAGCCGCAACACGCGCCCATCCTCCGACGGACTTGACTCACAAGCAAAGTAAAGGGCGATCCAAGGTGAAGCCGTCCAATCGAGCAGGCGCGTCGGCACTCCATAGTGCTGCATTACCACTAATGCTTGTACGCCTTCGTGCAGGATCTCTCGCTCGCCTAACAGGTCGTTGAAGAACCACGATTGAAGACAGCCGGACGATCCTTCGCCGGTCGGTGCGATGTATTTCGCGGGTGTTTTTATTGGACGCGGAACGCCTGCTGCGGCTTGCGGCCCGTTCACCCCGGCAGCAGCCTGCTTATCCGTATCAGATTCAGCGCCGAGAGCGCGATGTCGGCCAGCTGCTGGATCTTCCATCGGCCCACCACC
>JAFLCN010000035.1 GCA_017303555.1 Planctomycetota bacterium
GGCGACAACGTGCCGCAGGAACCGGCGGAAAACATGCTCCGAAACTCGTGCACGGACGACGTAGCGGTTTCGCACAGCAAATCAGCCTATCCGGACGCTTCCGGGAAGGCTCAGCTAGTCATGACCCTCGCTATTTAGTGAAGGCGGCCCGTTCTATGCACATTTTTTTCGGCCGGAGTTCGATCAGGTGTTCGAGACCTCTGCGGCGGCGGCGAACTACCCGTTCCCTCTCGTGTCGGCAATCTCAAATCTTTCGAAACTAATGCCAGAAGATTTTGGGCAAAGGTTCGTTCAACAAGATAGTGATCGCGATTTCGAGCTCGAGGAAATCATCGCAAAGTTGCTGATTGAGTGGTTCGCTGATTGTTGGACTCAAGCCGGCGGAAGTTTTCTCCACCGTGCTGTCATCGCGATTCACGATGCGCCGGAGATGTTCGATTTGGTGGCCGGAGGATGGTTGCCAGTTGACGGTGTGGCCGAGTGACTGCGCGATCATCACGACGAAGAAAGTGGTGAGCTCTGCCCTGTAATAGATTTGCACGAAACCTCTGAGAATTTCTGACATCCGAAGGGGACCGAGTTCCAAAGTTCACCTTATTGAAGGGAAAAACATGTCCACCACCCAGCGCGATCACGCCCTCCGCTCGCTCGCCTTTGCTCACGCCATCACGCAAAAAGCGATCGCCGGCTTTCCCGAAAACAAGCTGACTCACCAGCCCTCGCCCACCGACAACCACCTCCTCTGGACCATCGGCCACCTCACCACGACCTACGCCTGGTTCAAATCCTGTTTCGATGGCGCGATGTTCCCGCTCCCCGATTCGTACAACGACCTTTTCGGCATGGGAAGCAAGCCGAAGTCCGATCACGCGGCATACCCCGGCATCGTCGAGCTCAAACGCCACTTTGAATCGTCCTACGAAGCATTCATCGCCGCGGCAAAGAAGCTCAGCGATGCCGATCTCGCCCAGCCTCCCGCAACCGAAACCGGCGGCTTCTGCAACGACAAGCTCGACGCCCTCGAACGCGCCGCCTGGCACGAAGGCTGGCACTGCGGCCAGCTCTGCAGCGTTCGCAAACACTTGAACCTGCCCGGCGTGTTCTGACCGCGGCACCGCCCTTCCGGGCGGTGTCTTCACTCTTCCGCCGTTGCTCGCTTCAACCGATCCCGCACCGCTCGCCACACCGGGTTTGTGCTCTCATCCGGCGGCGTCACAATGACAATCAACGTCGGATGCATCGCGTCCGCCTCGCGTAACGCCGCGTAGAGCCGCCGCGCATAGCCGTTCGCATCTCCAGGCATCTGAATCGTGTGCCCTGAAAGTCCCTTCCCTGAGGGAAGGGGTTGGGGGAAGGGCTCGCTTGTTGCCGCAACATGCGTAATCAAAACGCACTCACCTCTCGCGCGGCTGATCACGTCTTCGACTTCGCGTGCCTCAACCATCACCGCCTTCGCCTTCGGCGCATAGTGCGAACTCAACTGCCCCGGCGCATCCATCGGCGTTGCCGTAGTCGCTGTCCCGCTCACGCGTCCGCTGTCCGCACATTCAACTTCGCGCCCCAGCACTTCCTCAATCACTCCGGCATCAATCAGCCCGCTCCTCAGCACGCGTGCCTTCCCACCAACAACCGAAACGACCGTGCTCTCAATTCCGCCCGTACAAGCTCCACCATCCAGCACCATCACATCGCGCTCATCAAACGCCTCACGCACATGCTCCGCAGCGGTGGGGGAGACAAACCCCGACACATTCGCGCTCGGCCCTACCAGCGGCCTGCCGAACGCCTCCAACAGCGCAAGCGTCAGCGGATGCGACGGACACCGCACCGCCACATTCGGCCCGCCGCCCGTCACGATCTGCGGCACATTCGCCTTCTTCGGCACGACAATCGAAAGCGGCCCAGGCCAAAATCGCTTCGCAAGCTTCTGAGCATCCTCCGGCCATTCCGCCGCGACGCTTTTCGCCATCGCCTCGCCCGCCACATGCACGATCAGCGGGTTGTGCGCCGGCCTTCCCTTCACCGCAAAGACCCGGCGCACCGCGTCCTCGTCCATCGCGTCTGCGCCAAGCCCGTACACCGTTTCGGTCGGAAACGCGACCAAGCCGCCGCTCCGAAGCCGCAGGACCGCTTCTGCAATCTGTTCCGGCTTGCCATCCACAGTGTGCGAAACTCCAGTTCTGGCGCAAGTCTTGCCGAAATCAAGACATGCAATCCTACGGTTGGTGACCACAAACAAGCTCTTTGCCAGAGCGTAAAGTACTTCGCTGGCGATCGGATCGCCGATCGTCCCCGCCCTGTCCAGCATATTCGAGCAGAACGGAGTCTCTCATGCTCAACCGCTTCGACATCACCCGCGCCGCCATCGTCGCCCCATTTGTCATGGTCGCTGCCGGTCTTCCCACCACGACGCTTGCACAGGTCAAAGACGTCGCCCCGTATCCCGCGGCATTCGTCTCATCCAACGCCGACATCCATTCCGGCGATACCAGCGCCTTCTATCGCGTCGCCTCGGGCGATGCGGGTGTGGTTGTCCTGGTTGATGGCGAGAGCGCGAATTGGTCGCGCATCAGCTATCCGGCAGGTTCGTTCGCGATCGTTCGCGCCGAAGATGCGAGCTACGACCCGAGCACGAAGGAACTCAAGCTCTCCAAGCCCAGCAAGCTCTTTGCCGGCAACAAGACATCCGGCTTTGCGGGCAGTTGGAAGGCCCTTCTTCTGACCCCGCTTCCCGCCGGTACGACGCTGAAGGTGATCCAAGTTGAAGACGGCGGCAACGGAACCGGGGCGGTCGCCTATCGCGTGCCCGTTCCCGCCGACGCCCGCGCGTACACCGAAACCAAGAATCTCCGCAGGGCGACTCCAGCCGAGGTGAGCGCCTTCCGGTCCAAGGGCGGCACGGTCCCGGAAACCGCCGCGCCGGCAATCGTTCCGGTGGCTTCGACTCCGGCGGCTGCCGCGCAGCCTTCGATGCCCGCATCAAGCAGCGCGCCCTTCGCACCCGCGCCGGTCGCCACTGTTCCGACCGCGCAGCCCGCGACGGTCTCGGCGCAGCCCGTCTCGACACCTCAGCCGGTTGTTGACAACAGCCTCGTCGCTCCGGTCAATACCGCGGGCACCAGCGGCGCACCCGCTGCTCCGGCGCAGACCCAGCCCGCGGCAACTGCGCCCGCGCCGACTCCGGTGACCTCGACGCCCGCATCGACCACGCCCACGTCGAACGCTCCGGTGACTATCGACCAGACCTCGACCGCACCCCCCGCGGCGAGCGCCGTGAATACGGCCGTTCAGCCCGTTCCGGCCCCGGCGCAAGCCGCACCGGTGACGGCAAACATGCGTGCCGCGGCTCGCATCAAAGAGCTCGATCAGGCCTTCGATCGCGTGAATGCTCAGCCGCTGGGTGAAGCCGAGTACGAGACGCTCATCTCTGAGTATGAGCGCACGATCCAGCAGCTCTCCGGCCAGCTCAGCCCGCGCCAGCGTGCCCTGCTCGAACAGCGCCTCAACATCCTCAAGTTCCGCAAGGATCTCCGCCAGCAGCAGCTCGCCCTTCTCAATGAGAGCGGCAGCGCCCAAGCCCAGAATCAGCAGGTTCTCCAGGGCGTCGCGCAGGTCGAGGCGACCCGCGTCTACAGCATCGTCGGCCAGCTCCAGCCCAGCACGGTCTACAACGGCCAGACCCTCCCGCTGATGTACCGCATCCAGAGCGTCGGCACCAGCGTGCCCCGCACGCTCGGGTACATCAAGCCCGATCCGCAGTTCAACCTCGATAGCAAACTGGGGCAGATTGTCGGCGTCATCGGCGAGGCCTCGATGGATCGCGAGTTGAAGCTCAACGTCATCACGCCCGTCCGCATCGATCTGCTCCAGGGCATCCCCATGCAACCGACGCAGCAGCCCCCGATGCAGATCCCCGCTGCACCAGCCGGTCAACTGCCCCCCGTGCAGATGCCCGATCAGGGTCAGCAGCTCCCGCCCCGCCAGATCGAAGTGACCAAGTAAATTGCCTGCTCGTGCCGTTGGGGTCGATCAGCCAACAAAGAGCCGACGCGCATTCACCCAGCTTGCCGAGGCTCTCGGTTTTTCGTTGAACGCTCCGACGATTCGATGACGCGCGTGCTGAAACACATCCTCGCCGCCGTGCTGGTGCTGCTCGGTCTCGCGTGTTTCTACGCGCTCCTTACGTTCTTGCCGCTCTCGAGTATCGGTGGAAAGGCCTCGCTTGCGCTCGGCATCCTGTTGCTCGTTGCGGGCGCTCTTGCCTGGAAGTCGAAACCCTAGCTGCCCCGCACAAACTGCATGATCTGGTTCGCGCCATCGGTGAGCGTCAGTTTCGAGCCGTCCACCTTGAAGTTCCGCACCTTGGCGAGTGCGCCCAGGTACTGCTGTTCCAGTTTCATGGCGTACTCAGGCCCCGCCAACATCGTCGTTGCCGCCGGCGACATCGCAAACTCGCCCTTCGAAAGCGCGTCCATATTCAATGACGACATCAGCCGGTTCACGCCCGCAAAGCCCGAGACTTTTCCGTCGGCGCTGATATCCAAAGTCGGCTTCTTCACCGCCACATCCTGCGGCACAAGCATCGCAAGGCTCTTGTCCCCGATCGAATCAAGCGTCCAATTCCCGATGAGCGACTGAATCGCCTTCGCTTCGGAGGCGTATCCCGATGCGCTCTCCGATGCACAGCCCGCTATTCCGCCCAGCACTGCAGCCGCACACGCGACGATCGCGACAATCTTCATCGGTACCTCCTGGATCGCCGGAGTCTAACAGGTGAATCCGCGTTCCGCCCGGTGTGCGAATGCTTGGTTGTGCCTGAACTCCTACGCGAAGACGTCTCCATCCTCGAATCTCGGCAGGAGGTTCTACGCCCGCTTGCAGAGGTCTTTCCGTTCTTCGCGGCGCCGGAGAATCTCCAGGCCATCACGCCCCCGTGGCTCAACTTCCGCATCCTGACTCCAACACCGATCACGATGGCTCGGGGCGCGATCATCGACTACGCCATCCGGCTTCGCGGGATTCCGATCCGATGGCGTACCCGAATCGCCGAATACGACCCGCCGCACGGCTTTATCGACGTCCAGATCCGCGGGCCCTACCGGCTCTGGGAGCACACGCACACATTCGAGCAGTCCACCCGGGAAGACGGCTCGCTCGTCACAGCGATCGTGGATTGTGTGCGCTACGTGCCGATCGACATCCCTGCGTGGATTCCGCTCCTGGGCGGGCTTGCGCACCGGTGGCTCGTCCGCCCCGACCTGGAGCGGATCTTCGCGTATCGGAAACAACGCATCGCCGAGCTGCTCGGGCCGACCGTCACGGTTAGGCAGTCAGGTCCTTCTTCAGTTCCTTGATCACCTTCGATTCCTCGCTGCTCTCGGCGAGGAAAACGCTCAAGATGCCGCCGCTGGCTCGCGCGACCTCGTGGGCGTGCTTCACCATGTCGTCCCGGAAAGTTGCCAGCTCGGCCGGAGAGAGCTTCTTCCGCAGTTCCGAGGCGTACATCTTCCAGAGCGCTCGGCCGTCCGCGCTCGGGCCCTTGTGCAGCCATTCCTTCAGGTGCGCCAGAACCTCGCTGTCGCGCGGGATGCCCTGCTTGATCGCAGCGTTCAGCACTGCATCGGCCTCGGCCTTGTCGAACGAGCCGTCCGCCCACGCGACTTCAACCAGCGGGAAGAGCTTGAACGCCGTCAGCAATTCGCCCTTGATGTTCAGGCGGAGCATGCGCTCCAGGAACTCGTCGTTGGTGATGCCCGTCGCCTTCGCGAGCGCATCCTTCGCCATCTTCGTCTCGAACACGTTGCGGAGCTTGTCCACCATCTGCGCATCGCGCGAGCGGAAGTATCCCTCTTCGAGGCTCTGTCCCCGTTCCTGGAATGCATCGAATGAACTCATCTCACAGCTCCTTTACGCGCGATCGGGCGCGGCATGGCATGCAGATCGAAACCCCCCTCGGTCGGGGTTGAGATTCTACTGTCGCCCCCGTGCTCGCATCCGCACTCCGCATTCGTGGGGCGGGAAGGTCTGAGACGGGCAGAACGCCATCCCCGTTGGTCTCTCGATTCCGCACCAAACCCGTTTCGACTCTGCGGGAGCCGACATCTTCACGCGTCCGCATCCCGGCCTGAACACCGAGCGAATTCCTGGCCTACAATGTTAGTAGAAACTAGCAAAGGAGTTTTCCATGCGTTTCGCACCCATCTTGCTCGCCGTGGTCATCGCGTCCCTGCTCGGCGCCTGCCAGACCCAGCAGCAGGACAACATTCCGACCAAGCAGGCCGCGCTCACGCCCGGCGGCGTCAAGCTCAACCTCGTCAAAGACCAGACGACGCAAGCCGAAGTCCAGGAAGCCTTCGGCCCGCCCGATCTCGTGACGCACAAAGACGGCCAGCAGATCTGGACCTACGACAAGACCAACTTCGATTGGGAGAAGCGCTCCGACTACGCGACGCTCATCCTGATCGGCCAGGGTGGCGACCGCGTCCGCTCCAGCTCGCGCTCCACGCTGCTCATCGTTTATTTCAACGACAAAGACATCGTCACCGACTATCGCCTCAGCGCGATCAAGTATTGATCGGAGCAACACCCCGATGAAATCGCTGCTGCTTTCCTGCGCACTTGCTGCGACCGCGTTCGGTTCCTTCACCGGCTGCGCCGTCGATGAGCAGTACTCGCAGACCGCCCTCAACGCGCTCCAGACTCGCGAGTTCGATTACGCCTTCGATCCGACCTTCGACGCGACGGTGGGGGCCCTCTTCGATCTCGGCTACACCATCCGCACCTCCGACAAGCGGGGCGGATTCCTGAGCGCTGTCAGCCAGAATGGGTTGGTCCAGATCAAGCTCGATCAGGCCGGACCGAAGCGGACTTCTGTTCGCGTCAGCACGGGCGCGCGGGGACAGACGCGCGTGAACAAGGAGCTCATCGACGAGATCCTGAACACGATCGATCGGCGACTGACATCCTCGAATATCCCGAGGTCGTCGTGATGAACTCGCTGCGTGCGACCTTGCTTTGCGCTGTTGCCGGGTTCGCCGGGTGCGAATCTGCGCCGCCTCTGACGGCCACTCAGATCGAAACGCTCGAAACCCGCCATGTGCAGGGCTCACGCGATGAAGTCCTTCGCGCCGCCAGCGCCGTCATTCTCGACCAGGGCTACTACTACACCGCTTCCGACCATGCCGCGGGAACCGTGACGGCCGCGAAGGTGCCTTCATCGATGCGCGACGAGTACCAGCGCAACGGGGGAATGACCGGTCCCGTCATCGTCAACATGGTTTCGATCTGGGTCGTGCAGGCCACGCCGGCCGAATGCAATCTCCGTGTGCAGTACCGCGATTTCGGGCGCGTCGTCCAGAGCCAGGAGCGCGTCTCCAGGTTCTGGAACGAGGTGCAGCGCCGCGTGCTCAAAGACGCCCCCGAACCGGCGCTGCCCGCGCCCGCTTCCACGGGAGCAACCGCCCCATGAAGCAGGTTGCGCTCCGCGCTCTCCTCATCGTTCCCTTGCTTTCCGCCTGCGAAACCACGCAGCCGATGACCGCCACCCAGATGGACGCTTTCCAGGTCCGAGAGATCGAAGCCCCCGCCGACCGCGCCTTCGCCGCGGCATCCAGCGCGCTCTTCGACGCCGGCTACCAGATCCACGTCTCCGATGCCGATGCCGGCCTGCTCACTGCCGAACGCCGCGAAGATCCATCCGTGGCGGTCAACGCCACGCTCGTCATCCTCACCGGCATCCTCACGCGCGGCGCCGGCGCGACCGACAAGCCGCCGGACTACTACGCGATCTGCCTCGAAGTTCTGCCCCGCGGCAGCGACCGCTCCGACGTCCGCATCCGCCCGTTCTTCAACGGTCAGGTCCAAGCCGCCGAGAACCCGAACGCGCGCAAAACCGTCCAGGAAATCTGGACCCTCATGCAGCGCCAGGTGTTGATGAAAGAACCCGCGAAGTAGATTTGATCATGCGATGAATACGAAACTGCGTCCTCGCAGTCGCTTTCAATCCCGCCCGACATCCGACATCCGACATCCGACATCCGACATCCGACATTCCGAATTCACTTTTTTTCCTTCTTCATCCCGGGAATCAAGTCCGTCACCTTCTTCGCGGCATCATCCACCGCTTTCTTTCCCTGCTCGATCGCTTCTGTCGCCTTCCCCGCACCAAGCTGTTCGAGCACCTTCGGATCCGCGAGCACCTTCATCCCGAGCTTGTCGAGCTGCCCGAGATTCGCCAGTCCGCCTTGCAAGTCGCCCAGGATCTCCGCCGGGAGAATCCCGCCGCCCTTTTCCGCGGCCGCGGCAAGCACCGCCTGCACCACGATCGAGGTCAGTTGCTCCATCGTCACGCCCGACCCGCCGACGCCGGTTCCGGTCTGGCCGACATTCTCCAGTTTGATCTCGCTGATCGGAATCTTGATCTTGGTCAAATCGCCGATCGCGCCCGGGCCCCCGATGAGGTCAACCCCCACGTTGATGTTCCGCAGCGACAGTTCCCTGATGATGAACTTCTTGCCATCGCCGCTGCTCTTTGAAGTGGAGCCCGAATTGAGCTTCTTCAGGTTGTCCAGAATCACGTTGTAGTTGGCGCTGCCGCGCTTCTTCTCGAGCGACACGCTCAGGTTGTCGAGCGAGAGCCTTGGCAGCGTCACCACCGGCTCGCGCAGCGACGAGAGCGTCACCGCGACGCCCGCATCACCAAGCGAAAGAAATGGCGACGAGCCGAAGCCCGGCGGATTTGCGACGTTCAGGCCCGACATGCCAAATGTGCCGGTCATGATCCCGACGTTCGCGGATTTGACGGTTGTTGGGACACCCAGGGCATAGGTTCCGCCCGATTCGATGGCCCGCTTTGCGATCGCATCGATCGAGTAGAAGGCGACCACCACCGCGACGATGCACAACCCGATGAGCAGGAAGACAAGGGCGAGCAGTTTCTTTATCATGTATGGCGCTCCACGGCTCCTGGATAGTACTATCTATCGGGCAGCCGGCCCCGTCCGCGAGAACCGCGCAGAGACAGATTCAACGCGAGGAATTCACTCGATGCAACTCCGCTCTCTCTTCCCGTTTGCGGGCGTCCTGTCCGCGTGCCTGCTCGCCATCAGCCTTGCCGGATGTCACGCGGCGCAGCAGCGCGTGCTCGACGATGCAAAGCTGCAGGAGATGGCCGCGGCCGACGAGGTGAAGTTCCGCGAAGAGTTCCGCGACGGCGTCAGCCGTCTCATGGAACGCATCTCCACCCGAATGGACCAGGAAGGCGAGAAGGGTCTGACCATCGACATCCTCGCGATCTCCGGCGGCGGCGACTACGGCGCGTTCGGCACCGGCTTCCTCGTCGGTTGGGGCAACGCGCCCGGCGCGTTCAAGCGGCCGGACTTCGACTGCGTGACCGGCGTGAGCACCGGCGCGCTCATCTCGCCCTTCGCCTACGTCGGAACCGATGAGTCCTACAAGGCTGTTGAGAATTTCTACCGCAATCCCAAGAGCGACTGGGTCTCGATGCACGAGCCCTTCTTCTTGCCGTGGAATCCGTCTTTCGCCACCATCCCGGGCCTGCATCGTGATCTGGATGGCGTCATCGACCGGCCGTTTGTGGAAAAAATGGCGGCGCAATCCGAGAAGGGCAAGCTCCTCCTCGTCGCTGCCTCGAATCTGGATCTCAGCCGCCAGCGCTACTGGCACATGGGTCCGTTCGCCGTCGAAGCAGCCAAGACCGGCGATCTCACGCCGATCCACCACCGCCTGCTGGCTTCGTCCGCGATTCCCGTCGTCTTTCCCCCGGTTGAGATCGATGGGTTCCTCTACGCCGACGGGGGCGTCACCGCCAACGTGCTCGTCCGCCTGCAGCCGCACTCCCCAGACGGCTTCCTTCAGACTTGGCGGAAGAAGTACCCGGGAAAGAAACTCCCCAAAGTGCGCTACTGGGTGATCTTCAACAACTGGATGCAGCCCCCGGCCAGCGCCGTTCAGCAACGCTGGACCGAGGTCATGTCGCCCGCCCTCGCCATGTCCACCCGCTCGGGGACCATGGCCGAGATCCGCTGGCTCGCGGCAGAAGCCATGTACGTCAATTCACAGTTCGACGCCGACATCGAAGTGCGCGTCGTTTCTGTCCCCAACGGCTGGAAAGCGCCCGTCAAAGGCGACTTCAAGCCCGAAACCATGAACGCGCTGGCGGATCTCGGTGAAAAGATGGGCGCGGATCCCGCCTCGTGGCAGTTGTGGTGCGACAGAGCCATGTCGAACACGACGGAAGCAGAAAAAGGACTGGCGGAAGAAAAGGGAAATTGATCGCCCTTCTCCGATCCATTCGATGCGCGTTCTGCCGGCCGTCATTCGCGCGACACGCGAGACCGTTGCCATCCCCTTCGGCGCCGCCGATCTACCTCGCCGCGGGTTCGCTGTAGAACCCGCCGCCCATGTCTTTCAATTTTCCGCTGCGTGCCAGCACCTGCCAGATCGCATCCGGAAATCCATCCGGGGGCTTGATCGCATCGATGTTCGACTCGCGTCCGCCGGATGTGTACCGCCCGCCCAGCCGGGATTCATCCGCAAGCCGGCTCACCTTGATCCGCTTGTGAAAGGCCCGCATCGCGGCATCAAGGTCCGGCGCCGAAAATTCCGGCAATGGCGCGGCGGCTTCCGCTGCCTTGCCCTCCGCCGCGTCCAGAAGCGCATCAAGACCGACAAGATCGCGTGCCGTGATTATCTGCTGAATCCGGCCCGCATCATTCGAAACGCGGGAGAGCAGCCGCGATGCCAGGGCCCAGTTCTCGGCCGTGTTTCCCTTGTTCGCGCGAAGATCGCCGGCGGTCGAGCGGAGTTTTTGCAGCACATTCATACCCCGCAGCATAGATGAACTCTCGAGGCAGCACCGTTCCCGCGTGATTTGGTCTTGGAGCCAGCAGCCGCCGCGGGTAACCTACTGGGCAAGCTGGCGCGATGCTCGTCCGGCCGATTTGCCTCGGAAACCTGCGGTTCTGGCGGAGGGAGAGACCAATGCGATGGATGTTCCTTGCGGCGCTTCTGCTGCCGACTCTCGCGTTCGCTCAATTGCGAGTTTCCCCATCACCAAACATCACGATCGCCGGCCGCGTCCGCAGTGCGGGCACGCCCATCCCGTTCTCCCAGGTCACGCTCTACGTCGCCGGGAAAGAAACGGGCTCCGGACACCAGGCCATCGCCAGCACAACGGCCGACGCGAACGGCCTCTTTGCCATGCGGATCGCGGCGCGTGCGGGCACCAGTTACGTCTACTACGCCGTCGCCGATGGACCCCTTCCTCGAATCCGCCTCGCAACCGTGATCGGCACCGAGCTCACCGGCAGCGTGCTGACCATCAACGAGCGATCGACCATCGCAACAGCATTCGCGATGGCCCGGTTCATCAACGGCACAGGCATCGGCGGCAAATCGCCCGGGCTTCAGAATGCCAGCGCGATCGTCCGCAATCTTGTGAACGTGCCGACCGGCGACGTCGCGCCGATGCTCGCGACAGCGCCAAACGGCACCGCAACCAGCTCCATGGCGATGTTCAACTCGCTCGCCAACTGCCTCGCCGGCGCGGTCCGCGGGCTGGATGCCGGCGCGCTCTTTCTCGTCGCCCGCCCGCCGGGCGGCCCGACCCCGACCAACACACTCGATGCCGCGATCAACATCGCGCACAATTCCTGGCGATTGCCCAACGCGCTGTTCGAAGTCTCAACCATCACCGAGCCCTACCTGCCCGCGCTCCTGGAGGCTCCGGTCACATGGGCGCTCTCTCTCAAGTATGTCGGAAACGGCCACGAGTTCGATGGCCCCGGCGCACCCGCGTTCGATGCTCAAGGCAACGCGTGGATCAACAACAACTACGGATTCCGAAGCGATCACTCGCGGCCCACCTGCGGCGGCCGCCTCGTCTCCAAGCTCACGCCCACCGGGCAGGATTTTCCCGGCGCTCCGTACAACGGTGCGCCCGCGGGCGTCGATGGAGCGGGCTTCGGCATCTGCCTCGATCCACAAGGCCGCGTCTGGCTCGGCAATTTCGGTTTCTTCGGCAACACCTGCCCCTGCGAGTTCGCCCCGCCCGCTAACAGCGCTTCGCTTCTTTCGGCGGCAGGCGAACCGATCAGCCCTTCCACCGGATTCACGCAGGGTTGCATCGCCGCACCGCAAGGAACCGTCTCCGATCAAACCGGAAGCATCTGGTTCGCCAACACCTGTGGCGGCAGCGTCACCCGTTACGCCAACGGCAATCCCAACACCAATTGGGTCTTTGATCTCACCACCAACACGCTCGCAGCGCCGGACGACTGCCCGCTCACAACGGCAATCAAGCCCTTCGGCGTCGCGATCGATCACGCCGGCAACGGCTGGGTCTCGCTGAATCGTGATGATTCCGCAGTTCTCATTTCACCCAGCGGCCAGTGGCTCGCGCAGTCGCAGCCGAACTCACTCATCAAAGCCCCCATGGGCATCGCGATCGACAGCATCGGCGATGTCTGGGTTGCAAACTCGGGAATCGTCGATGTCCCTTGCGTCACCTGCGACAACAGCGACGAATTCAGCTACGGCCCGCTCCTCCCCGACCTGACTAAGGCATCCGTCACCAAGCTCAGCTCCACCGGCGCGTTCCTCGGCAACTTCGCCGGCGGCGGCATCTACATCCCATGGGGTATTTGCGTCGACGGCGACGACAACGTCTGGGTCGCCAACTTCGGTGGCCAGCGCGTCTCCGCATTTCATGGCGACACCGGCGAACCCATCGCCCCGCAGGGCTTCCACAGCGATGCACTTGTGCGCAACACCGCCGTGACGATCGATCCCTCCGGAAACGTCTGGCTCGCCAACAACTGGCTCACGCAGCCTCCGCAAACCAACCCCGGAGGCGATGGCATGGTCGTCTTCATCGGTATCGCATCGCCAGTCAAGACGCCGTTGCTCGGGCCGGTTCGCAAGCCCTGAACATCTATTTCGACGCCGGTTCGCTGTAAAACCCGCCGCCCATGTCTTTCAGCTTTCCGCTGCGCGCCAGCACCTGCCAGATCGCATCCGGAAACCCATCCGGCGGCTTGATCGCATCGATGTTCGATTCACGCCCGCCGGAGGTGTATCGCCCGCCCAATCGCGATTCATCGGCCAGCCTTCCCAACTTCATCCGCTTGTGAAACGCCCGCATCGCCGCATCGAGGTCAGCCGCCGGAAACTCCGGCAGAGGCCCTGCCGCCGCTGCAACTTTGCCCTCGATCGTGTCCAGCAACGCATCCAGCCCGCCAAGATCGCGGCCCTGAATCACCTGCTGCAGCCGCGCGTTGTCGTTGGTCAGCCTTGAAAGCAAACGCGACGCCAGCGCCCAGTTCTCCGCGGCATTGCCCTTGTTCGCACGCAGGTCTTTCGCAACCGAACGGACTTTCTCAACGACGTTCATACTTCAGGGTAATACTACATGTGAACCAAACATCGAAACGATGCGCTCAGTAGACTGAAGTACGGCAATGGAGTCATGAACATGCGATACCGATTGGGATGGGTGCTCTGCATTCTCACGTGCGGGTCTTCGTGTGGGTGGATCGCGCATGCAGACGAGCCGGCAGCCCAGGCACCTGCCGTTCAGCCAAGCGAACCGACTGTGGCCAAGTTCCGGATCGGAGATTCGATTCCTTCCTTTCAAGGAGACTGGCTCAAAGGAGCCCCACGCGCCGGGCTGGAGAAAGGTCGAATCTACGTTCTCGATTTCTGGGCGACCTGGTGCGGCGCCTGCATGATTTCGATGCCGAAGTTCTCCGAGATCGCCCGCGCCCAGAAAGACAAGGCCGATTTCATCGCCGTCAACATCTGGGAAAACAAGGACGTCTCGCGTGAAAAGCTGACAGAGTTCATCCGCGTGCAGAAGTCGAGCATGGACGTTGCAGTGATCGCCGATGTGCAGGATGGTGATCCAAAGAAGCGCGAAGGCCCCATCAGCCGCGCCTGGCTTCGCAGCGCGAAGATCAACTCGATCCCAACCGTCATGATTGTCGATCGCGAAGGTCGGCTTGCGTGGATCGGTCGAGTCGAAGGCCTGACCGAGGCGATCGATGCCATCCACATCGGCGATTGGAACCTCGTCTCCGCCCGCGCGGAGTACGAGCAACAGGCCACCGCAAGTCGCGCCCGCTTGACAAAATCTTTGGACGACAACCAGAAGCTCAGCGATACGCTCGAATTGTCCAAGTCGGATCCCGCCGCCGCACTGAAGGTTCTCGACGAATTGATCGCCAAAGCGCCCTACCGGCATTTCTACATGGATCAATACAGGATCGCGATCCTGATGAGGCTCGATGAAGAACAGGGTGTTGAAGCTGCCAAGGCCTTCGTGAAAAAACAATCGAACAGTCTCGAAACACTCGAAACCATGTCAAGCTGGATCTCGAGCATCGACGGATTGAAAACCAGCGGCCCCGCGTACACACTTGCGCTGCAATGGTCGGAAGCAAGCCTCAACAACAAAAGCGATCGCGAACCCGGATCACGCGACCCCCGGGTGCAAACTTTGATGACGCACGCCGCCGCGCTCTGGCGGAACGGCCTGGGGGAAGAAGCCGCGGCAGAACAGGAAAAGGCCGTCGCGATCATGAAGCACGAGCCGGGGTTCTCGCCGGGCTGGGTCGCTGAATCCGAAGAACGCGTCAAGCTTTATCGAGACAGTTCGAATCCCAAGTGAAAGGCCGTCGATCAAAGCGATCGGCGAGATGCTCTCAAGGACAGATGAGATCTTCGTAGGCATCTGCGAAGATGACGAAATCTGAATCATCCGTGAGGCCGTCGCCGTTGAGATCGCCCCTCGGCTCGATGAGGGTGTTGTAGTAGCTTGCGAATAGGACGAAATCCGAGTCGTCGACCATGCCGTCGGCGTTGTAGTCGCCGGCGCAGGTGGGGAAGTAGTTGACGAAATAGTCCGTGACCGAGCTGTTGCCGGAAAGTTCAAACGCCACCAGCGTGATGCGGTTGGATCCGGTTGTCAGGTTCACCGCGCGCGAGTAGCTGAAACGGTCGGATTGCGTGCATTGATTGAACGAGTTGCTCGCGGCAACCGGGTCGGCGGCTTGCGCGAGATTCTGAAGGATGTGCGTGCGGGTCACGGTGCGATCGCCCGCAAGAACTTGCATGGTGAAACCAGGGCTGCTGTTCGGATTGATCGGAAGATTGGTGATTCCCGCGCTCGGCGCCGCGCGATCGATGTAGAAAACCCGCCGGAACTCGCGGAAAAGCGGCGCCTGGTTCGGGTTGCGGTGGCGGAACGCGACGACCGAAAGGTAGTGAATGCCTTCGTCGAGCTGCGTTGCGTCGATGGCTTGCGCGTAATTGCCCTGGTTGATGAATTGGCTCTTGCCGTAGAGCGGGTTGTTCACCGTGCTGAAAACTTCGTAGCCCGGGACCGCGCCGTCGGTGTAGGGGAAATCGACGGCGCCGCTCGAGTTCCAGTCTTTGAAGCCCTGATCGATTCGGAACGCGGCATTGCCGTCGGCGTGGTTGTTCGCGCCCGCCTGGCCGACGATGCCGGGGTCGCCATTGCTCGTGGTGAGTTGGATCTGGAACGAGTTGGCCGTAATGACCGGGATCGGCGTCATGCGCCGGCGGTAGACGGGAATGAAGTTCGTGTCGGCGGGGATGGTGGAAACCGTGTTTGTGAATGCCACCGTCCCGCTCGGAATCGCCGGGGCGTACACCAAAAACCCTTTATTGTGAGCGGTCGAGCCCGTGGTGTTCCGCGGGCAGGTGATCGTCACCCAGCCGGGGGTTGTGACGCCGTTGACCGTGTTGTTCGCGGTTGTCAGGACGGTCGGGATCGATGCGCCGCCGTTCACGGTCGGGTTCGCGGCGTTGCCGGTGAGCTCGATCAGCCGCGTGCCGTTGGGAAAGCTCGTGCGGACGGTCCGCGTGTCGGTGCCCGCATCGAAGCGGTCGTTGACGGCGACGAGGCAGTTGGCGTCGAAACTGCCGCCACCGAGATCGGACCGGCGTTCGTAGATCAAGACATCGGCCTGGCTCTGGTTGTTCGGGTCGGTGCCGTTCAGCACGTTGAACGATCCGCGCGCCACCATGCTGCGGAGCTGAACGAGGCTCGCGAGAGTTGCATCCGGCGCGTTGACCGCCGGATCGGTGTTGAAGCCCAGCGCCGTCGGCATGCCCTGCCGGGGCCAGAAACCGGTGTGCGTGACGCCCCGCGCGTTGTGATAAATGACCGCGGCACCCGGGCGGGTGAGCAGATAGGCGTGCGCGAACATGCCCTGGGCCTGCGCGGACGGGTACGCCGGCGGATTCGCGCTGCTGTTGCCCGAGCCGTTGTCGTGGCTGAAGATGTGGTTGAGCCCGATCGTGCCGTCATTGAAACCATCGGCATTATCGAGGTGCCCGCTCACCACATTGGCCCAGGTTCCAAGGCCCGAACTGGTGATCATGGCACGCAGCACACCAGCGCCGTTGATATCAAGGGCGTCGCGATCGGCGAACGTGTCGCCGAGACGGATGTTGTAGTTCGGCTTGCGGATGTAGTTGTCATAGATGGACTGGTTGGTCCCGAAGCACTCGCTGAAACTCAGCGCATGAACATGGCGACCGTCGGGTGTCACGCGCCGGTTTGCCAGCACCGAATCAAAGCTCTGATCCCAGAACGAAACCGGCGTGTTGACAACCGAGTCGAGTCGCAAGCCATCGACCTTGCGGACATCGAGCACCCACTGCGTCCAGCGCATCAATAGGCCCGTCGCATTCTCGAGCGTCGGCGTTCCGTTGAAGCCGTCGAACGGATAGAACGTGAAGTTGAGTGCGCCTGGCGTGCGGCTGGTGCCGGGGTTGTTGACCGCTGTCCCACCAAGCATGCTGTTCGAATAGAACTGCGCATTGCTCGCGGTCGGCAGGTTGTACAGCGTTCCCGCCGGAATGTTGTTCGGATTGCCCGCGCTCACCGGATGGCGGATGAACAGGTTGTTTGATTCTTGCGCGACATCCTACTTTTTGCCGGAGCGATGGTTTCATTGAACCGTTAAGTATTTTAAACGGCTATTTAACTTCCTCTCAAAAAAGCGGTGTAAAGTTTGAATATGGCTGCCGGATTGAAAAAATAAATTATTCCGGC
>JAFLCN010000036.1 GCA_017303555.1 Planctomycetota bacterium
CCCGAGCCGCCGCCGCCCGAAGACGCGGAATTCGAATCGATTGGGGTTGATCCGTTCTCGTGCGTGCCGCCCGTGTCGGGGCTGCCCGGCTCGGTCGGGTCCGGCCCGCTTCCTCCAAAGGGATCGGTCGGATCCGGGTTGCCCCCGCCCGGGTTTGTTCCCGGATCAGTCGGTTCGGGATTGCCCCCGCCCGGATTCGTTCCCGGATCGGTCGGGCCCGGATCAGTCGGACCCGGATCGGTCGGATCGGGGCCGCCCCCTCCGGTGCCGCCCGGGCCGCCGTTGTGTCCGTTCGAGAGTGTCGTCGCCAGCGTGCTCCGGGCGTTGTTGTCGTAGTAATTCTGCCACTCGGTGATCTCCGAGTCCTTGTAGAAGAAATCCCAGATCACGATGCCCGTCGCGCCCGCCAGCTTCGGAACGCGGATGCAGATATCAAGGCTCTCCTGCGTCATCAACTGCCCGCCAGCCGCCGACGACGGGTGATACCGGAACTGCATGAACGGCAACACCGGCTTGCCCCGTGCCGCCGCCACCGCCTCGGTCACGATGCCCATCACGTGGTTGGTCGGTCCGGTCGGCTCGAACTGGCCCGGCCCCGGAGGCGTCTTCACCGGGTACGACTGATAGATCGTCGGGCACACGACATCAACCGCATCGAAGTACCACTTGAGATCAACCTGGTGCATCTCGCGATACCGATCCAGGTTCACCCCGCTCTGCGTCCCGCCGTTGAAAATCCAGTACGTTCCCAGCGGCAGCCCGTACACGCTGATCCGCGACTTGGGACGCAGCGTGCGGCACATATTGATCGTGAACTCGTAGTACTTCCGCACCTCCGCCAGGTACGCGTTGCGGATGATGCCTTCTTCTTCCTGCGCCATGTGCCCCGCCAGCAGGTCCGGACGCTGCGTGCGGATGTAGTTCGTCCACGCCGGCGTCACGCGGCTGCTCCACTCCCAGCTCGGCCACCACAGCTCATAGTCGAGCAGGATGATGCCCGTGAAGTTCTTGTCCGGAACCGTCGCGTTCAGGTCCGCCGTCAGCTTGGCCGCGTGCGCCGCGTAGAACCCCGGGTCCCGCGCGATCACGTGCGGGCCGTCGTACGGATGCAGCCCGAGCTCGCCGCCCAGCACGTCGTTGTTGATCGGCAGCCCGCGCACGTTCAGCCCGCCCGCGTTGCGGCTCTGAATCGCGAGGTGACCCTCGTACACCGTGCCGAGCTGCGCGTGCGCCATCGACGCCACGCACGCCGCGCCGAGCGTCATCAACCGGGTAATCCTGTGCAGCATGAGCAGCGCTCTCCTCGTGCCGCCCTCCCCACGCTCTCGAGAAAGACGGCTCTCGTCTCATCGACCGAACCGTCCCCCCGCTTGCGCGCCCCGCACGTCCGCAAACGATTCCGCCCGGTTATCCGCCGGTAACACCCGCGCCCAGCGCGCAGATGGAAGCCCGAGAAGCAACACTTGCTTCCATCAGTCGCGTACGCCAATCGCCCGCGCCATGCCCTGCGAGCCAAAAGCACCGCGAGGGATGCGGCTGCTTCCACGTTCAATGCACCCTCCGGATCGCGCTCAACCGCGCCGCAGATCCCGGACGAACCCCAAAAAAGCCCGCCGATCGGCGGGCTCCTTGTCTCAACGTCTTTCAACCAGTTTCGCTCGCCCTACTTCAGAACCTTCGCCTTGTCCTGCTTCACAGTCGCCTCGTCCGCCAGTTGCGGCGGGGGTGGAGGCGGCGTGGGGGCAACCACCGTCGAGAACGTGGTCTGCGCATTCACGTTCGTCGGCGTGCCCGGATAGATCACGTTGTTCACAAAGTCCCGGGCCACCGTGTCGTAATAGTTTTGCCACGCATCCAGTTCTTCCTGGGTGTAGAAGAAATCCCACAGCGCCACGCCCGCCGCGCCAGCCTGCCGCGGAATCTCCAGCCCCTGCCTCAGATTGATCGCGTTGATGAACTGGTTCGGATACCCCGATGAAACGTGGTACTTCACCATGAAGAACGGATAGACCGGCTTCCCGCGCGAGTTGCGCACCGCTTCGCTCACCATCCCCAGGATGTACGCCTCGTTCGCCGACGGATCGTGGATGTTCCCGCTCGCCGGCGTCCCCACCTTGTACACCGGATAGATCGACGGGCAGATCACATCCACCAGGTCGAAGTACCAGCCCAGCTCCTGCTCGTGCAACTGCCGGTACCCGTTCAGATCAAACCCGTACTGCGGCACGCCGTTGAAAATCCAGTACGAACGCAGCGGCAGCCCATACACCGAGACTTTCGCCTTCGGCCGAAGCGTCTTGCTCAGATTGATCGTGAACTCGTAGTACTTCCGAACTTCCTTCTTGTACTCCGTCTGGATGATCCCCGGCCATTCGGCCTGCGGCCGCCCGACCAGCAGATCCGTCCGATTCGTCCGGATGTACGTGTCCCACGCCTGCTGAACCGGCGCCGGCGTCCATTCCCAGCTCGGCCACCAGTGCTCGTAGTCCAGCACGATCATGCCCGTGAAATTCACATCCGGGATCGTCGCGTTCATGTCCGCCGTGAACTTCGTCTGGTGCTCGGTGTAGAAATTCGGATTCGCCGCGATCACGTGCGGGCCTTCCACGGGATACACCCCCATGAAGCCGCCCGACACATCGTTCAGCATGTACACGCCCCGACCCTGGATCAGGTGCGCATTGCGGCTCTGGATCGCCAGGTGAACGTCGTACCCCTGCCCCGGACCCGCCAGCGCCGAAATCGCGCAAAGCGCGGCCGCACCCATCGCCAGCAGGCGCCCGCCCTGTCGTGACCAAAGCTTCATTTCTCAGATTCCTCCGACTGCCAGCGCCCGCCCGGAACGTGCCTCACTCGGTCTTTCTTTCCCCGCCCGGTGATCCACTGGTCGCCCACGCGGCGGCAACCCGGCTTGCTGGTCGTACAAGGCGTGCTCTTTTCGGGCCACACCACGCGTCGGCCCGACAAAAAAGGGTACGAAAATACCCCCCACGGTGATAGTGAAAAATGCAAAAAGGGCCGAAATAGTGGTCCGGAAGAACCCCGATCCAAGTAGTGATTGAACCTGGCTCTCACCCTTCAAAACTCCGGTCCTTCAAGCCTTTTCCGACGCCGTCTCGGGGGCCGTTCATGACCCCGCACATCCTCATCAACGCGCTCTCGGTGAGCAGCGGGGGAGGCTTCACCGTCTGCCGCGAGCTCGCCCGCGGCCTCGCCCACGCTCGCCCCGGCTGGAAGTTCACGATCGTCATGACCCAGGGCAGCGCCTTCCACGAACCCATGAAGCGGGAAACGCTCGGCCCCAACGCGGCTTTTCTCTGGGCCCCCGAAAAAACCTCCCGGATCTCCTCACGCCTCCTCTACGAAAACTTCACGCTCGTCCGCTGGGCCAAAGCCAACGCCGTTTCCGCCGTTCTCCAACTCAACGGCCAGAAGGTCGCGCGCCTCAAGCTCCCCACCATCTCCCACGCGCAAGACCCAGTTCCCTATCTGCCCCGCATGTGGGAAAACAAGGGCTTCAAGGCAAAGTTCGGCGCGATGCTCCGCCGCCGCGCGATCCGCGCAGCGCTCAAGAACGCCGACTGCATGGGCTTCACGAGCGCGTACCTCCGCGATCTCATTCTCGGCTGGGAAAGAACCACGCACCCAAAGCGCACCGAGGTCTTCTACAACGCCGTCCCCGAAGACTGGTGCTCGCGCGATGATGGACAGATGCCCCCGCTCGCCTCGCGCCCCATGCAGGTGCTCACCGTCAGCGATATCACCCCGCACAAGCGCCAGCACCTGATCGCCGAGGCCGTCTGCCACCTCCGCCGCGAGAAGGGATTTGAAGATCTCACCTACCGCGTCGTCGGCCGAATCTTCGATGCGTCGTACGCCGAGAGCATCAACCTCATGGGCCGCACAATTCCGAGCGCGGATGGCAGAGTCCACAAGCCCGCCATCGAGCTCGTCGGCCGCCTCAGCGGCGACCAGCTCGCCTCCGAATTCAAAAACGCCCGCTGCTTCGCCTTTATGAGCGTCTGCGAGAGCTTCGGCATCCCGCCCCTCGAAGCCATGAGCTTCGGCACCCCGGTCGTCAGCAGCGACTGCTGCGCCATGCCCGAAGTCCTCGGCGACGCCGCGGCATACGTGCCGATGGACAACGCCGAGCAGCTGCGCGATGTTCTCCGCAAAGCCCTCACCGATGCCGCCTGCGCCGAGTCCATGCGAGCCAAAGGCTTCGAGCGCTTCCGGCAATTTCGCTGGAAGCAGACGGTCGAGAAGATGGCGAGCGTTTTCGACGAACTGCTCGCGTCCAGGAACTGATGCGGTTTCCTATTGCATTGTGCGTTCCCTGCTTCTGGCCTCCCCCTTTGCCAATGGGGGGAGGTGGCATCGTGCAGGCTTTGCGGAGCGATTGATGCGAAGGGGGTTTCGGAAGCCCCCAAGCCGAAATCACGTTCACCCAACTTCTGATATCTTCTTTTCCGCACCTTCCTGGAAATGAATATGTCTGAACCAACAGCAAGTACGCCGACGAACGACAAGCGCCCTGATTCCGTCACTCCCCGTCGCCCGGAGCCGTTCCGCCTCTCCGCTGTCTCCATCGTCCTCGCCATTCTGGTTGTGCTGGGCGGTCTCGCGATTGCGATTCGCGGAGCGTGGGTGGACGGGCTCGATTCCTACAACACCGGCGGCGCAGTCGGCGGCGCGATCGGCATGCTGATCGTCCCGTTCATTGTCGGATGGGTCGGCTATCTCGTTGTTCGCCGCTCCAACTTCGTCGGCAACGCGCTCTTCCTCATCATGCTCGTGATCGCTCTGCTGGGCCAGGGCGGCATCGCGCTCCGCCGCGCTCAACAGCGCAGTAGCATTCAGCAGATCGAGTCGCTTTCGCAGCAATCCAAAGACGCCGCCGCGGCGGGCGATAACGAACGGGCGCTCCAGCTCGCCGAGCAGACGGCCAGTCGAACAAAGGAAATCGCGGCAAACTCCAGCGGTGCCGAGAAAAAGATGCTCGAGTTCAGCGCCGCATTCATCAAGCGCAGTACCGACATCTCGCGCGCGTACAACGCCGAGCTGGCCAAATTCTCCGAAGATGGTGGCGCGGACTGCGCCGGCCTTATCGATGCCGCGGCATTCGAGAAGCGATTGTCACTGCTCGATTCCGCCATCGCCGCCCAGAAGAAAAATCACGAGTTGTACATCGACCTCGACAAACGCACCACAAGCGAGATGAAGACGCAGGGATTCTCCGAGAAAGAGATCGCCGGCTATATCCGCGGCCTCACACAAGGCGGCAGGCTTCAGTCCGTCGTGCGATCGCAAGAGCTCGAAGGCCTGCTGCTGGTTTCGATCCGTACGCGACTCGAAATCCTCCGCGACAACCTCGGCAAATGGACCTGCGGCGAAGACGGCGTTGTCACCTTCGGAGCCGATGCCCATCCCGATGCGCTGCAGAAATTCGACGAACTGGCCCGCGCGATCAACGCCGCATCGCAGGAACAAGCCGAGTTGAACGCAAAGATCAACGCGAAGAAGTGAGGGATGCGGGCGATGGCCCGCGAGAAAGCCACGTGCAAACCGCGCTCAGCCTGATCGGACCGGTTCAGATGAACTCTCCGCGCACTCGAACAGCACGTAAAGCCCGCGGCGATTCGCACGAATCGGGGCGCCCCGTCGGGGCTCCGGAATGAACACGATGCAGAACTGGCGTGTTGGACTCTGAACCCAGGGCGTTGCCCTGGGCTTCGGTTGGGGTGCCCCGTTCGGGGCGGAAGAACCACGCCGCGCGTGCGCTGTGAACGAACGCGATCCGACGTGTTCTGAAAATGCAGCGCGATCTCGACGACTCCCAGCCTCTTGCACCAACGGTGCAATGCAACCGAAGCCCGAGGCAACGCCCCGGGTTGTGAGCGTCCAAATCCCCGAGCCCTGAAAGGGCGACCCAATCTGGGCAACACGCAATCGAAAACACCGGACAATTGTCCGGTGTGCGAGATCGCAGGTGAGAACCGCGCGACGTGTCTCAACTCACGGACACAACAGTTCCGTGTACGCGATCGCGAACGAAACGAAATCGCTGTCATCGACCACGCCGTCGTAGTTGAAATCCGCCGGACAGCCAAACGGCATCGTCGGATCAAAGCAATCGAGCGTGTTGTACGCCCGCAGAAAAAACGTAAAGTCCGCATCGTCGACAAACGTGTCGCTGTTCAAGTCCGCCGGGCACGTCGGTGTCTGGAATGGCCTGCCGCTGAGGATGTTCGAGGCCGGAGCGCTCGTGCCGTAGAAGCCCGCCGAGTGCGTGTAGTCGAACGCGCTCACGTTGATCGTGGTCGGAACAGCCTGCGATGTGATGGCGTTGATGTTGTACGTGCGCAGCCAGATCAGAAAGTTTGCGTTCAATCCCGGCAGCACCGCCTCCATCCGGATTTCTTCGAGACTGCCCGCGGTCGTCCGGTTGATCACCGACAGGTCCGCGCTCGCGCCTTGATAGGTGTATCCGATCCGCGGAATCCTGTACGCGATGTTGATCACGCCGCCGCTGTAGCAGCCGATGTTCGGTGACTGGCACGTATCGGCGATCGATGTGTTGAGCGAAAACGTGATCAGCGCCTTGTCGCCCACCCGCGCATGCTCCAACCCCGGCAACGGAGCCTTGAACGGCCCGATATCGCTGATGATCACGCTCCACGAATACGGGACGATCGCAGCGTTCGCGCTGCCCGCAACCACAAGACATGCCGCCGCCCCCGCGGCAAGCCGCGAACCCATCCAAAGTTTCAAAGCTGAACACTGCATGTCAAGCCTCCAGAGAAACCACCGGTCCGGCGCACGCGGCGCGAACCCGCGCCACTCGCACCGAACATGCGACACGCGTCTCCCTCAACCCTCATTCAACATCCCGAAATGTGACAACTTTTCCCCGCCGGTCCCGATGGGCATTCCCGCTCAAGCCCCGACCTGCCTGCGAATGCCGCGTACGCCGACGAGCGTCTTGCCGTCGCACCAGCCCATGATCGCGCGCCCCCGCAGCAGCGCGACGCTTGCTCGCGGAAGCCCGATGGTTCTTGCTCTCGGCTGATCTGGTCGCAGTCGGGATGGTAGAGAAAAGTGCCCGCGCCGTATTCAACCTTCTGCGCGGCGAGTGGAAACCCGGTTCACATCTGCTCCAGGGTCTTCCCCTTCGTCTCCTGCACCGCATACAGCACAAAGACTCCGCTCAAAAGTGCCGCCCCCGCATACAGCCCATACGCCGAGCCCAGTCCCGCGCCCGCGAGCAAAGGCGGGAACGTCAGCGTCACCGCAAAGTTTGCGATCCAGTTCGCCGCGCCCGAAACCGCCAGTGCCGCGCCGCGGAGCCGATTCGGGAACATCTCGCCCAGCAGCACCCACATCACCGGTCCCCACGAGGTGCCGAACGCGACGATGTACAGGAGCGCCGCACCGAACGCGATGCGGCCCGCCTGGGCGCTCAACATCGGATTGCCCTTGTCATCCACGCCCGCCCGCGCGAAGATGAACGCCATCGTTCCGAGCGTGACCACCATGCCGACCGAACCGAACAGCAGCAAAGGCTTGCGCCCGACCTTATCGATCAGCGCGATCGCGATAAACGTGCTCGCGATGTTCACCCCGCCCGAGATCAGGTTCCGCTGCAGAGCCTCATCCGATGTCAATCCCGCAGCCTTCCACAGCACCTCGCCGTAATAGAAAATGACGTTGATCCCCACAAACTGCTGGAACAACGCCAACCCCACGCCCACCCACAGCACCGGCGAAATGTGCCCGCTGTCGCGATCGATCAGATCCGACAGCCGCGGCTTGTGCTCATCGCGCACGCTCGCACGCACCTCGCGCACCAGCGCATCCGCATCATCCCCACCAATCCGCGCGAACACGGCACGGGCCTCATCGCTCCTCCCACGCGCCACCAGAAACCGGGGCGACTCCGGAATGAACGCCACCCCGATCAGAAACGCCGCCGACGGAATCGCTTCCATCCAGAACATCCAGCGCCACGCCGGTGCACCAAGCCAGAACGATTGCGACGCCCCGCCCGCTGCCGCGGCAATCAGATAGTTGCTCAAGAACGCAAAGAACAACCCCAGCACGATCGCCAGCTGCTGGAGCGAGGAAAGCCTGCCACGCAGCCGCGCCGGGGCAACCTCGGAGATATACATCGGCGCGAGGATGCTCGCGGCCCCGATCGCAAACCCGCCCAGCACCCGTGCCGCCACAAACAGATACACATTGGTCGCGGCACCCGTCGCGATCGCGCTGACGAGGAACACGATCGCCGCGATCGACATCGCCGGGCGTCGCCCGAGCCGCTCGGCCAGCGAGCCCGCCCCAAACGCTCCCGCGGCACACCCCAGCAACGCCGAGCCGACCGCAAAGCCCGTCCCATCCGCATTCGTCCCGTACGAGGCGCGAAGCGCATCGATGGTGCCGTTGATCACGGCCGAATCAAACCCAAAGAGAAACCCGCCGATCGCAGCGACCGACGCAAGAAAGAGAACGTGTCGAGCAGAAGCGTGCGGGGTGAGGGTCGGGGTGGGAGTGGGGGTGGGGGAAGTCATGTGAGTTTCGATTTCAGATGTCCGATCTCAAAGAGCACGGCACTCAGAATTCGGCGCGGCGAAGAAGGCAGACCAGCAAACAACGGCCTCTGCGGCTAGAAATTGATCCCGATCTGGCACCCCAGCACCAGCGCGTTTCCAAATTGCCCCGTGCCGCCGGGCCGGATGATGTACTGCAAATCGGGCTGCACGAACACCGAGTTGCCGGGGAGCGCGATTCGATACGTAGCCTCGATGACCGACTCGTACGTCTGCACACCCTGCGCGGGGTTGAAGAGCTGCGCCGCCCGCTGCGACGTTTGCAGATCGTTGCTGAAGTTGCCGTAGATGAAGCCCAGCCCCGCAACATCATCGGGCCTCGCCTCGAATATGCCCCGCGCCACCACGCCCGCCGTGAAAAAGTACGGCATCGTGCTGATCGACTCGTCCGGAGAGAAGAGCGCCGAGCCCGTGATCCCCAGCCCCCGGCTCTCCTTCCGATCGCCGAACGGAATCAGCAGTTGATCGAACAACCCATAAAACCCGTAGTTGCCGCGGCTGGCGGCCCCCCAACGAAGTCCGCGTACACGCTGTTGTCGTACCAGAAGCCGAGCTTGTAATTGCCGACGGGGCCGGAATCAGATTCGAGACCGTTCAACTGATAGTGCAACTCGGCCATCGCAAAGAGCGGCCCGTTCAGCGAGAAGTTCACGCCGTTGTAGCTGTTCGCGCGGATGTTCGGATCACCGTTGTAGATGCCCGCCATGATCGAAAACCGCTGCGTCGCCTTCCACGTCGCCACCGCCCCCCACGTCGCATTCGGATACGCCGTCATCCCCGGCGAGTTGAAAAAGATCCCGACAGGGTTCCCGCAGAACCCATTTTGCATAAAAAGGTAGTTAAACTCTGATACTATGAAGTCGTCGCCTGCTGCAATTCGACCTATTCTGAAGGACAGTGCATCATTGAACAGCTGCTGCTGCCAGGCGGCGTCGATGAGGTGGAAGGTCGTGCCGCCGAAGACCTGCTGCACCGTGAAGACATTGCCGATGTAGACCTGCGAGACGCTGGAGCCCGAGCGCTGCGACATGTTGAGGAGGAACGAAGCGCCGTCGATACCGAGGATTTTTTCGAGGTCGAAGTGGAGATCGAGGCCAAGGTTGTCGGCGTGGGTGAACCCCTGATCGCGGCCGCCGCTGACGTTGCCGGCGAGGTTGGTGACGAACGAGAGAGATGTCGTGATGCCGCGGTCTTCCAGCCAGGTGCGAGCGCCACCCCAATCGCCGAGCAGATTGCCGCTGGTCGGGATCAACTGAAACGGCTGATACGCCGAATCCGACGGGTCCGCCGCCAGCGTGGGCGGGCCCGGCGTGTTCACCGATGAGGTCGCCTTTCGACCCCCGAGCGCGCGGTGCAGATCGTGGAAGAAATCGCCGAGGGGGTTCAGGCGGAATTCGGATGTCGGAGAAGAAGGTCCGGAGTTCTGCGGTCCTGAGTCCTGCGGTCCTGAGTCCTGCTTTGGCGATGCAGCGTCCGCGCTTGCAGCCTCATGCTCGATCGGCTGCTTTTCCGAAGCGGGCGGGGAGTGTGGCGCGGGCGGATCGTCGCTCGCTGCGAGCGCAGTGAGCGGCACAAAAAGCCAGAAGAATGCGGCGAGAGGGCGAAGATGCACGCGGCGGGCTCCGTGGTTCAGCGTTGCATGACGAAGGTCCTTTCGACGGGAGAACAGGATACAAGAAATGACCCCTCGGGATTGAACCTTCTGATACGCTCGACGCATGAAGCAGTTGACTGGGGCGGGCGCGGGGCGGAACGTGGGTGGTTTCGGCTTTGGCGCAGGGCTGGTGCTTTGTGGCGGACTGCTTGGGTCGATGGCCCACGCCGAACTGCCGCGGCATCTCGATCTTCTCGTCGCCTCGCGCACCTATGGCACGCTCTTCGCCGTCGATCCCGCAACCGGGCAGATCCGCTCGATCGTGACCGGCCCCGACCTGCGCAACGCGGCCAAGCCTGTCCGCGGCACGGGCACGCTGCTCGCCGGCGCGCTCAGCGGCGACCTGGGCACCTCGCGCGACGGGCGCATCTTTTGGAAACTCGCGCCAGCAAGCGGAACAACGGCGACGTATCAGATCGCCGCGGCCACGGGCAATCGCACGGGTCTTTTCGGAACCGGCTCCGCGATCAACGAGGCGAACGGAGCGCCACTGATGCTCAACGCCCGGACGCTGCTGCTCGGCGCGGACGGGTTCAACCAGACATTCAGCCAGAACTCGCGCATCCTGCGGTATCCGCTTCCTTCCGGCCCGGTGTCGATCTTCTCTGGCGAACTTGTCGGCGACGGTGTGCAGCTTTTTCGCGGGCGCACGCTCGCCTTCGGCGAAGACCACGCGGTGTACGTCGCGGAAGTCGGCAC
This sequence comes from Planctomycetota bacterium, assembly GCA_017303555.1. Classification (GTDB taxonomy): domain Bacteria; phylum Planctomycetota; class Phycisphaerae; order Phycisphaerales; family UBA1924; genus JAFEBO01. The sequence continues at coordinate 10,960 of JAFLCN010000036.1, forward strand.
GCTCGGCGGCACGGTCACATCGGCCGGCGTCTACAGGGTCGATCTCGCCACCGGCTTCCGCACGCTCATCTCCCGCACCGGCTCGCTGCCCCTGTTCCGATACAACGTGACGAACGGAGTGCAGACCCCGAGCACCCTTTCCTGGGATAGAGGCACCGGCCCCGTCACCAACGGCCAGATCCGATCGATCGCGTACCGATCCGGCCGGCTCTATCTTGGCGTGTCGAGCAGCGTGAACTCGGTCTTCTACAGCGCGATCATCCGCATCGACATCGCAACCGGCGATCGCGACATCGTGGTGGGCACGGCCCTCGCCGATGATGGCACGGGCGCGACGCTGCTAACCGTGTCACCCTCGAACCCCGCCGCCCCGCCGTTCGATTCGGCCTCGGGCCTGACCGTTCTGGCCGACGGCACGATCGCGTTTTCGAGTTTGTTTACCCACAACACCATCTGCCGCCTGAACCCGGAGACGCGGGAACTGACGCTGATCGCCGACCTCGGCCCGCAGGTGACGGCGGACGTGCGGGGGAAAATGAACTTCACCAGCCTGGCCCAATTCACCAATTGCCCGGGCGACTTGAATCTGGACGGCGTGGTGGACGATGCCGATTTCGTCGTCTTCGTTCAGGCGTACGACGTGCTGGACTGCGCGGACGAAGCGATGCTGCCGCCGTGTGGAGCGGATCTGAATGGGGATCTGTTTGTGGATGACGGGGATTTCGTGGGGTTTGTGGTGGGGTATAACGGGTTGGTGTGTGAGTAGGCAGCGATCAGGTTCCCTGAGTTCAGTTCGGTGTGTTCAGAGTTCCATGCAGTGTTTCAGCGATGCGACGGACGCGGTAGGAAAAGTCTGGCCCGTACTGGCGGGAGCGCGTGGGAAGCAAGGATCCGGGAAACCGCGTAGACACGGAACGTGGGAATTCGGGCGTTACACTCCGGTACATCGCGAGGTGGAACGATCGGGACCGACGTAGGTGCGTGTACTAAAATTCGCCAGTGACTAGGTTGAAACTATCTAGCGATCAAATCTGAGAGGTTGTCGCTGTGCGAGAGAAACGTCCAATAGAGATCAACCAGCAAGCCGAAATCGTTGTCTTGCTTTCCGGGGGAATTGATTCCGCAGCACTTTTGCATTTTTTTCAGTCGCAGAATATCCCAATCTCTGCGATGTTCATCGATTACAACCAAAGTGCCGCACACCACGAAAGGAAGGCGTCAAGTCAGGTCGCTCAGAGATTGGGTATTCCTTGGAGCGAGTTAAAGCTTGTGGGGGGCACCACTAAAGCGAGTGGCGAAGTTAGTGCGCGAAACATATCCTTGCTGTCTCTTGCTGCAATGGAGGCCCCTGCAAGCGTTTGGGGAATTGCGTTGGGAATTCACGCGGGCACAGCGTATCCCGACTGTTCGGACCAATTCGTCCGTGCAGCCCAGATCGTGTTATCCATGCAGTCTCGGCATGTCCAGGTGCTGGCGCCGTTCATTGCTTGGCAGAAGCGCGATGTCATCGCATTTTTTCTCGAGAGTCGGATACCACTCGACTTCACCTATAGTTGCGAATCGGGCACTATTCCCGTGTGCGGCAGTTGTCTTTCATGCAAGGATCGGGAGGGGCTGAATGATCGCGCGTAAAGGAAAGCTCGCGCATCCCGCGCTAGCTGTTTCGCTTAATCTTCCGTTGTTGATACCGTCGTTCACGAGTAAGGGCTTTTCTTACGAGATGCGAGGAGAACGTCGTCAGTATGAAGTAGCCGGAGATGTGTCTGATTTTCCAAGTCGCGCCGCAGAAAGCATCTTGGTCAGCGCATACGACCTTCACTTCCAGCATCTGGACTTGGAACGAGTCGACAAATCGGTCCAAACCGCCGACAACGCTCTTAAGGCGGCTGAGATCGTTGTCCTTGATAGCGGTGGGTACGAACTGGATTCGCATATGGATTCCTGTGAGCCACGCACGGCACTCCATTCCCCGCCCGATGCTCGTTTTACAGAACAGGATTATCGCAAGATCGTTGGGGGCCTGGCGGCAGACCCCAAGATGCCGCCGTTGTGCATCGCAAGCTTTGATCATGGTTATAAGGGCAAGAGTGTGGAAGAGCAAATTGCCTCCGCTAAAGGTCTATTTGTTGACTATCCCAATAGTATTTCTAGTTTTATTCTCAAGCCGGCAACTCCTACTGATCAGTATGTGAACATAGCGGCGCTTTCACCAAAGCAAATGTCGAGCATGAGATCGTTCAACGTCATTGGTGCAACGGCTGACGAACTCGGCAAGGACTTAAAAACTAGACTTCAGCAAATCGCGAGACTCAGAACCGCTCTCAATGAACAAGGGATCGATGCGCCAATACATGTTTGGGGTGGGCTTGACCCGGTGGTTACGCCCCTTTACTGCTTTGCTGGAGCGGAGTTGTTTGACGGCGTTTCCTGGCTTCGTTACGCGTTTCAGAATGGCGTTGCGGTGAATCGAAAATCTATTCAGGTGCTTTCCCCGAAAGTGACCCGTCCCACGATCCGTTGACACAAACCCCTGCGGGCTACAACAGCCTGCGGGAAGGAGTGTCACGATGGGCAAGCAGGTCTATTCCGATGAGTTCAAGCGGGCCGCGGTCGAGCAGGTGGTTG
>JAFLCN010000037.1 GCA_017303555.1 Planctomycetota bacterium
CAACCACCTGCTCGACCGCGGCCCGCTTGAACTCATCGGAATAGACCTGCTTGCCCATCGTGACACTCCTTCCCGCAGGCTGTTGTAGCCCGCAGGGGTTTGTGTCAACGGATCGTGGGACGGGTCAACCTTTCAGCCATGCAAAAAAGTCTAACGCCAGAGGGGGGGGTGTCAAATCGAGCTTTCGACGCCGGTTGAAAGAACTGGCGGGAATTTCGTTCTTGGCTTTTTCACTCGAGCACCTCGACCACAGCGCCCCCGGTGAAGGCGTAAACAGAGGATTGCCTCGATTCGATCGGGAGTAAGCTTCAGCCATCGCTCTGAACGGTCGCTGAGTCGGCTGAACGGTCTCCGATTCGCTTGAGGAACACCCTTCGCCGCCCGCCTCGTGCGGGGGGCGTTGCGTTGAGGGGCGGCATAAGCGGGCAACCGGCAAAGGGTTGGCGACAAGTCCCACCCGGTGCCGATAATATGTGCTAGATTTACGGACCCCCGAGAGCGTGACGAGCGGGGGCAGGCCGGGGCAGGAAGCCTCGACCCTACAGACGACTTCCGAGCCCTCTACCCACCCACCATCAAACGCCGGAGGCGAAGTTCAGGTGCCAATCTTCGATCGACTACTCGGCCTTTTCAGCGTGGACATGGGGATCGACCTCGGCACGTGCAACACGCTGGTCGCCGTGCGCGGGCAGGGCATCGTTCTGAACGAGCCCAGCGTGGTCGCGGTCATCAAGGGGACCAACAAGCTGCTCCGGGGCGATGCCGTCGGCTGGCGCGCGAAGGAAATGCTGGGCAAGACGCCCGGAGGCATCACGGCGGTCCGTCCTTTGAAGGACGGCGTGATCAGCGACTTTGAAATCACCGAGGCCATGCTCAAGTACTTCATCATGAAGGTGAATGGAAAGAGCAAGATTTTCGGGCCCCGGGTCGTCATCTCGATTCCCTCGGGCATCACGGAAGTGGAAAAGCAGGCGGTGCTCCAGTCGGCGGAGAACGCGGGAGCACGCCGGATCTTCCTGATCGAGGAGCCTCTTGCCGCGGCGATCGGCGCGGGGTTGCCCTTTACCGAGGCGACGGGCTCGATGATCGTGGACATCGGGGGCGGCACGACCGAAGTTGCGATCCTGTCGCTGGGCGGCCTGACCACCTGCGAATCGGTGCGTGTTGCCGGCGACGACATGGACGAAGCGATCATCAACCACATGAAGCGCACGTACAACATGATGATCGGCGAGCAGACGGCCGAACGGATCAAGATCGAAATCGGCAGCGCCTCGCCCACCGGGCCGGAAACGACGATGGAAGTGCGCGGACGCGACATGATCAGCGGGCTGCCGCGCAAGACGGTCGTGACGAGCGAAGAGATTCGCGAAGCTCTGCAGGAACCAGTCACGGCGATCATCGAAGCAGTCACACGAACGCTCGAAAAGGCCGAACCCGAACTCGCGGCCGACCTCGTGGACAACGGCATCATGATGGCCGGAGGCGGCTCGCTGCTTCGGGGGCTTCCTCAAAACGTGCAGAAGGCGACGGGCCTGGAAACTAAGCTGGCGGACGATCCGCTGACGTGCGTGGCCCGTGGCACGGCCGTGTTCCTCGAGCACATGGACGAGTGGAAGGACGCGCTCGAGGACAACATGGCGCGCTGACCGCACGCGATCGGGCCCGGGGCCCCCAATTCAGCGCCGGAACGGATTCCGGAAGAGCCGACCTTCTGACCTCCCCACCTCCCGGAGATCTTGACTGGGACCATGTCGAGAGCGCCGCAACAAAACGGGCTGGGTCGAATCGTGCTGCCGGTGGTGGTGCTGATGCTGATCGTGGTCAGCTTTTTCCCTCTGAACTGGATCCGCTGGTGGGTGCAGCCGTTCGGCAACATCACGACGGCTGTTCTGACTCCGGGGAGCGCCGTCGTGTCGATCGGGACGCGCTGGCTACTTCCCAAACGCAAAGCGGAAGGGCAGACCGAACTCGAAAAATCCCTGCTTGAAGAGGTCGAGCATTACAAGACCCTGTACCTCCGCAGCAAGCAGCTCACCGAAAAGCAGCAGCGCCAGATCGAAGAGCTGCAGCGCGGGCAGAATGTCTACAACGAGTTGCCGGTCCGCCAGGTACTCGTTCCCGTGGTCGGCACCTCGTCCGACCTGTCCAGCGGGCTGGTCCGCGTGCGGGCGAGCGAGGCGATGGGAATCTCGCCGGAGAACACGGTCGCGGTCGCCGGAGGGCTCCAGATTGTCGGACGCCTTTCGAGCGTGACGGGTGCCACAGCGCTCGTCCAGCCGATCACGAGCAAGGCGGCAGGAAAGATTTCCGGCAAACTCATGGTGGATGAGCCCAACGGCATCGGGCTGATGTGCCTGCTCGAACCGCTGGGTGATGGCCGACTGCGAGGACAGGTCGAATCGCCGGCAACAGCAGCGCCGTTGCCCGAACCGGAAGCCGGTCAAACGGTGCGCTTGTCCGACGATCGCTGGCCGGCGAGCTCGCAGATGTTCATTCTGGGGAAGGTGGAAAGCGTGCAGAAGGATGCCGCGAGCCCGCTGCGGACGGTGATCACGGTGGTGCCGACGGTCAGCATGGATCGCCTCAGCGAGATGACGCTCCGGATCACCGATGTGCCAGCGGGAAGTGGTTCCTCTGGAACGGGGGGTAAACGATGAACATCGTCGCCGTCATCGTGGGCGGATACATCGCGTTCTCGCTCGAGCTTGGGCTTCGAAACGCACTGGCCGTCGGCACCGGCGGCGCTGCGCCGAGCTTTGTCTTTGTGCTCTGCATGATCCTGGCGATCGGTTCGCCGGCCGGCCTGGTTCTGTGGACGTGCCTGGTCTTCGGGATCATCACGGATCTGACCTGGCCGCACGAGATCCGGGGCGGCGCCGACAGCATCACGCTGCTCGGGCCGTATGCGCTCGGATACCTGTTTGCGGGCCAATTCGTGCTGCTTCTGCGGTCTCAGATCATCAAGCGCAATCCGCTTAGCCTTGGCTTCCTCTGCTTCGCGGGCTTTGCGGTCGCTCAGATCATGGTGGTCGTGATCTACACGCTGCGCTCGGCGTACACGCCGGAGATCGTGTGGGAACCGACGCACCAGTTGATTTCGCGGTTGGTCGGCGCCGCGTACACGGGAGTTCTGGGCGTGCTTGTCGGGCTTGTTGCAGGGCCCATCTCGGCGGCGCTCGGGCTGCACCAGCCGGCGCAGAGACGCCACGCCCGGCCCATCTATTGACGCGAACCGCTCGGATCGATCGCGCGGAGCGCCCGCCCGAGATCCAGTTCGGCGGTTGAGGGCACAAAGTCAGCGATCGAAGCCGGGAACGCCTCGCGCGGAAGCGAGTGGCCGACGGCGATGATGCGCAGCCCGGCAGCGAGCGCGGCGCGGCAGCCCGTCGGCGTGTCCTCGATCGCGACGCATTGGGACGGTGATGTCTCGAGCGCTGCGCACGCCTTCAGGTAGCCCTCGGGTTCGGGCTTGCTTTGACGCACGTCGTCGGCGCTGACGATCGCACGAAAACTCCCGATGATGCCGAACGCCTTCAGCACGGTTTCGATCTCGGGGCGGATCGCACCGGAGCAGACGGCAAGGGGAACCCTTGCCGCGGCGGCACGGATGAGCGCCAACGTGCCGGGAAAACCCTTCGCTTCGCCCCGTTCGATCATCTCGTGAACGAGAAACTTCTTTTGCTTGAAGAACGAGGCGTGCTCGTCGGCCGACGGCGTCCGGCCGTTGAGTTGATAGAGGACCGGCAGGCAGTCGCGATCGGCGAGCCCGATCAGCTTGGACATGTATTGCTCGTGCGTGAAAGACATGGCGCGCTCGCGGGCGCATTGCAGGAGAGCGGCTTCGTGCAGCGGCTCGGAATCTACGATGACACCGTCGAAGTCGAAGATGATTGCGGGCAAGTAGAATCCTCCGAAGGCGAGTGTAGAGTCAGGATCGGACCGCCTTCCCGCTACACTCCGGACTATGACTCCGGCGATCGTTTTCGATGATGGCGGCGGCAAGCTGGCCCCCTTGACTGATCTGCGTGCGAGCTTTGATGTTCGCACGGGCGCTCTCACGACTTTGGAGCGCATGAAACTCGCGCTCGATCTGGATGTGATCGCGCTGCGGACGCCGGAGGGGCTGGCGCAATTGACCCGCGAGCGGCACAACGGCATGCCCGTGAACTCCTGGCCCGACAATCCGGGGCTCGAGAGCGGCGTTCTGCTGCTGAATGGCCGCTGCCCGATCAGCTACGAGCCGATCGCGAATCTCGAGGTTGGGCAATCGGTGCTGGAAGAGAGCTCGGGCGACTTGATCGCGGCGATGGTCTCCGCTGATGATGCGAAACGGTTCATGGCATCGGGTGAAACAGCTCCGGCTTCTGCCGGGCCAATTGCAAGAATCCCCGGCGTCGCGCTTCTGACACGTCCGTGGCACGTTCGAACATTTCGCGACGACTGCATCGCGAGCGATCTGGAATTACTGGGCGATGCCGAGCCACCGGAGATTCCGCCGGGAGTGACTGTGTTTGGCGGGCATGGCCTCACCATCGACCCGAGCGCGAAGGTTTATCCGGGTGTGATCATCGATCTGGAGCACGGACCTGTTGCAATCGGTGCGGACGTCACGATCCGCCCCGGCGTGACGCTCATTGGGCCGTGCGCGTTCCTCCCCCACTGCACGGTGCTGGACAAAGCGTTGATCAAGGGAAACACCGCAATCGGGCCGCACTGCAAAGTCGCGGGCGAAGTCGGCGGCACGATTTTTCAGGGCTACAGCAACAAGGGGCACGACGGCCACCTCGGCGATTCGTACATCGGCGAGTGGGTGAACCTGGGCGCAGGGACGACCAACAGCAACTTGCTCAACACGTACGGAGAAGTCATCTCGGTTGCGGCCCCCGGCATGAGCAATGAGAAGACCGGGCAGCAGTTCTTCGGCGCGGTGATTGGCGATCATGTGAAAACAGCCATCTGCACCCGGATCATGACAGGGGCGATTCTTCACACCGGAAACATGTTTGCGCAGACCGCGGCAGTGAGCGGATGCGTGGGCGGGTTCAACTGGTCGACGGATGCCGGCCGCAAGCCGTTCCGGTTCGACAAGTTTCTGGAAGTTGCCAAGGCCGCGATGAAGCGGCGGAAGCTGGAACCGAGCGCGGCGATGGTCGAGCGGTTGAGAACTTTGCACGGACAAGCGACCACCGCTGGCCCGGCAGTTGCTTGACGTGTGGCTCACCTCGTCCTGGCGAGCAGCCTAGCATGTTTATCGCTGCGATAAAACATTGGAGCAACGCATGTTTCAGCCCCCGGATATCAGGCCCCTCACCGAGTTTCAACGCGACGCGAAGGCCCACATCAGCCGGCTGAAGAAGTCCGGCCGGGCGGAGATTCTCACGGTCAACGGGCGTGCGGCGGTCGTCATTCAGGACGCGGCCTCGTATCAGAGACTGTGCAAGCTCGCGGAGAAAGCGAGAGATATTCAACGGACGCAGGAATCGATTCGGCAGGCCGACGCCGGTCTTGGCAGAACTGTAGAGGAGTTTGCAGACGAGTGGCGGGCAAAGCTGGCTCCAAAACGCCGTCGGAAATCGGCATGAGCAAGGCACCTCTGCGACGCTCCGTTCGGTTGACGCCTATCGCCGACGACGATGTCGCGGACATCTGGATGCGCATCGCGTTCGATTCCGAGACTCGAGCCTCAAACTTCATAAGCTCGCTGATCGAACGAATCGAGACCCTGCGAGTGTTCGCCGACCGCTACCCGCAAGCGCCTGAATCCACCGTGTACTCGGACGTGGTGCGCTGCATGAACGTGGGCCAGTATCGCGTGTTGTACATTGTGTATCCCACAGAAGTCGCGATTGTTCGAGTCCGACACAGCGCCCGCGAAGCACCGACCCAGCAGAACGACTAAATGGCTGCCGCACAAACTCTCTACCTCATCGACGGCTACGCCCAGTTCTTCCGGGCGTACCACGCCATCCGCACGCCGATGACGAGCCCGGTGACCAAAGAGCCGACGAACATGACGTTCGGCTTCATCGGGATGATGCTGAAGCTGCTGCGGGGCGAGGGCAAGCTGGGCGGGCCGCCGGACTACATCGCGGTCGCGCTCGATATCTCGGGCGATCAAGAGACGTTTCGATCCGAGCTTTATCCCGAGTACAAGGCGACGCGGTCGCCTCCGCCTCAGGATCTTTTCCCGCAGGTCGATCGGGCGATTGCGATCTTGAAGGAACTCGGAATCCCGACTGTCGGCGTTGCAGGATTCGAGGCCGACGATGCGATCGCCACGATTGTGACGCAGATGCGCCGCGATCACCCGGACCTGCGTATCCGCATTGTCAGCAAGGACAAGGACCTCAAACAGCTTCTCGCGGCCAACGTCGAGCTCTTCGATGTCCACACCGATCTCAAGATCGGTGTTGAAGAACTCAAGGCCGACATGGGGCTCGCCCCCTCGCAGATCATCGACTACCTCACGCTGATGGGCGACACGGTGGACAATGTGCCCGGCGTCGAGGGCGTGGGCGAGAAGACGTCTGCGGCGCTGATCGCCGAGCACGGCACGCTCGACAACCTCATCGCCGCGGCGGACTCAATCAAGGGCAAGCGGGGCGAGAAGATTCGTGAGGCAATCCCGAAGCTGGCGCTTTCAAAGCAGCTTGTTTCGCTGCGACACGATGCCCCGGTCGAACTCGCCCTCGAAACCGCAGCGGCGAAAGCCTTCAAACTCGATCGGCTCATTCCGATTCTGAAGGAACTCGGTTTCAATCGCTATCAGGACGATGTGCGTGCCCTCATGCTTGCGCGAGGAGAAACGCTTCCGGAGGGCTTGGCCAAACCGATGCCCCCCGAGCTGCTGGCGGTGCCGGCGAACGAGAAGAAGCCCGCACCGAAGGCTTCTCGCGGCGGCGAAGCGGGGCTTTTTGATGGCGGGCTGTTCTCAACGCTCGAATCGCCGAAAGTGATTTCAAACCCCGGCGGCGAGTATCGGTGCATCAAGACTAAGAAGGAGCTCGATGCACTGGTGAAGGAGCTGAAGTCAGCGCCGGTCATCGCGATCGACACCGAAACGACCAACATCTCCCCCACCCGGGCGGATCTCTGCGGCATGAGCCTCAGCATCAAGGTCGGAACCGGCGTGTATATCCCCGTGCGCTCGCCCGACAGCGCTTCGCATCTGGACGAAGCAACCGTGCTCGCGGCCCTTCGGCCGATTCTTGAGGATGAAACCAAGCCCAAGGTCGGACACAACCTGAAGTACGACATGATCGTGCTGAGGCGTGCGGGCGTGATGCTGAAGGGCTTTGCCGCGGCGGCTGGAGAAGGTGACGAACTCGCCGCCGGCGACACGATGGTTGCCAGCTACCTGATCGATCCATCGCGTTCTTCGCACGGGCTTGAGCCGCTGGGGCTTGCGCTGCTCGGGCGCACAAAGTCGTCGATTTCTGAGCTCATCGGCAGCGGCAAAGAACAGCGACAGTTTGATACGGTGCCGGTCGATCTGGCGACGCCGTATGCCGCGGGAGATGCGGATCTGACGCTCGCGCTGATGCAGGTGATGCTGCCTCAGCTTCGCGAACGCGGGTTGATGAGCCTTTTTTATGACCTCGAGATGCCGCTGGTCGAGGTGCTGGCAGAACTTGAGTTCAACGGGATCAAGGTTGATGGTGACGAGTTGGATCGACAGCGGGCCAGGCTGCAATCCAAGCTCACGCAGATTCTGGACTCGCTCGAAAAAGAAGCCAAGCAGGCTCTGGGACGCACGTTCGATCCCGATTCACCCAAACAGCTTTCCGCGGCACTGTTTAACCGTCCCGACGACAACACACCGGGTCTTGGCATCAAGCCGATCAAAAAGACCAAGACCGGTTTCTCGACCGATGCCGAAGTGCTCGAGAAACTCGGCGAGGATGCAACGCTGACGACGCCGATCCCGAAGCTCATCCTCGAATACCGGCAGCTTTCGAAGCTGGTTTCGACGTATCTCGTAGCGCTCAAGGAAGAGATCAACCCGAAGACGGGGCGTGTTCACACGAGTTTCAATCAGACGGTCGCCGCGACAGGCCGGCTTGCGAGCAGCGATCCGAATTTGCAGAACATCCCGATCCGCACGGAAATCGGGCGGGAAATCCGAAAAGCGTTTGTCGCTGCGCCGGGGCACTTGCTGGTGACGGCCGACTATTCACAGATCGAGCTCCGCTTGCTCGCGCATCTATCGAAGGACCCGGCCCTCACGCAAGCGTTCCACGACGGCGCAGACATTCACACCGCCGTCGCGGCACAGGTGCATCACATTCCTCTTGATCAGGTCACCAAGGAGCAGCGTTCGGGCGCAAAGATGGTGAACTTCGGTATCGTCTACGGTGTCACGCCCTACGGCCTCGCGCGGCGGCTCAACATCGGCAACGACGAGGCGGCGGAGATCATCAACGGCTACAAACGCAAGTTCGCGGGGATTACAACCTTCCTCGAAGAATGCGTGCAGCAAGCGAAACGCTACGGCTACGTCGAGACGATCATGCATCGGCGTCGGCCGATTCTGGATATCGAGAGCAACATCCCGGCCCGGCGGGCCTTTGCGGAACGCATCGCGATCAACAGCGTTGTCCAAGGTTCCGCGGCAGACCTCATCAAGCTCGCGATGGTGAACATACAGCGCGTCATCGATGACGGCAAAGCACCGAGCGGCCTGAAGATGCTCCTGCAGATTCACGATGAACTGGTGTTTGAAGTGCCAGAAGCCGCGGCAGAGAAGGCGAGGGCACTGGTCGTCGAGAAGATGGAGCACGCGATGACGCTCAGTGTGCCGCTCGGGGTCGATGCGCACACGGGCAGAAACTGGTTCGAGGGCAAATAGATCTCGCAACGCCTGATAGACTGCGTGGGTCAAGGGGTGGCACACCATGCTTTGTGGGTATCTTGTTCTTGGTATCGGCGCTGTCGCGATTCTGGGATCGGGCTGCGCGGCCTTGCGAATGCCTGCTTATTCGACCGACTTCTCAAGCTCATTGGGCAGTGGCGCGGCGTCCGCACCGGGTAAGAGTGACGACAGAATCCCGAACCGAACTTCCTACGACCTCGCAATCGTGGCCGACGACGGCACATTTCTCGGTCGACCCGGCTCTTCTTATGGCAGTGATTCCATCGCGAATTCGTACGGACAGCACGGCAACAATTGGAGCCGGTCGAGCATGTTCAGCGACACTTCTCCGTACGGCAGCAAGTATGGAACAGAGAGCGCGATGAATAGCAGTGCGTTGAACCCACCCAAGCTCTATCGCGGGAAGACGTTTGTCGGCTACGTTACGACCAACAAAGCCAAGTACCCGCGGATCGATCCCGTGCAGCTGCGGCAGGATGGAAAGCAGAACAAGTACATCATGGCCCGCTAAGCGCTTAGACTTGGGCAGTGACCGAGACCGCCACGCAACTCTGGACGACCCGGCGCCTGCTTGGCTGGATGAACGACGCGTTCACGCACAACGGGCTTGATTCGCCCCGGCTGATGTCGGAGATGATCCTGAGCCACGTCCTCGGCTGCCAGCGGCTGCGGCTCTACATGGAACCGGACCGTCCGGCGACCGAGCTCGAGCGGAACAATCTCCGCGAGCTCGTGGGACGTGCTCTCAAGCACGAGCCGGTGCAGTACCTCGTCGGCGAAGCGTGGTTTTTCGGCCTGCCGTTTACGGTCGATAAGCGGGTGCTGATCCCGCGTCCCGAAACGCAGACGATCGTTGAGTACGTCCTCCAGCATGCGCGCAACGCATCGGGCTTTGGCGGCGCGACCGGCGAGGGTGTTCTCTTCGCCGATATTTGCACGGGTTCGGGCTGTATCGCGACTTCGCTGCTCTCCACAATGAAACTGGCGCGTGCGATCGCGACCGACATCTCGCCCGATGCGCTTGATGTCGCCCGGCTGAACGCGATCCGGCACGGCGTGATCGATCGCGTCGAACTGATGAAGGGCGATCTGCTCGGCGCACTGTCGTCGCACCCGGTCGCGAGCGCCCACGAGTCGCTGCACTACATCGTGAGCAATCCACCGTACATTCCGGATGATGAATGGGATGCCGTCGAGCCGAACGTGAAGGATCATGAGCCGCACCTGGCGCTTCGAGGCGGAATCGACGGGCTCGACTTTGTCCGGCGCCTGATCGCCGATGGCCCCCCGCTGCTCAGGCCGGGCGGGCTTTTGCTGATCGAGATCCCCGAAGCCCGGTCCGGCGAAGCCCAGGCGCTGGCGGCGGCCAGCCCGCTGCTCGAATCCGTGCGGGTGCTGAACGATCTTGAAAACAAGCCCCGCGTGCTGGTTGCCGCGCGACCCGGTGCCAATTGAGCCGGGAGGCTATCCGGACCTTCGTTCAAGCCTCGTTCGCTCTCCAGGGCGGCCTTTCGGGGCGGGAAGGCCCATCAAAATGACCGATCTTGAAACGGTGCCGGTCGCGTACATTGATTAGGCACGAGCAGGAGGTCCGCATGAGCGCGTTTGCCGACAAAATCAAAATGCAGCACAGACTCTTTGCCGAGCTGTCGAGCATGTTCGGCAAGGAAGTGCCTTTGTACGACAAGGCGCTGCTCGTCAACAAGGCGTGCAACACGGCGGTCTGCGCGCTGCTCGGCAAGCTCTACCCGGGCTTTTCGATCTCCGAGGATCAGCTCGATAAGACCAGCGGCGAGCGCCACGGCGCGATCCGCATCGGCCGGCCGGATGAATACCGATGGATCGCCCGCTTCTTCGCGCAGTTCGCGATGGAGCCCCACAACTTCTACGACATGGCAAACGTGGGCAACAAGAGCCAGCCGATCATCGCGACGGCGTTTCGGTCCGTGCTGAATCCCGAGCATCGGGTCTTTACATCGCTCCTGCTCACCGACTATTTCGATACCAAGACCCGCGCCCGCATCGAAAAGGTGCTCGAAGGACGCACGGTCTTTTCCGATCGCGCGAAGCAACTGATCGAGAAGGGCGAAAAGCAGGGCGGGCTCGACGAGAACGATGCGAACGACCTGATCCGCGAGGCGACCCACCGCATCTTCAAATGGACCGGCCAGGCCCGCGACCATCAGCTCTACAAGGACCTCTGCGATGCCGGGTTCAAAATCGCCGCGGACATCGCGTGCTTTGAATCGCACCACCTGAACCATCTCACGCCCAACACATTCTCGATGGATCTGTACACGGCCGCGATGAAGTTCTGCATGGGCGAGATGCCGGAGGCCGAGTTCCGCAAACGCGCGAACACCACGCTCACGCGTTTGCTGACGTTCGCCGATCGCGACTTCATGAAGCTGCACTTCAAGCACCTGACGCGTGAGCAGATCGATGCGTTGCCGAAAGCGACAGCCACGCCCGCCGACATCGCGATGCTTCTCGATTCGCTCGTGACAAGGCTGAGCGAACCAGAGTTGCACCTCCACAAGCTCAAGCACGCGGGCTTCAAGGACTTCACCGAAGGCCCAAGCCAGGACACGCCGGTGCTTCTCCGCCAGGACGCGTACAAGGCGCTGACCGAGCCGGTCCGCTTCACAAATTCCGACGGAACCACCGTCGAAACAACGCACACGGCACGCTTTGGCGAGATCGAGCAGCGCTTCTACGCGACCACTCCCTCCGGGCGCGATCTCTACGACAAGTGCCTGACCGCCGGCGACGCACAGCGCGACAAGGACCCCTCGATCGTCAAGCGCGATCACGCGGCGTACGAATCACAAAGCGCCGGCGCGTTCTCGCAGTTCCCCAAGACACTGGGCGAACTCATCGACAAGAACATTGTCTTTGGGCGCTACGTCCCCACTGCGAAGGGGTTGACGGCCAACGGCTCTATCCAAAGCACCGACATGCGCGATCTGGTGAAGAACGGCTTTGCGCAGGTTGAAGGCCTTCGCTACGAAGACTTTCTGCCGGTGAGTGCCGCGGGCATTTTCGCGTCGAACCTGAACCAGTACGGAACGAAGGCGACCGCAACCGAGCGGCCGGTCTACACGAAGGCCCGTCTCGAAGAGATCATGGGGAAGAAGATCATCGAGTCCGACGCTGTCTATCAAGGCGTGCAGGCCAAGTCGATGCTCGATACATACGCAAAGCTCGGGCTGCTCGCGAAGCTTCCGGCCGCCCAGCGAACCGAACTCGAAACACAGGCCGCCGCAGTCCCCGCATCATAAAAAGAAAAGGGTCATGACTAGCTGAGCGGGGTGTTCCGACAGAGGGTAAGCAGCACGCGGTACAGGTTTTCGTGACGGTGGTTGAAGCGGAACTCGCACTCCTTGAGGTGGAAGTAGAACGTGCTCGGATGCATG
>JAFLCN010000038.1 GCA_017303555.1 Planctomycetota bacterium
GGTGGTGGGCCGATGGAAGATCCAGCAGCTGGCCGACATCGCGCTCTCGGCGCTGAATCTGATACGGATAAGCAGGCTGCTGCCGGGGTGAACGGGCCGCAAGCCGCAGCAGGCGTTCCGCGTCCAACAAAAACACCCGCGAAATACATCGCACCGACCGGCGAAGGATCGTCCGGCTGTCTTCAATCGTGGTTCTTCAACGACCTGTTAGAATTCCTTGATGACGCAGCGTTTAAGACGGCGGGCGTCTTCCTCGCGCATGCCGAACGCGGTTGCCGGCGTGCGCGCTTCCCCGGTTCCGTCGCCGCAGCGGCGAGCCCGGAGGACACACTTACGCGGCGAGCAATCGGCGGTCGTTCAACGGTCTGCTAATACGAATCATCATGCAGCACAACCTTCCCCCGAAACACCCAGTAAATCACCGCGGTGTACGAGAGCACGAAAGGCATGCCCAGGAACGCGATGATCGCCATGATGCCCAGCGTCTTTTCCGTCGAAGCCGCCTTGGGAATCGACAGGTCGTACTCCGGCGAAATAGATGAGACAATCAGGTTCGGATACAGCGCCAGCCCAAACAAAAACGTAAACGCCGCAATGACGCACGCAGAAGTCAGGAACGCCCGCAGCGGGCGCCCAAGGTAAATCGCCCGCGGAATGTTCGCGATCGCCAAAATATTCAGAATCACGACGATCCACGCCCACGGGTGATTGCGGAAGCTCGCCGTCGCCCGCGGAATCGCCAGCACCGCAAACACCGTCACCACGACGTACATGAACAAAAACAGCCAGAAGCACGTCCACATCCAGCGGCGGATGCGTTTGTGCAGCTCGCCCTCCGTCTTCATGTTCAGATAGATCGCGCCGTGCAATGCAAACGCGCTCACCGCGAAAAGACCGACGCACACCGGGAACGGGTGCAGCATCTGCACCAGCCGCACCGATGAAACAAAGTCGCCGTCCGCCCCCAGCGGCAGGCCGTGCATCGAATTGCCCACCGCCACCCCAAACAAAAACGTCGCCAGCGTGCTCGACGCGCAGAAAGCAACATCCCAGAACTTCCGCCACAGCTTCTCCGGCCGCTTGCTCCGGAACTCCATCGAAACGCCTCGGAAGATGAGGCAGAACAAGAGCAGCATGAACGCCAGATACAGCCCGCTAAACGCCGCGGCATACGCCTTCGGAAACGCCGCAAACAGCGCCCCGCCAAACACAACCAGCCAAACCTCGTTGCCGTCCCACAGCGGCCCGATCGAGTTCATCATCACCCGCCGCTCGCGATCATCGCGTGCGAGCGGATGCAAAATGCCGACTCCGAGGTCAAACCCATCGAGAATCGCATACCCCGCCAGCAGCACGCCGAGCAGGATGTACCAGAACATCTGGAGAGAGGTGGTGTCCATTACCGTCCCTCCTCTTTCTTGTTCTCGCCTTCATTCGATGCGAGCGTCTGGCCCTGACGATCCACAAGCGTCGCCGCGGCATTCAGGAAGTCAGTCCCCGCGCTGCCCGTCGATCCACTCGGCACTCCGTCCGGCACCGGTTCCTTCGGCGGATGTGGCTCATCCGGCCCGTGCTGAATCTTGGTGTTCAGCACAAAGATGAAGACCGCAAAGAGCAGGATGTACACAAGCGTGAACAAGATAATCGAAGTCAGCACCTGCCCCGCAACAACAACCTTGCGATTCGAAAGCCCATCCACCGTGCGCATCCCGCCGATCATGTCGAACATGCCGTCGGCCCGCTGCACAACTTTCGGATACACGATGAACGGCTGCCGCCCGACTTCCGCCGAGACCCACCCCGCCTGATTCGCCACATACGCGCCGATCACCGCAAACACAAAAACCCACATCAACCAGCGCGTCTGGAAAAGCGTCCCCCGCCAAAGCAAGAACGACGCCAGCACCGTCACCCCCACAAAGAACCCGCCCAGCCCGATCATGAGGTGATACGTCATGAACGGAATCTTCACCGGCGGCCGATCCTCCGGCCGGAACCGATCCAGCCCCATGATCGGCGTCTTGAAATCGCGATACATCAAAAACGTCAGCAAGTAAGGCACTTCAACGCCGGTGACTGTCTCGTTCTCAGTGTCCGGCCAGCCAAAAAGGTACATCCCCGTCGGCCCCGGCTTGGTCTTGAAGACACCTTCAAACGCCGCGAGCTTCGCCGGCTGATGAAACCCGACCTCGCGCGCCTGCAAATCGCCCGAGAACATCATGATCAGGCTGCACGTCGTTCCGAAGATCAGCGCGATCGTAAAACTCTTCTTCGCAAAATCCAGGTGCCGGTTCTTCAGCACATAAAACGCCGAGATGCTCATCACAAAGAACGCGCCGAGGATGAACGCCCCCATCAGCGTGTGAAACAGCCGCACCATGCTCGATGGATTGAACACCAGCGCCCAGAAATCCACGATCACCGCGCGATTCTGCACCGGATCGATGATGTGCCCCGCCGGAGTCTGCATCCACGAGTTCGCGATGATGATCCACACCGCCGAGAAGATCGATCCAAGCGAAACCATGCACGTCGCAAAGAAGTGCATCTTCGGCGACACACGATCCCACCCAAACACCAGCACCGCCAAAAACCCCGACTCCAGAAAAAACGCGAAGATCCCCTCCGCCGCGAGCGCGCTGCCGAACACATCACCCACAAACCGCGCGTAGTTCGCCCAGTTCGTCCCGAACTGAAATTCCATCACAATGCCCGTCGCCACACCCATGGCAAAGTTTGCCGCGAAAATGCGGCTCCAGAACTTTGTCATCACGTGATACTGCCGATCCCCCGTCTTGAGATACAGCCCCTCCATCAAAACCATCAGCAGCCCCAGCCCAATTGACAAGGGGGGGAACAAATAATGGAACATAATTGTCATGGCGAACTGAATTCGCGAGAGAACTTCGACATCCATCACGCTGCTCCCTGCGGCAGATCGCCGCAGCGTGTTTTAGCATGATCGGGCGGGTCGTGCGGCACGGCGTGCCTCCGTCCCATTTCGCACGCCCGGCCCGCATCCGCTACCCTCTCCGCCGGTCCCGCTCGCCGCTTTCGAGTCTTCCGAATGCTCGTTCTAGAAAACCGACCCCCACGCAATCTGAAGTGGTACCACGCCGGGCCGTTGCTCTTTGGCGACTGGGGGACGAGCCGTCTCTACGTCCTTGGCCTTGCTTTCTACTACACCGCTCATGCCTCGGTCCTCTATCTCGCCGCGATGTCGCTCATCATGGCGGCAGTCGCCTGGGCCTACACCGTTGTCTGCCGCTGCTTCCCCGATGGTGGCGGCGTCTACTCCGCCGCCCGGCGCCTCAGCCCGACGCTCGCAGTCCTCGGCGCGACGCTCCTGCTCTGCGATTACATCGTCACCGCAGCGCTCTCCGGCATCGAAGCCTTCCACTACCTCGGCGTCGGCTCGACCAAAGTCGTCATCATCTCAGTGGCCGCAATCGCGATGATCGGCGCGGTCAACTGGCTCGGCGCCCGCAACGCCGGCCGCCTCGCGCTCGTCATCGCCGTCCTCTCGATCGGCCTTTCCGCCATCATCGCGATCCTCTGTCTTCCGTGGCTCAGCGACGGCATCAAGCGCGTCAGCCTGCACGATGGTGGTCAGAGTTCCCCCTGGCAGATGTGGGAGTCGCTCGTCCGCATCGTCCTCGCGCTCTCCGGCCTCGAAGCCGTCGCCAACATGACCGGCCTCATGAAGCCCCCGGTCGCCAAAACCGCCAAGCGCACCATCTGGCCCGTCCTCTGCGAAGTCGTTCTGCTCAACCTGATCTTCGGCATCGCCCTCAGCGCCATGCCCGCGATCCGCGATCAAGTCGTTCCCGATTACGTGCGCTACGAACAGGTCGAGCGTCTCGCACCGGAAAACGTCCCCGCCGAAGTGAAGCAGTACCGCGACACCGCGATGAAGGTCGTCGCCACCGAAACCGCCAAACGCCAGTTCGGCGAGCGCACCGGCCAGATCTTCGGCATCATCACCGGCATTATCTTCGGCCTTTTGCTTCTTTCCGCCGTTAATACCGCTGTGATGGCGATGGTGTCGGTGCAGTATTCCCTTGCGCAGGATGGTGAACTGCCGCGGCTGGCAACGAGGCTCAACTACTCCGGTGTTCCATGGGTCCCATTGATCATCGCCTGCGCTGCGCCCGCGGCATTGCTCATCATCGAGGCCGATGTCAAAGCCCTGGGCGAGCTCTACGCCATCGGCGTGGTCGGCGCGATCACCATCAACCTCTTCTCCTGCGCTGCCAACAGCAAGCTCGAGATCGGCAAGTACGAACGCATCGGTCTCTGGTCTCTCGCGGCACTCATGGCCGTGATCTTCCTCACCATCGTCGTCGCCAAGCCCAACGCAACCATCTTCGCCGGCGTCATCGTCACCGCCGTTCTGATCACGCGCTTCTTCGTGCGGGTGCGTGCCCGCCGAATCGCCGCCAGCCCGCTCCCCGAGCCCACCGTCGGCTGGATCGCGCAGATCCGCGATCAACCAACCATTCCTGGCCCCGGGCCCCGCATCATGCTCGCCGCGAGAGGTCGCGATCAGGCCGCGTACGCCGTGGACATGGCCAAGCGCCGCAAAGCCACGCTCTTCGCCATCTACGTCCGCACGCTGCGCCTGATGGACATGGTCCCCGGCCAGGTTCCCAAGATCGAAGACGACCCCGAAGGCCAGGCCGCGCTCGGAACCGCGGCAGTCCTCGCCCGCGAAGCCAACATTCCCTTCGTCCCCATCTACGTCACCAGCAGCGACGTGATGAGCGAGATTCTCGACTACACCGTCACATTCGGCTGCGACACGCTCATCATGGGTAAGAGCCAGCGCACGCCGTTCAGCCGCGCCGTTGTGGGCGACGTCGTCGCACGCGTCGCGGAAAATCTCCCCGAAGGCGTTTCCCTTCTCACCCGTGCGCCCGGCCCATTCGAACACGCCGAAGAAGTGAAGCCCGCCAACGGCACGCACAAAGAAGCTGAGTCCTTCAAGGAAGATCAGGAGAGTTGAGAGCCGCAGAGCAGCAGATTTGCAAAGCAGCAGATAAAAACAAGAACCGCGGCTTGCCATCCCCGACGACCCTGACCAGACAATCCGCCTGCTGCTCTGCTGCTCTGCTGCTCTGCTGCTCTGCTGCTCTGCTGCTCTGCTGCTCTGCTGCTCTGCTGCTCTGCTGCTCTGCTGCTCTGCTGCTCTGCTGCTCTGCTGCTCTGCTGCTCTGCTGCTCTGGAGTCCTCCCATGACCGAAGCCGACTTTCGCAAACTCGCCCTCAGCCTCGAAGGCGCGATCGAAAGCTCGCATCTCGGACACACCGACTTCCGCATCAACAGCAAGATCTTCGCAACGCTCCCCTTCGAAGACGACGAAGACGCGAAAGGCAACGTCCCCGGGGGCGTCGGCGTCGTGAAGCTCACGCCCGACCAGCAGGATGCCTTCGTCGCAGAGTTTCCCGCATTCTGTGAGCCCGTCCCCGGAGGCTGGGGTCGTCAGGGCTACACCCGCGTGCTCCTCGCGCGAGCGCCCACCAAAGTAGTCCGCCGGCTGCTCGAAACCGCGTCGCGCAACATCGCAAGGAAGGCCGCGGCGAATCAACCCTCATCCGCCGTGCGCAAAGCCAAGACTCGCCCAAAGCCCAAAAGAAAAATCCCGCGCCAGAAGCCACGGGATTGATAAGCCTACCTGTTGTCCAGATTACCCATTCCTGCGCCGGCGACGCGCCGCAAAGACAAGTCCACCTGCCGCAAGCGACAGCGTTCCGGAGCTCGGCACAAGCATCTTGTCCGATCCTCCATCCACAAACCCGCGGAAACGCAGCGCGAGAGAGTCGTCGCCGCTCCCCAGGAAGTTGGCCGCTGTGCGCGTCGATGCGTCGCTCGCCGTGATGTTGAACACAAACGTCGCGCTGCCACCCACCGCAATACCGCCGTTGGGCGAGCCGCCGCCAAGCCAGTTTCCTCCCAGCGCCGCACCCGCATCAAATGTTCCAAACGGCGCTGCGCTCACATTGGTCATGCCGACGAAATTCGAATTCGTCTTCGAGAAGAGCGAAGCCGTCGCGTTCGCATCAGCGCTGACAATGTCAAACGCCAGCCCCGTCAGCTTGCCGCCGTTGGGCGCGGGCGAAACGTTGGTGAGCGATATCGTGAGCTTGCCCAAGCTGCCCGATACGAAGGTGTAATCCATCGAACCGCTGACAGCGCCGGATGCCCCGGACTTGCTGAAAAGGATCATGTCGGCCTGCGCAACCGCGGCACAGGCAATGAATGGCACGGCAACAAATATGGCCTTGGTGTTCATGGAAGAATCCCCCGGGTGGTCGGACCGATATGCCGCCACGACGCAAGCATGCGATATCCTCGCCCTCGATGCGAATCTGGCCCCAGAGATTCACGCAGTTGCGCTCTCGCGACCCAGCAGAATCGCCGTAGACCGCACATTCAAGCGGTGCGCTTCACGAGTCGTCCCATAATCTATGTGCCGCCTTTGCGGCTGGTCCGCCACCCGAACAAGACACACCCGTTATGAGGTATTCCCCCAGTGCGCGTGACTGGGCGTTCGCCTCATTTTGTGGCCCTTCTTGGTTATTCATCGGATCATGCTTGTGTTTCCTGGCGAATCGGAATAACGTGAGGTTGAAGCATCAGCTTCCGGAGGTTTCCGCCCTCCGAATTCCGATTTTCGTTATAGGGGTCTTTGGAGTAGGGAGAGAAGTATGAATAGATCATCGTTGTCGTTTGCCGCATGTGCGGCAGCTTTGTCCATCGCCTCGATCTCGCAGGCGGCGGTTGTGTTCTCCGGTTCGGGTTTCAACCCCGAAGGCGCAACCAACGTGGCAGGCTCTGCCATGTTCACCATCTCCGGGAACACGCTCACGCTCGTCCTGACCAACACGACGCTGCCCCGCACCACCGCGCAAGGCAACGCCATGACCGGCGTGACCTTTGACCTGGGCAGCGGTTCGGCCGTTCTCACGCTCACCAGCACCGCGCTCACCTCGGGCGCTGATTTCTGGACGAGCAAGACCGCGACGAATAACGCCGCGGCCTTGAACGGTTCCTGGACCACCGTGCTCGGCGCTTCGCCCTTGGGCGACTACGGCGTCGCGACGACCGGCTTCAACGGCCGATTCAACGGTGGATCGATCGCCGTCGGCAACGCCGCCCCCAACTACGGCATCGTCGCCGCGGGCACGTTCGATGGAACCAACGTCGCCTTCGGCGGCTCGCAGTTCCCGTTCGTGCAGAACTCGCTCACGTTCACGTTCACGGGCGCTGCGGGGTTCAATGAATCTCAGATCAGCAACGTGAAGCTGCTCTTCGGAACCGACGGCACGGGCGTCATCACCGCGATTCCCGCTCCGGGTTCGCTCGCGCTGATCGGCCTCGGCGGCCTCGTCGCCGCCCGCCGTCGTCGCGCGTAATCCAAGCCGGCAACTCAAGCATTGCAGAAAGGCCCGGAGCAATCCGGGCCTTTTCATTGGGCCAATGAAGCAGACGGCGCTGGCCAGTCCGCTCACGGACACACAAGCTCGTCATACGCGCCGACAAACAGCGAGAAGTCCGCATCATCCACCGCGTTGTCGTTGTTCAGATCCGCCGGACATCCAACCGGCATCCACGGATCGTCGCAGAGCAGCAGGTTGTATCCGCTCGCAAACGCAACGAAGTCGGCATCATCCACCAGCCCATCGCCGTTGAGATCGCCCGCGCACGTCGGCAACTGAACCTCGAACGCACCAAGGTCGATCGGTGGCGTCCCGCTCCCCGTGTTCGCGACCGACGCAATGTCGATCCGGCGCGTCATCCCCGCCAGATCCGTCAGTGGCGCAAATCCGGAAATCACCATCCCCGAATCCACCGCCGGCGATGCCGCCGCAACTCGATAATCACCCGCCGGCGCATCCAGAAACTGTGCAGCGCCAAAGAGCTGCATCGGAATAGTGATCCCCGTTCCGCTCATCAGCGTGGGCGGCGAACCCGTGTACAGATTTCTCGTCGCTTCGATCCGCCCGTGATTTGTTGTGCGGAACGCAAGCACGTTCGTCGCACCCGCGCTGCCCGGGCTCAGAATGCAATTCCGCACGCTCGAGATCGGCATGAGTGATAACGATTCCTGATCAACTTCAACGCCCACCGAAAAACCAGGCGACGCTGCAGCGCCCGGCGATGCCGGAGCTGGCGTATTGCTTCCCGAAACTCCCGCGTCTCCGTTGCTGCTCGTGCCCGTGCCGATCGCGCCCGCCGCTCCCCCAACCGCAATCGTGTTGCCCCCGGCACCCGGCACTCCCGCGCTGCCCTTGACAAGCACACCCACCGTGCACTGATTGACATCCGTGTTTCCAATCGGAGTCACCGTCCGAACCGCAACCGCAGTTCCTCCCAAGCCTGCCGCACCGCCCATTCCATTCTGCCCCGCGTTCGCGCCATCGCCCGCATCTCCACCATTCGTAAACGCAAGCGTCGAACTCGCTCCATTTCCGCCCGCACCGCCATCACCCGGCGCACCACCTCGCCCGCCTTCCCCTCCATTTCCCGCGGCAATGTCATAGAACAAACACTGCTCAATCGTCACCGCCGGGTTCGGATTCAACGACGGGTTTTCGATGTGAACACCAACAGCATCGCCACCTTGGCCACCTCGTCCACCTACACCGCCATTTGCACCCAGATTGCCATTACCACCATCACCCAAGCTGCCGAAGACGCAGGTGATTCCGTTGCCACCCGGGCCGCCGTTTCCGCCTTGGCCGGCGTTTGATCCTTTGCCGCCGTTTCCGGCGCGCAGGTTGTAGAAGATCGAACTTGAGATGCGACCAGCACAACCGGAAAGTGTGATTCCGTGCGCGAGCGCGCCGTTGATTCCGGTTTCGCCATCGGAGCCTTTGATGCCCGGGCTGCCATTGCCGCCGTTGCGGCTGAATCCGATTGTGCAAACGCCGTTTGATCCGGCCGGGCCGTTCGCGCCCGGCTCGGCGTCGGGAAGATCAGCCGGATCGGTGCCGACAATGTCGTGGATGATGCAACGGTCGATCGTGAAATTGGCGACACCGACCATCTGAATCCCGGCAACGTAGATCGGTCCGAGGTTTCGCACGTCGGAGATCTCGGTTGATCGCACGATCAGGGGCGCACCATCGGAGTAGATTGCGCGCCCCTCGACCGAGCGGATATGCGCGTTGATGATCTCGCCTTCGGATCCGGGGTAGTAGTTGATTCCCCGCCAGCGGCTGTTTGTTTCGCTGTTGCCGCTGATCGTGATGCGACCGTTTGCGCGGCCATCAATGACAAGAATTCCTCCCTGTTCAACGATGATGAACGCGCCCGGTGTCAGCACCTGCACATCGTTCTTGATCGTGAGCCTGGCACGGATGATGAGATCACCCGTGAAACTTGTCGGCGAAGTCCAAGTCTGATCCGTATCGATTTCAACCGTTGCCCAGGACAAGGGAGGCGCTAGGAGCAGCCCGCACAGAAATGACGCAAGCAGCCCCAGCCCGGAAGCAAGTGAGTAACGCATGTCTTGACCGACCTCCCACAACAAAGGCACGATGTGCAATCCCAAAGCCTCGCAGTCTACACGAGAGGCCCCCGAATCAAGGGGTCGTTTTTTCGATATTTGATGTGGGAGGAGCGGGGTGTGGGTGGGGTGGGAGTGGGGGTGAGCCCGCTCACGCCACATCACGGACACACAAGCTCGTTGTACGCGACCACAAACAGCGTGAAGTCCGCATCATCCACGTACCCATCACCATTCAGGTCCGCCGGGCAACCGGAAGTCATCGTCGGATCAGCGCAGTCCAGGATGTTGTACGCGGCAACAAAGAGCGTGAAGTCCGCATCTTCGACGAAGCCATCGTGATTGAAGTCGGCCGGACATGTGCCCGTGCCGAGCACAGTGATCCGCAGGTTGTCCATCGCCCACGATTCATCATCGAGGGGCTGAATGCCCGGGCCTTCCATCAGGAACGAGATGGTGACGCTCGATGCCGTGTGCGCGATGTTGTGAAACCGCGGCTCGTTGTCCATGTTGTACGCGCTGTCGGTGTAATAGCTTCCCGGCCCGCTGAACCCAAGATCGATCCGCCGCGCCAGCAGCACGCCGGGAGCCGGCGCATACGACTGGATCTGATCCGCCGTCGCATTCGCGAACGATTCGCGGAAGATCTGCGCACCATCCAGCGTCACCTTGAAGAAGTCACCCAGAGGCGGGTTGCTTCCGGTGCCATCGAGCGAGTCGATCGCCGCGAACAGAAAATCAATGCTGATCCCCGTGTGCGCCGGCAGATTGCCCAGCGTCACCGTGATCGTGTTGCCCGTCGGGCTCCGCAGGAATGATCCGCCGAACTGATTCCCCACCGGGCCAAGCCCCGCGTAGAACTGCACCCCCGTCAGCGTCGCAACCCCGGGCGCAATGGCCCCCGGCACGCTTCCGTTGAAATCACTCGACAGAACCACCGTCTGCCCCGAGGCCAAAGAAACGCCAACTCCCGCGGCAAGCACAAGCGACGACACAATCAATCCACGCATCGGAATGTTCCTTTCGAGCCGGAGTGAAACCCGGCAACGATCGTATTCGGGCTGTCAAGGAGTTCTGCGCTTTCCGAGGTCATAGGCAAACGACGGAAGGGCTAGGCGACTCTAGAGCCTATCCGTAAACCTGTTTCAAAAGGATGATTGAGCATCCAAGGTGGAGGAAGCCCTGAAAGAGCGTGGTGGATTTCTCGTAGCGGATGCACAGCCGGCGGAAGTTCTGGAACCAACTGATGGTGCGTTCCACCGTCCAGCGGCGTTTGTAGCGGCGGAGCCTTCTGCCGTCCTGTGTGATGTTCTGCGGCTTGCGGTTCCTGCGATGGGGCGCGATCAATTCGATGCACTCGTCGTCGAGGT
>JAFLCN010000039.1 GCA_017303555.1 Planctomycetota bacterium
CCGCCTGGTTGCCGCCGTGCGCCCGGCAAACCGCCGCGATACGGAGGCGGTCGAGCGCTACGGGACGGTCCTGGCCCGCCCCCGCCCGACGAACCGCCCCCTGAACTGCCCCCTCCGGACGATCCTCCAGAGGATCCGCCCGAGGACATGCCGGAACTCGCCCCCGACGACATGCCGCTGGAGGCCCCGGAACTCATGCCCGACGAAGCGCCCGAAGAACTCATGCCGGACGAACTGCCGCCGCCGGAACTGCTCATTCCGCTTGAACCGCCGCTGCTCGACATTCCCGAGGACGACATCCCACCGCTGCTCGATGGCGTATCGCTCGGCGTACTCGATGGCGTGTGCGTCGTACCCGGTGTGTTGCTGGTGAACGCATCGGTGGTGTAGAACGTCAGCGTCGGCGTGCCGCCCGGGCCGGTCGTGTAGATCACATCGCCCGTCGTCGAGTAACTCGGCGGCATGCTCGGCGTGCTCGTCGGCGTTGAGTACGTGCTGTACGACGAGTCGGGCGACCCCGACGGCGTCGAGTAGTTGCTCGACCCGCCGCCTTGCGGGGCGCGGCCCGTCGCCCAGACCGGGATATAGAGGTAGTAGCGGGTGGGGCCGTCGCTCATCGTGCGGCCTCCTGGGGTTTCACATTCGGCTCGTACCAGCCCTGCGTGTTGACTGGCTTGCCGCACTCGGCGGACGCGGCCGCGACAGCGTCGGCGAACTCCATGCGCTCGAAGACCTGCAGCTCGCTACCGGGTGAGCAGTTCACCACGCGGAAGCGGTGCTTCTCGAAGTGCGGCTTGAGGGCCTCGAATCGCCGGGCCAGCGAGTCATACAGCACGTTGTTGTGCCGGATCGCGTTGGCAGCCCGGTTCTCGGCGAAGGCGTACTTGCGGTCCTCGGCCATCTTGAAGTCGCAGCCCAGCAGGTACACCGTTGAGAATCCGAGGTAGTGAAGAAGGCGGAGTGCCACGAGCATGACCGAGCGCTTTCCGGTGATGCCCAAGGAGTCTGGGTTCTTGGCGTCGTTGCCCCACGGGACGCTGTCTCCAGTCAGGAACCGCTCATGGTCGAAGTGATCCGCACGGCGGAAGAACATGACGCTGGGCATCTGCCGGACCCTGAACGCGCTGTTGCGCATCACGCCGTCAGCGCCCTGGATGCGGAGCCGCTTGTCCCACATGCACGTGGGCACGAACTTCAGGATGCCCGGGTCCTTCCAGCCGGTATCGATGAAGCGACCGGGATCGTCGACGCAGGTCCACAGCGTCGGACGATGCACCGCCCATGCGTTGTTCACGGCCATCGTGACGATGCCGCGCTTGTTGAGCGCCGAGAGATCGAGCTGCGTGAGCGACGGGCCCGAGAGGATCAGGAACGCCGAACGCCCGCGGTAGAACCCACCGAGCGACACGGAGTCGAAGTCGGCGGTGTAGAGGCGCAGGCCATCCCGCGACGGCTTGCGCGCCTTCAGACCGGCCTGGAGTGCCGCGATGTCAGACTGGTTCTCACGCAACGCAGCACCCCCCATCACTTCCGCCCTTGAATCGCCCGACGATGAACCGCCGATCCGCCCGGGGGTTGATCACGGTGGCGACACGCCCGATTCGGTCGAGCCACCAGTCCAGCGGGCGCACCGTCGGGTGCAGCCCTTCGCCGGCGACGGTGGTCTTGCTGGGACGGGTGCAGATCGAGAACACAAAGTGGCCGCGCGACTTGGCCACACGGCGCATTTCTGCGAGCACCGCGTCCACATCCTCAGGCAGCAGGTGCTCGAGCGCATCGAAACTCGTGACGACGTCCGCCAAGCCCGCGTGCAGCGCGGTCTTGTGCATGGGACGCACGAGGTCGGCATCCGGGAACGCGAAGTCCACACCCAGGCCGTCGATCCCCAGCCGGCGCAGATCACGCACGAGGTCGTTGCGGCCGCATCCGAAGTCCACGACGAACCTCGGCTTGAACTTCTGAATGATCGGGATGGCGAGCTTGCCGTGGTTGGTCGAGCCGTACGTCGAGCCGGGCTTGGCGGCCAGCGCCAAGTATTTGGCCCGCTCCTGTTCGCGGCGTGCATCGAGTACGGTCGGGGTCGGAGCTGTGGTCATTCAGCACCTCCGATGTAGAGGTTGAACTTGCGATCCTCGTCGGCGGGGTCGGCGATCTCGATGAGGCTCATGGCCTCGAAGACCCACACCGGCTTGCCCTTGCTGTTGCGCTCGCAGGTCAGCTGCACGCACACCCCCTCGGGGATGGGCACGAGCTTGGGTTTGAGCGACCGCGCGGGCGGGCACTTGGGAAGCACGCCGGGCAACTCGCACACCGGCCCCAGCCCGAGCAAGCCGCCGAACCCGGAGTCGGGCTCGGAGTCATTCATGTGGTGGGCCTCGAATCGGTTGAGCGCCAGCCGCGTGGGGTCTTCACCGCCGCTTGCGAGCTGCGACGACAGACCACCTTCGATGGGCACATACCGGAGGTAGGTCTCGCTGCCGGGGTTGCCGTCGATCTGGGCTTCCACCCACGCATAGCGCCAGCGGTTGCGCTCGGTGGGGATCGCCTGGGCCGCGCCGAGAATCGCCGTCACGCGCCCGGGCGACGGGCGGCCGAGCTCGAGCACGGCCCACTTCTCGCCGGTGCCATCTTCTTTCCAGAGGATCGGGATGCCGCCCATGGGCGTGCTGGCCAGGACAGTCTCGTCGGCCGCGAGCTCGCAGGTCGTGTCGGTCTCGTTGGTGATGAACACCCGCGCCACCGTGACGCCCGTGAGCACGCAGCGCCCGAGCTTGTTGGGTTTGATGGGCTGAAGTGCGACAACGAACGCTGGGCCTGCCGTTTCCTCCGTGGCGATATCTCCCGTCAGCGGCGTTCGGCTCTGAAACGTCCGCTCCTGGTCATCCTCGCCGGGCTCGACGAGCACGCCGGTGATCGCCAGCGCGTGGTACGGCTCAATCTCGTCGCCGGAGTCGTTGCGCACCAGCACGATGCCGCGCTGTGCCGATTCCACGAGCGGGCCTGCAATAGCCTCGCCGCGACCTTGACGCCGGCGCAGATCAACCGCCGCATCGACAAATGCGTTGTACGCGCCCGCGGGGAGGCGGAGTGGATCACCGGATCGGACTTTGCGAAGATCGTCAGGCATGGTTGAAGGGACTCAGATCCCCAGTGCTCCAAAGTTGGCGTCGTCGTACACGCGCTCGACGTAGGCGGCGATGGGCTTCTTGATGATCGCGCCGGACCCGGTGTCCTCCGCGTCGGCGTAACGAACCCACAGGTACTCCCACCCCTTCTTGTTGATGCCCGTGATGGAGCCGACCGAGAGCCCGGTTTCGTTGGGGCTGGCCGCGAACCGGAAGGTGATTTCCCAGTCGTCGTCGGGACCGTCCCCGCGCTTCGAGCCGGTCGCGCCGAGGAACAGCACCTCGCCGGGAGCGAAGCCCTTGAACCCGCCAGCATTCGTCTTGCCCGTGCAACTGAAGATCGCGCCCTTGTACGCCCCGGTCACCTGCGCATCGGTGAAGTAGTGCGTCTCAGAGAACTGGTACACGGGCACGGTGATGTCCACGCCGTCGACGCCGTCGGCGGTCACACCGATCGCGCCGCCGAAGTCCGGCGCGGTCGATCCGGATGCCGCCCGCGTCTGGACCGTGTCTTTGCTCTGGGTGATGTGCTGGATGCCGCCGCCGGTCTCGAAGTTGAACGAAGCCTCGCTGGGCGTGGGGTTCCCGCCGCTATCGCTGGAGCCGTAGCGGACGGTCACGTCCCAGAGCTGCGGCCCAAGCGGTTCGATCTGCACGTTTTGCCGGGCGAGACTGTCGTAGGTCGCGGGCGAGGCAGTCTGCGCCGCGTTGCGGGCCACGAGGTCGTCCGGCGTGCCGCGCACGATGTACCCGAGTTCCGCAGACGACTGCGAGACTTGGTTCGCCTTGGTGGAGCGGCGGCTCTCGAACTTCTCAAAGACCTCAACCGGCACGAGCGATGACCTCCTTTCTGATCAAGCGAAACGCAGTCCGTTGTCCACGCTGGCATCCAGCAGACGCTTGGTGTTCTTGGCCGTCGCCTCCGTCGCGGTGGCTGTGCGTTCGGCGGCGTCGCCACCGGTGCCCAGCCCCGAGACGGCCGCGGAACTGAACGTGCCGGTGACGCTGATGCCCTTGCCGATGGCCGCGCCGAGTCCCGAGAGCCGGTCCTCGAAGTCGGCCATCAGATCCCGCTGCGGGCGACCTGGTCCCTTCTCGGCGTCTGCGGCCTCGCGTTTCTTGCGGGCTTCTTCGATTGCAGCGGCGAGTTTCTCCTTCGCAGCGTCCAGCGCGGCCTGCGACTCAGCGAGTCCTGCGGCCGTGTCCTTGCGCAAGGCTTCCTGCGCGTTCTCGAAGTCCTGGCCGATGCCCGCGAGCGTCGCTTCGTGCATCGCGGCGGCGTCGCGGCGTTGGGCCTCACGTTCCTTGTCTCGGGCGGTCACCGACTGTTGGGCAGCGTTCTCCAGTTCGACGAGCCGGGACTCGAGTTGCTGGTCCACTGCCTTCTTGGCGGCTTCAA
Organism: Planctomycetota bacterium; assembly: GCA_017303555.1. Taxonomy (GTDB): domain Bacteria; phylum Planctomycetota; class Phycisphaerae; order Phycisphaerales; family UBA1924; genus JAFEBO01. The sequence goes on from JAFLCN010000039.1 coordinate 4,525, forward strand.
CATCGAGCCCGTCATCGAACAGCCCCTGGATCTCCAGCATCCGCTTGGCGACCCAGGACGAGGCTTCCTCCCAGATCATCTGGAAGCCGGTTGCGAAGTTGGTCCAGGTCTTGGAGAGGAAGGCGGTCGTCTCGATCCACGCGACCTCGAGCGCGTGGAACACGATCTCCGCGGCGGCAAGCGCCCCGTACCACATGGAGTACGCCGTGGAGACGAAGAACTCTTTCGCGCCCAGCCACGCCTTGTTGAGCGCCGCGACGCCCTGCTGCCAGATGACCTTCAGCGACAGCCACAGGATCTCGGCGGCCAGCGCGATGTCGCCGGCGGCGAGGGCGTCGGAGATGCCGCCGACCACTTTGCCGACCCAGTCACGCAGCTCGGTGAACTTCTCCGCGAGCCACGACAGGGCCTCACTACCCGCGCCGGTGACGACCAGCAATGTGCCGCCCAGCGCCACGATCGCGGCGATGGTCAGGCCCACGGGGTTCAGGATCGCACCGATCGCGGCTCCGATCAGACTGAACGCCGTGCCGATCCCGCCGATGACGGCGGCCACGATGCCGAGCGCCGCGCCGATGCCGGAGATGATGTACCCGAGCCCGACGATGGCAATCCCCGCGACGGCGACCGCCGCCGCGACCTTGAGCGCCCAGACCACCGTCTCTTTGTTCGCCTTCACCCAGGCCGTGGCGCTCACGACGATGCGGGTGATCCGCTCGGTCAGGTCCTTGATCGTCGGGGCAAGCGCCCCGCCGATGGTGAAGACGCCCTGCTTGAGGACCTTCCACAGCGTGCCCAGCGCGTCGTTGAGTTCGGCGGCGTCGCGAGCGGTCTCGGTGCTGACCGTCAGCCCGAGCTTGCGGGCTTGTTCCTGCATCTCGTTGATGCCCGCCGCCCCGTCGGCCATGAGCGGCAGGAGCTTGGTCCCGGCCTTGCCGAAAAGCTCCATCGCCATCGCGGCCCGGAGCGCCGGGTCGTGGATCTGTGAGATCCGGTCGGCCAGCAGCTTGAACTGCTCGTCTGGGGAGAGCTTCGCCAGGTCCTGCACGGTCAGCCCAAGCCGGCCGAGGGCTTCGTTCGCACCCTTCGAGCCCTGTGACGCCTCGGTCAGCGTCTTTTGCATGACGCGGAGGCCGTTCTCCAGCGTCTCCATGTCCGTGCCGGAGAGGTCCGCCGCGTAACCCAGTTCACTCAGGGCCTCGACGCTCACGCCCGTGCGGGCGCTCATCTTGTCGAGCGCATCGCCCGAGTCGCTGAACACCTTCGCGGTGCCGAGCAGCGCCGTGATCGCTGCGACACCGATGCCCGCCATCTTGGTGCCGATGGACCGCAGCCCAGCGCCGAAGGCTTCGAGCTTCTTCTGGGCCGCCTTCAGGCCAGCCGACAGCTTGTCGCTGACGCCCAGCTCAACGAAGGCTCGCCCGGCTCGGATGCCCCGCGTATCGGCCACGTTCAATCACCCTTTCTTGATCGAGTTCCGCCACAAGAGCGGCAGGTTTGGCCGCTCCTTCTCCAGCGCCGGGGCCATGTACGGCCGCGGCGCGATCTTGACCTTCTGCGATGTGAGCTTGCCACCTTTGCGCCGCAGCACGACGACTTCGCCGCCGTACTCCAAAGCGCTCGGTGCCTCGCTCTTCTTGAATCCCACCGGCCCGACGACCACCGAGTCGGCGGGTTTGTCGTACCCGAAGAGGATCAGCCGACGCAGGCTGCCTTCGTGCGAATGGGGCGGGGCCCCGGGAGGAGCCGACCCCTTGCGTTTGCGGATGCTCGTCTTGGCCGCCGTGCGGATGAACGCGCCGGCCTTGCTGAGCACCTTCCGCTTGGCGTTGTCGACCGCCGCCATGACGACGTGGCGATCGAAGAACATGTCTTTGATCCGCATGGTGATCACGCACCACTCCCCGTCGGACCGCCATTCCCGCCGCCGGTGCCAGCGAGACCGCTGCCCTTCTCCAGGCCCTTGTTGAACGACGCCTCCTTCTCCTTGCGGAGACGGCCCGACCCGATGAACAGTCCGACGATGCCGGTGAGCGCGGGCAGTGCGGGCCCGAGCACGGGCAGCCCCGCGACGGTCGGGCCGACCGTGTCGAGGGCCGAGAGCGTGATCTGACCGAGCAGCCCGCGGATCTCGCCCGCCTTCTCGATGTTGCCCTTCCACTGCGCGCCGGTCGTCTGCGTGAGGTTGAACCAGTTCTGGTACTCGACCTCGGCCTCGTTGAGGCTGAGCGTCGACGGCAGGCCGGTGGTCTGCTGGATGGTGTTGGGCGTCTTGACCTTGACGATGTCGCCAAGGTCCAGGCCGGCGCACGACGCGAGCACGAGCGCCAGCAGGATCAGGGCACCGAGATAGACGTAATGGCGGGTGGTCAGGCTCTTCATGCACGAGTCTCCTTGGCGACCTCCGGCATGCGGCGGTCGATGAACACGTCTTTGAGGACCGACACGTCAACCTTGACGGGCCGGGGTGGTTTGTGAAATGGGTCAAAGTCGGCGGGCTTGAGCAGGCGGGATCGCTTGGGGTCGCGTGCGGTGTTGGCCACCACGGACATGACGGCGGCGGCGATCGACCAGTCGTGGCGCTGGCGGCCATCGAGCATGGCCATCAGCTCGCGGAGCGTCAGGGGCCCGGGGTAGACGCCGAGGGCTCCGGCGCACTGGTAGATGAACTTCCAGGCGTCGGCGGCTCGGGGATGGGTGGGGCCATCCGGTTCACGAGCCTGTCCAACTCGCTCTCGCTGGTCAGCGTCTCGATCCGCTTCTCCGTAAGATCGCGGGCCTTGTCCAGCACCCGGTTGGTGGCCCGGAGCACCCGCCCGAGGTTGGCCCGGTCCCTCGGGCTCGGGCAGAAACTGATGAGTTCATCCAGCACCACCTGCGTGGCGGCCTCGATGGCGTCGCCCGCCATCGCCTTGCCGAACTCCTCGTCCGACACCTTGGCCGCGTCGGCCTCGGGCTTGCAGACGGCATAGACCACGTCGCACAGGAGCACGGGGTCGCGGATGAGCTTCTCGATGAGCGTCCCCTCGATGACCTGCATAAGGTCGACGCCCGTGAGTCCGCGCACGCGCTTGAGCGTGGCGACGTTGATGTCCACCGTCCAGAGTCGCCCTGCGTTGTCCTTGAACTGCCGCATCCGTGCCTCCGTGCTTAGCTGCCGATCCATGAGGGCGCCGTGGTCGAGTACGTCACCTTCGCCGTCACCGAGACGGTGATGGCCTCCTCGAGGGCTTCAGAGCGGCTGAAGTTGGTGATCGAGAAGTCCGCCTGCAACCCCTGACCCGCTGTGTCGTCGAGAATCTGCAGGCCGATCGGGTCGTTGTTGAAGAAGGCGTTCTTGATGGCGGTGAACCCGGCGTCGCCGGTGTCCCAGACCATCTCGAACTCCACGCTCGCCTCTTTGAGCGTGGCAACCGTGGCTCGCCAGCCGTTGTTGGCCCGCGTGGTCACGTCCGCCTCACCTGCCTCGAGGTTCAGCGTCACGTCGCGGGTGTTGCCCAGCGCCGTCCACGCCCCTGCGCCCGCCTGTCCGCCCGTCTTGTACTTGAGGGCGGCCTCCATGCCGAGCCTGATTGCCATCGCTGACTCCTTTCACTCGGCGCTGTGGCCGACCACGAAGACCATCTCACCGCCCTTGCTCTTGACCAGCACGTCCGCCAGGTTGACCCGCTCGAAGTAGTACTGCGTGCCCGGAGCGACCTCGATGGGGTCGGTCTTGCCGTCGGTCAGCAGCAGGTCCTGCGTGTTCTTGTGCGACGCGGTAAGCGTGAAGGTGGCGATCGTCTTCTGGGTCGCCAGGGGCTTGAGCTCGTCGGTCATCGCCACGCTGAAGATGATGGTGTTGCGCATGGCTACCTCCGCTCCCGGTAGGTGACGCTGAGCACGCTCGTGAACACTCGGTGCTGTTCGAGCGCTTCGCTCGACACCACCGGCTCGTGGCTGATCCCGACCCATGCCGCTTCGGCGAAGCCCTCCAGCCTCTTGAACCGCAGGTGGTCCGCGATGGCCTCGACCAGCGAAAGCAGCTCGTCGATCGCGGCGTCCGCTCCATCGGCGGGAAGCTTCTTCTGCACGCCGACGTCGATGACGTACTCGACGGCCAAGCTGTCGCGGGTCACCGGCGTCATCTGCACCGTGCGCGGCACCACCGACACGCGGAGGTCCTTGAGGTCCTCCAGCGTGAACGCGGGCTGGAACATCCGCACGGCCGTGACCGGCTGCCCGAAGGAACCCGCGCTCACGTGCGCGGCGACGGCGTCGGCGAGGGCGGCGATCGTGCTCACGGCGCACCTCCGATCATCGGTGAGCCGGTGCTCGGCATCGTCTGGCGTGGCGCGTTGGAGGTCAGGCCGGAGAGCTTTCCTTCCAGGAACCAGATCTTGCGTTCCATCTCGGCGTACTGCGCGCGGATGCTACGGGCCTCGCCGATGAACTCATCGAGCCGCTTCTCCACCTGCTGGAGCTTGGTGGTCACCACGCCCCATTGGATGGTCATCGCGCCCGCCGCGAGCACGACGGTGACGACCACGCCGGCCCACCGAGCACTGCCGTTCTGTCCGTTGCCGTCTGCAATCGTTACTCCGTTGCGATGTGCTTGGTGTG
>JAFLCN010000004.1 GCA_017303555.1 Planctomycetota bacterium
CAACCACCTGCTCGACCGCGGCCCGCTTGAACTCATCGGAATAGACCTGCTTGCCCATCGTGACACTCCTTCCCGCAGGCTGTTGTAGCCCGCAGGGGTTTGTGTCAACGGATCGTGGGACGGGTCAAGCAGCAGTGCCAAGCACGCTTCCGCAGCAAACCAAGTACTACGAGTGAATGAAAAGCGCATCCATCTCGGAACACAAAATCAAGACCGGCAGTTCAATTGTTCAACCCCCGGCAGCACCTTCTCCGCCCGGCAACGTCATCGCCCACGGATCAAGGTGCTTGTCGATATCCCCCTTCGTCAGCGTCCCCCCACTTCCACTCCCCATCCCCGGCTGCGCTCCGGCACCGACGAGGGTTTCGTGGGCGAGCTGTCGCACGGTTTTGCCTTGTTTGAAAGCCTCTTTGGCGAGTGCCGCGGACTTGTCGTAGCCGATCACGGGGACCAAGCTGGTGCACATGGCCAGCGAACCCTCGATCAGGCTCTTGCAGCGGTCTTCGTCGGGCTTCAGTCCTTTGAGGAGGTTCTCGGTGAACATGTCGCAGGCGCGGCTGGTGAGGTTGATGCTGTCCAGCAGGTGATGGATCATCATGGGCATGGCGACGTTGAGGTCGAGCAGTGAGCCCACTCCTCCGAAGCCGCCGAGGGTGACGGCGGCGTCGTTGCCGACGACTGTGCAGCAGACCATGATGAGGCTTTCGGCGATGACGGGGTTGACCTTGCCGGGCATGATGCTGGAGCCGGGCTGGACGGCGGGGAGAACGAGTTCGCCTATGCCGCAGCGGGGGCCGGAGCCGAGCCAGCGGATGTCGTTGGCGACTTTGCTGAGGCTGACGGCGATGGTTTTGAGGATGCCGCTGGTTTCGACGATGGCGTCTTTGGCGGCCTGTGCTTCGAAGTGATTGGCGGCTTCGCGGAAATGGATGCCGGTGCGGGTGGTCAATTCGGCGGCGACCATGGAGCCGAATTGCTCGTGGGCGTTGATGCCGGTGCCGACGGCTGTGCCGCCGATGGGGAGTTCGGAGAGTGCGTGCAGGGCGCGGTGCAGGCGCTCTTCGGCGTGGCGGAGCTGGGAGGCGAAGCCGCTGAATTCCTGGCCGAGGCGGATGGGTGTGGCGTCGGCGAGGTGGGTGCGGCCGATTTTTACGATCTTGTCCCAGGCCTGGGCTTTGGCTTCGAGGTCAGCGGCCATTGCCTTGATGGAGGGGAGGAGGCGGGTGTGGATGGCGATTGCCGCGGCGAGGTGCATCGCGGTTGGGAAGGTGTCGTTGGAAGACTGGCCGGCGTTGACGTGGTCGTTGGGATGGACGCCGCCTTCGTTGTCGATGTACTTGAGGTCTTTGGAGGAGCCGATGGGCTTGTGCTTTTGGAGGCAGATGAGGTTGGCGATGACCTCGTTGACGTTCATGTTGGTGGATGTGCCGCTGCCGGTTTGGTAGATGTCGATGGGGAAGTGCTTGGCGAGGCCACCGAAGCGCGGGAGGCCATCGTGGATTTCGTTGCAGGCTTCGATGATGGCTTTGGTGCGGTGCTCGTGGAGCCGGTTGAGCTTGTGGTTGACTGCCGCGGCTGCGGCTTTGAGGATGGCGTAGGCCTTGATGACTTCTTCGGGGACTGGGCGGCCGGAGACGGGGAAGTTGAGGACGGCGCGCTGGGTGGATGCGCCGTAGAGGGCGTCGGAGGGGACGGGCATTTCGCCCATGGTGTCGCGTTCGAGACGGGTGGCTGTGGTCATGGTGGATATTAGGAAGAAAGGCGTTCACCGCAGAGGCGCAGAGGCACAGAGGGGGAGGCGGGGGGATTTGGGATTTCGGATTGCGGATTGCGGAATGGAGGCAAAGGCGGTGAAACACGGGGGACCACGGGGAACCATGGAGGGGAGCACGGAGGGGAATTTCGGATTTGGGATTTCGGATTGCGGAATGCAAAGACGGGGCAATACGGAAAGCCATGGCGGAAGACGGGAGGAGAGGAGGCGATTGACCAGGCGTGGAAAGCGGATCCCCGCAATTGTCTCTCTCTCTGCGCCGGTGTGCCTCAGTGGTAAATCTCTGTCTTGCCGCGGGTTCTGGAGGGCTTGACGGCGCGGTAGACTATTGGCATGAGCACAACTGCAACCCCCACCACCCCGTCCAAACCCGCGTTCGAGATGCCTCCGATGTCGGCTGAACACCAGGCGACGGAGAAGGTTGGGAAGAGGCTGGCCGAGTTGATCGGGCAGCGGAAGAACCTTGATGCGATCAAGGAGCTTTATGCGGACAACGCGAAGCACATCGAGGCGATGGGCGGGCCGGGTTGCGAGCGGATCTGCGAGGGCAAGGCGACATTGCTGGAGAAGGCGAAGCAGTTTCACGACAGCATCACGATTCATGGGCACACGGTGGGCAAGCCGGTGACGAATGGCGATCAGTTCCTGCTGCCGATGAGCCTCGACAGCACGTTCAACGATGGGCCGATGAAGGGCATGCGGATGAACATGCAGGAAACGGCGCTGTACACCGTGAAGAACGGGAAGATCAGCGAGGCGAAGTTCTTCTATGGGATGTGCGGAATGGATGAGAAGTAGAGGCGGCTGAAAGCCCTCAGCTGACAGCTTTCGGCGATCAGACAGCAAAGACTGCGGGCATCAGAGAAAACAGACATCACAGCGCCGGGAAAGGCCGGCGCACGACAATTCGGGTTGTTCAGGTCAACCCCGCGTTGCGGGGCGAATAGGGCCGTGCGTCGCACGGCCTTCTTTTTTTCTCAGTTCGAGGCGCACTCCTTCTGAGCCTCACCGCTCAGGAGTGCAGCAGCACCCGAGGGCATCCGGACAGCACCTACAGGCCAGCCCGCTTCTTCACGATCTCGGCGGTTGCATCGGGGTCGGCGTACACCGTCGGCTTGCCGTACGAGTTTTCTTCGCGCACGGCGGCAAAGTTTGTGCCGTTGTTGAAGCCCCGGGGGAAGTCGCGGGCCGCAATGACCGAGGCGTGTCCGTCGGCGAAGGCGACATTTGCCGCGCCGCCTCCCGCCCCGGCGTGGCGGTATCCGATGCGGCTGTTCTCGGTTCCCACCTTGTTGTCGCGCTGGCGGCCCGCATAGACGCCGTCGGCGGTTGCGATCAGAGATGAGGGGAATCGGAAAGCGGCAAATCGGGTGGGCTTGATGAAACGACCGTCCACAGCAGGGCCGTATCCGACCGAACCGGTAAAAAACGTGTCGGGATCGATCGTTGAAACCTGCGAGCCGATCGGGTTGTCGGCGTTGATCCAATACGAGACGCGGATGATCTTGTTGAAATTTCGTTCGGGGATCAGCACCGGAGAATTCCTGCTGCCCGTGCGCATATTGGGCCAGTCCATCCAGCCCTTGGGCAGAAGCGGGTCCTTGCCGGTCTGGCCGGTTGCGAGGCCTTCCAGGTCGATGGTCTCCGGGCAGTAGAACGGGGAAGCCTTGGTCTGTTCGCCCGCCTGGACGTAGCCGCCGCGATCAAGGATCGGCGCCCACCCGTCGCAGGCGCTTGCACCCGTGAAATCGGACATGTTGTACGAGGGGATCGCGATTTCCTTGTGGTCACCGGCGTAGGTATGCATGCCCACCGCCGACTGCCGCTGCGAATTCAGGCAAACCGCGGCCCGGGCCGTCTTGCGGGCCGCGCCGAGCGCCGGAAGCAGAATCCCGATGAGCAGCGCGATAACCGCGATGACGATGAGAAGTTCGATGAGAGTGAAAGCCGAGTTTCGACGGTGCATGCGAGCAGCATACAGCCAACACGGTACAATGTCGCTGCCGGTGTCGGTAACGGGAATTCTGTGGAATCCCGGCTACGGATGGCCGCCGGCGGGCGGCTCGTGATCGGGTCGGGAGCAACGACATGAATTCGAAGCTGTGGATGAACGCAACGATCGCTGCCGGTGCGGTCGGGCTCGTGCTGGCCTCTGGCGCGTCGGCTCAGTCGGCCCCCGCCGCACCGTCGCAGCCCGCCCAGCCGACTTCACCAACGACAGCACCAACGACGGCACCCCGCGTGCCAACCGCTCCGAGGCCGAGCACCACAACATCGCCGGGCGGCTCGCCTCATACAAGCCACGGAAACCCCGCTGCGCCGAACACGGGTGGATCAGCGCAGCCGACGAACCCCGGTGCAAACCAGCCGAATGCGACCGCGCCGACCACGCCCACGACCGGGCAGGTGGTCGATCCGAACGCCCCGATGAAACCGGGCGCCGGCTCGGTCGAATGGCCGAAGGTGACCGAAGGGCCGTACGTCACGCGCACGGTGCCGAAGGACTGGCTGCTGCAGATCATCATCGATGTCTCGAGCACGGGGTCGGTCATGCCGGGAGTGTCCGTTCCGAGCGGATCGACGCCGTTTGTGTTCGACTCGATGACGATGGTCTTCCCGATTGTTGCGACGTCTTCGAATTCGTCGGTGAACATCTCGGGCGTGAACAGTTGGCTGCGATTCGAGGGCCACGAGGTCATGACGGGCGGCTTTGCGAAGGAGTGGACCGCGGAGAAACCGGCGCCGGTTCTGCTGAAGACCATGGCCAGCGGCCAGCTCTATCCGTCGGGCGTGAACCTGGGCAAGTGGTACTGGGAGAAGCCGAACACGCAGACGAGAACAGTGCAACTGATGATCGAAATCCCGACGACGTCGTCGCGGGTGTTCATCGATGATGCCGCGGCGTGCAAGGTGCCCTGGCCGAAGGGATCGTGGCCGGAAGTCGCGGCGGCGACCTTTCAGCCCCAGATGTTCATCGACTGCGGGATCGACCCGATCACGTTCGAGATGAAGATGTACAACATGAAGCCGATCCAGGACGCGGTACGCGAATGGACCAAGGGGAATCCGAAGGAAATCACGCCGCACAAGCTCGCGAAGTACCTGACGCACAAGGTGGTGCACGGGATGATCCCGGGCCGACCGGACATCCTGTTCGGCATGCAGCCGCAGTCGATCCTGGGGTTGAACCTGCTCGGCGCGCCGTTGGCGATGGAGACCAAGCAGATCGGCACCAAGGACATGGGGACCGTGCTGGTGGCGTGCATGCGCGAGGCGGGGCTTCCGGCTCGCCTGATCTACGGCTACCAGGCGTTGCAGGTCGTGCCCGACGGCAGCTCGCAGGTGCAGTTCTCGAACAACGATCGGTTCCGTTGCTGGGTTGAGTACTGCCTGTACGACGAAGAGAAAAAGACGATCAATTGGATTCCGATCGACTATCAGCAGTTCCGATTCACATCGAACGCGATGGGGAATCTGGATATGCCGTGGAACTACATCGGAACGCTGCCGTACGCGGAGTCGATGGTTCCCGTCGCACTCCAGGCGTTCCCGCCCACGACGGTGATGGGCTATGGATATCCCGCGCTTTGGGGCTGGGTGTTGATGCCGGGAGTGCCCGTGAACGTGGGGCAGCAGGTGACGGTGAGCACCAGCCGCGCAGGGACGAGCCCGAAGAATCAGCGTGGCAACCAGGGACAGAGCAACAACCCGCCGAACCAGGTGCGGTAGAGTTGAGGACGGCTGAACGCGCCTTGCATAAGGAACAAATCCAATAGGTCCTATGGGACCCATAGGACCTATTCCGGAATTGGCAGGAACGTGTAATCGCTGGTAGTGTTCACAATGCCCGGCGGCACGCGGACCCGCATGCTCGCGTGCATGTCCACGAAGAGCAGATTCGCCTCGATGTGCGAGGGGTGGTACCAGATGCTGCCGCGGTCGCCGCCGGCTTCGAAGTTGTAGATCGGATGCGTTCCGATCATCCAGGTCTTGCCGGTGTTCCCGACAAAGGGCATGCGTCCGCCATCGCCTGTCTGGGTGCGTGGGACGAGCGTGGGAGCATCATCGCCCTCGAGGGCGTGATCGTTCAGCGTGTAGCTGGAGCCGACGAGGTCGTAGTACGACTCGGTCGAATCAAAGCCGGGGATGGGAACGCCGGTGTTGCGGGCGCCGCGATCGAGGGGTGAACGGAAGGCATCGAGCTCGAAGCGCGGGCTTCCCGGGGGCGTGGGGCGGAGCTCGGTTGAGACGACATACCGATTCAGCGGGCGCCGGTCGGACCCGGTGGTGTTGATCCCGTAGAAGGGGAGCTTGCCGGTTGTGCCGGCAAAGAGCGCCCCGATTACGGCTTGGCCGCCCTGGGGCAGATCGCCCTTGGCCTGCGGCAGCGTGTCGCGGAAGTCGTTGAAATACAGCGTCACGCCGACGCCGATCTGCTTGAGCTTGGAAAGGCAGGCGACGGAGCGACCGGAAAGCCTTGCTTGCGCCAGGCCCGGAAGAAGAATGCTGATCAGCACCGCGATGATCGCGATGACGACAAGCAGTTCGATGAGCGTGAACGCACGGCGCACGCACGAGGGTACGGGGTCGGGATGTGCGGGCGATCTACTTCTCGCTTGCCAGCGGATTGCGGAAGTGCTTGTCCTGCACCGGCGCGACGGCTTCGAGCACCTTGCACAGAACGTTTGCCGGAGCCCCCACCGCGTTGACTTCGGTGACGAGGTGCTTTGGGTAGTACTCGAGAACGGGGAATGTCTCCCGCTCGTAGATGTCCCAGCGCCGGCGGATCACGTCTTCGCGGGCATCGTCCGGGCGGTTCTCTTTCAGAGCGCGCCGGGAGAGTCGCTTGATCATCTCTTCCTTGTCGTCGCACTTGAGGTGGACGATGCGGAGGACGTTGATGTACTTGTGCATCAGTCGCGCCTGCGCCACGTTGCGGGGCAGGCCGTCGAGGATGAGCAGATCGGCGCGGGGCTTGTAGATCGAGAGCGTGGTGTAGGCGTGGATCGTCTGCGACCAGAGGCGGATGACCACGTCGTCGGGGACCAGTTCGCCCCGCGAGGAATACGAGTAGAAGATCTTGCCGATGTCCGAGCTGATATCGATGTTGCGGAACATCTCGCCCGTCGACATGTGGAAGAAGCCGGGGATCGTCGCGAGGATCTTGCCCTGCGTTCCTTTGCCCGCGCCGGGGGCGCCGAAGAGAAGAATTGTCTGGTAGCGGTCGTCGGCCATTGGAAGTTCCGTCGGCGTGAAAGAAAGCGCACGGAGACACAATCCCGCCCGGTTTGGGGCGGGTCGCAAGTGTAATCGGACGGGGCCGTGCCGGCCTTTGCGCAGGGCCCGGCGAGGCACGAAAAACCCCGCCTTTCGGCGGGGTTTGCGCGTCCGAAATCGTTTACATCGGCCCGATCACGCGGCGCGGCGGCGGCGGCAAGCCCCGAAGCCGATGGCCGCCAGTCCGGTCGCGACCGCTCCGGGTGCCGGGATGCTGCAATCGGCGCAGGACAACTGGATATCGGCGATGTCGCCGGCGGAGGGGTTGTAGTCCGAGTTCGCGTTGGCATTGGCGTCGTGCACGCCCGCTCGGAGCGATTCGGCCATGATCGTCCCGAAGTAGGGATTCCCCATGATGACGTTGCCGATCTGGTCCATCAGACGCATGGTGTGGCCGATCTCATGGAGTGACGCGATGACGGGGTCGTACGTCGCGGCTCCGACAAGTTGCCACGCGGCGAGCGGGCTGAAAATGATCTCGGCGCTCGTCGCCAGGTTGCCGTTCATGTAGCGACGCGTGAACGCGAGACCGTCGTACGGGCCTCCGCCGATTCCGGGCGCGACGTCGGGCCACGAGGGGTCTTCGAACTTCGACTCGACACTGTTGGGCTGCTTGAAGCGCGGAACGCCGTTTCCGTCAACGGCCTGGTTGCCGTTGGCGGCAGCGCCAAGCTTCACGATGATCTGCGGGTTTCCGCCCACGGCGGGGCCGATGCGGAGATCCCACTTGCAGTTGTTGTTGGTCTGCGAGTTGTTCCAGATGTTGATCGCTTCTTTGAACGAATCCTTGAGCGTCTTTGGATTCATGCCACCAAAGACCTGGACATTCGCGATGTCGTATTGGCCGCCGGCGAAATCGAAATAGAGCGTTCGAGCGTTGCCCGTCCAATCCCAAGTCTGGTTGTACAGGGCCAAGGCGCTACAACTCGTGCCCGCAAAGGCGCAGATCGCCACCACCGTACTCGTCTTCATGTCATTCTCCTCGGAGCGGGGGGTCAAGCGGAAACCCGCACCGAGCGATCAGCCTATTGGAGATGGGAGCCCGGTGCAAGGCGATTTCTGCCCCGATTCGCTGAGCGCCGGGGCGACAAAATCAATCTTCACAATTCGCGGAAACGGTTCAGACCTGTTTCAGAAAACGCAGGTCGTTCTCGAACAGCAGGCGGATATCGGGGATCGAGTAGCGCCCCATGGCGATGCGTTCGATGCCGAAACCGAAAGCAAAGCCGGTCCATTCTTCCGGGTCGATGCCGCAGTGCTGGAGCACGGCCGGATCGACCATGCCACAGCCTCCGAGCTCGATCCAGCGTGCGGGCTGATCGGGACGGAGGCGGATCTTCATATCGAGTTCCGCACTCGGCTCGGTGAAGGGGAAATAGGACGGGCGCAGACGCACCTCCGCGTCTTCACCGAAGTAGGCGCGGGCGAACTGGAGCAGCGTGGTCTTGAGATCGACCATCGAGACATCGCGATCGAGGTAGAGCCCTTCGATCTGGTGGAACATGAACGAGTGTGTCGCGTCAACGGTGTCGGGGCGATAGACGCGGCCGGGCGAGATGATCTTGATCGGGTGCGCGAGCCTGCCGCCGCCGGCTTTCACGGCGGCTTCCATCACGCGCACCTGCACGGTCGAGGTCTGCGAGCGGATCATGCGCGGCACCGCCGTGGTGCGCGGATCATCGACGTAAAAATTGTCGGCGGGGTCGCGCGCGGGGTGGCCCGCGGGGATATTCAGCTTGATGAAGTTGTGCTCGTCGTCTTCGAGCTCGGGGCCTTCGGCGACTTCGAAGCCCATGCGCCCGAAGACCTCGCAGAGTTCTGCGATCACGCGGGTGATGATGTGGGCACGCCCGACCGACTGGCTGGAGACAAAGCCCGGCTCGGTGACATCGAACGGCTGCGGCACCGCGCCCGAGCTTGCGATCGCCAGCTTGCGGGCCTCGAACGCCTGCTCGAGCGCCGCCTTCACCTGGTTCATTCTCGCGCCGACGGCGGGCTTCTGCTCTTTCGGCACATCCTTGAAACCGGCCATCGCGGTCTTGAGCTTGCCGCTGCCGGCGAGATAGGCGAGGCGCCAAGCCTCGAGGGAATCGCTGGAAGAAGCCGAAGCGAGTTCGGCGAGTCCGTTCTTTTCGAGTGAGTCGATCAGGTCGAGCATTGGTGGGAATCGTAGGAAGAATCCCGAGGACTGAGGGTCTTTTCGAAGCGAAAGCTCAGTGCGTGTCGCCCAGAATCCGGCCGAGCGATCGCTCGGTTGCGGAGAGAACAAACCCGCCGAACGCTTCCACGCGGCCCTGATTTGCCTCGTCCAGAGCGCGGAGATATTCGGCACGCCGATCGACCTCGATAACGACAAGCGGATAGCCGGAAGCGAGCAGGAGCGCGTTCATCATCAGCCGCGAGGTTCGACCGTTTCCATCGGCAAATGGGTGGATGGCAACGAGGTTGTAGTGCAGTTCAGCCGCACGCAGCACTGGATGAACCCCAGCGTCTCCCGAGAGCTCGATCGCACGCGGCAGAAGAGACGAAAACTTGAGATTCGACGGGGGCACGAAACGAGTGCCCGCGATGAACACTCGACTTGTGCGGTATCGGCCCGCATTCGCAAGATCGATATCCGCAAGCACTTCTCTGTGGATTGCCAGAAGGTCGTCCTCGCTCGGCCCGGTGAAACCCTTTCGAGCGGATGCCCAGGACTCGACAAGCCGAAGCGCCCTGTCGTGATTGCGAGCCTCATAGATCTCGCGGAGTGGGTGCGATGCCGAGCCCGCAGGCGTGGTTCCTTCGAGAACAAGCTGCGTCTCGCGGAGCGAAAGAGTGTTGCCCTCGATCGCGTTCGAGTTGTACGTCAATTCGATTCGGATCGAATCGAGCGTGTTTTGAAGCACCGCTCCGGAGCCAACCGCATCTCGGTATTGGCGCGCACGCCGATCAAGTTCGTTCAGCCTCGGCGCGAACTCAGCAGCCAGCGAACTCAGCGACTGGAGCGGCTCATCGAGATGCCGGCGATCAACGGGCATTGGTTGATTGTTGGGATGCCAGGTGCCTCCGTCGCCGAGGCCAAAAGAACACGGCCCACCTTCCGGTGGGCCGCGTGTACTTTCTTGATATCAGCGGAAAACTCAGGCCTTCGCTTCGCCCTTTTCCTTGCGGACCTTGGCGGCGAACGCCGTGCGCTTGTCGGCGGTGCGCCGGCGGGTGCTCGGCTTACCGCCGATTTCCGGGCCTTCTTCGTTGCCGACGAACTGGAGCACGCAGAGCTCCGCGGCATCGCCGATGCGATGGCGGCCGAGCTTCACGATGCGGGTGTAGCCGCCGGCGCGATCCGCAAAGCGCGTCGCAACGCGTTCGAAAATGTGCTTGACGAGCTTGGGGGCCTTGCGCAGTTCGCCGTAGCGGTTGCGCTCCACCTCTTCCGACTTCGGGAGATCAAAGAAGCCTTCGCGGAATTCGCGGAGATTCTTGACGTGCTCCTTCTCGGCTTCGGTCGCGTTCTTCGGCAGGTACATCCACTCGAACGCGAGACGATCGTGGCCGAGCTTGGCGATCACGCGCCGGCGAGCGGCGAGGTCGCCCTTCTTCGCGTCGGTGATGATCTTCTCGACGAACGGCTGCACGGCCTTGGCCTTCGGGATGGTGGTCGTGATCTGGCCGTGCTCGAAGAGCGAGGCGGCCATATTGCGCAGCATCGAATCGCGGTGCGAAGCGGTGCGGGTAAGACGGGATCCGGCGCGACGGTGGCGCATAACAGAGACTCCAAACGGGGCCTTGACCGGCGGCCGAGTGCCGCACGATGCAGGGCCGAAATACTAGGCGAGAGAGCCGGAAAACTCCATTCCGGCGATCAAAACCGGGGTCGGAAGCAAAGGGCGGGCTTTTCAGCCCGCCCTCAGAAATTCAAGAAACAAACCCACCCCCAACCCCCTCCCTCGGGGAGGGGGCCTCAGAAACTCAGGCCGGGATTTCGGTCTGCTTCACGACGAAGCCGTCGGGAAGGGTCATTCCGAGGTCGAGGCCGATGTCCTGGAGCTTGCGCTTCACCTCGCGGAGGCTGGTGCGTCCGAAGGAGCGGAGCTTGAGGAGCGTGCCGTCGGTCTGGGTCACGAGCTGGGCAACGGTGTCGATTCGGGCCGATTCCAGGCAGTTGCTGGCGCGGACCGAGAGCTCGAGTTCGTTGGTGCTCATGTTGAGCTTGCGGATGAGTTCCTCGTCCACGCTCGCAGCGGCTGCTGCCTCTTCGCTCACCGTGTCCGGTCCGAGTTCGAAGTACTGGACGAACGGATTGAGGTGCTTGCGGAGAATCTTGGCGGCTTCGACCATCGCCATCTCGGGCGTGACGGTGCCGTTGGTCCAGATTTCGAGCGTGAGCTTGTCGTAGTCGGTGCGCTGGCCGACGCGGGCATCTTCAACCTTGTAGCGCACGCGCTGCACGGGGCTGTAGATCGCATCGACCGGGATGATGCCGATTTCCTGGTCTTCTTCCTGCGCCGCGATCTGCTCGCTGGCGGGCACATAGCCGCGCCCGCGGCTGACGGTGAGTTCCATCTCGAAATCGACCTTTTCGGTCAGCGTCGCGAGAACGAGTTCTTTGTTGACGATCGTGACGGCGGTGTCGGCTTCGATCATGTCGGCCGTGATCTCGCCGGGGCCGCGGGCCGCGAGGCGCATGGTCTTGGACTCATCGCCTTCGAGCTTGACCACCAGGTTCTTGACGTTGAGGACGATGTCCGTCGCGTCTTCCATCACGCCGGGAAGGCTTGAAAATTCGTGCGGAGCGCCCTTCACCTTGATCTGCGTGACGGCGGCGCCTTCGAGGCTGCTGAGCAGCACGCGACGAAGGCTGTTGCCGACGGTCGTGCCGAAGCCACGCTCGAACGGCTCGATCACGAAGCGGCCGTAGACGCTGCTGTTGAAGCGGGAGTCGGCGGCAATACGAGTGGGAAGTTCCAATCCACGCCAGCGGAATCGCATGTTCAAAATCTCCAGAACGGCGGCAGAGACCAGAAACCGCGAGCACAAGGCCCGCAATTTCAAACTGACTTGTCGCCGGGTCCACCGATTCACGAGGAACGAGGGAAGCTGCCGCGCTTCACAACGCCTCTTCTGTTCGACGGGAGCGACACGATTCGAGAAAACGCTGCGTGCTCTCTCGAGCACGAAGCGTGAAAGTGCATTAGACGCGGCGACGCTTCGCGGGGCGGCAGCCGTTGTGCGGTACCGGCGTGTGATCTTCGATCGCCGAGACGCGGAGGCCGGTCGAAACCAGGCCGTTCACGGCGGATTCGCGGCCTGCGCCCGAACCACGGATGCGGATCTCGACTTCGCTCATGCCCATCTTGCGGACCTTCTGGCCGGCGGTCTCGGCGGCGCGGGTCGCGGCGAACGGGGTGCTCTTGCGAGCGCCCTTGAAGCCGATCGTTCCGGCCGAATCCCAGGCGACCGTTTCGCCATTGGCGTCGGTGATGGTGATGAGCGTGTTGTTCTGCGTCGCCTTGATGTGGGCGATGCCGCGGACAACGTTCTTCCTGACTTTACCCTTCTTCGACATGCAATCCTCCGCGGATCATCCGACACGAAGTGTCGTCCCCGCTGTGCTAGAGAAACTTGATTAAGCCTTGGCCTTGACGCCCTTCTTGCCGGCGACGGTCTTCTTCTTGCCCTTGCGGGTACGAGCGTTGGACTGGGTGCGCTGGCCGCGGACGGGGAGGCCCTTGCGGTGGCGCTCGCCGCGGTAGCTGCGGATGTCCTTGAGACGCTGGATGTTCTGCTGCACCTGGCGGCGGAGCGCACCCTCGACGAGGTAGGTCGCGTCGATGATCGCGTTGATCTGCGCGAGCTGAGTCTCGGGGACTTCGCGAGCGCGAACATCGCCGTTCACACCGGCTTCCTCAAGGATCAGCTTGGCGTAGTGCGCGCCGATCCCGTGGATGTACTGGAGGGCGTACAGCATCTTCTTGTTGTCGGGCACGTCAACGCCGGCGATACGGGGCATCGGAACTCCTCAGTGCTTCGCGGCCAATCTGGCGCGAACAAGGCCGGCGATTGCGCCGGCGGACCAAACGAAAACTCTTATCCCTGCACCTGCTTGTGCTTGGGCTCTGCCTTGCAAATCACGCGCACCTTGCCCTTGCGGCGGACAACCTGGCACTGGTTGCAGATGCGACGAACGCTCGCTTTGACCTTCATGAGACACCTATTCCTGCTTGCTTGTCCGGACGCGTTCGGGCATGCCCGACCGGTCCGAAAGACGTGGGCCTAGATATTAGGCGTGGCACCCGGAAAAGTCAGCCTCCGGAGGGGGAGGAAACTGTTCGGGAACCCAGGATTTTGAAGCGGTACAGCCGGGCCAGATGCCGGATGTAGCGGATTTGCTCTTTCAGGCTCAGCTTGCTCTCGCCCCGTTTGCGATCGGCGAAATGGATCGGGACTTCCCGGGTCGCCCGGAAGGGGCCCTTCACGAGCAGTTCGAGGGCGATCTTGTAGCCGATCGGGTTCAGGTTCCGGGTCGCCCGGAAATCGGCGGCACGCATGGCAAAGAACCCGGACATCGGGTCGGAAAGTCGCGTCAGCGGGCGGGCGAGGATCGTTGCCGAAAGGCTGTTGATTCGCCGGAAAAGCGTCCATGCGGAGTCGGTGCTTCCTCCGGCGACGTACCGCGAGCCGACAACAAAGTCCCCCCCACTTTCGAGTTCCGCGATCATCGCCGGGATCGCCTCGGGCGGGTGGCTGAGATCGGCATCCATCACGACAATGTGCGGCGCACGCGCCAGGCGGCAGCCCGCAATCACGGCGCTCGAAAGGCCGCGCTCTGCTGTGCGTATATGCAGACGGACGCGGGATCGCGCGAGCCCGCGGACAACATCGTCCGTGCCGTCGTTGCTGTTGTCGTCAACGATGATGATCTCGGAATCCGGAACGGCGTGTTCGATGCGCCCGACGAGTTCGGCGATATTCGCGGCCTCGCGAAACGTGGGCACAACGACCGAAACGACCGGACGTAATGCCGATGTCGCCTGGTCGGCAGCGGATTCAGATTGCGGCAGGGCCTCGACCATTGCACGCGTTTCCGGGTGAGAGGATCGAAAGGCCGTGGAACACAGGCCGGTCGGGCACACGCGAACGTGAAGAAGCGATCAGTGCCGGAACGTGATGCGGGCTTTCGACAAGTCGTACGGGCTCATCTCGACGGTGACCTTGTCGCCCGGCAGGATGCGGATGTAGTTCATGCGCATTTTGCCCGAGACGTAGGCCAGCACCTCGGTCTTCTGCTCGTTGGGCAGGCGGACCTTGAACATCGCGTTCGGAAGTGCCTCGGTGACTTCTGCCTCGAACGTGAACTTGTCGTCCTGCTTACCCATGAATCTCCCTGCGTGCTCGAATCAAAGAAACCAAACCGTGCTCAGCCCCGCGGTCCGTGGAACTTCGGGCCGCCCTCTTCACCCTCGGAGAGGAAGCCCGCGTAGTTCCGCATGAGCAACTGGGCTTCCACCTTCTGGAGGAAGTCCATGCAGACCGAAACCACGATGAGCAGACCCGTGCCGCCCAGGAACTGCGTAACGCTCGGCGGAACACCGAAAGCCTTGTTCACGACGACGGGCAGAATGGCGATCACCGAGAGGAACGCGGCGCCGACGAAGGTGACGCGGGTGATGACAGTCTCGAGATACTCGGCCGTGCGCGGGCCGGGGCGAAGGCCGGGGATGAACGAGCCGTGCTCCTTGAGCTGCTTGCTCATGTCCTGCGGATTGAACTGCACGGTGATCCAGAAGTAGCTGAAGAAATAGACCATCACGATGTAGAGCACGACGTAGAGATATTCACCCTGCGAGAAGTTGATCGAGAGGAACTGCGTGAGGTGATAGAAGAAACCCTGCGATGAACCGGTGCGGTTCAAATAGGCGTTGACCTGCTCGTGGGTCCAGGCGAAGAGGACGCTCGGGAACATCATCAGCGAGCTGGCGAAGATGATGGGCATCACGCCGCCGTGATTGATGCGAAGCGGGAGGTAGCTCTTCTGCCCGCCGAAGACGCGCCGGCCACGCGTGTGCTTGGCCTGCTGCACGGGGATGCGGCGCTGGGCGACTGTCATCAGCACCGATCCGCCCACGACGATGAGGAAGCCCATCGCCAGCATGATGATGCCCATCCAGCCCATCTTGTCGGAGTTGCCCGGATCGAAGTTGGCGCCCGCATCGCGCAGTGCCTGAGGCATGCCGGCGAGAATGCCCGCCATGATGATCATCGAGACGCCGTTGCCGATGCCGAATCGATCGATCTGTTCGCCGATCCACATCAGGAAGATCGTGCCCGCGGTGAGCGTGGCGACGGCCATCGTCCACCAGAGGCCGCTGTTCACGTACTGAGGCTGAATGAAATCCTGAGCGCGGAGGTAACCGATCCAGCCGGCACCCTGCACGATGCAGAGAGCGACCGTGACGTAGCGCGTCCATTCCATGATCTTCTGCCGACCGGACGGGCCTTCTTCCTGCAGCTTCTTCAGGCGGGGCGACACGGTGGAGATGAGCTGGAAGATGATGCCCGCGGTGATGTACGGCATCACGCCCAGGCCGAAGATCGTCGAGTGCGAGAGCGAGCCGCCGGAGAACATCGAAACGAAATCGGCCACGCGTCCGAACGCGCTGCTGCTCTCGCTGGCGTTCTTCATCATCTTCGCGAGCGCTTCCTGGTTGATGCCGGGCAGCGGGATCCAGTGTCCGATGCGGAACACCAGGAGCATGGCAAAGGTGAAGAAGATCTTGTTGCGAAGATCCCGGATCGAAAAGACGTTCTGGAGAGTGGCGAACATTCGTTACTCTGGTTGGCGGATCGCTGGATGGGCGTTGAATCGCGGAAGTGCAAGTGTATTCCGCGAGAACCGCAATGTGCGGAAACAAACGACCCCGCGTTGATTCACGCGGGGCCGGGAAAAGCTTTGGAGAGAATCTCGGGTCACTCGGCGGCGGGCGGCTTCTTGGAAGCGGCCTCGGGCTTGGCGGCCGGCTTGGCTGCCTTGGCGTCCTTCGCGCCTTCCTCTTCACCCTCGTCGTCCGCGACCTGCTTGGGCTTGGACGAACGCTTGAGCTTCTTGGTGAGGTTCTTCGGCGTGCGGTCCTCGCTGGTGAGGTCGATGCCGCGGACCTTGTCGCGACGCGTGCCGGTCTGCTTCACGCTGCCGCCGGCCTGCGTGATGAGCTGCGCGGCCTTGTCGGAAACGCGAGCCGCTTCGACCGTCAGCTTGACCTTGAGGCCTTCGTCGCCGACCGAGCCGAGGATCTTGAGGTCGCGGCTGTCGTCGCGGACCAATCCGGCTTCCTGCAGCGACTTCAGGTTGACCGTGCCGCCCTTGGCGAACGACGGGTGACCGACGATCTCGCGCAGGTTGACGATCCAGAAGTGCGTGCGGAAGGCGGCGTTGGTGAAGCCGAACTTCGCCAGGCGCCGGAAGTACGGCATCTGACCACCTTCGAACGAACGCTTGCTGGCGTGGCCCGAGCGCGACGATGCGCCCTTGTTGCCGCGGCCCGACTGCTTGCCGTGGCCCGAACCTTCGCCTCGGCCGACGCGCTTGCGCTTCTTGTAGCGTCCGGCTTTGACTGTGATGTCATGGATCATCATTGGAGAAACCCTCTCGGAAAAATCTTGGATTCAATCAGCCCTGCGGAGCGCCATCAGCAGCGGTCGGAGCGCCGCCCTGCTGACCGCCATCACGGCCCGCATCGCGACCCGCACGACCACCACGCCCACCCCGACCGCCACCACCCTGTCCGCCGCGCCCGCCGCGACGATCCTGGCCGATGGTGTTGACGGGGCCCTTCATCTTTTCGCCCTTGGCGGTGGAAGCGAAGGCCTTGCCCTTTTCGATCTTCTTTTCGATGTCGGTGGTTTCGAGCGTCACGCCGCGGGCTTCGGCGACCTCTTCGCGCTTGCGGAGGCGCTCGATGCCGTCGAAGCAGGCCTTGACGATGTTGAACTTGTTGGTGTTTCCGTAGCACTTGGTGAGGCAGTCGGTGATTCCGGCCATTTCGAGGATGGCGCGGATCGTGGAGCCCGCCACGACGCCGGTGCCGGGCGAAGCCGGGATCAGGCGAACCTTGGAGGCACCGAAGGAGCCTTCGACCTGGTGCGGGAGCGTGCGGCCGGCCATCGGGACATCGGACATGGCGCGCTTGGCGTACTTCTGCGCCTTCTCGACGGCCTGGGGCACTTCGTTGCTCTTGCCGTATCCGAAGCCGACGCGGCCCTTGCGGTCGCCGACGACCACGAGCGCGCCGAAGCTGAAGCGACGGCCACCCTTGACCGTTGCGGAGGTACGGAAGACGCCCACCGTGGTGGACTCGATAGAACTTGCTTCGTCAAGAATCTCGGGCATGGGTTGGGTCCTAGTCAGCTTTCAGATATCAGCGATCAGCTACCAGAAAAGACATTCAGAATTTCAGGCCGGCTTTGCGGGCGGCGTCGGCGAGGGCCTTGACGCGGCCGTGGAACCGGAAGCCGGAACGATCGAAAACGACGGTGCTCACGCCCTTGCTCTTGGCCCGCTCGGCGAGGAGCGTGCCGACAGCCTCGGCGGCCTTGGAGTTGCCGGTCTTTTCCGTCTTGAGCGACTTGTCGGTCGTCGAGGCGGCGACGAGCGTGCGGCCCGAGAGATCGTCGATGATCTGGGCGTACATGTGATTGAGCGACTTGTAGATGCTCAATCGCGGCTGCTGGGTTGTGCCCGAAATCCGCTTGCGGATGCCGATGCGCCGGCGAGCCCGACGAACCTGCTTGTTGACTTGCTTGTTCATGACTGTTTCTTTCGATCTCTGGTCGGTGCGAGTGGAGGTGCGAGCCGCGTGACGGATTAGGCGCCGAACTGCTTGCCCTGCTTGCGCTTGATGGTTTCTTCGGAGTACTTGATTCCCTTGCCGTTGTACGGCTCGGGCTTGCGCTTGGCCCGCATGGCCGAGGCGAACTGGCCGACGAGCTGGCGGGAAACGCCGGCGACCTTGATCGGGGTGAGCTCACCGACCTGCTTCTCGACGACAACCGTGATGCCCTCGGGGACGGGCATGAGGATGGGATTGGCAAAGCCGACCGAGAGCTTGAGGTTCTTGCCGGCGAGCGACGCCGTCCAGCCGGTGCCGACGACCTGCATGGTCTTCTCGTAGCCCTTGGTAACGCCTTCGATCATGTTGCGGATCAGGGCGCGGGTGGTGCCCCACTGCGCCTTGGCATCGGCATCGGCCGCGGTGCCGGCGAGCGCGACGGTAATCGCCTTCTCGCTCTCGGACCAGGAAACCTTGACCTTCGGGTGAACGGTCAGCTTGTCCTTGCCCTTGGCGCCCTGGAGCTCGATGGTGTTGCCGCTGATGGCGACTTTGACGCCGGCGGGAACTTCGATGGGCTTTTTACCGATGCGTGACATGATCTGAAACTCCTAAGGCGTGTTGCTCGCGGTTTGTGTTCCGGCTTCCGCCTGTGTGTGGTCGTGTGAGGGTGCTTACTCGATTGTGCAGAGAAGTTCGCCGCCGATGCGCTGCTCGCGGGCCATGCGGTCGCTGAGCACGCCCTTGCTGGTGGAGACGATGGCGATACCCAGGCCCTGCATGGGCTTGGGGAGAACGTCGACGCCGCGGTACATGCGCCGGCCGGGCTTGCTCATGCGCTCGAGGGAGTGCATGAGCGGGTCGCCGCCGGTGGTGTACTTGAGGCGGATCTTGATGAGGCCCTGGCGGCCGTCTTCGATCACGTCGAAGCCGTCGATGTAGCCCTCGTCCTTGAGGACGGTGGCGATGCCGCGGCAGACCTTGCTGTTGAGGCAAGTGACGCCCTTGGCCTTGATGTGGACCGCGTTGCGGATTCGTGTGAGCATGTCTGCGATGGGGTCGCCGATAGACATCTGTGAGTACCTCTTTCGTGCTTACCAGCTGGCCTTACGCATGCCCGGGATTTTGCCTTCCAGGGCGAGTTTGCGGAGCATGATGCGGGAGATGCGGAACTTGCGATAGACGCCGCGGGCGCGGCCGGTCAGTTCGCAGCGCCGGACGGTGCGGGTGCTGAACTTGGGGGTTCGACGGCTCTTGGCCATCTGTGCCTTGGTGGTCATTTACTTGGCCTCCGGCTTCTTGAACGGCATGCCGAGCTGCTCGAGAACGAAGCGGCTGCGGTCCTTGGTGGAACGGGCGAAGCAGACGTTGATATTCATGCCGTGGGTGAACTGAGCCTCGGCCATGTTGATCTCGGGGAAGACGCCCTGTTCGGTGACGCCGGTGGCGTAGTTGCCCTGGCGGTCGAAGGCCGTGTCGGAGAGACCACGGAAGTCCTTGATACGGGGAGTCGCGAGGTTGATGAACCTGTCAAGGAAGTGCCACATGCGGTCGCGGCGGATGGTCACCATCGCGGACGACTCGTAACCCTCGCGGAGCTTGAAGTTCGCGACGCTCTTCTTGGCGCGGATGACGACGGGCTTCTGGCCGGTGACCTTGACGAGGGTCTCAAGGACCTGAGCCTTGATGTGCGGCGGGATCTTGGTGCCTTCGATGTGGCGGCCCATGTTCACGTTGAGCACGATCTTCTCGAGCTTGGGCATGGCCATCGGGTTCTTGATGCCGAACTTTTCGGCGACCTTGGCCCGGACTTCCTGCTCGAACTTGACCTTCAGGCGCGGGGGCGTCTTGGGGCCGGTTTCGGCGGGCGCATCGTCGTACTTGCCCTTCTTGGGAGCGCTGTCCTTCGGCTTGGAACCCTGGCGCTTGTCGCCCTGGGGTTTCTGCTGCTTTTTATCTTGATCGCTGGCCATGGTTCTTCTCGTGCTTGTCTTGATCGTGCAGGGCGACGTTTCGTGCGGCGATTAGTTTGGCTTCTTGGACTTGGTGCGGCCGCCCTTGTGGAGGACCGACAGTTCGGCGCCGCCCTTGACGGCGACGCGGACCTTGGTGCCGTCGGACTTGGTGGTGAAGCGCACGCGGGTGGGCTTGCCGTCGGCGACGGGGCTGACGTTGGAAATATGGATGGGGGCTTCGCGCTGCACGAGACCGCCCTGCGGGGCCGCCTGGGTGGGCTTCATGTGCTTGACGCGGAGGTTCACACCCTTGATGTAAACGCGGCTGTGCTTGACATCAACGCGGACGACCTCGCCGGTCTGGCCCTTGGCCGATCCGGAGCGGACGAACACGGTGTCACCTTTGCGAACGTGCGCTGGCATATCAGACCACCTCCGTCGCGAGCGAAACGATCTTCATGTAGTTCTTCTCGCGGAGTTCACGGGCGACTGGTCCGAAGATTCGGGTGCCCTTGGGGTTGCCGTCGTCCTGGATGAGGACCACGGCGTTGGAATCGAACTTGACGTACGAGCCATCGGCGCGACGGGTCGGCTTGGTGGTGCGGACCACGACGGCCTTGGACTTATCGCCTTCCTTGACATCCGAGCCGGCGAGGGCGCGCTTGATGGAAACGAACACGCGGTCGCCGACGTTGGCGGTCCGCCGCGTGAAGGCGCCGGTGGCGGTCGAGCCGCCGTAGACGCGGATGACGTAGGCGATTTTGGCGCCCGAGTTGTCCGCGACTTCGCATCGTGTTTCTTGCTGGAGCATGGTGGGTTCTTCTCAGTACAGGTGCGAAAGACTGCGGATCAGACGATTTCCTTGGCGCTGGCGAGTGCGGTCGCGGCGGCGCTGCGGCGCTCGACAACGCGGACGAGACGCCAGAACTTGGTCTTGCTCATCGGGCGGCACTGCGCGACTTCCACGAGATCGCCGAGCTTGCTCTCGTTCTTCTCGTCGTGGATGTGCAGCACGGTGCGCTGGCGGATGTACTTGCCGTACTTGGGGTGCATCGACTGGTACGCGATCACGACCTTGCGCGTCTTGTCGCGCTTGTCGGACTCGACGACACCGATCTTCGTGCCCTTGGGCTGAGTCGCCTCGGACTTCGAGTCGTTCTTGGCGGCGGGCTTTGCGGCTTTGGCTGTGCTGGTGGGCATTCGTGTCTTTCCCAAAGTGGGAGTGGAATCGAGTGGGCTTGTTTACTTCTTGCTGGCGAGCTGGCGGGTGCGGAGCTCGGTGTTGAGGCGGGCGATGTTGCGGCGGGTCTTGGCGAACTGGCTCGTGTCCTTGACCTTCTCGGTCACGGTCTGCGAACGCAGGTCGAAGAGCTTCTTCTGAAGGCTCGCGAGCTCGTCCTTGAGCTGCTGATCCTGGAATTTCTTGACATCGAGGGTTTCGGACTTCATGGCTTGCTCCAACAACAACTCAAGGACATTCCAATATCAGACTCGGACGCGGCGTCCGACGAAACGGGTCTTGACGGGCATTTTCATCGCGACGCGGACGAAGGCGAGCTTGGCGGTCGCTTCCGGCACGCCGGCGATCTCGAAGAGCACCGTGCCGGGCTTGATGCGGGCCGCCCAGTATTCAACTTCCGCCTTACCGGTACCCATTCGCGTTTCGAGCGGCTTCTTGCTGATCGGCTTGTCCGGGAAGACGCGGATGAAGAGCTTGCCTTCGCGCTTCAGGAAGTGCTGAGCCGCGACGCGACCGGCTTCGATCACGTTTCCGGGGAGCCAGGCGCCGTCGAGCGACTGGAGGCCGTAGTCGCCGTACGCGACGTAGTTGCCCTTCGTCGCCTTGCGCGGACGCACGCGGCGCTGCTCCTTGCGGTACTTCACTCTCTTTGGCATCAAGGCCATGGTCGAAACTCCAGAAACCGAAAAGCGGGAAACAGGAAACGGAAAGGATCAGTGAACGGATTCGATCAGCGACGGCCGCGGGCGCGGGCGCGACCACCGGCTGCATCAGATTCTTCTTCGGTACGCTCGGTCGTGTAGAGGCCCTTGTAGACCCAGCACTTCACGCCGATCACGCCGTAGGTCGTCATCGCTTCGGCGGTGCCGTAGTCGATGTGCGCCTGGAGCGTCGAGAGCGGGAGCGAACCCAGACGCATCGCCATGACGCGGCTGATTTCAGCGCCGCCGAGACGGCCACCGACCTGGATGCGGACGCCCTTGGCGCCGGCCTGCATCGCGGCATCGCAACGCATCTTGATGACGCGGCGATAGGACGCACGCTTCACGAGCTGCTCGGCAACGGCTTCGGCGATGAGCTTGGCTTCGAGGTCCGGGTTGCGGATCTCGAGGATCGAGATCGCGACCTTTCGGCCCGTCATGTACTGAAGCTCTTCGGTCATGCGCTCGACTTCGGCACCCTTGGGGCCGATCACCAGGCCCGGACGGGCGGTCTTGATGATGACCTTGAGTTCTTCGCGTGTCCGCTCGATGTGGATGTCGCTGACGGCGGCGTACGGGGGCTTGCGGTTGAGGCGCTTGTCGAGGTAGCCGCGGATCTTCGCGTCTTCAACGAGCAGCTCGCCGTAGAGGGCCTTGGGGGCGTACCAGCGGCTCTTGTGAGCCTCGGTGATGCCGAGCCGGAAACCGAATGGGTTGGTCTTTTGTCCCATGTGATGCGCTTACGCGCGCTCCTGAACACTGACGGTGATGTGCGTGAGTCGTTTGAGAATCTGGTGGGCCCGGCCGCGGTCCTTCTGATTGAACCGCTTGATCCGCGGGGCATCATCGATGCGGGCCTCGGAGACGATGAGGTTGGTCACGTCGGCGGAGTTCTGCTCGGCGTCGGCGATGGCCGCGGCGAGACACTTCTTGACGTTGACGGCGGCGCGCTTGGTCGTGAAGGTGAGAAGGTTGAGCGCCTCATCGACGGGCTTGCCACGCACAAGATCGACCAGGAGGTCGGCCTTGCGGGGTGAGCCGCGGTGGAAGCGGACTTCGCTCGTGAACTTGGCGATGTCCTTGCCCGCAACGCCCAGGGCCCCGGCGAGCTTTTCGATGTCTGCCTTCCGGGCGCGGGGGTGGTTGCGACCACGGAGCCAGTTGGCCAGGGCGGACTTGGCGGAGTCGCCCTTGAGGCCGTCGCGCTCGATGGCCTGCGCGAGCTGATCGCGCGTCACCTTGCGGGTTCCGGCGAGCTGTTTGATTCTGTCGGCTCTGATTCTCACTTGAAAAACCTCCGAACGATCCACTGACTATCCGACGCGTCCCACCCCTCAACCGATCACTTGCCCCGCCCGACCAGCCGAGTCCCGAAGGACTCGCTTAGGCCTTGGCCGCCGCATCGTCCACGCCTTCCTTCTTGTTGGTGTGGCCGCGGAAGGTGCGGGTGTTGCTGAACTCGCCGAGCTTGTGGCCGACCATGTCCTCGGTGACGAACACATCGATGAAGATGCGACCGTTGTGCACCTTGAAGGTGTGGCCGACAAACTCGGGGACGATGGTGCAGCGACGAGCCCACGTCTTGATGGGGTCCTTCTTCCGCTGCGCGTTGAGATTCTCGATCTTGCGATAGATCTTCTCGTCGACGTACGGACCCTTTTTCAGGCTGCGACCCATGTTCTCGTTTCCTCGGTGTACTGGCTGAACTGGTAACTGAAATCGTGCTCGGTGAACGTTGGATTACTTGAGCTGGCCGTGACGCTTGCTGACGCGCCGACGGATGATGAGCTTGGACGAGTGCTTCTTGCGGTTGCGGGTGTGGCCGCCCTTGGCGAGCACGCCGGTGGGGCCGCAAGGAGGACGGTTGCCCTTCGAACGACCCGAGCCGCCGCCCAGCGGGTGAGCATGGTGGCTCTTCGCGATGCCGCGGGTGATCGGCCGACGACCGAGCAGGCGGGTCAGACCGGCCTTGCCCAGGCGACGGAGACGGTGATCGCCGTTTCCGACGGAACCGATGGTGGCCATGCAGGTCTGCGGGACGCGGCGAACTTCGCCGGACGGGAGGATCAGAGTGGCGTATTCGCCTTCTTTGTTCGACAGGCGAGCGAAGGTGCCGGCGCCGCGGCACATCTGTGCGCCGCGACCGGGAATCAGCTCAACGCAGTGAACTTCGAGACCGGTCGGGATGAACGCGAGCGGCATGGCGTTGCCGATGGTCGGCTCGACCGCGGCATCGACGGAGGTCAGGATGTCCTGGCCGTCCTTGAGACCCGCGGGGGCCGGGATGTAACGCTTGATGCCGTCCTTGTACTGGACGAGAGCGATGTGGCAGGAGCGATTCGGGTCGTACTCGATGCCGATGACCTTGCCATCGACGCCGTGCCGGTCCTTGCGCTTGAAGTCGATGAGGCGGTAGTTCTTCTTCGCGCCGCCGCCGATGCCGCGGGACGTGATAACGCCCTGGTTGTTGCGTCCGCCGGACTTCTTGATGGGGGCAAGGAGCGCCTTCTCGGGGTTCTTCTTGGTGACCTCGGCGTGCATGTTGACCGAGGCGAATCGACGCCCGGCGCTGGTCTTCTTGTAGATGCGAATCGGCATGGATCAAACTCCCGACGGAGAGGAAGTGCGGAGGCTTAGAACAATTCGATGGTCTGGCCCTGCTTCAGGGTGACGATGGCTTTCTTGACGGTGGGCTCAACGCGAAGACCGAACCGCGTGGGCTTGAACTTGCCCTTGCTGGTGACGGTGTTCACGCCGGTGACGTTGACCTTGTACAGAGACTGGACAGCGTCCTTGATCTCGGTCTTGGTCGCGCGGGGGTCCACCAAGAAGGTGTACTTGGCGAGTTCGTTCATCGCGAAGGTGCCCTTTTCGGTCACGAGGGGCTTCTTGATGATGTGATGAGCTGCGACGTTGGCTGGCATTTAGCGTGCCTCCTTCGCTTTGTTGGCGGTTTTCGCGGGCTTGGTCGGCTTTTCGGCCTTGACCTTCGGAGCCTTCGCGGGCTTCTCAACGGTGCCGGCGGCGGCGCCCGCACCCTTGGGATCGGTCTTGGCGTCCTTGCCGGTCTGCGAGGAGGGGCCGGTGAGCCACGATTCGAGTTCTGCCTTGGTGATCACCAGGTAGCGGTGATTCAGCATGTTGAACGCGTTGATGTCGGTCGCGTGAACGAGGGAGATGCCCTCGATGTTGCGGGCCGAGAGACGGGCGTTCATCGTCTGCTTCGGATCGCTGCCCAGGGCAACGAGAGCGGACGAATCAACCTTGATAGCTTCGAGGAACGCGGAGAAGTCCTTGGTCTTGGGCTCCTTCATCGCGATCGAGTCAACGACCTTGACCTCGTTGTCCATCAGCTTGGCGAGCAGCGCGTTGCGATTGGCCTTGCGCCGCATCTTCTTGGGCATGTCGAGGCGGAAATCCTCGCGCGTCTTTTTCTTGGAGTGGCCGTGGCCGCCGCCCTTGAAGAGGTTGGCTTTGCGGTCGCCGTGGCGGGCGTTGCCGGTGCCCTTCTGCTTGTAGATCTTGCGGGTCGAGCCTTCGACCTCGTGGCGGTTTTTGGTGCGGGCCGAGCCCTGGCGCTGGTTCGAGTGATAGCGAACGTAAGCCTGTTTGATCAGGCTGGCGTTGATTTCGCCACCAAGCGCTTTTTCGTCAACGGTCAGTTTTCCGACCGACTGACCCTGCATGTTGTAGACGGTGACATCCATCTGTCTTTATCTCGTCCTGACGCCTCACCGGGCCGCGCGCTCGACCTGAGCAACGCGGGAACCGGCACTTACTCGCCTATCCGTCCGCCTCCAGTTCCCTCCAAGGGAGCACAAGTTTGCACTCGTGGGGGTCGGCTCGGAATCGACTCGGCCGTCCGGGTTTGGGGCTGTGAACCCAAGCAAACCCTTCATTTGTCGTCGCTCGGCGGTTTCGTGCGGGGCAAACCCCTCAGACCTCTCGAGCCCACCGACCTCTGCCTTTGAGAGACCGGCGGCGACTTTCCAAACTGAGCCCCCCGAAATGTGAAATGGGGGGTCGCGATTATTGCCCTGCCCGATGGCCCGGACAAGTTTCTGAGTCATGAAGCGGACGGAATCCTTACTTCAGGACGGATTTCTTGACCTTCTGGCTTACTTCTTCGCAGCGTCCGCCACCTTCTTGGCCTTGCCGCGATAGAGGCGGATGGCCGGGCGGACCTCGATGATCCCGGTATTCGCACCCGGAACCGAGCCCTTGACGAGCAGGAGGTTGTTGGCTTCGTCGATGCGGACGATGTCGAGCGAGCGGCATGTGCGACGAACAGCGCCCATGTGGCCGGCCATCTTCTTGCCCTTGGCAAGGCCGCCGCCGAAGCCGCGGTTCGAGCAGAGCGAGCCGATCGAGCCGGGTGAGCGGTGCTTACGTTCGGTGCCGTGCGAGGCGTACTGGCCCTTGAAGTGCCAGCGCTTCATGGTGCCCTGGAAGCCCTTGCCCTTGCTCGTGCCGATCACGTCGACGAACAAGGTGCCGGCGAAGTCCTTGACGGTGAGCGCCTGGCCGAGGGAGTAGTTGCCCGCGTCCTTTTCTTCCACGCGGAATTCGCGGTGGACGCGCTGCGGGCCGACGCCGGCCTTGGCATCGTGGCCGATGACGGGAATCGTCGAGCGGCGTGCCTTGATTTCTTCGAAGCCGATCTGAACCGCCGTGTAGCCGTCCTTCTCCTTCGAGCGGACCTGCGTCACGACGCAGGGGCCGAGTGCAAGAACGGTAACGGGAACGTTGACGCCGGCGTCATTGAACACGCGGGTCATGCCGACTTTGCGACCGAGCAGCGAGAGTGCCATATGGAAACCCTTCCTGAAAGGCGGCGTTTTGTGAGAGGCTCCTCCATCGGGGAGCGTCGTGCCGCGAATTGTCGATCGAATCTGTTTCGACGAAAAAGGGCCTGAAAACAGGCCCCGAGTGAACGAACTTACGCCTTGATCTTGATGAACACACCGGCGGGAACGACGAGGCGGTTGAGGGCTTCGACCGTGCGCGCGTTGGGCTCGATGATGTCGATGATGCGCTTGTGGGTGCGGATCTCGAACTGCTCGCGGCTCTTCTTATCGATGAAGGGCGAACGCAGAACGGTGTAGCGCTCGATGCGGGTCGGCAGCGGCACCGGGCCCGCGACCTTCGCATTTGTGCGCTTGGCGTGCTCGACGATTTCCT
The DNA here is from genome assembly GCA_017303555.1 of Planctomycetota bacterium. Lineage (GTDB taxonomy): Bacteria > Planctomycetota > Phycisphaerae > Phycisphaerales > UBA1924 > JAFEBO01. The sequence goes on from JAFLCN010000004.1 coordinate 26,937, forward strand.
TGGCGGAAGCATCGAGGGCGATATGGTCGTAGGCCTCCATCCGAATTCGAATCTTGCCGCCGGTCATCGAGAAATCGCTCCGTTTCAAAGATTGAGTGGTCGGGACAGTGCAACGCGGGCAGAAAACCCTGGGAGTGCGATCGGTCGCGCCCCCGCAGCAGGTTTTCGACTGGTGCGTAGCCGAGAAGCATAGGCCCCGCCCCGAACGGGTCAACCCGTGAAGTCCACCCGAGCGAGGGAATCGCGGACGCCGGAAGATGCCGGCAGCAACCGGAGTGGTCAAAACCGCGGATGTTTGGAGCGGAAACGACGAATAGGGCGAGTTCGGCCGGAATTGCCGATGATAATTCGGGCCTGAAACGGCCCGCAGACGGCCCCATGTGAACCCAAGCGTGGAAGGAACCACGGATGATGATCGGAACCGGACGGAATTTCTTGATCCTTGCGGGCGTGCTGAGCCTGTGCTGCAATGCCATCGGGCAGGGAAGCGGAAAGCTGTCGGGGGGAGGATCCTCGACGCCCGCGGGCGCCCCCACCACGACTCCTGCGCCGACGATCGGCGCCGTTCGTTTCAACGAGAAGCCCCTGCGGGTCGAGACGATGGGGTTGACGATGTCGCTGCCGGTTGGATCGAGCGCGAGTTCGACCGCGATTGCGAACCAGGCCGCGGTGCAGGTGACGGGGCCGGACAGCAAGTGGATGTCGGGCGCGCGCGTGCTCGAGAGCAGCGATCTGAATCTCACGCTGCAACAGGTCGCCGATGCGAATTTGAGGACACAGCTCGGCGCCGACGCCGTGATCGTGGGCGGCGAAGGGCCAACCGGCGCGCAGCTCATCGAGCGGTCGCAGAATCTGATCATCGGGGCGTTGCCTGCGGAGCGTTTCTACGTGCTCGGGCCGAAAGATCCGGATCCGAAGCACGCCGGGCGTCCGCGCCTGGTGTACGGCGTGACGTTCATCAAGCTCGCGCCGGGGCGATTTGCATGCTTTGAATCGAGCTGCGGCGAAGCGGACCTCACACGTTCGAAGCCGGAGATGGAAGCGATGATGGCGACGGCAAGCTTTGTGGATGCCGCGAGCCTGGAAAGTTCGAAGCGTGCGCTGCTCGATGCGGGCGACCACTTTCTGAAGGGACTGGACGAGGCGGCTTTGCGTTCGGCTGCGCTCGAGGCGAAGGAAACCTGGTGGCGTCTGTACGTGCCTTCGAGCACCGGGGCGGACATGGACGCGAAAGAGGTCGGCTATCGCCGGATCCGCACGTCCATCGGAAAGCGGGGTCAACTCGATCCGACACGCGATCCGAAGAAATTTGCGGGCGCCGATCTGGACGAGGGGATCCTGGTGCAGGTGGATTTCCGGGGCGTTCTGGGTGAGTCGAACGACGCGCTCACCGATTCGCAGGGAATCTTCTTCCAGACGTTCGATCGCAAGGACGAGATGTGGAGCCTGAGCACGCGGGTTCGCCAGGGGAAGAACGATCGCACGAGCACGGAGCTCGGAACGCGCAAGGGAAACCAGCTGACCGTGAAGCGAACCGATCGCCCGGCGACGACGCTGATCGTGCCGGATCGTGCGTACCTGTCGCGGGTGGAATCGTTCCTGGTGCAGCGGATGCTGATCGGGGCACGCCTGACGACCGAGTTCGGTTTCAACACCTTCTCGTCGGAATCCGACCTGATTGAAGTTCGGCGGGAGCAGGTCGAGCAGCCGGCGGACAAGCCGAAGTTCTATCGGGTCACGACCAGACTGGGGTCGGGCGCGCCGACGCAGGTGGCGATGTGCCGCGAGAACGGGGAACTGGTCTTTGCCGATCTGCCGGGGGGTGTGAAGGTGGAGCCCTCATCGCTGGACAAGCTGGCGAAGCTGTGGAAATCGAAGGGGCTGCCGCTGGATTGAGGGCGGGATGGGCGGACTGCTTCCAGCCGGAAAATCCGAATGAGGAGCCGGGGATTTGGTCTGTGGAACCGCGCGTCTGCCATGCAGAAGCGTGCTTCTTGCGGAAAGCCGAGAACTGATCGCTGAAAGCTCCTCGCCCTCCTGCTACTTTGTGTGCATGGCGACGGATCGTCTTATCGGCGCAGGGGCGAGCGCGGACCCGCGTGAGGAGCAGCGGAACTGGGCGCTGCGCCCGACGAACATCGACGAGTATGTCGGCCAGGAGGACCTGATCGAGCGACTTCGGATCGCGATCGGTGCCGCGAAGAAGCGGAACGAGCCGTGCGAGCACGGGCTGTTTCACGGGCCGCCGGGATTGGGAAAGACGACACTGGCGCACCTGATCGCGACCGAGATGGGTTCGGGCATTCACGTCACGAGCGGACCGGTCTTGAGCAAGGGGACGGACCTTGTCGCGGCATTGACGTCGCTCCGCGAGCGCGACGTGCTGTTCATCGACGAGGTACACCGGTTGCCGGCGTCGGTGGAAGAGTTCGTCTATCCGGCGATGGAGGATTACCGGATCGACGTGCCGGTCGATAGCGGGCTGTCGGCGCGGACGGTGCAGATCCGGTGCAAGCCGTTCACGCTGATCGCCGCGACAACAAGGGCGGGGCTGATCTCAAGCCCGCTGCGTTCGAGATTCGGCCTCACGCACCACCTGCGTTATTACTCCGAGCCGGAACTGGTTCGCATACTCGAGCGGAGCTGCTCGCTGCTCGGGGTCGCGGTCGAGCACGGGGGGTGCCTTGCGAGTATCGCGTCGCGATCGCGCGGCACGCCCCGCATCGCCAATCGGCTGCTGCGTCGCATCCGCGACTTTGCGAGCGTGAAGGGTGACGGCGTGATCCGCCCCACCACCGTCATGCAGGCGTTGAAGCTCGAGGGCGTAGACGACCGGGGACTTGATGAACTCGACCGTGGGTACCTGCGGATCATCGCCACGACGTACGCGGGCGGGCCGGTGGGCCTGGAAGCGGTCGCGGCGACGATGAACGAGGATTCGGGCACGCTGGAGGACGTCGTCGAGCCGTTCCTGCTGCAGATCGGGTTTCTGGCGCGGACACGGCGTGGGCGGCAATTGACGCGAGCGGCCTGCGATCACATGGGCATCGCCTGGACCGGCAACGAAAATCTGTTTGATGGGCCGGGGGCGTGAACGCCGCGGATCCCGATCAACGCTTGCCGGCGGGCTCGCGCATCGACTTGGCCAGCTCTTCTTCGATGTAAAGGATGCACTGGCAGGAAGCGCAGCGGGTGAGCTTTCCGGAAACGAGGAGGCCGTTGACGGCTTCCACGGGGATCGCCATCATGCACGAACCGCAGTGGTACTCGTGGCGGCGGCGGTCGGCTTCTTCGATGTGGGCCATCGCCTCGTCGCCCCGCGTCTGGACCAGTCGCTCGAAGACCGTCAGCGTTTCCTTCGAGAGCTCTTTGGCAAGCGTGTCGCGCTCGGTCTGAAGGGCTGCGAGCTTGTCCTTGATTTCGGCGGCACGCTGGTCGCGCTCGCTGACGGCCTTGGCCTGGATGCGTTCGCGTTCGGCGCGGTTCTTCAGAAGCTCTTCGACCTGGCGCTTCAGTTCCTCGGCCTTGGCCATCTGCTCGAGCGCCGAAGTTTCCTGGCGATCGCGTTCGGCCTTCAGCGTGTTCACCTCGGTGAGGAACGCCTTGTATTCCTTGTTGGTCTGAGCGGAATTCATCTGCTCGCGGATGGTGGCCATCCGGGCGTCGAGGCGCTTGACCTCGCCCTCGAAGTTTGCGCCGGCCGCGGTGAGCTGCCGGAGCTGTGCTTCGATGGACGTTTTCTTGGCATCCAGCTCGGTGATGAGCCGGGTCTGCTCGGCGAGGTACTTCTCCGCTGCGCTGAGGCGAGAGCGAAGGCCCCGGTACTGTTTGTCAACTTTAAAGACGCTGAGGAGCTTCGACGTGACGTTCATGTGCACTCCGCCAACAGCCTGAGTGTAGACGCGCAACCCGCTCGGGTCGCTCCGATCGCATGCTCAACCGTGAAGCGGGAGCATGAGGCGGAGCCACCAATACGCGAAGGGTGCAACCAGAAGCGGGGAATCCAGCACATCGAGGATGCCGCCGAATCCGGGCAGGGTTTTTCCCGAATCCTTAATTCCGGCGTCCCGCTTGAGCAGGCTCATGAGGAGATCGCCCGCCTGGCCGATCAGCCCGAACAAAAAGCCGGTCATCGCCCCAACCCAGACCAAGTGAGCGGGGCGTTCTTTCCACTCGATGAGCAGGACGCCGACCACGCCGACAACCATCGAGGCGACCACGCCCCCGGCGAGCCCCTCCCACGTCTTTCCGGGGCTGAGCCACAGAATCAGTTTGCGCTTACCGAACGTGCGTCCGGTGAAATAGGCGCCGATGTCGCACGCCTTCACCATCAGCAGCACCCACGCGACCGTCCAAACGGGATGCTCACGCCGGATCGCCAGGATGAAGCCGAACATGAGTCCGAGGTAGACAAAGGCGAGCATCGTGCCGCCGGCGGCGGCGATGACTCCCTCTGTGTTCTTGTGGCGCGAATAGAACCGCAGCGCCACGATCAGAACCAGCACGGCAGAAGAACTGACGATCAGTCCCCCGGTGGCCGGATCCCAGGACGGACCGAGCGTCGAACCGCTGGGGTCGAAATTGCGGGGGATGAACGACGAGACGCAGAGGCCGAAGAACGCCGCCAGGGTGGTGATGCGACGTGAGGCGTCGATCGCCTTGTCGTGGAGGATGTCGGCCAGCTCGCGGGCGGCCATGATGCTCAGGCCGACCATCACGACGAACAGGATGATCCCCGGAGGCAGCGTGGGATGCGGATATCCGAGGCGTGTAAACCACTCCGGGCACGGGAGCTGGTCGAGGAACCCGTCGAGCCAGAGCAGCCCGAGCAGGAGGGCGATCAGAACCGGTCCGAGCAGCAGACGATCACGCACAGCCGTCTCCCGACGAGAGAGGGCCGGCGGCATCCGAGTCATCCAGGCCGCCGAAGCGGCGCGAGCGACCGGCGAATTCACGGATCGCAACGTGCAGGCACGACGCATCGAAATCGGGCCAGAGCGTCGAGGTGACGTACATCTCCGCGTAGCTGATCTGCCAGAGCAGGTAATTGCTGACGCGCAGTTCGCCCGCCGTGCGGATGAGCAGATCCGGATCGGGGAGATCGGGCGCGTAGAGACGAGAGGCGATCGACTCTTCGGTCACACCTTCGGGCTTGAGCGTGCCCGCGGCGACCTCGTGCGCAATCTGCTTCGCGGCGTCGGCAAGCTCGGCTCGCGAGCCGTAGTTGACGGCGACACACAGCGTCGGGCCGGTGCAGTTTCGAGTGGCTTCGACCACGGAATCGAGGGCGGCGAGCACTTCGGGCGGCAGCCCCTCGCGCCGGCCGATCCAGCGGAAGCGAATGTCGTCGCGGACCAGGGCTTCGCGCTCACCTTCGCAGTAGGCGACGCAGAGCAGCATGAGCGCCTGCACTTCTTCGGGCGGGCGGCGCCAGTTCTCGAGGCTGAACGAGTAGAACGTCATCGCCTCGACACCCAGGCGACCGGCCTCCTCCACCGTTTCGCGAAGGGCCCGCGCGCCGTTGCGGTGACCGAAGATGCGGGGGAAACCCCGCTGCTTGGCCCAGCGACCGTTGCCGTCCATGATGACTGCGATGTGACGGGGAATGCGGCGCGGGTCAACATCCGGCAGCCGCCCGAGCGGATCGGCCTTCGAGTATCGCGCGCGCATCGCCTCGACCCGCGCCAGAACCTCCGGGTTCGATGCGAATGCCGGTGCGGGACGGGAGGGGTTGCTCGTCGCGGAGAGTGGCGTCACAGACATGGCACGATAGCAAAGGGTGGAAGAAAATTACGAGGCGATCGTCTGGGCCCGATCGGGTCCGACACTGACGATCTCGACCGGGATTCCGACTGTTTGCTCGATGAACTCGATATACGCGCGGGCACGGGCCGGAAGTTCGCTTCGGCTTTTCGCAGCCGAAACGTCCTCCGAGAATCCGGGCAGGTCGGTGTAGACCGGACGGGCGGCGGCGAGCGATGCCGAGTCCGGCAGGAATCGATCGGTCTGCTTGCCCCCGAACTCGTACTTCGTGCAAACACGCACGGTCTCCAGCCCCGCGAGCACATCGAGCATGGTGAGGGCGAGCCCGGTTGTGCCGTTGATCATCGCGGAGTACTTGACGGCGACCAGATCGAGCCAGCCGACCCTGCGGGGGCGGCCCGTGGTTGTTCCGAATTCACGGCCTCGATTGCGGATGCGATCGCCGATCTGGCCGTCGGCGCCGGGACCGGCGAGTTCGGTGGGCATCGGGCCCGAACCAACGCGGGTCGAATAGGCCTTCATCACCCCGGTCACGCGGCCGACACGCTGGACGGGTACGCCCGTGCCCGGCCCGATCCCGCCGACCGAGCAGGATGAACCCGTGACGAAGGGATAGGTTCCGTGATCGACGTCGAGGAGGGTGCCGTTGGCGCTTTCGAACAGAACTTTCTTGCCCGCCCGCACAAGGTTGTTGAGCAGATAGGTCGTGTCGTGCACCATCGGGCGGATGATCTCGCCGGCGCGGAGCGCCCAATCGGTGACGGCTTTGACATCGAGCGATTCGCCGACATCGGGGTAGCCCGCGAGCGATGCCCGCTTGGTCGCAATCGCGATCGCGATTTTTTCCTGAAGTGTTGCCGGGTCGAGCAGGTCGCCCACGCGCACCGCGCCGGATCGCTGCACCTTCTCGGCGTATGCGGGGCCGATGCCGCGCCGGGTTGTGCCGATTTCCGAGACAACCGACGAGGCTCCATCGTCCCGCGCGAGCCGCTCCTGCTTGAGCGAATCTTCCCGTGCGGCGTCCTCGACTTTGTGATAGGGCATCACCACGTGGGCGCGGTTCGAGACCATAAGACCGGCGGTGTCAACACCCCGCGCTCGCAGCCCGTCGATCTCCTGCTGCAGCTTGTCGGGATCGAGCACGACGCCGTTCCCGATGATGGCGAGCTTGCTCGGATACAGGATGCCGGAGGGAATGAGGTGCAGCGAAAACCGCTCGCCCTTCACGACCACGCTGTGACCGGCATTTGCGCCGCCGTTGTAACGTGCCACCGCATCATGCTGAGGAGCAATGAGGTCAACGATCTTTCCTTTGCCTTCATCCCCCCACTGCATTCCGACGACGGCGCTGCAGGGGCTGGCGCTTGGAGCTTGGTTCTCGGACATTGGAGCTTCCGGGAAAGGGCTTGGTGCGACGCTGACGGTAGGCGTCGGGTCAGACGGCACACCCGGATCAATCGGAAGGCACCGCCGGTCATTCCTCACCGCCCGTTCAAACGGCGCGCGGCGAGAACCGATGGACCGAGCGGTCAGAGGCATAAAGCCAGAGGAGCCACCCAATGGCGGCAGATACCGTTCGCATCATGTGTCCGAACCTGACCTGCCGCAAGGTGTTGGCTGTGCCGGGCAACGCGCGCGGGAAAACCGTCCGCTGCAAGAACTGCGGGACGAATATCCGCGTTCCGGGACTGAACGCCGGGAACGAAGGGCACGCGAAGCCGAGCGCTCCCGCGGCGTAACGCAGAATCGGTTGCTTACAGCTTCGGTGAATCGTCTTCGTCGAGGAAGTCGAACTCGAACTCGTCGCTGTCGTCCGGATCGGGGATCCGCGTCGGGGGCTCGCGACCAGCCACGGGCGCGGCCGGGGCGTCAACGTGGTTCTTTGCCGCGTTCGGGGCCTTGTTCGGGCCGGAAACTTCGACCATATCTTCGAGCGCTTCCTCGGTGTCGATGTTTGCCGGCTCGCCGTCCACGCGGAAAACGAACAAGAACGGTCCGATGCTGATCGTGTCGCCGGCGGCGAGTTCAGTCTGACTCACCCGGCGGCGGTTGACGTAGGTGCCGTTGCTCGAACCCAGATCCTTCACCACGGGCTTGGCGGCATCGATCTGGATCTCGCAGTGCTGACGCGAGACGCCCGGATCCGGCAGGCGGATCTGACAATCGGCTTGCCGCCCGACGATGAAACGAGCACGCTTCAGCGGAATCTCCCGCTGCGTGCCATCACGATTCACAAGAATGAGGGACGTTTCCAAGGCTCGCTATCCTTTCGCCGACTTCAAACCCTCGTCCCAACCCGCCATCACTCGGCCAACCCAAGATTCCTTCGCACGCAGGACGATCGCCCAACCCGCGACCGCCAGACCGTGAATCACGCGCGACCAACGAGATCCGACTCCCCCGCCCCGCTCGCGTCGCCGAACGACGATACCCGAATTCCGCTTCTCCAGCAACGGCCTTCCGCGACGAATCCTCGGGCGCATCCATTGCGCACAGCGGGCGCGGAATTGCAGCAAGAGTCTGTTCGGTCGCTGTACCTGCATGTTCCGTTCTGCTCCCACAAATGCCACTATTGCGACTTCTACAGCCTCGTGGACACGCAGGACCGGCAGGAAGCGTTTACTCAACGTCTGATTCAGGAGTTACACGGACTCGCCCCCTTCGCGGCCGGCACGCCACTGGGAACGATCTTTGTGGGCGGAGGAACGCCCTCGTTGTTGAGGGTGCCGCTGTGGAAACGGCTGCTCGAAGCGCTCACGGATCGGTTTGACCTCAGCGGGATCCGCCAAGGTCGGGGCGAATTCACGGTGGAGTGCAATCCGGAATCGGTCTCACCCGAATTGCTCGACACGCTCCGGGGCACCGGAGCCGATCGAATCAGTATGGGGGCTCAGAGTTTCGACCGGGCGCACCTGAAAACGCTGGATCGAATCCACAATCCCGAATCCGTTTCCCGCGCCGTTGCGATGGCCCGGAGCGCTGGATTCGAGCGACTGTCGATCGATCTCATCTTCGGCATCCCCGGGCAAACACTCGACGATTGGAAGCGAGACTTGGATTCGGCGCTCTCCCTCGGAACCGAGCACCTCTCCTGCTACAACCTCACGTACGAACAGGGGACGGCCATGACCGCCCGGCTTGCCCGGGGCGAATTCCAACCGGCGGACGAAGACGTCGAAGTCGATATGTACGAAATGACGGTTGACCACCTGGCTGCGGCCGGATTCCGACGCTACGAGATCAGCAACTACAGCAAACCCGGGCGCGAGGCGCTGCACAACCTCGCCTATTGGCGACAGGAGAACTGGCTCGCGGCCGGCCCCTCGGCATCGGGGCATGTCGGCGGCTGGCGATGGAAGAACGTCGCCCGGCTTGACGATTACCTGCGCGCGAGTGCGGACGGATTGCCCGAGGTCGCGGATGCGGAAGCGCCGGATCGGGCCCGCGCCTTGCGTGAGCGTGTGTGGACGGGCCTGCGTCTCTGGGAAGGCTTGGATGCGGAATCGACGATCGCGGCGGCCGGGCAGATTCGAGATTCGGCGGCGCGCGCCCTGCAGGACGCCGTGCATCGCGTTCGCGAGCAGGGCCTGCTTGACGATTCGGGCGGGCGATGGGTGCTGAATAAACGCGGGATGCTGATCGCGGATTCGATTGTCGTGGACCTGATGGCGGCGCTCGACCGTTAGTCGCCTTTCTCGGATCCGTCCGAATCGCGCGCGGGTGCGGGCTCCTTCGCGCGAGCGGGGTTCATTCCAAGTTTGGTCACAAGACGCTTCAGGTCTGTCGGAAGAGGCGAGAGAACATCGACCGGAGTGCCCGTGACCGGGTGGGTGAACGCGATCCGGTGCGCGTGGAGGGCCAGACGCGGCGCACCGCTCGCGATTGCCGGCGGCGCGTAGAGATCATCAGCGAAAATCGGGCAGCGGATCGATTCGAGATGGACCCGCAATTGGTGAAGCCGGCCCGTCACGGCGCGGCATTCGAGAAAACTGGCCGCGGGCGAAGAATCAAGCACGCGGTACGCGGTGGTCGCGGGCTTGCCGCTGCCGGAAATCTTGGCGATCTTCATCTCGCGCCGGTCTCGCAGTTCCTTGACCTCGTTGATCGGGCGGCGAATCACGCCGGATGCCTGACGGGGCACTCCGGCGACCACAGCGAAGTAGAACTTGCGAATCTCCCGCTCCTCGAACATCGTGCGCAGGCGGTCGTACGCGGCGGCGCGGATCGCAACAACGAGCAAGCCGCTGGTTTCCCGATCGAGGCGATGGAGCATGCCGAAATCTCGTTCCTTGCCGAGATTCTGAAGTTGCTTGCCGTAGCTGGCGAACAGCCCGTTGAGGAGCGAGCCGCGATCGTGCCCCGCGCCGGGAGTCGAAACGACGTGCGCGGGTTTCTCGACGACAAGCACGTCGTCATCCGCGTAGCGCACCTTGAAAACAACGCGGTCGTTCGGTTCGATGGTGAAGTTGGCCACGGTCAACGTTATTCGAGCGGGATGGGGGGTGGACCGGGACTTGGTTCGCACACCAGTTCATCCACATACCAGCGAAGCTCGCCTCCGATCGGCCGGAGCACGCGGGCCGCAAGGCGCTCGTCGGATCGGACCGCACCGGGAACATCTCGTACCGCCGCATCCATGCCGGGTCCGAGGGCGGCGACCGCGAGGAAACGGGTCGCGTTCAGCAAGCGTCCGGTCATGCGCACCGCTCCCCCGCTGCTTGCGACCAGCGGTGCCCCATCGCCGGCTTGGGGAGAGCCGTGCGTGAACCCTCCCGCGAGCACCGGAAGCAGCGCGTAGTCGAGCCGATCCTGGCCTTTCTCTCGCCAGCCGAGCACACTCTTCAGCGTTTCCTCGTAATCCTCGCCGGGCACCGGACGATGGACCTGCTCCTCCGGGATGTCGGACTGAGCCACGATCGCTTCCTGGAGCAACTCGAAGTTGGCCGGAATTGCGTCGAGACGCTCCTCGACGATCCAAAGGTGGGTGCGCCGCCAGGGAAGCTCGCGAAATCGCGGGTCGTACAGCAGCCTCAGGAAGAGGGGCTCGGCATCCGGCCACGCGGCGAGCGCCAACTGGAAATCGCCGAACTCCCGCACGCAGGCGTTTGCGTGCAGGAACAGATCGGTTGCGATGGCATCCATCAACTGATCCGCATCCGGACGGACGATGACCGGGCCGTTTGGAAGCGCGGGCTTGCGGCGTCCCGCCGGGTCGCGGGGGGATTCGCGTGAATCGCGTGGCTCGGTGTCGCGCATGTTCCGGGGAACGGTAGCCGCGGGTATCCGGTGGCGCGAGCGTGCTAGGCTGGGGGCATGTCCTCCCTTGTCCGCGTGATCGACGCGAATTCCAACCGTGCGCGCGAAGCCCTCCGCGTTCTTGAGGATCTGGCGCGTCTGCGGCTCGATCATGCGGAGCTCTCGAGGGCGTTCAAAAAGCTGCGGCACGAACTTACGGGCGCCCTGGGCCAGTTGCCCCTTGACCGGGCGAAGCTGCTGGCCTGGCGGAGCACCGCCGGCGACGTCGGCGCACAACCGAGCGGCGCGGCGCTTCCGGCACGCGAATCGGAATCGGCGATCGCGAGCGCCGCTTCCTCACGCCTGGGAGAGTCGCTCCGCGTGCTGGAGGAATCGGCAAAGGCCATCGCGGGGTCGGTGGGCGTCGCGGGGGCAATCGAGCAACTCCGCTACAGGGCGTACGACCTCTGCCGCGATCTGGAACTCGCGCTGATGGGAGGACGCGGACCGCAGTGGACGCTCTGCGTGCTGATCTCCGAAACGCTGTGCACCCATCACCGATGGGAAGAAGTTGCCCGGCGCGCTATCGAGGGCGGAGCCGACTGCATCCAGCTCCGGGAAAAGGGAATACCCGATCGCGAGCTGCTCGACCGTGCACGAACGCTCGTGGATTTCGCGCACCGGAGTGCCGCGGCGGTCGTCATCAACGATCGGCCCGATCTCGCCGTTCTCGCGGGGGCCGACGGAGTACACATCGGGCAGACCGATTTGGCAATCGGGGATGTCCGCAAGATTGCGGGGAACGGTCTGCGCATCGGAGTATCGTGCGCGACGATGGAGGATGCTCGGCGCGCAGTCGGGGAGGGGGCGGACGTGTGCGGGCTTGGACCGATGTTCACCTCGTCAACCAAGGCAAAGCCAAGTCTCAGCGGACCGTCCCTGGTCTCGGCCTACATGGAAGATGAAGCAACGCGGCGCGTTCCGCACCTTGCGATCAGCGGGATCACGCAGGGGAATGTCTCGCAGCTCGTACAGGCCGGCTGCCGGGGCATCGCGGTGAGCGCCGCGGTCTGCAGCGCATCGAACCCGGAGGAGGCCTGCCGCGGACTCGCCCGGGCGATCAAGGGGCTTTCCGATGTCGGGTAAGAGCCCGGCACGCCGCGGGCTGCGCGATTAGACTCCGGCATGCCGATCGAGTTTCAACAGCGTGTCCTGCCCAACGGCCTGACGGTGATCGCGGAAACCGACCGGGGCGCCGCGACCGCGTCGGCCGGGTTCTTTGTCAAGACTGGCGCACGCGATGAAGAACCGGTCGTCATGGGCGTCAGCCATTTTCTCGAACACATGATGTTCAAGGGGACCGAAGGCATCACCGCGGAGCAGTTGAACCGGGCGTTCGATGAGATCGGGGCGAAGAACAACGCGTACACGTCGAGCGAGATGACCTGCTTCTACGCCTCATCGCTCCCCGAGCACGCCTCGCGATCGGTCGAACTGCTGGCCCGCATGATGAGGCCGGCGCTCCGCCAGGCCGACTTCGACACCGAGAAATCCGTGATCCTCGAAGAGATCGCGATGTACAAGGACAACCCGTTCTGGGTGCTCTTCGAGTCCGTGACGGACCGCCACTACGCGCCCCATCCTCTCGGGCATCGCGTTCTGGGCACGACCGAAACGATCACCGAGCTCAAGAGTGGACAGATGCGCACCTATTTCGATCGGCGATACTCCGCCGACAACACCACGGTGGCGCTCGCGGGGAAGTTCGACTTCGATCGCGCCTGCGACGAGATCAGCGCGCTCTGCGGCGGTTGGGTCCGCACCAATCCCGCCAAGCGCGTTTCCCCGGTCGCGCGATACGGGCAGGCGGCTGTCGAAGTGAAACTGACCGATGCGAAAGTGGCACGGGGCTACTTGCTCGGGATGGCCCCGGCGCCCGCTGCGGACGACGACCGCCGGTATGCCGCGGCAATGCTCGCCCAGATCCTCGGATCTCCCGACAACAGCCGCTTGCACTGGGCGCTTGTCGAATCGGGGCTTGCGGAAGACGCGCAGGCGGGATTCGACGCGCACGACGGCGCGGGCGACTACTACGTGTTCGCGGCGGGCGAGCCCGGGCGGATCCCCGAGATCCGTGCCGTGATCGAGCGCGAGATCTCGAATCTGGCGCAGAGCCTGAACGACGACGACCTGGATCGGCTGCGGAACAAGGTGCGCACGGCGGCAACGGTTGGGGGCGAGCGTCCGGGTGATCGCATGCAGCGTCTTGGACGCACGTGGACCGCGCTCGGACGCTACGAATCGCTGGATGACGAGGTCGATCGGATCGGAAAGATCACGCTGGCGGAGCTGCGCGAAGTCGCGGAAGCGTTTCCCTTGATGCCCGCGACGCTCGGGATGCTGACGCCCGAAAGTCAGGCGTAGCTCATGCCGCGGCACGTTCGACGCCGGCCGGTTGGACGCCGGCGATGCGTGCGGTCTTGAGCGAGTTCACCGATGCGATCACGAACTGCTGCAGGCCGGGGTGCACAGCGGGAGTGCCCGGCTCATGCGACGCGAGTCCGATGGATGCCTTCACGCTGCCGCCGCCGAGCGGCCAGGTGAGCGTGGCCTTGTCGAACGAAAGACGGAACTCTTCGGCGGCGCGCTGCGCGGTTCGCCCGTTCGCGCCGTAGAGCACAACGGCGAACAGGTCGCCGCCGAGTTTGCAGATGACGCCGCCGAGCGAAGCGAAGTGCTTGCGAAGGAGCACGATGCAGGCGTTGATCGTCTCGTCGCCCGCGGCGGTGCCGATCTGGCCCGCGGCCTTCTGCAGCCCGTCGAGCGCGACCTGCACAAGCGCAACCGGCTCGTTCGTATTCGCGGAGAGCTCGAAGGCATTCTTCAACGCGATGTCGAAGCCCGAACGTCCGACGGCGCCGGTCAGCGGATCAAACTGCTTGGAATCGACAAGGAGGTTGTCGAGCGTCTGCGCAGTGGCGGTACCGGACTTGGCCATGCCCATGAGCTGTTCTTCGGCCTTGCGGATGATCGATTCGGCGTCCGAGTGAGCACCGGTGTCGATCCGAAGGAGGCTGGACATGTCCTTTGCACCTTCGGCGATCTTCTTCACGAGCGCCTGCATCGCGTCCGACTTGATGCCGAACCACTGGTCCGCCCGCTGGTAGAGCTTCCGCAGCGCGGGCGTCGGGTCGGCGTCGGTCATCGCGTCGTGCGCGAGGTTGCCAAGGCCGATGAGCCTCACGATCTCGTGATACCCCTGCGGTGCCGCGGTCGGGCGCTCGTGGTAGCGAACCGGCATGATGAGCTCATCCGGGAACTTCCAGCGCTGCGCGAGCATCGCGCCGATCTCGGGGTGCTGCACCTCGAACGCGCCGAGCTCGGCCTTGACGAGCTGGCGATGGTCGCCCCCGGCCGACTCGGTTGCTTCCGCGTATCGGAAGCCGAGGGCGCGGTGCATCGCGACTACGCCGATGTCTTGGAGAAGGCCCGCAAGAAATGCTTCGTCGGCGGTTGGCAGCTTGAGGTGGTCCGCGATGACCTTCGCAGCCACGGCCGTGTACAGACCGCGCCGCCAGTAAGTCTGATAGTCGAATCCGTCGTCCTGATCGCCGATCGAGCCGATCAGCGAGAAACTGAGCGCCAGCGACTTGACCGGACCAAGTCCGAGCAGCACGAGGGCCTTGTTGATGCTCGCGCACCGGTTCGGCAGTCCGTAGAACGACGAGTTCACCGTTCGCAGAACTTTGGAAGCCAGGCCCTGGTCGTTCTGGATCGTGGTCGCCAGTTCGGGAAGCTTGACATCGACGTTCGACGTCAGCTCCACCACGCGGAGCGCCACCGCCGGAAGCGAGGGCAGCGATGAGCAGCTCAGGATTTCCTCGATGATCTCGTGGTCCATGGCTCGTCTGTGGGTGACCTGAATCGCCGGAAATCCCCCCCCGCGGAGAACGCCCGGGATATCTCCCTATCGACCCGGACGGGTAGAGGCTGCAATGTGAAATATGAAAGTCCTTAAACGGAAAACGCCCGCATCGCGCCATCCACAGACGGGATGGGGCCCCCAGCGGTTTCTCGGACGTACGCGGAGAGCAGTTTCGCGGCTCGCAACAGGTCGTCCGATGGTGCGAGCGCGTGCGGCCGCAGAGCGAGCGCCCGCAGAACTTCCAGGGTTTGAGGGCGAACGCGCCACCCTTCGTCGGCGGCACCCTTTTCCCAGCGTGTGAAACCGCCGAGCCGCGCATCAAACGCCAGCGGTGCGGAGAGGTCGAGAGATTCGGATGATCGAACATCTCGCTCCAGTTCGGGGCGATAGCCGGATTCGACCAGCACCTCCCAAAGAAAACCGGCAAGAGTTCCGAGCGCCCGGTCGGCCTTCGAGAGCTTGTTCGCTGACAAGGCAAGCGCATCAAAGAGAACCGGGTGCGGGTCGTGATCTCGGATCATGTGGTGAACGAGATCCAGCATGGCCATCGCGGCGTAGAAAGCGGAAAGATTGGCCCGCGCACCCGTGAAGGTTTCGGTCAGGTCCCACGCCGTGAGCGTCGCCATCGCGTCGGTTGATTTCAGGATCAGGCCGACCTGGCCGCGGGTGAAGAGCTCGAACCCGCCCGAAAAACGCGCATCGTCCCGCTTCGCTCCCTTGGCCAGCCCCCGCACCACGCCGTGAGCGCGGCAAAAGAGCGAGACGGTCTGGCTCGTCTCCGACCAGTCCCATACCCGGATGCAGAACGCGTCGTCGTGAACAGTGGGCAACGTTCCGAAAAATAGGACCGGGTCCCGCCGGATGCACCTGCGGTCGTCGCCCGATTCGGACCGGAGCGAATACGCTCCCGCATGCACTTCCAACTTGTCGACGCGGTCGTCGAACAAAGCCCCTCCCGCATCGTCACGCACAAGCACGTCAGCAATGCCGAGGAGTATCTGCAAGACCATTTTCCCGGCTATCCGGTCCTTCCGGGCGTGATGATGCTCGAAGCCATGGTGCAGGCCGCACGGCGCCTGGCCGGAAAAACACCTACGCCTCTGGTGCTGGGACAGGTGCGGGCGCTCAAGTACGGGGCATTTGTCAGGCCCGGTTCGACGCTCCGCGTGACCGTTGACCTGCACAAGCAGCTCGACGGCGGTGCGATCGAGTTCAAGGGCGAGGCCCACCTTCTCACGGGTTTCTCGTCGGACGCCGAGCCGAA
This sequence comes from Planctomycetota bacterium, assembly GCA_017303555.1. Classification (GTDB taxonomy): domain Bacteria; phylum Planctomycetota; class Phycisphaerae; order Phycisphaerales; family UBA1924; genus JAFEBO01. The sequence continues at coordinate 43,124 of JAFLCN010000004.1, forward strand.
AGTTGCGGTCTCGGGCAGGTTTGTGCTTCGCCCCGTTCGCCAAAGAGCCTGAAGCGAGACTTCGGCGGCTATTATCGCGGACTCCGGGTATGCCGCCCGCGGTTTTCTGCGGAAACGGAATCAGAACGAATGACACGAGACGAAATCTTTACAAAAGTCCGGGATGTGCTTGTCGACGCGCTCGCCGTGGACGAGGATGATGTGAAACCGCAGTCGCGTCTGACCACCGACCTCGGCGCCGAGTCGATCGACTTCCTCGACATTGTTTTCAAGCTCGAGCAGCAGTTCGGGTTCAAGATCGCCCAGGGCGAGCTCTTCCCCGAGAACGTGGCCCAGGACCCCGAATATGTTAAAGAGGGCAAGGTCACGGCCAAGGGCTTGACCGCCCTGAAGGCACGTCTGCCTCACGCGGATTTTTCGAAGTTCGAGACCGACCCGCAAATCTCGAAGGTCGCGGAAGTCTTCACGGTGGATGCCCTCGTGACGTTTGTCGAGCGCAAGCTGGCCGCCAAGTAGGACCGCTTCTGCACCAAAACCCATGCGCTGGATGTGGATCGATCGCGTCGTCGAACTGGTTCCCCGGCAGAAGCTGGTTGCGATCAAGCACATCAGCCTGGCGGAGGATCACCTGCACGATCACTTTCCGGCCGCGGACGGACGCGACGCGATGCCCGTGATGCCGGCAAGCCTGATTGTGGAGGGATGCGCCCAGACCGCCGGCATCCTCGTGGGCCACGCGGAAGAATTCCGGGAAAAGGTCATCCTGGCGAAGGTTGGCAAGTTCGAGCTTGATGCGGATGCCTTTCCGGGCCAGACGCTGCGCTACTCGGCGAAAATCCAGCAGATGGACAAGGTTGGCGCCGCCACCAGCGGAACGATCGAACTGCTCGAGTACGGTGCCGGCGGACACGTGACGGCATCCACAGTCGGGCGTATCGACCTGATGTTCAGCCACCTCGACAACAACATGAGCGGCGAGAAGTTCCCCGAGCACAATTTCGTGTTCGGTGAATCGTTCAAAACGTTGTTGCGTTCAAGCGGTGTTGCGGGGAATTGGTAACCCGGGTTCGAGCGGCTCGCATCAGTGCTGCATCGCAACGAACCGGACGAGTTGGCTTGTTCCCACCACAACGGGAAAGGTGTTGAGCACGATCCCGGCGATCGCGAGGCGGATCGCGGCGGCGGGCCGGCGCCGCCCGACAAACTCGCACGTGAAAAGCACCAGGACGCTCACCACGACCTTGAGAATGAGCAGCCCGTGCACGCCCCACCACTCCAGGAACATGTTGGCCAGAGCGTTGATCTCGCGCCCGCCGAGCGAGAGGATGATCGCGGTGCAGATCACATCGAGTGCCGCAACCAGCAGGAACATTGCGTAGGTCTTCGGATACAGGATCGGCGCGTACAACATGCCATTCCCTCCCTGCCTTCTGCTTTCGCCCCCTCGGATTGCGCCTTGACGCGATATCACCTCGGATGCCGCTGCTCGCGCCCGGATACTCGGTGTTGGCAAAGCCGGTTCTCGCCTACTTCGCGGCCGGACTCAATCTGGCTCGAACAAGGCGATCCATCAGTTGGCGCGGGCCGGAACGATCGGTCCAAGCCTCTGACTGCAGCGCCGCCTGTTCGATGAACATCGTGACGCCGTCGATCGCGGTCCAACCCGCGTGTCGCGCCGCCCGGATCAACGGCGTTTCGACCGGGTTGTAGACTGTGTCCAATACGACGCTGACGCTCCGCTTGTTTCCCGAGTTTGAGGCAGCCTCCACCAACTTCTCGATCGGCACGGGAATTCCCGATGGATCCGGCCCTCCGGACATGCCCAGCGGCGTGCAATTGACGTACGCATCGAAGAGCGGCAGCGTTGAAAGCGTTTCCCAGGCGGCGGCCCGGATGCTGCCGCGGCCGGAAAGGTGCTTGGAAAGCGACAAGACCAGCTCCTCCGACCGGGGAAACGAGCGGTTGAAGACGGTCACGTTCGCGCCGGAGTGCGCAAGGCCGAATGCGATCGCACGGCCGACCCCTCCCGCGCCGACCACGGCAACCGATTTGCCGTCCAGCGAGCCGATCGCCGAACGCAGGGGCGCGATCGCCGCGGGCACATCGGTGTTGAACACACGGGCTCGCGTCGGCCGTCCGCCCTCGCGCGTGATTGCCAGCGAGTTGCCCGCGCCGGTCGCGAGCGAGATGGCATCGAGCGACCAGATTCCGGGCTCGGTCTTCAAACGCTCTATGGCAAAGCGAACAAGGTTTTCCTTGTGCGGGATCGTGACGCTGGCGCCGCCGAAATCGAGGATTGGATCGTCGATCAGCGCGCCGAGCGTTGCCTTGAAGCTGGCAAACGTCGCATCGGATTCGGAAACACTCTCGGCGCTCGGGACCGGAAGAGGCAGATAAACGCCATCAAACTTGTGCTCGGCGAAAACGGCGTTATGCACGAACGGCGACATCGAGTGACCAACGGGCCAGCCGATGACACCGAAGACTTTGGTGGTCGTGCGGATGGATCGAAAGCGATAGAGATCGAGAAGATCGGAAACGGTCGGTTGCCCGGGCGCAGTGACGGTTTCCGGGCGAAGGCTCGCGAACGTGAGAAAGCCGCCAAACTTCGGCGCGAGCACGCGGCTCATCAGTCCGAACTCGCCCATGCCGAGCGCGATTGTCGGGCGATCGGAATCGCGCAGCAGCTCGAAGAGCTCAAGATTGTCGCGGAGGGAACGAGCGCGAAAGGCGATCTTGATGACGTTGGCAAAGCCATCGGCACGCATCGCCAGCACGCGCCGCGTGAGATCCGCGGGTCGGCCCTGGAAATCATGGGCGGAAAGGATGAGTCCGGTTGCCTGCTGAGACGTGCTGCCCAAACCGAACAGACGTGCGATTCGTGGCTGCACACCGGGCGCGGTTGCCGCGGCGAACTCGAGATCAAGGTATCGCGGCTGAGAACCCTTGCGCTCGCCCGAGGCCAGGCGTTCGTAAAGCGCGATTCGTTCGTCTTCGCTGCCGGAATAGCCGCCGCCTTCCTTTGAAGACCGGCAGGTCACGATGCATGGCAGAGGGGATTCACGAACGAGCCGTGCAATCTCCCGTTCCTGCCGATCCGGATCGGCCTCGGCGAGCGATGGATCAAAGAACTCATCGATTCGGAATTCGACGATGTCGGCGCCGGCTTTTTGAGCGTTCTGCGCTTCTGAAAGCGCGAGCTGCGGATCCCGAATGAGTATGGGTACACAGAGAAGTGTCACGTGGCGAGTGTACGGAACCGGGGTACGCGGAAAGCAAAATGGAGCCAGGCTTGATCGACTCTCTGCTTTCAATCGCGGGCGAAGTTCTCGACTATGTGCTCTGGGATCGTCTGACAACAGGCGATAGCTGGCGTCGAGCAGCGCTCTGGTTCTTTGCACTGCTGACACTCGCGGTTGTTGTGTGGTGGGTCGGCCGGCTCATGCACTGGTGGTAGCGGCGCCCGAACCCGCAACAAATCCGCTCGCCCATGCCCATTGAAAATTGAATCCGCCGACGCGTCCATCCACATCGCACAATTCGCCGCACACAAAGAGGCCCGGGCAAATCCGGCTCTCCATGGTGTCGAGCTTGAGCTCGGCGAGCGGTACGCCCCCGGCGGTCGCCTCCGCGAAGAGGTACCCGCGATCGCCCGTGATCGGAAGCGGAAGCTCGGTGAGCGCGAGCGCCAGAAGCCGGCGCTTCTCTCTTGCCAGTTCGCCCAGCGACGCATTCGGGCTGATTCCGGCATGCGTGCAGATCGCCTGCACAATCCGCTCGGCGAGCCTTCCTTCAAGCAACCGGGCGACGGTTCCGGCCCGAGACCGACCCGCGGCCGCCAGCTCCGCATCGATCGTCTCAACCGTCTCCCCCGGGAGCCAATTGAGCACGAGCACCGGTGATTGTTCTGTTTGAGCATTCAGCTTGAAGTCGGTGTAGTAGCGACTCATATCGAGCACCCCGGGGCCCGAGAGACCAAAGTGCGTCAGGAGCGTCGAGTTGGTGAATGAAACCAGGCGCTTACCGCCGTGGGCACGAAGTTCGAGCGTGGCCGTGTGCGTGACCCCGCTCAAACTGGTGAGCCAATGGTCTTTCGGCACGGTCAAGGGAACGAGCGCGGGAAAGACGCGAGGGGTAATCGAGTGGCCGAGCGAGCGGGCGATCTCAAACCCCAGGCCGTCGGAGCCGGTCTTGGGCAAGCTTCTGCCGCCGGTGGCGAGAATGACGCGCTTTGCAAACACGCGGTCCGCGGCCGGAGCGGGCGAACCAGTCTCGCGATGAATCGCGAAGCCGCGGTCCGTGCGTTCGACCGAGGCAACCCGCCACGGGTGCACGATCCTCACTTCCGAGGCGCGTGCAGCTCGGAGAAGCGCATCCAGCACGCTTTGCCCATCATCGGTCACGGGAAAGAGCTTTCCGGTTTCTTCGCGTTTGAGTTCCACCCCTTGCTCGCGGAAAAACTCGATGGTCCGCGAAACATCGAAGCGGCGAAGCACGTTTCGAATCGCGTTTCGGCTGCTGCCCGCGTAGGCGGATTCATCGACAGCGTGGTGCGTCACGTTGCATCGCCCGCCCCCCGCGACCAGGATTTTCGCGCCGAGCTTGGCGGCGCCGTCCAGCGCGAGAACTCCGCTGTGGGAACCGGGCCCTCTGGCCCGCGCCGCCCATATGGAGGCGAACAGGCCGGCGGCCCCGGCCCCCACGATCGCGATGTCCGCGTGATGCGTCACACGGCGAGCGTAGTTGCCGCGTCACGCCGACGCACGGGTGGGAAACGCAGGTAGGTGACGGTCCGCCAGATCCATTCCATCGGACCAAAGGCAAAGAAGCGCAGCCAGACAGTTGCGAACACCGCGACAATCGTGTAGACACCCATCGCGGCCAACAACCGCTCCGCCACGGAGAGTTGTCCGAACCAGGACAACCCCCAGTGATAGAAAATGGCGGTCCCAATGAAAGAACAAAGCAGATAGCTGGAAAGAGCCATGCGCCCCGCGTTCGAGAAGGCGACGGCAACTGGATTGTGCCGCGACTGATTTGCCCAGAGCACAAGCGTGCCGAGATAACCCAGCGAAAGAATCGGTCCGCCGAGCGAGTGCGTCACACCCAGCACCCCCACCGCCCAAGCCCGAGCCTGGTGCTGATGCGCGAACACCGAGACGATCGCGCACGCCAATCCAATCGTCCATCCGAGCACCGCGACACGCCGCTGAACAACCGCGTTGTCCGGTGCAAAGAACTGCATTCGCACCAGGATCGCCCCGAACAGGAACAAGGCCAGGATGACCGGCCCACCGCCGAAGAGCATGAAGGCGAGCATCATGCTCCAATTGATCGCTCGGAAACCGACCGCCTGCAAGTACGGACCATCGCGGAGCGAACGCGTCTCCAGTTCCTGCCACGCGCCGTCCCACGGGCCGGTGATGAGCCGCCCGTTCAGACCGTCGAAAAGCTGCGTCAATGGTGGCCGTTCGTCCAGCACGAACTCCTGCGCCGGCTTCTGCTCGGTGAAATGTCCGCCGAACGCGGTCATCAGAACACTGAGCGCGACCATGGCAAGCGTCGTGAGCACAAGCACACCCGCCGCGATCACCAGCCACTTCGTAGACAATCGGACCAGGAAGATCATCACAAAGCCGACAAGGGCGTAGAGGAAGAGGATGTCGCCGAACCAGAGAAGAGTTGCGTGCAGCAATCCGAAGAAGCCGAGGGCAATGACGCGACGGAAGGGCGCCGCCCACCAGTTGCTTCCCCGTTGCCTCGCCCGTTCAAACTGAATCGCAAGGCCAGCGCCGAACAACATGGAGAAGAGCGGGTAAAACTTGCCTTCGCAGAAAGTCCGGTAGAAGTACCACGCCGCCGTCGAAGGGGGCGTCGCATCGGCGGGCGGGTTGCCCACGAAGAAAATGCCCGAAGGCATCCCCATGTAGTGGATGTTGACCAGCAGGATGCCCAGAAGCGCCACGCCCCGAACGACGTCAATCGACGTGATGCGTTCGTTTAGTCCGACCGGAGCAATCTTCGCGTCCATCCGGATCTCTTGCGTTGCACTTTCGGCCATGCGCACCCTCCCGCAGTGTTTCCGATCGCCGCCGGTTCGGTTTCATCCGCCGCGTCGAAAATCAGATCTCCGCGACCCGCTTGGCCGTTTCCTGTTCGATGAGGTCGCCCATCAGCTTGCTCAAATCGCCGGACATGACATCGCGGAGCTGATATTCCCCCGGCAGGCGTTCATCCGCAACGATGCCCTCTTTCCAGCGATAGGTGCGGATCTTCTCGCTCCGATCGCCGCCCCGAATCTGAGACTTTCGGGCTTCCGAACGCTGGGCGTGCTGCTTCTGCCGCTCGGCTTCGTACAGACGCGTCATCAGCAGGCGGCGCGCCCGGTCGCGGTTCTGCTGCTGGCTCTTTGCTTCCATCATCTTGATGATGATGCCGGTCGGCTTGTGATGGATCTGCCAGGCGGTTTCGACCTTGTTCACATTCTGCCCGCCGGGGCCCTGCGCTCGCGTGGCAAACTCCTCGACGTCGTTCGCCCAGTCGATCTTGATGTCCACTTCTTCGGGTTCGGGCAGCACGGCCACGGTCGCCGTGCTCGTGTGAATCCGCCCCGCCGCTTCGGTCGCTGGCACACGCTTGACGCTGTGCACGCCCGCCTCGAAAGCGAGCTCACTCCACACGCCCTCGCCCCGGACGTTGGCGACGGCTGAGCGAATCCCGCCCGCATCGGTCTCGGGAACGAAGTCCAGAACCTCGAACTTCCAGCCCTTCTTTCCGGCGTAACGCGTGTACATCTCGAAAAGGTCGCGGCACCAGAGCGCCGCTTCGTCGCCGCCCGTGCCCCCCCGCACCTCCAGAATGACCGAGCCGATCTTGGCGTCCTCCGCCGTCACGAGATTGCGGACCGCATCGCGGATGACCGCCCGCGCGCTTTCCTTGAGCCCGGGCAGTTCTTCCTTCGCCAGTGCCGCGAACTCACGGTCGCCACCCGACGATGCCGACTCCAGGTCCCCGATCTCTTTCACCAGTTTTTCGAATGCTTCGATCGCGTGTGCGGCGGGCTGAATCGCCGACTTCTTGAGCGAGAGCGCACGAACACGCTTGTGATCGACAAGCACCTCCGGATCCTGAAGCTGCGCATCCAGATCGCGGCACTCTCGCCGAAGCCCCTCCAGCTTCTCGAGCACCGGCGCAGGAAGCCCCGCGAGCGCCGCGAACAAATGACTCGAAATCGGTGAAGCGCCGGCCATGCTCAACGATACCCGCGTCGGATGCTGCGGCACAACACGCATCCGCATCCAAAGTGAATCCAACGGGTACACCCGTCTCAAACTTTGGATGAAAATCGGACCCGGCGGCTGCCAAAGATTGAAAGTCCCGAAGGACCGGACGCGAGGAGGACTCAGGTGACCAACGCGATCGAAATCCGCGGGCTGAACAAGTCGTTCGGCCCAAAGCGCGCAGTCCAGAATCTGGACCTCGACGTGCCCGAAGGCTCGCTCTACGGCTTCATCGGCCCCAACGGCGCCGGCAAGAGCACCACGATCCGGATGATCATGTCGATCATTTTCCCGGATTCGGGCGACCTGCGCGTGCTGGGCAAGGCATCCGCCGTCGAGAGCAAGGACCGCATCGGCTACCTGCCCGAAGAGCGCGGCATCTACAAGAAAATGAAGGTCGGCGCGTTCCTGAAGTACATCGCCCGCCTCAAGGGCCTCGACGCGGCAGAAGCCGAGAAGCGGACCAAGGAATGGCTCGTTCGCGTCGGCCTCGCCGACACGTACCGCAAGAAGTGCGAAGAGCTCTCGAAGGGCATGCAGCAGAAGGTGCAGTTCATCTCGGCGGTCATCCACGAGCCCGACCTTCTGATTCTGGACGAGGTGTTCACCGGGCTCGATCCGGTGAACCGCCGACTGATGCGTGAACTCATCAGCGAGCAGAACGATGCGGGCCGGACCATCATCTTCTCGACGCACGCGATGGTGGAGGCCGAGCAGCTCTGCGACCATCTCTTCATGATCAACAAGGGCGTGAAAGTCATCGACATGCCGATGGACGACATCTGGCGCCGGTACGACCCCAAGACGATCGTGGTCGAACCCTTCGATTCGACGGATATCAGCAGGCCGTGGGCGTCGCTTCCCGGAGTGAAGGAAATGATCGAGACCGACGGCGTGATCGACCTGCGATTGAATGATGACGCGGATACCAGCGAGCTCATGCGGGCCGCGGCAAACCTGGCGAAACTCCGGCGGCTTGAACTCAAGCGGGCGAACCTGGAGGACATTTTCATCGACATCGTCGGCGGCTCGGCGGAAGAGTTGAGGCAGGAATTGCGTCCTTCCAATCCGGCGGAACTCGAGGAGGTGCGCCGTGGGTAAGGTCTTCATCATCGCGTGGAAAGAGTTTCTCGCGACCGTCGCGACCAAGGCGTTCATCCTCGGCTTGCTGCTGCCGCCGTTTTTCATGACGGTCGCGATGGTGGCGATGCCGTTGCTGATGAACAAGAAGGCGCCCACGGTCTACGGACACATCGCCGTGATCGATCAGAGCGGGATGGTGGCGCCCCGAATCGAAGAAGCCTTCAGCGCCGAGAAACAACAGGAACGCCGCGAGCAAAAGGCCAAAGAGGTCAAGGAGACCATCGAGAAGGGCATCCAGTCCGCGGGTATCACCGGCAAAACCGCTGAGCAGGTGAAGCAGCAGATGGACGCTTCACCGGGCATGGCGGCACAGAACCTGATCCCAGAGACCACGCTGACCGTGCAGGTTCTCCCCCCCGAGACGCCGGTCGATGAGGCCAAGCAGGCGATTCTCAAGGCCACCGGGCGCGAGCAGGCGGCGGACGGCAACACCGCCCGGCTGGCTCTGCTCGTCATTCCGAAGGAAACCGTCAAGAGCAGCGAAGTGTCCGATGGCCGCCCGGTGTTCAAGCCCTATCAATTGCTCACGGCACCCCGCCTCGATATCGAGGTGCAAAAGGACATCCGAAGTCAAGCCAATCGAGCCATCGTCGATTCGCGCCTCACCGACGCCGGCGAGGAGATCGAGAAGATTCGCGGCCTGATGGCTCCACCCACGGCGGAAGAAAAGTCTGTAACCGCCTCCGGCGAGACGAAGATCAACGACGTCGCCAAGTTGCTTGTGCCGGGCGCCTTCATGTTCCTGCTCTGGATCAGCGTCTTCAGCGCGGGGCAGTACTTGCTCACAAGCACGATCGAAGAGAAATCCAGCCGCGTCATGGAGGTGATCTTGTCGGCGGTCAGCCCGCTTCAACTCATGCTGGGCAAGATCATCGGCAAGGGAGCGGTCGGCCTGCTGATCCTCGCGCTCTTTTCGAGCGCGGGCGCCGCCGCGCTGATCATGTTCGCGATGGCGGATCTGATTGCGTGGCAGATGTTGATCCTGCTCTTCGTGTACTTCATGATCGCGTACGTCACTGTTGCCTGCCTGATGGCCTCGATCGGCGCCGCCGTCAACGACATTACCGAAGCCCAGTCGCTCATGACCCCGGTGATGATCATCCTCGTCATCCCGATGATGCTCTGGATGCCGATCATCCGCAATCCAAACTCCATGTTCGCGCAGGTCTGCTCGTTCATGCCCATGATCAACCCGTTCATCATGATCCTGAGGCTGGCCGGCAGCGAGCCGGTGCCCGTCTGGCAAATCCCGGCGAGCATCCTCGTCGGCCTGCTGACCGTGGTGTTCATGTGCTGGGCTTCCGCCAAGATCTTCCGCATCGGCGTGCTGATGTACGGAAAGCCGCCGAACTTCACGACGCTCGTGAAATGGGTGCGGATGGCGTGAGGAAGCGAGCAGTCGGCAGCAAGAAGGCGACAGGGGCAAAGATGCTGACAGATGTCGGCTCTCAGCTGTCAGCCAGAAGGAAGGCGCGGCAGGCGTCGCCTTCGGCGCTTGATCTTTATGAACTTTGCGTGACGGAGCCGGTGCGTCTGATTCGCTTCCTCGATGCGGCGCACGGGCGAAAGCCCAAAATTCTTCGCGAGGACTTTTGCGGCTCCGGGGCCTTGGCCCGAGGATGGGCCGATTCACACCGTTCGCGCCATTCAATCGCGGTTGATATCGATCCGGCTGTGCTCGCGCTCGCCGCGGCACATCCGCGCGTCGAGCCGCTCGTGGCGGACGCAAAGCGATGTGATGCGAAAGCCGACATCATCGCCGCGACGAATTTTCCGATTGGCTATCAGCATTCGCGTGCCGCGCTCTTGCAATACCTGAAAGCCGTGCGCAAGTCGCTCAACAAGAACGGCGTTTTCGCCTGCGATCTTTACGGTGGGCGCGACGCGTTCTCTCCGGGCAAGATCATCCAGATGCTCCGCGCTCCAAAGTCCGCGCCTTGGAACGGCGAACTGGTGGAGTACACCTTCGAGCAGCGTGCCGCGGACCCGATTTCGGGGCTCGTACTCGATGCCCTGCACTTTCGCGTCTGGAACAAGGCCAACAAGTCCAAAACGCCGGACTTCGAACTCCAAGACGCGTTCGTCTACCACTGGCGGCTCTGGTCGCTGCCCGAGCTTTCGGACGCCATGGTTGAAGCCGGGTTCCGGGAAATCGAGGTTCACGATCGTTTGGGCGATGCCATCGATTCGACCGGCAGGCTCCATCTCAGAAAAAGCGGCCCTGACAATCCTCTTGATGAAAATTGGGTTGTATATCTGATTGCCCGCCGGTAGTCTCCCGCGGGGGAGGGCGTGGTGGACCGAAATCTCATTTCAGAATTTTGCACGCGTGCCGAAGGCGGCGGCAGTTCGCTTACCGAATTGATGGATCTCTGGCTGCGGGCCGGAATCATGCGGGTGCGCGTCGATCTCATTGCCATGGAGACGTTGTATTACGACGCCGACGATGGCTCATCCATGCGCCGCACCAACCTGCTGCGCGGAGTGCGGCTTCGAAAGACGCCGTCCCTCTCGAGCGCGCTGCAAGCCCTCGAACGAAACCGGCTCGATCGGATCAGCTACGCCGACTTCGTCATTCGGATCGCCCGGAGCGGGTACGCCGGTTTTTCGATTTTCACCAAGCAGAACATCATTTCTTTGGAAGGACGCGGCGGCGAGCACATGAGTCTGCCCGTTCTCGTATTGCCGGAGCCAAACGAGGACTCCGGCCGGTGGCGATAGATTCGCGCATTCCCCAAAAAGGACGCGGGCCCCCGGGGGTTCCGGAGGCCCGCGATCGGCTCGATGCGGCGTTAAGCCGAGTTCTGTCCGTTTGGCGGTTTGCGCTCGATCCTTGACGGGAGCCCAGCGCACCTTCCAACCGTGGCGACCATTTCTCTGGGCCCCGCGTCGCCGCGAAGCTCAAGCGGTCCACCCGCTCCCGGAGTTGCCTCATGCCCGAACCAGGCACCCTCCTTGCGGAGGCGAAAGCTGCGTGACCTTGCACGCGCTGGGGTTTGCCATGCACCTGCCCTCACGGGCCGGCCGGTGCGCTCTTACCGCACCTTTTCACCCTTACCTGATCCCCGCTTTCGCGAGGCCATCGGCGGTTCAATCTCTGTGGCACTGTCCCTCGACCGGGCTCCGAATTGCTCCGTCCCCGATCGGGTGGGCGTTACCCACCAGCGTGTCCTGCCGTGCTCGGACTTTCCTCAGCAGCCGGACCATCCGGCTGCCGCGGCCGCCTTGCCGCATCGTGAAGCAATTGTATCGGCCTCGGCCCGACGCAAGTTCGCTCGCCCACAGGGCTTTGGCGATCGGGTACGATGAATCCGGTGTCCACTTCGCGCAAGGAAGCATCGAAGAAGACCGCCGTCGTCTGGCTCCGTCCCGATCAGGTTTCGCTCGCCCACGACGTCGCGCGGGCAGCCGACCTCGAAATCGAAGCGGTCGGCTCGCCCACCAGAGGCGCATCCACGGCCCTTGCCAAACAACTCAAATCCGAACCCGCCGATGACCTGCGGTCGGTCTTCGCCGAAACCAAGGCCTCTCTGGTGCTCCTGCTCGACCCGGGCGATTTCGGAAAAGAGAGCGAGCCCGCGGACGATCGCGCCCTCGCCGCGGCAAGATCGCGGGGTGTACGGATCGCATCCCTCGAACCGATCCCGGCCGGCGCACTCGCGCTCCAGAGCAACCCGCTCGAAAGCGAAGAGCATTCCGGCGCTCCCGAAGCGATCCGTCTGCTCGGGATGCTCAGGCACTCCAAACGTTACCGCGACGCCGGCGAAGTGATCGAGCAGTTCGGCCACGTCCGCACGCTCTCGCTCGAGTTTTACAATTCTCCGGAGTTCGGCTCCCTCGGTGCGCAGCTCGTTTCGGCGCTCGACACCGTCCTCGTCCACCTGGGCGTTCCCGAAACCATCGACGCCTCTTTCGTCTCGCCATCGCAAGGCCAGAGCGTGTACAGCGTGCCCGGCGAATCGCTCCGCGGCTTTTCCGGCGATCTGACCGCCGTGCTGCGCTTCCCGGACGCGCGTGCCGCCACCATAATCGCCAGCGACCACGCGGGACGATGGAACCGTGTGCTCACGCTGCTCGGCCCCGCCGGACGGCTGCGCATCTACGACGATGGCTTTGAGTTTCTGGGTCCCTCCGGCGAGAAACTCGATGAAGCCCGCCACCGCCGAACGGTGAAGAGCGCGCCCCACTGGGTTGAAGTGCTCAGCGACGGAATCGACCGACTGCTCGACCCGCACATCCCATCACCCGCCCCCATGGATCTGCTCGGCGTTCTTTCCACAGCGCAGGCGGCGCTCCTCAGCACACGCACCGGCCAGCCCGAGAGCCCGGACACCATCCGACGGATGGTCAGCCGCGAGTAGACATCGCGGCGGTTACTCCCAGCGCGTCACGTGCCAGTTCTTCTTGCCGCGGCGAAGCGCGATGACCGAGCCGTGGAGCAAATCAGAAGCTTTGAGCTTGTGTTCCGCGCCGGCCTTCTGGCCGTTGACCGAAATCGAGCCGTTCGCGAGAAATTCCTTGGCTTCGCGCTTGGATGCGACCGCCTGGATCTCAACCAAAAGGTCCACCAGCGAGGCGCCGTCGCCTTCGAGCCGTGCCTTCGGCAATCGCACAGTCGGCGCGCTCGCAAAGACCTCATCGAGCAGCGAAGCCGACAGCCCGGCGATATCGCCTGAAAACAAGGCCTTGCCCGCGCTCTCGGCCTGCTGCATCTCGCTCTCGCCGTGAACGATCCTGGTTGCTTCACGGGCGAGCGTGCGCTGGGCTTCGCGGGCGCCCGGCTCGGTTTTCACTTTCTCTTCGAGCGCCGCGATCTCATCCTGAGGCAGGAACGTGAACGTCTTCAGGAAACGAACGACATCCGCATCCGCCGAGTTGAGCCAGAACTGGTAGTACGCGTACGGACTGGTTCGTTCCTTTGTGAGCCAGATCGCGCCGGTTTCGGTCTTGCCGAACTTGCCGCCGTCGGCCTTTGTTACGAGCGGCCAGGTGAATCCGAAGCTCTCGTTTCCGGGTGCGGGAACGATCCGGCGAACCAGATCGCACCCGCCGACGATGTTCCCCCACTGATCGCTCCCGCCGAGCTGGAGCGTCACACCCTGTTCCCGGAACAGGTGCAGGTAGTCGTAACTCTGCAGGATCATGTAGCTGAACTCGGTGTAACTGATTCCCTGATCGCGGTTGTGCAGGCGATCGCGCACCGAATCCTTCTGGATCATCATGTTGACCGAGAAGTGCTTGCCGATATCGCGCAGCGCTTCCAGATATCCGAGCTTGCCGAGCCAATCGATGTTGTTCACCATCGTGGCCCTGGTCGGACCGGAACCCGAGAAATCGAGAATGCGATCGAAGATCCGTTCGATGCTCGCGACGTTCTTCGCAACCGTCTCCGCTGTCATGAGCTGGCGCTCGGCGCTCTTGCCCGATGGGTCGCCGATCAGCCCTGTGCCGCCGCCCATCAGCGCAACCGGCGCGTGCCCGGCACGCTGGAAGCGTGCGAGCGCCATGATCGTGACCAGATTCCCGATGGTCAGCGAATCCGCGGTCGGATCAAACCCCGCGTAGGCCCGGCGCACCCCGCCGCTCAGGTGCTTCTCGAGCCCCGCTTCATCGGTGCACTGATGCAACTGGCCACGCCAGCGCATCTCGTCCAGGAACGCCCTCTGTTGTGTCTGTGCCGCGCTCATGCGGGCAGAGAATATGCGCCAGACCAGCCAAACACGCTACTTGGAAACTCTCCAGTCCGGCGCTGTCGCTTTGTCGGCCCAACGCGTCATGTCGTTCATCTCGGTCCAGCCGAGCATCTCCGCGTGTCCGTCCATCGCGCTCGTGACCGCCTTGCCCGCGTACCGGAGCGAGACGTATCCCGAGTTCTTCTCGATGTACGCGGCAGCCTGCGGGTTCTTCGGATCGACCGGGTTTTCGACGTACGCATCCGCCCAGATCTTCGTCGTCCATTGGGGAGGCGTGATGCTGAAGTAGCCCTGCAGAATGCCCATCCCGGGCAGCGCCGCCTGTGCATCGCCCCGCGCTGAAGCAAACATCATCAACCTGCTCGGACGCCGCGGCTCGTCGATCCGCGTGATGAACGGCGTCCCGATCGCTTCGATCGTCTTCTTGCTGAAGGCCCCCGATGCGTCGCTGCCTCCGATGAACCGCGTGTTCATTCCCAGCGTCGGATAAAGGCTCACGATGTACGGATACTGCACGCCCATCTGGAGCAACCGCGGCTCGGCATCCCGCAATTCCGAGAGTATCTTCGGGTTGTCGTAGAGCGAGCCGAGGCTATTCGCGAGATACGGAGCGATCCGCCACGGATACCGCTGCGCCGAGTGCGAGTACAGGCGATTTCCCTTGTCATCCACGACCACCATCCCGCCGCTCACCATCGCCTCGGTCGGAAAACCGACAATGACCGAGCCGCGGTTGTCGCCCGCGTAGCACGAAACAGCCAGCATCAGTTGCCTCGCCGCGTTCAACTCGCGAGTCTGTTTCGCCAGCAAACGCGCACGCGACAACGAAGGAGCCATCACCGAAATCAGCACCGCGATGATCGCGATGACGATCAGCAACTCGATCATCGTGAACGCGCGATCCCCCAGAATCCGCCTCAGGGGACAAGTCCGGAGTCTGGTGCCCGGATGAGTGTTCGATGGGCTGTGCTTGCTCAACGGGGACATTGGTGCTTGATTCGGAAGAAGTACTGTTGAGACTCTGTCTCAATATTTTCCGCATCGAGCTTGCTTTTCAAGCATTCCGCGGCTTTATTTCTCGTTAGACCGGAAGAATTGCGTCCCTACGCGAAATACCCGAGTTCGGTCCTAACCCCCGTTCGAGCAAGGAGTTTTGCATGCAGCTTCGTTCGATCATTGCCGCGGCCGGCCTCGCCGCCCTTGCCTCCGCTTCGTTCGGCCAGATCGTGGTTGCCGAGTACAGCACCCCTTCGATGGATCGCTGGATGTACCCGTTCAATTTCTCCGCGGGCAGCGAAGGTCGTGCGGCACTCTTTTCGCCCGGCGTGCTGGCGGGTTTCGACGATCGCGATGCCCAAATGCTCGTCGGCTTCGACACCAACGCAGAGATCACTCCCGGGCTCGGCCGGCTTCGGTACAAAGTTCTGAGCGCCACCCTCAGCGTCTTCATCGAGAACGACCAGGCGTTCTGGTACGACCCGTCCGCGGACTCGATCGCTTCCAGCCTGCCCTCGACCGATCCCGACTACGTTGCCGATTCGGACCCGGGAAGGCCGATCGAGGTCTGGGCCTGCGGCTACCGCAACGGCTACACGGCGGAAACTTTCGGCGAGACCGAAGCGTTCGGCGGAGTGCCGATCGTGGCACCCGCGGAAGGTGCTCGCAACGTCTTTCCCGCACTCCTGGATTACGCCCAGACGCCGACCGATGTGTCACGTCAGGTTCGACTCAAGCAGACCGGCAGCGCGATGGCGCTCGCCCGGCTCTTTGATGAGAGCAATGCGGAACTCGCGCCGGGCGCCGTTGTGCCCGAAGGGACCGAAGTCCGTTTCAATCTCGCGACTGTCTCCTCGGCAAATTACGTCTACCTCCAGCACGCCCTCAATACCGGGCTCGTCCGGCTGATGATCGCCTCGCTCGAAGCCACAACCGGCGGTCCGGGCGGCGGTACGGGGGGCGTGACGTATCCCCGCATCTACACGCGCGAGAACGCAGCAGCCGAGATCGGCTACGGCCCGCAACTCTCGCTCGAAATCGCGATCACCTGCGATGCCGATTTCAACGGCGACAACTTTGTTGACGACTCCGATTTCGTGTTTTTCGCGGCGTCGTACAACGAGCTGCTCGATGCCCGCTGCGACCTGAACGAAGATACATTCACCGACGATGCGGACTTTGTGATCTTCGCAGCGGCGTACGACGCACTGCTCTGCGACTGAGATCGTAACGAAAAACCAGAATGCCCCGACGCCGGCCCCCGCGGTCGGCGTTTTCCTGTTTGAGGCATATGAGTGGCGACTACAGGCTGCGATTCACGACCGCATCCGCCGCCGCCAGCAGACCGGATTTCGCCGCGGATTGCTCGATGGAAGCGATCTCCGACTTCGCTTCGCTCACAAGCCGGAGCGCCACCGAGCGGGCGTAATCGAGCGAGCCGGTTTCGACAACGGCGCGACGGAGAGTGGCCGCGGCGTCCGACGAACGCTCGTGCCCTTCGCAGGCTTCTTCCAGCAGAAGAAGCGATCTGCCGCGGTCTTTGCCGGTCACGTTCGTGAGATGATGGATCAGCGGGAGCGTGAGCTTGCCCTTTTCGAGGTCCTTGCCCAGCGTCTTTCCAACAACCTCTTCTTCGCCGGTGAGATCGAGCACATCATCCTGAATCTGAAACGCGATTCCCAGCTTGCGACCGTACCCGGCGAGCCTGCCGGCGATTTCGTTCGATGCGCCGCCCCGGGAAGCGCCGAGCTCGCAGGCGGTCGAGATCAGCGCGGCGGTTTTTCGCTCCACAATCGCGAAGTAGGTCTTTTCATCGAGCGAGAAATCGTCTCGGTGGTGCAATTGAAGCAGTTCGCCCTGACACATCACCATGCTGGCATGACCGACAGCGAGCGCCGCGCGCTGATCCTGCAACTGCGAGCAGAGGTGGTAGCTCGCGGCGATCAATAAATCGCCCAGAATGACGGC
Organism: Planctomycetota bacterium; assembly: GCA_017303555.1. Lineage (GTDB taxonomy): Bacteria > Planctomycetota > Phycisphaerae > Phycisphaerales > UBA1924 > JAFEBO01. The sequence continues at coordinate 60,204 of JAFLCN010000004.1, forward strand.
GGGCTCGTTGCCGCGGAGACGGTTGACGGTCAGGCCCTTGCGACGAGTCTCGGCTTCATCGAGCACATCGTCGTGGACGAGCGTGGCCATGTGAACCATCTCGCAGACGGCCCCGATCACCGCGTGCTCGCGCGTCAGTTCGACGCTTGGGTTCACCGCCAAGCCGCAAAGGCCGACCAGGGTCGGCCGGAGCATCTTTCCGCGATACGCCTCGACGTGCTTGACGAGGACCGCGACCGGCGCGAGGTCGGACTCGAGCTGAGCATCGAAGATGCTGCTCACCCGGCCCAAAAAAGCGCTGATGACCTCTGTGAGATCGTCCCCGGCGCCGATGGTGTGCAGGATCTGCTGCATTCGCGGTCAACTCTAGGAATCACGGAGTCTGGCCGATGCCGGGGCGCAGTCAATCGGTATTCGCTGCCGCCCCCTCTGCCGATTCACTTCTCGGCCGAGATGTACGCGATGTAGCAGCGACAAGCCTCGCCCCGGGTTGTCTTCTTGAAGACACCGTCGCCGCTGCCCCGTCCGTCGTCGCCTTCCCAATAGACCGTGATGTTCTTGAAGCCGGCTTCCGCGAGCAGTTCGCGGATTTCGACGAGCGACCAGAGCCGCCAGGTGTAGGTAAAGGCCTTTTTCCAGGCCGGGCCCTTCTTGAACTCGAAGTGGATGTGATTGGTCTTGATCCCGGTCAGCGGGTTGTAGTGGGCCTGATCCCAGACGTAGGTGTACCCGCGCCGGGCCCCTCCGATCCGGCGGCGTTCCTTGATCTCGAGGTACGAGTCCGCCCCGCCGTAGTGGTCCATGAAGAGAATACCGTCTTTCGCGAGCGACTTCCGAACGGCACGGAAATACTCGATCATCAATTCCCGCGTCTGGAAGATCCAGTAGCTGAAATTCATGGCGAGGACGACATCGACGCCAATCGCCGGTCCGGTCGGATTCAGCACGTTCCGCTGCTGAAGCGTGATCCGCTTCTTTTGTTCCGGCGTGAGCTTGGCGACGTGCCGCTTCGTGCCGTTCGCGAGCGTCGGGCCGTCGAGATCGACTCCGACGGAGGTATTTCCTGCCCGCAGCTTGACCCATTCGCACGCTGTCGCGGCAGTGCCACAGAAATCTTCGCGGAGCGCCTTCGCCCGCTTTCCTCGGATTTTCTTGTATGTGGTGTCAACGAAATCGAGTTCCGCTTCCGAGCACTGCACGGCATTCTCGTACAGGTCGTGCTTGTCGGAATTGGCGCGGGTTCGGACGGGCAGTTTGGTACGGGGCATAAGGGTGGAAGGTACGCAGCCGAAGGTCGGTTGGGTAGACTCATTCGATGCGTCAACTGCTGGGAGTCTTGTTAATTTTCTGGGCCGGGTTTAGCGCTTGGTTGGCCTATCAATCGGTCTTTGCGGCCGCGCAGCACCGACTACTTGGCTGGTCGTACATCGAGTATCCTCTCCGAATCGCGTTCGGCGAACAAGCCAAGTCGAGCGATCAAGTGGATCGAATGTGGGGGGAGGCGATCGAGAACGTTCGTGTATTTGATCCCGGCGTCACAAATAGTCAAATCGGATTGACGCAGTACATCGCCAGTGGGATCGTCGAGTCAGCAAGCCTTAACTATGAGCGCTTTGCGTGGACTTTCGGTGCAAACTCGCTTCTTTGTCTTATTGCCGGCATCCTCCTTATTCGGGCAGGTCCAATCGCGCGGGCACCAATTACCTCCGCCACATGAATAGAAACGTCGAACATTCCGACTGGCTGTCGTTCACACCGACCCTCTCTCCGCGAAGCATCGATCTTCTGTACGCCGACCCGCCCTTCAACACCGGCAAAGCCAAGACGGGCACGCGAGGACATGCCGCGAAATACCAAGACTCCTGGCCCACCACCGCTTCGTACATCGAATGGCTCCGCGATCGGCTCGCCGCGACACTCCCGGCGCTCAAGCCGACCGCCAACATTCTGCTGCACGTCGACTATCGCACCTCCCACCACGTTCGCCTGCTCCTCGACGACCTGCTCGGCCCCGACCGCTTTGTCAATCACCTCATCTGGACCTACGGCCTGGGCGGCTCCTCTCCTCGTTCTTTCGCGCGGAAGCACGATGACATCCTTTTCTACTGCATCGACCCCAAGAAGTACTATTTCAAGCCGCCCCGCGTGCCCGCGACCAGCCGCAGGATGAAGGGGCAGACCAAGAAAGCGACCGACGTCATCGATATCCCATCCCTGAACAACATGGCGTCGGAGCGAACCGGCTATCCGACCCAAAAGCCGCTCGCCCTGCTCGAACTCCTGATTGGGGCTTGCTCGCCTCCGGGCGGGACGGTCCTCGACCCGTGCTGCGGCAGCGGAACCACGCTGGTCGCCGCGGCAAATCTGGGGAGGCGACCAATCGGATGCGATCAATCGCCAGCCGCGGTCCGAACCGCGAGGCGTCGGCTGGCGTTGAAGCAATCCGGCAAATAGTCGAGATTCGGGCACGCCTTGAACCGATCGCAACCTGATGTTGGTCTCCGAAACTTCGACCCGTACCATCCTCCGCGGCATGAGTGACGCCCCCGACACCTCTCCAAATTCGGAACTCCGGACACCATCCGGCCGGCAGGTGGCCATGTCCGCGCCGGGAGCGGAAATTCACCCGATCCGCAACCCCGTGCTTCGCGCCGTCGCGCACTGGTACGCGAGGCGGATCGTCAACGTCAATGTCAACATCATCGCGGCCGGGTTTCTCGCCCTGATCCCGGTTTCGATCTGCGTCCACTTCATCCACTCGACCAGGTTTATCGAGAACGGCAAGGCGATCGCCGCGATTACGTTCTTCCTGGACATCATTTTCGATTTCTCGATCTACTTCTTCCTCCACTACCTGGCCAACCACGGCCCGTTCCGCAAGCTGGTGAGCCACAACCCGGCGTATCGCGGCATGTCGTTCCTGCACGATGCGGGTTTGGTGCAGATGCAGCGGGCGATCCTGAGCCCCATGCTCTACATCATCTGGCTGGTCGTGCAGCACCAGTTGATCGAGTACACCAGCATCGGCGCCGGGTGGGCGACAGCAATCGGCGGGGTGATCGGTATCGGAAGCTCCCGCATCCTGCACACGATCTGGATGATGCTGGAAGAGCGAAGGCACGCGAAGCTGGTTGCGCAGCAGTCGGCTCGCGTGTGATTGGGCTGTTATCAGCTACCCTCAGTGCATGTGCGGCATCGCCGGCATTCTGAAAGTCCACCCACCCGGCACTCCCCCGCCGCCACCGGAAGTTGCGATTCCGGAATCGTGGCTTGATGTGCTGGATGAGTCGATCAAGCGCCGCGGGCCGGACGGACAAGGAAGATTTCGAGATCGTGCGACGCGGCCGGATGGGTCGGTTGTGGATGTGGCGTTTGTGCACCGGCGGCTGGCGATCATCGACCTTGCGGATGGGCAGCAGCCCATGGTCTCTGAGCGCGGGCCGGGATATCCCGATCGCGAGCGCTCGCATCGCGTTGCGGTGGTTTTCAATGGGTGTGTTTACAACCATCGGGAGCTTCGACGCGAGCTTGAGAACGCGGGGCATGAGTTCGTGACGGATCACAGCGATACCGAAGTGTTGATTCACGGATGGAGGGAATGGGGCAGGAGCCTTTTCGCTCGGCTTGATGGAATGTTCGCTGTGGCGATCTGGGATTCCAAGACAGGGTGGCTGACAACAACGCGTGATCGCTTCGGAGAAAAGCCCCTGTACGCCTATTGCGGAGCAGGGACGGAAGTCTTTGGAAGTTCGATCGCGGGTGTGTTTCGGCTGAAGACCACGATGGATTTGGAAGGACCTGTTCAACGGCATTCGGTGCAGTCCGCCGCGGCGGCTGCGTGGCTGCGATTCGGGTGGAGCCCATCGCCCCCGCTCGGGAGGGTCGCTCAGACTGCTCGCGGATTCTCTTTTCAGAGCCCCGTCGATTCTGATTCAAAGAGAGTCGGCTTCAAAAACCCGTGGGACTTGAGCCTGCGGCGAACACCGCGACAGACGTTCATCCAAACCGACGAAGTTGATCGCCTTATCGAAGCAGCGGTGCGTTCTCGCCTTGAAGCGGATGTGCCGCTTGCAGTCTTCCTGAGCGGCGGGCTCGATTCCGCGCTCATCGCATCCCACACGCGGGCAGCAAGCTCTGGATGCACGGCATTTACCGTCCGCATGCCCGTCCCCGAAATCGACGAATCCGCTGCCGCGGTCCAGACCGCGGCAGCAATCGGAATTCGTCACGAGCTCCTCGACTGCAATGCCGACCCTGCGCGTGACCTGCTGCACCTGGTTCGTGAACTTGGGCTCCCGTTTGGAGACAGCTCTTTGTTGCCCGCGTATTGGGTAAGTCGGGCCGCGCGGGCGGAATTCAAAGTTGCCCTCAGCGGCGATGGCGGCGATGAGCTTTTTCTCGGTTACGAGCGTCACCGGGCGCTCTCCCCTCTTTGGTACGGTGCGCGGATCCCCAAGGGCATTCTCCGAAGACTTTCGCGTGTCTTGGGCGGACCGGCCGCCATTCACAAGACGATGCGCAAAGTTGCCCGCTTGGCGGACGCCGCCGCAGGCGCGAGCTTTCTCGACCTGCTTGCGATTTTTCCGCGTTCAGAATTCTCGCAATTGGTGGATGCGGATATCGATCGTATCGACAAGCGATTTGCAATCGATGTCGGGGCTTTGGGGGCTGTTGATTCGCGGGAGCAGTTCCAGGATTCAGCGTTGACGGCCGACCTGAACGGCTATCTGCCGGAGGACCTCCTCCGAAAAACCGACGCCGCCTCTATGTCCGTCGCCCTCGAAGTCCGCGCGCCCTTCCTCGCTCGCGAGCTGGTGGATCGCATGATCCGCGTCCGCCCCGACGTGCTGATGCCCGACGGCGAACGCAAGGGCCTGCTCAAAGCCGTCGCGCGCAAATACCTTCCCGAAGAAATCGTCAATCGCCCCAAAATGGGCTTCTCCATCCCGATCGGCGAATGGTTCCGCTCCGACTACGGGAGCATGCAGCAACTGCTCCTCGACACGCTCAACTCCGCAGATCCCTTCCCCGAAGACCTGCTCGGCTTCAAAATCAATCGCGCGTTCGTTGCCAAGATGATCGCCGATCACATGGATCGCAAACGCGATCACTCACAGCGGCTCTACATGCTGCTGGTGCTCGCGATTTGGGCGGATTGGTTGAGAACGCGCAATCGAAACTAGCGGCCGGAGATTCGTACACCCGCTTCGTCCAGCTCCCGCTTCGCGGTTTCGAGCATCCGCATCCGCACCGCGCCCAGGATCTCCCGCGGTGCCCACACCCGCACGGCCCACTGCACGCTTGCACGCCCGAAATCGGTCATCGTCACCTCGGGAGGCGGCAACTCGAGTCCGCCGGCTTGATCGATCGCTTCCCGTGCCGCGGTTTCGAGCGCCTTCCGCGTCGCTTCGACCGGCGAACTTGCTGAAACGTTCACCAGCACCTCCGCCCGGCGCCTGGGGTGATGGCTCTGATTGTCGATGACCGCCCCGGCAATCTGTGCGTTCGGAACGATCACGCGGCGACCGTCGGCCGTATCCAGAGCCGTAGTGAACAAGTCGATCTCGTTCACGATGCCAGCCTGACCGGCGACCACCACGCTGTCTCCGACCTTGAACGGACGGAAAATGAGCAGCAGAACTCCCGAGGCGATGTTCGAGAGCGTTCCCTGAAAAGCCAAACCGATCGCCAAGCCCAGTGCCGCAATCACCGCCGCGAAGCTCGCCGGCTGGATGTTGAACACTTCCAGGCTGGTGATGACGGCGATCGTCAGGATCGCCCACTTGGCCAGGTTCGCGAAGAACGCGCTGAGCGTCGGGTCGAAGTGGGCCCGGTTTGTCCCCCTCTTCAGGGCAGCCCGGATCCAGCTCGAAAAGACCCACGCACCGACGAGCACCAGGAGAACGAACCCGATCTTGAAGCCCCAGACCGCAACCAGGTCCCAGTCGAGCCGAAACAAGGGCAGCCGCGAGGCGACGGGAGCCGGCGCGTTCGAGGCTGGGATGGCTGACGAAGGATCCGCGGCAAAAGCGAGGGTTGGGTTCAACACTCCAAAGCTGTAGCCCGCTCCGGAGTCGAGGTCGATCTGGGACGGATTTTCCGGTTCAATCCCGGGGCAGTTTCCGCCGGATTATGCGGTCCGGAACTGCCTCGAACCGAAACAGTGGTGTTACGATTCGCAAGCGCACACCGTTTGGTCCCGGAGAGGGCTTGATATGAGTCACGATACCGAATCGCCCGAACTGGAACCAACGCTGCTCGGCACCGGTGTGAATCGCCGCGATGTCCTGGCCGGCGGCCTCCTTGCCGGCGCGGCGCTCGTCCTGGCGGCATGCCAGTCCGGCCCCTCGCCGACCGATACGAGCGAACTGCCCAGCCCGGTCTGGCCGGACGAGCGCAACCCGACGTTGTCGGCCCTTCCTCCCGCGCCGGTCCGGTCATCAGGCTCCGCCCCCGCTCCGGCACCGTCGTCGGCGAGTTACGGCCTGCCTTCGAACGTGATGCCGCGGAGCGCCTGGACCAATGCCGGCGTCATCCGCTCGCTCGCGAACCCGATGAACGGTGTGAATCGGATCACGGTACACCACGATGCGATCCGGTCGGACAACGTCCGCACGCAGCGCGATGCCGTGGCCCGACTGAATCAGGTTCGTGCCAGTCATCTGCGCGAAGGCTGGGCGGATATCGGCTACCACTACGTCATCGATCCGCAGGGTCGTGTCTGGGAAGCTCGTCCGCTCGGCTACCAGGGCGCGCACGTCAAGGACAAGAACGAGCACAACATCGGCGTGATGTGCATGGGCAACTTTGAGATGCAGAGGCCGACGCCGCAGCAGACTGCCGCGCTGGACGCGTTTGTCGCGACGCTGATGCAGCGCCACAAGATTCCGGCTTCACGCGTGTACACGCACCAGGAACTCGGCCAGACCGCTTGCCCCGGCCGCAACCTGCAGAACTACATGCTCGCGACGCGCAGCCGCGGCGGCCGCCTCGCTGCCGTGTACGTCTGATCGACCACATTGACCTTCGAAGCAACAACGGGTCATGTGGCGCGCAAAGTGTCCAGGTGTTGCCGTACGTCTTTGTCCGTGCCGGGCACCATCCAGTCGCCCGCGATCTCCGCCAACGGCTCGAGGACAAAGAGTCTTTGCAGCATGCGCGGGTGCGGAATCTCAAGGCCGGGCTCGTGGATGACCCGAGCGTCGAACAGCAGCAAGTCCAGATCCAGCGTTCGAGCCCCCCACCGACCTTCGGCGTGCCGATCGCGCCCGCGTGAACGCTCGATCTCCAGGCAGAGCGCGAGCAATTCTTGGGGGGAACAAGACGTTTCGATCACGCACGCGCCGTTTAGATAGGGCGAACCCGGCGCCTGACCCGGCAACACCACGGCCCGCGTTTCGAGAAACGTGCTCACCGCGACAACCGATCCGCGCGGCGCGAGTTTCACCCGCAGCGATTCGATGCCGGCATGCAGGTGCTCCGCCCGCGGCTCGATGTTCGAGCCGATCGCGATGCACGCTCGATTGAGCTTCCCGTGGTCCACGCTCAAATAAAAGCACGCCCGAAGACCGGGCGTGCTTTGGAGCGATCATGTTTTCCAATCGAAGGGGATCAGTCTTCTTCGATTTCCTTGAGCCGGTGCTGCAACTGAGCCTTGAGGCGGGCCAGGATCGAGCTGTGCATCTGGCTGACGCGGGATTCCGAAAGGTCCAGTGTGGCCCCGATTTCCTTCATCGTCATGCCCTCGTAGTAGTAGAGGATGACGATGAGGCGCTCGGCGCGGCTGAGGCCCTTGGTGATCAGTTCCTTCAGGTCGCGACGCTGGAGATCGCCCAGCGGGTTGACCTGCGAGTCGTCTTTGACGACGTCGATCTCGCGCACGTCGCGTCCGCCGTCGGACTGGAACGCACGCTGGTTCAGCGAGCGCGTGCCCACCGCGCTGCTGTCGCGCTTGACTTTGTCGAACTCTTCGCCGGCGATGCCGAGCCGAGAACCGACTTCGAGATCCGTGGCCGGGCGGCCGAGTTCCATCTCGATCTGCTGGCGCGCCTGATCGAACTTCGCCGTGCGGTGACGCACAAGACGGGGCACCCAGTCCATCGAACGGAGCTCGTCGAGGATGGCGCCGCGGATGCGGTTGGCGCTGAAGGTCTCGAACTTGACCTTGCGTTCAAGGTCGAACGAGTCGATCGCGTCCATCAGGCCAAAGAGGCCGGCGGACATGAGATCTTCAATATCCACTTCGTCCGGCAGTCGCGCGTGGATGCGCTCCGCGTTGAAGCGAACAAGGTGCAGAAAACGCTCCATCAGGAAGTTCCTGATGGCCTCGTTCGGCTCCTTCTTGTACTTCTTCCAGACGTCGTTGATGGGAACCTTGTCGAACGGCGTCGGAAGATTCGACGGTTCGGCGTGCCGGACGATGAAACGTCCACGCGGTCCGCCCCGGACGGAGGATTTCAATGCTGCCATGGTCGCTCCTTGACCATCAACTGTCCACCGACTGAATGTCGAAGCGTTCGAGGCCCGCGCCACGCCCGCCTGAGCTCCGACTCGAACGCGAACGCGCTCGCGCCGAAAACTCACGTGCGCCGAGCGATCCTTGCTCGGCGTGAGGCGGAGTATACAAGGCTGCGCGCGCTCCGCAAGGGGGGCAGACCAAAATTACGCGGCTTTTCGATTTCCCGGCGCGCTCTGCGCCGTCTGGGCAAACTGGGAAACCTGCGCAGCGCCGGCACCGCTCGATGCAACATCCGGCACCGACTGATCTTCCGCGAGTTCGGCTATCAAAACAGGCTCTTTTGGTGCGGGAATCACTTCGGGTATCGGATTCCTCTTCGCGTACAAACCGAGATGCTGCGCGACAATCAATTCGCCGATCGTTCCAAGAATCCATCCCACGGCGTAACACGCAACCATCGCCCAGAGCGCCCGCGACAGCACAACATTCGAGGGATTGTGTGCCGCCAAACCGGACACACAAGCAATCGCGAATGCGGAACAACCGAGGGCCGCCGCGATGATTCTGGGTGAACGCTTCAAACTCAAAGTTCCCTGGCCGGATGGCAGGCAATCCGCGCAAGTTCCGCGCACGGCCCGACTTCCGGTTCGCCACTTCCATCGGTCGATTCAAGGCTTGCGGTTCAACGGGGACCAAGCCGCCACATGCGACGAAGCGACTCAAAGCGACCCGGCAGCGTCTTGCCACGTTCGGCCTGCATCCATTCAGACCGGATCACGTTCGCCAGGGCATGGATGCCCGAGGCCGCCGAACTCTGCGGGGCGAAACGCACCACCGGCATCCGGGCCATGACCGAATCGACCACGCGGGCATCCCGTTCGATCCAACCGGCGAGGGGGAGATGCAGGCCGAGAAATTTTTCGCACGCCGCGAGCATCCGTCGGTGAACCGCCTCTGCTTCCACCCGGCTTCTGCATTGGTTGATCACGAGCGCGATCCGCGGGGAGGGCCGATCGCCACGATCACGCGCGGAATGGTCCGGCGAGCGCTGCGCCCAGCATTTGATCAGTGCGTACGCGTCCGCAATCGAAGTGGGTTCGGGAGTCGCGACCACCAGCACCAAGTCTGCGACCGCAAGGAAGCCGAGAACGCCAGGAGAAATTCCCGCGCCGGTATCGAGAAGCACGAGGTCGCTCCGGGCTTCGAGCGTGCTCAAGCCCCGCAGCAATTGACGCTGCTCCGACGCGTGAAGGTCGGCCATGCGGGCGACCCCCACCGAGCCGGGCACCAGCACGAATCCGTGGGGCGTTGGCATCCCGATCGATGCAAGGCTCGGCCCGGCAAGGGGATGCGCTCCGGCGCGCCCATGAACCGAGCCATCGAACAAGGGCAGAGCGTCCTGCAGCCTCATTGAGGGTGACACCCCGCAGAGGATGTCGGCGTTGGCCATACCGAGATCGGCATCGACGAGCGAAATCCGGCTTCGCTCGGCCAGAACCGTGGCGAGGTTGACCGCGAGGTTTGTCTTGCCGACCCCGCCCTTGCCCGACGTTACTGCGATCACCGGGGCCGAACGGGTGGCCGCCTGCTTCGCGGTCGCAGCGCCCGAGCGAAAAAGCTCGCGCAACCGCGACGCCTGATCGGCGGGCTCGCCTGAAGCAGAAACTGGCGATTGGAACGCGCTCATGCTCCCGTTGCCGCCACGGGTGAGGGATGTTCGAGCACCCAGCGCGCGAAGCGTTCGGCGCTCGCGCCTTCCATGTCGTCGGGCACTTCCTGCCCCGTGGTGACGCACGCGAGCGGCAAGTTCAGTTCCGACAGCACGTTGAACGCGGGTCCCAGCGTGTCCGCCTCGTCCACCTTGGTCAATAGCACGCGATCCGGCCCGAGTTTTCCGAATGCTCGCGCCGCCGAACGCATGACGCCCTCGGCCGCACAGGCCGCGAGCGCCAAATGCGTTTCCCTGGGCGCGGCAGCATCGACGAAGCGGCGTAATTCATCCAGCCGCTTCTGATCCGAGGGTGCGCGCCCCGGCGTATCCACGAGCAGGACATCGCAATCCGCAAGCTGCGCCTTGGCCGAAGTGACCTCCATCGGCGTCAGCGCGACCTTCAGAGGCAGGCCGATGATGTTGGCATACGTGCGGAGTTGATCGACCGCCGCGATGCGGTAGGTGTCGCACGTGATAAGCCCCACCCGCTTGCCGTGGCGAAGCTTGTACGTCGCGGCGATCTTGGCGATGGTCGTGGTCTTTCCCACGCCGGTCGGACCGACGACACCGATGACGAGCGTTCCGGCCGTCGAGGGCGGCGGGGTCAGGCCGCCGGTCACACGGATGCGTGCGGCGAGCCGGGTGAGGAGCATCGAGCGAACAACAGATTCGTCGTCCAGTTCCGACTGATCGAGTGCGTCACGGACTTCCCCAACCAGTTCGGAGGCCAAAGTCGCCGAAACCAACCGGTCGGTCAGAAGGATCAGGGCGTTCGAAAGCGGGTCGGACATTCCGACTCCGTTCAGGGTCTGGCGATTTCCGCTCCGAACGGCGCTGATCCGCTGCTCTTGGAGCAACTGGCCGACGAGTCGCTTGATTGAGGCAAGCTCCTCATCGACCGACCGCGCCGCCCATTCCGTCGTCGGTTTCAGGTCCGCCCGAGTTGCCAGGCGAGCGGAAGCGGATCGGACCGCGGGGCGTGGGGGCGGAATCTGGACGACCGGCGACTCGGAAGCGCCGGCCGTCGGAACGGGGCTGGGCGCAGGCGGCGATGCAATCGCGCTTTCCGAAGGGGCGATTGCCGCCGCGGTTGGATTGGAAAACTTCGCCGGCTCGAACTGCGGAGCCGCGACCTCGATGGGCTTGGAAACAGGGCGCGGCGATTGAGCGATGCGGGGCTGGCGAAGGTCTGCCCCCGGCGTCCCCGCCGAGGCCGTGATTTCGTACTGGTTCTTCGCGCCAAACCCGATCACGCCTCCGACGCGGATCGTTCGCGCGTGAAGGATGACGGCCTCGCTCCCGAGGACTTTTTTGACTTCGGCCAGTGCATCGGCCATCGAATTACCGCGAAACGTCTTGAGCTGCATCGATGCCATCCGTGGCTCTGCACTTGTCTGCCGCGGGCCAGGGCCTCCGTGCCACTGGTGTTCGCAGGCGTGCTCGCGGGCGGCCATGCCCGGAGCACGAAAACGTAACTCTCTATCGGCGCGGACCGGGCGCAAAGTTGATCGGGGAGGGCGCAGAGTTTGTGCGGGACGCGCAATTCACGGCATCACGCCGCGACCGCCGGTGTGGTCAGTTGCGGGTTGAGCGAATCGGGCGGCATCACGAGCGCCACGCTCTCGACTTCCATGGAAGGGATCAGCTCGTTGTAGCCCAGGACCGCAACGCCGCTGATGTGGGGCTCGAGAATCTGGCGGACCACAGCGCGAACCTGGGGCGATGCAACGACGACCGGCGGGTGTCCGCCCGCGAGCACCATCTGGATGGAACGGGAAACATGCTCGGCAATCTGGTTCGCCACCCGCGCGGGCATGTTGACGGTTGTCCCCCCCGGAGCGCGATCGATGTAGCCGTTGATGATGTCTTCAAGGCTCGGATCGATCGTGACGCAGACCAGTTTGGGTTTGCCCCCGTCACGCGAGCCGGCGTACTGGCCGCAGATGCTGCGGCGAAGGGCGTTCCGCACGTATTCGGTGAGGACTTCGGGGTCCTTGGTCTTGGGCGCCCACTCCGCGAGCGCTTCCAGAATGGCTTCGAGATCGCGGATCGGCACCCGCTCTCGCAGGAGGTTCTGAAGGATCTTCTGAAGCTCGGTGGGCTTGAGAATTCCCGGGACGACTTCCTCCACGAGCTTGGGAGCTTTCTCCTTCAACTGCTCCAGCAGGTTGCCGACTTCTTCGCGTGTCAAGAGTTCATCGGCGTGTCGCTTCACCACCTCGGTCAGGTGGGTCGCCATCACGGCGGTGGGTTCGACCACCGTGTAATTCATCGTTTCCGCGCGTGCACGGAGCGAGGGATCGATCCACCAGGCATCCAGCCCGAACGCCGGCTCCTTGGTCGGGTCTCCACCGATCTGGCCGCTGGCGATCCCCGAATCCATTGCCATCAGCTTGCCCGGCCGGGTTTGTCCGATCGCGATCGGGTTGTTCCGGATCTTGATGCGGTATTCGGTTGGCTGCAGAGTCATGTTGTCGCGGATGCGGACCGGCGGCATCACAAGCCCGAACTCCGCGGCGAGTTGGCGCCGCGTGGCAGAAATGCGTTCCAGCAGGTCTCCGCCCTGGTTGGTGTCAACAAGCGAGACGAGCCCGTAACCGACTTCGATCTCGAGCGTGTCCACCTTCAGCAGTTGCTCAACCGGCGGGGGAGGCGGCGCTTCGGCCTGCTTGACCGCATCTGCTTCCGCCTGCAACTGGGCTTTGGATGTCCGCGAGATCGCGAAGGCCAAACCGCCGAGCCCGAGCGCCGTGACCAGGAGCGGAACGGTCGGGAGCGGGGTGAAGCAGAGCAGAAGGAGGAACGCGGCGGTAATGACCAGCCCGCGCGGCTGGCTGGTGACCTGGCCGGCCAACTGGTCGCCCAGATCTTCTTTGCTGCCCGAGCGCGTCACGATCAGGGCGGAAGCGATGGCGATAACAAACGACGGGATCTGGCTGGTAAGCCCGTCACCGATCGTCAACTTGGTAAAAACGGTCGCCGTCTGCCCGGCGTCCCATCCCCGCATCAGCATGCCGACGGCAAAGCCGCCCGCGACGTTGATGACGGTGATGATGATGCCCGCGATCGCGTCGCCGCGCACGAACTTCGAGGCACCGTCCATCGCGCCGAAGAAGTCGGCCTCCTGCGAGATCTTCTCGCGCCGGCGCCGTGCTTCCTGTTCATCGATGATCCCCGCGTTCAGATCGCTGTCGATCGCCATCTGCTTGCCGGGCATGGCATCGAGCGTGAACCTCGCCGCAACTTCGGAGATGCGCGTCGCACCCTTGGTGATCACGACCCACTGAACGATCACGAGAATCAGGAAGATCACGACACCCACGAAGAGCTCGTCACCCGCGACGAACTCGCCGAAGGCCATGATGACGTGTCCGGCCACCGCCGCCGCCGCCTCGGGTGAATCGGCCTTGGCGGTCAGGATCAACCGTGTCGAAGCGATGTTCAGAACGAGCCGGAGCAGTGTCGTCGCCAGCAGCAGCGAGGGAAAAACGCTGAAATCCAGCGGCTGTTTCATCGAGATCGTGGTGAGCAGCACGATCACGGACAGGCTGATGTTGAAACAGATCAAGACGTCCATCACCGCCGGCGGCACCGGCACAAGCAGGACCGCCAGGAGCAACACAAACGCAACGGGAACCAGAAGGCCTCGGTGTTTGTGCAGCGCGCGGATCCAGGCCGGCATCGCGGAAAGGCCGGAAATCTGCGGCGCCGTCGCGGCCGCGGGTGAGACCTTCCGGGGTTTGGGTGGGGCCTTTGCCATCGTCAAAGCTCAGCGGTCACGCCGCGCGTCCCTCCAGCCGGTAGACGTAGGCCAGAACTTCCGCGACTGCCTGATAGTGCTCCTGGGGCACTTCCTGCCCGACTTCGATGGCGTAATAGAGAGCCCGGGCGAGCGCCGGACGCTCAACCATCGGCACGCCGTTGATCATCGCGAGCTGGCGAATCCGCATCGCCATGAAGTCGGTTCCTTTCGCGATCACGCGGGGAGCCGCCATCTCGTCCTGCGAGTAACGGATCGCTACCGAGAAGTGCGTCGGATTGGTCACGATGACGTCGGCCTGCGGGACTGTCTGATTCACCTTCTGCATCGCGATCGCCCGCATCATCTGCATTCGCCGACCCCGCACCTGCGGATCGCCGTCCATGCTCTTGCGTTCTTCCTTGACCTGCTGCTTGGTCATCATCAGGTCTTTCTTGAGCATCCAGCGCTGATACATGAAATCCGCCACGCCCAGCACGAGGAGGACGGCGATCAGCCAGCCGGCGAGCGCCAGCATCATGGTCCAGATTCGGTGCAAGCCGCCGATCAGCGTCAACTGCGGCAACTGGAGAATGAGCGGCACTTCCGGGACGATCACGGCGTACGCGATCACCGTGACGAGAAGGACCTTCAGAAGGCTCAGGACGGTCCGCACAGCGCCCTTGGCCGAGAAAATCCGGCTGAATCCCGCGATCGGATTCAGGCGATTGAGGTCCGGCTGCAACGGATCACTGGTGAAAAGCGCGCCGTACTGAGCGAAATGCGCCGCGACCGTCACGATGACGAACGCAACAAAGAACGGGAGCACCGCAACCGCCGATTGACCCGCCGAATAGAGAACCGTCGAAGTCATGTTGCCCAGAACCAATCCGTCCTCGCCGCCGGCATCCTCGAGCGATCGCCGCATCACCGAGCCCATCGACTTCACCAGCAAACTGCCCAGCAGCAAAAGCATGATCAGCACGCCCGCCCAGTCGATCGCCGCGGCAAGATCCTGGCTCTTGGCGACCTGCCCCTTCTCGCGCGCTTCGGAATAGCGCTTTCCCGTCGGGTCCTCCGTCCGTTCGCCCAGTTCATCCGCCATTTAGATGCGCCCCTTTCCGGCCACCTGGCCAAGGGAGTGCGCCCAGTTGTCGATGATGCGAAGAACCTCGCCCGTCTCATCGCCCGCGACCCGCGCGATTGTCGGCAGAGCAATCGCCAGCACGGCGATGCCCGCGAGCACCTTCACGGTAAATCCGACGCTCATGATGTTGATCGCGGGCATCGTCTTGGCGATCACGGCGAAAACAACCACCAGGAGCAGAATCGCCGCGACCACCGGCAGCGACATACGCACCGCCAGCTCCAATCCCGATGCCGCCACCGCAACCAGTGTTTCCAGCGGCGCCTGCGAGATGCCGATGCCTCCCGGCCCGATGCGCTCGAAGGTCGCGACGAGCGAGCGGAAAACGCTCTCGAGCCCACCCATCGCGAGAAACGCCCCGAACACGACAAAGAAGAGCCCCTGGCCCAGCACATCGGTTTCCGCGTCGTATTCCGGGTTGTACACTTTCGCGAGGCCGAACCCCATCTGCTGCCCGACGATCACGCCGCACGTTTCCGCCGCGATGAGAGGCAGGCTGGCGAGCAGGCCGATGACGAATCCGATGAGCGCCTCACCAACGATCATCGGGACCAGCGACACGATCGTCATCGATGCGGGCGGAACCCAAGCCGGAGTGAGCGGGTAGACGGCGCACGCGAGCGCGAGGACAATGAAGGGCTTCAGCCGGAGCGGGACCATCGTGCTCGAAAGCAGCGGCGTCGCGATGAACAAGCCCGCCAGGCGGAACGCTACCAGCACAAACGGGACGAGATTGGAGAGCACGATCTGGGACATGGGTATCAGCACGGCTTCATCACGCCGAGAATGAGAAGATCTCCACTGCGTACTCGGCGAGGCGCCCCAGAATCCACGGCAGCAACAGCGCCGCGACGATCACCATCACCACGATCTTCGGAACCAGCGAAAGCGTCTGGTCCTGGATCGATGTCACCGCCTGAATGAGGCTGATGATCAGGCCGATCACGATCCCGGCCATGAGCACCGGAGCCGCGATCTTCAGCGTGATCACCAGCGACTGCCGGACCATTTCGAGCATCGACTCGTCGATCATCCGCCACCCCCACCAACCCCGGCACCAGCGATCGCGCTCGCGGCGGCCGCGACCGTTCCCCCGGGCACGACAAAGCTCCTGAGCAGCCCGCCGACGACGAGTTGCCATCCGTCAACCATCACAAAGAGCAGCAGCTTGAACGGCAGGCTGATAAGCACCGGCGGCAGCATCATCATGCTCATCGAAATAAGCAGGCTGCTGATGACCATGTCGATCACCAGAAACGGCAGGTAGATCCGGAAGCCGAGAAGGAACGCGGTCTTCAACTCACCGATCATGAACGCGGGGATCAGCGAGATCATGTCAACATCGGCACGGGTGAGCCGTTCGGGTTCCGACGTATCGATCCCGCGATACTCGAGCACCATGTAGACCGAGTTCCAGTTTCCGGTCGCCTCGATCTGGTCGAACATGAAGTCGCGCACCGGCTGGCGTGCTCGCAGCCAGAGCGTGTCCATGTCGCGGATCTGCCCGTTTGACCAGGGCGCGATCGCCTCCTTGTAGACGCGGTCGTACGTCGGCACCATGACGATCATGGTCATGAACAGCGCGAGCGCCGTGATCACCTGGGGAGGCGGGATTCCCTGGGCGCCGATCGCCTGCTTCAGCAGCCCGAGCACGATCAGGATGCGCGGGAAGCACGTTGTCATCAGCACGATCGCCGGCGCAAGCGAGATGATCGTGAGCAGCAGCAGGATCGTGACCGGGGCCGAGAGCGCCGAGCCGGGAGCTTCCGAACCGCCCCCCGGCAGCGCTCTTCCCGCCGCGTCCATCACGGCCAGCGGGTTCATTCCGCCGGCGTCTTTCGCGTCGGGCGCCATCGCGGCGAGTTGCTGCAGCAGCTGCGCTCCCGCGGGAGCGATGGTTGCGCCCGGCATACCTCCGTTGATATCCGGCAGAGGCGGGCCGATCGACTGTGCCGTCGCGGGCACGGCGAATGCCGCGACTGCCAGCAACCAGACCGTGACCAAGAGCTTCCTCACGGCGCGGCTCCGTTCACCCGCTGTTCACCGGGAACGCGCAGCGCATCCAGACGCCGCCGGATGGATGCCGCGGCTTCCGACCCCGTCGACTCGGTCCGAGCGACGCCGACGCTGGGCCGGTGCGTCACGGCCTTGGCGCGCCCGGGCGGAGTTTCCGTCGGTGCGAGCGTGCTCATGACCTCGACGTGTTCCACCTTGTCGGCCGCTTCCCGATCGAGCGACCGGAACACCGACGCGAACTTGTTTGTGAGCGAGGAACTGTCGGCTTCCCGCACCTTCAGCAGGATCGAAGCAACGTCTTCCGGCGAATCCAGCTCGCAGATCGGTGCCAGCGACAGGCCGCCAAACCGGCCCGTCCGCGTCTGGCTCAGCAGCAGAACGCGTCGATCGACCTTGAGCAAAACCAGCGTCAGCCCCCGTGCAAGCGGGTAGCGTCCGAGCACTTCCAGGATTCCCGCCGGCGCGCGCCCGCCCGCACCAAACGAGGCGCTCAAGCCGCCGACCCCACCCAGCCTTCCTCGGAACCTGGCGACCAGCACCGCAACGCCCGCGAGCATCGCGATCAGCACCAGCACGAGCGCGAGCGGGCCGACCACGCCCTGGAGCGCCGCGGCCGGCGATTTGGCGGACTCTCCGGGCTTGCCACGGTTTCCCTGGCCGGTCGGTCCACGCTCGACCACGCCGAGCGGCTTTGTTTCGGATTCGACCGTTCGCGGCGTGGCCTCTGCTGCAATGCCCTGCTGCGGAACGGCCGGTCCGACTGCACTCTCCGCTCGCACCGCTGTTCCCAGCAGCATTCCCAGCACGAGTTGGCAGATGACGCGGCGCACGGATGCGACTTCCTGTCGGGGTGCGGGCGTGCTCCGCACGCCCTGCCAAGCTCGTTCAACCCGCCTGTTTCGCTGTTTGCTTCGTTTCCACCGGAGATTCGAGAATCTCGTTGATGCGAACGCAGAAGTTGTCGTTGAGCACCAGCACCTCGCCCCGGGCGACGTGGCGCTCGTTCACATAGATGTCCACCGGATCGCCCGCCAGCTTGTCCAGTTCCACAACCGCGCCGTCGGCAAGCCGCAGCACGTCTTCAACGAGCATCCGCGTGCGTCCCAGTTCGATCTTGACTTGCAGCGATACATCCGAAAGCAGGTCGATGCTGGCCGGCGCACCGGTGCCCGAACCGCCGGTGAACGCGGGGAGATCGACCGGCCTGGCGCTCGCTCCCGCTTCGCTGCCAACGACCCCCGGGCCCCGAACGCCCGCGTCGCTTGCCAGCGACGAAACCGCGGCCTGCGCGGCATCGAGTGCCTGTTCCGCCTGCGAAGCAGCGGGCGCACCAGTTGCTTCGGGCTTGGGCGTGGGATCGGTCGGTGGTGTTGGTGTTTCTTCGGCCATCCTGGCCTCTCTCGACCGTGCGCAACCGGCGCGACGACGGCGCGGCACATCCTGCGCCGCGTTGTTCATTCGGCCGCCGGGACGCCGACGCGTCAGTTTTCGAACGCCGCTTCTGCGCGAATCGCGCGAGCACCGCGCGTGCCGCGCAATCGGTGCGCTCCGGCTCTCAACCGCCCGCCTTCACCGAGATCGGTGCGTTGCTGGTGCGGACGGTCGACGCATCGCCCCCGGACCTGATGGCGATCTTCGCGTCGGCGTTGCCGTAGCCCTTGTTCCCGGATTGTGATTCCACTTTCGCAACCGCCGGGAACGAGATCTTTCCGTTTGAAGTCGATAACGAGATCACGCCGGCAAAGGCGTCGCTCAGTCGGACTTCGACCGGGCCGTTGCTAGTGGAGACGCGGAACGGAGCGCCGACCTGATCGAGCGTCACGGGCGCGTTGCTGGTGGCGATCTTGATGGGCCCCGAGACCGCGGAAGCCGTCACCGGCCCGTTGCTAGTGGCGATGTCCGCCGAGCCATCGTGCCCCTTGATCTCCACACCACCGTTGCTGCTCTCCAGCTTCGCCGTGCCGGCCGTTCCGCTCAACGCGATGTTGCCGTTGGTCGCGGCCAGATTCACATTCGTCGCCTTCGGAACTTCGATCACCAGCGAGCAGCCTTCCTGCTCACCCTTGACGGGCTCCGGAAACTCGACGCGCACATCGTTTCCTGTTGCCGGGTCGTTGGTCGCGACGATTCGGATCGCCTCGAGACGCTCTTTGCTCTTGGCGGTGAGGGTCGCCTTGATCCGCATTTCGCTCGAATCGCCGTGAACGACCGCGATCCCGCCGTTTGATGTACGGACTTTGAGCGCCGCACCCGAAGCGGTCGCGACGTTGAGCTCCCGGGTTTCCTTGACCGTCTCGACGCCGAGAACGCAGGAAACAGAAACAACCGAAGCCGCCAGAATGCCCAGTGCCGTGCCGATCTGCATGTTTGTACTCCTGTTTGGAACCCGCGTCCGTCGATCGAGCTACCTCGATGCCGCGGGCGACAGTGCCTCGGCCGATGCGTTGGAGGTGATGGTGATCGAACCGTTCGACGTGATCGCCGACGAAGCCCCGCCCCCGGTTCCAAAGCGGAGATTCGCGGAGCGGTTCGATTCCATGTCCTGCACCCGAACGGGCGAATCGAATCGGATCCGTCCGTTGGAAGTCGAGAGTCGAAGGTCGCCGGCAAAGTCTCGACCGAGCGCGAGATCGATACTGCCGTTGGACGACCGGATCTGGACCGGCCCGCTCGAGTTTTCGGCCAGGTGCACAAGCACCGAGGCGTTCGATGTCGAGGCAAAGGCCCGGCCCGAGACATTCACAAGGTCGATCGAGGCGTTGCTTGTGTTGGCGTCGGCGGCGCCCGTGATGTCGCGCAGCTCGATCTTGCCGTTGGAAGAGGTCGCGTTCACGTCGCCCGCGTGATTCATCACACGGATCGACCCGTTTGACGTATCGAGCTCCGCGTGCCCCGCGCAGTCCCGCAGCGAAATGCGGGCGTTGGAGCTTTCGATGCGGACCCCGCTCGGGCTCGGAGCATCGATGCGGAAACTGCAACCTTCACCCGATTGTGCGCGGTTGTTCGGCCACTCGACCCGGACATCAAGACGGTTCCCCACCGCTTCGGCGATCACGCGCGTCTCATCAAGCCGCTCCTGCGTTCGCGCGTGGAGCGTGGCGGTCACAACCGCTTCGGACGCGGCGCTCGAGGAAACCTCGACGCTGCCGTTGCGCGTCTTGACGTCCACGCCCGCCCCCGCGCCGACCGGAACGCGCATGGTGCGCGTCTCGCTGTACCTCGGGCTATCGCTCGAACTGTTCGACACGATGATGCATCCGGACAGAGAGGAAGCTGCGAGGGCGCCCAGAACGACGACTCCGAATCGGAATGTAGCCCGCGAACTCATGAAACCTCCATTAGACCCGCGTTCAACTGCGTCCCGAAGGGAGTTCGAGCTGTCCCTGATTTCGGGCTTACTTTCAGCCAATCCAGGGGCTTGTTCGGAATGATGCGCTCCCGCTTGCATTCCGTCCGGCACTTCCGCGTAACTCCTACCCTCGCCGACTGTTCCGCGCTCCAATCCCCACCCCCCCACTCCCCCCTCCATCTCCTCCGGCGATCTGCCTTTGGCACTCCAATGACCCGCACTCCTCAAGACTACTCGTTTTCCCGAGCTCCAAAGCGGTCCGATGTGTCGCGTTGGAGAGCCGGCGTTGCCCGAAAGCTCGAACAGGACGGAATCCGGTTTCGGGATCCCACTTTTCTCGATGTGCCGGGCGTTCCATTCCCGGCGTATACCCGGCAACCCGCGGAAACCCGGTCGTTCCCGGCTTTCGAATGCGCACGAGGGCAGGAATCCATTCGATTCGCTCAGCACAAGGGCTGGAATGTCGCGGCGGTTGATATTGAACCCGGCACCAGTCTTTACGGAACTGGCGAGCAACCGGGCCGGCTGAACCGCGTCGGCATCCGTCGCGATATCTGGACGACCGATTGCTTCGGATACGAAGAGTCGATGCCTTCGCTCTACCAGGCACACCCGTGGGTGCTCGGCGTCCGCAAGGATGGCTCGGCCTTCGGTGTGATCTACGAAACGACGCACCGGGCTGTCGTGGACCTTCGTGAAGGGATTTTCTTTGCCGCGCGTTTCACGACCCGCGAAACACAAAGCCCCGGCCTCGTGGTTCTCGAGGGCAAGAACGCACAGGATGTTCTGCGGCAGCTCGCGGCGATGGTCGGCAAGATGCAGATGCCCCCACGCTGGGCGATTCAGTATCAGCAGTGCCGCTGGAGTTACGAGCCGGATTCGAAGGTGCGCGAGATCGCCGAGGGCTTCCGCTCGCGCAAGATTCCGTGCGGCGTGATCTGGATGGACATCGACTACATGTTCGGCTTCCGGTGCTTCACGTTCGACACCGGCAAGTTCCCCAATCCAAGAGAGTTGAACGACTACCTGCACAGCATCGGGTTCAAGAGCGTCTGGATGATCGATCCGGGGCTGATGACCGACGATCAGTACCCGGCGTATCGCAGCGGCAAGCACGGCGACCACTTCGTCAAGAATCGTTGGGGCTACGACTTTGTGGGCAAGGTGTGGCCGGGCCCGTGCTCGTTCCCCGATTTCACCCGCAAGCGAACGCGTGATTGGTGGGCCGGGCTCTACGCCGAATACATGGCGACGGGGATCGATGGCGTCTGGAACGACATGAACGAGCCGGCGGTCTTCGATGTTCCGAACAAGCAGATGCCCGAGAGCAACCTGCACGAGGCCGATGAGAACCTGGGCGGGCCGGGCAATCACCTGCGTTACAGGAACATCTACGGGATGCAGATGGTGCGCGCCAGCCGCGAGGGGATTCAACGGGCGAATCCCGAGAAGCGGCCGTTCATTCTGACCCGCTCGAACTTCCTGGGCGGGCATCGCTACGCGGCAACGTGGACCGGCGATAACAAGAGCAACTGGCGCCACCTGCGCTGGTCGATTCCGATGGTGCTGAATCTGGGCCTGAGCGGTCAGCCGTTCGTCGGACCGGACATCGGAGGATTCGCGGACAATGCCGATGCGACGCTCTTTGCACGCTGGATGGGGATCGGCGCGATGCTGCCATTCGCACGCGCGCACAGCGTCAAGGACAGCGTGGCGCACGAACCGTGGAGCTTCGGCCCCGAGTGCGAACGCACCTGCCGGCACGCGCTCGAACGTCGGTCGCGGTTGCTTCCGTATTTCTACACGCTCTTCCGTGAGGCGCACATGATCGGACTGCCGGTCGCGCGTCCGCTCTTCTTTGCGGATCCGACAGACCCCGCGCTCCGCAGCGTGGACGATGCGTTCCTCCTCGGCGAAACGCTGCTTGTGCGGTGCAATGTGTGGGAACCCGGCACGGGCGGCGCTCGCGCGAAACTGCCGCTGGGCGAGGACGCCTGGTTCCCGCTCGCGCTGCTCGAAATCGGTTCCGAAGCAACGCCGGGGAGCAAGGTGCTGGATGACAACCTGCCGGAGCTGTTTGTTCGGGCCGGCAGGATTCTCCCGGTCGGTCCGGTGATGCAGTTCGATGGCGAGCGTCCGGTCGATCCGCTCACGCTGGTGGTCGCACTCGGCGCAGACGGAACGGCATCGGGCGAGCTCTACGAAGACGCGGGAGACGGCTTCGGCTTCGAGAAGGGCGATTTCGCTGTCACGCGTTTCGAGGCTCGCAGCTCCGGCAATGAAGTCGTGGTCACGGCCAACCGCCTCGAAGGGATCTTCAAGCCCGGCGCGCGCAAAGTGGAGGTTGTCGTGCTCCGGCGTGGCAACCCACCATCGAAGGGGCGGTTTGTGCCCGCATGAGCCCGCGGCCAGGGATGGCGTGTGCACGAACCCGACCGCCGCGAGCGCCTGTGAGCCTGGGCTCCGGACAGGGTCCGAAAGCCGATTTTCGGGTTGAAGCGACCCCCCGCCGAGGCCCGATAGAGCAGAAGTTGCCGGTTTTTCATCGGGGAGCGCTGCCGGCGCTCCCTCCTTCTATTGGATGGATGATGTGACGGAGCAGCAGAATCCACCGCCGCCAGATCCGGCTCCGGCCGAGACAAGCCGCGTCACGTGGCGCGACGCCTGGCAGGTACCGGTGCTCATTCTTTCGGGCGTGCTCTTGGTTGCCGGTATCGGCGCGGTCATCCTGGCGCGTCCGGCGGTCGATGTGGCGCCGCGTATTGACGAGGCCTCCAAGCTGGTCGATGCCGAGAAGTTCGAAGACGCCCTGACGATTCTCAATGAGGATGTCTGGCCGCAGATCGAGAAGGGGAAGCTTTCTTCGGAAGACGAGAAGCGCTATTACCTGCTCGCGGCGCGGTCGATCTTCGAGGCGGCTTACCAGCGCAAGCTGCAGCGTGCCGAAAACTATGAAAATGTCATCCGCAGTTATGTGCGTGCGGAGGAACTGAAGCAGCGTCTCGAGGCGACGGATATCGAGCGGTTCGCCGTCAGCCTCATGGCGCTCGACCGGCTCGACGAAGCACGCAAGCGGATCGACTCACTCCCCAGCGGCGATCAACAGCGCCGCATCGCCCTGATCCGGAAGCTCACGACGAAGCTGCTGGCCCAGCCCGTGCCCGATCAGCAGACAGCGACCGACCTTGTTGCCTGGCTGCTCTCCGAACCCGCGCTCAGCGATTCGGATCGCGTCTGGGCGATGACCCGTCAGGCGGAGCTTCGATTGCTGGGCGGCTATCGCGAAGAGGCGATCCGTGGAATGCTTCAGCAGTTGCCACGGGTTGAAGAAAGCTCCGCCGAGGAACGGGCGGAACTGCTGGCCCTCCTGGGCTGGGGTTACATCGAGGAGGGCAAGCACGCGGAAGCCGAAAAGTGGCTGACGCGAGCGGAAACACTCGCCGGTGACCGCGAACCGCTGACAAGCAAGGTTCGGCTGAACCTCGCCCGCGTGGCGGAAAGCCGCAGCGATTTTCAGGCCGCGAAAGACCTGTACCAGAAGGTGCTCGACGCACCGGGGAGCAAGCGGTTCCGGCGCGAAGCGTTGCTGGGCATCGCCGAGAATCTTTTCTCGCTCGACGAGGCCGAGGCGTCGCTCGATGCGTATTCGCGGCTCGTCGATACTTTCCGCGACTCAAGCCTCACGAGTTCGATCGATCGCGAGCGGGTTGCGACGAGCGCGATGGCCCGGTACCGCACCAAGTTTGAATCGGGCGATTCGCGTACGGCGCTGCGCTTCGCGTCGATCGGTGAATCGCTCTATCCGCAGGGGCGCGCTCCCGCCGATGTCGTCCTCGGGCTCGGCGAATCGAACCGCAAGCTCGCCGAAGAGGCCATCGCCGAAGCCACCGGCGGCAACGCCGCCACCGGCATCGACGATGTGGACCCCACGACGCGCAAACGCGCCCGCGAGCATTTCCTCGCCGCCGCGAACGCGCTGCGCACGCACGCGAGCATGATCGCGGGCCAGAACGGGCCGGGGTATTCCGATTCACTCTGGAGTGCCGCCGATAGCTTCGATCGCGCCGGGGATCAGGACAAGGCCATCACGCTCTTCAAGCAGTTTGCCGACGAGTTTCCCACCGATCCGCGCATGGCCGAAGCCCGTTTCCGGCTCGGTCGCTGCTACCAGTCTCGGGGCGATCTGGACCTTGCCGCGAAAACCTACGAAAACCTGATCGCGACGCGCGACGGACTTCCGGGCGAGCCGGGGAGCGGCCCGTTCGCCGATGCGAGCTACGTTCCGCTCGCTCAAACGTATCTCGCGAGCGGCCAGCCCGAGTCGGTGGCCAGGGCAACCGAGATGCTCAAAGCCGTCATCAACGGTTCGGTGGTGGGCGTCGATTCGCCCGGCTTCCGCGACGCGCTCGAAGAAATGGGCACCATGTTCTACCGCACCGGCGAGCCCGAACGCGCGATCGAGAACATCGACGAGCTGCTGCGTCGCTATCCCGAGCAGCGCGGGATGGAATTGGCGAAATTCCGCCTGGCCGACAGCTACCGCCTCTCCGCTCAGAAAATCGAAAAGTCGATGGCGGAAGGAATGCCCGATGAAGAACGCCGCAACCTCGATGCGACTCGGATCGAACGCCTCCAGAGGGCGGCCTCGGGCTTCGATCAGGTCCGACGCTCGCTCGACGCAAAGCCCGCCGCAAAGCGAACGGCCGTCGAAGAGACGTATCTCCGAAACGCCTGCTTCTATCTCGCGGATTGCTCGTTTGCCCTTGCCGATTACGACGGCGCGATCCGCGCGTATACCGCCGCCCGTGACCGCTACCCGAACGACCCCGCATCTCTGGTCGCGATGATCCAGATCGTCAACGCCAACCTGCAGCGCGGCGATGTCAAGGCGGCTCTGACTGCCAACGAACGCGCCAAACGGTTCTATCGCGGCCTCCCCCCCGAAGTCTGGAACGACCCCAATCTGCCCATGTCCAAGGCCGACTGGGAACGCTGGCTCGATGCCACCGACCGCCTCGCAACCGGCGAGACACTGGACCACGAACGCCCAGAGTGACGAAATAAGGCGTGCGGAGGTTCATTTTGGAACAGACCCAAGCCGGCGCGGCCATTCTCGACATGCTCGGACAGCAGCACGACCTGCTTGCACAAGTCGGCGAGCTTTGCCACGCCCAGGAACGCGTGATCGAAGAGGACGAACCCGAGCAGCTCGTCGCCGTCCTTGAACAGCGGGCCCGGATACTTGATCGTGCAACTTCGCTCGGCCGCGAGATCGACCTCCGCATCACGCAAATTCCGGCGGGCGACCCCCAACGCACGCTCATCGCCCAGCGCCGGCGCGCCATCGGCGAGCTTGCGCGGACGATCGCCGAGACCGATCGGCATCACACCGCATCCCTCGCGCAACGACGCGATGAACTGGCCAGAACCCTCGCGGGAGTGAATTCCGGCCGTGCGGCGGCCGCCGCGTACTCGGGCGCCAGGCCCCCGGCGGAGCCCGGTTTTCAGGATCGCAGAGTCTGATTCGTTTCCGTCCCCCACTTCTCCAACCTCGGCGGAGCACGAGGCCCATGTCAACGGCAACAAACCACCCGGCACCCGACCCGACCGCCCGGACACAACCCCCACTGACTTCGGCCGACCTCGCCGAGCTGATGTCGGCGTTCAACTCCGTGACGGGGCGGCTGCAGGAAACGCACGAGCAGCTCCGGGGTGAGGTCGCGCGGCTCACCCGCGAACTGACCGAAGCGAACGAGCAGCTCGCCCGCTCCAAGCGCCTGGCGGCCCTGGGCGAAATGGCCGCGGGAATCGCGCACGAGGTCCGAAACCCGCTCGGCTCCATTTCGCTCTTTGCCCGGATGCTCAAGGACGATCTGATCGATCGTCCGGCGCAGCAGAAACTGGCGGAAAAAATCATCACCTCGGCGAAGGGGCTGAACGCCGTGGTCGGCGATGTGCTGACGTTCTCCCGAGAATTCCGCGTGCAGAAAGAAGAAGCCCCGATCTCCGACATCCTCGATCGGGCGCTCGCGGCGTGCCAGCACGACGGCGTGGAGGGCTGGGATCGGATAGAAATCGTCCGCAACGACCGGAAGAGCAACGCAACTGTCCCGCTCGACCCGTCGCTCGCGTCTCAGGCGGTGACAAACATCATCCGCAACGCCATCGAAGCGATGATCGAATCGGAGATACCGACAAAGATTCTCTCGCTCGAAGCCGTCCGGCACACCGTCGCCGATTCTCAAGGAAAGCGCGAGCGTCTTCTCGGCATCCGAGTCGCCGATTCCGGCCCCGGCCTGAGCGAAGAGGTCCTGCGCCGGATGTTCAATCCGTTTTTTACGACGCGCAAAGCCGGCACGGGCCTTGGCTTGGCGATTGTCCACCGGATCATGGACGCCCACGGAGGCCGCGTCGTGGCCGCGAACGGACGCAACGGAGGGGCGGCGATCGAGCTCCAGTTCCCGGTTGCCGCATCGACGAACAACCAACTGCCCGGGGTGCCCCGAACAAAGCAACGCGCAGAAAGTTCTCGTGTGAAGTCGTCCGGACAGCCGATGGGTGACACCGAGCAGAATTTGCCGCTCGTTGCTGTCGCGGTCGGACCGGATCGGAGGCTATCCGGGGCCGCGTGAAAGAAGAAGGCACGAGTACGACGGAGTCGTGCGCATGCGCAGTGTGCTCGTAGTTGACGACAAGGAACTCATGCGGGAGAGCGTCGGGGGGACGCTCGAACGCGCCGGCTTCACGGTTTCGACCGCTTCCGACGCGCCGGCCGCGATCCAGCAGATCGCCGCCAAGCGGCCGGACGTGGTGGTGACCGATCTCAAGATGCCCGGCATGACCGGCATCGAGCTGCTGGAGCGAATCCGGCAGATCGATGACGACCTGCCCGTCGTGCTCATGACCGCCTTCGGCACGATCGAAACCGCGGTCTCTGCGATTAAGCAGGGGGCGTTCGATTACCTCACCAAGCCGTTCGAGGGCGACGAACTCGTCATCACCGTCAAGCGTGCCGCGGAACACGGCCGGGTTCTCCGCGAGAACAAGCTGCTCCGAGCCGCCGCCGGACTGAGCGAGAATTCTCCGGCGATCGAGGGGGCCGATCGCGCGGGCGGCCCGAGCCTGCACGGTGTCGCCAGACTCGTCGGCGACTCGGAACCGATGCGCAAGCTCCGCGATCAGATCCGCGCCATCGCGATTTCACAGGGCACAATCCTCGTCTCTGGCCCGTCGGGCGCGGGCAAGGAAGTCGTCGCTCGGGCCATCCACGAGATGTCGCCCCGAAAGAGCGGCCCGTTCCTCGCCGTGAATTGTGCCGCCCTTTCCGAAAGCCTCCTCGAAAGCGAACTCTTCGGCCACGAACGGGGCGCTTTTACCGGGGCCGAGAAACTCCGGAAGGGCCGCTTCGAGCTCGCCGACGGTGGCACGCTCCTGCTCGATGAAATCTCCGAGGTTTCGCCCCGAATCCAGGCCAAGCTCCTGCGCGTGCTCCAGGAACGAAATTTCGAGCGCGTCGGCAGCAGCCTTTCGATCGGCGTGGACGTCCGGGTCATCGCCACCAGCAACCGCGACATGACCGCCGCCGTCGCCGCGGGCGAGTTCCGGCAGGATCTCTTCTTCCGTTTGAACGTCTTGCCCGTACACGTCCCGGCGCTTGCCGACCGAGTCGCGGACGTCGGCGCACTGGCCAATCACTTCGTTTCGTTGGTGTGCAAGCGTGAGGGACGGGCCTGCCTGAAGCTGAGCCCCGAAGCCGTGCGACTGTTGCAGGGTTACACCTGGCCCGGCAACGTTCGTGAACTGCAGAACATCTGCGAGCGGGCCGTCGTTCTACTCGGTCGCACCGATTCGGACGAACCGGTCACCGTCGGCCCCGAATCTCTGAACTCGTGGCTCAACGCAACGCCGGTACGGGCAACCCCGCTCACCAATCTCAACGGCACCGCCGCAGCCAATCCGATCGGACATCCCGCAGCCGCGGCACAGGTTGAAGGCAAACCCACCGCATCCAGCAGCCTTTCGTCGGTGATTCGGACGCTCGAAGAACTGGAGCGCGAGGCGATCATCGAGGCGCTCCACAAGTTCAACGGCCACCGGCAACGTACCGCGAGCGCCCTGGGCATCGGCGTCCGTACTTTGGGCCTGAAGCTCAAGAAATGGAAAGAACTGCGCCTGGTTGAGGCCTCGCTCTAGACCTCGTTCCAAGCTTCACCCGCCGGCTCTGGCCTCGCAATTGCAGAGATCGCCCAGCGTGTTCACCGATCTGACCAACTCCGGCGCTATCCCGACCCTGTCGGCCGCGTTGCAATTTGCGGGCGAACGCCAGAAGCTCATCGCCCACAATATCGCCAACGTCTCGACGCCGAATTTCATCCAGCGAAACGTCTCCGCGTCGGAGTTTCAACGGGCCCTCTCCGAAGCTGTCGAGAACCGGCGGCGGCAATCCGGGGGCGAATCGGGCGAACTGCCGTTCCGGTCGTCCGGCGCCATTCAGATGGGCCTGAACGGCACGGTACACCTCGTTCCGAATCGAGCCTCTCCATCGTCCGAAGGCGGCGTTCTCTTCCACGACAAGAACAACCGGGATCTCGAGCGGCTCATGCAGGATTCGGTGGAGAACGCCGCGTTCTATCGCATGAACGTCGATCTGCTCCGAACCCGGTTCGACCTTCTGAAGTCGGCGATCGCCCAGCGCCCCTGATGCCCGATCCCCCCCAGTTACAAACACGCACAGTCACATAATTTCGGGGCAGCTTCACGGAGCCTTTGATGTACGGTGCACTCGACATCTCAACCAGCGGCATGACCGTTCAGCGGGCCCGCATGGCCGCGATCGCCGCGAACATCGCCAACCGATCGACCATTCTCGACGCCCAGGGCAATGTGAACCCGTATCGCGCGCGCCAGGTCATGTTCGCTCCGGGCGATCCGCAGGCATCGACCGCCGAAGGCCGCTCGCTCGGCGTTCATGTCGCGGCGATCCGCATCGATCAGGGTGAATTCAACTATCGGTGGGACCCGTCGAACCCCTACGCCATTCAAAAAGGCGAAAAGCGCGGGTACGTCCCCGAACCCAACGTGAATCCGGTGATCGAACAACTCAACGCCATGGAGGCTGCGAGGGCGTACGAGGCAAACGTCGTCGCCGCCGAAACGACCAAACAGATGATGTCGCAAGCACTCCGACTGCTCGCCTGAAGCAAATTCCGGGATCGGTCCTCGGTTCGGCGCGGCATTTGCGAGATGCGTCGGCAGAACGACGGAGTCGTGGGTAGCATGCAGGTGATCGGGCAGGAAAGGAATCCGCCCGGACGCGCAGAAGAGGCAAGGCGATGGCAGATCCGCTCGGTTTCATCTCCGGTTCGCAACCAGTCCGGCCCGTTTCCGTGCCGGGGGGCAGCAACGTCGGGGGGGCGCAGGGCGGCGCATCCTTCAAGGACGCCCTCATCGACAACATCAAGCGGGTGGACGAGTTGCAGCAGCAGGCGAACCGCTCGATGGAAGACATCGCGACCGGAAAACGCGACGACCTCGAGGGCGTGATCCTCGCGACGCAACAGGCCGATTCGGCGTTCCGGATGCTCCAGGCCGTCCGAAACCGCGTGATGGAAGCCTACGACGAATTGAAGCAGACTCGCGTCTGAACGCACCGCTCGAGAAGAGCGCAGATTCGGCGCGGGCCTCGCGCAACTCCTGAGCGCCGAGAGTGCGCACGTTTTCAAGCAAGCATCGCTCCGCGGCCGAATGACTGGTCGCGAAGGTCGCGTTCGGTCAACCGAGCACGCCTTCGCCTCGGTGCAGGATGCGCCGACGAACCGGCAGGAGGCCCCGAGACGTGGATCAGCTTCGCAATACCCTGGCGACGATCCAGAAATACCTCGGCCAGCTCACGCTCACCCACAAGCTGCTGGTGGCACTGGTCACGGTCATCGCCGTGATGTCCTTGATGCTCGTGTGGTCCTGGTCGGCAAAGCAGGAATACACCGAGTTCCTTCCCCGCGCGACCGATGTCGAACAGGCCAAGGCAACCGAGTGGCTCAAGAACCACGATGTCACTCCCATGATGAAGGGAACCCATCCGTGGGTGCCCTCCGCGCAGCATCACGCGCTCTTTTCCCGCTACGCGGAATCCGGCAACCTGCCCGAAGACACTTCGATGCTCTTCCAGGGCATGCTCGAAAAGCAGACGTGGTACTCGACCCGCCAGCAGAACGAGCAGTCGTACAACCTCGCGCTCCAGAATGAGCTTGCTTCGGTGATCTCCAAGTTCAACGGGATTGCCAAGGCGACCGTCATCATCGACGCCCCCGAACGCCAGGGTCTGGGCGCCGGTTCGCGGAAACCGACCGCCTCCGCCGCGGTCTTCGCTCAGGGCAAGGGCGGGCTCGATCAGGCCACGGTCGATGCAATCGCGGCGCTGATCGCGAGCAGCAAGGCCGGGCTCTCCATCGAAAGCGTCCGCGTTATCGACGGCAACCTGCGCCGCCAACGCCGCGCGACCGCGATGGAGGATCTCGCGTCCTCGACCTACCTCGAAGATGTCACCAAGTGGGAAAACTCGACACGCGAAAAACTGGTCGGGTTCCTCTCGTACATCCCCGAGGTAATGGTCGCCGTCACGACACAGATCGATAACTCCCGGCTCAACCGCACTCGGGAGGAGTTCCTCCCGAAAGACAGCGGCACGATCTCTCTCATCAAGCGCGAGCGGGGCACCTCTCAGACACAGGCCGGCGCCGCCCCCGGAGGCGAAGTCGGCATCCGATCGAATGTCGGCATGGACGTCAACGCGACCGGCATGCCGGCACCGGCGGGCAACAGCACGAAAGAAGAAGAAAGCGAGTTCCTCAACTTCCCGGGGCGCATCCAGGACGTGATCATCGACAACAAGGGCCGCCCTTCGATGGTGGCTGTCTCGGTCAACGTGCCGCGGGCGTTCGTCGCATCGCAGATTCCGCAGCCCGCGGCGGCCGCGGGAACGACTGCTCCCGCGGATGCTCCGACCGGGCCGACCGATGAACAGGTGAACACCAAGTTCGAGAAAGACATCCGTCCCCGCATCATCGAGAGCATCGTTCCGCACGTGAAGGCGATGATCGCTTCGGCCAATCCGGGCCTGAGTAACGAAGAGCTGACCAAGCTTCTCGCGGCCCAGGTGAGTGTTTCGATGATCCCGCTGGACGTTGTCGCAATGACCCTCGCAGGCGGCTCCGGCACGGGAACCGGGAACGGTCCGGGCGGTACCGGCAATTCCGGGATGCCGCTGGGCTTGAGCACCACGATGATCGAGACGATCGCGCTGGGCGGCATGGCCTTGCTCGCCATGGGCATGATGATCATCATGGTCCGGCGTGCCGGCGGCGGCGCCGCGATCCCATCGCCCGAAGAGATCGTGGGCCTTCCGCCCGCCCTGGCCACCAAAAACGACCTGATCGGCGAAGCCGACGAGAGCGACGCACCCATGATGGGCATCGAGGTTGACGACGCCGAGGTCCGCACCGGAAAGATGCTCGATCAGGTAACCGACTGGGTCAAGGGAAGCCCCGAGGGCGCCGCGAAGTTGTTGAATCGGTGGATCGCCACGGAGCCGTGAGGAACGAGTGAAGCAGATGCCCCGCAAACCGCACGAAAAACTCCCCGACAGCATCGAAGACGTGGAAGGCGTCACGAAGGCGGCGGTGCTGCTGCTCGCGCTCGGGCCGGAGCAAGCCGCGTCGGTGCTCAAGTCGATGGCGTCCGAAACCGTGGAAGAGGTAACGCGCGAGCTCGCCAGCCTCGGCCGTGTTCCCAAGCGGCTCCAGAACCAGGTCATCGAAGAGTTCTACAACGTCTCGATCGCCAGCCAGTACGCGACCGAGGGCAACCTCGATTACGCCAAGGCGGTCCTCCAGAATTCGCTCGATCCCAAGCAGGCCGAACGCGTTCTCGCGCAGATCCAGACGCAGGTTCAGAAGACTCCTTTCAGCTTCCTGCAGCGGGCCGAGAGCGAAAACCTTCTCACCTTCATCCAGGACGAGCACCCGCAGACAATCGCGCTGATCGTCTGCCACCTCGCGCACCACAAGGCCGCCGAGATCCTCGGTGGGTTGCCGCTCCAGAAGCAGATCGAAGTCATCAAGCGCATCGCGAACATGGAGCAGACCAACCCCGAGGTCATCCGCGAAGTCGAGAAGGGCCTCGAAAGCCGCCTCGCCAACATGCTCGTGCAGAGCATGGAGAAAGCCGGCGGCGTCCCGACTGTTTCGGAGATCCTCAACCTCGCCGATCGCGCGACCGAGAAGGCGATCCTCGAAGGGCTCGAATCCGAAGACCCGGATCTCGTCGAGCAGATCCGTCGCCTGATGTTCGTGTTCGAGGACATCAAGATGGTCAACGACAAAGGGATTCAGGCCGTGCTCAAGGAGGTCGAGAACGACGAGCTTGCTCTGGCACTCAAGACCGCCAGCCAGGACCTGCAGGACAAGATCTTCAAAAACATGTCGGAGCGTGCCGCTCAGCTCGTCCGCGAGGACATCCAGTTCATGGGCCCGGTCAAGGTCAGCGATGTCGAGGCGGCGCAGCAGCGCATCGTCGATGTCGTCCGTCGCCTGGAAGAAGCCGGCGAAGTCGTCATCCAGGGCCGCGGCGGCGACGCGGAGCTCATCGTCTAACCCGCCCACACCACCGCCTCCGGATGCTCCATGGCCCTCATCCGTCAATCCGATCGATCCACACCGCTCACCGATGCGATCGTCTATCGACTCGGCGATCTCGTCCGCGAAGGCAATCAGCTCCGCGAGCAGACATCGCGCGAAGTCGAGACGATGCTCGCCGATGCGCGTGCGGAGCGTGATCGCCTTCTCTCGAGCGCGCGCGAAGAAGGGCTCAAGCAGGGGCGCGAACAGGGCCACCGCGAGGGCTTCGCTTCGGGCGAAAGCGAGGGCCGGAAGCAGGCAATCACCGCCGTGTCGGCGCAGCTCGCGACGCTTCTCTCCGGCTGGAACAGCACGCTGAACGAGTTCGAGAAAGGGCGCGATGCGCTCCTGCTCGAGGCGCGGACAGAGGTGCTCCGCCTTGCGGTCGAGATCGGGCGCGCCGTCGTGAAAAAGGAGATCGAATACCGTCCGGAAGCAGTGATCGAACAGCTCGAAGCAGCGCTCCGCATGGTTGTTCGGCCTTCGAGCATCCGCATCGTGATCCACCCCGAAGACCGTCCGCTGATCGAACAGGCTCTTCCCGGACTCCTCACCCGCTGCACCAATGCGCAGAACGCCGAGCTCGAAGACGACGCGACCGCCGGGCGAGGAAGCTGCATCGTGCGAATGGCCGGCGGAGAAATCGACGCCCGAATCGACGTGCAGCTCGACCGGATCGTGCAGGCCATCGTGCCCGCCCCGGCATCCAACGCGGCCCCCGCCGCCAAGCCCGAAAGCACGCCGTGACAACCCTCTCGAGCGCCATCGCGACCGTGCATCGCACGCAGCCGCTGCTGCTGAAGGGTGCGGTCTCCGCCGTGCGCGGCATGTCGGTCCTGGTCGAGGATTTTCCGGTGCCCGTGGGCGCGATGGTCACGATCCACTCGAGCGCGGGCGTTCGCGCAGAACCCATCCCCGGCGAAGTCGTCGGCTTTACAAAGGAACACGCCGTCATCATGCTGCTCGGGCAGACCGGGGGCATCCGCGCCGGAGACCGTGTCCACGCGGAGCAATCGTCCCCCACCGTCGGCGTCAGCCGCCTGATGCTCGGGCGCGTGCTCGACGGTCTCGCCCGCCCGATCGATGGCGGCCCTGCGATCCGCGACATCCATCCTGTTCCGCTCAGCCCCGAGCCGGTTTCGGCGATGCGCCGCAAGAGAATCAATCGTGCGCTCGCAACGGGCGTCCGCGCCATGGATGTGATGACGACACTCGGACGAGGGCAGCGCCTCGGCATCTTCGCGGGCCCCGGCGTGGGCAAGAGCACGCTGCTCGGCACGATCGCGAAGCGAACCGCTGCGGATGTGAATGTCATCGCGTTGATCGGCGAGCGAGGTCGCGAAGTCAAGGACTTCATCGAGCACGCGCTCGGGCCCGAAGGCCTGAAACGCAGCGTGGTCATCGTCGCAACCGGCGATGAATCGCCTCTGCTCCGTCTTCGCGCCGCCCGTCTCGCCTGCTCCGTTTCGGAGTTCTTCCGAGACCTGGGCAAGGACGTGCTGCTGATGATGGACTCCATCACACGCTTCGCGCACGCCCAGCGACAGATCGGCCTCTCCGTCGGAGAACCGCCCGCAACCAAAGGCTACACCCCGAGCGTCTTCTCCGCGCTCGCGGGCCTGCTCGAACGTGCCGGAACGCTCCAGACCGGCGGGTCGGTCACGGGCCTTTACACCATCCTCGTCGAAGGCGACGACATGACCGAACCGGTCTCCGATGCAGCCCGCGGCATCCTCGACGGCCACGTCATCCTCTCGCGCAAGCTCGCACAAAAAGCCCACTACCCCGCGATCGACGTCCTCGACTCGGTCAGCCGCGTCGCCGACGACGTGACCGAACCTTCGCATCAGGCCGCGCGACGCCAGATCCTCCGACTCATGGCCGTCTACCGCGAAGTCGAAGACCTCGTCCAGATCGGCGCGTACGCGCGAGGCTCGAACCCCGAGGCCGACGTCGCCATCGAACTCCAGCCCATGATCAACGAACTTCTCCGCCAGAACGGAGGGGATGCCCCGACATTCGATCAGGCACGCGCATCGCTTCTCAAGCTCGCAGAACAGGCGGCCGCTGTCGGCGCGCGACTGGCACGCTCCCGAACCCGCGCCGCATGACTCCGAAAGGATGACGCCTGGCAAAGTTCCGATTCGAACTCGAGGCAGTGTTGAAGCAGCGGCTCGCCGCGGAGCGCCAGAAACAGCTCGCGCTGGGCGAACTCGAGCGGGTTCGCCTCAGCCTGGAGGATCGCCTGCGCACCTACCAGGGCTCGATCACCGCTGAAAAGCAGGACCTCCGCACCGCACTTTCCCCCGGCGGCTCGATCGATGCCGGGGGCGTCCGCATGCAGGCGAACATGTCACTGCACTTCGTTTCAAAGGCGCAGCAGACCGTCTACCACCTCGCCGTGGTTCACCGCAAGCTCGATCTGGCCCGGAAGGAGCTTCTCGAAGCGGCCACCAGACGCAAAGCGGTCGAAAAGCTCAAAGAGCGCCGATATGAAGCGTGGCGTGAAGCCGAAGGCAGGAGAGAGGCAGCGATGATCGACGAGATCAGCGTCATGGGCTTCGCGGCAAGGCAGGAACAGGCTTGAAACGACTCTGGACCATCCTCTCGATTCTCGCGGTTGCGAACGTTCTCGCGATCGGCGGCTTCGTCGGATGGCTCAAGGCCAGCGGCCGACTCGACAAGGACCGCATGATCCGCCTGCGAGAGCTCTTTTCCCCGACAATCGTTCAGGAAAAAACGCAGCGCGAAGAGGCCGATGCGAAGGCGGCCCAGTCGGTTCTCAAGGCAGCCGAAGAGGCCAAGTCGCAGCGACCGCCCATCAACGCCGCCGACCGGCTCGAGCTCAGCGCTCAAGGCGAGGAAGTGCGGCGCCAGCAGCTCGCCAGCCTCGAAAAACAGGTTGATCTGCTCCGCTCCGCCCTGGCACGCGACGCGGCGGAAGTCGCGCGAAACCGCGACCAGCTCACCCAGGATCAGGCCGCGTTCGAAGCGATGCGTAAACGCGTCCTCGAACAGGAAGGTTCGGCCCAGTTCAAAAAGACGCTTTCAACACTCCAAGACCTGAAGCCCGACCAGGCCAAGAAGGCCCTGAAGGAAATGATCGCGATGACGCCGGCCCCGACAGGGTCCGCCGCGACAATCCACACCGGGTTCGACCTCGTCGTCAGTTATTTGAACTCCATGGACAGCCGTTCACGCGTCAAGGTCGTGAACGAGTTCATCCAGGACGATCCGAAACTGGCAGCGGACTTGCTAGAACGACTCCGGACGCGCGGCCTTGCTTTCCGCGCTCCGGAGGTTCCTGCCAAATGACCGCCACGACCAACTCCGTTTCCAACCGTTCCGTCCCCGCTCCGAGCGCAATTCAGGCCCGCGCGAACAGCCAAAGCGCAGTCATTAGCCTCCTTGGCGCAGGAACCGCCTCCCCAAACACGGGCGAGAAGTCTTTCGCCGATTCGCTCCAATCCGAATCTCAACGCCAGAACACAGCGCAGGGGCTGTTCAGCGATGCCGCGGATTCCGCGCGTCCCGATCGCCGGTCCGACAGGTCGATCGCCGATTCGCCTCGTCCCAACGACGCCCGGACACCCAAGTCGCCCCGACCGGAAGACGAGGAAACGGGCCCGCTGGTCAAGAGCTCCTCGCCGCGTCGTTCCGACGGGACATCAACCGATGATCCGTCCCCCGAAGTGCCATTGACACTCGACGAGTTGCCGACCGCGCGCCCCCCCAACGCGGCGCTCAATCCCCCGGCGCATCTTGCTTCACAGCCCCCGACCGGCACGCAGAGCGATCCCGCCTCGCAGAATCCGGAGGCCGCTGCCGAACAGGCCGGCGCGAATGCCGCTGGCCAGAAAACACGCCAGCCGAGCGACCCGCTCCGCCTCATCGTCCCGCAGCAGCAGTCGCAGGAAGATGCAGCGATTCCAACCAACGGCACGACAACCCAATCCGGTCCAAACGTGACGCCCCCGATCGGAAACTCCACGCAACCGGCTTCCAAGCAGGCCACGATGCGAGTCGGTGAAGGCGTGCCGGTCACCAGAAGCATTGGCCCCGCAACCACCAACCAGGCCGCCGGCGCCGCTGTCGCCGCGGCCCACAATGCCGCAACCGCCGCAAGCGCCTCGACCGGAACCGGCGCAGCAGTCGGCGGCCTTTCGGCCGCGGCCGGGAGCGCTTCGACGGGTGGCACTCCGATCGATCAGGTCGCACCTCCGCGCGTCCCGGGCGGGCGACCAATCGAACAGCCTGTCACGCTCAAGCTCAAGGCTCCTGCGCAACCGACCAACGAGACACCCCGGCTCTCGGAAACCGAGATCACCGCCGCAGAAACGATGATCTCGCGGGGCCTCACCACCGCATTCCGGCAGAACACGCCGCAGGTAACGCTGTGGATGTCTCCGGAGACGCTCGGAAAAGTCCGCATTCAGCTCACGTTCGACCAGGGCACGATCTCCGCCCGGTTCGAGGCGACGAGCGATGCAACCAAGGACCTGTTGGCAAGCAACATGAACGCTCTGCGTGATGCCCTGCAATCGCGCGGCCTGACCGCGAATCAGATCGAAGTTGTTTCGATCCCGGACTGGTCTCATCAGCAGAACTCGCAAACCGGCAGCGGCGAGGGCCGTTCCACCAACGAGCAGTCATCGAACCAGCCCGGAAGCGGCAGCAACAACCCCTTCGGCTCGGGCGAACAGCCCAAGCAGGGAACGCCCGAGCATTCCAAGGGTTGGACCGCCCTGCCGCAGGGCGACGCTCCGACAGCGCATGCATCGGCATCGGACGCGCAGGTTTCGCTCGCGGTCGATGCCCGCCTGATGACCCTGCAGGCCCACCTCGAACTCGACGCCGTCGCCTAGCGGCACGCGGCTTGCGATCCCGAATCCATCGGAGTCACCCATGACGACCACCTCGTCCATTCTCGACAGCACCGCCAACAAGGCGTCCACCAAGGCGACCGGTTTCAGCGCGCTCTCGAGCGATCAGTTCACCAAGATCATCCTGACCGAACTGAGCAATCAGGACCCCATGTCCCCGAGCGACACCAACGCCCTGCTCCAGCAACTGTCGCAGATCCGCGACATCCAGTCGAGCATGGATCTGTCGGAGAAGCTCGGTTCGCTCGTCTCCGACAATCAGTTCGCGTCGGCTTCGAACATGATGGGCAAGATCGTCGGCGGCGTTTCGACCGACAACACCCGCGCGATCGGCAAGGTCGCCTCGGTTTCGAAGACCGACGACGGCGTCTATCTCAACCTCTCGTCCGGAAAGAGCATCCACATCGACAACATGGACGGCGTGATCGATCCGTCCTCGCTCACCGATGAAGAAAAGGCACAACTGGGGCTGACGTAATGGCGAACAACGACCTGCTCCGAACGCTCTCGTCCACAATCCTGCCCCCCGGCGTCGAACGCCGCACGGGACAGACCGCGCCGGCCGCCGTGCAGGGGCAGAGCTTCGCGGAGCTGCTCGCCGGAAAGGCTTCCGGCAAGCTCTCGAGCGATCGGGGCGTGAACATCCGGGCGGAATCGGGCGTCCAGCTCAACAGCGACCAGATGGCCCGCGTCGCCAACGCGATGGACAAGGCCGAAGCCGCGGGCGCGCAGCACGCCCTTGTGATGATCGACGGCATGGCACTCAAAGTGGATGTCGGCGTGCGCCAGGTGGTCGAGCAGATCGACATGAAGCAGTCCGCGGTCATGTCGGGAATCGACACCGTGATCCACGCCGGCGATCAGACCGCCTCGGCGCAGAAACCGGTCATGCCCGGCGCAGGATTCCACCCCAGCCTGGCCAAGATCCTCTCCGGTGATCCCCGGGCCGCCGCCTAGTGGTTGGTCCGCGGATTGCGTTCCGTCCGGTCGCATCAGCAAGTTGACACGAACGGAGTTCGCGTCCCGAGTTCGACCGGATTCGCTGCGCGGAGTCGCATCGGCCGCCCGAGGAAGCAACCATGGCCTCCACCAACGCCCTCTTCACCGGCCTCTCCGGCTTGAACGCCAACTCGCGCCTGATCGACGTGATCGGCAACAACATCTCGAACGTCAACACCACCGCGTACAAGTCCAACCGCGTCATGTTCGGCTCGATGTTCAATCGCACCTTCAGCATCGGGAGCGCGCCGGGCGTCAACACCGGGGGCACCAACCCCGGACAGGTGGGTCTGGGCGTGCAGGCCGCGGGCACGCAGCGCAACTTCGGCAACGGAGCGATCAACGCAACGGGCGATTCGCGCGACATGGCCATCGAGGGTGAAGGCTTCTTTGTCGTGCAGCGCGCCGGCGGCGAACAGGTGTACACCCGCGCCGGTTCCTTCCGCCCCAACAGCCGCAACGAACTTGTCACGCTCACCGGCGAACGCCTGATGGGCTACGGCGTGGACACTCGCTTCAACCTCGACAAGTCCGCCATCAGCCCCGTGTCGATCCCGCTCGGCTCGCTCACCATCGCCGAGCCGACCACGCTCGCGGCGCTCCAGGGAAACCTGAACAAGAACGGCTCGCTCCCCACGCACGGCGCTTCGGTTTCGCTCCGCGCAAGCGCCGGGTCCGGCTTGGGCGTCATCACCGGCGCCAGCCCCGCGCCGAGCGGAGCGAACCTCGTCGAAACTTCGACTCGCCTTGTGGACATCGATGACCCCGCGATCGCCGGCACCACCACCTCGCTCTTCGCGGCCGGTCAGACGCTGCGGATCACCGGCGCACAAAAGGGCCTGACAGGCGTCAACGCCAAAAATCTGCCCGATTCCGAGCTCGCGATCACCAGCACCACCACCATGCAGGACCTGATGGACTTCCTGCAGAACGCCTACGGCATCGTCCCCGGACAAACCAACCCCGACGGCGCGACCACCGGCATCACGCTCGACCCCGCAACCGGCGTCGTCTCCATCGTCGGCAACACGGGCTCGTTGAACGACATCACGCTGAACCCCGCGAACATGCAGCTCCTCGACGCCAGCGGCAGCCAGGTGCAAT
This sequence comes from Planctomycetota bacterium, assembly GCA_017303555.1. Classification (GTDB taxonomy): domain Bacteria; phylum Planctomycetota; class Phycisphaerae; order Phycisphaerales; family UBA1924; genus JAFEBO01. The sequence continues at coordinate 100,284 of JAFLCN010000004.1, forward strand.
CGAGCCTCTTCAGCACCACAAAGGCCGCCTCCGCCGACGGCGAGAGCGTCCGCACCAGCTTTGTCGCGTACGACTCGCTCGGCACGCCTGTCAACATCAATATCGGCTTCTCGCTCGAATCGACACCCGGCGGCACCGGATCCAACTGGCGCTGGTACGCCGAATCCGGCAACCCGTACAGCGGCTCGATCAACCTGGGCACCGGCACCATCAGCTTCGGTACTTCGGGCGCTCTGCTCACGACCACGCCGCTGTCGATCTCGGTCAGCCGCGCGGGAACGGGTGCGATCACGCCTCTCACCTTTGATATCTCGCTCAGCAGCGGATCGGGCGGAGTGACGGCCTTTGCCAATACAAGCGGCAACTCGAACCTTCAGGCTCAGCAGGTCGATGGCGCCGCGATCGGCACGCTCCAGAGCTTCGCCGTCGGCGACGACGGCATCATCACGGGCGCCTTCACCAACGGGCTTTCCCGAACGCTCGGGCAGGTTGTTCTCGCCAAGTTCTCGAACCCCGAAGGCCTTGTTGATCTCGGGGGCAATCTCTACCGCGTCGGCCCCAACAGCGGCACCGCCGGCATCGCCTCGCCCCTCGATCTCGGCACCGGCAAGATCGTCGGAGGCGCGCTCGAACTCTCCAACGTCGATCTCGGTTCCGAATTCCTGGGCCTCATTCTCGCGCAGACCGGTTACTCCGCCTCAACGCGCGTGATCCGTACAACCGACGATCTCTTCCAGCAGCTCCTCTCCCTCGGCCGCTGACGCCACACCCCCCGCCGGACGCAACATGAATTCGATTCTGGAACGTCTCGCTCTGACGCTCGCGCAAACCGCTTCCGTCGCTCCGATGCCTCCGTCGGCGCTCTGGATGTTTGCCGCGTGCGTGACGGCATCGCTCATCGCCCTCGCGGTCGTCCGCTTCCTGAAACTCGATTCGCTCGCACGGGTTCTGCTCGCTCCGCGGCCGTCCAGATACGAGATCGTTGCTCGCCTCGAACAGCTCGCCGCCCTCGCCGATGCACGCGACGAGCGCGGCATCCGGCGCACGGGCGATCAATGCTCCTGGCGCCTGCTGCGTCGCGGCGCCGAGCTGCTTGCCGACGGGGATCAGCCCGCCGATATCGCGATGAAGCTCGAGCACATCGCCGAAACACTTTCCGCAAGGCGGGTGCGCGTCCTCCGCCGCATCGCGGCATTCTCCTCCGGCCTTGTCGTCTTCCCGCTGGGTGTGCTCGTCCTCCACCTTCTCAGCGTGCTCGGGGTTCCGGTGCCGAGCAACGAGTGGATCGCGGGCGCCGCGTTTCTCGGCGCGATCTCGCTGCTGATCCTGACATCGAGCGCCAACTGGCTCTCGGAACGCGCGCAAGATGGACTGGCGACGCGCACCATCGAGACCGAAGCACTGATCTTCGGTCTCTCCGCCATTCGCGGCGGCGCCGGCCCGGACGATGTCGGTTCGATGGCGCGGCTCATGCTCGGTCTGCCGACCCACCGCTCCGCGCTCCGGCGCGCTGCCTGAATCCGGTCCGGGTTCGTCCGAGAACTCCGGCGCGCCGACTGGTTGGGCACCGGAAACGCCGCGGCAAGCCCCGAACCGGCTTCGGCCTTGAGTGGGCCCCCACTTTCGTCGAAACACCCCGGAACGAAGCCCGATGGACCGGGCCGGGAGGGTGTCATGGCCGACGAGAAAGATGCCAAGCCAGCGACGGATGCGAAGGCACCGGCGAAGGGCGGGCTGCCCATCAAAACGATCGCGATCGTCGCGGTGCTCATGATCGTCGAGGCGCTGGCGGTCTTCTTTGTGGTCGGCTCGACCGTGCGCAAGCCGACCGAATCGAAGGCCGGCGAACTTCATGGGGAAGACGAGGCCAAGCTCGACGCGCTGGTCGAATTGCCGCTTGTTGAAGACAAGTTTCAGAACATGACCGGCGGGCAGGCCTGGATCTGGGACGCCGCGGTCTTTGTCAAGGTGAAGAAGCGCGACGAGGAAAAGGTGACCGAGGTGCTTCAGGCACGCGCCGCCGAAATCAAGGAAGGCATCGCCTATATCTTCCGGCGCGCGCAGCACAGCCAGCTCAAAGAGCCCGGGCTCGAAACGATGAACCGCGAGATCAGCGCGTACATCAACGAGATCGTGGAAAAGACGCCCGAGGGCGCGAGCCGGATTGACCGCATTCTGATTCCCAAGTGCCGCGGCTTCCCGGCGGGTTGATTTCCGCGCCGGCGAATTCGTCAAACCCGCCATGCGTACTCTGGTGTGAACCGTTGCAGACGGGGCATACCCGGAGGACGCTTCCTTGATCGCACGATTGCTGCTGGCGACATCACGGACCGGAATCTTCTTCGCTCTGCTGGCGGGCGCCTGCGCGACAAAGCCGCAGCCGCCGTCGATGAGCGAACGGACCCGGGCGGCGCAGCTCGCCTCGTTCGACGAGACCTACACCAAGATCAAGGATCGTCACTTCGATCCCGAGAAGGTCGGACCGCAGTGGGACGCGAAACACGCCGAGCTGCGCCCGAAGGTCGAAAACGCCCGCACCGCGGACGAGGCGCGCAGCGCGACCAAGGAACTGATCGCCTCGCTCGGGCAGTCTCATTTCGGAATCATCGCCGCCGACGCGTACGAAGACATCGCGGAAAAGCCCGGCGATGAAAGCCAATCGCAAGCCGACAGCGGCGCGGAACCCGGTTTCGAGCTCAGGGCGATCAACGGTCAGGCGGTCGTCACCCGCATCGTTCCCGACTCGCCCGCATCGAAGGCCGGAGTTCAGCGCGGCTGGGCGCTCACCGCCGTCAACGGCAAGCCCGTTGCGCCGATCCTCAGCAAACTGAAAAAGGCGCACGCCGACTCGCGCGACAGCGGCCTCATGATGGCCATCGCGCTGCGGGGACTGCTCCACGGACCGGATGGAGCCGAAGCACATTACGAGTTCCTCGGAGCAGATGACCGGCCGATCTCCGTTCGGCTGAATCTCGAACCTCCTCAGGGCACGCCCGTTCGGTTCGGGAATCTGCCGACGATGTACATCGAAGTGGATCGCCGCCCGCCCGTGCCGGGGATCGGTTACATGTGGTTTTCGGCATGGTTCGATCCGCCGAAGCTGATCACCGAGCTTCAGGCCGCGATCAAGGACTGCAAGTCGTGCGAAGGCTTTGTGCTCGACTTGCGGGGCAACGTGGGCGGCATCGGGGCGCTCGCGATGGGATTCGGGGGATGGTTCGTCGACAAACCCGACCAGAAGCTCGGGACGCTCATCACGCGCGACACCCGCCTCAATTTCGTGCTCAATCCACGATCCGCACCCTTCACCGGCCCGCTGGCCATCCTCGTGGATGAGATGTCGGCCTCCACATCCGAGATCTTCGCCGGCGGCATGCAGGACATCGGGCGTGCGCGAGTCTTTGGAAGCCCGACGCCGGGCGCTGCGCTCCCCTCGACGGTTGAGGTCCTGCCGAGCGGCGATCGCCTCCAGTTCGCCTTCGCCAATTACATCAGCGCCAAGGGCGAACCTCTCGAAGCCCGGGGCGTTCATATCGATGAGCCGGTCGCCGTGACCCGCGATGCACTGCTCGCCGGCCGTGATCCCGTCCTCGATGCCGCCGTCGCCTGGATCCGCTCGCAGAAGAAGTGACGCGGATCGTTTTTATCGCCAAAGATTGTCCTTCACCAAACGCCTTTCTTCCGCGACAGGAAAGCCCTCATGAACACGCTCCGCTCCGCCGCCCTCGCACTCGCTGCCTCGCTCCTGGCCGCGCCGTTACTCGGCGCCGCAGAGCCCGCGCCGGCGGCGCCGACAGCACCGGCCGAAAAGCTCCCCGAGGCCAAGGCGCTGATGGATAAGTTCCTTACTGCGATCGGAGGCGTCGAACGGCTGAAGGCCATCAAGTCCCGCCAAGTGTCTCTCACCATGAACCTCGTGGGGATGGATCTCAAGGGGCGCATGCAGATCTATCAGATGCCCCCCGCTCTGGCGTACGCCGAGACCGAACTCGCGCAAATCGGAAAAGTCATGCAGGGCTCCGACGGTGAAACGGTTTGGGAATCCAGCCTGCTCAGCGGCACCCGCATTCTGAAAGGCGCCGAGAGGGCCGCGTTCCTCCGGGGCATGCGCTTCAACGCCGATTACGACTATCAGGACCTTTTCAAATCCATGACCACCACCGGCGTCGAAGACGTCCTCGGACGCCCCGCCTACGCGGTCGAACTCGTGACACAGGACGATACAAAGGAAACGCGCTTGTTCGACAAGGAGTCGGGCCTGCTTGTTGGGCTTCGCTCCACCACCAAGTCGCAAATGGGCGAGGTGCCCAGCAACACCGCATTCTCCGATTACCGCGAAGTCAGCGGCATCAAGATGCCCTTCAAAATGTCGGTCAAGGCCATGCAGGTTGAAATGGTGACCTCCGTCGAGAAGGCCGAACTCGATGTTCCGATTCCGGCCGAGCGCTTCGCCCTGCCCGAAGAGGTGAAGGCACTGCTCGCAAAGCAAGAAGCCGACGCACAAACCCCCAAGCCGGCCCCCACTCCGGCACCCGAACAGAAAAAGTAAGCTGGTTCCAGTCGATCGTTCATCCCGTGCATATCCCTCCGGCACCGTGACCCGAGCACCTTTCAATCCCGCTTCGGCCCCTCTTCCGCACGCGGCTCCGACCGCGGCGGATGAGTCAGAACTCCTTGCCCGACTCAAGGCGGGCGACGGCGGCGCGTACGAACAGGTGGTTCGTGAGATGGGTGGTCGCATGCTGGCGGTGGCGCGGCGGATTCTCGTCGATGAGAATGAGTCGCAGGATGCGGTGCAAGATGCGTTTATTTCCGCCTTTCGGAACATCGACAAGTTCGAGGGCAACTCCCAGATTGCGACCTGGCTCCACCGGATCACCGTCAACGCCTGCCTCATGCGTCTTCGCAAGAAGCGTCGCAAAGACGAAGTTTCGCTCGAGGGCCTGCTCCCCGCCTTCGGAGCCGACGGCAACCCCGCCCACCAGGCCGGGACGTGGCGTCGGGCCGCCACGGGCGACGAACAGGCCGAAACCCGGGAGAGCATCCGGGTCGCGATCGCAAAACTTCCGGAGCACTACCGCATCGTGCTTGTGCTCCGCGACATCGAAGGTTTGGACACAGCCCAGACCGCCGAATTGCTGGAGACAACCGAAGCAGCCGTCAAGATCCGCCTGCACCGAGCGCGTCAGGCTCTGCGCGAGCTGCTCGACAATACCTTCCGCGACGGTCTGAACTAAATCAGGAGGTCCGCTTGTCCGCCGGTGCTCCAAGAGAATTCACAGACCTGCTCAACCGGCTCGAAGCCGGCGGCTCGATCAATTGCCGCGATTGCAGCGACTTCCTCATGGCGTACCTGGACAACGACTTGGGACAGGATGTTCGCGACCGTTTTGAACAACATCTGAACAAGTGCTGTTCCTGTCGAAATTACGTGGAAACGTACCGCCAGACCGTCAAACTCGCGCAAGAAGCCTGCTGCCCGAAAGCCAACCCTCATCTCGGCAAGTGCCCCCCGGAACTCATCTCGGCGATCCTTTCCGCGCTCGGCCGGCCTTCCTGAACGTTTCAGTCCCGCGCCGTCCCATTCGCCCGCGTTCGGCGGAAAATCGTCAGTCCGGGCACCCGGTTTGTCGATCCATACTGCCTTAGGCCCCGGGTGGCAGGATGCGCAGCATTTCAGCCTCTGACAACCCTGAGAGTCGGTGCGAAGCACTGGCCCGTGATCCGTCGCTCTCGACGTTGATCGCTTCATTGTCCGCCGCGCTTGATTGCCCCGTTGCGGGGCTTTCTTTTGTTCTTGATGGTCAGCTTTTTTCCGCCCCCACAATTGGCTGGATCGGGGGTCGACGCGGAAGCCCGGCGGCCCTGTGCGGTCGCGTCATCGACGTCGGGCTTGACAACCCCGAAGCGCTCGTCCGCGAGCCATCCATCGCGCTCAACGACGATTCCCCCGACCACCGGTTCATCAGCGAAACCCAAGCCAAGTCGTATCTGGGCGTGCCCGTCAGGACCGAGAGTCTGGGAGTGGTTTGCCTTTTCGTCGCCGACCGGCGGCTCCGCCCGTGGACGCCGTCGGAAATCCAGTCGCTCCGGCAGGTGGCTTTGCTCCTGCCCGGGCTGCTGAACGCCCACCCCGCGTTGGGCGGGCCGACTGCTCGGCGCGCCTCAAATTCCGCTTGCGAGGATCATGTTCTCGAAGCAGAAGAGTTTCTGGAAGCAACATCCCGCCTGGCCAAAGTGGGCAGTTGGTCGCTCGATGCACGCTCGGGCCGGATCCGGTGGTCGAGTGAAGTCAAACGAATTCACGAAGTGGCCGACGACTTCGAACCAACCGGCCTGACGGCCGCGGCGGGCTTCTACCCCGGCGATGCGGCGGACACGATCCGCGCGCTGGTTGAGCGCGCCCTCAAGAGCGGCGAAGGCTACGAAGCGGAGCTTCCGTTCGTGACCGCCAAGGGCCGCCACATCTGGGTGCGTTCGATCGGAAACTGCGTCTTCGAGAACGGGGTTTGCATCGGGCTCCGGGGCGTGTTTCAGGACATCACTTCCCGCAAACTGAGCGAGGAGCGCTACCGCCTCCTCGCCGAGTGCACCGACGACCTCGTGGTGCTCACCGATCGGGACGGCCGCCCGCTCTACGTCAGCCCTTCGGTTGAACGCAAACTCGGCTGGACGCTGGACAACCTGCAGGATTTCACGCTGGAATCGCGGGTCCACCCCGACGATCTCGATCGCGTCCGCCGACTGCTCCGACAGGCCGGCGCGGGCGAACACGCGAGCTCGCGCTATCGCTCCCGAACCAGGAACGATCGGTACCTCTGGCTCGATGTCCGGTGCGCTCCGGCGCTCTCATCGGACGGCAGCGTCGAGCACGTTGTCTGGACATCCCGCGATTCGTCGCAGCAGGTCTTTGTCGAGGAATGGCAACGAGAGCGCATCAGCATTCTCGAGATGCTCCTTTCGGGCGCTCCGCTCCAGCAGACCTTTGACCACTTGGTCCGCTCGATCGAAAGGCTCCGCCCCGGTGTGCGTGCATCCATCCTGACCACCGAAACCCGCGACGGTCACACGGTGCTCCGAGATGCTTCCGCGCCATCGCTGCCGCCCGAGTACCGCGCCAAGGTTGACGGCCTGCCCGCCGGGCCCAACATCGGAAGCTGCGGCGTCGCGGTCCACGAACGCCGACGTGTCATTTCCGCCGACCTGCTCAACGACCCCAATTGGCTCGCCCCACGCGAGATCGTCCGGGCGCTCAATCTCCGCTCCTGCTGGTCCGAGCCTTTCTTCTCTGCGGAGGGCGCAGTGCTCGGCACCTTCGCCATCTATGGAGACGCCCCCGGCGTTCCCGACGAATCCGAGATTCACCTGATTTCCGAGGCCGCCAAGCTGTGCGCCATCGCGATCGAGCGCCGCAATTCCGACGCCGCGGTCCGTACTGCGCTGGCCGATCTGGCGGCGACCCGCGACTCGCTCGAGACCCGCGGCCGGGAACTCCTCAAACGCAACGAGGACCTCGCCCTCTCCATGGCCGATTCCGAGCGCCTCCGCCGTCAGGCCGAACTCGACGCAATCGTCGCGCAGGAACTCCGCCGGCGCGCGGACGAGGCGAACCGCGCAAAGTCCGACTTCCTGGCCAACATGAGCCACGAGATCCGGACGCCGATGACCTCGATCCTCGGCTTCGCCGATCTGCTTTCGGACTCCCGCCAGGGCACCGAGAACAGCGCCGAATTCATCCGCGCGATCCACCGCAACGCCGAGCACCTGCTCACCGTCATCAACGACATTCTCGATATCACCAAGATCGAGGCCGGACGTGTTTCGATCGAACGCATCGAGTGCTCCCCCGCCACGATCATCCACGACGTCGCCAGCCTCATGACCGGCCGGGCGGCAGAAAAGGGCATCGGCCTCGAGTTCTCTTTCGCCGATTCCGTCCCTTCCACTCTCGTCACCGATCCCACCCGCCTCCGGCAGATCGCCATCAACCTGGTTGGCAACGCCATCAAGTTCACCGAAAATGGGCGTGTACGCGTGCTGCTCGAGTACGAGCCAGACCCCATGCTCCGCCCGCTGGGCGTCCTTCTCGTCCGGGTTCAGGACACCGGCATCGGTCTTTCCCGCGACCAACTCGACGGTCTCTTCGAGGCGTTCTCGCAGGCCGATCTTTCGACCACCCGCAAGTTCGGCGGCTCGGGACTGGGCCTGGCCATCAGCCGCCGCCTCGCTCGCCTCCTCGGCGGCGACATCTCCGCCACCTCCACGCCCGGCGTCGGTTCCGAGTTCGTCGTCCGCCTCAACTGCCGCCTGACCGAGAACTCACCGGCCGACGAATCGGTCGCGCGACGCGCCGAATCCTCCGGACCGCTTCAAATCCGCGGCAGAATCCTGCTCGCCGAGGACGGCCCGGACAACCAGCGCCTGATCGTGCATCTGCTCCGAGCCGCTGGGGCAGAGGTGGTCACGGTCAGCAACGGCCACCTTGCGATCGAACAGTGCTTCGCGCAGCTCAACGCCGGCACGCCCTTCGACCTCATCCTGATGGACATGCAGATGCCCGTGAAGGACGGCTACGAAACCACCCGCGAGATCCGCGCCGCCGGATACACGCTCCCCATCGTCGCGCTCACGGCCAACGTCCTCACCGAACAGCGGCGGCGCGCCATCGAGAGCGGCTGCGACGACATGATCGAAAAGCCGATCGAGCGTCAACGGTTCCTCAGCGTCTGCCGCGAGTGGATCATGGCCGGCGCCGAAAAACAGCGCGCTGTTCCATAAGAATCCGGTGGTCCCTCACCGCCCGCATTCGACCTCAAACGCTCGGGCGTTGCTGCCGCCCGGTCCGACACGGAACGTGACCCGTTTGCCGCATTTCGGGCAGCGAGCGTCATACCCGTCCCCGGCTCGGTTCCGGTAAACCCGCACGTAGGTCGGGCCGCAGCGGAAGAGCACCTGCAGAAACGGCTTCGCAGGATCATCCGAAGCCGAGGCTCTCGGCTTGATTGTGGCCCCCTCCTGCATGTCCAACGATCCTGGCTTCACTTCGTTCGTATCGGCCGTTCCAAAGGGCCGGAACCTTGTTTCAATCAGATCCAAACAAAAACCTTCCAAGCCTTTACGCGACTTGAATCCGGTCCGCAGCAGATGTATAGTGGCTAGTAACTTTTTCCGGGTACGGCACCCCCGCCTTGTATGGATTCACGAGCGGGAGCGGCCTCGGACGAATATTCTTGTTCCGAAGTCAGCCTTTCGGATTTCATGTCGCTCGCAATTTCCCCAAGCTCACTCACGATCCTGCCCGACCCGCCGGCACCGCCGACGGGCATTGGCCTTATCGCAGGCGCCGGGCTGCTCCCGGTGAAGATCGCCCAGGGCCTCCGGGCTCAGGGCCACCGGGTGCATGGCTTGGGGCTTTCCAGCCAGTACGATCCGCAGCTCCCCCGCCTTTGCGAGACCTTCGCGGAGGTTGGCGTACTCCGCCTGGGTAGCTGGGGACGCATCCTGCGGGATTGGGGAGTCCGGCACGCCATCATGGTCGGCCGGGTGGACAAAGCCAAGCTGATGCACGACCCCTGGCGGCTCGTGCGCAACCTGCCCGACATCCGCACGGCACGCCTCTGGTTCCAGAAGCTGCGCCACGACAAGCGGTCGCACATGGTCCTTCGGGGAGTTGCGGAAGAGCTCCATCGTTTCGGGGTTTCGCTCCTCGATTCGACCATGCCGATTCCGGATGAGCTTGCCCACATCGGCGTTCTCACCCGAACCCAGCCGACCGCCGAGCAGCGGGCCGACATCGACTTTGTCTGGCCGATGATGTCCGAGCTTCTCCGCTTCGATATCGGGCAGTCGGTGGCGATCCGAGAGCGCGACGTCATCGCCGTCGAGGCCGTGGAAGGCACCGACCGGATGATCGAGCGGGTGGCCCGCCTCTGCCGCGCCCGGGGTTGGACGCTTTGCAAGGGCGCTCGTGCGGGCCATGACCGCCGCAGCGACGTGCCGACCATCGGCGCGACGACGATCGAAAAGATGGCCGCTGCCGGGGCCGGCTGCCTGGCGCTCGCCGCGGGCGATGTGATCATGCTCGAGAAGGAACGCGTGATCGACCTTGCCGATGAACTGGGCATCTCGATCGTCGGTGTTCCGTCGATCATCTGACCGCGTTCTCGAACCTGCAACAATCAAGCGTGGACCCTGATTGCCCCTATGTCAGCAGAGGCGGCCTGAAGCTTGCGCACGCGCTGCGGGAATTTTCGGTCGATCCGACCGGCCTCCGATGCGCCGATCTTGGGTGCTCCACGGGAGGCTTTACCGATTGCCTCCTCCAGCACGGAGCGAAGTCCGTCGTCGCTGTCGATACCGGCTACGGGCAGCTCGCGTGGAAGCTCCGGAAAGACCCGCGTGTGACGGTGAAGGAGCGTTCCAACGCGCTGCACCTTGCGCCACCCAATCCCCCAGAGACCGATCTGGTGGTCGTCGATCTGGGTTGGACCAAGCAACGGCTGCTGATTCCGGTGGCGCTCCGATGGCTCGCGCCCGGCGGCCGGATCATCACGCTCATCAAGCCTCATTACGAGCAGGAAGCGCAAAGGCGAGAGAGCGTGGTGCTCGAAAAGGCCGCGGCCTTCGAGATCGCCGAGCGTGTTGCGCGGGAGATGCCTTCGCTCGGGGCGGAGGTGCTCGCTCTGACCGAATCACCCGTCCTGGGCGGTGCGAAGAGCGGCTCGAAATCCAAGGGGACAGGCAACACCGAGTGGCTCGCCCTGCTTACGCCGTCGTCGCCGGGGATTTCCACCCCTCCACTTCATCCGCGGGGTTGAGCTCCTTCCAGAGCCGCTCCAGCAACGCGTGCAGGTTCGTCCGTGCCGCACCCGAGATCGCGATCACATCGCGATCCATCCGCAGTTCGAGTTCGCGACAGATCCGCTTGATCAGCTTCTCCCTTTCCGACTTCTCCGGAACGAGATCGATCTTGTTCAACACCACCAGCTCGCGCTTGTCGTACAGGGCCTGCGAATGCTGCCGCAGTTCCTCGCGGATCATCCTGTAGTTCTCGACGGGGTCGGATTCATCCTGCGGCATCACGTCGAGCAGATGCACCAGCACGCGTGTCCGCTCCACGTGGCGCAGAAACTCGAGCCCAAGCCCCGCGCCCTGCGCGGCACCTTCGATCAATCCGGGGATGTCCGCGATCACGATCCGGCGGTGCGCATCCACCTCGGCAATGCCGAGCTGCGGGCTGAGCGTGGTGAACGGGTAGTCCGCGATCTTCGGATTCGCGCGCGTCAGCGCCGCCAGAAGCGTTGATTTCCCCGCGTTCGGCTTGCCCAACAGGCCGACGTCGGCGATCAACTTCAGTTCGAGGCGGATGTTGAATTGCTCGCCCTTCTCGCCCGGCGTCGCTTCGCGCGGGGTCTGATAGGTCGAACTCTTGAAGTGCTCGTTCCCGAAGCCGCCCTTGCCACCTTTGGCGATCGTGACCGTTTCGCCCTTCTGCATGTCGTGCATCAGGTCGCCGGTGTCGTTGTTGAAGATCAGCGTGCCCGCGGGAACGCGGAGGATGAGGTCCTTGCCGTCGCCTCCGTGGCACTGCTTCGCCCCGCCGTTTTCGCCGGGCTGCGCCTCATACCGGGCTTGAATGCGGTAGTCGAAGAGCGTCGAGAGGCCATCCTCGCTCACGAAGAGCACCGAGCCGCCCTTGCCGGCGTCGCCGCCGCTCGGACCGCCCTTGGGAATGAACTTCTCACGCCGGAACGAGATGTGCCCGTTGCCGCCGTCGCCGGCCTTCACAGTGATGAGTGCAGTATCGACAAACACGGGGCAACAGTAAGGGCCCGCGCCGCCCGAACCAAATCCGTTTCCGGCGTGCCCGAAACTCAGGCCGCCCGGAGGTATCTGCCCGATCCGAGCGACTTCAGCAGACGCTCGCGGTCGCCGAGCCGTGCAAAGCTGGTGATGGCCAGCGCCATGCGCACGGGGCCCGGCTCGCTGTCATCCTGCCAGACCACGTTGCCGAACACGATCACGCTCCGCTCGCCGCCCTGGGTGCTTTCGATCGTTCCTTGTCCGGTGGGCAGCGTGATCTGCATCGTCACCCGCGCGCCCTTCGCGACCGCACGGTCGAGTTCGAAACGGATTCCGCCTTCGGAAACGTCGTAGGCGTGGCCTTCCAGCGGGCTTGCATCTCCATCGATCTCGCGCACGCACACCGGGGTGTACATGGGCTGCAGCGCAAAGCGTTCGAACCGGCGGCGATTGATGGCATTCATGGCAAGCGCTCCTGCATCTTGATCGCGAGGCACGGCCCCGCATCGACCCCCTGCTTATCGCCCGTCCGACCGGTCGCCTTCAACCCGGTTTGCCAACCCATTCCGAGAACCTTTTTGGGACGTCCCAGAAGTCGTGCAAAACTCCCGGCGCGTATCCTGCGAACAGAGGTTCGTCCTTCCATCCCGATGTCCGACACGCTTCCAACTACCTCCCTGCCGACTGCCCCGCCGCCTCTCAGGGATCTCGACCCACGCTGCGAGACTTGCGGCTACGAACTCGCCTCCGTTCTCGAATCTGCTGGCCCGTCGGGCGCGTGCCCCGAGTGCGGCACGCCGTGCTGGCAGAGCGGCCCTGCGCTGCGCCCGGGCACACCCTGGCAGCAGCGCATCGGCCTCACCTCTTTCTGGCTGACCATCTGGTACACGATCGCGAAGCCGGCGGAACTTTTCCGCGTCATGGAGGCGTCGAGCAAGCGGGCGTTCTCGCTTCTGCTGATCCAGACCTTCATTGCCGCGACGGCGTTCCTTTCTCCCTGGAGCGGCGTGTTCGTTTCCGATCCGGTGCGTCAACTGAGGTTCGCCCGTTCGTTCTCGCGGATTTTCCAGATCGTGGGCGCGGTCGTTGCCCAGATCAGCCTGCTCGCGATCTTCCTTTCGATCGCGACGCTCTTTCTCGGCTGGGCGCTCCGCTCGTACGCGCGCGCCCGCGGCTGGACCGTGCCCCGAGGAACCACGCTCTCCATCGTCGCGCACGCATCGGTCGGCTGGACTGTACTCGCGGGCGTTGTCTGGTCCTTGCTCACGGCGTGGTTCGTCGCAACCCTGATCATCTCGTCGAGCGGCAGCGCCTCCGCCTCGCGTTTGCTGGGTCAGGCTTCGGGCTGGCTCGCCACATCGGGAGGGCGCTACGGATTGCTGCCCATTCCCGTTGTTGTGCTCGGAGCCGGCGGCGCACTCGTCGCCAGGATCGCGCTCATGGCGCTGCATTCGTGCAAGTTCGCCAACGCGCCGGAATCTGCGCCGCGCTTCGAGCCGAAACACGAGGAAACGCAGAGCCGCGAGAACCCCGCCTGATTCCCCCGCTTCCATCACCCGATGCGATGCTCTGCGAGCGCTGCGGCTACGAACTCTCGGATATCCCCGTCACGTCTGTCTGTCCCGAGTGCGCTCTGCCGATTGCCGAGTCACGGCCCTCGACGCGGCCGGGCACGGCCTGGCAGCGCGCCTGGAATCACGGCAGCCGTCTTCTTCCGCTCGCGTGGTTTCAATCGACGGCGTTTGGGTTGCTGGCTCCGGCAAAGCAGATGCGCCGCGCCGCGATTGTTCCTGGAGGCGCTCGAGCGTTGCTCCGCATCAATCTGCTCATCGCTTCGGTTCTGCTGACACTCCAGAGCGCCGGGGCGATCCGCACCGCACTCATCGGCAACTGGCCGGCGGCGATTCTTCCGACTCCCGCTGTAGCGCTCGGGCCCACATGGAAGCCCGCATCGGTGGGGATCGTGTTCCTGCTCTGGTTCGGTCTGCTCTGGCTGCTGACCCGCATCGAGCGAATCGGGATTCATTTTTACGCACGCAGAAGAGGCTGGCGCATCGGGCCGGTGCTCTCGCTGATCGGGACCGCGCACGCATCGGGCGCGTGGATCGCCGCGGCGATCGCCACACCGTTGCTCCCGATTGCTCTCGACTGGCTCGTTCGGGCGCTGCCACCTGCAATTTCGATCTATCTCTCCGGCTTCCAGGTCATCGCGATGCCTTTGGGCTTCATTTCGTGCATGATCTGGTTCGAATTGGCCACGTTCTTCGGCCTGCGAGTCTGCCGTTTCGCCAACCCGCCGGGCGTCCGGATGACGGACGCATAACATCGCACGGACGGCCGAAAGGAATCGCGCCGCGTCCAGTGAGCGGGAATCCATGGATGCCGTCGAAACACATTTGATTCGGACTCCGAACTCGGGGTCCACGGAGCCGCCGAAAGCTCCGCTCGACGATCTCGGCACGCCCCAGCCCACGCCCGATCAGGTGGCGACGGGCGCGGATGTTGATTCGACACCCCGCGCTCGCTCCGCGGATACAAACGAGAAGCCGCTTGATTCCGGCAAGCCCGCCGTGGACGAGCGCAGCATGGTGCACGTGCTGCGCCACAAGCACTTCCGCACGTTCTGGTTCGCCGCGTTCGGCTCGTTTGTGGGCAACTGGTTCGAGTTCATTGGCGCCCAGTGGATCGTCGCCGAGAAGACCCGCGACACCACCTGGCTGGCCACGCTGGGCGCGGCGCAGCTGCTCCCGACGCTCTTCCTTGGCCTCCTCGGCGGGATCATCGCCGACCGGGTGAACCGCAAGAAACTGCTGATGGCCACGCAGCTCGCGATGATGATCATCGCGATCGGTTTCTTTGTGGTTGTCGGCTGGCACGTGCCGATCGCGCGGGCGATCTGGGGCGATGAGACGCACGCCGACAACTTCCTGCTCTATTCGTTCCTGGTGCTCGCCTCGCTGCAGGGCATCACGATCGCGTTCAACAACCCGGCGTGGCAGGTGATGATCCCCAGGCTCGTGCCGCGCGATGAACTGGTGCGTGCGATCACGCTCCAGGGAATCTCTTTCAACACCGCACGCGCCCTGGGCCCCGCGGCGGCCGGCGCGCTCCTGGCGGCGGCCGGGGGCGAGTGGCTTTTCCTCGTCAACGCGGTCAGCTACATCGGCGTGATGATCGCCGTCACCACCACGCCCGATGCGCCCGCACCCGCACGCGATGGCAAGCTGAGCGACCTGTCGATCATCGTCAAAGACATCAAGCAGGCGTGCGCGTTCATGTTCAAGAACCGAGGGCCGCGTGCGGCGCTGCTCGCGCTGATGGTCTTCTCCGTCTTCGGCACGCCCGTGCTTCGATTCCTTCCCCTGTTTGTCAGCCAGGTCTACCACCTCAAGGAAGAGACCTTCGGCCTGCTCACGGGCATTATGGGCGTCGGCGCGGTCGTCGGCGGGCTCGCCATGCGCTACATCCCCACGTGGTATCCCAAGCACCACTTCATCCCCATGTCCGTGTTCCTCGGGGGTGTCTCGATCCTGGCGTTCTCGATTGCGACCAACGTCTGGCTTGCCGGATTCCTCATGTTCTTCGTCGGCATCTTCTGGATGTGGTCGTTCAATTCCGCGATGTCGGCGCTGCAGCTTCTCGTCGAAGACTCGCTGCGCGGACGCGTCATGGCCGTCTGCAACATGATCTCGCTCGGCTTCATGCCGATCGGGCCGTACATCGCCAGCTTCTGCGGCGAGTGGTTCGCCTCGTCGCTCAAATCGTGGCACCCGGCGTTCTGGCACGACGGCATCGGCACGCAGGCCGGTATCGCGCTCACCGCCATCATCCTGCTCGGAGCCGGTATTGTCATGACGATCTGGCGCACGCCCGAGGTGGACGGGCTCAAGCCCGGCGACCCCGGATACGACCGCGTGCCCGGTTTCTTCCGTGGACTCAGCGCGGCGGCACACCGCCCACGCTAACGGAATTCCATCATGCTCATCCGCGGCGCCCAAGACTCCGATTTCGACGCGATCGCGACACTCACCAACTACTTCATCCGCGAGACCGCGATCCACTTCGGCACCACCGAATCAACCGCCGCGGAGATGCGCGAACTGTGGAAGCCCACGCGCGATCGCTACCCATTCCTGATCTGCGAGATCCATGGGCGCTTCGCCGGCTACTGCAAGGCCTACGCGTGGCGCTCGCGCGAGGCGTATCAGTGGACGCCCGAGTGCGGCGTCTATGTCGAAGACTGGGCACGGCGCAGGGGCGTTGCCCGCGCTCTGTACACCGAACTCTTCCAAGCCCTCAATGCCTGCGGCTTCCACTCTGTCGTCGCCGGAATCGCTCTGCCGAACGACGCGAGCGTGAAACTGCACGAGAGCCTGGGTTTCGTTCCCGTCGGCGTCGTTCGCGATGCCGGCTGGAAACTCGGGCGTTGGAACGATGTCGGCTTCTGGCAGCGATCGCTCCGCCCGGCCATCGAGCCCGCCCGGCCGCTCCGCTCGATGCCCTGATGCCATTCTGCCTCGGTGCCCTCTTTTCCCGCACCCCCGCCGACCTTTCGCCCAGCTTCAACGTAAAGTTCCGCACATGCAACCCCGCCGCCCAACGAAACAAGTGACCATCGGTGACTCCCGCGTCGGCTACATCAAGATCGGTGGCGGTCTCCCCGATCGCGCCGGCAGGCCCACGGTGCTCGCTCCCGTCAGTGTTCAGACCATGACCTCCGGCTACACGCACGAGGTTGACAAGTGCGTGGCCGAGATCCAGAAGCTCGCGACCGCCGGGGCCGACATCGTCCGCGTCGCCGTGCCGGAAAAGAAAGACACCGACGCGCTCAAGGAAATCATTCCGCAGGTCACCGTCCCGATCGTCGCCGACGTTCATTTCCATTTCCAGCGCGCTCTCGAAGCCGTGGAGGCCGGTGTCCACAAGATCCGCCTCAATCCGGGAAACATCACCGATCGCGCGCAGGTGATCGATGTCATCCAGGCCTGCAAGGCTCGCAACCTTCCGATCCGCGTGGGCGTGAACGAAGGCTCGATCATCGAGCGCAAGGACAAGCAGAAGCGACAGAAAGAACTCGGCGCCGTGTTCAGCGACCACAAGCACGGCTATCTGCTCGCGATCATGATCGCCAAGCTCGAGGAATACCTCGACATCTTCTACGAGCAGGATTTTCACGATATCACCATCAGCGCCAAGTCGATGGATGCCTCGCTCGTCATCGATGCGTACACAGAAATCTCCAAGCGCTTCGATCACCCGCTGCACCTGGGCGTCACGCACGCCGGCCCGAAAGAAACCGGCACCATCCGCTCCGTCGTCGCCCTCGGAGGCATGCTCATCAACGGCATCGGCGACACCATCCGCATCTCCTACGCCAACGACCCGATCTACGAGGTGCAGGACGGGCTCGAGCTGCTCTACTGCCTCGGCCTCCGCGAACGAATCGGCGTCGATCTCATCGCCTGCCCCACCTGCGGCAGAATCCAGGTCGATCTGTTCACGCTGATTCAGGATGTCCGCAAGGCGCTCGCCGCAAAGGTCACTGTTCCGATGAAAGTCGCCGTCATGGGCTGCATCGTCAACGGACCCGGCGAAGCCGAAGGCGCCGACGTTGCGGTCTTTGCGGGCGACCGTCGCGGCATCATCTACGTTCAGGGCGAGCGCGTCGCGAACGTGCCGGAAGAAGAGATCCTCGACCGCCTTCTCAAAGAGTGCCTGGGTTTCCAGGAACTCGTGCAGCAGGGCAAGGCGAAACTGGGCGACAAGAAAGTCTCTATCGTGCCGCCCGATCCGATGGGCGAACTCGGCAGCGGCTGGGAGAAGATGGCGGCGGAGAAGATCCACGGAAAGCCGCAAACGCAGAGTCAGCCGGCGAAACTGACGGTTAGTCGTTCCTAACAAGATAGTGTGAGACAAGCACCTCTTGCCGCTCCCATTCGCTTTCACCGGGCCGATTCAATCCCGGATTCGATGACAGACACTTTCCAAAAGCTTCGACTCGCGGCGTGCCACCTGATGGGCCGTCCGATCGCGTGGCCGTGGCGCTTCAACTTCGGCCCGGAGAACCCGGCCTTTTCCTGCGACCTCGGCGCGATCGCTTCGAAGTCACGCGAGCTCGCGGCGAATCCGAAGCCGCTGCCCCGCCCCGTGATCGTCTTCAGCGGCTATCGCGTGCCCGGGCTCTTCGCCGGTCAACTCGCCAGCAATCTCGCTCGGCTCACAACCGGAAGCACCGACCGCTTTCGCATGTTCGCCTATCCGTTCGATGGCGACATCGAGCCGCTGGTGAACCGGCTCGCCACGATCATCGGCAGAGAGTTTGGCTTGGAAGCGACCGGCGATTCCACGACTCCGGTGGATGTTGTCGGGATCAGCATGGGCGGAATCGTCGGGCGGCTGGCCGCGGCACGCGCCCGATCGCGGCCCGGGGGCGTGCCGCGGGTTGATGTTCGCAGGCTCTTCACGATCGGCACGCCCCACCGCGGCGCGCGCCTCGCGCTGAAGGTCCACGTCGATCGCGCCGCGACCGATATGCAGCCGAGGTCTTCTTTTCTGACAACTCTCGACGAATTCGCCAAGGCCGACGACTACGAACTGGTTCCCTACGCCACGCTCAACGACATCACCGTCGGGGCATCGAACTGCAGCCCGCCGGGAACGAACCCCATTTGGGTTCGCGGAACCCGTCTCTTCGCGCACACCACGGTCACGATGCACCCCGGCCTGATCCTCGACATCGCGCTCCGCCTGCGGGGCGAATCGCCCATCAGCGCCGCATCGCCGATTCCGACTTGCTGAGTCACGCAGCCAGACGCTGTCTCAGTCGGTGCAAAGCATCGCGATCGAGCGTGGACCCCGCCTTTGTTGCGGCTCGCTCGAATACCGACGGACAGAGGACAAGCGTCACCGGTGTGACGTTGCCTTCGCGCTGCGCGAGTTGCTTCAACAGCCGTTGATCCGCTGCCGACAGCTTCATGCCGCGGCACATCGTGACGAACACGGCCGAGGAACGCGCCGATCTCCCGCGTCCGACCACGAGCCGCCTGCACGCCCAGAGTGCCGCGAGCGCCAGAGCGATGCAAACCACAGCGGCCAAGCCGGCCATCAAGACAAACCAGAGACCGCTTCCCGGTGCGCTACCCGTGTCGGCTGCGCCCGGCACTCCTACGAGTGTCGGTGGCGACGCTTGAGCAAGAACGCTCCAAGCGGGCGGATCGGCGGGCGGAACCAGGAATCCGGTCACGCAGCGCCCTCCATCGAGGTGAGCACGCCATCACCTCGCACCGGCGCTTCGCCGGCGCGAACGAGTGCAAGGCGGCAGCGCACCCGGACGCGCGATTCCTGATCGTTGATCGCGAGCACGCGCAGCCGGGAAGCCATCGCGGGCCAGAGCTTCAATTCACGAAGCGATTGCCCGCCCATGCCCCCCGCGTTCCCGTTGCCCGGCAGCGTGCGATCGGCAACCCACGCCCCCGCGAGTCGGTGCAGCGGTCTTGGGTCTTCCAGCATCTTCAACAACTGCTCGCCGACGATCGGCCCGAGCGCGCTCTGCCCGGTGCGAACCCCCAGCAAGTCGAGCCCGCGAACGGCAGAGCCGCGGACGCGGTGCGCCTCATCGTCCTTCAGTTCAAGCAGCAGCGGAGTCAGTTCGCTCGGGTTTGAGTCCGTCCCTTCGCGGGCGCGGGTCACCAGGGTGTCGATGGCATTGGCACGCACGCGATGGTCCGATGCCGACGATGATTCGCGGAGCAGCCGGAGCGGCTCGTCGCCCGGCAGATCCCGGAGCGCGGCAACGGCGGTTGCAAGCGTTCGGGCGGGTTGAGCGGGCTCCCGCAGCAAGCGCCGTATCTCGGCGAGCACGGGATCTCGCAATTCGATCACGATCCCGAGCTTTCGCGCCATCTGGACGGCGAACGAGCGAGAGTCCTCGTTTTCCCCGAGCATCCCGCGCAGCCGTTCGATCACCCACGACCGATCGATCGCCAATGCCTTGCGGAACGCGACACGCGATGCGGCGTTGATCTCGCTCGCGACGCAGAGTGCCTGCAGGTCGGTTTCGGCCAACCGTCGCACTTCGGTATTGGGTGAACGCAACAGCACGCTGAGGCGCGATCGCTCGGCCTCGGCACGTTCGGAGCCCGGCGCGACCGCCGCATCGGGAACCGCCGCGACCGAGAGCCTCAAGACCGACGAGCGGGCGATTGCCGCATCGGAATCGAAACAGAAATCGGTGAGCATGCGGCTCGAGCACGCGCCGCTCGCGCCGAAGCGCACGAAGGCCTCGGTATCGCTCAATAGCGTTTCGCACACGCCGTCCCGAACCGGGGTCGCCACCCCCAACCCGAGCGCCAGCTTCGCGCCCCCCAGACGCCCGTCCGCGGAAAGCCGCTCGCCGATTTCCGGGGACGGGAAGAACCCCGCCCTCACCGCCGGCTTTGCGGCACGCTCGGCCAGGCGGAGCTTGGCCAGTCGGGCCGGGTTCAGCATCAGGTGCCAGCTTGAAAGCACCGCCTCGTGCTCGTCGAGGGTCCGGGCGGCCAGAACCCGGTCGGCCGAAGCTCCGGAAACCGCTGTCGTTCCCAGCCATTGCCAGGCCCGCAGGCGTGAAAGGGGGGAAGCATCCCGCCTCAATAGACCCCGCAGAAACGAATGCGAAGATTGCTCGCGATCATTCACCCAGCGTGCAAGCTGGCCGGAGCCCCGGACCACCGACGGATCCAGCAGCAGCAGCGCCCCCCACAACACCGCTTCACGGCGATGGGTCGCCATCGAGCGAACGGCGGCGGCAAGATCGGTCCGGACCCGCTCAAAGTCTGCAATACCCCATTGGGCGCGCACGCGAGCGGCTTCTTCATATTCCGCGATGCTTGCGTGGTCGGACCACGCCGCCAGGCTCGGGTCGCTGGCGACAAGGGCGAGGAAGCAAATCGCCCGCTCCGCAGCGACGGCGACCCTCTCGTCCTGGTCACCCAGCAGTTCGCAGGCAATGGAAGCAAGAGTCGAATCGCCGGCACCGCGTGCTAGTTCGGCGACGCAAAGCCGAGTGGCTGCAGCCGAGTGCGTCGCCAGCACGCCGACAACTCCGCTCCATCTTCCGCGGCCCGCGACGGAGGCGATTGCACGCGCTTCCGGCGGCAGGAACGTCCAAACGCGCACTATTGCGGCGAGTGCCTCGTTCGGATCCGGTCGCGCTCGGCGAGCGATTGTTGCAAAAAGCTGCTGAATTGCACGGGAAAACCGCGAACCAGAAGGCGGGATCTCCGAATAGTCGGCCGCGCATTCGACAAGCGCGAGGCCCAAGTGCATCGCTTCCGCGGGCGAGGCGTGCGGCAGGGCTTCGGTCAACAACTCGATTTTCGTATGCACAGGCAGACGCTGGAGTTGCGCAAGCGAGCGGAGAATCTGTGCGGGAGGGCTTGACACTGCCTTTATACTTTACTCAATTGCGGGTTTCGTTCGTCGCGAACATGCGTTCGCCGTATCCAAGATCTAGTATCGAGTTCGAGTTTTTCGCCAGATATGGGAACAGTTGAGGAATTGTGCTTCTTTGCGTCGGGCATTTTCTTCACACGATCTGACCGACAAAGTCCTTGACAGTAGAGATCGGCCGACGCTGCCCTTTTTCGTGCAAGACCCAGTTGGGCGTTTGAAAAGATTCCGGGATTCGACACCATGGGGACCGCACCACAGATGAATTTCCAACCAAAGCTCCACGGGCTTCAGGCGTTCCAGACCACGATTTACGGCCGGGCCCTCCACCCGGAGCTCTTCCAACTCAAGGATCGGAAAGTGCTCAAGCACGCCGGCCTCGAATTGGAGGCGTGGCTTATGCCCGGCGGGCATCTCCTGCGGCTGCAATCCGGAACGAGCTGCATCTGCGAGTTGCTGCTCGATCAGGATAAACCAGCCCCGGACGCGGGCCGGGTGCATTCCTTCCTGTGTTCGGCCGAGCACGACTACGAAAAGTCGTTCGATGCCGCCGGGGTGCATTACATCCACAGCATCCAGACGGAAGTCCTGTCGGAAACGCTGTTCGATGCAACCTTGGATGAGATGCGCCTGCACTCGAAGGAAATGCAGTCCCTGGTGTACGAGTGGACCGATGCCACCGGTCGCTGTCTGAGCGCCATCGACATGCAGCGGCACGCGCGCGAGTTGCACGCTCAGAGCTACCACCTCATCGCGACGGGCGGGCTGGTGGTCCGGACTCAGACCATTTTCGAAGCGTTGTAGGGCGGCCCGACGGCTGCCTTTCTGAACGGCGGTTGCCTTTCGGATCGGGCGGATCAAGAATCCTCCCGTGAAGCCCTTTCCCGCACCGATTCTGAATCGAATTACCCGGCCCCGTTGAGGGCCGCGGTGTGCGTTGGCCGGGCCACGAAGTTGCCGGCAACTCCTGATCACGCTGCACGCTCTCCCCGGGGCTATCCGAGCCTTCGAGATTGTGCGTCCATCTACAGTTCACCCCCGAACCAAGGCCCGTCCGGCCCGAGAGACTCCATGAACCCAGCATCCGCTTCGAACCCCCCCGTTCCCAACCAAAACGCCCAGGCACCGACCGCCCCGGATTCCAACTCCAAGCAGGCGAAGGCGGATTCGGGTGAGAAGAGCCGGTACCGCGCGACTCTGAACCTGCCCCAGACAGCGTTCCCGATGAAGGCGAACCTGGTTCAGAACGAACCCGCCACGCTGAAGCGCTGGGAGAAAATCAAGCTCTACGACAGGGTGCGCCAGAGCCGCGCCGGCAAGCCGAAGTACAACTTCCACGACGGGCCTCCGTACGCGAACGGTTCGATCCACCTCGGGCACTTGATGAACAAGGTTCTGAAGGACCTGGTGGTGCGTAGCCGCACGATGCAGGGGTTCGATTGTCCGTACGTGCCGGGCTGGGATTGCCACGGATTGCCAATCGAGCACAAGGTGATGACGGAGCTTGTTGAATCAAAGAAGATCGACAAGCTGCTGACACTCACAGACGACCAGCGCCGCATCGCCGTCCGGCGCGAATGCCAGAAACACGCGGAGAAATATCAGAAGCTGCACACGCAGCAGATGACCAGGCTGCTGACGCTCGCGGACTATGAGCATCCGTACATGACGATGAAGCCCGAGTACGAGGCGGGCGTGCTGGAAGTGCTCGCCGATCTGCTCGAGCACGGGCTGGTCTATCGCGCGCTCAAGCCGGTGCACTGGTCGATCGCGAACGAGACGGCGCTCGCCGAAGCCGAACTCGAGTACATGGACCGGGAAGACCTCTCGGTGTATGTCGATTTCGAGGCGGCGGACCCGGAAAAGGTGTACGACGCGTTCGGGCTTCCCCCCCACGACGACGAAGACCAGGAATCGGCGAAGGCCGAGCCCGGCAAGCGCCCCGGTCAGCGCCCGAGCTTCACGATCTGGACCACGACGCCGTGGACACTCCCGGCGAATCTGGCGATCGCGGTGAACCCCGACTACGAGTACGCGCTCGTCTTTGTCGATGGCAACGTCACGGTGATGGCAAAGGACCTTGTCGAGAAAGTGACAAAGGCCGCAAAGAGCGAAGAAGTGACGGTGCTCGCAACGACCTCTGGCGAAAAACTGGTCGGCCTGCGCTATCGCCACCCGTTTGTGGATCTCGCAAAGCAGGAGGGCGTGGCCTCCGCCGCGTTCGACTCGCGCGGGGCGAAGAACGATTCGGTCTTCACCTTGATGAGCGCGGACTACGTCACGCTCGAAGACGGCACCGGCCTGGTGCATACCGCTCCCGGCCACGGCGCCGAAGATTTCCAGACCGGCCAGCGCGAGCGGCTGCCGGTGTATTGCCCCGTCACGCACAACGGCAAGTACGACGCGACCGTGCCGAAGTGGCTGCAAGGCCTGTCCATCTGGGATGCCAACCAGAAAGTGGCCGATCACCTGCGCGACAGCGGGCATCTCTTCTATAGCCACAAGTTCACGCACAGTTATCCCCACGACTGGCGCAGCAAGACTCCGGTCATCTTCCGTTGCACGGAGCAGTGGTTCATCGGCGTGGAGCGAACGTTCGAGGCGACGCCGGGTGCGTCGGCGAAGACGCTCCGCCAATCCTCACTCGATGCGACGGCAACCGGCGTTGCGTTCGTGCCCGAATGGGGCCGCAACCGCATGCGGGGCATGCTGGAATCGCGACCCGACTGGTGCATCAGCCGCCAGCGTGCCTGGGGCCTGGGCATCCCGAGTTTCATCACGGCCGACGGCAAGAGCGTGATGACGGCGGCGATCACTCGCGCCGTCGCTTCGCTGGTGCGTGCCAAGGGCTCGGACGTCTGGTTCCAGATGACGCCCGAAGAACTGCTCGCCGCCTACGACGAAACCACGGATTCGGAATTGCCCGCGGACTTGCGTTCTGCGATGTCGGCGGCAAATCGCAAATCGCTCAAAAAGGGCAACGACATCCTCGACGTCTGGTTCGAGTCCGGCTCGTCCTGGAACGCCGTGCTGCGTCAACGCGGCCTGGGCTATCCCGCCGACCTGTATCTCGAAGGATCCGACCAGCACCGCGGCTGGTTCCAGGTTTCGCTGCTCACCGGGCTCGGTGTCACCGGTCAGCCTCCATTCAAGACTGTGCTCACGCACGGCTTCATGGTCGACAAGGACGGCCGCAAGCTGAGCAAAAGCAGCGGCGACACGGTCGAGAATCTCTTCGAAGAGTTCGGTGTAGACGTGCTGCGCTGGTGGGTCAGCTCGCTCGCGTACGAGAACGATGTGAAAGTGGACAAGGAGTTCTTTGCCGGCGCGGGCGAGAGCTACCGCAAAGTCCGGAACACGCTGCGCTTTCTGCTCAGCAACCTCAGCGACTACACGCCCAATCCCGAAGCGCTCAAGGCGATCCAGCCGGCTTCGGTGAACGCGTGGGTTCTCGCGGAGTTCGACAAGCTCTCGAAGGAAGTAATCGACGCCTACAAGTCCTTCGATTTCCGCACGGCGCACCTCAAGCTCTTTGACTTCTGCAACGACACGCTCTCGGCGATCTACCTTGCCGCCGTCAAGGATCGTCTGTACTGCGACGCCAAGGATGCGCCGCGTCGGCGTGAAACGCAGGCCGCGATCTACACGCTCACCGACGGGTTGTGCCGCCTGCTCGCTCCCATTCTCTGCCACACGGCCGACGAGGCCTTCCGCGCTCTCCGCGCCGCCAAGACCGACGACGTCTGCGTGCACATCGAGGACAATCTGCCCTCGCTCAACGTCATCGCGCACGAGCACTGGTACAAGGTGCTGCAGGCCCGGGGAAACGCAACACTCGCCATGGAGAAAGCCAAAGCCGAACTCGGAGTCGAGAATCCGCTCGATATGGGTGTCACGCTGCCGGACGGCGACGGTGCGCTCGGAGCGTTCGACGCCGCGGACCTCGCGGACCTGCTCGGCGTCAGCCGCGTGAAGCTCGAAAAGGCCGCATCCGCCCCGACCATTCAGGACCTGCGCGCCGAGCCCCGCTGCGAGCGTTCCTGGAAGCGCGACGGCACAGTCAGACAACGCTCCGACGGGGGCATGCTCTCCGACCGCGATGCCGCGGCGGTCGGCGTGCAGTAGGCAAGCGTCAAAGGCAACTCAGGCGCCCGAAAGTCCCTTGCGGGGCGTCGGTCCCGCCTTGCCCGAAACCTGCCCCTTCGCCTGGTTGCCGGCGCCCTTGGGGCCGCCTTTCGCCCAGGGCGCGGGCTGCTTCAGAGCGTCGGTCATCTCGATGATCGGCGGGCGACCGGGAGGAGTCGGCTTCTTCTTCGGCGTGGGATCCGGATTTGGCGTGCTCATGCGGAGACTCTATGACCGCATTCCGGCCCCTTTTCGGCGTGCCCGCTCGGACCGGCTGTCGCTCCCGAACAACTGTCGCAAAAACGCAACAGGGGCTTGAGAAGGCCCAAAGGCGGGCCGATGTTGCGTTTCATGAACACGCCCGGCAAGATTCCCCCCTTTCACGAGCAGCCGAACAACGGAGAAAACCCGGGTGAAGGCCCGGGGATTCCACGGAGCGTGACCCGACCCGACAGCGCCTCGGCGCAGGTTGACCGACTCTCGGCGCTGGTACACGAACTCGATAACCTACTCGACGGCTCGCTCCGATGCGTCAGTCTTGCTGCACGGACACTCAATGGCTCGATCGGCACTGTTGGCTTCGTCGAGATCGAGTCGGTCCGCAAGCAGCTCGAGACCGCATCGAAAGCGCTCGAACGCATGGCCGGAATGGTGCACGCCGCGATGCAGGGGCGGGCGATCCCGATCGGAACAGTGCTGGACGGCGCGACACCGGCCGTGACGCTGGCGGAGGCGATCGAGCACGCGGCGGACGTCATGCGTCACGCCGCGCAAGAGCACCAGACAACCATCGAAGTTCAGGTCGACGAGGCCGTCGGCATGAACCCATCTGGCCCGATCTATCCCGCGGTGCTCAACGCTCTGAAGAACGCGCTCGAATCCATCGAGGCCGCGGGCGGTCGGGGCCGGGTCTGCGTGCACTGCCGGGGTGAACGCGGGCCGAAGACGAAAAACAAAACGGCGGTCCAGTGGGCGTGCATCGAGATCCTCGACGACGGCGCGGGCATGCCCCGGGGCGTGACGTCGGCCCGGTTGTTCGACGCCGGATTCACGACCAAGTCCGAAGGCCGCGGCATCGGGCTTGCGCTCAGCCGGAGCCTGCTCGAGCGCATGGGCGGGCACGCGGAAATCTCGCCCCGCGATGATCGGTCGGACCATCGGCGCCCGGGCGCGGTTCTCACGCTCCGATTTCCCATCGCCTCTCCGGAACACGAGGCGACCAGAGAAAGCAGCAAGCGCAAGCGGGCCTGAACCAGCGTCTGAAGAGGCACCCCAATGACAAACCCTGTCCCTTCCAACTCCGGCGCCTCCCCCTTGCCGGCGATCGCGGGATCCGCGGCCGAGAAGCCAAGGATCCTGATCGTGGACGACGATTCGATCGTCGCGGAGTCGCTGGCCGACTTCCTGGCCCGGGACGGATTTGAGCCGGCGACGAGTCTTTCCGCGCCCGAAGCGCTCGCAACGCTGGAAAAGAGCGAAGAGGGAGAAGGAAGCCCGTTCGCGCTGGCGCTCCTGGACGTTTCGCTCCCCGGAATGGGCGGAATGGACCTTCTGCGCGCGATCGTGAAGAAACGACTCGGCGTTGTCTGCATCATGCTCACCGGTTACGGCACGATCGAGTCGGCCGTCGAGGCGCTCCGCATCGGCGCGAGCGATTACCTCATCAAGCCGGTCGTCGATTCGGAGCTCCGCATCAGCATCCAGCGGGCACTGCGCCAACGGGCGCTGCTGCAGGAGAATCGAACGCTCCGCAAGCAGCTCGATCGACGCCAGGGCCTCGAAACCATCGTCGGCGCCGATCATCGGATGCGCAAGATCTATGAGCTGATCGAGGCGGTGGCGCCAAGCCGCACAACGGTGCTCATGACCGGCGAATCGGGCACCGGCAAGAGCCTCATTGCGCACGCGATCCACAAGGCGAGCCCACGCTCGGCACGCCCGTTCGTCGAGCTCTCCTGCGGCAGCATCCCGGAAACGCTCCTCGAAAGCGAACTCTTCGGCCATGTGAAGGGCGCGTTCACCGGGGCGCACGCGGACAAGATCGGCCGGTTCCAGGCCGCGGACGGCGGAACGCTCTTTCTGGACGAGATCAACAGCGCCAGCCCGGGCATGCAGCTCAAGCTGCTCCGCGTGCTGCAGGAACGCAAGTTCGAACCGGTTGGTTCGACCAAGACGATCGAGGTTGATGCGCGTGTGATCCTTGCGAGCAACCAGCCGCTGGAACAGCTTGTCGCGGACGGCCGATTCCGGCAGGATCTGTACTACCGCATCAACGTCGTGAAGATCGAGTTGCCCCCGCTCCGTGATCGCGTGAGCGATATCCCGCAGCTTGCGGAACATTTTCTGCGGAAGCATGCCGCAGAGCTCGGAAAGCAGGTCGTGGGCTTTGCGCCCGAGGCGATCGCGGCGATTCAGCGTTATTCGTTCCCCGGCAACGTGCGTGAGCTTGCGAACGTGGTCGAGCGTGCGGCGGTGCTCTGCCGGCGCGCAACCATCGCGCTCGACGATCTGCCCGCGAACGTCACCGGGCAAGAGCAAGTCAAGCCGCTCGCGATGGCGTCCGGCGCCGATGAACCGTGGACACCGATGACGCTGGAAGAAGCGTTGAAAGAGCCGGAGAGGCAGATCCTTCAGCGGGCGCTCAAGGCCAACAACTGGAACCGCCAGAAGACGGCGGAGCAGCTCGGCGTGAACCGAACGACGCTGTACAAGCGACTGAAGCTGCTCGGGTTGCAGCCGGAAGACGAGCGGGCGGCGTAGGCGAGTGCTTGATCCCCGATGCCGGATTTCGGATTTCGGATTTCGGATTTCGGATTTCGGATTTCGGATTTATTGTAATCGGCGGTGTCACTCGCCCGGTGCGCGATCGGTCCGCTTAGTCGAATCCACTTCGGCGGCTTTTCTTGATCTCGCCTCGGCGCTTCTTTCCTTCGATGCGGCGCTCCTTCGAGCCTCGGCTCGGCTTCGTCGCGCGGCGTATCTTCGGGCGCTTCATACACTCAATAAGTAGTTCCCGCAATTTCTCAAAGCACGCTTCGCGGTTGCGGCCCTGCGATCGTTCCTGATCGCTGTCGATCAACAGGTCACCCGACGGCGTCACCAAGTGCGGTGCGGCGTACGCCAACCTCTGAATGGCTTCCGGGTGTATTGGAAGATCGCGGAGCGCGATTCGCAGCTGGCACCGGGTCGCCCGCTTGTTGACGTTCTGCCCGCCGGGGCCTGAGCTGCTGCTAAACGCAAGCTCGACCAGCCCGGGCTCCACGTACACGCCGGGGGCGAGCTGCAATCCACCCGGCCGACTTGACTCTTGATCGCTCATGCCGTGCGAACGATATGACGACGCGCGGCCCCGTCTCCGAGTCCTCACGCCGCTCGGCGCTTGGCATCGAGACTCGCCTGCGAAGGCAGCCGGACGTTCTGCACAAGCCCGACCATCGCCATCGCACGGATCACGATGTAGTTGATGTCAAGCTTCCACCATGCGAGGCCGTGGCGTGCCGAGGTCGGGAACGCGTGATGGGCATTGTGCCACCCTTCACCAAAAGCCAGAACCCCGAAGATCGGATTGTCGCGGCTGTGGTCCGTCGTGCGGAAGGGCCTTGTCCCCCAAAGATGGCAGACCGAGTTGATGCACCAGGTAATGTGATGCACCACAAGCGTTCGGACCGGTCCGCCCCAGAGGAAGCCGAGCAACACGCCCGTCCACGTGCCGGTGAGGATGCCTCCCAGCGCGGCCGGGATCACCATCCCCAGTGCAACCCACCACCAGTACGTGCGGCTGACAAAGTTCGTCACCGGGTCTGCCAGCAGATCGGGCACATAGCGCTCGAGTTCCGTGGGCGAATTGTGAAAGAGCCAGCCGATGTGCGCGTACCAGAAGCTGTAGAGCACGCCCGAGATTCCCTCGGCATGCTCGGGATGGTGCATATGCGGAGAGTGCGGATCGCCCGGCGCATCGGAATGCTGGTGGTGCTTTCGGTGCTCGGCGACCCAGGTCGTGAGCGCCCCCTCCACCGCCATCGAGCCGAGCGCAGCCCAGAAGAACCGCACGTACGGCCCCGCCGAAAACGATTTGTGCGTAAAGAGCCGGTGGAACCCCGTGCCGATTCCGATGCCGGTCGAGACGTACATCCCGACCATGATGGCGATGTAGGTGCCGTGAAAAGGAACCTGCCACATCGCGGCAATCACGAGCGCGAGGGCGACGAACGGGAAAATGACCGTGATCGCCGTAATCAGGCGGATGCGGGGAGGGCAGCCGCCTTTGGAATCGAGTTCGACGTGATGCTCGGCCTTTCGCACCGACCGACGCTCAAACTGACGGGGGGTTTGAAGCGGTTCGGCAAGGGCGGTCGCACTGTCATTCGAATCAACCAAATCCATGTTGCCTCCCGGCGGATGCCGGTTCACGCGATGGAACTGGTCTCTCCGATTGCGGCGCACTGTAGGTGAAGGCTGGTGCAGCGCAACATGTGCATCGGCCGGAATGGGCGAGGATCCGCCAAAAACGGCAAACGCCCGCGATAGCTCGCGGGCGCTGCGAATGGGCGAGGAGGGATTCGAACCCCCGAAGGCGTTAGCCAGCAGATTTACAGTCTGCCCCGATTGGCCACTCCGGCACTCGCCCGAATGAAGGGCAGAAGGTTAGGTCGGAACGGTGCGATCGGCAAACCGCGGGCGGTTCTTTCGGCGGCGCGGGGAAAAAGGCCGGTTTTTGAGTGCGGAAAAGCCGCTGACAGGACTTGAACCTGCGACCCGTGCTTTACAAAAGCACTGCTCTACCAACTGAGCTACAGCGGCGTGAAACCGTGCAAGTGTACGCGAGTGTCCCGCGCATGAAAAAGGCCCAGGGGTTCGTTGCCCCTGGGCCTTGCGATGCACTTTCAATCGAGCAAGCCGATCACCGCTCGTTTGGCGGGAGCCCCATGCCGTCGCGCTTCGGGCTGGGCGGGCGCTTGGGCGTGACGTAGGCCTTGGTCTCGAGTTCCTTGAGCAATTCGGCGATCGCCACATCGAGTTGCGGGTCGCCCTCGCCGTTGACCATCTTCGACGGATCGTCCATCACCTCGATATCCGGGTCGGTGCCGTGTCCCTCGATGGACCACTTGCCCTGTCCGGGGTTCTGCGGATCGCGCTCGTAATAGCCGAAGCTCGGAGCGGTCACGCCGCCGCCGTCCATCAGCGGCCGGAAGCCCTCGATACCGACCAAGCCGCCCCACGTGCGCCGACCGATGACCTTGCCGAGTCCCATGCGCTTGAAATAGCCCGGGAACGCATCGCCGCCCGAGCCGGCCAGGCCGTTGGCGAGCATCACCTTCGGGCCGTAATGCGCATCCGGCGGCCACGGCCAGTCCTTGCCGTCCTTGCGGGCCCAGTAGTTGATGTTCGGGCGATTGAGCAGCTCGATGAATCGGGTCGGGATCTGCCCGCCGCCGTTCCATCGCTCGTCGATGACGAGCGCATCCATCGTGCGCTGACCCGTGAACTGCCGGACCAGGTCGCTCTGGCCGTCCTGTCCCGTATTCGGCACATACACATAGCCGATACGGCCCTTGGATTTCTCCGCGACGTACTGCCGGTTCTTCTCGATCCAGGCGCGATAGCGGAGCGCAACATCGTTGCCGATCGGCTTCACCAGCACTTCACGGGTATCGACTTCGAGCGAGGGCGTCTTGCCGACCGTGAGCGTGACGGTCCGATCCGCCAGCCCCTGGAACGCGGCCCAGATGTCCTTGGTCGCATCAATCGGCACGCCGTTCACCGCGAGGATGAACTCGCCTTCCTTGACGTCCACTCCCGGCTGGCTGAGGGGCGAACGCGCGTCCGTGTCCCAGATGCCGCCGTTATAGATGCGGGTGATCTTGTACGCAGAACCCGCGTCCGTCTTCTCGAGCGAATAGTCCGCGCCCAGCAGCCCGACGTTGGACTGCGCCGCATTCTCGTACGAGACCGGCGCGTTGTACGCGTGGCCGATGTTCAACTCGCTCACCATCTCGCCGATGATGTAGTTGATGTCCTCGCGGCTGACGGCATCGTCCACCATCTTGCTGTAGTGCTCGTGCACCTTGGCCCAATCGACGCCGTGCAACGTGGGCTCGTAGAAATAGTCTCGCTGGTAGCGGTACACGTCGCGGAGAACCTGCTTCCATTCGTTGCGGAGGTTCACCGACACGTTCATGCCGCTGGTCGGCACGTTGGTCGAGTTTGCTCCGCCCGCCGCGGCATCCATCACGCTCAGCGTCTGCCCGCGCCGGACAAGGATCTTCTTGCCGTCCGCAGAGAGCTGGTACCCCGCCCCCGCCGTCACGGCCTTCTCTTCCTTCTTGTCATCCTTGATATCGAAGATCTTGATGCCCTGGTTGCCCTCGCCCGAGCCGGCGCGAACGTACATCAGCTTGTCGTCGCCGGTCACACGCAGGTTGTAGAAGCGTCCGGGGGGCACGGGCAGCCGCATCGCGCGGGCTTCCATGTCAACCAGGTCGATCTTCACTTCCTTGGCGTCGTCCTTCTTGGCCTCGTCCTTCTTCGCGTCCGACTTTCCGCCCTCGGATTTGGAATCGCCAGAAGCTGAACGCGAGGCAACAAACGTGCCCGACATCGGCCCCATGCTCCATGTGCCATCGAACGAGCCGCTCGTGACCTTCCCGACAATCGTGCCCGCGCCACCCGGAGTCGCGATCGTGAGATTCAGCTCGCCCGATGCCTTGTCGAACTTGCCCGATTGGATCGGGATGTTCCCCATCGGGCCCGACATCGTGCCCGTCACGCTGCCGTCGGCCCCCATCTTGAGGTTCATGCTCAGCGGGATTCCGGTCGGCGGAACCGGCGAACCCTCCGGCCCCTTGGCCGTGCCGGACCACGAGCCGGAGATTCCGTCGTCGGCGATGGCCGCGGCGTCGGGCTTCTTATCTCCGTTCTCCTTTTTCTCGTCCTTCTTCTCGGCCTTGTCTTCCTTGAACGTCTCTTCATCGCTGGTCGCGAGCCACGGGCTCTTCACATCCTTGCGGAGCGGAAGAGCGTGGAGCACGCCGACATTCGTGTAGATCCAGCTCTGGTCGTTCGGAATCTCGCTGTATTCGGGCCCGGTGATGTTGCGTGCGGACGTGAAGTAGAGGAAGTCGCCCTTGCGATCGAACGCCGGGTCGGCGCTGTCGAACATCGGGTTGGTGACTCGGGTCTTCTCGCCGGTCTTGACGTTGTAGATCCAGATCGCCTGCTGCGGCACGCTCTCGTCCGCCCGGTCGTACGCGATCCAGTTCGAATCGCTGCTGAACGAAACCGTCGGATTGCCCGCGGCCCACGGATCGCGATCGATCACCACCAGTCGGCCGTTCTCGACCTCGAGAAGGTAGAGCTTGCCGGTCTGCTCATAGAAGGTGACGAACTTCGAATCCGGCGACCAGGTGATCCCGCTGCGCTGCCCTTCGCCGAGCGAGGTGAGCTTGCGCGGCTTGGAGAGGTTCGACTTGGCGTCGTCTTTCTTCTCCGCGGCCGGCGCTGCGGATTCCGCCTTCTTTTCCGCCTCACCCTCGGGCTTGGCATCGTCCTTCTTCTCGTCCTTGCCTTCGGTCTTCTTGTCGTCCTTCTTTTCCGGCGCTTTCGCATCGGACGGGCGAACCCAGAGTTCGTACTCGCCCGATTCATCGCTGAAATACGCAAGCCACTTCCCGTCCGGCGACCACTCCGTCTCGCGTTCATTGATCGCTTCGGTGCGTGTCAGATTGCGAACAACGCCTTCTTTGGCCGGCGCGGTCCAGACATCGCCCCGGGCGACCAGCGCGACCCGCTTGCCCGTCGGTGAAACGGATGCGTCCGTCAGGTTCTTCGCGGCGTCGAAGGTGCGGGGGCGGATGCTCGGCCGATCGCCCGGGATGGTGACATTCACGGCCCGGGTCTTTCCCGTTCCCAGGTCCAGTACCTGCAGTCCCGAACCGAGTTGGAAGATGATCTCGCCCTTGCCGGCCGGGCCGGGCCCGATCGACGGGAATCGGACATCGTCGTCGGTGAAGTTCGTGATCTGCGTGCGCTTCGCCGAGGCGATGTCGTACGACCAGACGTTCAGCCGGTGCTCCGGGCCCTGATCGGACGTGTAGTAAACGATGTCGCCCTTGCCGGCGGGGTTGAACATGGGGAAGGTGTCGGTGCCTTCCCAGTCGGTGATCAGCTTGGCCGAATTATCCTTGAGATTGAAGAGCCAGATATCCGTCGCCATGCCGCCCCGGTAGCGCTTCCAGGTGCGGAAATCGGTCGTGTGCGGGATGTAGGCGATCTGCGATCCGTCCGGGCTGACACTCGCGAAAGTGCCGTAGGGCATCGGGAATTGCGTCGGCATGCCGCCCTGAGGCGAGACGCGGAAGAGCTTGCTCTGCCGGCCCATGCCGGTGATGTTGCCGGCGTAGAAGACGATCTCGTCCTGATTCGTCCAGCCGACCGGCATCGGCGGGCTGGCGAAATTGGTCACGCGCGAAGCGGCGCCGCCCGCAACCGGAATCGTGTACAGGCTCTGCACGCCGTCGTAGTTTGCGCTAAACACGATCTGCGAGCCGTCCGGATTGAACCGCGGGAACATCTCGATCCCGGCCGGAGTGGAGAGCGGCGATGCGGCGCCGCCGTCTCTCGGCGCGGTCCACACGTCGTTCGCGTAGACGAATGCGATGCGGTCCTTGCTGATCGCCGGGAAGCGCATCATCACGCCGCTGGGCTTGACGTCGGCGAGCGCGCCGGTAGAACCGGCGCAGGCGACAAGCAGACCGATCGTGCGGATCGCGACAATTCGGGAAACAGGCAGATTCAAGAGACTGACCTCCGGAGTTAGGAACGGGCGTAGAAAACGCGGACGCGGAGTCTAATTGGATTCCGCACGGCCGTGTTTCCGTCCGACCAGGGTGAGACCGGCTTGTGTACCGAACCCGTGCGTCGGCGCGGCGTTCGCGTTCGGTTTCGTGTGAACAATTCCGCGTCCCGCGCCGAGAAAATCGGGAAAACCACCCGCCCGCAAAAACGAACACGACCCCGGATTTGCCGGGGTCGGTCGAAAATGAGCGATACTGGGCTCGAACCAGTGACCTCATCCGTGTCATGGATGCGCGCTAGCCAACTGCGCCAATCGCCCGAAAGACTCGATCGGCCAAAGTCTAGGCCGCGTCCCCACGCCGAGCGGGCAAATCTCTCCGGGCCCGATGGCGGGATCCGAACTCTCCGCCGCTCCCGGCATGTCTTCCCGGACTCAGGCCGGATCCGACCTCCCGGCTTCAAGCCATGTTCCCGGAATGAACGCGAAACGGTGAGCCGCGGACCGAACTTGCACCCAGCCGCATCTCCCGCTCCCGCACGATCCAATCCAACGCAAACGCGGCCGGAACTTGCCGGCCGCGCTGGTCTTCGTTGTTCGCGTTTCCCGTATTCAGCGGCGGCGCCGCGTCGCGAGCAAGCCGCCGATCGCGATCAGCGACGTGGTGCCCGGGGTCGGCACGGCCTCGAGCGTGAAGACCATGTCGTTGTAGTCGCCGATTTCTTCCACGCCCGCGCCGGACAGAGGCAGATCCTCAACGCCAACGTAGTACTTCTCGGCGTGGGCCGTGAGATCAGCGCCGAAGAACGCGAAGTGCTGCACGCTCTGATCGGCGATCGTCATCACCCCGCCGCGGTTGCGGATCGATTCAGAAAAGAAGATCAGGTCGCCGGACTTCATGAAGAGCCCGAAGTTGGCGGATGTCGTGAACGTCACCGACATGACCGCGCTGTTGCCTCCGGTATAGACGGTGTGAAGCACCTCGGAACCGGCGGCGTCGTTGATGTCGTACCAGCCGATCTCGTTGATGCCGGCGTTCCCGGCAACCTCGAGCTTCAGCGTTGTGCCGACACTGGTCGTCGGGTTGGCGCGATTGAAATGCACGGCGTTGTCCATCGTCGCGCTGTAGTTGGTGTTCGATGTGCGGCCCCACCACGGAGGCGTGATGTTCGGGCTTCCCGCCGAACCGCCCGGAAGCGGCAGGTCGTACGAGCCGTTCAAGTAATTGCCGACATTGCGATTGCCCCCGTCCTTGCTCCGCTGATCCCAGTACGGCCGCAGAGGATCCGCGTAATTGTTCAGCGTACCCGGAAAGGCCTGCCAGCCCGAACCGGCAGAGCCCACCAGCGAGAGCGCGGCGAGCGCGCTCGTGCTCGACGCAACCAGACCAACCAACGCGGCGAATCGGAGAAGCATGTTCCGGGTCCTTTCTTGGTATCCGCCACAACCAGATCGTTCTACGCGCCGGCGGATACGGCACGAACGAGAGAAGTTCCACACCCGAGTTGCCGCACGTCGGCGTCGCCGGGACCGGCAGGGGTGAACCGCCCACTTTGCGGTTCCCCGTGCGCTTCGAGCACATCCGTTTTTTCAACTGCACCGTTCCGAAAACTCCGCGCCGGTGCTCTCGCAGCGGCCGGAGTTCCTCTCGCTCGTGATCGCTTCGACGAGGAGATCAGGTTCGCCCGTGAGGGCGCGAGGCAAGAGGGATTCTGCTTCCACACACCGGCGAAGATTCAGCGACGGCGACGCGCCGCGACCACACCACCCAGGCCGAGCAGCGCAACCGAACCCGGCGCGGGGGTCAGTGTGAACTGCCCGTCCGACGAAACCGCGTAGCCCCCTCCCATCGCCTCCCAGTGCGAGTACGAGCCGGGCGAGTTACCCCAGATGTTCACCTCCACGATGCCGTCGGAAAAGAGCAGCCCGGATGTCGTCAGCTTGGGGTCGGCGACCGGGAGCAACTGATTGTCGAAGATGAACATCGCGAACGGGCTTAACGACGCCGCAGTGCCGCCCGGATTGGTCACCAGGTTCCACGTGCCCATCACCGCTCCGCCGGTCACCGTGATGAACCCGCTCGTCGCCGTGAACGTGCCGTCGCCGTTGCTGGTGGCCGTCAGGCTTCCGAACGCGCTGACGCCCGCGGAGCCCGTGTAGGTGAAATCAAAGTTTTCCGCCAGCACGCTTGCCGGCAGACCCGCGAGAACGCACAGAGCAACGAAACGAGATGAAGCCTTCAACATACAACACACTCCAAATGTGGCGCCTGTTACAGACACCACGGTGAATTCCGGCCCCCACGCAATCGTGCGAGAACGATGAACCGGAGAGGAAGCCCGCGCCCGGCCGTTCGGCCGGGCGCGAGTGAGGTTTGTTCACTCGAGCGGACAGCCCGAACGCGCCGGCCGCTTCCGTCGAATCGCGCCGGCCGCGCAGACCGCAAACAGCAGCCAGGTGCCCGATGCGGGCACGGCCCCGTCACCCGGATCGATCGGAAACTGCCTGGACGTGCGCCACGCCGGGCCCGAAGCATGCATGGGCATATCGCTCCATTGGGCGTGCTCCGCCGTTCCGGATGCCACGCTTCCGCCCGGAGCGGGCGCAAAGCCGGCCCCGCGCGAGATCGGTCGAGGGGTGTGCGAGATCTCCTGCACAATGCTGACGCGTGTCGCCGCCCGGCGAAGCTCCATCGGCCAGGAGAGTGCCGCGGCGGAGTTCGCAGCGCACACGCGCTCGCCGATGCCGGCCATCTGAACCGCGCCGGGGTCCGATGCGAGGGTGACCAACGGAACGAGCTGAATAATCGTCAATGCCATAACCCATCCCCATTTCTGAATCTGGAACTCTCGGTTGACTCTCCGCACATCCGCGCGGGCGACGTGGTGGTGGCGGAGAATGCACGCCGGCGCTTCTAGTCGAGCAGCCACTCCCCGAGCGCCGTCCAGCAGCGACGAGCGCCGGGCACGGACGCCAGCGAGTGCACGATGGTCGCAACAACTGTTCGATGAATCGACATGGCTTCGGCTCCGAACTGGCGGCACGTTCGCGAGGAGAACGCTCCGCCCACACGGTGACAAACGCCAACACAAAGTCCCGGACGCGACGAGCGTCCCGTTCGCAAAAACCCCGGCCGACGCGTTCGCACCGGCCGAGGCGTGGTTCGCTGCTCACAGGGAGCGAACGAAGACCCGGATCCCGCCCGCGACGGCAATGCCGGAACGCGAGCGAACCTCAATCCCGCGCCGGGCAGTTGAGCGCGGCACGAGCGACGAGTGAGAAAAACTCCAGCAAACCCGGGCCGGGGCTTTCGCACCGGCCGGAGTTCTCCTCGCTCGTCGTTTGGTGAGCGAGGGAGTCGGATCACGCAATGCCTCTTCCGAGGCTGAGCGAGGAGAAAGGACGTGCATCAGCGCCGGCGGCGGAACAGGGCAAGGCCGCCGAATCCGGCCAGGGCCAGGCAGCCCGGCGTCGGAACGAGCTGGTCCTGCGGGCCGCCCTCGCCGCCCGTCAGGGCGTACAACCCGCCGTACGCCGGATCACCCGCGACGGCGCTGAGCCAGGCGTTGGCCGTGGAGATCGCCGACGTGGGATCGCCCGGGTCGCCGGTCGCCGTGAAGTTGCCGTTGGAAACACTGAGCGTGTTGCTGTTCTCGAAGACGATCTCCCAGATCGCCAGTTGGAACGCACCGAACATCACATCGCCGACGAGACTGCTCCGATGGGCGCCCCACAGCCGACCCAGCAGGTCCGCCTTGGTCGCCCCCATCGGGTAGTTCACACCGTTGCCCGACGGCGTCGGCGCCATGTCGAGCGAAGTCTGGCTGAACGAGTAGTTGTTCCCCGCGCCGACGTGCTTCTTGAGGTCGATGCAGAAGGTCACGAACGAACCCGACACATACGGATCGGTGGCGGTGCCGCCCGTCCGGGTCCAGTTGAATCCCCCCGCCTGCGTGCCGAACGAAAGCGAGTTGGCCGTGTCCGAAACATTCACCCAGACGCCGGGAGCGACGCCGTTGAATGTGGCGTCCACATACGCCGCAGAAGCGCTTCCGGCGAGAGCCGCGACAACGAGAGACGACAGAGCGATGCGAGAGAATGACATCGAAATCCCCTTACCAAGCGGCAGCCAAGAGCGCACGAACTCCCGCGCTGCCGCCGGCAGGAGTTCGCAAGGCTTCGAACCAAGAAGCCCTTTGTGAGGAATGTCGCCGGGCGCGTGTCCGCGGCCCGACGAACGGAGGAGAGAGAGACCGTGTTCAATCCCGCCGGCGCACCGCCGTGTGCCGACGAGCGGAGAAGAGAGA
This sequence comes from Planctomycetota bacterium, assembly GCA_017303555.1. Classification (GTDB taxonomy): domain Bacteria; phylum Planctomycetota; class Phycisphaerae; order Phycisphaerales; family UBA1924; genus JAFEBO01. Next base: position 138,738 of record JAFLCN010000004.1, read on the forward strand.
GGAGGAGAAGCTGTGAATCCCGTCGGGCGCGTGTCCGCAGCCCGACGAGCGGAGGAGAGAGAGACCGTGTGTTCAATCCCGCCGGCGCACCGCCGTGCACCGACGAGCAGGAGAAAGAGAGAGAGAGAGAGAGAGAGAGAGGAATCCCGGAACGTTCAGTTCAGCAGCGCCACCCGTGCCATGGCAGGAACATCTGCGGCAACCGGGCGAACGCGGCGCGGGGCCACAGCGCCGCGGCGCGCCCGCGATTCGATCACGCGGGCGACTTTGGCTCGCATGCCGGCGTTCGATCGGACCGCGAGCCAGAGCAGCTCTTCGCCGGTGAATTCGCGGAGCATGGACATCGTGTCGTGACGCATGGTGAAACTCCTGGACTGGTGCGACGGAAGAACCTCGGGAACGCGGACGATCAGGTGGACATGGAGCGGGAGCGACATTCGGGGTCGTCGCCCGGCGGGCAGACCCGCTCGGATTCCGAGGCGGTTGAACGCGGCAGCGCCTTCACGCGACCGCCGGCCCTTGATCGGAGCGGGCGAGCGTGCGCGGGCTTTCCCGCGCCGAACGTGTGCGTTGCGTTCGCCGCCGATTCTCGCGCGATCAGCAACGTCAGAGCCTCGCGGACTTCCGCGCAATCGCGGAGCATCAGCACGCCCCTTTGAAGAACGGACGGAGCAAGCCTCGACTCCGCATCGTGCAGCACGACGATGCGCCGGAGCGAGGAGAGCGCCGAAGCAACATTGAGCAGTGGCGCCCGGGAATCGACATCGCCCGGGTTCATTCTGGCCAGGATGCATGAGCACCGGGCCTGCACGATCCGGCGAATCGAATCGATCATCGCTTCGGTCCCGCGAATCACGATCAGGGCCGCATCCGTACCGAGAATCTCCCGCAGATCGCGTTCGTCGCTCGCGCGTCCGGAGTCGTCGATCACGAGTCCGGCCCAGATCCGATCCGTTTGTGCGACGCTTGCTTCCATGCACCTGCAATTGCAACGCCGGTGCCAATCGTCCCCGCAACCCGAATCCCCGCGGGTGATCGAAAATCCCGCTCCGCCGGCGAACACGCTGGCCGTGATGTCACAGGCGGCGCGCGACATCCGTGACGACAACGCACACACGCTCCCCAAAACGATCGCCGGCGCGAGTTCATCACCCGCGCCGGCGACCTCCAGAGAAGTTGGACTTCCAAACGGGCTACAACGTTCGCTGCACCGGCTCCCGCAGGCACAGCCGATCCATCATGCGGTAGAGCTGGCGCCGATCAATGCCCAGACGCCTCGCCGCGGCCGACCTGTTCCCGCCGGAAACAGACAACGCGAACTTCACCGCTTCTGCCGTCGAGCGATCAAGCAGCGACCGATCCCCCAATCCGGGCTCTCTCGGATCAAGGCCCAGGTGCTCCGCTTCGATCATCGTGCCCGGACAGAGAACCGCGGCCCGCTCGATGCACGTCGCGAGTTGACGCACGTTCCCCGGCCATGCGCACAGCAGCATCGCATCGAGCGCCCCCGCGCTGAACGATCGCTGCACACCCAGCGTCGCGACAAGGTCGTCCAGAATTGCGTTTGCAATGAGCGGGATGTCCTCGGCACACTCCCGGAGTGGAGGCGTCGTAATCCGGATGACATCGAGCCGGTAGAGCAAGTCGCGCCGGAACCGGCCCTCCACCGTCATCGCGTGCAGATCCCGGTGCGTCGCAGCGACCACCCGGACGTTGACGGGGATCGGCCGCGTAGCGCCCACCGGCGTGACCGTCCGCTCCTGGAGCAATCGCAGCATCTTGGCTTGCTCCGGAGCCGGCAGTTCGCCCAGTTCGTCCAGAAAGACCGTCCCGCCTTCCGCCGCCCGGATCAAACCCTGTGTGCTGGCGATCGCCCCCGAGAACGCCCCCTTTTCATGTCCGAAGAGCAGCGACTCGAACAGTGTCTCGGTCAACACTGTGCAGTCAACCGTGACGAACGGGCCGGATGCCCGAGGGCTGAACTCATGGATCGCCCTCGCCACAAGTTCCTTGCCCGTGCCGCTCTCGCCGTGGATCAGCACGGTCGATGGGAACGCCGCGGCCGTCCGGGCTGTTTCACGAATTCGGGCGAGGGCCGCGGAACGGCCAACCAGCCGGCGAAAAGCCGGTGCTTCATCTTGAATTGACATCTCCCACAACCCCTTCTTCCATCGGCCCCCTCGCCCGCCCGGCCCAACACCCGCGGAAGCGCTGCCGATTGACCCCGTCGATACTCTACCGCAATTCAACTCTGTCGTGGCGCTCGTGCGGACAGAATTGTGTCCATTTTGTGTGAAAGTGTTCAAATTGAGGCATTTGCACCTGCGCAACCTTCAAGTAGGGCGAACGCCCCGTGCGCCCTCACTGCACAACTGTGCGCACGCGGACAGCACCATGTCCGCCGCGTTCGGCGTGTGAAGACCGTGTAATTTGAACGAAAAAGTCCGGATTAGGCAAGGGGGCGAATCTGCCCGGTTCACGGCGCAGCCGCGACGACAACTCGCCGAGTCATGTCCGACACCCACGTCCCGCCCGGCTGTTCGATCGTCACGGCAAACAGCGCCGGTTCGTCCACGTGGATACGGGGCGAGATTTCCACAATCAGTTCATCGCCCGAACGCTCGGCACGCACCTCGCCCTGCCAACCCGTCGATTGCCCCGAGCCGTTGAATATGCCGCCGCTCACACGCTGCGCAAGCCCCCGCTTGTCCACGATCCAGAGCTGATACTGCTCCTTGCTCGGATCGTTCTCGGGCAGGCCTTTGAACGTCATGTAGCCCTTCTGGTCGTTCTGATTCCAGACGACATCGCCACGGACGCCGCCGATTTCGGGCTTGTCCCAATCGGCCCAGGCCAGCCGCTTCGCATCGGGCGAAGCGGAAACCGCGCCGCGGAGAGAAGCGAGCGAAACCGACGCCAAATTCGGGTTCTGCCGATTCGAGAAAATCTGGATCCACCCGATCGCCGCAAACGCAAGACAGGCCGCCGCGGCCATCCACCCGAGCCACGCGCTGCTGATGCGACGGGGCGGGGAATACGGAGCATCCGCCTCCGCCATACGGAGCGCCGGGGCTCCCAGAATGTTGCGTCCGTTCTCCAGTTCCCGCCCGAACTGCTCCGCCGCCTGACCGATCCGCGTCATCGCCGACGCCGGCGGATGTTCCTGCACATCGACCATCGACAGCACGGCCGCCGCCGCGGCCAGGTCAAATGAATCGTCCTCGATTCCGGCCTTTGCCATCAGCGCCGCGAGGCGGCCGGCGTCTTCGTCTTCGAGACCAAACAGCGCTCGATCGGCGAGCAGCTCATTCAACAGCTCACGCTCGGCTTGCGACAGCTTGACAAGGTTGGGGTCCGGATGCGAATTCATGGATTCACCTCCGGCCGAGAAACCCGATCGCGGGAAAGCAGCTCCCGGATCCGCAGCAGCCCGCGCCGGGCGTGCGTCTTGACCGTTCCCAGCGGCAGACCGGTCGCGTTTGCAATTTTTTCGTGCGATAGCCCCTGGAGCAAGGACAGTCGCAGCACCCGCTGCTGCTCCAAGCTCAGTTCCTCCATCGCGCGTGAGGCAATAGACGCCTCTTCGCCAAGTTCGACTCTGCCGCCTCCGGTCGCCGGGGTGGCGGTTTCTTCCAAAGCAGCCCGATCGCGCCTGCGGGACATCCGGCGGCGGCGATCGATCAGACGGCGGCGTGCGATCATGGCGACGAACGCCGTCTCGGATGCAACTCCCGGATCAAACCGAGGAGCGTTCCTCCAGATCTCGACGAAGATCTCCTGGACCGCGTCCTCCGCATCGGCGCCGTTCAGGGCCATCCGTCGAGTCAACGACCAGATCAGCCCGGCGTAGCGCGCGATGCATTCCTGCACCGCGGCTTTCTCACCCGAAGCAATGCGTTGGAGAATCGTCTGGTCCAAAGAGCGAATCTTCTCCGCGGGTCCGAATCGACGGCATTGTCGGCTAAACCGATTGGCGATCCGATCGGTGGATCGAACCGCCGACCGCACGCAGGACCGGCGATCATACCGGGGCCAACAAAGCCCCGTACGCCCGATCTCGTCGTCGATCCGTACCGAATTGACCTTTGCCAACGCCTCCATAATCGATCTCGTCGCCCGCTCGGCTCGCTCTCTGCGTGTGGTCGGTGCCCGATCTCCAGTCAAACTTGCTTGCGACCTGATTGGTTTCGACCCGCGCGCCCCCGCGGATGTTCCGAGCGTGCAAGGGAAGGGGAGCGATTGCCCCAATTGCCGGCACCCCGCCCGAGAGGGACAGGGTGCCGCGCGGCCCGGGACTGAGTCGTTCCGATTGCCTTGATCGCCCGAGCCTCGCCGGCCTCAGCCTCGTCGGGCTATTCGGGCATCAGCACGAGATCGATCGCGTGGATGACGCCGTTGGAAGCATCAATATCCGCGTTCACGACCCGGGCATCGTTGATCAGGATCGAATTGCCCTTGGCCTCGATCTCCACCGACTGACCCGCGGCGGTCTTGGCTTGGCCCGCCTTCACGGCCTGATCGCTGAAGACACGCCCCTTCACCACGTGATACTTCAGGATCTGCTTGAGTTTCGCGGCGTTCTCCGGCTTCATCAGGCTTTCGAGCGTCGCGGGATCGATCCTGGCGAACGCCTCATCGGTCGGCGCGAAAACCGTGTACGGCCCCGGACCCGACAGCGACTCGGCCAAACCCGCGGCCTTGATCAGCTTGCACAGCGTGGTGAAGTCGCCCGCCTTCATCGCGGTCTGCACGACGTTCTGGTCGCTGGGCAGGATGACCGTGTCGATGACATGGATCACGCCGTTGCTGGCCAGCACGTCGGCCTTGACCACGTTCGCGCTGTCCACGCGGACCTTGCCGTGTTCGGCAACAAGGTTGATCCGCTGTCCGTTGACGCTGGCGACGCCCATCGTCCGCACGTTCTCCGCGAGCACCCGCCCCGGCACGACGTGATAGGTGAGAATCGCGACGAGCCGTTCCTTGTTTTCGGGCTTGAGCAGTTCTTCGAGCGTCGCGCTCCCGAGTTTCTCGAACGCCTCGTCGGTCGGCGCGAACACCGTGAACGGCCCCTTGCCTTCCAATGTTCCTACCAATCCCGCGGCCTTGAGCGCGGCGCACAGTGTCTTGAAACTGCCCGCGTTCATCGCGGTCTCGACGATGTTGGACTCGCCCATCGCGTCCCCCCCGCTGTTCCGTGCATGCGAGACGGGAGCCGCAGCGTGCGATTGCTTGCGTGCCGGAGCGCTCTCGCCGCACGAACCATCGCCGATCGCCACGCCCGACCCGCACACCAGACACAGAAAAGCCGCCGACTTCCACGCCGTTTTCATGATGCATTCTCCCGCTTGCGCAGCGCGACCGTCCGGCGCCCGCGCCGATGCCGATCCACACGCTGCATTTCTGGTTCCCGCCGGCCGACACGGCCCGCGGTCAGTTGGATTCCGTCAACCGCTTGCCCGCGGATTCACACGGCGCCGAAGTTCGGCTGCAAATTCCATCGCGTTCCAAAAACAGCGCGGCCCGTCCGGATCGGACGGGCCGCGAAAAAACTTGGAGATCGTGAATCCGGTTGATCCGCGGGCACTAGCGATTGAGGATGATGATCTCAACGCGACGGCTCTCGGCCTTGGTCTTCTTCAGGTTCTGCGCACCCCGCCCGTACGCGCTGAGCCGCGAGGAGCTGACGCCCTTGGACTGCAGATAGTTCTCAACCGCGCGAGCGCGAGCCTCGGACAGGGCCTCGTTCGAGCCCCACTTGCTCTTCTTGATCGGATCGCTGTCGGTGTAGCCATCGACGCGAACGCTGAAGCGGGAATACTTGCTGCTCTTGAGTTCAGCAGCAACCTTGTCGAGCGTCTTCTTCGCCGTCTGCTTCAGGTCGGCCGAGCCGGAACCGAAGAGAACGTCGCCCGCAACCGTGAGGCGTTCGCCCTCGGCCGTGCTGTCGCGACGGATGTTCGGATCGCTGAAGTTGCTGGCACCGCCGCCACCACCGCCCGCCATGTCGGTCGCCGGTGCAACCTGCTGGGTCTGGACCTGCTGCTGGCTGCGCTGCAGTTCCGCGATCGTCGCATCGCGCTCACGCAGCGACTGCTCGAGCTGCGCGTTCTTGGTGCGCAGTTCGTTCGATTCGTTCGCCGCGTCTTCCTGCGCCTGCTTGTTGTTGTTGCAGCCGCCGAGGCCGAGCGCCAGAGTGCCCGCCAGAACGCCCATCGTCAATGCCCGCTTCCACATGCCTTCCATGTCCGTTCCTCCGTGATCCGTGCGTGTCGTTCGCAACCGATGAATCGCCGTGAATCGACGCTGCCGGCGACGAACGCCGGGACGCCGCGTGTTTCGTTCCCGCCCGATGCGAAAACGCCCAACTCTTTGGGGCGCAAGATTATCGGAGTTCGCGCGTCATTTCCCGCACTTTCAGCGGTTTCCGGGCACTTTCTGCCCGAGGCGACACAAATCGACAGCCCCGCTCGCCGGCGTGGAAAACCTGTCGTTTAGGGAAGGTGCACCGGCATCCGGAGCAGTTTCGACAGTCCAAGTTCCACCAGCGGGCGGAACAGCACAATCAGAACCGACGCAACCGCCAGGTGCGGCCCATACGGCAACTGCCTCCGCAGCCCACCGAAAACCGCCCCGAGCAACGCCCAGCCGACACCGACAAAGGCCGCAAGAAAGAACGCGAGCACGGCGTCGATCCAGCCGAGGCACGCCCCCACTGCCGCCATCAGGTGGACATCACCAAGCCCCATCGCTTCCTTGCCGAACGCAAGCGACCCGAAGATCCGGATCAGCCAGGCAACGCCGCCGCCGACGAGGTAGCCCAGGAGCACCCCGGCGAAAGCTGCCAGCCACAGGGGAACGTGGTACGGGGTGACGAATCCGCCCGAGACAGGATCGAACGTCCAGCCCACGGTCGCTGCGATCGCCCGGTCTGCCCCCCAACCTCCGATGATCGCGCCGAGCGCCGGGGGCGCGAGGAACGCGAGTTCCTTCACCATTTCACGCCGGGCGTGCGGGTATCGGAGCCAAAGCTCCTGCTGATCGGGCGGCTGCTCGCCTTCGGGCGGCGCCGAGGCCGTTGCCTGCTTCTCCCATTCCTCGTAATCCGCAAAGCTGCGGGTGATCAGTCCGGAGGCGAGCAGGATGAGCGAAACGATCAGGCCGATCGCACCACCGATGGCGAATCCAACCCAGTACCAGCCGTGCGGCCCGGGAGTGGGGATCACCCAATCCCAGTTTGGCGCGCTCCGCCAGAGATGGCCCAACTTTCGCTCGATGACGAATGCGGTCACCGGCTGAATCACAAGGGCTGCCGCCGCGGGAATCCACGCCAGAATGAGCGGGATGGTGAAGGTCTTGGCATCGACCAGCGTCATCGCGACAAGACAGCCGAGCAGAATGAGAAGCTGCAGGAAGATCGGCCAGGTCTGCGCGAGCGGGGAGACAATGCCGGTCCCGGGCCCCGCCCACGGCGGGGCGATCTGTCCGATGGAGAACCAGGCAAACCGAGCATCCGGCGGCGTGAGATACCAAAGGATGTAGAAGCCGGCGAACAGGACCGCCACCACGAACTCAACAACCGGGTATTCGGCCGAGATTTTCGAGCGGCAGAAGCGGCATCGCCCGCCCAGCAGCAGCCAGCCGAAGATCGGGATGTTCTCCCGCCAGGTGAGCCGCGTTTCGCACGATGGGCAGCGGCTGGGGGGAGTGACGACGCTCAGCCCGAGCGGGAGGCGGTAGACAAGCACATTGATCAGCGAACCGGCGCTCGCCCCGAGCGCGAAGAACCAGATCACCTGCGCAACGGTGAACGAGGCGATCAACATGTCCGGGATCGTCGGCAGAAAACTGGTCTCCTCCCGCGTTCTATCGGGCGGGAAGGGGGGAGGGGTCGAATCGGATTAATCGGGTTCGCCCTTGCCGACCGGCTTGAGGTCTTTCGAGAGCATCTCGATTCTTTGTTCGGCGGTGGCGAGCACATCGCGGCAGCGCTTGATCAGCCGCACGCCCCGCTCGTACTCGGTGAGAGATTTTTCGAGGCCGATCTCGCCCGACTCGATCGCCTCGATAACCGACTCGACCTGGGCGAGCGCATCCTCGAACGAGAGTTCGGCGTCGGCTTTTTCGGAATGATCGGGCCGCTTTGCCATGTCTCAGATTATGCAGCAACCCTCAGAAGAGTCCGGGCTGCGTGGCGTCCGGGCGGGCCTTGGAAGGTTTTCTGTTCGGCGCGAGGCCCCCGACGGTGCTTTCGATCGCCCCGTCGGCGACCCGGGTTTGCAACCGGTCGCCGGTCTTGACGTCGCCGATTTTTCGAACGAGCTTGCCGGTGGAATCGAGCGTGATCGAGAAGCCTCGTTCCAGCACGCGGATCGGGGCGACGGCGGTGAGATGCTTGTCCGTCGAGTCGAGGGTTGCAAGCCGGTCCCGAATGGCGGCACGAACCGATTGCTCCAGACCAGCCGCGATGCGGGCGATGTCGATATCGGCAGCAGCTTCCACGGCGCGATGCAGCCGGTGCGACGCGGCCTCGAGCCTTGCGATCATCCTCGCGTGGACCGCCTGGGGCTTCAGCCGTTCCAGTCTCAGTTCAAGATCCGTGATGCTCCGCTGCGAGCGGCGCGTTCGCGCGAGAATGCCGGCGACGAGCCTGTGCGAGAGCACGCTGCCGTTGCGCTCCGCGGTCTGCGCGCTCCGTGTCAGCGCGCTGCCCAGCCGGCGCAAGGTCGAATCGAGCTGACGGGCGAGTTCGACCTTGTCCGGGATCAGCCGCATCGCGGCCTGGGTCGGAGTCGCGCAGCGCTCGTCCGCAACAAGCTCGGCGATGGTCGTGTCGGTCTCGTGACCGATGGCGGCGACAAGCGGGATCTCGCAGCGGAAGATCGCTTCGGCGACCGCTCGCTCGTTGAAGCACCAGAGATCTTCCTTGCTGCCCCCGCCCCGCGTCAGGATCGCCGCTTCGATGCCGAGCCTATCCCGATGCTTCGAAACCAGTTCGATCGCTTTGGCGATGCTCGGCGCCGCGTCCGGGCCCTGCACCGGAACATCGACCAGCACAAGCCCCACCGCCGGGCAGCGACGGTCCCGGGTGTTGATCACGTCCTGCAATGCCGCGGCGGAACGGCTGGTGATGACCGCGATGCGCTTGGGGAACCGCGGGAGCGCCTTCTTCCGTTCGATCTCAAAGTAGCCCTGAGATTTCAGCGCCGCACTCAATTCGCGGAACGCGCGATCGAGTGCGCCTTCACCCGCCCGTTCGAGCGAATCGAGGATGAACGAGACCTTGCCACCCTTTGAATAGAACTCGACACGGCCCTTGACGATGACCTGCTCGCCATCGCGGATGGGCGGTTGCACGCGCCGCGCGGCCGACGCGAACATGACGCAGTTCACCACTGCGTCCGCATCCTTGAGGTCAAAGTACCAGTGCGTCCGATCGCGGAACCCGCTCACCTCTCCCACGACTCGAACCGGCCCGGAGATTCCGCGGCGGAGCGCGCCATCGATCTCGCCCGCCAGGTGCGAGACGGTCCAGGGCACATTACCGGTCTGAGGAGACGGCGCAACCACCCGCTTGGGTGCCGCCATCTTGGAAGGGTCAAATGGAAGCCGCTCGGTCAACGCGACGAGTGTACTCGTCGGCGGTGCCGAGCGGTCCCATTGGACTCCCTGCCGGGGGAGCCGGCGCGGGCGGAACGGAAGTGCTTGCGGGCGCTAGCGAGTTGCGACTTTCTTCGCCTGCTCATCGCGCCGCTCCTGTGTGCTGGTTTCGGGCTTGGCATCGGCCGTGCGGACTTCGCCGGACTTGGCACGGGCCACGGCCTGTGCGAGCGCCTGCTTGTCGCCGATCGGGGGCATGGAGATGCGGGCGTTGCCCCTGGAGATCTCTTTGGCGATTGCCGCGAGCTCGCGGTCGTGCGCGCTGGGCTGCGGGCTGCGAACCTGCATCTTCTGCTTGAAGCGGGGCTGATCATCCGGGCGCTCGATCACGGTGACGGGCTTGATCGCGCCCGCACCGGCCTGATCCTGCACCTCCGGGTAGCCGCTGCCGGTGAACGTGCGCACGCTGTAGGTGTAACCGCGTTCGCGGAGCCACGCCTGGCGTCCGGCTTCGAGCTCGGCCCAGATGTACTGGTTGGTCATGCCGTACTCGCGGATCCAATCACGCGTCGCTGCGTCGAGCGAATCCATCGGCATCTCGGCCGGGTCGATGCGCTGCCAGGGCGAGATCGCGGCGATGAAGCCCGAGGAGAGACGCACGTACACGACGCTGTCGTCGCTCTCGGGTGCGCCGTACTCGTTCTGGCCGGGCGTGAACGCGGAGCGCGTATCGAGAGGCAAATCGCCACCGACCTGCGAGAACTGGATCCACTCCTTCCCGCCGAAGCCGGGGCGCCGCACATCGTCCACGCCCTGATTGAACGGGATCGGGGAAGCAAGGAACGCGCTGCTGGTCGGCGGGCAGATCGCGTTCGGGCTGGGGTTGATGTCGAGCGTCGGCTGGTAGGGCACCGGCTGGGCGCCCATTCCGGCGGAAAGTGCAATAGCGGCGGTCGCGGCGGCAAGCATGGTTCACGTCTCCGGTTGTCGGGTTTGCGCAGCCTGCGCTCACCCACAACTCAAGCATGACGCAGATTGAGCGATCGGCCACAGAACCGGTGCGGGCGTCACAGCTTCACACGGCGCACGCGGCGCACGCCTCACAGACGGAACACGCTATCGGACGAGCCCCGGATTACGGGACGACGGAGCGCGCCGGCTGCTCCTGCCGGAGCCAGGAATAGGCCTCGAGCACCGAGCGCACGTGGTCGCTCGCGCGCCGGTGCTTGGCGATGAATTCGCGTGCGGATTCTCCGACGCGTCGCGCCGCGGCCGGATCGTCGAGCAGCGAACCCAGGGCCGCTGCCCAGGCCTCGCGCGTGGCGGGACGGACGAGCTTCGCCGTGACGTTATCGCGGAGATAGTCGCAGAAACGGTCCTCCACGCTGAGCACGATCATCGAATGCGCCATCGCTTCGAGCACGATCGTGCGCTGCTCGCCGTTGCCCTCGCAAAGCAGCAGCACATCTCCCTGCACGAGGAGGTCGCGCCGCGATTCGATCTCCTCGATGAGCGAGAGATTCGCGAGAATGCCCCGCTGCATGGCGACGGAGTAGAGATCCGCACGCCGCGCCGCGAGCGCATCGGCGAAGATGAGCATGTCGGGATGGGCCCGCACGCAGTTTGCGACGCCCTCGAGCGCTGCACGCATGGCGCGGGCGTCGTTCCCCGCGCCGATGAGCATGACCGTCGGCGCCCGGCCCGGCGCCAGCTTCGCAGCGGGCGGATCGCCCGCGTGCACGCCCCAGAGCGCCGATCGCGTCGGGGCCCCGCGCTGGCGGAGCGCACGCTCGATCTCCGGATCCGGGGCGATAAACAGCACATCACGCAGCAATTCACGCGACACCGAACCGATCCGATCGATCAGACCCGCACGCCAGACTTCGAGCGCGAGCCCGGCGCCGCAGGCTTCCGCGAGCGCGGCTCCGAATGGCCAGAGCGAGCCGCCGAACACGTGGACGATATCCACCGGCGAATCTTCCGCGGCGCTGTCCACATCTTCGAGTCTCTGGGCAAGACGCCGCGCGCGAAGACCTGTCGTGAAAGGAAGACCGCCACCCGGGAATGTCAGCGTCGCGGTGCAGACACCGCTGGCCTGTGCCCCGGGCGCTGGGGCAGCGCCGCCCTCCGGCAGCGCTTGGATCACGCGCACGCCCTCGTCGGCGAGACCGATCTCGAGACGGCTGAGCAACTCACGCTCGCGCGAAGCAAACAACCGATCTGCGACGATGACCACTCGCACCAGCGATTGTACGGCGGTGCGCCGCAAGCCCGTCGGCCCTCAGGTCGCGGCGCAGTGGCTCGCCGCACGCCGGTACGAAAGGTCGGGCGGGCGGTGCTGCAACGAACCAGCGCCGATCGGCCAGCCGCAGACCCAGTGCCCGGGGAGAATCTCGCAGAGGCTGCAGCCAGATTCATCCGCATCTGAAGGCGGCGTGCGCCCCGGGAACCACGGCGCAACCGACCCGGTGCCGCCCGGGTCGCACCGGATGGGGATTGGGGCAAACTCGACCTCGTTCTCCACCACCTCGCGCACGGTCGCCAGGCGTGCACGCGGAAACCCGAGCCGCGGGATGCTGGCGAGCAGGCCCCGCGTGTACGGATGCAGCGGACGCGCGAAAAGCTCTTCGACCGCCGCGTACTCCACGACCCTTCCGGCGAACATGACGCAGACCACGTCGGCGTTCTCCGCCACGACCCCCATGTCGTGCGTGATGAGCAGCACGCTCATGGATCTTGACTCCTTCAGTTCGCGGAGCAGATCCAGAATCTGTGCCTGGATGGTCACGTCGAGCGCCGTGGTCGGCTCGTCTGCGATCAGGAGCGACGGGCGGCACGAGAGCGCCATCGCGATCATCACCCGCTGACGCATGCCCCCGGAAAACTGGTGCGGATACTGCGAAAATCGACTCTCCGGATCTCGGATACCGACGCCTGCCATCGCCTCGATCGCGATTTTTTTCGCGTGTTTGCGATCGGCATCCTGATGAATCCGCACAGCCTCGACGATCTGCTCCCCCACCGTGAACACCGGGTTCAGGCTGCTCATCGGCTCCTGAAAAACCATCGCGATCTCCGACCCGCGGATTCTCCGCATCGATGCGAGGTCGAGCGCCGCGAGGTCTTTCACGCCTGTTCGCGAGCGGAAATCTGCAACGCCCGCCTCCACCCGCGATGAAGGGAGCAGCCGGAGCATGGTCATCGCGGTCACCGACTTGCCGCTGCCGGATTCGCCCACGATCGCGACGGTCTGGCGCGGATAGATGGTGAACGAGACGCCGTCCGCGGCCAGAAAGCGCTCCGCGCCGGGGCTTCGGGGCGGGAAGCTGACCTTCAGGCCCCGCACGCTGAGCACGGGCTCGTGTTCCATCGCGTTCATCGCTTCTCCCGTTTCGGGTCGAGCGCCTCGCGCAGGCCCTCGCCGACAAAGTTCAGCGCGAGCAGCGTCACACCGAGCAGAAGACACGGAAAAAGCAGCAGCCACCAGTTGGACTGGTACGGGTTCAGTTCCGGCAGCCCCTCCGCCGCCAGGTTGCCCCAACTCGGCAGGGGCGGCTTCACGCCGATGCCGAGAAAGCTGAGAAAGCTCTCCTGCAGAATCGCCTGCGGCACCGTGAGCGTGGCGTACACGATGATCGGTCCGACAAGATTGGGAAGAAGATGCACAAGCAGGATCCGTCGGCGCGAAGCACCGATCGCCCGCGCCGCCTCGACAAACGGCTGGTTCTTCAGGCTGAGCACCTGCCCGCGGATCACGCGCGCCATGGTGAGCCAACTGAAGCCGCCGATCGCGAACAGAAGCACAAGCAGATCCAGCATCGTGCGCCCGGACTGCGAGATCTCTCGGGGCGGCACATTCTGGAGCGCCTCGGTCTCGAGAAGGCGCTTCTTGACCGGATCGGCCGCGAGCGCGCGCCGAACTTCCGCCGGATCCGATGGCTTGCCCTGGGCGTCCAGCGAATCCCGCATGTGCCGCTCGACCCACGCCGCCCGTGCCCCCTCGCGGCTGACATATTCCGCGACAACGGCATCCGCCGCGATCGCCAGCAGCACGACGAGCAGCACATAGGGCAAACCGTACAGCACATCGACGATGCGCATCAGAAGCGCATCAACCCGGCCGCCCGCGTAACCGCTGACCGCGCCGTAGATCGTGCCGATGAAAACCGAGAGCAATGCCGCGGCGATCCCGATCGTGAGCGAAACGCCCCCACCGGCCAGAACGCGGACGAACAGGCTGCGTCCGAGCGCATCGGAGCCGAGCAGGAAACGCCGATCCGGCGTGAGGTCGCGCGGCGCGCCGGGCGCCCAGAACGGGGGAAGGCGGGCGTCGGTGATCGAACCGGCGTTGTAGCGGGGGACGATCGCGCCTTCATCGGGCACGCCGCCGAGCGTCCACGGGAGTGTGAGCAAGCAGGCCGCGAGGATGACGACGAGAAACGAGGCGCCGATCAGACCGGCAAGGGATCGCGTCAGCGGGTTGTCGCGCCGCAGCGCGAAGAGAGACATTGGTCAGCACGATAGCGAATCAGATGAGTCCGGCGGTGATCCGGATCGCACGCGCGTGCGAAGCTATTCGTCCGAATCGTCGATTTTGTAGGGGTCGATGGCGGGATCGGTGCCATCCGATGGGTCGGTTTCGTCCGCCTCGCTGCCGACTTCCGATTCGTCGCCTTCGGCTCGCGGGCCGAAGGGGAACGGCGCCTTGGGCAACAGGCGGTCGCGGTCGTACTTCGGCTTTTCCTGGGGCGGCATCGGATCGTCCGGAAATTGATCGGCCCAGCGATCGCGGTCTTCCTGTTTCGCGTAGTACCGGAGCCAGATGAGCGTGTCCGCTTCGCTGCCCGAGCCGATCGGGTCGATGAACTGCACCCAGCCGGGGTTCTTGGGCCGCTTGCCGATGCGCTTGACCGGCTTGACGAGCACCGGCCCCATCTCGCGCAGCGAATCGGTCCAGAGGTGGTCGTACAACTCGCGGTCGCTCAGGTGATCGGTGTGTGTCACGAAGGTGTTGCGCTCCGCGAGCGTGTTGATCACCTGCCAGAGCTTGCGGTTGAGCTCGATCTCGCCCAGGTCCTCCGCCGGGGGCAATTGCACCCCTTCGGTCTCGAGCGCCTCGAACGGGCAGGAGATCGGCGCGGTCTCGTACTCGATCATGCTGGCGAGAAACGCCTCCTCGATGTCGGGGGGGATGTCCGGCGCCTTCTCGAACGACGTCAGCCCAAGCTCCCTGGCCTGCTCGTTCAGCTCGTTGATGCGGATTTCCTGATCGATATCCCGCGGCCGCGCAGCCCCCTCGCCCGATGGCTCACTTTCCGGACCGTGCTCATCGGGGCTGGGTGGGCGATTCATCGTGACTTGCTCCCTCGGGTGCCGGCCGAGCGAACCCGCGAAATCAGGGTGACAGGATTCGAACCTGCGACATCGTGGACCCAAACCACGTGCTCTACCAAGCTGAGCTACACCCTGAAAGTGTCGGCAACTGTAGCGGAGAGGCCGACGGAACGGAAGCGATCGGGAGCTGCCGATTGGGGGGAAGATCCGCAGCCGGGGGCGCTTCATCGGCGGCCACAAAAAGGAAAGCGCCGGCCACAAGCGCCGGCGCGGAGGGGTCAAATTGTTTGCGGCCCTCCGATGGCCACGGGGCACGCGGGAACAACTACAAAGGCAGCTCGACGAACGCCAGCACGCGGGGCTTCTGACCGATCTTGGTGACGTTCGAACGGTCGATGATCATGAGGAAGCGGCGTTCGACCGACGGGACCATCGGCTGTGCCGCGGGCAGGCCCTCGACATCGGAACGCTGATAGCCCCGTGCGACAAACCAGACGGCGTACATGTCGCTGCGGACCGAAACGCTGCCGAGGAGGCCGGAGAGGATCTTGAGTTTGTCCTGGTAGGTGCCGCCGAACTGGAGGGGCTTGATGTTGATGGTTTTCGGATTCGCGGGATCGGAGATATCCATCTCGCGCTCGACGATGTTGTCGATGCCGAGCATGTTGCTCGGATTGGCGCGATAGCCGATGAAGTCGATGTTGCTCGATCGCTTTTCGAGATCGGTCTTGGCCGTGGAAACGACGGTCGTGGCGGGGTCGAACTCAACATGGCGGACGGCCAGCAGCTCGCCGAGCGACTGGATGCCCGAGCCTTCGCGGATGCCACGGATGCCCGAGGACCAGTAGCGTCCGCCGGAGAAGGTCATGCCGGCCGTGATAGCAACCGGGTAGTCGCCGATCGTGGGATCGTTCGGTCCTTTCAGGTCTGCGACGGTGGACGCGAGCGGCGCCTTGGACCGATCGAAGAACCCGGCAAACCAGGTGGGTGCCCCCGAACCGGCGGGGATGTTGCGTGCCTTGGGGCGCAACTCGACGGCGATCTTGTCGCGATACGACTCGATCATCGCCGCGATGTCCGTCTTGGGCGCTTCCTGTGCTCGCTCGGTCTCGTCGTTTCCAATCCAGAAGGTGCTGGCCGGCAGGCGGCCCGAGGTCTTGTCCTTGTCCGTGGCGAAAGGATTGGTCGAGGGGAAGAGCATCGGGAGCACGCGCAGCACGGCCTGCGGCGCGGTGTTGATGTTGACCAGGCCCGGCGTCGCGATCTGCAGGCTCGCGAACGAATCGGGATGCACACGGAAGGCCGAAAGGATGTTGCCGGCGATCGGGGCGCCCACTCCGGCGGTGTAGATCTTGCCGCTGGAATCGGTGCGAACGGGCACGAAATCATCGAGCTTCAGGAAGCCGCCATCAAACAGCGGGCGCTCTTGCGCAGCAGGTGACACCCGATCGAAATAGAAGTAGTCGAGCGGGCCGTAGGTCTTCTCGCCGCCCTGGTAGTTGTACTTGGTGCGGTCGGCATAGCCGAAGGCGATGCCCAGCGCCTCGGCCGTGGTGGTCCACTGCTTCATGAGATCGGGCGCGCCGGAAGCATCTTCAAGGGGCAAGCCATCAATGTCGATGGGCACGTGCGAAGCGCCGATGGCCATGACGTTGAGCAGGTCGGTCGGGCGGACTTGGCTGACGCCATCCGGCTCCCACCCATCTGTGTAACCCTCGTAGCGATTACCGTTGACGGCGAGTTCACGGCGCAGGTCTTCGAACGCGCCGAACTTGCTCGCGGGCAGTTTTTCGGTGCGTGCCTCGGCGCGGAGCGGCATGGAGGGGATGTACGCGCCAAGCCCTCGCCAACTAGTAGGAGTCCAATTAGACGTCTTCAAATGAGTTTGAGCTGTCACGATCGACTCGGACAGCTTGATTCCCGGGTCCGACTGCGGGGTTGGGAACTGCGTCTTGGAATACCACGGCGTTGTTCCATCGACCACCGCGTCCTTGGGATCAATCGCCCACGCCGGCAGCATGCCGGGCTTCAGATTCGCCCCCAACGCATCGCCTTTTCGCCCCACATGCTCGACGAGCGCCACGGTGAACCGTGTGTTTCGATTGGGATAGGGGATGGCGTTATATGTAAAACTGCCAACTTGGTCGTATTGAGGGGAATTCCTTGCGTACAACCCAAGAATTGCAAAGTCCGGATCGTATGGCGGAATCGGCGTCGTCTGCTCCTTACCGAAGAGTCGTCGATCCAAGATATAACTCGACCCGAGGCGCAGACGGTCGCAAACCTCGTCGTTCGCGATCCGATTTGGGACACCGGCGAGCGAATCGTCAAAGTCTCCGCTATCGATCCGCACTGCTCGACGCAAGTAAACCGTGCTGTCGGGCGTCGAGGTCGTGGTGTACGGCGGAACGAGCTGCGTCGAGTTGTCGTTCGAAAGAGCGAACGTAGCGCGAGCGTCGGAACCGCTTCGGAAGTCGGAATTATTCACGCGGACCATCTGCACGCGCCGGAAAGATGCGCCCGAGACCGGCCCCAACTGCGTGTCCATCCACTTGTCGAACTCGAGTGGATTCGATTGATCAAACTTCAATTGCTTGTCGGTGCCGTTGAACCGATTAAACACTATGTGCTTTTTCTCGCGGCTCAGGGCGTAGAACACGATCGTCTCGCCCGGCAGGATCGTCACGGGTTTCAGGGTGTAGTCGTCGCCGTACGTACCGCCGGATTTGGCTTCATCGACCTCGGCAAGCACGAAGTACGTCGATTCCGCCCCCGAACCGATCTGCAGGTAAAAGAAATCGGAGAGCGAGTTGAACGCGAACTGCGCACCGGACCCGTCGATCTTGAAATTGGTCGAAGGCAGGTCCTTCGACAGAACGATCGGTGTCTGATACGGGTTGTGCACCTTGACAGCTAGTGCCCGGAACTGGAAGTCCGGGTTATCGTCGCTCATGTAGCCGTTGATTGTAATCGATTGCGGTACCGAAAGGCCGGTTCCATACAGACCCTCCATGTCGCGTTGAACGACATCGATAGGTTCGTTAATCTCAACATCTCGATACACCGTGATCGTCGCCACATCCGTCAGGAACGGATGCGGATCGCCTGCCCCATAGATGTTCACCGCCGGGGCCGGCATCGGCGGCGTCTTGTTGACCGAAATGCTCGCGCCGTTCTTCTGCGGCGGCGTTGGCGTCTGCAAACGCGCGAGGTTCAATCGTCGATCCGGATTCGTCCACCACGACGGATAGTGCTTCTTCCAATCGGTGTTGCCGTCCGTCGGACCGACCTTGCTCGGCAGGCTGTTCGGCGAATCGGCGTAGACCGTATCGACCAGCGTGAGCACGAACGGCGCCCGCGAACCCGAGCTGGATGGCTCCTGCGCGCCAGAGGCGAAGTTCGCCGCCATGTGCCCCGCGGCAAGCAGCGCCGTGATCGGGCCCTGCCCGCCGTAGAACATGCCGCGGAGTTCCTGCGCCGCGCCCGTGCTGATGTCGGCCCAGGTATCGACGACGGGGAGCGCGCCCTCCGCTTCGGGGCGGTAGGCTTTCATGCCGGGCAAAAGCGCGTTCGCGTAGGCGGTAAAGATCGCGCTGCCCGAGACATCCGTCGGCACCTCGGTCGAGAGCTCGCTGCTGGTGAGCGCGGGCGGGAAGTCGATCGAATTGACCGAGACGGTCGTCGCGCGGATCGGGCGGGCGCCGCTCAGGGTCGTCAGATACTGACGCACATCGGCGTAGCTCTTGAGCATCGCGGCCTCGGTCGGCTTGCCGAGGTTTGGGCCGGTGAGAGCGGTCAGGTTCTCGCGCTCCAGTTCGAGCGAGCGGTTCTCGCGGAGCGGGCCGAAGCCCGCGCCCACCTTGTCGAGATCGGCTGCATCAGGCGCTGCCGACATCTCGCTGCGGAGCCTGCCACCCAGGGCCGATTCGAGCGTCGAACTGACGTTCGGATCGTTCACCGAGCGGTAGGTGAAAAGCTCCAGCAGGTTGCTGATGCGGAATCCCATGCCGTAGTCGATCGCGCCGATCGTCGCGGGCTGGAACCCGCCGCCCCCCGACATGTGGAGCAAAGTCGGATCGCCCCTGCCGGCGGTGTCGAGTTCCCGGTAGGCCGGGCGTGCGATGGACGGGGCCGCCCGACGATAGAACTCGGCGCGCGAATCGAGCGTCGCAAAGCTCTCCTTGGCATCCAGAAGCGGGATCTTCGAGAAGTCGCTGAAGCGCCCCGGTGCTCGCCCCAGGTTCAGCGTTGCGCGCAGCGATTCATACGCGCCCCAGCCCAGGTCCTGCATCACTCCGTATGTCAGCGGAGCCTTCGGCTGGTCATCGGCGTACTTGGCGTAATCCTGCGAGACGGGCTTGCCGCCGAAGGGGGCAGCGATGGCGGAGTAGCCGCCGTTGTACGGCTTGCCGTCGATCTGCACGGTGCCCATCGTCGAGCCGCTGAGCACGGTTTCGGTTGTGTCGCGCATCGTCAGCAGACGCCGCAGGTCGATATCCGCCGGATTGAACCCCATCACGTTGCCCTTGGGGTTTTTGCCGTTGGCCATCTTGGTCGAGGGATTCTCAGACCAGTTGAGATCGTTCGGATTCGCGTTGTCGTCGCCCGCGGTGTTGACATTGACGAGCGCGGAAAGATCCACGATGCGGGCCGCGAAGATCCAGCGGAAGTTCGGGTCGGTCGGCAGCAGGCGACGGAAGAACTGGGGCGTCGAGACGCCGCCGGTCTGATTCACATCGCGGGAATCGATCATCTCGAACCAGCGCGAATCAAAGAAGCCGTCGCCATCGGCATCGGCCCACTGATACGGCGGGTACGCGGGGTTGCTCGGAAGAATGTCCGTCGCGCCGGCTTTGAACGGACCGCGCGCGGGACGGAAGGCCCCCACCTGCCACGAATCGAATGTGGACGGGTACTGATATTTGCTGTTCCCGTCGATCCCCGAACCGACAGGATCGTTCCACGCGGAATTGGCGTTGATCGTTCCGGACTGATCGGTGAGCGAGAGATTGGCGTTCATATTCGATTCGCCGGCCGTCGGCAGGGTGCCGGGGGCAGCATCGAAATGGTCGCGCAGGTTGAACAGATTGACGAATCGCCCGTCCGGCGCGATGTTGCTGATGTGCAACCAGTCGCGGCGCTTGGCGAAGACCTTGTTGTTGCCGTCCTGTCCCGTGTGGGTCATCGGGGGGGTTTGCGGGGCGGTGGGGTTGAAGTTGATCCAAGTCGGCGTCGTGCTGGCGAGCCACGGATCGTCGCCGGCGCCGACAGGGCGGAAGATCCTTGCCTTCTCGTTCTGGTTGGCCGTTGCGGGCGAGATGGTGCTGCTGACGTTCCAGTTGGTGACGGGCGCATCCCACGCCTCTCGCACGTACATCGCGCCGTTGATATCGCCGCCGGCCAGCCCCAGGGGCGCGCCGCTCGCCGACGTGTTGCTCGGATCGGGCGAAACGGCAACCACATCATCGGCGATGATCTGCGCGACGTAGTCGCCGAAAAGACCGACGATCTCCTGCGTCCGGTTGCGGCGTTCGAGCGAAGCGCTCGCACGCTTGTCGGAGTTGCCGACCGTGACGTACACGATCATGATGATCGACAGCATCGCCAGCGTGCCGACCACCAGCACGAGGAACGACCCGCGCCGACGCGAGCGCAACAAACCTTCACTCAGATTCCGAAGCACACCGCTTCCCGAGAACTTCATGACCGACTCCTTCCACCGCACAAACCGCTGTCTTCCTGACTTTCAATCTCGTTTCGACACCCCGGCCGACCGGGGCGCGGGCCGCGTTCAGGGCTTCTGATCCGGCGGCAGGTCGAACACGTACTGGAACGTCTGCTCGATCGACGGATCGGATGCATCCGCCAGCGTCAGCGTCACCCGCACCATCTTGGGCCACGCCCAGGGGATGCTCGGGGGCTGAAGAGGGTCTTCCCTCTTGAACGTCGGATCGAAATACCCGAAGTACGAGATGAGCGAGGACTGATCGAATCCGTTCGGACGCCACTTCAGCACGCCGTGGATCAGCCAATCGGGGACGGTGTAGTCTTCGATCTTGTTGAGCGCGGTGACGCCGACATACTCGGGCAGCCCCTTGTACGGCTTGAACGCCGGAGAGGGCGTCGGGGCCGTGAGAGTCTTGCCGTTGCTGCCGATGAGCGTGCCGCTGCCCAAGCCGGCGTAGGTCGCGGCCGGGTCGTAGCGATAGACATCCGGGTTTGCGGCGCCGGCGGTTCGGTTGATGCTGAACGTGCCGTTGGGGTTGTACGCCGCGAGCGTGCGGCCGTACCAGATGGTCTGCCCGCGCACATCGTTGCCGTACTCGTCGCGGTAGGTGCCGACAAGCGGGTACGTCTGCCCCCACGACCATTCGACCACAAACTCCGAGCACCGTGCGGCGACCTTCGAGAGCCCCACCGCCAGCTTGTTGTTGCGCCAGGTCTGCACGGCGCGGCCGGTGGGCAGGTCCATCGTGCCCCGCAGGTCGGGCAGATCGTCGTCGCAACGGATGCGGAAGCCGAGTCGTTCGGCGACACCGTCCCCGTTATGAATCCCAGCCTGATCTTGCAAATACACGGTCGGGCTGTAGCCGCTGGGAACGGGCATGGCGTTGACCATCCAACCCTGCATCCGCGCCGCGGTTGTGTTGGTAGGCGTCGATGTAATTGCCTGAGGATTGACGACGTAGGAAGAACCGAAAAAGGCAGGAGGCTTTGAACCGCCTTCGAGCCATCCGTTCATCAGCGGCATCGGCGCTTCGAGCAGACCGAAACCCGACGTGCGCTCAGCAAAATAATTCTCGCCTCGGTTAAATAGATCGCCCGGGCTGTAGTAACTCCCGTTCACCACCATCGCAACCTCATCGAGGTCGGTCGCGGCGATGTCCACGACACCAGACCCGACCCGGGGGGTTGAGTTGTTCGCCCTGACGGGGGTCATATCGTCCCAAAAGAGCGCAAATCGCTTGGCATTCGCGACCTGCGATTGCTGGGCCGCCATCGGGAACATCTCGTTGATGCTGCGGAAGATGCTGTTGGCCGCGGGCTGGCCGGCGATCTGGAACGTGCTGTCCGAGCAGAGGTTGGTCAGTGTGGCGCCCGTGCCCCATCCCGCCGGAACCGGGCGGTCTTCCGGCCAGCCACCGTCGGTGACCGAGGCGGGGCGAGCAAGAAGCGTCGCGTGCCGGACCAGGTTCCAGGAACTTGCGAACCGGTTGATCGTGTTGTTATTGTTGCCGACTTCGCCGAGTCGTGTGGAAACATTATCTCCGTCATAGAACCAATCCCCGAACGTCGGGTTGTTGTACTTGAAATCGGCCTGAAAGTTGGCCTCCTGATCCGGCGTGCGGGGCGTGGCCTTCTGGCCGTGGCCGTAGTAGATACGCGCAGCGCGGCTGCGCGCGGCACGACCGGGAATCAGGTCCTCCCGTGAAGTCTGATATTCACCATTCGCAAAGAACATGATCTCGTCGATCCGGCGCGGGCGCGCGGTCACCGGGTCGCCTTGGAATCGGGGCACCGAGATCAGCTCCCGTCCGTTGTTTCCACCGCGCTGAAGCGTGTACTGATGCCGGATCACGAGGATCCCCTCGCGCGACATGTTCTTGAAGTCCTCGCGCATCTGCGATTCGAGCACCGCGGCCTGCTGCGTGAGCGCGCTGACGCGCTTGCCCGTGGTCACCGTGCGTCCGACCGTCTGAAAGACCGCGGCAAGGCCGACCGAAACCAGCGCGACCGCCCCCACCGCGACGAGCATCTCGACCAGCGTGAACGCGCGATCCGCTTGCCCCGCGCGGGAGACAAGGTTCGCGCCGCTCATCGAGCGCACGCCCGCCGCACCGAACTGTTTCTGGTCTTCATATCGCACAGCACACCTCACATCGCAAACAAGTCTCACCGGTCATACGCCCCGGAGCGGGCGCGTGTTTTCATTCCGCGCTCAGGGCCGGACAACGAACGTCGAAACATGCGCCGGCACCTGGGGCGTGCAGAGCAACTGCAGTTCGTGGCGGACGTCGCTCTGCCTGTTCTTCGAGGTCGTCGCGAGCAGATAGCCGGTAGGAATACCGGGTTCGATCACCACGCACCGATCCAGGTCGTTCTGGTACGGGATGTCCGAGCCGGTTTCATCCGGCAGCGCCACCACCGTGTAAACGTTTCCTTCGTTGTCCACCAGTTGCTGGCCGACCTGGCGTGCCGCGGCAACCGCCACGCTGTTCGCACCTTCCTTGAAGCGAATCACGTTGAACGCGCCCGACTGCGAACCGAAACGCCGGTACGCCGTCTGCACGCTCGGATAGAAGAAGCCGGGATATTCGCCCAGGCCGTTCTGCGAGGGCATGCCGTCGGCATCGCTCCCCAGGGGCAGGACGACGCCCTTTGCGATCGCATCGCCCAGAGTCATGGTCGTCTTGGTCTGCGGGTCGTATGGCAGACGGATTCCCTGATCGATCCGGCGGACGAACACGGTGACGCGAAGGGGCAGCGCTGTTTGCGTCGTGATCTCTTGGTTCGTATCGATCGCGGTGGCGAGCATCGGCACGGCGTCCCACACAAAGAGCGGATTCACGTTCGGGCCGGGCGTCGGGAAGAGACGCTCCGAAGCGCGGATCGCAACGCCCTTGCCCGGGACCAGGGCGTTGTTGTCGTAACGCGGGAAGTACATCGCGCCGCGCAGACGCCCTGTGGTGAACTGCCCGCCTGCCGCGGTTTCGGCCTTGGTTCCGTAGATTGCGGTTTGCCCGTCCGGATTGTCTTCGTCGAGCAGGCGGCTCCAGCGGATCAGGCCGAAGTCTTCGTTTCTTTTCGCCCACGCGGTCTTGTAAAGCGCCCACGAGAGCGCGCCCCATCCGCTCTTGCCGGAGGGGGTGTTGAGACCGATCATGTCGCCGCTCGGCGCGATGCTGGTATCCAGATAGCCCCGGTGCTGTGTGAGGAACGACTCCGCAGCGCCGGCAGCGGTCACGCCGACGACGCCGTCCTGCGCTGCGCGCTGCTGACGCACCACCAGCGGGAAGACCGAGGCAAGCCCGAGCAGGCCGATGGCGAGGATGATGATGCCGAGCAGAACCTCGACAAGCGTGAACGCGTGCCGGCGTGATGGGCGAAGACGAATGCTCATCAGCGAGTCTCCACGGCAGAGCCGAAGTAACGATCCATGCGGAACAAGCGGGCATCGGTATCGACGTTGGTTGCGGGACCGGAGCCGACATCCGAGTACCTGAGCGCGTTGAGCATGTAGTTGTTCACGAGCATCTGGACGCGCTCGGCGTTCGATGATGCGGGGGAGCTGGTCGGCCAGAGCGACAGATCGATGTTGGGCGCCTTGGGAACTTCGTTCGCGGTGTTGAGCGCGCCCACGGCGCCGCCGTAGATGCTGCCCGTGACCCTGTTGAGCCCGCGTGCGCCGATGGTCTGCGCCATGCGCAGCTCGTCGTAGAGCGCCAGCAGGTTGACGTTGCACGCCTGCGCCACGTCCACGCTCCGGCAGCCGATCATGGCCGAGATATCGGCGTTGTTGGACATGCCGATGACCGAGCGGGCCCAGCCCGGCAGGTTGTCGGCGTAGTCCGGCCGACGCCAATCGCCCGGCGAGGTCGCGGTGGAGAGCACGGGACGTGCCGCGGAATCGTTCCAGTCGATCGTGTCGCGGGGCAGCAGCACAATCGCGGGCGTGACGCTCGCGGCGACGATGCGCCCGCTGCCCGACTGGAAGCGGATCATGAACGTGTTGCGTCGATTCTCGCCCGTGTTGGTGCGGGAGGGATCGTAAAACCCGTTCTCGGGGAAAACCCAGTTGCCCTTGTTGGCCTGGCCCGAGATGTTGTCGACGCCGAGGTTGATGCGCCGATTGCCGACCGGATTATTTTCGTAGTACCACCCGTTCGACGGAACAGATGAGCCCGAGTTGTTCGCGCCCGGAGCAAAGATGGAGCCCGGCGGCGCAAAGCCCCGGATCATCCACCCCGCGGGCAACTGCATCGGCTCAGCGAGCGCCGTCGGCGCGAACACATCGCGGTACGCGGTTGTGAGGCCGGGTGCCGCGGGAAGCGGATTGCGCGGATCGGCGGTATCGAGAATGCGGCCGACGTAGACCATCGGGATGATCTGCATGCGTCCGCCCGGCTCGTACACGAAGACGGCGGCGGTGTCGCCCCCTTCACTCCGGATCGCCAGGTCGCGTGCGGCCTGCAATCCGAACCGGAGCTGGCTCTCCGCCATCGAGCCGGAGGAGGTGTAGATCATGTTGCGGATCGCGGGGATGCCCGCGGCGGCAAGCACGGCCATGATCGAGATGATGACCAGAAGCTCGACGAGCGAGAAGCCCCGGACGCGACGCACGAATTGGAAGGCGGAGGCGTTCATCGCCCGACCTCCACGATGTTGTCGGCGCGGGCGGCCTTTCGAATCGCCGTGTTCATTTCATTGATCTTGGCCGGTTCGTACGCGATCTTCAGCGACTTGGCCATATCGAGCATGCCGTCGTAGTCTTCCATCTGGCCCGCGGGGACGTTCTTGGGCAAGAACCTGCCTTCGAGATTCATGTCGCCGAAGAAGCCGTCGGGCCCGCACGACACGATCGCGTACTCGGCGTTCCGCAGGTCGGCATCGGTGCGCGGGTCACCCAGCAGCGACGGAACATTGAGCCGATCGATGCCGTCCTCGACGCGGTTGAAGTTGCCGGTCGCGGGGTCGTAATAGGTGATCGGCGCCTTGGAAATCTGCCGGGGCGACCAGCGGTAGTAGCGGTACGCCTTGCCCGCCGGAGAGAGCAGACGAGAACGCGTGTTGAGCGAAACGTCCCGATTCGTCGCAGGATCTCTCCAGGTCAGGTCCCCGTCGCGCGTCGCAAACGTGCGCAGGTCGATTTCCAGCTTGGGCGAGCGCCGCGTCGGATCGACGAAGGGCTGGTACGACTTGCCCGCCACGTCGTTCACACGCCCGCTGGCTGAAGAAGAACCGATCTCGAACGAACCGTCGGCCCTCGGACGGAACATGCCCGGGCCTTCCACTCCGTCCAGGCCCCGCGGCAGCGCCCCAACGAGGTAGTACGCCAGCGAATACTCGCTGAAGCGGTAATCGGGGCCGGTCGCCGTCGCACCGGCCGATCCGGGCGCCCAGTCGGAGCTCATGATTCGTGTGGAGTTCTGGTTTCCCGAACGCGGGTCGCCCGCGTTGGAGAAGCCCTCGAGAAAGACCGTGTTCCCGTTGAACGAGTTCACGCCCCCCGCCACTGCCGATCCATAGGAATTCGGCACGGCGACCTTCGGATTTGCTGCGGGCGTGTATTCGACCGGGCGGACCGTGTCGGTGTGGTTGACCAGCGGGGGCAGGAAGCCGAACTCCTGCTTGAATGCCTGCACCGCCTGGTTCATCTGCACCACGGTCTGGCGTTCAGAAACTCCGCGTGCAACCTTGGTGAAGTGCGCTGCGCCCGCGGCGACGAGCGTGATCAGGATCGCGATAATCGCGATCGAAACCAGGAGCTCGATCAGCGTGAAGCCGTCCGAGCGGGCGGCCCGTTGTCCGCCCGAAGTTGTTGCCGATTTCACTCGCACAGCGTCGCTCCGATTGCGTTGCATCCGACCCCGAGAACCTTGAAAGCGCCGGTCCCGAACGAACGGAACCCGGCACGAGACTTTGTTTGCTTAGCCGCCGCCGCCGCCGCCCTGGAGCGACTGGATCATGCTGACCAGCGGGAGGAACATCGCCACGACGATCGTGCCGACGATGCCGCCGAGGACGACGACCATGAGCGGCTCGAGCAGCGAGACGAGCGAGGCGACCGCGACGTCGACTTCTTCGTCGTAGTTGTCCGCGATTTTGAGGAGCATCTTGTCCATTTCGCCGGTCTCTTCGCCGACGTCGATCATGTTGACGACGATGGCGTCGCACGTCTTGCTCTCGCGGAGGGGCGTCGCGAAGCTCTCGCCCTCGCGGATGGAATCGTGCACTTTGGTGAGGGCCTTCTCGTAGACGTAGTTGCCGCTGGTTTCGGCCGTGATCTTGATGGCTTCGAGAATGGGCACGCCGGCGCCGATGAGCGTGCCGAGCGTTCGTGTGAAGCGGGCGATCGCGGTTTTCTTGAGCATGCTGCCGAAGATGGGCAGGCGGAGGAGCATCCAGTCGGTGATCGCCTTGCCCGGTCCGCTGGCGCGGATGAGCTTCCACGCGATGAAGATGAAGATCGGCGAGGGGAGCACGATGAAGGCACCGGGGATCGACTGGCCGGGATTGGTTCCGGCGATCCAGCGGCTGCCTTCCATGAGCAGCGTGGTGAGCAGGGGGAGCTTCACGCCGAAGTCTTTGAAGATTTCTTCAAACTTCGGGATGATGAACCACATGATGAAGGTCAGGATGAGCACCGCGATGATGATGACCGCGATGGGGTAGACCATCGCGCCCTTGATCTTGCGCTTGAGCTTCTCGGCCTTTTCCATGAACTCGGCGAGGCGCTGGAGGATCAGGTCGAGCACGCCGCCGATCTCGCCGGCGTTCACCATCTTGGTGTAGAGCTTGTCGAAGGCCTTGGGGAACTTGCTCATCGCCTCGGAGAGCGATGCGCCGCCTTCGACCTCTTCGCAGACGCCGACGAGCACGTTTTTCATCGCGCCGGGCTTTTGCTGCTGCTCAAGAATCTGCAGCGAGCGCAGCAGCGGCAGACCCGCGTCCTGCAGCGTTGAGAGCTGGCGGGTGAACATCGTGAGCTGCTTCTGCTTCACGCGTCCGATGCTGAAGCCGCCGCCCTTTTTCTTGGGCTTGGCCTTGCCCTTGCCCGCCGCGGCCTTCGCATCCTTCTTGGAGGCCTTCTGCTCGGCGACGTTGGTCGGGAAGAGCCGCTGGCTCTTGATCCGCGCGATCGCTTCTTCTTTCGACGCCGCCTCGACCGTGCCTTTGGTCGGTTTGCCCGCGTCGTTCATTGCTTCGTACGTAAAGGTCGCCATGGTCGCCTCCGGCCCCCCAAATGACTGCTTGGGTTCGTTTCCTGCTCTTGCCTTATTCGTCTGCCAGTGTTTCGCGAACGACTTCGTCGATCGTGGTGACACCGTCGTAGATGGACATGAGGCCCGCTTCGCGCAGGACGCGCATGCCGCGCTTGCGGGCGTGGTGTTTCAGCAGCGACGTGCTCGCGTTCTTCATGATCATCTCGCGTGCCTCGTCGTCCAGGGTCATGATCTCGTAGAGAGCCAAACGACCCTTGTAACCCGAGCCGTTGCACCGGTCGCAGCCCTTGCCCCGGGCGAAGCGCCGGCCCCGCACCGCGTCGGGGGTGAGGCTGAGTTCCATCAGTTCCTCTTCCGACGGCGTGTAGAACTCCTTGCAGTTCGCGCACACCTTTCGAACCAGGCGCTGCGCCACGATGCCCTCGAGCGTCGCGGTGAGCAGGAAGGCCTCGAGCCCCAAGTCGAGCATGCGGACCACCGAACTCGGCGCGTCGTTGGTGTGCAGCGTGCTCAGCACCAAGTGGCCGGTGAGCGACGCCTGCACGGCGATCTGCGCGGTTTCAAGATCGCGGATCTCGCCCACGAGGATGATGTCAGGGTCCTGACGCAGGAACGAGCGGAGCAGCTTGCCGAACGTCGTGCCCGTCTCGGTGTTCACCTGGCACTGGCAGAGACCGTCGATGTCGTATTCCACCGGGTCTTCGGCGGTGAGGATCTTGGTCTCGATGTCGTTGAGATCGGCGAGGGCCGCGTAGAGCGTGGTCGTCTTGCCCGAACCGGTGGGCCCGGTCACGATCACGATGCCGTTGGGCTTGTGGATCAGGCGACGGAACGTCGTCATGTCGTCGTCGCGCAGGCCCAGGCGATCGAGCGACAGCTCGACGTTGCTCCGGTCCAGCACGCGCATGACCACCGACTCGCCCCACATCGTGGGCAGCACGGCAACGCGCAGATCGACCGGGTTGCCCCCGATCGTCAATTCGATGCGCCCGTCCTGAGGCAGACGGCGTTCGGCGATGTCCAGGTTCGCCATGACCTTCACGCGGCTGGTGATCGCCGGCCCGAGCTGCTTCGGCGGAGGCACCATCTCGTAGAGCACGCCGTCGATGCGGTACCGCATCTTGAACTCGTTCTCGAACGGCTCGAAGTGGATGTCCGAAGCGCGGTCCTTGATCGCCTGGAGCAACACGAGGTTCAAAAGCTTGATGACCTGGTTGTCCCCGGCCATCTCGACCATCGCGTCGATGTCGATCGACTCGCCCCCGCGGGCGCTCATGCTCTTGATCCGTTCGTCGCTCGCCAGTTCGCTCACCACGTCGGTGATCGATTCCTGCTTCGAGAAATGCTTCTGGATCAGTGCATCGACCGCGGCCGGATCGGCCACCACCGCCTCGACGTTGCCGCCCAAGAGCAGACGCAGATCGTCAACCGCCCGGAAGTTATCCGGCGACTTCATCGCGATCTTCATCCGGCGGCTGGTCTTGTTGTACTCGAGGGGGATGACCTCGTAGCTCCGGACGCTTTCGGAGGGAATCGCTTCCAGGGCCTCGGCCGGGATTTCGTACCCCGTCAAGTCCATGAACGCCATGCCCGCCTGCCCGGCCAGGGCCTCCAGCACATCGCGCTGGGTGCAGTAGTTCAGTTCGACCAGCAACTGCCCCAGAGGGGCCTTGCGGGTCTGCTGAATCGCCAGCGCCTCATGAACCTGATCGCGCGTGACCTTGCCCAACTTGGTCAGCACACGCCCAAGCTTCCGGCCCTTCATTTCAGATGGATCAATCGCTGGCATGGCTACTCCGCCCCCACCACACCCTTCCTCGCACCATCCCGCCCCCGGCCTTCGAACCAGTCCCGAACCTGCAAACCCCCAGACTCCACAAGCAGACTGCAAAACCAGAATCCACGAGCCCTCACGAGACCCGGCGTCCGACGGTTCAAGGTCACCCTTGAGCCGCCGACGCGATACATTCGCAGGTTCACACCCACTTTGGCGGGAAAATCCGACAAACACCGCAACATTTGCGATGCGTCACCGAGTTAATTGACTATCCCCGTCGCCCCGAAACCCAGCTTAACCCTTGCCGATATCGTCGTCCTCATCAAGGTCGGTGCGGCCGATGGTCCGGCCCAACTTATGCACCTTGTCGCGGAGATCGGCGGGGTTCTTCGACTTGTCGATCATCTCTTCCGCCGACACCTTTCCGGCCATGTACAGGCTCCAAAGGTGATCGTCCAATAACTGCATGCCGAATTTCTTTCCGGTCTGGATCGCGGAGTCGATTCGGAAGGTCTTGGCTTCGCGGATGAGGTTGGAAATGGCCGGGGTGACCACCAGGAACTCGTACGCCGCCACCATGCCCGGCTGGTCCACGCGGCTCAGAAGCTGCTGGCTGAGGACGCAGATCAAGGCCGTGGAGAGCTGCACTCTGATCTGGTTCTGTTGGGTGACCGGGAAGGCGTCCACCAGACGGTCGATCGTCTTGGCGGCACCCGTTGTGTGCAACGTACCGAAGACCAAGTGGCCCGTTTCGGCGGCTCGGACGGCGGCCTCGATCGTCTCGAGATCGCGCATTTCGCCCACCAGGATCACGTCCGGGTCCTGACGGAGCACGCGCCGGAGGGCCTCGGAGAAGCTGGGGACGTCGTTGCCAACTTCGCGCTGGTTGACGATCGATTTCTTGTGCTTGTGGTAATACTCGATCGGGTCTTCCATCGTGACCAGGTGGCGGTCCATGGTCTGGTTGATGAAGTCGATCATGGTCGCCAGCGAGGTCGTCTTACCCGAGCCGGTCGGCCCGGTGACGAGAAACATGCCTCGGGGACGGCGGATCAGTTCCTGACAGATGCCGGGAAGGCCGATCTGCTCGAAGGTGAGCAGGCGGTTGGGAATCTGACGCAGAACGATCGCAAGGTCGCCACGCTGGCGGAAGACCGAGACGCGGAAACGGGCCGCTTCGCCGTAGGCAAAGCCGTAGTCGGTGCCGCCCTCTTCCTGGAGTTCCTGCTGGTTGCGCTCCGGCGTGATCGACTTCATCAGCGAGACCATGTCGTCGGAATCGAGGACTTTGGTCGCGAGGTTTCGCAGGTGGCCGTGAAGGCGGATGGTCGGCGGGCGGCCGACGGTGAGGTGAAGGTCGCTGGCGCCCTGCTTGACGACGGTGTCGAGGAGGCGGTCGATTTGCATCGTGGACATGCGGAGTTCCTAGGCAGTGCGGGCTATTGGTTATCCAGGTCCGCCTGAGCGACGCTGGCGACTTCGTCCGGAGTGGTCATTCCGTTCATGCACTTGACCTTGCCGTCGGCGACGAGAGGCCTCATGCCGTTGGCGAGCGCGGCCTTGCGGAGCTCGGAGATGGGGGCGAGATTGAACGCGAGCTCGCGGATGGCCGAGTTCATGCTCATCATCTCATAGATGCCGCGCCGGCCACGGTAACCGGTGCTCACGCAGTTGTCGCAGCCGGTGCCCTTCATGAGTTTGCCGCTCTTGGCTTCTTCTTCCGAGATACCGACGAGCTTCAGGTACTTGGGGTCCATTTTCTCGTAGGGGTACGGCGCGTTGCAGTTTTTGCAGTTGATACGGATGAGTCGCTGGCCCATCACCGCCTGGATGGAGCTGGCGACGAGGAACGGCTTCACGCCCATGTCGATCAGACGGGTGATCGCGCTCGGGGCGTCGTTGGTGTGCAGCGTGCTGAACACAAGGTGGCCCGTCAGCGCGGCCTGAATCGCGATTTCGGCCACTTCCTTATCGCGGATTTCGCCGACCAGAATAATGTTGGGCGCCTGACGCAACATCGAGCGGAGAATCGAGCTGAACGTCAGGCCGATGTGATCCTTCACCTGGCACTGGTTGATGCCGTCGAAGTTGTATTCGACCGGGTCCTCGGCGGTGATGATCTTCTTGTCGGGACGGTTGAGAATATCGAGGGCCGTGTAGAGCGTGGTGGTCTTGCCCGAACCGGTCGGGCCGGTGACCAGGAAGATCCCGTTGGGACGCCGGATGATCTTGTTGAACGCCGCGAGATTGTCCGCCTCGAACCCGAGGTTGGCCAGGCCGATGCGGACGCTGTCGGGACGCAGAATACGGAGCACGACCGACTCGCCGTGATAGGCCGGGCACGCCGAGACGCGGAAATCGACGGAGACATCGTCCACGGGGATCTTGATGCGGCCGTCCTGCGGCACGCGCTTCTCGGCGATGTTCATGCCCGACATCAGCTTGAAGCGGCTGAGCAGAGCGTTCTGCATGCGCTTGGGCAGGTTGTCGCGCTCGATACAGACGCCGTCGATGCGATACCGCAGGCGGACTCGGTCGCCCATCGGTTCGATGTGGATATCGCTGGCCCGCATCTTCACGGCCTCGACAAGGATGCGGTTGCAGAGCTTGACGATCGGGGCGTCTTCGCTCGCGACGTCGATGGACTTATCGACGGACTTGTCCACCGACTTGTCGATCGAGTTGGTGACGAGCGACTTGCCCGGGTCGGGCTTTGCCGCGGCCGCGGCGCCCCCACTCCCGCCGCCTTCCAGGAACTTCTTGATCGCCGAACGCGGAGCGAGAAGCGGCTCGATCTCGAGGTTGAGCCGGAAGCGGAGCATATCGACCAGTTCGAGGTCGAGCGGGTCGTGAACGACGAGCTTCAACCGGCCCGCGACCTTGCCGATGGGCAGGATCTGGTGCTTTTTGACAAGGTCTTCGGGGATGAGTTTGAGGTCGATCTTGGCGGCGTTGCCGGATGCGGCCGGGTCGAAGAACTCGTATCCGAACTGTGTCGCGAGGGCCTTGGCGACTTGTTCTTCCTTGGCGAAGCCCTGTTCGATCAGGACATCGCCGATGCGTTTGCCGGAGCCCTTCGAGGCTGCCGCGGCCTTTTCGATCTGATCGCGGGTCGCGAAGCCCCACTCCACCAGAATTTCGCCGAGTTTCTTGCGGGATCGTGCCATGGTCTTGGTCGCTGATTCCGGACAGGAGGAAGAGATGGAGAAGGCCGGGAATTGCCGCGGACGCGGCGAACGGAAGGAACCCGAAGAGTAGCATTCACGGGCCCGAGCGGGACGCTGGCCGGGCGGTGAAAATGCAGACGACGGGAACGAGAACAACACCGGATTCGACGCGCCGACTCGGCGTGGTGATCACGGCGGGGCCGACCCAGGAGCCGATCGACGAGGTACGGTTTATTGGAAACCGCTCGTCGGGCAGGCTTGGCATCGCGCTGGCGGAAGCCGCGTGCGCGAGAGGCCACGGCGTCACGCTGTTGCTCGGTCCGATCCCCGCACGAGAACCCGACGATATCGGGCGGTCTTTGACAGGCATCCGTACGCACGGGAGCGTCCATCGGTTCCGGACGACCGACGACCTCGCCGGTCTGCTGGATGAATACGGCGCGAAGGCCGATGTGATCGTGATGAGCGCCGCCGTTGCCGACTACCGCCCGAAGCAGGGATCGGCGGAGGGGAAGATTCGCCGGGCGGACGCGGGTTTGACGCTCGAACTCGAATCCACACCGGACCTGCTCGCCGGGCTCGGAAGAAATCGCAGGCCGGGGCAACTGCTGGTCGGCTTTGCGCTCGAACCTCGGGAGCGGCTGCTGGAATCGGCGCGCCGGAAGCTGGAACGAAAGGCGATCGACCTGATTGTGGCCAATCCGCTCGAGACGATGGAATCGGGCGAGATTGATGCGCGGGTCTTGGCAAGAAACGGGCAGGAGTTCGCGACCGAGGGCCCCGTCACCAAGGCGGCGTTTGCTCCGTGGCTGCTGGACATCATTGAGCAGGCGAGCGCTTCCATGTCGGCGTGAGCCCACGAACAATCGGGCATGCCCGATCGAAAGCCACGACGCCACGGAGAGCCGCGAAACGGTGCTCGCCAGGGGCGTGATGACGGACGCAGAGAGCAACCCGAGCGCGGGCAGGGGATCGCGCGGGGTGTGCGGATCGTCTTCGAAGATGACGACTTGCTGGTGGTCGACAAGCCGTGCGGGATGCTCTCGGCGTATGTGGGAGGCCCGCGGGGCGAAGGCTACGAAGGGGATGACCTCTTCTCGCTCGTAAAGAAGTATGTCCGGAGCCGGGCACGCTCGCGCGCTCGCATCCCCGTGTACGTGGTGCACCGGCTTGATCGCGAAGTCTCGGGGCTGATGATCTTCGCCAAGAGCGAACGATCGCTGCACTGGCTCAAGGAAGACCTGCGGGCGAGGCGCTTGAGCAGGTTGTACATCGCGGTTGTCGAAGGCGAAATCCCGACAACCGGTCCGCAATCATCCGGAACGGTGCAGAGCTATCTGCGCGAGAACGCGAAGGGAATCGTGGAAAGCGGACCGACGCCCGCGCCGGGCTCCGGACGGCCGGGGAGCGAAGAAGCGAAGCTCGCGGTGACGCACTGGCGCTGCGTCAACTCGGGGCGGGGGCATTCGCTGCTGCAGATCCGGCTCGAGACGGGGCGCAAGAACCAGATCCGCGTGCACATGAAAGAACTGGGGCATTCGATCGCGGGCGATCGGCGATACGGCGCGACGACGGACCCGATCGGGCGCGTCTGCCTGCACGCGGGCGAACTCGGGTTTGTCCACGCCTTCACCGGCCGGCCGCTGAAGTTGAAGAGCCTCATCCCGCGCGACTTTTTCAAGCTTGTCGGCGCGGGGCGAGACGAGGCTGCTGCGATCGAACAAGGCGGGCTCGATACACCGGCACCCCCCACACCCCCCACCGTTGAACGCCCGCGTTCGTCCGCACCGGACGCCGGCTGGGATCACGTGGCCGGTTGGTACGACAAATTGATCGAGGAGGGGCGGAGCGACCATTTTGAGAAGGTGATTGTGCCGGGCACGCTGCGCCTGCTCGAACCCGCACAGGGGCAACGAATCCTTGATCTCGCGTGCGGACAGGGTTCGTTCTGCCGCACGCTGGCGCGGCTCGGCGTTCAGGTGACCGGGGTGGATGCGGCGCCGAAGCTGATCGAAGCGGCGCGGCGCGCATCACAGGAATTGCGCCCGGCCCCCGTGTTCGAAATCGGCGACGCCCGTCAGATCGGCGCGATGGCTCTTCAAGACGCTTCGTTCGACAGCGCGACCTGCCTGATGGCGCTCATGAATATCGAGCCGCTCGCGCCACTCTTTTCGGGTCTCGCGAAAAAGCTCCGGGGCGGTGGACGATTCGTCTCCGTTCTTTTGCACCCCGCGTTTCGATCGCCGGGGCAGACGAGTTGGGGCTGGGAAAGCGGGGAGACATCAACGCGGAGAACCTCGCAAGGCCACGCAGAGCCGCACCGAGAAAAGCCGGCTCCACGCAAATCGGCCAGGTTCGAACGGCTCGCACGCACAGGACGGCAGTCACGGGACGATGGACAGCGGGCGAACTCGACGGATCGGCAGTACCGACGCGTGGACGGTTACCTCTCGGCCGGGCACAGAGAGATCGTCATGAATCCGGGCGCGGCATCGGGCGGCGCGGACCGCGTTGTCACGCTCACGCATCACCGCCCCATCCAGACGTACATCCGCCTGCTGCGCGAAGCGGGATTCCTGATCGACGCGCTCGAAGAGTGGCCGAGCGCGCGGGAGAGCGAGCCGGGTCCGCGAGCGGCCGAAGAGAACCGCGCTCGCCGCGAGATCCCCATGTTCCTCGCGATCCGCGCCGTCCGGAGCGCGGGCTAAGGACAGATGAGCTGGTCGTACGCGCTCGCGAAGATCACAAAGTCGGCGTCGTCGGTCAGGCCGTCGCCGTTGAAATCCGCGGCCATCGTGACGAGCACGTTGTAGGCGTCGGCGAAGATCACGAAGTCGGAATCATCGACCGAGCCGTCTGCGTTCAGGTCGCACGGGCACGAACCGGGGTTCACCGTAAACCGCAGAATCGTCGAGCCGGGAACGGTTGTGCCCGCAACGCCATCGCCGGTCGGGTGGCCCGAAGGATCGGATGGAGCGAAGTCGTCGCCGTCGAGCGATTGCCCGCTCGCAACCGAGGTCGGATCGCCAACGAGCCGCACGGAATATGTGCTCGGGCTGAGTTTCGTTGCGAAGCCCAGCGTGACGGTCTGCGTGCCCGGCGTGTACGCGAATGAGAAAGGCACGGGTTCGCCGCTGTCGCGCGTCACTTGGAACTGGGATTCGGATGACGCGACGTTCTCGCTGAAAGTCAGAGTGATCGCCGCCGGAGAACCCGCGAAATCCGAGGAGGCGCCGGGCAACGGAGTTGATTCAAGGATCACCGGGGGACCTTGCAACGGCGCTTCACCCGCGACGCCGTAGTTCAGAATCCAGTTGTTCGGGTCAAAGAACAGGTCGGAAGCGGGCGAAACACCCGACGAACGAACGAAGAAGCTTGTGCGCGCACTCGGGATCACCGTGTGGTCCACCGGTCCCGACGCCGTGGACAGCCGCACGAGCACCGGATTGGTGAAGAGAGGCCAACCCTGATCCTGCGTCTGGCGAACGTGGAAGCGCGTCCAGTACTTGCCGTTGAGCGAGAACGTCTGCAACCCCTTGGCATACGAGGGCGCACCGATTCCGAACACCCATTGATCGAAGAACCAGCCGAGCGATCTGCCGCTCACCTGCTCGCAGATGGTTCGGAAATCGTCTGTCGTTGCGGCCGAACCCTGATACGTTGATCGCCAACTCGCGAGGATGTCGTAGAAGACCGCATCCCCGACCACGCCACGGAGCATGTGCAGCACCCACGCGGCCTTTCGATACGTCAGGTCTCGGCTGAACATCCGCACCTCATCGGTGGTGTCGAAGATGTAGACCGAATCACCGACGTTCTCGAACTGCGGCTTCGAGCCGATCATGTAGTTCTGCAGCGCGATCGCGCCCGCCGAACCGGGCTTGTGCTCCGCCCAGATCGCCTCGGTGTACGAGGCAAAGCCCTCGTTGAGCCAGAGATCGCTCCAGGTGCGGCAGGTCACGTTGTCGCCCCACCACTGATGCCCGAGCTCGTGGATCGTCACCTGCTCGGCGAAGTTGCCCTGCCCCGACATGGTCTGGTGCTCCATGCCTCCGGCGAAGGGGAAGTGGTAGATGCCGTAGCCCTCGTTCGGGAACGGGTATTCGCCGAAGAGCGGGCGAATCGCATCGAGCATCGGCGCGACCTGCTCCCACGCGGCACGCCGCACGGGCGTATCCGAAGCAGAAAAGATGTAGAAGCGAAGCGGAAACAAAACCGGCCCCGAGTTCGGGAGCGCCGCGCCGGAGTAGTTCATCGTCCAGTGGTTGTACTTGGCGAGGCTGAAGCACGTGAGGTAGGTCGCAGCCGGATACGCGCTCGCCCAGTGGCTCACGATCTTGTCGCCCGCGATCGGCGTGCTGCTCAGCAGTGTGCCGTTCGAGACTGAGGTCAGCAACGCATCGTGCGTCAGCGTCAATTCCCAGGTTGCCTTGTCCGTGTTGTCGCCGGGCAGGCCGACATCGCCGTCTTTGCACGCCCACCATGTTCCGGCATCGAACGGCTCGCTGAAGCTGCTGGCAACGGGAAGACCATCCTGCGCCGCCCAGAGCATCCCGCTCTGACCCGCCGCGGCAACCCCGCTGTAGGGAATCGTGACGACGATCGTCTCGCCGGCGTTGTACGCGCGATCGAGGATGATCGTGCGGGTGCGGACGCCGGCCTGCACCGGCGGCGCGACGGGGACGCCGTTGACGAGCACCTGGCCCGGCGTCATCGCCGGAGCGAGCGCGAACGTGAACTCGCTGAGCCCATCGACAAGGCTCTTCATCGTGATGACGGAAGTCCCTGCGAGCGTCTGCGTCGATGGAAAGACCTCGAGCGTGAGCTGATTGTGAAGGACGTCGGTGTCGCCCGGAGCGCCGCGATCCTGGAATGGATTTTCGGAGGGTGCGCGACCGGCGCGATGCAGCATCCGGAGCAGGGCCGCCTTGCCACACGCCTCGTCTTCGGTCGGGCAGTCTCCCGGGCCATGAGCGCGCGACAGGGCCGGCGCGCCGGATAATCCCGCGCACGCTCCGAGAGCGGCGAAAGCGGGGACAAAGCTTCGAATCAACCCGGTGGCCCCTCCACTGCGCTGCCAAACGCCCTCACGGCTCCGGCGGCTACCCAGCGACAATCGTACCGACATCATTCGGACAGAGGTAGGGCCCCGATGCAGAGAGCAGGCGAATTCCGCATACTTCGGACCGATATCTCGCGGCCGCGGAAGCCACCAGTATTCTGACCGAGCATGATCGCCCGAACACGGGGTGAACATGACCGCCGAGCGGGTTACAATGGGAAGCACGCGGGTGTAGCTCAGTGGTAGAGCGTCAGCCTTCCAAGCTGAATGTCGGGGGTTCAAATCCCCTCGCCCGCTTTGAGATCGAAAAGACAAAGGCCGCCGGGAGATCTCCGGCGGCCTTGTTTGTTTTTGTCAGTCGGCGATCTCGGGGGTTCCTTCCGACTCCGTCGGACCAGAATCACCCGACATGGCCCTTCAGTAGGTGTTGTACTTCACGCCGCGGCCGTCAACTTCTGAGTCGGGGCAGTTGGGGGTGACGTTGCCGGTCGTGGCGTCGTAGACCCAACCGAAGGCGCCGCCGAGGGTGCCGGTGAACGTGTTCTTGCCCTTGTTGGCGCCGACCGAGAGGGGCGGGACAACGCGAACATACGGGCCGTAGATGACGCCGGTGCCGGCGTTCTTCGTGGGGCTGAAAGTCGTGCCGGCGATATCGGAGTACTGCGTGAGAGCGTTGGTGACATCGGTCAGGGCCGGGTAGGTGCCGCCGTGTTCGGTCTGGAAGAGATCGAGCGCGCTGCGGAGGACTGCGAGATCGGCCATCACCGCGTTGTCGGCGGCGGCGGTTGCGCTGCGGCTCATGCGCGGCACGGCGATCGCGGCGAGGATCCCGAGGATCACGACGACGATCACGAGTTCAAGAAGGCTGAAGGCACGGCGGGTACGAAGGGCAAATGACATCGTCGATACTCCGGGGTGGTCGGGGTTCTGGCCCAACGCGGGCCGCGACGGCACGAACATCGAATTTTTGACGATGCGGCTTCAGCCACGGAATCCGGATGAGGGGGAGTCGGCACGCGGGGTCAACGGCCTGTACCGTCTGGAGAAGCTGCGTAATCGCCCGAAAGCGGCTAGCGAGATTTCGGCAGGTGGAGTTCCACCCTGCCTCCAGGTCCGGTAAAGACGGCCCCATCGCGCGTCACCTCGACCAGGATAAATGCCCCGATGGATTCCCCGACCGAAACAGCGCGGCCGTTGACCAGGGCGTTCGACCCCTTTGCAGTGGAAGCAACGGCGCTCAAATGATGCGAGGCGGCGAACGACTCGCGCAGATCCTCTGTCGGAGCGGGAGCGGCCGGGGCCGCGATCTCGACTTCGGGGGCCGCACGCTGCAGCGTGGTTTCCAGCAGGTCAATCGTGCGAGGGACTTCGCCGAGCTGCTTCAGGCGATCGGCCAGTGTGACGGTGCTGGCGGCGATCCGGGGCGCGCGGGACGTGACCTCGGCGGTCGGAAGCTCGGCGGCGTGCACCTGCTTCGGGCCGGAAACACCGAGAAACCCGCGATCGATGGCGAGAGCTGCGCCCCCCACCAACAGAACCGCGGCATAGATCTTGCGCTCACGTGAAATCGCCATGCTTCAAACGTGCAAAGCACCGGCGATGAAAGCAAGCCGGATTGCTACTTCTTTGGGGCCGTCTGTGCGGATGGTGCGGCGTACCACACCAGATCGAAGCTGAACGAGGCCGCCTCGGCCGGATTCGCCTTGTCTCGTGCGATCTGGAAGCCCGCCACGGCGACGTCCGGAAATTCTGAGCGCAAGTCGGCGATCCAGTCGCGGCTGTCGAGGAAGGCGCCGCGGCCTTCGATCCTGATCGGAACGAGCGTGGCCTTGGCGGCGCGCTGCGCCGGTTCGGGCGCGACCCGGTCGAGCGCCAGTTTCCGCTTGGAGGCCGATTCGGTCAGGCGAGAAAGGCGGGAGTTCAATCGCGCAACGGGCTCAACTTCCACCCGCGTCGCCTTGA
Organism: Planctomycetota bacterium; assembly: GCA_017303555.1. Taxonomy (GTDB): domain Bacteria; phylum Planctomycetota; class Phycisphaerae; order Phycisphaerales; family UBA1924; genus JAFEBO01. The sequence continues at coordinate 178,581 of JAFLCN010000004.1, forward strand.
GATCCGATTCCAGTCGCGCGAGGTTGAATTCCAGATCGGCGTGCTGCTCGCGGAGCGTGCGCGTTGCTGCGCGATCGGCATCGAGCTGCTCCCGGAGCTGCCGGTGCGCCGCGCGAGCGCTGATGACCGGAACGATTGCGCCCGCGGCGACTGCGGCGGTCAGGCCGAGCAGCACGGCGATGGCGGCGACATCGACGCTGAGATTCGAGCGCAATCGGGCGAGTGCTTCGTTCATCGCGAACTCCCTGGCGACTCTTCGATCTGCGCTTCTATCTCAAAGCCGACCAGGCCTTCGGGCTCGGCGGTGCTCTTGCGTGCATCGGCAAGAGCGACACGTTCGAACAAACCGGCGCCCTCGAGACGGAGGGCGAACTGGGCGATCGCCTGGTGGTCCTTGCCGAGACCGGAAACGCGAACCCAGACTCCCTTCGTCGTCTTCGCGGGCGTGGACTTCGGCTCGGGTTTGGCGTCAACTTTCCTGGGCCCGAGCGCGATGCGGTCGATCTCGATGTCGTTGCCGCGGATCGTGGCGATAAGGCTGAGGAGCACGCTCCAATCCGGATGGTCGGCGATCGAACGCGCGGTCGCGAGCGAAGCCTGCACACCGGCGGACTTTTCGCGCAGGCCGGTGATCGCGGACTCGACGCCGGCCTTTTCCGTCTGGATGGAAGCGACGCGACGTTCCAGCGCAGCGCGGCCACCGGCAACGTACTGGCGCGAGGCGATCCAGAGGCACGAGAGCAGCACCGTGTAGATCGCGACGACAACAGTCCACTTCGCGGCGCGATCCTGGCGGGCGAAGATGCGTCGGCGCTGCGCGGGGAGAAGATTGGCGGCTACCACGTCCCACCTCCGGCGTGATTCAGGCAGAGGCCGGCGGCGGCGACGAGCGCGCGACGCGCTGCGGCATCGACGGACTCCATTCCATCGATCCCAAGTTCCGAGAGCGCGCACACGCGGGATTCAAGCGAGAGACGCGATGCGACGTCCTTGGCCAGATCCGGAGCCTCTTCGCCGTCACAGACGACCAGCAGCCGCGAAGCCTTGCGTCCAGAGAACCGGCGGGACAAGTAGGAGATGGAGGTGAGGGCTTCGGTGGTCAGGGTTTCGGTGTAGTGGCGCACCTGATCCTGTACCTCGCGGGCGGTATCCGGATCGGCGAGCAGTTCACGCTCGCCCCGCAGCGCATCCTTGAGCGCGATCGGCGCGAGCTCGGTGTCCACGCCGATGGTGCCGGCGACAACCCGGTGAAGCGTCTCAAGGTCGGCGTTCTCGATCACGCGTTCGAGCACGATGACGCCCGAGCACACGGCGTAGAAGCGGGACTGTGACCATCCGAGCGAGAGAATGATCTCCATCGCTTCGGCGTTCTTCGCGTCGGCAGCGCACGCACGAACAAGCGAGGTGCACCGGGGCTCGAGCACTCGCAGGCGCAGCTCCTGGGCTTCCAACGCCTCGATGAAGGGTTCGGCGGTTGCGTGCGGGCAGGCGACGACCATCGTCGCGACCGCGCCCGTCTGTCGCGCCGCCGAGGGCAGCTCCCAGTGCGACAGCTCGAGCGCTTCGGGCGCGTGCTTGAACATCCGGCCGATCTCGGCGCCCGCGATCGATGCAACCGGCGCCCCCGACTTGGCCGGGGGCAGATCAAGCACCGCCGAAAGGACCTGTTCATCCGGAAGGCAAAGCCCGACTTCGCGTCCGGCAAATCCCCGCCGGTCGAACACGGCCGCGATGCGTGCGGCTTCCTGCGCGAAATCGGAACCGCTGTCGAGGCGGGGGAAGACCGCCCAGGCGTGCAGCCGGAACTGCGTGCCGATCTGCGCGAGCTGCAGCATGCGGACGAACCGCCCGCCGATCTCGATCGCCGCCGGGGTGTACCGAACGCGTTTCACTTGGCGGGTCCTCCGCCGGCATTGGCCGCAAGATCGAACATCGGGAGGAACATGCTGATGGCAACGCCCCCCACCAGGATGCCCATGATCGTGAGAACGATCGGCTCGATGAGAGCGGAGAGCATCTTGAGGAACTGCTCGTTGTCCTCGTCGAGGAAATCGGCGATCTGGAGCAGGACGGGGCCGATCTGACCGGAGCGCTCGCCGCTGGCGATGGCTTCTTTCACCGAAGGGCTGATCAAGTCCGGGTCGCCGATCGATTCGGCCAGTGGCTGCCCCTTTTCGACCGAAGCCTCGCACCGGAGCAGGAGATTCACGTACGCGGCGCTGGTGAGCGATTCGCGCGTGAGTCTCAGTGCGTCGAGCAGGTTGACGCGGCTCTCGAGCAACGTGCCGAGCAGCCGCGTCAGGCCGGCCTGCGCAAAGCTGCGTCGCACCGGTCCGAAGCGGGGTGTACGCAGCAGCGCTGTATCGAGCAGAGCCCAGCCGGAATCGGATTTCAGCCAAAGCACCGTTGCGATGATCAGCACCACCGCGCCCGGCGCGATCGCGTACCAGTAACCGCGCAGAATCTCGGAGATGAAGATCAGAAACTCGGTCGTCGGCGGGAGCGGAGTCTGGAGAGAATCGAACAGCTCCTGAAACTGGGGCAGCACCGACACAAGCAGGACGATGACCACGCCGATCGAGACCGTGATCAGAATGGCGGGGTAGGTCAGAGCGCCAACGACCGATCGTCTCACGTTCATCTGCTGACGCGCGAGTGCCGCCAGCGACTTGAGCATCTGGTCCAGCAGGCCGGCCGATTCGCCCGCCGCGACCATGCTCCGGCAGATCGGATCGAATGCTCTCGGGTGCGCCGCGAGCGCCGTGGAGAAAGCCTCGCCCTGTTCGACGCGCCGGCGGATGTCGGCGAGGATCGATCGCAGCGATCCTTCCGGCGATTGCTTCTCGATCGCGTCGAGCGCCTGGACGAGCGGGGTCTTGGTCGCCACCAGAATTGAAAGCTGCCGAAAGAATTGGCTCAGCTCGCGCAGCGTCACCTTGCCGCCGGAGCGCGAAGCCCGGGCGGTCCGAGAAGCGCCGGAAGCACGACCGGCCTCCTCCTGCACCTGCACGGCAAATATGCCGCGCCGGCGGAGCGCCTCGATCGCTTCGGCATGAGCGCCGGCGTCGATCGCGCCGCTGACCGCCTTGCCGGAGATGTCGAAACCGGAGTACGAGAAACTCATGCGGCTGCCCTCGGTTTCGCGGGCGTCGCAGCAGCCGGGGCCTGAACGGGCTGCTCATCGATGTGCGTGACGCGGAGAATCTCTTCGAGATTTGTCTTGCCTTCCTTCGCGAGCAAGACACCCTCTTCACGCAGCGTGAGGACCTTCTCGGTGCGGAGCTGTTCGCGCAGCTCGTGCGTGGGAGCGCCGCCATAGATCAGCCGCTTCAATCCCGGCGAGACTTCCATGACTTCATAGATGCCAAGACGGCCCTTGTAGCCCGTGTCGTGGCATTGCGGGCACCCTTCGCCCTTGCGGAACGGGCGTCCGACATGATCGCTGAGCCCGGCGTCGGCCAGAACGTGCTCGGCGGGGTAGTACTTGGTGGAGCACTGATCACAGATCGTGCGGGCAAGCCTCTGCGCCACCACGCCGTTGAGCGCGCTCGAGATCAGGTAGTTCTCGATCGACATGTCGGTCAATCGAGCGACAGTTCCGGGGGCGTCGTTGGTGTGGAGGGTGGCGAGCACCAGGTGCCCGGTGAGCGCCGCCTGCACCGCGACGCGCGCGGTTTCCTGATCGCGGATCTCGCCGACCATGATCACGTCCGGATCCTGGCGCAGAATGCTGCGCAGGGCGCGGGCGAACGTGAATCCGATCGACTCCTGGACCTGGATCTGGTTGATGAGATCGAGCTGGTATTCGACAGGATCCTCAACGGTGACGATGTTGATATCCGGGCTGCGGAGCAGATCGAGCGCGGAGTAGAGCGTTGTGGTCTTGCCGCTGCCGGTCGGGCCCGTCACGAGCACGAGACCGTGCGGGCGCTCCAGGATGCGCGTGAACGCTTCGAGCGTCTGAGCCCGGAAACCCAGGTCGGCGAGGCGAACGCGCAGGTTGGACTTGTCGAGAATGCGAACAACGATCTTCTCCCCCAGCAGCGTGGGCATGGACGACACGCGCAGGTCGATCTCGCGCCCTTCGGCGACGATCCGCACGCGGCCCTCCTGGGGCAGGCGTTTCTCCGCGATGTCCATCTTGCCGATCACCTTTACGCGCGAGACGATCGAGGCGTGCATGCCCGGCGGCGGCTTCATCAGGTCGCGCAGCACTCCGTCCACCCGGTAGCGGATGCGGCTGCCCTTCTTGTCCGGCTCGATGTGGATATCGCTCGCCTTGTCGCGCACGGCGGTGAGCAGCGCGACGTTCACAAGGTTGATGATCGGGCTGCCCGCAACGAGCTTGTCGAGATCGGTCGCCGGGCCTTCATCAACCGATTCGCGCTCCACAACCTCGAGGTTCGACTCCGAGAGCGACGTGAGGAACGCGTCCACGTTCACGTCGCCGTGCGCGTACTTCTTGACGAACTCCAAAATGTTGGCTTCAACGGCCAGCACCGGCCGGATGCGGCAGCCCGTGAGCGTCCGGAGCCGGTCGATCGCGGGGAGCGACTGCGGCTCGGCCATCGCCACCGTCAACGAATCGCGCACCTTGAAAAGCGGGATGGCCTTGAGCCGCTCCGCTTCATCGGCGCCCAGCAGCTTGAACACCTGCGGATCGATGAGCCCGTGCCGGAGCTGGCAGTAGCGAATCCCCAGGCACTTCGCGAGCGTCTGGCAGAGCACCGCGGCGGTGACAATCCCCTGCTCGACGAGCAGTTCGCCCAGCATCCGATTGGTCCGCGATTGCTCCTGGAGGGCGCGGGCAAGCTGCTGCTCGGTGATGAGCCCGTCCTTCAGCAATTGATCGCCGATGCGGAGTTTGGCCGCTTCGCTGGTCACAGGAAGCTCCTCACGGCGCTGTTGATGTCCTCGTACTGCTCAAAGGAGGGCGCGAGATCGGTCAGCTCCAGGATCTCGCGCACGGTCTCGCACACGCCGCACAGCTTCAGGAATTGGCCGCTGTCGCCGAGCGTCTCCGTGAGCGACAACAAGCTCTCGAGCCCTTGGCTGTCGAGGTACGGCGTCGCAGAAAGATCGACCACGCAGCGCCCCATGGTCGCGGAGAGCATTCCCGCCGCGGCCTTCTGGAACTCGATCGCATCCGCCTGGCAGAGCGGCCCCTGGGGCGAGATCGCCTTCACTGCGCCGTGCTGCTGCTCACGAATCTCCACGGTGCACCTCCGGTTACGCGGCCATCGACAGCGGGGCCTTCAGCGGCATGCGTATAGAGAATGTCGAGCCGCGGTCCGGCACGCTCTGAACGGTGACGTCACCCCCGTGCAGCCGCATGACTTCGCGTGCCAGCGCGAGTCCGAGCCCGGTGCCGACGATCTTCTCGACACGAGGGTCCTTGGCGCGATAGAAACGATCGAAGATACGGTCCGCGTCTTCCGCCGCGATGCCGATGCCCGAATCCGCGACATCGATGACCAGCGAGTCATCCGCCTTCACCCCCACCTTCACGCTTCCACCTTCGGGCGTGTACTTGATGGCATTGCCGATCACATTGGTGAGCGCGAGCACCAGCTTGTCGCGATCGCCGACGATCGTCGGGAGCTTGGGCGGAAGGTCGAAACGCAGCGTGATGTTCTTGGCGCGGGCGGGCGCCGCAAACTCGGCTTCCATGTCGCTGAAAAGCGCCGGCAGACGGACGTCGTGGATGGCGAGCTTGAGCGTCCCCGCCTCGATCTCCGACACCGAAAGCATGTCGCCCACGATGCGTTCGAGACGACGCACTTCCTGATTGATGATGTTGAGGTGCTGAGAACGCGTGCCGATGTCCGCATCCGGCTTCTCGACAAGCGCTTCCACGTACAGCCTGACGTTGGTAAGAGGAGTGCGCAGCTCGTGCGTCGCCTGCTCGACGAACGCGTTGCGAGAGCGGTCCGCCACCCGCTGCTGCGTCACATCTTCGATGAGGAGCATCGCGCCCCCGCCCGCCGCCGTCGGCCGGCCGCTGATGCGCAGAACCGCGCCGCCATCGCCTTCGCCCGCACGCGATTCGACAACGATCTTCCCGCGCCCCTTCGCGCCCGCGAGCTTCGCGAGCTTTTCTCTGGCCGCTGCATCTTCGATTCGATCGAGGAGCGGGGTTCCGATCAGGCCGTCGCGCGTGCCCGAGAGAAACACCGCCGCCGCGCCGTTGCAGTACCGGATCCGAAGCTCTTCATCCACCGCGACGACGCCGTGCCAGAGCGAATCAACCATCTTGCCGGCCGCTTCATCGCGTTCACCGGGCTCGGCGCGCCGCGTGAGAACGGAATCGAACCGCTGCCGGGCACGGTGCGTCGCCAGTTCTCGAAGCAGGCCGTTCCACGCCCCGGCGATCCCGCCGTACGAGTCGGAAAGCTCGAGTGCCGCGAGTTCGGTCTCCCCTCCGGAGATCGAACCGAGCGCCGACTGCACCATCGTGACCGGCATGGCTCGCTTCTGGGCCCTGACCGAAACCACGCCCAGCAGCGCGATCACGGCGAGGCACACGCCGCCAAAGCCATACTCCAGCCACTCCGAACGCGCGATCGAGCCGGAAGGCTCGACCGTCAGGAGCACCTTGCCCTTGCCGGGAATATCAACCGCGAACGAGTGCCGCGAATCCGGTTCGATTGTCAGCGGCGGCAGCTCCGCGGGAATCGCCCTTGCCGTCACGGCCGATGCATCGAGATCGGCAACGACGGCGCCATCGCCGAGCGAAACGCGGCACCCCGCCAGCGCTCCGGCGTGCGCCGCCTTGGCGATCGAAAGGCGCGCTCCGGCAAGATCCCGCTCGGCGAACGCCTTCTCGAGGTCCGGGCGCACGATCTCGGCAACGATCGCCGCCACGCGATCTCCCGCGAGGACGGCCTCATCTTGCCGAACCCGACCGACCACAAACCACAACGCCGCCATCGCGAACGCCACGATCGTCGTGTTCATGACAAGCACGCCGCTCACGAGCGACGTGTGACGGGGCAGGAACTGTCGGATCAATCGGCGCACGCTGCGACTCTCCCGCACCCGGGCGCAGCTTCGTGCGCGCGGGGTCGGTCTGGATATCGGCCGATGCGGGGGCGTGCTGAACCGGACCTTCTCAGGCCGCCGCACGAACTTGAGATGACTCGCTTGCCGCGGCCTGCCGGCTCATCAGCCGGTCGTATTCGCCCAGGTCGATCCGCTTGAACGCTTCGACAACGCTCGGATCAAACTGGCTCCCGGCGCACCGCTCGATCTCCGCCAGGACCTTTTCCCGGGGCATCGCGGGCCGGTAGGATCGACTCGAGCTCATGGCGTCAAACGTATCGGCGATTCCGATAATCCGCGCCTGGAGCGGGATCCGCTCGCCCACCAGCCGGTGCGGGTAGCCGCGCCCATCGAAGCGCTCGTGGTGATGCAGCACGCCCGGGAGCGTGTGCTCGAGCAGCAGCACGCCCTTGAGGATCCGATGCCCGATCTCGGGGTGCATCTTGATGAGCGCGAACTCTTCATCATCCAGCTTGCCCGGCTTGCACAGCACCCGTTCCGGAACGCCGATCTTGCCGACGTCATGCACGATCCCCGCCGTGCGGATGCGCTCGGCCTCCGCCTCGTCGATTCCATACGCAAGCGCAATCTGCTTCGAGAGCGCCGCCACGCGCTCGGAGTGACCGCGCGTGTACGGGTCCTTCGCGTCGATCGCCGCCGTCAGCGCCTCGATCGTCCCGATGCTCATGGCGCGCTGCTCGAAGAACCGCGCCGCGTTCTCGTGGAAGGTCCCGATGAACTCCGCGACCGCATCCAGGAACTGCATCTCCGGGCTTGCGATCTCCCCGTTTTCAGTCTGCTTCGATCCGGCGACGAGCAGCCCGACAACATTGTCATCAAACGTAATCGGATCGCAAACCACCTCCGACCCCGTCATCGTGGCGAGCTCGTGCTGGCCGGCGACGAGGACCTTGGTCCATTCGTTCCCGCGCAGCGAGTCGCAAGCGCGATGAAGGGCCTGCTCGAAACTGCTTTCGTTCGCGACTTCGCCGGTGAGCACCACGCGGCCGCGGAGCGCGGGAACGACGTGGGCGTCGGCACGGAAGACCGCCGCGACCCAGCCGAACGGAAGCACCTGCTGAACGTTCGAGCAGACCAGGCGAATCTGCTGCATCGGATCGGGCGCGCACGCGAGAAGACGCAGGATCCGAAACAGCGAGTACGTCTCCTCGTACGACTGCATCAATCGCTGGCTGAAGTGCTCCAGCAACTGCTCGGCGCCCTCGATCTTTGTTTCCTTTGGCGGTCTCATGCAGCCTCCCGCGCCGGGCCGCAGACCTCGAGGATCATCGATTGAAGCTCCCGGGCGCTGAACGGCTTGGGCATGACGTGCTGGATTCCCGTTTCCTGCAGCTCTCGCGGAGACAGTCTGTGTCCCCGCGCCGTGAGCATGATGACCGGCGTCGAGGATGTTCTCGGGTCGGCACGCAACTCCCTGGCGAGCTGGAGGCCGTCCTTCCGGGGCATCTGAAAATCACTGATGACCGCTGTCGGCGCGTCCGAGAGCGTCCGCACGATCTGCATCGCCTCTTCGCCATTCCCCGCGGTGATCACCTCGTACCCCAGCTCTCGAAAGCGGCTGGCGAGCATGAACGTGATGCAGGCTTCGTCGTCCACGATGAGTAGGGTCTTGGTGCTCATAATCGCGGCATGCCGCTTCCGCAGATCGGCCCGCTTCCCCTCCGGCTTGACGCTCCCCGTGCGGATCGTCACAAAGCCTCCAACTTCCGACGGATTCGGCCCCGATCCGCTCAACATCGCGCCCCGAACGACCGAAAACGCAGATTGCCATGGTCCCGTCTCCGCCAAGTTCAGCGGTGCGGACGCCCTGTCGCGCCGGGCGATCGGGCCGCGCCTTCACGCTCTTCGAGCTGATCGTCGTGCTTTCGATCACGGCGATCCTCGCCTCCGTCGTCGCGCCGAAGTACGCGTCCGCGGTCGCACGCTACCGCCTCGATTCCGCCGCGCGTCGAATCGCCGCGGACATCGAACAAGCCAAGGCCCTCGCACGCACCAGCGGCACCACGCAGACCGTTGCTTTCACGCCCTCAACCGGCACCTACTCGATCGTCGGGTACATCACCGGAGCCAGCAGAACATCCGACTACTCGGTGAGGCTCGGCCAGCCCCCCTACTCCGTCACGCTGCAGAGCGCAAGCTTCGGTGGCATGCCCGACCTGCGCCTCGGGCCCTTTGCCCTCCCGGCCGACGGCGGTTCCATCGTCGTCAGGAGCGGCACCGAAACCCGCACCATCGCGATCGACGCATCTTCCGGAGCGGTGACAATCCAATGAACCCGCCCCGATCCATCCGACGAACACGATCGGGGTTCTCTCTCGTGGAACTGGTCTTGGCGTGCGCACTGCTCGCGATTCTGCTCGCGGCGGGGCGCGGCGCGATCGGCCTTGCGAACCGGGCCGCACGCAGCTCAGCGCTCGAGGGCAGCATGGCGCTCGGCGCCGCGCTCAACGACATCACCGCCGATGTCGGGTGCGCGACGCAGATCCTGACTTCCACCGCAACCAGCATCGGCGTTCTCGTGCCCGATCGCAACGGCGACGGCGAGGACGAGTCGATCGAGTACTCCTGGTCGGGCACCAGCGGCGCGCCGCTCCTGCGGTCCGTGAACGGAAGCGCCGCCGAAACGATCGTGCCTTCGGTGCGCACGTTCACCATCGATTCCACGCAGCAGACCATCACGATCCCCGATACTTCCGCCAAGGTCACCGAGCGCCTCGTCGGCGGCAACTCCACCACTTCGAGCCTCCGAACCTCCACGATCTCGGCAACCAATTTCCGTGCCGCCTCGTTCATCCCCGCCAACCTGGGCACCGGCGCAACCTCCTGGAACCTCACACGCGTCCGCGTCATGGTGCGCCAGAATGCCCCGATCATGGGGTCGTTCGCCGTGCAGGTCCAAACGACCAACGCCCAGGTGCCCAGCGGCGTGATCCTGGGTGAGGTCACCATCGCCGAATCGGATATTTCGTCGACGTTCGCGTGGAAGGACATCACGTTCTCAAGCATCACCAACCTCAGCACCGTGACGCCGCTCGCGATCGTCGTGAAGCGTCTGAGCCCCGCGATCGAACCGTGCGATGTCCAGGCGACGGGATCGGGAGGCGCCGTGGTCGCCGGCAACGCGTACTTCAGCTCTTCCAACTCCGGATCGTCCTGGACAACCGTCTCCGGCGAAGACCTGATCTACGGCGTGTACGGCACGCCCAATGCGCCCACACCCACCACAACCGCCACCGGCCTCCGGTCGATGCGGATCACGGCCGAATCGGCTGCCGGCGTCGCCTTGCACATCAATGTTCCAATCGCCAACATCCCGCAGGTGCAATGAGAAAGAACGCGCCCAATCAGCCGGCCGCACGGGGCGTCACCCTCATCGAGTGTGCGGGGGCTTCGATCATCCTCGGCCTGCTAATCACCGCGGGGCTGCGTGCCGCCGCGGGCGCGGGGGCTTCTCAGGCCATGAGCACGCGCGCACTGACCGGCTCGCTTCTGGCCGAAGGGCTCGCACAGGAGATCCTTTCGCTCGCCTATGTCGATCCTTCCGGCGGGACGACGATCGGCCCGGATGCCGGCGAGAGCGCCGCCGACAAGTCGACATTTGACGATGTGGACGACTTCGAGAACTGGAGCGAATCGCCTCCGAAGGCCCCGGGCGGCGTGGCGATCGCGGGCATGACGCGCTGGACACGTTCCGTTCGCGTCTATCGCGCCCTGGCAAGCATGCCCGAATCGAACAGCGCTTCCGAATCCGGCCTCAAGCGCATCGAGATCACCGTTTCGTATTCGGGAAAATTTGTATGCCGCATCGCGGCCCTGAGAGCGGCCGATCCATGATCCCCTCCGCTCGAAGCATCTTCCGCATTTCCCGGACCGGACGCGGAACGGCCTACGTCGCGGCCGTCGGCATCGGCCTCATGGTTTCCGCGATCGCGCTCGGCGGCATGGCGACGGCACGCGCCCGATCCGCCGCGAACAAGCTCCGTCGCGACGAGGTGCAGGCCCGGATCGTGGCCCGCTCGGCGATCGAGCTCGCCCGCTCCATGATCAGGGCCGACGCGTCCTGGCGCACGACGCGGAGCAACGGCCTGTGGCTCTCGGGCGAATCGTTCCAGGACGCCACGTTCGACGTGTCGGTCGAGAATCCGAACGGAGCGCTCAACAACTCCGCGCTCGACTCGGTCATCGTGACGGGCGATGCGCAGGTCGGCTTGTCGCGCCAGCGACTCTCGGTGCAGCTCGATGCCAAGACCGTGCCGCTCAATTGCCTCGCGGTCCCGCTGGCGGTTGGGGGCGCGATCACGGCGACCGCTTCGACAATCAACCCTTCGGGCGCGACCATCACGAGCAATCTCGGCGTCACTTCCGTGCTCGCGACGATCCGCCCAAATGTCGAAGCCTGTGCGACGATCATCGGCACCGGATTCCTCGGCAGCACCAGCGCTGGAGCCGCGGCACGGACATTTCCAACTTCCTCCGTCTTTGACTCGTACACCGCAGCCGGCACCGTCATCCCCATCTCTTCCCTGCCGATCGTCTCGCTCAAGCCGACGCTGCAGAAAGTGGTCCTCGGACCCGCATCGAATCCCTTCGGCGTGCCGAACGCGAGCGGGATCTACGTCATCGACTGCCAGGGACAGTCGATCGTCGTTCAGAACTGCAGGATCGTCGGAACACTCGTGCTGATCAACCCGGGCATCTCTGCGGCCATCGCGGGAGGCGTGCGCTGGGTGCCCGCGATCACGGGCTACCCGTGCCTGCTCGTCAACGGAAGCATCGGGCTTCAGATGTCGAGCTCCAACCTCAGCGAGAGCACGCAAGCAACCAACTTCAATCCCCCCGGAACTCCGTACATCTATCCAACCGGCGCGACCGATTCGGATACCAGCGACTCGTACCCTTCTTCGATCTCCGGCCTGGTGTACGTTTCGGGCAACGTCTCGACCAGCAACGCCCCGACGGTTTCCATGCTGATGGTGGGCGGCGCGCTCTCGGTCGGAGGCACCCTCACGGTCGCCTATGACAGCACCTACTACAACTCTCCACCGCCCGGGTTCTACACCGTGAGCATGACACCCTCGCAAGGTTCGTGGAAGCGAGTCACGGACGAGCCGCCCCAATCTGTGGCCGCGGAATCCACCCGCTAGCTCCGTCGCGTGCCGTGCCTCCCGCGTGCAGGAATCGCCGAAAACGAGTATGATGCCCGTCCGACCCGAGCAGCCGCGGCATCCGTTCCTGCGAAGCCCACAACCATGCACCGACTCGAAGGACTTTCCAAGCTCTCCGGCGCCGAACGCTACCTCGACGATGAGCCGCTCGAAGGTGCGCTCAAAGGCTGCCTCTGGGGCATGACGGTGCGCTCGCCGATCTCGCGGGGCAAGATCCGGCGGATTGCATACGGGGCGGGTTTCGATTGGTCCAAGTTTGTTGTCGTCGAACCGGGCGATATCCCCGGTCCCAACGAAACCTACCTCATCGAGAACGATCAACCCGTGCTCGCGCCGGGCTACGTCCGCCACATGCACGAGGCGGTCGCCCTCGTCGCCCACGAGGACCGCAATCTGCTCCGGCGCGCCGCGGCGTCGATCAGGGTTGAAGTCGATGCGGACCCTCCGGCACTCGATTTCCGCGTCGCGCCCCGCGCCGACCAGATCCAGCGCGGCAGCGACAACCTCATCAAGAAGCTCCAGATCAAGAAGGGCGACGTCCACGCCGCATTCGCCAACGCCTACAAGATTGTCGAGGGCGAGTACGAGACCGGCGCACAAGAACACGTCTACATCGAGAACAACGCGATGTCGGCGTGGATCGAAGACGGCCCGAACGGCGACGTCGTTGTCGTCCGGGGCTCGATGCAGTGCCCCTACTACGTCTTGAATGCTCTCAAACACGCGCTCGGTCGCGATGAAACCCGTGTCCGTGTCATCCAGGCGCCCACCGGCGGCGGATTCGGCGGCAAGGAAGACTACCCCTCCACGATCGCGCTGCATTGCGCGTTGCTCACCCTCAAGGCCAAGCGCCCCGTCAAGATCATCTACGACCGCTCGGAAGATATGGCCGCGACCACCAAGCGCCATCCGTCGCTCGTACGCCACAAGACCGCCGTCGACAAGAGCGGCAAACTGCTCGCCCAGCAGATCGAAGTGATCCTCGACGGCGGCGCGTACGTGACGCTTTCGCCGGTTGTACTTTCGCGTGGCATCATCCATGCCGCGGGGCCGTATACCTGCGAAAACGTGCTGATCGAAGGAAAAGCCGTTCTGACCAACAGTGTTCCCTATGGCGCGTTTCGAGGCTTTGGCGCGCCGCAGACAATCTTCGCGTGCGAACGTCACATGGACCGGATCGCCCATGCGCTCGGGCTGGACCCGATCGAGGTCCGCAGAATCAATCTGCTGAAGGACGGGCAAACAACCTCCACCCAGCAAACCATCTCCGGCGGCACCGACCGCCACGCGCTGCTCAACGAAACCCTGCGTGTTTCGGCGTACGACAAACACAAGCGCGAATCCGAAGCGTTCAACAAGACGCACCCGTACCTCCGCCGCGGCATCGGGATCGCCACGGTGCTTCACGGCGCAGGCTTCACGGGCAACGGCGAGGTCTATCTCAACTCCAAGGTCGATGTCGGCGCCCGCCCGGACGGCAAGATCGAGGTGCTCGCCGCGAGCACCGAGATGGGGCAGGGAACAAACACGGTTTTCACCAGGATCGCGGCCGATGCTGCGGGCTACGACACGGCCGATGTCGTCGTAGGCGTTCCCGACACCTTTCGGGTTCCCAATTCCGGCCCCACCGTCGCCTCGCGCACGGTCATGGTTGTCGGCAAACTCGTTGAGCGAGCGATCGACGACCTTGCTGCTCAACTCGGGCAGAACGGCAAGCCGCTCCGGGGCCCTTCGCTGAAGAAAGCGATCACCGACTGGCACACCACAAACCCCGGCAAAGAACTCAAAGGCCGCGCAACGTACACCCCGCCCCCGAACGTCAAATTCGACGACAAGAACTATGTCGGCGATGCCTACGCCACGTTTGCGTGGGGAGCGTGCGTCGCGCACGTCGAGGTCGATCTTCGCACCGCGGCAGTCCGTGTCCTTGATTTCACGGCGATGCAGGACATCGGCAAGGTCATCAACCCGGTCCTCGCAAAGGGTCAGGTCCAGGGCGGCGTGGTCCAGGCGATCGGTTGGGCTCTCAGCGAAGAGTTCAAGTTCAAGGACGGCGGCATGCTCAACAACACGCTGACCAACTACATCATCCCCACTTCGGACGATGTGCCGCCGATCCGCGTGGTCTTCCATGAAAACCCGTATCCGTTCGGAGGAGGCGGCGCCAAGGGCGTCGGGGAACTTCCAATGGATGGACCTGCTCCCGCGATCCTGAACGCGGTCGCGCACGCAACCGGCGCGGATGCGAGGGCAATTCCGCTGACACCAGAACACCTTCTGCCACTGCTGTAAAGCCCCCTCCCCGAGGGAGGGGGTTGGGGGTGGGCTTCGCCACCTCGCAATCCTCCATGAACCACCAATCAACACAATCCTCCGCGACCCTCAACGGAACCATTGCGATCCGCTTCACCCTGAACGGGCGCGAAGTGGAGATCGCGGTCGATCCGACCGAGCGCCTGCTCGACACCCTCCGCTACCGGCTCAATCTTCCCGGTTCCAAAGAAGGCTGCGGCGAAGGCGAATGCGGCGCATGCACCGTCACCATCGACGACCTGCCCGCGAACTCCTGCCTCGTCCCCACCTTTCAGGTCCGAGGCTGCAACGTGCGCACGATCGAGTCGATCCCCACTTCATCGCTTCAACCGATGCTCGAAACCGGCGCGACCCAGTGCGGCGCGTGCACGCCCGGCGTTGTCGTAACCGCAAACTGGATCAAGGAGCACTCGAGCGTTCTCGCCTCGCACACTCTGCGGGCGTTGATGGCGGGCAATCTCTGCCGCTGCACGGGCTACGACGGCATCATCGACGGCCTTGAAAAGTGGATCGGCAACCCGAAGGGAGGACGCCCGTGAACGTCCTCCTGCCAAACTCGCTTGCCGAGGCGTGCGATTTCTGCGCAAAGCAGCCCGATCTGATCCCGCTTGCCGGCGCGACCGACCTTCTCGTGCATTGGCCTCTTCGCCAGGCCGAACACGACAAGACCTATCTTGACCTGTCGAAGCTTCAAGAACTGCGGACCATCACGTGGTCCGCGAATTCCCTCACGCTCGGCGCACTCACGACCTACTGGGATGTTCTGCAAGACCCGCGGGCCAAGTCCGACTTTCCGCTCCTCATCGAATCCGCCCGCCAGGTCGGCGCGATCCAGATCCAATCTCGGGGCACGTGGGCCGGCAACATCGCCAACGGCTCGCCCGCGGCAGACGGCGTCCCCGTGCTCATGGCCTACGACGCGTCGGTCGCTCTCACTTCCAAATCCGGCACGCGCAGTGTTCCCCTGCACGAGTACTACACCGGCTATCGCAAGTCGGTCCGGCGTTCGGATGAGCTGATTTCTGCGATCTCGATTCCGCTCCGCCGCTACGACTTTGCGGTCTTCCACAAGGTTGGCGCGAGGCGCGCGCAGGCAATCACAAAGATCGGCCTGGCGATGACCCGCGAATCGGCGAAGCCCGCAACCTGGCGTGTTGTCGCCAACAGCGTTGCGGCCACCGTCAAACGCTGTGCGGCGGTCGAGAACCTGCTGCACGCCGGCGCCCCGATCCGCAAACCGGAGGATTTTGCAGCGGCAATCGCGTCGGACGTCACGCCGATCGACGACATCCGCTCGACCGCCGACTACCGCCGCACTGTGATGGCACGCCTGCTTTATCACTCACTCAAAGGTGTCAGCCCCGCGATCTCCTGAGTTCCCGCTCTTCCTTGATGCCTCGGTGCCTTTTGCCTCGATGCCTTCTTTCCCTTCAACACGCCTTTCGCACTATCGTTTCCCGGCATGGACGAATCCCGCCTCATCCTCCGCACCGCGTCCGAACTTGCCGAGGCGGGAGAGGAGTTCGTCCTCATCACCGTCACCCGCACGCAGGGCAGCACCCCAAGATCCGCCGGTGCGAAGATGATCTGGTGCCCTCAGCCCGCCGACGCCCCAGCAAACGAATCCGCCGCGTTCCCGAACAACTCTTTCGGAACGATCGGCGGCGGCCAGTTTGAGCATCTGGTGCTGGATGCCGCCCGCGAATGCCTCAAGAAGCGCACGCACGCAACCGAACGCTTCGTCCTCGGTGCCGAGGCCGAGCAATGCTGCGGCGGCGTCATGGAGGTCTTCCTCGAATACCACGGCCGGCCCGCGCACGTGGTCATCTTCGGTGCCGGCCATGTCGCGCAGTCGCTCTCGGAACTCCTCGCACCAACTCCACTCGCGCTCACCATCGTGGACGACCGCCCCGAGTGGAACTCCGCCGAACGGTATTCGGGGGCTCAACGCATTCTCGATTGGAAGCAGGGCGTTGCCGCGGCAACCAAAGAACCCGCCTCCACGCTCGCGCTCGTCATGACCTGCTCGCACGACACCGATTTCGAGATCCTCCGCAATCTGCTCGCAACGACGCCCCCCGTGTTTACCGGCTTGATCGGCTCCAAAAGCAAGCGGGTGTGTCTTTTCGGCCGCCTTGTTGCTGCCGGCATCGACGAAACGCTCGTTCAGAACATCCGTTGCCCCATCGGCGTCGGCGACACGGGCAAAGAGCCGCACGCCGTTGCGATCTCCGTTGCGGCGCAATTGCTCATGGAAGCCCAAACACTTCGTGGCATCGGCCATCCGGCCGGTCTGCGTTCCGTGCAAGCATGAGCACGCCCGCCCTGATCCTCGCCGCGGGAAAGGGCTCGCGCATGGGCACGCCCAAGGCCCTCATGAACAGCGGCAAAGAGCCGTGGTGGCAAACGCAACTTTCCCGCCTGCACGATGCCCGCATCGAATCGATCTGGGTTCTCTCGCCCGAGGTACACACGATCATCGGCGCCGGCTCGCTCGCGCCATCCAACATCGTGCTTTCCGACTCCGCCCGCCCGATGTTCGCAAGCATCTGCGCCGGAATCGACTCGCTCCGCGCCCGTCCCCCCCGAGGCATCTACATTCTGCCCATCGACGTTCCCGCCTCGCGCGATCACATGCTCTGGCATGTGCTTCAAACCTCCTCCCAGCCCGCAACGCCCACCTTCCACGGCAAACGGGGCCACCCGATCTACCTTCCATGGTCGTGGATCACCTCGATGCTTGATCCGGTGCTCTCACGCACCACCGATCTCGATTCCCTCCGCCTCGACGAATTGCTCAAGCCATCCGCTCTGGAAATCCCCGTGAACGATCCCTCGATTGCGTGTAATCTGAACACCCCGGAGGACTTCCGACGCTTCCTCGAATCTCCGGCCTCGGACCCGCACGCGTGAGTTCAACGCCGACATCACTTCCAAACGGCCCGATCACTCCGGAATTGCTCGCCGTTGCCCGGGGCGATGCGCCCGCCGATCTCATACTCGCCAATGCGAAGATCATCAACGTCTTCACCGGCCAGATCGAAACCGGCAACGTCGCGATTCACCATGACCGCATTGCCGGGGTAGGCGACTACACCAGCGCCCGGGAAACGATCGACCTGAAGGGATCGTTTCTTGCGCCGGGGTTTATCGATGCGCACATGCACGTCGAATCGACCAGCCTTCCCCCTTCGCAGTTCGTCCGCCTTGCGCTGCCGCACGGCACGACCGGCGTCGTGCTCGACCCGCACGAGATCGCGAATGTTCTCGGCATACCCGGAATCCGCTACATCATGGACGATGCCGCGGACCTCCCGATCAACGCGATGTTCGCGCTCTCGTCGTGCGTTCCGTCTTCGCACCTCGAAACCTCCGGCGCTCATCTCGAAGCCGCCGATCTCGCCCCGCTCTTTGACGACCCGCGCGTCGTTGCCCTCGCCGAGCTGATGAATTTCCCCGGCGTTGTCCACGCCGATCCCAATGTCCTCGCCAAGATCAATCTCGGTCTCGTGCGCCGACTCGTCGATGGTCATTCGCCCGGCCTGCGCGGCAAACCCCTCCAGGCCTATCTCGCGTCGGGAATCTCGTCCGACCATGAGTGCACCACCGCTGCCGAGGCACTCGAAAAGCTCTCCCGCGGCATGCGCATCTACATCCGCGAAGGCAGCGCCGCCCGCAACCTCGAAGCGCTTCTCCCCGCCATTACCCCGGGCACGATTGGTCGCTTCTGCTTCTGCACCGACGATCGCCACCCCGGCGACCTCGCGGATGAAGGCCACATCGATCACATCGTCCGCAAGGCAATCAAGCTCGGCCTCGATCCGATCGCGGCGATCACCATCGCAACGCTCAACCCCGCGATGCACTATCGCCAGCGAGATCTCGGCGCGATCGCGCCGGGCTACTTCGCCGACCTGATCGTCTTCGATGATCTCAGCGAGCCTCACCCGCGCGCAACCTACTTCCACGGCAAGCTCGCGGCAAAGGACGGCGCATTCATCGAATCAGCAATGCCCCGCGCCCCACGCCCCGCGCCGCCCCGCTCGCAGCTCCACCTTCCGCCTTTGTCCGAATCATCCTTTGCAATTCCAGCAACTCCCGGCACGACGCAAATCCGCGTCATCGGGATGGATCCCCATCAGCTGCTCACAGCAAGCCTCGTCATGACTCCAAGAGTCGTTGACGGCCGCTTCGTCGCCGACCCATCCCGCGACATCCTCAAACTCTGCGTCATCGAGCGCCATCGCGCCAGCGGCAACATCGGCCGGGGCTTCATCACAGGTTTCGGCCTCAAATCAGGCGCGATCGCCTCCACTGTCGGCCACGATTCCCACAACCTCGCGGTCCTCGGCACCAACGACGCCGACATGCTCGTCGCAGCCCGCGCTCTCGAATCCTGCGGCGGAGGCCAGTGCGCGGTGAAGGATGGCAAAGTCCTCGCACTCTTCCCCCTCCCCATCGCCGGCCTCATGTCCGACAAACCCGCAACCATCGTGATCCAGCAGCAGCACGCTCTCATGGAAGCCGCGCACGCGCTCGGCTGCCCGCATCACGATCCGTTTATGCCGCTGAGCTTCATGCCCCTCCCCGTCATCCCCTCGCTCAAACTCTCCGATCTCGGGCTCGTCGACGTCAATCAGTTCAAAGTCGTCCCCCTCGAAGTGTCTTAAAGCCCCCTCCCTGAGGGAGGGGGTTGGGGGAAGGGTTCTGTCTTTCTCTTCTCTCAGCAGTCTCCATCCCATGAAAACAACGCTCCATCCAACCACTCTCGCCCCCACGCTCGCGGCACTCTCCAAGTCCAACGCCGCCTACTCAAGCGTGTACCCCGGCGAGCCGATCGACCGCCAGCCCGTGCACACCATTTACGGTGGCGGCCACCTTTTCAAGAAGGACACAGCCCGCCGTCTCGGCGATGTTGCGCTGGCTTCGCTCCGCGACTACGCCCCCGATTTCGCCACCTTCGCCCGAGCCATCGGCCTTCGTGGCAGCGACTCTCTTCCCGAAACCGCTGCTGCCGCCGCTGCGATCGACGCAGAATTCGTCCGCGATCCCATCGGCGCCGCAAAGGCAAACCCCGCCGCGGCATTTGCACGCACCGTCTACAACCGCGTCGTCGACAAACTCACCAAAGAGCCCGCCGAAGACTTCCGAATCGACTTCGAAGACGGCTACGGCGTGCGCACCGATGCCGATGAGGATGCCCACGCCCACCAAGCCGCCCTCGAAACCGCGTTGGGAATGAAGGAGAACTCCCTCCCACCCTTCATCGGAATCCGAATCAAGAACTTCGGCGACAGCACGCACGCCCGGGGCATCCGCACGCTCGACATCTACCTCACAGCGCTCTCCGAAGCCAGCGGCAAGAAACTGCCCGCCAACTTCGTCGTCATGCTCCCCAAGCTCGTCTCGGCCCAGCAAGTCGCGACAATGGTCGAGATCCTTGAGCATTTCGAAGCCGCCGGACTCTTCCCAAAGAACTCTCTCAAAATGGAATTCATGGTCGAGACGACGCAGTCGGTCATCGATTCTCGCGGTGTTTGTCCTCTTCCGGATTTCGTCCGCGCCTCCAAAGGCCGCTGCATCGCCGCGGCACTCGGCGTCTACGACTACACCGCCTCGGTCGGCGTGACCGCGCAGGAACAGAAGATCGATCATCGCGCCTGCGATTTCGCCCGCCATGTGATGCAAGTTTCGCTCGGAGCGTCGGGCCTGTACCTCTCCGACGGCGCGACCAACATCATGCCGAGCGCGCTGCACGTCGCCCCCGAGGGCGGAACGCTCTCGCCTCAGCAGACCGCCGAGAACCGGGCCGCGGTTCATTCCGCGTGGAAACTCAACTTCACGCATGTCCGCCGCTCACTCGCGCACGGCTGGTATCAAGGCTGGGATCTGAATCCCGCGCAGCTCCCAATCCGCTACGCCGCGGTCTACTCGTACTTTCTTGAGTACCTGCCCGACGCGACCGCCCGCCTTCGCAACTTCGTCGAAAAGGCCGCTCGTGCCACGCTCGTTCGCGGCGCCGGCGGTGCAGGAGGCGGAGGCGTCTTCGACGACGCCGCCACCGCCCAGGGCCTTCTCACCTTTTACATCCAGGGCGTTCGCAGGCAGGCCATCAGCGCCGAAGAACTGGCGGCAACCGGCCTCTCGCAGGACGAGATCCGCATGCGGTCGTTCATCGAGATTCTCAAACACCGCCAATGCATCAAGTAAGACGGATCAACGCTGCGCTCCGCTCGTAAACTCTCCGCGATGTTCTCCTGGCTCAAACAATTCGGCTCGCGGAAGCAACCCGTCGTCTTCGCTGCGCAGGACCGCTGGTGGGCCACCGAGTTCCCCGATTGGGCACAATCAATGGGAACGCCGGAACGATTCCATGCGTTTATGGACGGCGTCGTCGCTTACTTCGCAAAGAGGGGACTCTCCGCTCACGTGCATCCGTCGGGCGTCGTGCACCCCGATCCCAATCACATTGAGAAGACCTGGGGACTTGGAAATCTCCTCCAGACCTGCGCCACCCGACAATCCGAAGAGTTCCCCGGATTGATCGCCGCACACTTCGATTTGCTTGAACGTGCCGACACGCAGGGCCAGCAACTGGCTCTCAAGCTCAACGATTGGGAGTACGCCCGCCCGCGTCTCCGCATCCGCCTCTGGGATACCGAAGTCCGCGAAGCGCTCGCCAAGACGATCACCCGCGAGTCCATCCCCGGCCTCATCACCGCCCTTTCCGTCGATCTGCCCGAGGCGATCCAGACCGTTTCGTACGACCTCGCAAAGAAGTGGGACAAGACTCCGGTCGAACTCTTCGACATCGCACGCGAGAACACCTGGGATGCAGTCCACCCGGCACCCAAATTGCTCGACGCAGCAAATCTCGGCAACATCCACGTCGTCGAAGACGATTCGTACTACACCGCCTCGATCGCGCTCCAGATCGATCGCCTCCCCACGCTCCTGGGTCCGCACGGCGTCTTCATCTCCGTACCGACACGGGGCGGCATGCTCGCCCTTCCGTTCAACCGGATGGCCGACCTTCAGTTCCTCGCTCATCTTGTCCGCTTCACGCGCCATTGCTTCGAGCAAGGGCCGGGTTCGGTTTCGTACCGCATCTGGTGGTATCGGACCGGAACTTGGCACGAGATTCCATACGAATCCGATCCCGAGCGCATCTCGATCCTGCCGCCGATCGAGTTTGAGAAATACGTTTCGACGATTGCGCCGGAAGAATCCGACGAGCCCGACGGCCCCGAAGACTCGGACCCCTCCGACGACCCGGCCGATCGGTAGCGCAAACTCCCCGGCATCCGGCGTCGCTAGGGCCGGGAAATCGTCGCCTCGATCAGCCCGTGCGGCTCATCGGTCGGCACGAAAATCTCGTTCGCGTTCTCCATCCCAAACGGCTTGAGATTGACAAGCAGGCAGTGAATGTTCGGCAGGCTCAGCCGGATCTTCCCGATCGCCCCGCACTTCGCCAGCGCCGCCTCAGCCATCGCATACAGCGTCTGCTGCACCGACTCGCTCTTGTGGCCGGCGAACGTGCTCACGAGCGCTTCGCGAATCACGCGGCGAGCACCGCCAAACTCCGCCTTGCCCGACCCGTACGTCCACTCCGCCGTCACGCTGGTCGCGAAGATGCGGTCCCGCGTCTCGGGCAGCGTGGTGAAGGGGTCCTTCATGTATCCGGAAAACGCCGAGTCCGTCGACTTCAGCAGAATGAGCGACCGCAGCCCGCCGACGACCGAAGTCTCACCGCTCTTGTTGACGCGTATCTCGCACGTCTGCCGCTCTTCGCTCCCCTTGCTGAACGTGTGCGGATGCGCCTTGCCCTCAACGCTCACACGCTCCCACGGCACCTGCGCGATCCGCACGCGCGCCGCCGTCACCGGCGCGGTCTTCTCGACAAAGTGATGCGCCAGATGCAGCGCAAACCCCTCGATCGTGTCGAGCGGATGGCTCTTCCCGAGCGCGTACACCGTGTTCTTCATCGTGTCCGTCGGCAGGCAGTTTGCATTGTCACCCCGGAGGTGAATCGCCTCGAAATCCCCCTCGAGCGCGATATCCACGCTCAACTCCGTCACCGTCTGCTTCGCCCCATCGCGCGACACCTTCATCAGCCGCACGCGGCTCTTCCCGTAATTGTTCTTCCCGAGCACAACAGCCATTCCAATTCTCCCTGACAACTCTTTCCTTCTCTGTGCCTCTGCGCCTCTGTGGTGAATGTCTTCGCTTTCACGTCCCCCGATACGTGCTAAACCCAAACGGGCTCACCAGCAGCGGCACATGATGGTGCCTGCCAGCATCCATCACGCGGAACACCACCGTCACACTCGGAAAAAACGTCGACACTCCCGCCTTCGCAAAGTACGGCTCGGTCTCGAACGTCAGCCGGTACGCCGCCATTTCGAGTCCGCGGCCAGCCGGCAACAAGCTCTTCACCCGTCCGTCCGCATCTGTCCGACCCTCATTCAGCTTTTCCCAGTATCCCGCTGCACCTTCTCGCTCCAGCACGACGCGCACATCGATTCCCGGCGTGCCCTTTGAAGTATCCAGAACGTGCGTGCTGATTCCGCTCATTCTTCCACCAGCTTTCCGAGCCTGATCCGGACGATCTTGCTCTGTTCTTCCGCGGCATTCCGCAGCTCCGTCGCCCCATCGTTCTTCAACCGTTCCCGCAGACTACCCAACATCTCTTCACCCGTCTTCCCCGTCGCGCAGATCAGAAATACGTGCCCGAATCTCTTCTCATACTCCGCGTTCCCCACCGCGAACTCTTTTCGCACGTCCTCGCTCGCCCCCGCCATCCCGCTCTGCTCCCTCGAACTCTGCGATGCCGTCGCCGCAAATTTCGGCTGCGCCAGATTGCGCTCCCCGATCCGCGGGTGATGCGAGAACGCTTCGAGCCAATCCTGCTTTTCAAGGCCAAACCACTCTTCGTCCGCCGCCGAGTAAACCGCATCAACGCTTGCAAACGGCCGCCGTGCGATCATTCGATTCACCCACCGCTCAGAGCCACAAACGGCCAGCAGCTTTTGGCGTGCTTCGCTCTCGCTCATTTCATTCAGCCGCGTGAGGCTCGCATTGCTCAAGCTGTCTGGTCGCTGCAGCATGTCGCTCACTCCGCCACGCCAACCAGCCGCATTCGACTGATTCCGCCATCGGGGAAAATCTTCAGCCGCGCATGCGTCCAGGCTTTCCCGGCCCCGCCGAGTTCCTTTTCGTAAAAGTGCTGCTCGCTCGCCCGAAGCTTTGTTCGGGGCAAAAGCGTTTCCCATTTCTGCTCCGCCGGATCGAAGCCCGATCCAGACGTCGACCCCGCATCGCACACTTCGATCTCGCAGCTTTCCGGAAAGTTGCCTTTGAAGTGATTCGTATCGACTTCCACCTTCTGAATCACCCCGCGGTGCCCGAGCTGCACGATGCACCAATCAAACTCGCCCCCTTTGAGCCCGCGTTTGCGCCTCGTCTCCCAACCATCCCCCATGTTCACGCTGCGTCCCGGCATGATCAGATTGTGCCGCGAGCCGAAATGCATGTCGTTGCAGGCAATCACAAGCGCGCCGTTCTCGGCCGCTGCAAGGTCGAGAGTCGTTCCGGAGAGCGCCTTCCAATCTGGCAGCACATCCCCGTGCACGCGGAATCGCGCCACTCCGCCGTCCGGAAAGATGTTCAGCCGCACATGCGTAAACCGCTTGCCCGCTGCCGAAGCATTCGCCGGAATCAGATGTTCACTGTCCGGGTTGAGCGTCGTGCGCTCCGTCACCTGCGTCCACTTCGTGTCCGGCGAAAGCAACCGATCGACGCCCGGATCACCATCGATCTCCACGGCCTCAACCGTGCAGCTCTCGGGCTGATTGCCCTTGAAGTGCCCCGTATCAACATTCACGCCCCGGATGATGCCCGGCCTGCCGAGCGCGATGATGCACCAGTCATGACCCGGCACACGCTTGCGCCGGCTTTCCCACCCGTCCATCCATTTCCCAAATTCCGTAAACTTGTCCGCGATCCAAATCGCCCGCCCCGGCTTGAGCAGGTTCTCTTTCCCTGCAAAGAACTCATCGCTCGCGATCAGCGCCCGGCCGCCCATCCGCGCCGATGCGAGATCGATCAGATCCGAAAAGTCCTTCACGCCCGCGATCGCTTGACCCATCTGCCGCTCGCCTCTTTCGCAAATGCCCGAGTTCCATCGAGCCCCGCGCCCATCGCAACTTGGCCGCTCGAAAACACCTGTTTTCCACGCACAAACGTCGCGTGCACGATGCCGCGCACGCGCTGCCCATCATACGGGGTGGCCTTGTGCCGATGCTCCAGTTCACTGCCGCGAACAGTCCAGTCCGCATTGGGATCGAGCACGATGAAATCCGCGTCCATTCCCGGCGCGATACCGCCCTTCTGATTCTCAATTCCTGCCAGCCTCGCCGGCGCTTCGCACATCCACCGTGCAACTTCCGCGAGCCCGCACCCGTGCTTGTTCGCGCCGGCCCAGACCGCCGGCAACTGCACCTGCAACCCGGCAATGCCGCCCCAAGCCTTCGCGAAGTTGCCTTCCTTCAGGCTCTTGAGCTCCGCCGGTGCAGGAGAATGATCCGACGCGACCAGATCAAGCACGCCCTCTTTCAACCCCCGCCACAGCGCCTCGCGCTGCACTCGCTCCCGAATCGGCGGCGCACACTTGAACTCCGTCGCCCCATCCGCGATCTCTTCCGCCGCAAACGTCAAATAGTGCGGGCACGTCTCCGCCGTAAACGCCTCAGACGCCTTTTTCGCTTCCGCAATCAGCCCCAGCGAATCCCCGGATGACACATGCACGATGTGCGTCCGGCATCCCGTCCCGCGGCACATCTCCGCCATCATCGCAATCGCCCGCATCTCCGACTCCGGCGGCCGCGAAGCAAGGTACTTTCGATAGCTTCTCGGTTCACCATCCAGCCCGCTCGGCCCGCGCGCCAGCTCAATCGATCGCGGATCCTCCGCATGCGCCAGCAGCACACCCCTACGTCCCTTGTCGCGCAGCGCTGCAATCACCGGCATCGCGTCTTCCAGATCGTTCCGCGTTACATTCGGAAACTCGTCGATCCCAGAGTGCACCGTAAAGCACTTGAAGCCGAGCACCCCGGCATCCCACAGTTTCGGTAGTTCCCCGGCATTGCCCGGAACAACACCTCCCCAGAATCCAAAGTCGCAAGCGCACACGCCCTCGGCGCTCCGCACCTCCCCGAGCAGCGCATCCAGACTCGTTGCAACCGGCGAGCAGTTCAGCGGCATCACCACAACCGTCGTCACACCACCCGCGACCGCCGCACGCCCCGCCGTGGCAAAGCCCTCCCACTCCGTCCGTCCCGGCTCGTTCACATGCACATGCACATCCACCACGCCCGGCATCACCACAAGATCACCCACATCAATCGTGCGCAGGCCCGAAATCGCCGAGTTCCCTGGACGAACCTCCACGATCCTCCCACCTCGCACCACCACCGTCGCGGGCATCATCACGCCGCCCGCCACAACCCGCCGACTCGAAATCGCAAAGTCATTTGTGTCCACCCCCACACAATAACAGCCCGCATCCAAGGCCCCTCCTCTTTACCCTCAGCGTTTCCGTCACTCAGTCTTCGCCTTTCCCTCCGTGCCCCTCTCTTCCTTTGCGTTCAATCTCTTCTCCCCGCCTTTCCCCTTCTCCTCTCCGCGAACCTCCGCCCACTCCGCTCCCCCGCGTTCTCCCTATGCCTCTTGAAACCCCCTTCATCCCGCACCACTAAACTGACAAAGCAATGTCGCGCACCCACCCGCTCCAAGTCCTGCCCCCGCAGCCCGCAGGATCGCGCGCTCACTCTTCACCTCCCCACCCCCTCACCGCCCCACCTCCTCAATCAAGCCCGCGGCTGCTCCGCGATTCCCACAACCGCACCATCCGCGATCTCCGCCTTTCCATCACCGACCGTTGCAACTTCCGCTGCGTCTACTGCATGGAGCCCGACGTCCGCTTCTTCCCGCGCGAGCAACTGCTCTCCGTCGATGAACTGGTCCGTCTCGCGGCAATCTCCAAATCCCTCGGCATCCAGCGTCTCCGCCTCACCGGCGGCGAACCGACTCTCCGCCCCGAGCTCGATGAAATCATCGAACGCATCGGCGAACTCGGTTTCGATGATCTCTCGATGACCACCAACGGCTCGCTGATCGAACCGGCGCGCCTCCGCCTCTGGAAAGCATCGGGTTTGAACCGCCTCACCTTCAGCCTCGACAGCGCTCGCGAAGAGACGTTCGCCGCGATGACGCGCTCGCGATCCAGCGCTTCCGCCGTCCTTCGTGCCGTTGCGGATGCCCACGCCGCGGGACTCGGACCCATCAAGGTCAACGCCGTCGTCATCCGTGGCCACAACGAGGATCAGGTCCCGCTCCTCGCCGAGTTGGCAACGACGCACAAGTTCGAGATGCGTTTCATCGAGTTCATGCCCCTCGATTCCGGCCATGCCTGGAATCCGGACCTGCTCGTTCCCGCCTCAGAGATTCTCGCCCTGCTGAAAAACGCAGGCGAAATCACACCTCTCGATCGCGAACGCGCGAGTGACACCGCCGAGACCTACTCGTTTGTCTCCCGCACCTCACCCGTGCAAGCCGCACGCATCGGCATCATCGCCCCCGTCACCCGCTCCTTCTGCGGCAGTTGCTCCCGCCTCCGCATCACCGCCGACGGAAAAGTCCGCCCCTGCCTCTTCAGCCTCCGCGAGTTCGATGTGCGTCCGCTGCTCCGCTCAAACGCCGACGACACCATCATCGAACAATTCCTGATCGACGCAACCTGGACCAAGCAGCCCGGCCACGGGATCAGTTCCCCCAACTTCGAACAGCCCGCGCGGCCGATGTCGGCGATCGGGGGCTAAATAGTCGTCAGCGAATCCTCGTTTTGGGCAACGCTGGCCTTGATTTCAGTTGCCGGCGGATCGCTTGCGGCACGCGTCATTGCAAGCCCGATCCCTTCCCACACAAGCGCACACCCGGCCACAACGAGCACAATCGCCAGCAATCGGCGCAGCGTCCTGCCGCCGAATCGTCGAGCCCCCAGATACGACCCCACCAATCCACCCAGCGCCGCCGCACCGCACCAAACCCAGATCCCGCTCGGCAGCGTCGCGCCCTTCGAGATCGCGCCCGCCAGACCAGAGATCGAATTCACAAGGATGAACACCACGCTCACCGCCGCAGTTTCCTTCGGCCCTGCCCACTTGCACAGCAGGATCAACGGGCTCAGAAAAATCCCGCCCCCGGTACCCGTCAAACCCGATGCAAATCCGAGAGCGCCGCCCGCACCAAGCGCCACCAGCAAAGGGGGCGTCGTTGTCTGAGGCTCTTCCGATTTCAGCGACCCAACCCACAGCCGCCACGCACTGAACAGCAGAACCGCGCCGATCAGCGGCTTATACACCTCCGGTGGCAGCTTCACCATCCCGCCAACAAAGGCAAGCGGAATAGACATCACCGCAAACGGCCAGAACAGCCGCCAGCGAAAATGCCCCGCGCTCACAAACTGAATCGTCCCGATCACCGCAACCACAATGTTGAGCGCAAGCGAAGTCGGCTTCATCACCGCAACCGACATCCCCCACAAACCCATCACCGCGAGATAGCCCGACGCGCCCGCGTGCCCGACCGATGAATACAAGAACCCCACCAGCAGGAACAACCCGGCGAGAATCGCAACGTCGGTGCTCAACGCTTGGGTTTCCGCTTCGACTTTGATGTCGCTTTGCGAACAGACTTGCTACCAGCCCCATCGCTCTCAACGGCGCTCGGGCCACGCTTGCTCGATGGCTTGGCGTCCGCGAACACCGGCCGCTTCCAGATCGGCACATCCCGCTTCATCCGCTCGATGAACTCGCCCACCGCCTCCAGCGATTCCTGCCGATGCGAGCCCTCGATCACAAGCCGAAACGAAACCTCTCCGACCCCCACAACCCCCTTGCTGTGCCACACCGCGATGTCGAGCAACCCGTACTCCAACAGGATCCGCCGCGCAAGCAGATCGAGCTGCTTTTTCGCCATCGGCTCGTACACCTGATACTCGAGCGCTCGGATGGGCTTCCCGGCTTCCAGGCCGCGCACCACGCCCTCGAACACGACGAACGCGCCCGTGCCCTCCCCAACCGACCGCTTCATCGGACGCAGCGGCCCATCCACAATCTCTGCTCGCAGATTCATCCGCCGCTCACCATCCCGATCAACGCCAGTTCATCCTTTGCGCCGATCCTCTCATCCCCCTTCGCGAACGCGTGATTCACCGCCAGCCTCGCCCGCTTCAACTCGGGCCAGCGTTTGCAAAGAGCCTTCAGCACATCGCTGGCGCGGGGCGAGTCCGCAACTTCAACATCCACGCTCGGGCGTCCGACGCTCTTCTCTTCCGCACCGAACAGCAATACCTTCACCTTCATACGGATCAGTGTATTGTGTGAGGCAGCAGTTCGTGGTACCGGCCCTCCGGCCGGTGTACCGCCCTTCGACATTCGCAATGCCCCCACTCTCTTCTCCAACCTTCGACTCCCCCGCCGCGGCGCTCGCCGCGCTGCTTCAACGGCTCCCGACTGTCTCGCACGAAACCATCCAATTGTCCGAGTCCCGCGGCAGAATCCTCGCCCGGCCCCTCCTCACCGATCGGCCCTCCCCGGCGCTCGACGTCAGCGTCATGGACGGCTTCGCAGCCCGCCTCGCGGACATCTCCAGTGGCACGCTCCCGATCTGCGGCGACGCACTCATCGGCACTCCTCCGATCACGCTCGCTCCGAACTCTGCCGCCCGAATCGTGACCGGCGCGCCCATACCGCACGGAGCCGATTGCGTCCTTCGCATCGAAGACATCTCCGTCGCGGGCGACACAATCTCTTTCAATCCCCAGATCGCAAAGTCACTCCCGCCCAATCACTTCATCCGCAGGCGAGGCGAAAACGCACCCCAAGACGCCGAAGTGCTCCCCGCCGGAACACCGATCACGCCCGCCGTCGCTTCCGCTCTCGCATCCTGCGGCATCTCGAATCCTCTGGTCTTCCGCCGCCTCCGCGTCGGCATCCTCAGCACGGGCGATGAAGTTCTGTCGCCCGAGGCGACACCCCACCCGTGGCAACTCCGCGATGGCAATTCTGCAGCGCTCGAAGCCCTGCTCTCATCACTCGCCGTTGTCGAATCGATCGAGGCCAGCCACGCCCCCGACGATCAGCGCCGCATCCTTGCGGCCGCTTCCAAACTCCTCTCCCGCTGCGACGCGCTCCTCCTCTCGGGCGGCGTCTCGATGGGTCATCGCGATCACGTCCCGGCGGCGCTCGCGCAGCTCGGCGCGGCCACGATCTTCCACAAGATCCCGCAGCGCCCCGGCAAACCGATCCTCGCAGCGATCGGGCCACGCCAGCAACTCATTCTCGGTCTGCCTGGCAACCCCGTCTCGGTCCTTCTGACCGCACACCGCTTTGCGATTCCGGCCGTTGAACACATCGCCGGAAGCGCATCACCCCGCAACCAGCCCGCGATCACGATCGCAAATCCCGACAAACAGACAATCCCGCTCTGGTGGCACCGCATCGTCCGGCTCACGCAAGACGGGCGCGCCGAACTGATCGACAACAAAGGCAGCGGCGACCAGATCGCAACCGCGCGATCCACCGGCTTCATCGAAATCCCGCCAAACACAGCCGATGCCGGACCGTGGCCGTATTACGCATGGCGCACGTAACGCCAACTCTCCTACCCCCCGCTTCCCAGCCCTTCACCTTCCCCTCCGAACCCTTTTTTTGGGTTCAAACGCCTATTTCTTCCCCCTCCGCGAAACTCCGCCCTCTCCGCCAACTCCGCGTTCTCATCTCCTTTTCTTCCCCTCTTCCTTTGCCATCTTTGTGCTCTTTGTGTCCTCCATGTTCTTTGTGTTGAATCACCACCGGTACAATCGCGCCGTGTCAGGAAAACTCTCCCACATCGACGAAGCCGGCCGCGCCAAGATGGTCGACGTCGGCGCCAAACCGGTGACAACCCGCACCGCCACCGCCGAAGCATTCGTACACATCTCCGAGTCGCTTGCCCTCGCCATCCGCGGCAACAAAGTCGCCAAGGGCAACATCCTCGACACCGCCCGCCTCGCCGGCATTCAGGCCGCCAAGCGCACCGCCGAGCTCATCCCGCTCTGCCATTCGCTCCCCCTCGATTCAGTCGACATCGATCTCGTGCTCGAAGACTCGAAAGTCCGAATCATCGCAACAGCACGAGCAACAGCCCGCACCGGCGTTGAAATGGAAGCCCTCACCGCAGCATCCGTTGCAGCGCTCACGATCTACGACATGGGCAAAGCCGTCGATCGCGCCATGACCATCGGCGGCATCCGCCTCCTCAAAAAAACCGGCGGCAGCCGAGGCGACTACTCAGAAACCCCCTCCCCGAGGGAGGGGGCAGGGGGTGGGCGTCCCTAGCGACTTGAACTCCGCGATCAACTCACGCCGCACGCGGCTTCTGAAAAAACAAGGCCCGCCAAGTTTCCCCGCGGGCCCAATCCACCTCATTCATTGTGGTTCCGGATCGGACCGGAAGTTTCCACCCAACACCAGAACCGTGCAGGCACTTTGGTCTCGTGTGCACCGGCCCGCACGCACTCACGCCGCCGCCGCCCGACGCTTCTGACCCTTCGTGCTCCGCCCAAACCCCAAGGCCCGACGCTCCAGCAC
Organism: Planctomycetota bacterium; assembly: GCA_017303555.1. Taxonomy (GTDB): domain Bacteria; phylum Planctomycetota; class Phycisphaerae; order Phycisphaerales; family UBA1924; genus JAFEBO01. The sequence goes on from JAFLCN010000004.1 coordinate 209,812, forward strand.
ATTCTCGATCTCAGCCCGCTGCTTGCGGCCGGAGAGAATCGCCAGCAGGAGCAGATTCTCACCCGAAGCCGAGGTCAGGATCGAACGGGCCGAGTTGTTGTCGTTGCGAGTCTTCATACAAGGACTTGCCCCAGAAGCCCCAGTCCTTGCACCCAATTTTCAAGGAATTTGCAAGCCCCACCCCGCCTGATTCCCGCAATCCGCAATCCGCAATCCGCAATCCGCAATCCGCAATCCGCAATCCGCAATCCGCAATCCGCAATCCGCAATCCGCAATCCCACATCTCGGAGAGTCGCTGTGGCGACCCACATCGATTATCCTGCTTCCATGATCCGAGCCGCCGTCCTCACCATCTCCGACCGCTGCTCCCGCGCCGAGCGCGAAGACCTCTCCGGCCCGGCACTCCGCACCATGCTGAAGGCCAAACTCAGCGCCGAGATCGCCGCTTTCGACATCGTCTCCGACGATCCCGATGCCATCGCCGCTCAGCTCACAGCCTGGTCCCACCCCGATCAGAAAATCGACCTCATCCTCACCACCGGCGGCACAGGCCTCGCCCCGCGCGACAACACCCCCGAGGCCGCCAAACGCGTCATCGAACGCGAACACCCCGGCCTGCTCGAACTCGCCCGCCGCCGCTGCTACGACAAGACCCCCAAGACCTACCTCTCGCGCGGCATCTCCGGCACACGCAACCGCACGCTCATCATCACGCTGCCCGGTTCACCCCGCGGCGCAGGCGAAATGCTCGAAGCCCTGCTCGACATCCTGCCGCACGCAATCGAAACGGTTCGGGGCGAAGTCACCGACGGCTAGAGACCGGCGAGAAGGCAAACCCAATCGCGCTACGCATCTGTTCCGACTTGAACTACTTCGAGAAATCGACATCTCGAAACGGCACCAGCCGCCACTGCGCCAAACTCAGCTCCGGAACCGCAATCGTGCGAAATTCAACGCGGACTCCGTGTCTCAACGAAAGACGAACCCCATCGAGCACCAACCCCGCCGATGGCCCGCCAATCCTCGCGGCTTCTTGCTGCGCATCCCGCCACGCAAGCCACACGATCGCCACAATTGTCGCCGGGATCAATGCCAGCAAAACGGCAACAAAGCCGCGTGCTTTCAGTCGCACGTTCGACTTCTGCCCGCGTGTTCGTGATCGAAGCAAATGCCGGAGGAGGGAGTCGAACCCACACGCCTTTTGAGGGCGGCGGATTTTGAATCCGCTGCGTCTGCCAGTTCCGCCACTCCGGCTCAGTTATGCTCCGAACAATAGCACCGGGCGCCCGCGCCAGCCGCGGGAGAGCCCGCTTCCGGGAGAAACACCAATGGCCTCGCTCGTCATCACCCACGCAAACGCAATCGGCGATCATTTCACGCTCGCCGAAGCCCTCACCTCCATCGGACGCGAGGACGATTGCACCATCCAGGTTCTCGATGAGAAGGTCTCCCGCAAGCACCTCCAGATCCGCTTCGACCCCGCCACGAAGCTCCACTACGCCGGCGACTACCGCAGCGCCAACGGCGTCTTCGTCAACGGCAAGCAGCTCCTGAGCGACGTCGCTCTCAACGACGGCGACCGCATCCGCATCGGCGACACCATCCTGCTCTACTTCGTCGCCGACTTCCCCGACAAGGCCGCCGCCCACGCCGCCGTCAAAAAAGCGGGCGAATGGGCCAAGGACACCCTCACCTCGTCGCGCCCGAACTAGACCACGCTTTCAGTTCCGTCCCGCCATGTACTTCATCGCGCCGTCCGCCAGAATGTCCACGGCGTCATACAGCTTCACCGGCGTCGCATCCTGCGTGACCACCAGCGGAACCTCGCTGCACGCGATCACCACGCCATCGCACCCGCGCTTGCACAGGTTGTTGATGATCGAAAAAATCGCCGATCGGCTCTCCGGGCGCGCCGTGCCATAAATCAACTCGCCGAAGATGATCTCGTCCAGCATCTCCACTTCATTCTCATCCGGCGCGATGACGTGGATCCCCTTCAGCCCCAGCCTCGTCTGGTACGTCGAAGCCATCGTCACCAGCTTCGTTCCGAGAATCCCCACCTTCTTCCGCCCATCCACCTCGATCGCTTCCGCAACCAGATCGGTCATCGTGATCCACGGTATCGGCGACCCCGCCTCCGCCAGGTACACCCCGTGCTGCACGATATTGTCCGGCGTCATGCACACCCGCGCTCCGCACCGCGCCAGCATCTCCGCCGATCGGCGAAGCAGGCTCCCCACCGCATGCCAATCGTCCCGCCGGATCGCGTCGATGTATTGCGCCAAGGGCTCGTTGTGCAGCGTGATCACCGGCTGCTCATCCGGCGGCAGATGGTGCGACGCCGCCCGCGAAAGCTGGCGATAAAACAACGCCGCCCCTTCCGGACTCACTCCAACAATGCCCAGGTGCTTCAGCATCGTCTGACTGTAGAACCCACCCCACCCCTAACCCGCCACCTGCCCACAAACCTTCCACACGCTCCTCCAACCCCGTGCAACCCGACCCCTTCCAAATCCTCGGTCTCTCTCCCCGCTTCGATCTCGACGAATCCGCCATACGGCGCGCCTACCTCGCCCGCGTCTCGGCCATCCACCCAGATCTGGCCGGCGCTGAAACTGCACAACCCAACGGGCAAGATGCCTCCGCCGAACTCAACCACGCCCGCGAAATCCTCACCAATCCCGAGACTCGCGCCACCGCCCTCCTCGCCGTTCTCGGCGGCCCGACCAAAGAAGCCGACAAGTCGCTGCCCCCCGGCTTCCTCATGGACATCATGGAAACCCGCGAGGCTATCGAAGCTTCGCTCGCCGGCGATCAATCCGAACGCGCCCGCTGGCTCGCCTGGGGGATTGCGCAGCGCCAAGCCTTCACAGCACAGGTCCGCGCCCAGTTCGCCGCCGCGGCACACTCGCCCGATTCACTCCGCCAGATCCGCACCACGCTCAACGCATGGCGCTACATCGAGCGTCTGATCGAACAACTCGACCCCGCCTACGACCCGGGCAAAGCCGATTTTCGCGCCTAGCGCCCATCGGACCTCTGGGGCCTATTGGATCCGTCCGTCCTATCGAGCGCACCCGGTGCCCGCCGACTTCCGTTCGCTCACGGACACTCCAGCAGGTCGTACGCCGCCGCGAACAGCACGAAATCCATGTCGTCGGTCTGCGCATCGCCGTTGATGTCCGCCGCCATTGTCGAGAACGCGTCGTACGCCGTGGCGAACAGCACGAAGTCCGAATCATCCACCACGCCGTCGGCGTTCAGGTCCGCCGGGCACGAACCCGCCACCACGGTGAAGTTGTACGAAGCGCCGCCGCCCGGAGCGCCGTTGCCGCTGGGCAGGCTCGAGGCCAGGTTCGGATTCGCAACGTCGCCGTCGAGCGCAACCGCTGTCGCGGTGCTCGTGGGTGATCCGAGCGTCTGCACCGAGTACGCCGCCGGGCTCAGCTTCGATTCAAACTGCAGCGTCGCGGTCAGCGTCGCCGGGCTCCACGAATACGAAAACGCAATCGGCGTCCCGTTCCGCAGCACCTGGAAGTTGTCCGAAGCCAGATTCATATTCTCGCTGAACGTCACCTGCACGTTCGTCGGCGAAGCGACAAACTCCGACGACGCGCCGGGAAGAGGCAGGCTCTCCAGGATCACCGGCGGCGCCCCCGCCGTCACGTACGTTTCCGCCGTCTTTCCGTAATTCAGAACCCACGTGTTCGGATCAAGGTTGAACGCCGTGGGGCTCGCGGGGGTCTTCCGCACAAACCAGCTCGTCCGCGCCACCGGTGCAACCTTGTACATCACCGTTCCGCCGCTGCTGGTGAACTGCGAATCGATCGGCGTCGTGAACGTCGGATAGCTCGTGCTCTGCGACTGCCGGATGTGGAACTTCGCGTACGTCTTTCCGTTCACCGTCAACGGCGCAAACCCCTTCACATACGTCGGTGCGCCGCCCAGATACACCCACTGATTGATGAACGGCGCAAAGTCCTGCCCCGTCACGGCGTCCGCAACCGCCCGAACATCTTCGGTCGTCACGGCGCCGCCCTGATACTGCGAGCGGATCTGCGCCATGAAGTTCCAGAACGTCGCGTCACCCATCACGCCCCGAAGCATGTGCCACACCCAGCCCGCCTTGTTGTACACAAGCGCGCTGTTGAAGATCGCGTTGTTGTCCGAGGTGTCGTAGACATACACCGTCCCCGCCACGGCGGTGCTGCTCGGCTTCCGCGCGTTCATCGCGCTCACCAGCGCCGTCTGCCCCGTCGAGCCAACCTTCCGCTCCGCGTACACCGCTTCCGAGTACGTCGCCATGCCTTCGTTAAACCAAATATCATGCCACGTGCGGCAGGTCACGTTGTCACCCCACCACTGGTGCCCGAGCTCGTGCACCGTCAGCGATTCCCCATACCCGTCCTGCCCCGTCATCGTCTGGTGTTCCATGCCCCCGCCGAACGGGAACTGGTACATCCCGTATCCCTCGTTCGCGAACGGGTACACGCCGTACACCGGCTGAAGCGCATCCATCATCGGAAGCACCTTTTCCCACGCCGCGCGATTCGCCGCCGTGTCGCTCCCCGGATACATGAAGTACCGGAACGGGAACGAAACCGGCGCGCCCCCGCCCGGCGGGTTGTACGTATACGGCACGCTGTACGCGTTGTAGTTCGTCACGCTGAAGCACGCCAGATACGTCGCCATCTGGTAGTTCGATTCCCAGTTCCAGCGCTTCCGCCCGTCGCCCAGCGTCTCCACCGACGTCATCACGCCGTTCGACACCCCCATCAGATTCCCCGGCGTCGTCAGCGCCATCCGCCACGTCGCTTTGTCGGCGTTGTCGCCCGGCATGAACACGTCGCCGTCCTTCGCCGGCCACCACGTCGCGGCGTAATAGGGCTGGCTCAGCGACGAGATCAGCGGCATGCTCGCCTGCGTCGTGAACTCGATCGATCCAAACCCGCGCGACACCGGCACGCCGTTGTAGAAAATCTTGACCGTGAACACCTCGTTCAACGCGTACGGACGATTCAGCGTCACCGTGCGAAGATACGAGTTCGCCCCCGGCGCGCTCGGCAACGCCACGTTCGCGCCGTTCACCTGCACCTGCGTCACCGCAAAGTTGCTCCGCAGCGCAAAGTTAAACGTCGTCAGCCCGCTCACCAGGCTCTTCACCGTGATCGTGTTGCTGCCCGAGATCGTCCCCGCCGTCGGATCGACAGCGATATCCAGGAAGTTGTTCTGAACATCCGTATCCGACAAGTAGTCTCGATCCGCAAACGGATTGAACGTCGCATCCTTCACTTCAAACGGCTCAAGCCCCGCCAGATACCGCCGCTTCAGCGCCGCCGCCTTGCCGCACCCTTCCGGCCCGAGCGGCGCAATGCACACCTCTTCGTCCGTCTGAACTCCGCCCGCCCCGTGCTCGCCGGGATGGCCGGCAGCGCTCGAAATCACAGCCGCGGCAAGGCCGCACGAGAGTGACATCCACAGAGCAGAACTAGCAGTACGACGCATCATGAAAGGGCTCCTCCAAAGTCTGAACAAACATACCGCAACGGTCCGGATAAGAACAGACCTAGCCCACCGATCCGCAAAAGAAAGTGCCCACGGGCCCGGAGAACCACGGACGGACCAAGGGATATGGGGAGTGAAAACCGCCGCGGGCCCTTGACCCACCCGGCGACCACCCGATGCTCCGCACCAGAACGGCAGGATGCGACCAGCGCTCCGCGAACTCAATTCGGGGGCTTCACACCCGGTGCCGAAGCCGGCGGCACGTTCAAATCCGTCGCCACTCCATCCTGGTTCGCATCCGCCTTCGCCTTGAGGCTCTTCACAAACTCATCACTCGCCCGCTCCACGAACGGCTGCGCACTCACCGCCTGCGCGTGCGCCGCCTCCATCCACTTCAAATACGAATCATGCGGGATCACGCCTTCCATCCGTGCCACCAACTTCCCATCCCAAAGCACCAGCGTCGCCGGAATCGAGAACACCTGCAGCCGTTCCGCGGCAGACTTGTCCTTTTCCAGATCCACATACGCCGGCACAAAGTCCCGCGCGATCTGCTTCTCCACCGAAGTCTCCGACAGCACCGTCCGCTTCATCTCCTGGCACGGCATGCACCAATCCGCCGTCGCAAAAACAAAGACCGGCTTCTTCTCCGCCTTCCCCTTCTCGATCGCGCCGTCGAGCGACAACCCCTGCGCAAACACCTCCGGCACCGGCGCCGTCCCGAGCCCCGACAGCCGATGAATCACGATCACCGTCACGATGAACGTCAGCACAAGCCCGATGGGTCGAAGTAGTTTCATGACAACCAAAGTCCTGTTGAAAAACTCAACAATGCCAGCCCATCAAACCTGCGCGGTTTCTCACAATCCAGAATCCACAATCCCCTACTCCAGCAAATTCACAAACAATCCCGTCGCCAGCTTCGGATAGAAAAACGTGCTCTTCTGCGGCATCAGTTCATTCGCTCGGCTCACCGCCCGCACCGCACCCAAGGGCGTCGGCTTGACAATCAACGCCACCTGCGGCACAAAGCCCTTTCCACCCCCCGCGCCCGTCTCCGATCCCTTCGCAATCTCCAGCACTTCCGCAACCGAATGCGGGAATGCCCACTTCACCGGTTCGCCCCCGTTCAGCTTGGGCTGGCAAATCCCCTCGACAATCAAGTACTGAATCACCGCAACATCCAGCGTCCGCCACTCGCGCGGCTTCGACGAAAACTGCTGTGCCAGCGGATCCGCGTTCACCGGCGTCACGACAAACCCTTGCTTCGTCGCGAAGTCATACAGACCAATGCTGTTCTCCGCCTTCGACGCCTTCAGCGCCGCGTTCAATGCGTTCGCATCGCCGGCAACCGCTTTAAACTTCAACTGCCCCGCCGCCGAGGCGCGAAACGCCTCCAGCGAATACCCCTTCATCCCGCCCAGCACGCGATGCGTCGGCCCAATCACAAGCCCCGGATCCGACATGCCGATCAGCACCATCATGCACTTGCGCGCCGGGTGATCGGCCCCCACCGCGCCTTTGCCCTCGAGCTGCTTCAGATAGTTGAGCTGCGTGTTGTACCGGTGATGCCCATCCGCAATAAAGATGTCCTCGCCCGCCAGCGCCTTCTGATACGCGCCGATCGTCGCTTCATCTTCGATCACCCACACCTCGTGCAGAACCTTGTCGTAATCCATCCGCGCGGTCAGGTCCGGCTTCCGCGACGCCATGACCGATCGCACGAGCTTCGTCGCAGCGCCCGATTCATCTGCGTGCAGTCCGAAGATCGGAGAGAGCTGCGCCTTCGTCGCATTCATCAGCGCAAGCCGATCTTCCTTCGGCCCCGAAAACGTCTCCTCGTGAGGCAGGATCCCGCCCCCATCGCGCGTTCCGAACGCGACCGCATCCACAGTCGCCGCCATGCCGCAGCGCTGATGCGTCCCGCCCTCGAACTCAAACGTCTGCCGATACGCGAAAATCGCCGGATTGCCCCGCCGCGCCAGCTTCCCACTCTCGATCATCTGCCGAAACTGGTGGCCCGCAGCCTCATAGCTCGATGCAGGCCCCAGCTCCTTCGGCGGCACGTGCGGCAGATCAACACCCACAATGTTCGCAGCGCTCCGCCCAAGCAACTGCTCCTTCCCCTTCACATCAAGCACGTCATACGGCGGCGCAACCACCGTCGAAAGGTCAGGACCCGACGTGAACTGAACGGCCCGAAAAGGAAAAACCTGCGGCATCGACAACTCCAGAAAGACTGTGCCGCACTATATGAACAGTCACCAAAGCATCACGACGGCTTCTTCGCCTGATACACCCCCGGCGTCGCCCGAAATCCGATCGCGATCCGGTTCCACGCGTTGATCAGCGAGATCGCCCAGCTCAACTCCGCAACCTGCTTCTCATCGAAGTGTTTCTTCACACCTTCGAACGCTTCATCCGGCGCATGCGTTTCTGAAATACGCGTCAGCGCCTCGGTCCATTCGAGCGCCGCACGTTCCTTCTCTGAATAGAACGGCGACTCTTCCCACGCATCGAGCGAATACAGCCGAATGTCCGTCTCGCCCAGCGCCTTCGCATCTTTCCAGTGCATGTCGATGCAGAACGCACATCCGTTTATCTGCGAGGCCCGCAACTTCACAAGGTGCAGCAGCCCCGCCTCCACACTCCCGGCATGCAGCGCGCCCTCAACCGCCAACATCGCCTTATAAATCTCCGGTGCCGCCTTCGGATAGTTCATTCGCATCGCCACTGCTGTGCTCCTTCCACATATTCAAGAAATCCGAATCGGAATACTCGTCCCTGTTGCAATCCGCAATCCGCAATCCGCTCTACCCTACGCCATGCCCAACGCTCTTGTCATCCGCGCCCCCGGAACCAACTGCGATCAGGAAATGTGCCGCGCGTTCCAACTCGCCGGCGCAGCTCCCGAACTCCTGCATCTCGATGCACTCGTCAAAGACCCTTCACAACTCAATCGCTTCCAGCTGGTCGGTTTCCCCGGCGGTTTCTCCTACGGCGACGACATCGCCTCCGGTCGCATCTTCGCGATGCGCTGCCGCGAGAAGCTGTACCCGGCGCTGCGCACGGCAGTCGAGCGAGGCGTACCCATCATCGGCGCCTGCAACGGCTTCCAGGTCCTCGTTCAGATCGGCCTGCTTCCCGGCCCCGCCGCCGGTCAGCCCTGGCCCCGCGAGCACGCGCCGGAGCAAACCGTCGCTCTCACCGACAACGAGAACGGCCGCTTCTGCGATCGCTGGGTCGGCATGGTTGCTGAACCCAAGTCGAGGTGCATCTGGACCAAAGGAATCGAGCAATCGATCAACCCGCGCGACACCGAAGATGTCTGGATGTTCCCCGTCGCGCACGGCGAAGGCCGATTCATCTGCAAGGACGAATCCGTTCTTCGCGAGCTCGAGTCCAGCGGCCGCGTCGCACTCCGCTACGCCGACAACTACAACGGTTCACAAAACGCCATCGCTGGAATCTGCGACGACTCCGGCCTCATCTTCGGCCTCATGCCCCACCCCGAGCGCTTCCTCGAGTGGACGCGCCACCCCTACTGGACACGCCTCGACAAGCGCATCACATCAACCACAACGCCCGGCCTCCGCGTCTTCCAAAACGCCGTCAACCACACCCTCGCCGTCGCCACGCGATGACGTCATGCCTTCAAGCCCCCTCCCCGAGGGAGGGGGTTGGGGGTGGGAGGAAAGAACGAGGCAAATGCTCCTGACTCGCCGAGCGCCCGCGTCGTTCGCTCTTCCCTCATTCCTCGATGCCTTCTTTCCATTCAACCTGTCTTCCCCCTGATTTCCCTACGATCCCCCGTGATCGCCCGCGCAACCAAAGGCCCAACAAAAGGCAAAGTCCTCGTCGCCATGTCCGGCGGCGTTGATTCCTCCGTCGCCGCCGCTCTTCTTCAGCAAGACGGCTACGAGGTAGTCGGCTGCTTCATGCGCCTCGGTTCGCCCGGCGAATCGCTCGATGCTCTCATCCCCTACGAAGAAGCCGCTGCGTGTCCGGCGCCCACCGCTCCGCAGAATGGCCGCACCATCCGCATTGGCCATCAAGGCTGCTGCTCGATCAACGACGCCGCCGATGCACGCGCCGTCGCCGCGCAACTCGGCGTCGGCTTCTACGTCTGCAACTTCAAGAAAGACTTCGGCCGCATCATCGACTACTTCGCCGGCGAGTACGCCCGCGGCCGCACACCCAACCCCTGCGTCCGCTGCAACGACTGGCTCAAGTTCGGCAAGCTCCACGACTACGCGCAGCAGATCGGCGCCGACTTCGTCGCCAGCGGCCACTACGCCCGCATCGGCCGCGATGAGCACGGACGCGCCACGCTCCTCAAAGGCATCGACGATGACAAAGACCAGTCCTACGTCCTCTTCGGCGCATCCCGCGATCGCCTCGAACACATGATGCTCCCGATCGGCGGCCTCGAAAAGCCCCGCGTCCGTGAGCTCGCCAAGTCCTTCGGCCTCCCCGTCTTCGACAAGCCCGACAGTCAGGAAATCTGCTTCGTCCCCGACAACGACTACGCCGGTCTCCTCGAAAAGCGCGACGCCTCGCTCGCACGCGAAGGCGCCTTCGTCGATACGTCCGGCCGCCCAGTCGGAACACACAAAGGCCAGCACCAATTCACCATCGGCCAGCGTCGCGGCCTCAATCTCGCCCTCGGCTACCCCGTCTACGTCGTCAACAAAGACAGCACGACCAACACCGTCGTTGTCGGCCCGAAAGAAGCACTCGCCTGCGCATCGTGCACCTGCGCCGAAGCAAACTGGCTCATCCATCCAACCGAACTTTCCGGCGCATCAGCGCCCGATGGCTGGTTCCCGGTCCTCGCAAAGTACCGCTACAACACCCCCGCCGCGTACGCACACGCGCGACTCCTCCCTGATGACACAACGCCCTCTCCCTCCGGCCGCCCCGGCGCATTTGAAGTGAAGTTCGATTCGCCGCAGGAAGCCGTCGCACCCGGCCAGGCACTCGTGCTCTACGCACGCCATCAACCCGAACTCGTGCTCGGTGGCGGCTGGATCTCCAAAGTCACTCCGGCGCAGTAATCGACCTCTGAAACCCCCTCCCCGAGGGAGGGGGAAGGGGGTGGGCTTGTTCGCGCGGCGTGCTTTCATGATCGACAGATCGCTGCGCGAATCCATTTCCTACATCAAACTCACCGGATCCACATCCACCGCCGTCTTCGCATCACTCTTCACAAGCCCCTCATTCCGCGCCGCTCGCAGAGCCTCCTGCACAAGCCCCGCTCGCGCCGCGACCAGTTCAATTCCCAATCGAAACTGATCCGCAATCCGCGTCACCGGCGGCTCCGAAGGTCCACGCACCTTCACGCCCCCACCTACATGCCGGCTCGACCACGCACGCAGCCACTCCGCCAGCGCAACCGATCGCGTTCGCACCGCACTCTGCTTCTCATCGCGGCAGACCACCCGCGCCATCCGCGAAGCGGGCGGCAATCCAAACTGCCGCCTTGCTGCAAGCTCCGTCGAAGCGAATCGCTCGAACGCATGCTCCGACGCCAGCACAATCGCCGGATTCTGTGGCTCCATCGTCTGAATGATCACCGCGCCGCGCGAATCCGCACGTCCCGCGCGCCCCGAAACCTGGCTGATCAATTGAAACGTCCGCTCCCCCGCGCGAAAGTCCGGCAGATTCAAGCCCGTATCCGCATTCACAACACCGACAAGCCGCACCCCCGGGAAGTCCAAGCCCTTCGCGATCATCTGCGTGCCGAGCATCAGGCGAGCCCGCCCGCTCGCAAACGTCGCGAGCGCCTCAAAGTAGTCCCGCGCCGTCCGCATCGTGTCCCGATCCACGCGAATCAACGCCTCCGGGCCCATTGACAATTCTTCCAGCAGCGGTTGCAGCTCTTCCTCCACCCGCTGCGTTCCCGCGCCCAGCCGCACCAGCCCCCGCGAGCAGTTCGGACACACCCGCGGCACAACACACTCCGACAAACAGTGATGGCACCGAACCAATTCCCCGCTCTTCAGCGATGCATCGCGATGCAGAATCATCCGCGCATCGCACCGCTCACACCCCAGCACCCACCCGCACGTCGCGCCGCCCGCACACCCCACATACGTCGCAAAGCCGCGCCGATTCAGCAGCAAAATCGCCTGCGAACCCTCTTTCAACGTCGCAAGCAACGCCCGCCGCAACGTCGGCAACACGCTCGGATCGCGCAGCCCAAGCTGCCGCGCCTCCTGCCGTTCCTGATACATGTCCACAATCTTGATCCGAGGCAGCTCCCCGCCGCCCACCCGCTTCGTCAACTTCCAAAGCCGATACTTGCTCCGACCCGTCTCGCGCCCCACAACACTGTGGTCGTGTTCGTGGATGGCATCACCTCCGTCCTTCGACTTCTCCCCTTCTCCGCTCTTCTCTGTGCCTCCGTGCCTCTGTGGTGAATGCCTTTCCCCCCCCGCATTCGCCCAGCTCTCGAGCGACGGCGTCGCGCTCCCAAGCACAACCGCACACCCTTCAATCTGCGCCCGCTTGATCGCCACATCCCGCGCGTGGTACCGAGGCAGTTGATCCTGCTTGTACGACGTATCGTGCTCTTCATCCACCACCACCAGCCCAAGCATGGGCACCGGAGCAAACACCGCGCTCCGCGCCCCCACCACAACACGAGCCTCCCCGCTCGCAACCCGCGCCCATTCGCTGTGCCGCCGCGACGCGCTCAACCCCGAGTGCAGCACCGCCACGCCCAAATCCGCAAACCGCTGCGAGAACCGCTCCGATGCTTGTGGCGTCAGCGCAATCTCCGGCACCAGCACAATCGCGCTCGCATCCGGTCGCTGCGCCAGCATCGCGCGAATCAGCCGCAGATACACCTCGGTCTTCCCCGAGCCCGTCACCCCATACAGCAGGTGCACGCCGAATTTCCCGACCGGTCCCAGCTCCGGCACAATTCCGTTCACGACAGCATTCTGCTCGTCCGAAAGCGTGACCGACTTGTCGCCGCCGAACGCCTGTTCCTGCACCGCGTTCCCGCGCGACCGAATCACCTCGCGCATCTCTTCCCGCAGCAATCCCAGCTTCACCAGTTTGTTAATGCCCCGAAGCGTCGACTCGCCCAACTCAATCTTCATCGCGATCGGAGTCATCGGAACAGCAGGCAGAGCAACCACCTTCTCCCACAACGCTCGCACCGGTGCCGTCATCTTCTCCGGCGCAGCAACATCACTCCGCACCAGCACCACTTCTTCCCGCCGCCCGATCTCGCGCTTCACCGCGCTCGGCACCATCGTCCCGAGCACCATCCCCAGCGGGCACACGTAATACCCCGCAATCCACTTCGCCAGTTCAACCAGCGGCCCCGGCAACATCGCGCCCGACCGCTTCGCAATCACGCGAACCTTCAGCGGATCAAGATCGCCCAGCAGCTCTGTCCCACCCACACCCACGACAACGCCGCCAACCTTTTTCTTCCCCAGCGGCACCTCAACCCGCTCGCCCACCTCCAACGCGCCTTCCGCTTCCATCGCCCCCGGAATCTCATACAGCAATTCCGCGCCGTCTTCGCCCACCCGCTCGATGCCGCGCTCCACCGCCACCAGCGCGTAGCGCCGCGACGCATCCAGGCTTCCGGAAAAGAGTGACAGGCGTCCCACAAGCCGACTGTACTCAAAAACTCCCTCCCCAATTCAGGCTTCTGCGCGAATACAACGGAGTTCCACCACAGAGTCGCAGCGGGCACAGAGAAATACGGATGAATGGAACTCAGGTGGAAAGCCCCCATTCGTGTCCTTCTGACAACAAACCACTCCGTCAATTCCTCTCCGTGATCTCTGCGACTCTGCGGTGAAAATGAGTTTGCGGTGCTTAGCCCGACGGAAGTCAGGGCAACGGGTGGGCCAGCTTCCAGCCGCTATCTCCGCACCATTCCATCCACGACTTTTTGATTCGCCCGCGCTAAACTCCGCTTTGATGCCAACGCCTCCCACCCGCCGCGCTTCCCCCGACATTCTGGCCCGTCTCGCTCTCGCCGACGGAACGGTTTTCCATGGCCGTGGCTTCGGTGCCGCAGGTAAAGGCGTCACCGCCCGAGCCGAAGTCGTCTTCAACACCGCCGTCTGCGGCTACCAGGAATCGCTCACCGATCCCTCGTACACCGGCCAGATTCTCGTTCAAACTTTCCCGCTCATCGGCAACACCGGCGTCAATCCGGAAGATGTCGAATCCGGCAAGGTCCAGGTCTCCGGCTTCATCGTGCGCGAGCTTGCGCGCCTCCACTCCAACTACCGCGCCAGCGAAGATCTCTCGTCCTACCTCGCACGTCACAACGTCATCGGCATCGAAGGCATCGACACCCGCGCGCTCACCAAAAAGCTCCGCACCACCGGATCCATCCAAGGCGTCCTTTCCGATGCCCCGCTCTCCGGCCCCGGCGCATTGACCGATCAGCAGCTCGTCGACATGGCCAAAGCCAATCCCTCGATGGCCGGACAAAACCTCGTCCCCCTCGTCGGCTGCGCTTCCAAGTCCGCCTGGAGCGAAGACCTCGGCGACTGGAGTCCTTCCACCACCGACGCGCCCAAGCGCTTCAAAGTCCTCGCGCTCGACTGCGGCGCCAAACGCAACATCCTCCGCAACCTCACCGATCGAGGCTGCGATGTCACCCTCGTCCCGCACGACATCAGCGCCGACGAGATCAAGCAGCAATACCGCGACAAGAAAATCGACGGCCTCTTCATCTCCAACGGACCGGGCGACCCTGCCGCAGTCGAAAAAACCATCGCCACGCTCAAGGGCGTCGTCACCGATCCCGCAGTTTCGATCCCCACCTTCGGAATCTGCCTCGGTCACCAGCTCCTCGCGCTCGCTGTCGGCGCCACCACCTACAAGCTCAAGTTCGGCCACCGCGGCATCAACCAGCCCATCCTCAACACAACCACCGGCAAGGTCGAAATCACCAGCCAGAACCACGGGTTCGCCGTTGACCGCGCCTCGCTCGAAAAAGCCGGCGCCGAACCGACTCACACCCACCTGAACGACCAGACCCTTGCCGGCTTCCGCATGAAGTCCAAGCCCGTCTTCAGCGTGCAATACCACCCCGAAGCCTCACCCGGCCCGCACGACGCCTCGTATCTCTTCGATCAGTTCGTCGATGCCATGGCCAAAGCAACCCGCTGATTCCGCCCGTTATCGGGCCTTTTGCCGAGAGTTTCTTTCATCGGTCGGCCGAGCCCCGTTCTGCCGCGTCGATACTGATGTTGCCCCGTTCGAGCGAGCGGCGCAAGATTCTCCTCGTTCAGACCCGCTGCGGGCAACCCCGGACGGCACCCGTTCGTAACGTCTTCTAGATACCTTCGGAGCACGTGCGCATGAACTCTCGTGGATTCTTCTTCGCCGCTGCCGCGGCAGCCGGTTGTTCCTTCTCCGCTCTTGCGCAGCCCGCGGCCGGGCCGCACGGCGGAAAGCTCATGCCCGCTCCGCGCGGCGTGGAGCGCACGGTGAATCCGAACATCACCGCCGGGCAATCCCGCATCGCGTGGATCCGCAACGACAAGACCGGGCAGGTGATCGTCCCCGGGCAGACCCAGTCGCGCAAGGCCGCCTCCGATCCGGTCTTCATCTACAACAACTTCGACAATCCGAACGGGATCGCGGGCATCAACCTGAACTGGAACTACCCGGAGGCGTCGACCGATCCGGATTTCAAGCCCGCACCCGGCGACCCGCGTCTGAACTTCACGAGCTTCAATCTCTCGTCGGATCCGACCGACTTCGATCGTCCCGACGAGATCGCGGACGAGGAGCGGATCTGCCTGATGTTCGAGCCCTACACGGCCGCGCCGGGCACATGGCCGGACGAGAACCTCAACGTTCGATTCCCGATCGCGGAATACACGAGCGTCGCCGCGTCGTACTCGCAGCAGCTCGAGATCCGCGTTTGCCGCATTTACTTCTATTCGCTCCAGGACGTGAACCTGGAATTCGATGCGGTCACCAACCCGTACAACCTCGAGTTGCAACTCTCGTTCGCGTTCGTGAGCTTCCCGTTCCAGGGGATCGAGACACCGTTCCTGTTCGACCTGTCGGGCTTCGAGCCGCCCCTCACCATCAAGGGCAAGGGGTTGATCTTTACGCACTGGAAGAAGATTTCAGAACCGCCGGAATGCGCCGGCGACCTGAACCTGGACGGGCTGGTGGACGACACCGACTTCGTGCTCTTCCTCGCGCAGTACAACGTCCTCGACTGCGAAGACGAAGCGATGCCGAACTTCTGCTCCGGCGATCTCGATTTCGACGGCTTCGTGGACGACGCCGACTTCGTGAAGTTTCTGGCCAGCTACAACAACCTGCTTTGTCCGCAGGGCTTCGTTGTGAGGCGGGCGTACGCGCCGCTCGCGGGGGGCCGCTACGACTGGGCGAACGAGGACAACGTCCCCGACATCTTCAGCATCCCGTTCATGGCAAAGCCCGCGGGCGACTGGCCCTTCCCGTCGTCGCTCGTGACCGTTCCGGATCTCAACCCGCCCTATCCCGTGCCGTTCAATGTCGGCTGCTCCGCCGGTTACTGCCAGCCGAGTTTCAACATCATGTTCACGACGCTGACGGGCTTCAAGCAGGTCAACGAACTCAATATGGACGCGGAGAATCTGACGGAGGAATACGAGCGATTCCTCAACGAGTGCGTCGCCGCGAACAGCCTGGAAACACTCTGGTTCTACAACGCGGCGCTCTTCGATCAGGGCGGATACCCGAACACCGACTGGTACCCGTCATCCACGGCCAAGCGGTTCTCGATCATGCCGCCCGCTTTGCCGCGCTGATCTCAGCCCGGAATCGAACCCGCCGCCCACACCTTCGCACCCTGGCGCTCATACCGCGGGACGGAAGTGTCCGCGCCCAGCGACCAGGCTTCCAGCCCGCCCGCGATCGACTTCACGTTCGGCACGCCCTGCTCGCGCAGGAAAGCCGCGGCTTTCAGCGAGCGGACGCCGTGATGGCAAAGCGTGACGACGCTGCAACCCGGGTTCTCTTCGACCATGGAGCAGATCTCTCCCGCGCGGGCCTCGAGCTCATCGAGCGGAACCAGCACGCTGCCCTTGATGTGGGCGAAGTCCCATTCCGGCTTCAGCCGCACATCGATCACCAGCAGGTTCGCGCCCTCGTCCAGCATCTTCCTGGTGTCGCGGGGCGTCACTTCCCAGTCGGGCTTGAAGTGGTACGACGCCGGAAGACCCTGTTCGTTCAGTTGCGTTCCCGCCATCGCGATCCTCCATTTCAGTTTCGAGCCAACCGCTCAACCCGTTAGTCCAGTTCGTCCAGCGCCCCCTGCAATTCTCCGAGCGCCTTCCCATCACCCGCGCGTTTCGCGGCGGCGATACCCGCGTTCAGCGCGTTCACCTGCAAGTCGGTTCGCCCCATCGCGCCGAGCGCCTTGGCCTTGTGGAAGTACGTGTACCCGTCGTCGGGGGCGACTTCGATCGACCGGTCGTAGAACTCGACCGCCCGCTCGAACGCCCCCACCTTGGCGTGCTCCTGCGCAATCGCGTACAACACGAACGGGTCGTGCGGGTCGGCCGCGAGCAGTTTTTCGAGTTGCACCAGGCTCGGCATCGCTCAAGTAAAGGCCGGAGATTGTCGCGCTGCCTCTCCCGCCCCACTTTCCCCGCCCGGTGCCGCGAGGTATGCTGAAGGCATGCCAACCACCCAAACGATTCACACCATCGCGATCATCGGGGCCGGCCAAATGGGGGGCGGGATCGCCCAGGTGGCCGCGGCGTCGGGATTCAAGACCCTGGTCTGCGACGCCTCGTCGTCGGCCCTCGGTCGCTGCCGCGACGGCCACACCAAGCGCCTCGCCCGCGAGGTTGAAAAGGGCCGCATGAAGGACACCGACATGCAGGCCGCGCTCGGTCGGCTGCACTACGTCGAGAACCTTGAAATGCTCAAGGGCGCCGACATCGTTATCGAAGCGATCGTCGAAGACGCCAAGGTCAAACGCGAGCTGTTCCAGAAGCTCGCGAGCATGTTCCCCACCCAGATCCTCGCCAGCAACACCAGCTCGATCAGCATCACCGAGATCTGCGCCAGCGTCGGCCCGCAGGGCCACCCCGAACGCGTCATCGGGATGCACTTCTTCAACCCCGTGCCGGTGATGAAGCTCGTCGAAGTGATCCGGGGCCTTCAAACCTCGAACGACACCGTTCAGCGCGTCACCAATCTTGCGACGCAGCTCGGCAAGACACCGATTCCGGCCAACGACCGCGCGGGCTTTGTCAGCAACCGCGTGCTGATGCCGCTTATCAATGAAGCGTTCTACGCCTGGATGGAGGGCGTCGCCGAGCCGCAGCACATCGACGAGATCATGAAGCTCGGCTGCAACTTCCCGATGGGCCCCCTGCGCCTCGCCGACTTCATTGGCCTCGACACCTGCGTGCACATCATGAACGTGCTCGCCGAAGGCCTCGGCAGCGATCGCTACCGGCCGTGCCCGCTCCTCCGCCAGCTCGTGGCAGCAGGCCGCATGGGCGACAAGACCGGCAAGGGCGTCTACGACTATTCGCCGCAGCCCGCGCCCGTCCAGCCGGGTCACGGCGGCATGACTTCCAGCAAGGCCGCCGTCGGCGTGTAGTTTCAGGGAAACTTTTTCGAGGAAACCGGGCGGTGCTTCAGCGCACCAGCACAAGCCGGGGCTTGGTTTCGACCTGAGGGCGGTCCTGCGCCTCGAGGTCCGCGATGTCCTTCAGAATCTGGTCGAGCACGCGTTTCTCGCGGGCCGCTTCGGCGCTCGCAAGACGCTCTCCAATTGAGACGTCCTTGTTCTCGTTATTCATCTTTTTCCCCAGGTACAAATCCGCACGCGCTCGGCACGAAAACAGAATCGCGCCTCGCACACTCATTCATACGCCCCCAGATCCCCGGAGTTCTTTCCCGGGCTCGTCGTCTTTGCTGTTATCTTCGTGCGCTCGGCGCGACTTGCGCATTTCCGCGCGATACAAGGGCATCGCCTCGTGCTCATCGCAAGTTGCGGGGCATCATGCATCTGCGCAGCGAAGGGATTCGCGTCTGCTCGCGCAATAACTCCCGCGCGCCGCCGCTAAGTCACGGGGAAATAATTTTCCGCTCACCCGCGTATAAGTCGGTTTTCACGCGTTGCGCAGCCCGCCGCTCGCGCGGGTATGCTCCGTTACTTCTGAACACGCACAGTCACAAGGATCTTCCGCATGGCCCCGAACAAGCCCTCGTCACAAGGCACCCGTCAGCGCATCCGCAACCTGGCCGTGCAGGCCATGCGTGATCGCGATCTCAGCCGTGCGGATATCCGCAAGCTCGTGAACGACTCGCTCAGCGGTGCGGCCAAGACCATCAACCACGAGATTCCCGCGGCGCGGCGGAAGGCGATGCGCGACGCCTTCGAGGGGCTTCGCGATGCGTTCGCCTCGGTTGCAAGCGCCGGGAAGAACACGGCCCGCAGTGCCCAGAAACGGGGTCAGGACATTGCCGATCACACGATCCCGGCGGCGAAGCGCAAAATTGCCGCGGCGAATGAAGAATTCCTCGGCGCCGTGAGCGCGTTCGCCAAGAAGACATCCACCGAATTAGGGGAAGAACTCGAGGCGCTCGTTCGGCGTGCCCGCAAAGCCGGACGCAACGTCGCGGAATCGGCTTCGAGCGCTGGCAAGGTCGCGACCCGAAACGCGGGCCCGATGGCGGCCGATGCCGGTCGCGCGGGGTGGACGCTGGCGCGCAGGGCGGCGGAGCAGATTTCGCTTGCCGCGAGCGGTCTGCTCGAGGGGATCGGCCAGTTGCTCGCGCCGACGAAGATGAACGAGCAGGTGGCGACTCGAAAGCCGCGAAACACGAAGAAGAAGGCTCGCCCGGCTTCGGGCAAGACTGCCGGGACGGCTGCGGCTTCCGCGAAGCGGCCGGCTCGCAAGACCGCCAAGTCGGCGGCGCGAACGGGGAAGAATGGCGCGGCGCGGGTTGATCGCAAGCCCGAACCGAAGAAGGGCCGGGCCAAGTAGCGAGCGGCGGCTTGGGGTTCAGAGAGGCCTATTCATCTTTGAGCCGCCGGTTGGTCCAGACCATCGCCAGAACCAGCACGACGGAGGCGACAAAGCCCGCGACCCCGATCGCGGTGAGTGCGCCCATGCCGGCGTTGCGGGCTGCCAGGATCAGGATCGAAGAGCCGACCAGCATCGCGGAGATGATGAGGGCGAACGAGATATTTCGGCTGGCGTGCTCGATGGTGCGGGTGAGGCGTGCCAGACCCCGGTGTTCGATATTGATGGCGAAGCGGTTGCGCCGGACCTGCGTGAGGAGCGATCGGAGCTCGGCCGGGAGGTCTTCGGCCAGTTCGAGGTAGCTGAGCAGACTCTTCTGTGCGCGGCCCCGGAGCGCGGAGAAGCTGTAACGTTTCTCGACCAGCTTCTCGACGAAGGGGCGGACGAACTCGGCGAGCGGGAAGGTCGGGTCGAGCCACCTTCCGACGGACTCGATGGTCGTCAGCGCCTTGATGAGGAACATGAGATCGGCGGGGCAGTGGATCCGGTTGGCGCGGAGGGCGCCGAAGAAATCGCTGAGCAGTTTGCCGAGATCGAGCTGATCGAGCGAGGTGTCCTGGAACTGCGAGATGATCGTGTTGACGTCGTTGCGGAGCGCACGGTCTTCCAGTTTTTCGGCGGGCAGATCACCGAGCGCGCCGACGACTTCCATCACGCGATCGAGGTCGCCCCCCACCACGCCGGAGACGAGGTCGGCGAGCTGGCGGGCGGTGCGCGCATCGATCTCGCCGGTCATGCCGCAGTCGATGAAGGCGATGCGGCCCTTGGGGAGCGCGATCAGGTTGCCGGGGTGGGGATCGGCGTGGAAGAAGCCGAGTTCCAGGCACTGCCGGAAGACCGCGCGCGTCCCGTTCTCGACAAGCCGCCTGCGGGTTTCGTCGTCCAGCGATTCCGGCTTCAGGTTCGTGAAGACCTTCCCGCGGATCTCCTGGAGCGCGAGCACGCTGGGTGTTGTCGCTTCCCAGTAGACTTTGGCGAAGACGACCTCGTGGTCGTCCTCGAAGAAGCTACGGAGGCGATCGGTCGAACGGCCCTCGTGCGCCAGGTCGAGTTCTTTGGCGATCTCCCTTGCGAACTCGTCCACCACCGCGGTCGGGCTGTAGCCCAGGTCCTTGAAGTGTCCCTCGGCGATCTCGGCGAGCTGGCGGAGGATCTCCATATCGGCTTCGACGACATCGCGGATTCCGGGGCGGAGCACCTTGAGCACGATGCGGGCGCCGTCGTGCAGAACGGCCCGGTGGACCTGCGCGATCGAGGCGGCGGCAAGGGGCTTCTTCTGGATCGAGCGGAAAAGCTTGTGCAGGCGGCTCCCGAACTCTTTTTCGAGGATCTTCTCGATCTCTTCGAATTCGACGCCCGGCACACCGTTCTGGAGCGACTTGAATTCTTCGGCCCACTCCAGCGGAATGAGGTCGGGTCGGGTGCTGAGCACCTGGCCGAGTTTCACGTAGGTCGGTCCGAGTTCTTCGAGGACGGTGCGCACGCGGACCCGGCGCGGCACCTCCGAAGGGCCGGGCGCCGCGCCCAGGATCTCCTTGCCTTTCTCGATCAGCCCGCCGAGGCCGATCTGTTCTGCGAAATCGGCGAATCCGTGGCGTGCGAGCACCTCCAGCACGCGCACGTACCTCTGAGCGTTGCGGATTCGGCGAGAAACTGGTGAGAAGGTGGCCATTCGATCACGAGGTTAGCGAATCCGCGCGGGGGTGGGAGTCAGCGTCCCGTGGTTCCGTTGACCAGAACATCCTGACCCGTGAGGGAACGCAGGCTCCAGACCGGCTGGCTGCGAATGAGACTCGGAGCACCGCCCGAAGTCGCGAAGTCGTCGATGCCGTCGGTGCCGATCGAATAGAGCAGATAGCCCCCGACCGGGCGGAGCTCGTGGCGGTCGTGCGGTGCGGGGTTTGGAATGAAGACCCAGGGGCGACCGGAGAGCGGGTCGATGCGGGCTTCGGCGGGGAGCTTCAGATCGGGGTCGTCCACGCCGGCGGGAAGCGAACCTCGCTCGAAGCGATACTCCTCGATCGCGAGCATGACGCGGGCGCCCGCACGCATCGCGGTGATGACGTCTACGTTGGGCAGGACCCACAGGGTGAACGCGGTGTTGCCCGCGATGAGCAACAGATCGGACGGAACATTCGGTACGGGGGCTCGCTGCCACGGCGCCGCTTCGAAGGGCGCTTTCGCGGCGTCGAAGACCTTGTCGTTGAGACGGATGTTCTCGCCAACCCAGCCGATTCTTCCGGAAGGGAGCCCGCCGGGAAAGCCCAGGAGCCTGGCGAGCCCGGGGGTGAAGCGGTTGAATCGGACGGCGTTCGCATCGGCGAGAATCGTGAGTGCGCGATCTCGCTCGGAGAGCCGCTCGTTCTCGATGACGCCGACCCAGTCGGGCCGGATCGGCATCTCGTCGAAGATTCTCGCGGCCGGCCCGGCCAGTTCCGGACGCTTCGCGATCGCGTCGCGCAACGTGCTCCACAGTTCGTATTCGCTCTGCATCGTGAGCCAGTACCGGCCGTACTGATGGGTTGCGTAATCGGTGCGAAGGGAGGCGATCGCGGCGCGGAGCGAGAGCTCGAACCACTCCCGATCACTTTCGTCCGCGGCCGTTCGCATCCGTTCGAGTGCAAACCCGCGGGTTTCATGCAGGAAGGTGTCGCTCCAGAGAAGCGAGGGCGAGTGCCCGCCATCGTCGAAGTAGAAGAGCGGCGCGGCGAGCGGGGGCGATTGGTTCAGCAATCGGAAGTGCTCGGCCATGCCGAGTTTCTCCATGCGGCGGAGCGCCTCGCGCTGATGTTCCGGACTGACTGCGGATAGTCTCCAGGCGTCGGGAGCGGTCAGGCCCTGCGAGTGGCGCCCGAGTTCGGCCGCAAACTCGATGAGCATCTGTCGGATTCTCGCGCGAAACTCCGCGTCGGCTTTCCAGATGCCCGTCACTTCCGGCGTTCCTGAGTACGAGCGCACGGGCGTGGTGCCGAGCGTGCGGGCGCGTTCGGACAGGGTGGAGATGGAGGCGCGGGCCCTTGCGGCCTCGAAGCGGATCAGCATCTCGTTGCACGCGAGGATCGCGACCGGCAGAACGATGAAGACGGCGAAGAGTGTCGAGAGCGTGATCGCGGCGAGCCGCAGTCTTCGGTATGTCCAGAACATGCGGACGTCTTTGGTACCCGTGCGCTTCTTCGCGACCGAAACTCCGGCATCGGTGCGGACGAGTTCTACGAGCGCCGCATCCACCTTTGTGACGGCGCCGCACTCGGGGCAGGCGCATTCGAAGCGCTCGCTGAGCGGGAGGCCGTACAGCGCGTAGGAGCAGGCGTGGCAGACGCCTCCGATGTTGATGACTCTCCAGATGAGCGATCGGAGGAGGAAGTCGCGGGCGAGCATCGCGAGGAACGGCGCGGTCACCCCGACGACGAGCGCCAGCGCAGCGGCGGCGGCTCCGATCGCGAAGTCGGAGTAGCGCTTGCGATTGTCGAGATCGAATGAATGGAACGCCCAGGCCATGGCCCAACCGACGACGGTGAGCGTGGCGATGAAGGTTCCGATCACGAACGCGGAGGCGAGCGTTCGCTGGACCCAGCCGCCCCAGGCGCGTTTGACGAACCGGCGGCACTGGTCGTCGGAAAACTCATCGAGTTCTGGGAACGCACGCCAGATCTTCCGTCCTGGGATCCGCATGGATTGGAGTCACCCTTCCACCCGCATCGAGTCGGCGAACCGTGATCGCTCGGGCTCAGTCGTCGCCGCCGCCGCCGTCGCCGGAACCGAGTTTGAATGCGCTCCCGATGGCGAGGACGGCCCAGAGAATATCGAAGAAAGTGAAAGAACTGAAGAACGCTTCGGATTCGGCCTGGCCGATGGCGTGATCGAGGCTGGCGTGGGCGTGTTCGGCGAGGGCCTTCTTGTATGAATCCTGGTCTGCGGGGCTCATGGCGGTCCAGCGGGCCTTGGCGTCGGTCCAGATCGCGGGCGGGAAGTCGGCCTGTTCGGAGGCCTCGTCGCGTGTCATGCCTTTGGGCCACTCGATCTTCTTGCCGGCCTTTTCGGATTCTTCGACGAGTTGATCGGCGATGCTGACCATGGCGCGATCGTCGTTGATCTCGACCTGCGCGTGGATGTCGGATTTGACCTTGCCGGCGATCATGTGGACGACGGCGAACTTGCCGCCGGCGATGGAGCCGAGGGCGATCGCTGCGGCTGCGACGCCGGTGACCGGCGAGACCGAGTTGCCAGCGAAGATGGCTGTGCCGATACCTACGAGCGCACCGATCGCCCAGGCGACGATGCCGACTTCGTAGTGGGTGAAATGGACGATTGCGGCCCAGATTGCGGCGCCGATTGCGCCTCCGATGAGGCCACCGATGATTCCCTTGACCATGAAACTGTCTCCCGAAATTGATGGACCCGTTACCCCCGAAGGGGGGAGTGTACCAGAAGTCAGATGTGCGCACAAGTGAACACTCTTGGGGCGCGTGGGCCTCGGAAACGTTGCAAGATGTTGTCGTGGCGGCCCGCTTGCGGCGTGGTGTCAAAGTGTGCGCCCGCCGCGGTGAAACTGGCGGACTGAGGAAGAACGTCCGGAAAGCGAGGGCAGTTTGCCTTCTGATGCACGCAATGGTGTGTCGCGATGCAATGTCCCTTCGCTGCGCTCGGGCTCGTACGGTAAGGTGCTGCCGGAATTGGAGATCGCGTAGCGAGCGACGCGTGTTGCTTGAAAACGATCACGGGGGATGTCTTGCGGCTTGAATGCAGGCGGGCTGCGAAATGCGATAAAAGCATTCGATCTCGCGGCGTACGGCGGGGATGTCTGCTTCGGTGCAGTGATTGTGCTGTATGAGGAAAGCAACCGCATCCTGCACGATTTGCTTTCGCTGCTGCTTGAGGCGGAGCTTGACGACGGTGCGCTGCTTCGGCGATGTCGAACGCAGGCAGCTTTGGGGATCGAAGGGATTGTGCTCGGCCGATGAGAATGAGGGCAGAATTGAAGAGAGCAAGGCGGCAGGGAGCTGAAGAATCGGCAGGTTGGGATCGGCTTCGGGATCGGTCTCGGCGTCCGATTGCGGAACTGATTCGACGCGTCCATGGGCCGACGATTCGACGGAGTGATGTTTAGATTGATCGCGGAGTGCGTGGAGATCGTCGGCACCGGGGGCGATCGGACCGAGACCTTCGCAGTCATTGAGAAACGAAGCGAGGTGTTGCTCGGGCGATGTTGAGTCGAGGGACTGAGTGGGCTGGCGGTGAGCGCGAAGGAGTGCGGCGAATTGATTCTGGCGCGATGTTGCGTTGGCGATCGTGCTGTTTTCACGCGACTGTTTCGGCGTGGAGCGCGGGCGCGCGTTGGGATCAAAGGAAGCGAGACGGAGAAGGACGTTCACGGCGCGGAGCGCGGAATCGGGGACTGGGAGATTTGGTGAAGCGAGCGCGGTGCGGACGATGCGCGAAGCGAGTTCAGCGCAAGAAGGGAGATGATCGCCTGCGAGCCAACGGGTGCGGATTGCCGCGGCGGAGCGGAGAGAGGCGATGCGCTCGTAGATTTCGGGGCGGTTGAGCCAGAGGGCGAGGGCTTCGGGGGAGGTGTTGTGGGTTCTCGCGACGGAGAGGAAAGACTGGGCTGGATCGGCAAGGTCGGTGAGAACCTGGTCGGCGACGGAATCCGTGGGCGCGAAGCGCTGGCGCGGATGCGGGGTGGAGTCGGGCATGGGCGGGTGGGCGACCATGGGGGTATCTTACCACACGCCGAGTACCAAAGAAGGGTTTTGTTTGGTTTTTTTGTTCTTTTTGTTTTTGTGTCATCGAGAGGCATTGCCCTGGGTGCATCGCCTGACGGGACGGGGCATCTGGCGGTAATGCGGGCAACTTCCCTGCGTTTGGGCTCGTGCGGCATGGTTCTGGCGGTTTGTGAGTTCACATCGGGAGCGCTTCGCCGTCGCTCATTCTGCGCTGTTGTGTGCCCGTGGCACGCTTTCAGTGTGCGGGTTCTCTGCGCACCGACCGAGGGTGTCGCTCGCGGACTCGCTCCACCCTCGGCTCGAATCTGTCAGCCCTTCGGGCTGAAAGTCGGGAAGTGCGAGAGGCGGAAACGCTCGGAGCAGGGAAGGCTGAAATCCGAGAAGGCTGGCATGCGGAATGACTCGATTGGGACGGAGCCGTGCCTCGTGTTTATCTCATCGCCAACCACCCCACTACCACGATTCCGGTTGCGATTGGGAGGAGCAGAATGAGGCCGAGGCGTTTGGCGAGGGCGACGCCTCCGAGGGACCAGGCGATGCCGATTTTCACGATCGTGTTGACGACGGCTGCGAGGGTGATTGCTGCGGCGGCGGTTGCGCCGTCTGCCTGGCCTCGGGAGACGAGGCCGGCGGTAGAGAGGGTGATTGCGCCCATGTCGGTCGTGCCGCTGATTGCGGCGACGGCGAAGAGGCCGGAGTTTCCGAAGTAGTGCTTGCCGGCGATGACGAGGATCTGGACGCCGGCGAACATGAGGGCGAAGAAGAGGGCGGCTTTGAGTTCGGTGGGGTTTTTCTGGTTGGAGAATTGCGACTGGGCTTCGGCTTCTTTGGGCTTGTCGCGCCAGGCGGGGAGGATTGCAAATCCTGCGGCGACGATTGATGCGACGAGGAACGCGGAGAGCCAGGCGAGCATCTCGGCGGATTGGTCGCCACCCCCATCCCTGCCTGCCGCGTAGGCGAGAACGAGTGTGCGTGCGGCCATGACGAGGCTGGCGATCGCAATCGCGGCGACGGATGCAGCGCACTTGCCTTCGCGCAATTTGGCCATGCGAGAGAAGCTGACGGTGGTCGCGGTGCTGGAGACGAGACCACCGAGGAGACCGGCGAGCATGGTGCCTGCACCGGAGCCGAAGATGCGGATCGCGACGTAACCGGCGAGGCTGATGCCGGTGACGAGGACGACCATGAGCCAGAGGTTGTAAGGGTTGATCGCGTCGAACGGGCCCATCACGCGGTTGGGGACGACGGGGAGGATGACGAGCGAGATGGCGGCGAACTGCATGATCGCGCGCACGTCCATGTCGGAAAGCCCGGCCGTGAATTTGTGCAGCGAGGTCTTCAGGTGCAGGAGGACGGCTGTTGCGGCGGCGATGGAGACGCCGAGCGCGGCGTGCTTGAGGACGATGAGGAGGCCGCAGCCGAAGATGACGAAGACGGCTATTTCGGTGACGATGCCGCGGCCTGCGCGGGATTCGGCGTCGCGTTCTTTGGCGGCGGCGCGTCCGACGCTGCGGTTGGCGTGGATGACGAGGCCGAGCGCGAGGAAGCCGGCGGCGACGATCCAGACGCCGGTGGGCTCGAAGACTCGGGCGAGTATGCCGCAAATCGCGCCGAAGAGCGCGATGAGTGGGAAGGTGCGGATGCCGGCGAGATCGGAATTGGCACGCTGGCGCTGGAGACCGACGAGCAGGCCGGCGCCGAGGGCCATGGCAAGGTCCAGAAACACGTTGCCTGCGGCGGCGGGTACTTCGATTGAATTCACAACAGGTAGTTCCACGAGCACAGCCTACCGAGTCAACGCATGGCGTTCTCGTTCGCCTTCTCTCAATCCGTTCCCCCGGCTTTTCTCTTTACCTCTGCGTCCCCGCCGCGGCGGGTCTGCGATCTGTGGTGAATTCCGCTCTTCTGTCTTTGGCCTTTCCCTCGTACAATCGTGCAAGCCAGGAGAACGAGTACATGACGACTGCCAATCGCCCATCCGTTGCCCCTTCCGCCGTTCAACAGCCCGTCGACCCAAACGCCGTCACGATCTCCGGCATCGTCGTTGATCCTGTCTATACGCCCGAAGCTGCGCCCGAATCGCTCAAGCATCAGGCGCGCGATATCGCCGCGCCCGGCCAATATCCGTATACACGTGGGCTCTTCCCGCAGGGGTATCGCACGCGGCTGTGGACGATGCGGCAGTTTGCGGGGTTTGGCAGCGCGGACGACACGAACAAGCGGTTTAAGTATTTGCTGAGCGCTGCGAAGGGAACGGCGGCGAATACGGGGTTGAGCACGGCGTTTGACCTGCCGACGCTGATGGGGCGCGACAGCGATGATGAGCTTTCGATCGGCGAGGTTGGACGGTGCGGCGTGGCGATCGACACGATCGAGGACATGCACCGGCTGTACGCGGATATTCCCGTGGGCGATGTGACGGTGAGCCAGACGATCAACGGGCCGGCGTGCGTGATCTGGGCGATGTATCTGGCGATGGCGGTGCAGCGGAACATTCCGTGGAACACGCTCGGCGGCACACTCCAAAACGACATCCTCAAAGAGTTCCACAGCCAGAACGAGTTCATCTATCCACCCGAGGCGAGCGTGAAGCTGGTGGTGGACACCATCGAGTTCCAGTCGCGGTTTGTGCCGAAGTGGAACAGCGTGAGCATCAGCGGTTACCACATCCGCGAGGCGGGGAGCACGGCGACGCAGGAGCTTGCGTTCACTCTGCGCGACGGGATGGAGTATGTGGAAGCGTGCGTCGAGCGCGGACTGGATATTGACAGCTTCGCGCCGCGGCTGTCGTTCTTCTTCAACAGTCATAACGAGTTCTTTGAAGAGATCTGCAAGCTGCGGGCGGCGCGTCGCATCTGGGCTCGCGCGATGAAGCATCGCTACGGCGCGAAGAACGAGCGCTCGTGGTACATGAAGACGCACGTGCAGACGGCGGGTTGCTCGCTGACGGAGCAGCAGCCCTTGAACAACATCGTGCGCGTCGGCTATCAGGCGATGGCGGCGGTGCTGGGCGGCTGTCAGAGCCTCCACACCGACAGCATGGACGAAACGCTCGGTCTTCCGACCGAACAAGCCGTGACCGTCGCACTCCGCACGCAGCAAATTCTCGCGCACGAAACCGGCGTCACCCGCGTCACCGACCCCCTCGGCGGCAGCTGGTACGTCGAACAACTCACCGACACGATGGAGCGCGAAGCCCTCCGCTACATCAGCGATGTCGATCACATGGGGACGTACAAAAACTCAAATGGGCAAATCGCAAATGGCCAAATGAAGGCAGAAGTCACCGATCTCAGCAAGCATCCGGCGTATGAGCGATTGCATGGGTATGGTCGCGGCGTGATCAATGGCATCAACCGAGGCTATTTCCGCCGCCAGATCGCCGAAGCGTCGTACCGCTTCAGCGAAGAGTGCGAAGCTGGCGACCGCCTCATCGTCGGTGTCAACGCCTACACCGACAACGCCGGCGAACGGCCGATCGACATTCTTCAGATCAGCCACGATGTCGAAACCAATCAGTGCGACCGGCTGAGCAAGTTCAAGAAGGCGCGGGATGCGGGGAAGGTGAAGCAGGCGCTCGACAACATTCGTGCGTCGTGCCAGGGCAAGTCGTTTACGCTGCAGAATCCGCTGCCGAGTGCGCCGGGGAAGACGGGCGGGCTGCATGAGACCAACGTGATGCCGGCGCTGATCGATGGGGCGCTCTGCGGCTGCACGATGGGCGAGATGGTGCAGGCGATGGCGGATGTGTATGGGCGGTATTCGGGCGGGCCGGAGTGGTGAGCGTTGGCTCTCCAGCGTTTGGCCGAGAAGTTGTCCTGCTTTTTGTCGTCGCGATTCTGTTTTTGAAGTTGTTCTGGAATGCCTTTTTGGTTCCGATCGCGGCACTCCAAGCAAGGGAGCGAAATCCCAAATCCAGGGGCGTATCGCTCATGCCATTCGTCGAGGTCTTTTTGTGGAGCATGTGCATCTTGATTGCGTGGACATCGGGCTCCACGACAAAATGGTGCCAACCGATGTTCATCGCAATCTGGGGCGCGGTCGCTATTGGCGCGTCCTACCTACTGATGCCGGTTGGTGGAATGATCGCGCTGGCATTCTTCAAGCCTCGGTAGCCCAGGAAGATCTGGTTCGTCAATGAAACACCTTTGCATCACAGGCTTCGGCGCTTTCGGCCGCTTCTTGGTTTCGCACCTGCACTCGCACTTCACATTGAGCACGTGCGATGTTACCGATCGCGCCAGCGAAGCGAAAGCGCTGGGCATTCAATCCGTTTCACTAACCGACGCGGCGCAAGCCGACATCATCGTTCTCGCCGTGCCGGTTCAGCGGCTCCGCGAGCTTTTGACGGAGCTTGCACCGCACCTGGCGAAGAGGCAGGCACTTGTCGTTGATGTTGCTTCGGTCAAGGCCAAGCCGATTGCGCTGATGCGGGATTTGCTGCCGCGGCAGACGGAGATCATCGGGACGCATCCGCTCTTTGGCCCGCAGAGCGGGAGGAACGGGATTGCGGGATTGCCGATTGCGTTCTGTCCGGTTCGCGCGAGCGAAGAGCGCATCGCGTGCGTTCGGAACTTCCTGAGCGCAACGCTCCAGCTCCGCGTGCTCGATGTCACGCCCGAGGAGCACGATCGGCAGATGGCGTATGTGCAGGGATTGACGCATCTCGTCTCGCGCGCTGCCGCGGCACTTGATCTTCCGAAAACCGAACTTGCGACCGTCGCCTACAAGCGCTTCGCCGAGATGAGCGAATCGCTCGCGGGCGACTCATGGGAACTCTTCAAGACCATCGAAAACGAGAACCCGTTCGCGGCAGAAGTCCGCACACAGTTCACGAAGAACCTCGCCGAACTCGAAGCAAAGCTCAAAGCCGGCGAATGACGACCGCCGTCATGTCGTCGCCCTGCACCGCGCCGCCCGCAAACGCGACGACTTCTGCATACAGGTTTTTGATCAGGTCCGCGGAGGAGAGCTTCGCTGAGCGAACCAAGAAATCCCGAAGCCGATCAAGCCCAAACTGCTCGCCATCCGCTCGCACCTGTTCGAAGAAACCGTCGGTGATGAGCAGCATCGCATCGCCCGGGTTGAGCTTCCAGTGCACGGGCTTGCCGTAGGTTTCGTCCGCCATGATGCCGAGAGGAAGGCCGGTGCCGTCGGCCTCGGTGATGGCAACTTTTCCTTCGGTGTTGTAGCGGAGCAGAATGGGGCCGTGACCAGCGCTCAGGACATCGACCGTTCCGGCGGCGGGATCGACGAGGCCGACGGCGAAGGTGATGAAGCGACCTTCGTCCATGTCCTGATTGAGGAGCTTGTTGAGCCGGTTCATGGCGTTCTGGAGTTCGTCTTCGGTGGGGAACGTGGCACGCGCGTAGGCGCGGCAGACCGCCATGAGCAGCGCGGGGCCGATGCCGTGACCGGTGACGTCGCCCAGGACGAGCGCGAGCTTGCCGCCTTCGAAGGGGAGCCAGTCGTAGTAATCACCACCGGTTTCGTCGGCGGGCTTGCTCCAACCCGCGATGTCGTACCCGGCGATTGTCGGCGGCGCTTTCGGGAAGAGGCCTTGCTGGATGTGGCGTGCGATGCCGAGGTCGTTCTCGACGCGGGAGAGGCGGGCTTTGACTTCGGCCTCCTGGAGCGCGCTGCGCACGTAGCCGCAGACTTCGCGTGTGACGAGAGCGGAGGCGATGCCGACGAGGAAGAGCTGGATGGAGTAGCCGAGATAGAACGCGGGGCCGAGAGCACCCATCTGTTCTTCCCAGCGGATGCTGGCGAAGAAAAGACCGACGTGCATGGCGGCGGCAGCGCTACCCGCGAGGAAGCAAAGCCAGACGCGCAGGCGCAGGACAGAAAGGACGATGAGGACGGCGTAGGTCAGGACGACGGGCGCGCCGAGGGCTTCGAAGCCGTTGATCTGCGGATCGATGATGAGGATGAAGATGCCGATCGTGGGGATGAGCAGTTCGGTAATCAGATTGACAACCCAGAACCACATGGGGAGGAGGCGGTTGTGGCGATTGGCACGCTTCACCACGGCGCGGGCGGCGAGAGCGGAAGCAACGCCGAGGAGGATGCACGGGATGATCGCGTAGATCGAGTCGCCGAAAAGCGACTTGACGCCTGCGATGGCGCGGAGGACGGCGAGGGAGCCGAAGATGCCGAAGACGAAGGCGACAAGAAGGAGGCGTCGTGCCTCGCTGCGTTGTGCCGCGAAGTCGAGCGCTTGACCGGCGGAATTGGGAAGGGGGTCCCCCACGATTGGAAGAGAGTACCAATCGGAACCGGGGCGGCGATTCAGGCGGTGTTCGGTTGCTTTTGCTAGGCTGAACGGGAACAAAGGAGACTCACGATGGAACTCTTGGCCTCGTGCTGGCTTGCGATCGTGGCGACGGCGGCGGCTGTCTGGTTCTACGGCGCGCTCGCGTGGATGGCGCTGCCTCATCACAAGAAGGATTTCAAGCAGCTTCCCGACGACAAGAAAGTCATGGACTTTGTGCGCAGCCTGAACATCGAACCCGGTGTCTACGGCTATCCGAACATGCACTGCGACGGCGAGAACCGGGAGAAGATGAAGCAGATCTGGGAAACCGGCCCGATGGGGATGCTCACGCTCTGGAAGAAGCCGAACATGGGCGTCAACATGGCGCTGACGTTTCTTGTCAACCTCGCGGCGTCGTTCCTGATCGCGTATGTCGGAGTTGCGGCGGGCTTCGTGCGCGGTGAGGCGTTTGCGAAGGTGTTTCAGGTCCTCGCGACGGTGGGCATTCTGACGTATTCGGTCGCGAGTTTGCCGAATGCGATCTGGTTTCAGGCGAACAAGCGGGCGGTCGTGAGCTGCCTGATTGATGGGGTGATGATGGGGCTGATCACCGGCGCGATGATGGGCTGGTTGTGGCCGAAGTCAGTGTGAAGAAATCGATGAACCACGAAGTCACGAAGGACACGAAGCAATACAGGGCGTTCGAGCGGGCGGTGCTTCGCTGGTCGAAGTCAGAATTCGGCGAGCTTACTTCTTGCGCTTCTTAAACTTGGCCTTCGGGCTGGCGCTGAAGCTGCTGCCTTTGGAACCGAAGCCGGGAAGCCCTTTCAGGCCGGGGATCATGCCGCCCATGCCGCCGGAGCCGAGTTCGCGTGCCGCGGCGGATTTCTGTGCAGCGCTCATGCCGGCCATGCCCTTGCTGAGTTTGCTGACAAGCCCGAACTGCTTGACCATTTGGCCGACGTCGTTCTGTTCGACGCCTGCGCCGCTGGCGATGCGCTTGCGCCGGCTGTTGTCGATGATGTCGGGCTTCTTGCGTTCGGCTTTGTTCATCGAGCCGATCATCGCTTCGACCTTGTCGAGCTGCTTGTCTTCGATTTGGACATCTTTCAGCATGGAGCCGACGCCCGGGAGCAATGAGAAGAGCTGCTTGAGCGGGCCCATGCGGCGCAGCATCTTGAGCTGCGAGAGGAAGTCGTCCATCGTGAGCTCGCCCTTGGCGAGTTTCTCTTCGAGCTTCTTGGCTTCGTCTTCGTTGACTTGTTCCTGTGCTTTCTCGACGAGCGCGACGACGTCGCCCATGCCGAGGATGCGTCCCGCGAAGCGGGTCGGGTGGAAGTCTTCGAGCGCATCGAGTTTTTCGCCGACGCCGACGAACTTGATCGGCGCGCCGGTGACGTGCTTGACGGACATGGCCGCGCCGCCGCGGGTATCGGAATCGAACTTGGTGAGGATGACGCCATCGATGTCGAGCTTTTCGTGGAAGCTCTTGGCGGAGTTGAGGGCATCCTGACCGGTCATCGCATCGACGACGAGGAAGATGTGATGCGGGTTGAGCAGGCGCTTCACCTGCGTGAGCTCGCCCATCAGTTCGTCGTTGACGTGCAATCGGCCGGCGGTGTCGAGGATGAGGACATCGACGCCTTTCGCGCGTGCCGCGGCGAGGGCGCGCTGGCAAACCTGCACGGCAATACCGACGGCTTTGCCGTACTCAGCGACCTTGTCGGGCTCGCCGTAGAAGTGGACTTGCGAGCCGCCGGGGAAGTCCTTTTCGACTTGGTTGGCGACGGTGTGAAGCTGCTCGACTGCGGCGGGACGCTGAAGGTCTGCGGCGGCAAGCATGACGGAGCGGCCGCGCTTTTTGAGGAGGGCGGCGAGCTTGCCGCAGGTTGTGGTTTTGCCGGAGCCCTGCAGGCCGCACATCATGATGATGGTCGGGCCGGGGCTGACCTTCATGATGGTCTGATCGGCGGTGGATTGAAGCGCCGCGCGGGGATCGGCTTGGTCGGGTGTGCCTCCGAGGAACTGGACGAGGCGGGCGTGGACGATGCCGATCATCTCTTCGCCGGGCTTGAGGGACTTGGTGACGTCCTTGCCGAGGGCATCTTGCAGGACGGCGGCGGTGAAGGCGTTGACAACGTCGAGGTGGACGTCGGCATCGAGGAGGTTGGTTTTGACCTCGTCGATGGCGTCGCGGACGTTCTTCTCGGTAAGGGTGGCGTTGCCGCTGAGCTTGCGGAAGAGGCCGTTGAAGGAATCGGTGAGGCGGTCGAGCATGATTGGAAGCGCGCGAACGCGCCGGACTCCGTAGGAGTCAGGGCTTGACCGCGAAGAGCGTACGCGTGGCGACAACGATCTGCAAGGAAATGGGACCTATAGGTCCTATAGGACCCATAGGACCTATTTCGGAATCTCAACGGATGTTGAAGATCTGGTTCTCGCTTCTAGAATTGCGGCTTGCCAGTACTGACTGCTACCAACTTAAAACACGCGTTCGGGCTCCGGATCATTTTGGACGGGGTTTCGTTTTCTATTGAGCCCGGAGAACGCGTGGGTGTTGTCGGGCGCAACGGCGTCGGGAAGAGCACGTTCCTGAAGATGCTTGCGGGGCTGATGCAACCGGATGACGGCGAAGTGGCGCTGCAGCGCGGGGCTCGCGCGGGCTACTTGCACCAGGATCCGAAGCTGAATCCGGACGAGACGCTGTGGGGCGAGGCAGAGAGCGCGTTTGCGCGGCTGCACGAGTTGCACCAGAAGCTGGACCATCTGTATGAAGAGATGGCGACGGCGGAGGGTGCAAAGCTCGAGAAGCTGATGGATGAACAGCAGCGTCTGACCGAGGCGATGGAAGCAGCGGGCGGTTACACGATCGATCACAAGATCGCGGAGATTCTGCACGGGCTTGGCTTCGTCGATGCGCAGTTCAAGATCAAGGTGAGCGGCCTTTCGGGCGGGCAGAAGGGGCGGCTGGCACTTGCGAAGCTGCTGCTGGAAAACCCGGATGTGCTGCTGCTCGACGAACCGACGAACCACCTTGATATCGAGGGGCGGCTCTGGCTCGAGAACTTCCTCAAGAACGAGTTCGAGGGCGCGGTGCTTTTGATCAGCCACGATCGCTATCTGCTCGACAACGTGGTGAACCGCATCATCGAGACCGAGGACGGGCGGCTGATCGACTATCCGGGGAACTACGAAAAATTCCGCGAACTGCGGGCCGAGCGCCGGATGGCGATGCTCCGCGCGTACGAAAATCAGCAGGGTCGTTTCCGGCAGGAAGAGGCGTACATCCGCAAGTACAAGGCGGGGCGGCGGGCGGCGCAGGCGAAGGGGCGCGAGACCAAGTTGGAGCGGCAGAAGGAAATAAATTCGCTGGAGAAGCCGCCGGAGGCGCACTCGTTTGAGGTGCGGCTGCCGCCGGCGCCGCGCAGCGGCGACATGGTGTTTGCGGCACGCGAAGTCTCCAAGAGTTACCCGCTCGAGGGAGGCGGCCGGAAAACTCTGTTCACCAACATCGACCTGGTCGTCTCGCGGGGCGAGCGCTGGGGGATCATCGGGCCGAACGGAACGGGCAAGACGACGCTTGTGCGGACGCTGCTCGGAGAAATCAAGTCCGACTCCGGAACGGTGCGACTGGGATCGAACGTTCACGTCGGGTACTACCGGCAGACGCACGAGCATCTGCCCGCGGACAAGCCGGTGTATCAGTATCTGCAGGACACGATCAAGAAAGAAGTGCCGGGGACGCAGATGAGCGAGCAGGCGGCGCGCGATCTGGCGGGTGCATTCCTGTTTTCGGGGACGGATCAGGATCGGCCTTTGGGGCAGCTTTCGGGCGGCGAGCGCAGCCGCGCTGCGATCGCGGCGCTGCTTTGCTCGGCGAAGAACCTGCTGGTGCTCGACGAGCCGACGAACCACCTGGACCTGATGAGTGCGGAGCGGCTGGAAGAAGCGCTCTGCGATGAGGGCGGATTCGAGGGCACGATGCTCCTGATCAGCCACGATCGTGCGTTGATCGATGGAACGTGCGATCACTTGCTGGTGATGGATGGTGCGGGAGGCGTTGAAGTCTTCCACGGCAGCTATTCGGATTGGCACGAGAGGGACGTGCAGCGGAAGCGCGAGCGAGATCGTGCCGCGAACGAGGAAAAGAGCCGTCGCGACGAAGCCGAGCGGCAGCGCAAGGCGGCGGAAGAACGCAAGAAGAACGAGAAAGCAGCGCCGAAACCCGGGAAATCAGGCGGGCCATCGGTGAATGCGCTGGCGCGGATGCGGACGGATCAGATCGAAGAGAAGATCGAGAAGCTGCAGGTGCGGATCAAAGAGATCGATGGCCTGATGGGCGATCCGAATGTGTGGAAGGATCACGCGAAGGCGACGCGGCTGACGGATGAGAGGAACAGCGCGATCGAACAGCTCGAGCCGCTGGAGTTTGAGTGGACGAGGCGGGCGGCGGAGGGGGAGTAGGGAATTTCGGATTTCGGATTGCGGATTGCATTCTGTCGCATCTCGCACGCCGAACCCCCTCCGTCATCGCTCCGCAGAGCCTGCGCGATGACACCTCGCCCGTCTGCAACGGGGGAGGACGAAGGCGGGTGCGGGACAAGTCGGATATCGCCGCGCGATTCTGAAGCACACCGCCCGGAAGGGCGGTGCCACAATTACTTCGTCATCAACCACATGGCGAGCCAGTAGGCACCGAAGGCGGCGAGGCCGATGCTGGCGCCGAGGCAGAGCCAGATGTTGGTGGAAGTTGAAGTGGCTTCGATGTTCGCGGGGCGGATGAGGGCGAGAGGGCCTTTGGCGGCATCGGATGGAACGGGGATTTCGGTGCCGTAGAGGCGCGAGTCGTCCTGAACGATTGCGATGACGAGGTTGGCGTCGAAGTTGCGCAGGCCGAGGCGGTTGGCCAGCTTGAGCAAGCGTTTGCGTGATTCGGGGGCGATGATGGCGGCTCTGCCACCCTGAATCTCTCGCTTGACGCGGACGGCGAAGACCCAGCGGGCATCGTCGGAGAGGAGCGCGGGCGTGGCGCGCCGGGTGTCATCGAGCGAATCGAAGAAGCGCGGACCCAGGCCGATGCGGCTGGCCTCGCGGTTGGCCTGCGCAATGGCAGCGCGGATCTCTTCGACCGAGTCGGGTGCGGGCTCGGGCGGCAGCTTCGCGGCGGGCTTGGCCGGCGCGATGCTGAGCGCGTTCGGCCGCCGGGGGGTCTGTGAGGTCTGAGCCGGTTGTACCTCGGTGCGGCGTGGGGCCGACGGCTGGCGATGAGTGAGCTCAACGACATCGACGTAACGGAGTCGGGGAGTTGGGCCCTGGGAGGACGCGCCGGGGGCGTTATCGCCCGTATGTGTGCTGCTCTTCATATGCCGTAGCCTGTGGCACATCGCGTGCCAGATGGAATAGCCGGAGCCGAGAACGCGCGTGCGATCTTGGTATGTTGTTCTCCACGGCTCCGCGTGGCCGAAGCATGATGCAAGGAAACGAGCCTGACTCCATCAAGCCCACAATCCGGTCCCGCAACCCCGCCCTCCCCCACTGCTGAGCACGTGGGCGGTACGGGCGAGAGCGTATCCGCTCCGGTGGAGCGGACGACGATTGTTACGCAACTGGAGGGAGCCGGGATCACGGAAAAGCTGCGAGGGATGTCGCAACGGGGAAAACTACCCGGGTTTGAGGCGAGAGAGGGCGGCTTTCTTGCGCTCGCGTACGGCTGGATTTATGACTTTGACCTGGTGGCGAAGTTCGGTGGATCGACCGGGGCGACGCGGATCGGGTTCGAGCTGCTCCTGAAGAAAAAGATGCCGTGGGTCGTGGCGATTCTGCTGGCGGTCTCGATCTGGCCGGGGGTGTGGATCACGCACTCGATGCTCTCGATTTACTTCGACTGGTATCCGGCGGAGTTCTGGAAGACGTGCGTGTGGTATCTGCCTCTGTCGATCATTCCGATTCCGTGGGTGTGGAAGATGGCGATGAGCCGGTCGAGGGCTGAGGCGGAGATTTCGGCGAGAGAGCTGATTGAGAGGATTGCGGCGGAGGTGGGCGGAAGGGTTGGGGGAGAGTGAGTTTGGATGTGGGATTTCGGATTTCGGATTTCGGATTGCGGATTGCGATGCGGATGAAGAGAATGTGATGACGGGCATTTGCGTCCAGGCAACAATCGCGCCGGATGTGGAATGGATTGGACATTGCTCGGGTGGTTTTGGACGGGCTGGCGCGCGAAGAAGGTGCGCTGCGGCTTGAGCAGGCGGTGAGCGGGCTGGATTCGCTTTCGGAAGTGCGGCTGCATCAGTCGATCGCGCGGGCGTTTGAGGCGACTGAGTTTGGTGTGCTGCGCGAGGTGCCGTTTCCTTCGTTGACGCCGGAGCAGAAGCGCGACCCACAGAGGCAGCGGTGCGATGTTGTGCTAACGCCGGAGCGTGGGCAGCGGGTGAAGGATGCGATTCGATCGAAGCGGGCAACGAAGAAGGCGGAAGCGCTGCTGTTTGCTTCGGAAGAAGAGGTCGGCGCGGAGCCGGAGGAGTGTCTTTGGATTGAGGTGAAGTGCGTGGGGCAGTTCACGTATACGCATGGAGTGCCGGGGCCGAATCGCGCGTACACATCGGAATTGACGGGGGCGGTGAGGCGGGATGTTGTGAAGCTTGCCGGGGATTCGCTGATTGCGAACGGAGCGTCGGTGGTTGTTTTATTTTCGGAATCGCGTGCTGTGGCGGAGCATGATCTTGGAGTCGCGGCGAATCGGGCGCTTGATCGGGGTGCGCCATTGAAGTCCGTGCGGATTGAACATGCGGAAATGGTGGATCGGATTGGGAATCGCGTGATGACGGCGGCGGTGTTTGAGGTGGGGCGCAGCGACTAAGCAATCTCGCAGCAATCGAACTTTCAGGCGAAACAAACCCACCCCCTGCCCCCTCCCTCGGGGAGGGGGTTTCTGAGTCGCGCTATCCGGGCATCAACGTCGGCATGCCGGTGCGGGTTCGGGGGACTTCGTTGGGGCGGACGCCCTTCGGGAGGCCGGCAATTTGCTCGATGTGGTCGGCTGCGAGCGGGCCGGCGTGGAGGCCTCCGAATTTTTCGAGCACAGCGCGGAGCTCAAACTGTTGTGCCGCGAGTTTTTGCGGGTCGCGCAGGATTGCTCCGGCGGCGTCGGCGATCGGGACTGCGCCGCCGAAGTGCGGGACGAACTCGGGGAGAATTTCGCGATCGGCGATCAGATTGGGAAGCGTGAAGTACTTTGTTGTCAGGAGCCAGCGAGCGAAGCCGTGATAGAGAATCGGGTTGGATTTGTAGAGCACCACCATCGGCTTGACCTGGCGCGCGATCTGGAGCGTGACGGTGCCGGAAACAACCAGCGCGAGATCGCACCAGCGGACGACGGCGTCGGTCTGGCCGTGGACGGTGATCAGATTGTCGGGCCAGGGGCCGAGGCGGCGGCGGTGACGCGCTGCGATTTCGTGGAGGCGTGATTCGACGCTGGGCTTGGTGGCGGCGACGACGCCTCGCAGATTCGGAAACTCGGCGGAGAGGCGGACGAAGGCTTCGAGCAGGAGCGCGAAGTTGCTGTTGATCTCGCCGGGACGCGAGCCGGGCATGAGCGCGACACGCGGCCCCCCCACCTTTCCCGCCCCCACTCCCTCGCCGAAGGCGGAACCGATGACATCGAGGCGCTCGGTATCGAGGCGGACATCGAAGAGCGGGTGGCCGATGAACTTTGCCGCGACGCCTCGTTTGGTGAAGTAGTCCTCTTCGAAGGGGAGGATGCAGAGCACCTGATCGGTGAGGCGGCGGAGTTTGCGGATGCGCCACGGGCCCCACGCCCAGAGCTGCGGCGCGACCATGTGGACGACTTTGAGGCCGCGCTTTTTGGCGATGGCGCAGATGGGAAAGTTGGCGGCGGGCGAATCGACGGGGATGTGAACGGTGGGTTTGTGGGGAAGGTGGGCGTTGCTGCCGCCGGGCTCGAAGGAGTCGAGCCATGCGGCGATGCGGGCGTTGATCTTTTGATGCTCGCGGATCTTTTTCAGACCGGGCATGCCCATGACGGCGTCGTCGCCGGTGCGCTCGATGATGGTCGCGCCTGCCGCGGCCATGTGCGGGCCGCCCCAGGCGTAAATCGGGAGATTGGGATGGCGGCGGCGGAGTTCGTCGATGACGATGGCGGCGTGGTCATCGCCGCTGGGTTCGAAGGCGGTGAAGAGGAGGGCGGGGGATGGGGGCGGACGGTCGGACATTTGCGAGGGAAGAGTAGAGGGCGCGCGAGCGTGGGCGTGACCTGCTCCCCAAATCCTGATCCATGCCTATGAGAGTCTTGCACGACCCTGACGGGGTCGAGGAGACTCTTGAAGATGAAGCGGACGAGACATTCGGCGGAGCAGATCGTGAACAAGCTGCGTGA
>JAFLCN010000040.1 GCA_017303555.1 Planctomycetota bacterium
GGGGGTGGGGGGTGGGGGATCAGGCCTTGGCCGCGACATCCGCGTGGGGGCTCGCGGTGAGGCCGTTCTTGGCCTTGTAGTCCTCGATCGCGGCGTGGATGGCGTCTTCCGCGAGAACCGAGCAGTGGATCTTGACGGGCGGCAGACTGAGCTCCTCGACGATCATGGTGTTCTTGATCGTCCCGGCGTCCTCGATCTTTTTGCCCTTGAGCCATTCGGTGGCCAGCGAAGAACTGGCGATCGCGCTGCCGCACCCGAAGGTCTTGAACTTGGCGTCTTCGATCACGCCGTCCTTTCCGACCTTGATCTGGAGCTGCATGACGTCGCCGCACTCGGGGGCTCCGACCAGGCCGACGCCGACATCCTTGCGCTGCTTGATCTCGGCCTGGGTTCCGAAAGAACCGACGTTGCGCGGGTTCTCGTAGTGGTCGATGATTTTGGGTCCGTATGCCATGGGAAGCTCCTTCGGAGCTAGGCACTAGGCACTTGGCACTAGGCACTAGCGGATATCAGTCGGGTCTATGTCGCTGGGCGCCCTTCATTTTTGCCTTGACCTAGTGCCCAATTCCTAGTGCCAAGTGCCTGTTCTTAGTGGTGAGCCCACTCCACCTTCGACAGGTCGATGCCTTCCTTGTGCATGTCGTACAGGGGCGAAAGATCGCGGAGTTTCTTGACGGCCGCGACGATCTTCTCGATCGAGTAGTCGATCTCCTGCTCCGTGGTCCACCGCCCGAGGCTGAGCCGCAAGCTGGAGTGCGCGAGGTCGTCACCGACGCCGATGTTCTTGAGAACGTAGCTGGGTTCGAGGCTGGCGCTCGTGCACGC
Source organism: Planctomycetota bacterium (assembly GCA_017303555.1). GTDB lineage: Bacteria > Planctomycetota > Phycisphaerae > Phycisphaerales > UBA1924 > JAFEBO01. The sequence continues at coordinate 826 of JAFLCN010000040.1, forward strand.
AGAGCCCGAGGAGCATGCAATTTCCTTGACCGCCATCATCAGGCTCTCGCCCTCGACGAAACCGAACGAGATGTTGGTGATATGCGGCAGTCGCTTCTCGCGATGGCCGTTCACCTGGCAGGTGTCGAGGCGGGAGGTGATCGAATCCTCGAGCTTCTTCCGCAGTTTTCCGAGGCGGATCGCGTCGGCTTCCATCTCCCGGCCGGCGATCTCGCAGGCCTTGCCGAGGCCGACAATTCCGGTGACGTTCAGCGTGCCGGAGCGGAAGCCGCGCTCCTGGCCGCCGCCATCCACCAGGGGCGTGAGCCGGACGCGGGGGCGCTTGCGCCGGACGAACAGCCCGCCGACGCCCTTGGGGCCGTAGATCTTGTGGCCCGAGAAACTCATCAGATCGATGTTGTCCGCGTACACATCCGTCGGCATCTTGCCGACCCACTGGGTCGCATCGGTGTGGAAGATCACGTCGCGCGATTTACACAACTCGCCGATCTGCCGGATCTCGTTGATCGTGCCGATCTCATTGTTGGCGTACATCAGCGAGACGAGCACGGTGTCATCGCGGAGCGCCGCCTTCACCATCTCCGCCGTGACAATCCCGTCCGTGGGAGGCTCGAGGAATGTCACTTCGAAACCTTCTTTCTGAAGGCGCTTGCACGGATCGAGCACGGCCTTGTGCTCAATCGCGCACGAGATGATGTGGCCACGCACCTTGCCCGAGCCCTCTGCCGCCTTCTCGTACATGATCGCGGCGCCGCGGATGGCGAGGTTGTTGCTCTCGGTCGCGCCGGAAGTGAAAATCACTTCCTTCTCGTCCGCCTTGATCAGATCGGCGACCTGGCGACGGGCCTTGTCCACGCCCTCCTCGGCTTCCCACCCGAACCGGTGGTTGCGCGAGCCCGGGTTTCCGAAAATCGTCGTGAAATAGGGGAGCATCGCCTCCACCACGCGCGGATCGCAGGGCGTCGTCGCGGCATGGTCGAGGTAAATGGGAAGCTTGGGGGTGGCTTTGGTATCGGGCATGGCGATTCCTTTGACGGCCCGCAGGGGTGAGGCGATACGACCGCTCCGCCGAAACACGCGGATCGGGTGAGATTCAGTCTCATGTTAGGGGAGGGATCACGCGCTCGGAGACGGCTTGCGGTAGACCATTTCGATCCGGTTGCCTTTGGCGTTATACCGGACGTCGGTCATGTAATTGCGGATCAGCATGACCCCCCGTCCGCGCGGGATCTCAAGATTCTCATCGAGGGTGCAATCGGCGACTGTTTCGCTCTGGAATCCGGGGCCCTGATCTTCGATCGCGATGGTCACGGTCTGAGCGTTCACCGCAAACTCGACGTTGGCGGGGGTGTCGTCCGGGAGGGTCTTGTGCCCGTGGTTGAACGCGTTGGCGATCGCCTCTTGGAAGGCCAGGCGGACCGCGAACAGCGAAGCCTTGGAATACCCGGCGTGCGACATCGCGCTGTCCAGGGCGTTCTGGATTGCTTCCACCTCGGCGCGGTTGTGGCGAACGACCACGGATCCGCTCATCGGAGGTTGCGACGGGTTGCTGGGCCGCGGGTTGCTCATCGAGTGGTTCGCGAGAAAGGAGCGCGAGCGGGGGCCTGGGTATGGGTCAGGCGAAACTCTTGAGCGCGTCTTCGGCAGATTCGTGGATCTGGAAGAGCTTGTTGAGGCGCGTGATGACAAAGACCTCGTAGATCTGCGGATCGATGCTGGCCAGCCGGAGCTGCCCGTTCTTGTTGCGGACTTTGTTGTTGATGCTGATCAGTGCGCCGAGCGCGGCAGAAGAAAGGTGATCGACATTGGCGAAACTGATGAGGAGCTTCGGGGCCGCCTCCTGATCGATGATCCGGAAGATCTCGTCGCTGATAAGTTGGATGTTGGCCTCGTCCAGAATGTTGCGGTCGATGAACTCGACCTGGACGACGGCGTCCTGTTTACGGACTCGGAGGCGGGAGTCAGCGGATGGCATAGTCGCACGTGCTCCTGGCCCCGGCGGGCTTCCGAACGAGGAAGGGCCGCAGAGGTAGTGGGGATGATAGTACGGAAAGCGTCGGAGACTGGAAAGAAAACGCCCCGACCAGCCGGCCGGGGCGTCTATTGAAATCGGGTTTCAGAAACAATCAGCCGCCCAAGCCCGCGTCGAGAGAGTCGATGAGGCCCGGGTGAGCCTTGTTCTCCTGCTCGCTCTGGATGAGGATCGTGGGCTTGTAGAGAATCAGCAAGGTCTGCTCGCTCTTGGATTCGGTCCGGTTCGAGAAGAAGCGATTGAGGACCGGAATCTTGGAAAGCACCGGCACGCCCGATTCGACTTCCTGCTCGGTGACGATGCGCTGGCCGCCCAGCAGGATCGTTCCCTGGTCGGGAATCGTGACGGTCGTCGAGACGCTGCTGATCTGCACTTCGGGCAACTGGAACTCGCCCGAGGGGATGGCGGTCGAACCGCCACCGTTCAGGCCGCCCCCAGCAACCGCAGCGAAGGTCACGCCGGTGCGGAACCGGACGAGCTGCGAGATCTGGGTGGTGATGTCGGTCGTGACGTAACGGCGATCGGCGGAGATGGTGCCGCGGACCAGCATGATCACACCCGTGTTGAGCGGGGTCGTGATGGGCTGGAAGGCGACGGCGCTCTGGTTGGTGATGGGGGTGAGGCCGGAGATGTAGGTGAGCTGGTTGGTGATCTGGATGTTGGCCTGCTGCCCGTTGGTCGTGGTCAGGCGGGGAGCCTGGAGGCTGACGTTGCGTCGATCGGCCTGCGTTGCTTCGATGAGGAAGTCCACCTGGACGTCGTCGAGGAAGGTGCCGGCGACGGCGAACGCGCGGCCGGCCGCGGCAACTTCCGCCGCGAACGGCGCGGTGGTGAGGGCGTTCACGATCCCCAGCGAGTTGGAGGTCATGCCGACCGGTCCGAAGCCGGTGGTGGCATTGACCGATGTGACGACGGGCGTGTTGGCAAGGGTGAACGTGCCGTCGGTGTTGAGGGTTGTGATGTTGGGGGTCGCGGCGCTGTTGAACGTTCGGACGGGGTTGCCGGTCTGGGAATTGAAGAAGTCCGACGCACGCAGGGTGGGGTTGATGGAGTTGCGGGTGCCTGTGCCGTCCACGAACCAGTTCTGCGACTGCTGGACGCTGCCGGTGCGGCTGTTCAGATTCAGGTTGTCGTTGTTCAGGTAGACGTCGATGTCGAAGCCGATCTGCTCGAAGAAGTCCTGGGCAACGAGCAGGAAGCGGGATTCGGAGTTGACCTGCATCGCGCGGATCTCGCGGAGCCGGCGGAGCAGAGCGCCGATCGCGCGGTGGTTCTTCGGAGTGTTGGTGATGAGCAGGTTGCCCTTGAACCGGCTCACGAATCCGACGGCGCCGCCGTTCTCGCGCCAGTTGTCCGGATCGACCTGCTCGGTCAGGATGCGGACGAGTTCATCGGTGCGCTCCTCGACCGTGCGCTGCGGGCCCTGCTGGGTGGATTGGTTGCCGCCGCTGAAGGGGCTGCTGCCGCCGCCGCCGCCGCTGCTGGCGGATTGGAGGGCGCTGTTGAGGTCGAACTGCGGGACGTTGGAGTAGTCCGGCACTTCGATGAGCAGGTCGCGGATGTCGTAGATGACCATCAGCGTGCTCTTGTTGATCGCCTCTGCCGAAGCGAATCGGAGGACGCCGTCCTGGACTTCCCAAGCAGCGGCGCTGGTCGGATCCGGGCTGATCTTGCTGACGATCAGGTCGAGCAGGTGGTCGAGGCGGATCGTCGAGAGATTGACGGTCACCGGCGTGTCTTTGTTGATGCCGATCTTCTCGAGCGACGGCCAGTCGATGTCCATCTTGATGCTGCCGGTCTTGGCAACCCAATCGACGGCCTTCTCGAGCGGGGTCTCGGTGAAGTCAACCGGGCGACGCGTGTTGGCGAGCGTCGCGAGGGTGGCGCGTGTCTCGACCGATTCGGCGAGCGTGACGGGCTCTCCGCGATCCTTGATGATCTCGGGCCAGTCGGTCGGGTAGTCGATGATGCCGCGCGAGGGCAGTGTGGCGGCCTGGGTTTCCAGGCTCTGTTCGGCCATCAGCGTGTTGCGCTTGGTGTTCGTCTCGTACCACTGGCGGTAGATCTTCGCGCTGGTGAGCACGTCGCGGAGCAACAGGCCGGTGGGGTTGATCGGATCGAGGAAGAGGATCTGGTCAACGACCTGGAGAGCCTCCTCGTACTTCATCTCGATCTGGAGAGCGCGGACGCGATCGATCGCTTCGCGGATCTTGCGGTTGCGTTCGCTTGCGCCCTGGTCGGCGACCCGCTTGGCTTCGGCCTGGCGGTCGCCGGCGGTCTTCTGGGCCTGGACGGCGGCGAGTTCCTGTTCCTTCGTATCGACCTGCTTCAGGAAGTCGGAAACCTTGGTCTGCATCGTCTGGAACTCGGTCTCCGCGAAGCGCTCGCGGTTGGAGTTCAGGATGAGGCGTGCGCGTGCGGCCGAATCGCGGGCGCGGATCACATCGCCGGCTTTGAGGGAGTCAGCGGCCTGCGTGAGCTGGTTGTTGAACTCGGCCTCGGCCTGCTGGCGGGCGACGGTGCCCTGCTCGACAAAGCCGGAGAGGTCGCGGGAGTCGTTCGTGGTGCCGCGGAGCCGGAGCTTGGACTCGGCCAGGCGATCCTCAACGGTCTTTGCCTGCTCGGGCGTGAGGAACTCGCGGAACTGGGTGCGGAGGCGGCTGTACTTGGCCTGCGCCTCGTTGTACTTGCTGTCGTTGAAGGCCTGATCGGCTTCGTTGAGCAGGCTGGTCGCTTCGACCTTGCGGGCCTCGACGACCGGGTCGTTCGAGACCACCATCGCCTGCTGCACCGGCGCCGGAGCGGTCGCGGGCGCGACCTGCTGCTGGGCAGGTTCGGGATCGGCGGGCTGAGCGCTGTTCGCGGAGGCGAGCACCGTCGTGTTCTGTTCCGGCTCGGGCGAGCGGCGCTCGATGACGCCGGGCTCGGCCAACATGCCGGCGGAAAGGATCGTGCTGGCCGAGGTGTCCTCTGCCTTGAAGGGGCGGCCCTTCTCCTGTTCGAGCGCGACGATCTTGCCCTGCATCAGGTCAAGGGTGTCGCGCTGGGCGGGCGAGAACTCAACGCCCCACTGGGTCACGGACTGGAGCAGGCCTTTGCAGCGGGCGTACTCGCGGGCGTTCAGTGCCTGGCTTGCTTCGGCGAGTTTGGCGTCGACGCCCGAACCGAGTTCGGCGCGACGCGACTGGATCTGCTTGAGGAGTGCATCGGCTCCCGCCTTGTTGGCGTCGTTGGCGCCCTTCGAAACGCCGGTTGCCAGGCGCTCTGCGGTCGCGAGATCGTCACGATCGAGCGCGAGCTTGGCACGCTGCAGGTTGACGAGACGGGGCTCCATCGCGCGGACTTTGAGATCCGACTGCTGAAGCAGTTCGATCGTGCGGGTGCGCTCCGATTCGCTCATGTTCAGCGAGGAAAGCGCCAGCAGCATTTCCCGGGCGCGAACGGGGCTGCCCGAGTTGAGTTCGCGAGATGCGGCATTGAGTGCCGCGGCGGGCTCGATCGCATTCGGCTGCGACGGCGAAGAGCCCGCGATCGTTGCGGTGGTGCCGGAGATCGCGGCAAGAACGGATGTAGAGACGATCAGGCCGATGCGTGTGCTTCTCATTCGACTGCTCCGAATCCATGATCCTGCAAGGATCCTGCAAGGGTCCCGGCGCGATGCGCGCGTTTTCCGGGTGCGGAATGGGTCAGGAATTTCTGGATCACCTCAACCGCGGCGCGGAACCGCTAAGGATCTAGCGACATCTTCCCGTTTTCGCATCCATACTTTTACGTTGAGTTGTTCAGCGAAAGCGGAAAGTTTCTCTCCGCTGAAAGCGTGTAAAAACTCTGGCAGTAACTCAGCCAACGGCATAATGACGAACGCATCATTCCAAGTTTGGGTGTTGTGCGCTGTATCATCAAATAAAACAATATCAATATCGATCGGGCGGGGCGCGTTCTGATCCTCGCCTCGTATACGTCCCATCTGTGACTCAATGGGACGTATGATTTTATACTTTATCTGTTCTGCATCGAGTGGGGTTAATAGCAAGATGCAAACATTTAGAAAATTTGGCCCTGCATAACCGACCGATTCAGTTTCCCAGACTGAAGAAACTTCTATGATCTCCCCAACTTCACTCAATAAAATTATCGCATTAGGGATATTCTTCTCAGGTTCAATATTCGAACCGAGATTGAGATAAACATGGTGCAGGTCACTCATCACGTCTGCGTTCAACCTCTACACCTACTGATTTGGCAAAACGGACTGCGCCGGGTTTTTCTACTCGTACAACCACCTTTCTCACCAGCGGTGTTTCAAGGCACAGCATGGCTAGGTCATTCGCCAGCGCTTCCACTGTGAGCCGTTTGGCAGTTTCAGTGTGGTGCTGAATTTTCTTTGCCAGGGCGCTGTAATCTACACAATCTTCGATGCTGTCTGTTTCGGCGGCACGCAGCGTGTTGGTATAGACCGTCACATTGATAAGAATATCCTGGTCTACCTCGCGCTCCCACTCGCGGATGCCGATCACGCCGCGTACAAGCAAATCTTTGATGAATACTTTGTCCATAAGTCTCCTCGCAATGACGGGATGATTAAACTAAATGCCTGCCGCCATCTACATGAATGATCTCGCCTGTGATATAGGCGGAACCGGATAATAGAAACAATAAGGCTTCTTCGACTTCCCCCGCCTCACTCCAACGTTGAGCGGGTACGGCTTCGATAATCTTTTCACTCGCTGACGGTTTACCCACAGGGTCAATATCACTTGGCGGCAGGATCGCTCCTAACGCCAGCCCGTTGACGGTGATGTTTGGCGCGAGTGCAATTGCCAGAGATTTCGTCATTGCCGCCAGCGCAGATTTGGTGACGGTATATGGGAAGTGATCCGCGCTGGGGCGGGTAGCGCGCCAATCTAAAATGTTGACGATGCGCCCTTTGTTGACATGCTTTGCAAACGCCTGGCTCAACAAGAACGGCGCAGTGAGGTTGATATTGAGGTGACGATTCCAATCGTCGAGTGAAGTGTCATGCACACTGAGCGGCTCGAAGATGGAGGCGCTATTAACCAACCCATATAATGGACTTAGCTCACTAGCGCGTTCGATTAATTGGGATGCGTTATCAGGGTGGGAAAGGTCCGCAGCGAGTACCCAGGCACGAGCGCCGAGTGAGGCGATTTCATCTCGAAGTGATTCTGCTTCGGCAGGGGAGTGTCCATGATGAATGATGACATCCGCACCGGCACGTCCACAAGCGAGGGCGAAGGCGCGCCCCAAACGGCGGGCGGCTCCGGTGATGAGGATGGTTTTGTCATGCATATCATTCATCGTGGTGATTGTATCATCGCGGAGGTTGACTCCTGTTTTTGCTAGTGATAATATGATTCGAAC
>JAFLCN010000041.1 GCA_017303555.1 Planctomycetota bacterium
ACCGACCGGACAGCGAATCCGGCCCTTCCGGGTCTCTAAGATAGGAACATGATGTCAAGTCTCAATCTCTGCGCCACGCCAGTCCTTGCCGCGGCGGGCGGAGGCGGCCTCTGGGGCCTCTTCGTCCAGTCGTTCGATTTCTTCACCGTCCTGCTCCTCTTCGCCTCGCTGGTCGCGGTCGCCATCATCGTGCGCTGCCTGATCGACATCCGCGAACGCAAGATCATCCCCGAGGCGAGCGTCGCACGCATCAACGATCTGGTCAAAGCCGGACGCGAAGAAGACCTCCGCGCGTTCGTCAAACACGACGAGAGCTTCCCGTCGCGTGTCCTGCGTCAGGTGCTCGACGGCCGCAAGCGCGACCGCGTCGGCATGCGCGAGACGGCCGAGATCGCCGCGAGCGAGGAAGTCGCCCGCTGGTTCCGCGCGATCGAGCCGCTCAACGTCGTCGGCAACCTCGGGCCGCTCATCGGCCTCGCCGGCACCGTCTGGGGCATGATCCTCGCCTTCACGTCGCTGGGTGAATCGGGCGGCCAGGCCGGACCGAGCGATCTCTCGCTCGGCATCAGCAAGGCACTCTTCCACACCCTGCTCGGCCTCACGCTCGCCATCCCCTGCCTGTTCGTCTTCGGCTTCTACCGCTCGATCGTCGATCGCATCTGCACGCGGGGCATGCTCGCCTGCTCGCAGCTGATCGAGTCGCTCCCCGCCGATGACGATTCCACCGGTTCCATCCCGCCCCGCGTCGAGGCCAAGCCCGTCGCACGCGTCGCCGCCACGGTCTGATCACCGCCGAGTTTTCCCATGCGTCTGCGGACCTTCCGAAAACCCAGCGGCGGATCGCACGTCAACGTCACACCGTTGATCGACGTGGTCATGTGCCTCATCATCTTCTACCTGATGGTGGGCCACCTCGCCGCGGGCCGTTCGAGCAGCGTGAATCTGCCGACTTCCACAACCGGTCGCCCGGCCGATAAAGCAGGCCCGATCGTGATCAACGTTGTCGCGCCCGATGAAGGACAGACCGAGCCGATCCTGCTCATCGGCGAAGAGCGCGTGCTGCAGTCTCAGCTCTCCAAGATCCTGAAGGACATGTCGGACATCTCGCCGAACGCCGAAGTGCAGATCCGCGCCGACCGCGCGCTCAGCTACGGCAAGGTCGCGCCGATCCTGACCGCCTGCCGCGATGCCGGGCTCGTCTCGGTGAAGCTCGTTGCCGCCAAGGGCGGAAAGAGGCCGGCATGAGCATCAGCACGCGGGCCCATATCTTCCGCCGGCGCAACGCTCTTGCCGTGCACGAGGAGCATTACGCTCCCAACATGACGCCCATGGTGGACGTCGTGATGGTCATCCTCGTCTTCTTCATGGCGAGCGCCAGCGTGCTCGGACCCGAGTGGCTCCTCAAGACCGCGCTCCCGCCGTCCAAGCCCACCGTCGTCAAAGTCCCCGAGCAGATGCTCCGAATCGAGCTGCTGCTGACCACCAAGGGCAGCAAAGACGTCGTTATCACCACGCGGTCCGCCTCGGCTATTCCGACTCTCGTCGATGCACCGATCGAGCACATCGACAACTGGCTCACGGAAGTGACCAAAGACCGCTCGCCCAAGGAACTCGCGATCGTCGTCCGCCCGCGCGAGAATGTGCCCTACGAGGCCGTCATCCAGATGCACGAGCATTGCGCCCGCATCGGCATCGAAAAAATCGGCATCCTCGACCCGACGAAGTGAGGACGGCTCGCAGCCGTCTTACTCCGGCGCCGCAAAGACCTGCAGCCGGTGCCCCTTCAGCGTCAGCCCGTGCCTGGCACAGATCTTCTCGCACAGCGCCCGCAGTTCCGGAAGCTCGATCTGCGTCGCCTCGCCGTTGTCGGTCCGGATCAACAGATCGCTCGCGCTCGTCCCGAAGACCACCTGATACCGGCCCGCATCGTCATCATCGAACAGCACCCGCTGGATGATCCCCGAATCCTGCATCAGCTTCAGCGTGCGATAGACCGTCGCCTTCGAGACCCGGAACCCTTCTTGCTTGAGGCCCCTGATGAGCTCGTCCGCATGAAACAGGCCCGGCTGACGCATCACCGCATCGAGAATCTGGGCCCGCTCCAGCGTGTACTTCAGCCCCGCGCCCTTGAGCGTCCGCCGGAAGACCGCGCACACCGGCTCGATCACGGACATCTCATCGAGATTCGAAACTCCGCCCGTCAACGATTTGGAGCCGGCCATGGATTATCCTAAGCCGGAACGAATGCCCCACGCGCCGACCACACTTTCCGCCTCTCCGGCTTCCAACTGGCGCGGCAAATGGTTGTGGCTCGGCTTCGCTCTTCTGCTGCTCGCCCTCATCGGCGCGATCGCTTCAATTGGAGGGCCGCTCACCGGTTTGCAGGCGCCCGCGGCAGCCGCGTACTGGATCGTCCGCTCCGGCTGGCCCGCGGCACTCTTCATTGCGTCCGCCATCGGTCTGGGAAGCCTCGCGCTCCCCCTGTTTCGAGAGGCCAAGGAACGCTGGGCAATTCAGGCCGCCGTGGGCATCTCGATTCAGCTCACGGTTGGACACGCGATCAACTGGGCCGGCGCGTGGCTGCCGGGCATCGCATGGAACATCGCCTCGCTCGCGCCAGGATTGCTCGGACTCGTGCTGCTCGTCATCTCGATTCGCAAAGCGCCGGAGACTGCGACCGCACGGGGCGGGCGAGGAATCTGGATGATCGCGGCAGGTGCGTGCACGCTCGCACTTGCCGTGATGCTGGTCGCGGCAAGCGAAGCGCCCGGCGTGCTCTGGGCAAGCGAGTTCGGCGGATTCGATGTGCTGAGCTACCACCTGCAACTCCCCCGCGAGTGGCTGGAGATGGGCCGCCTGGCGCCGCTGAATCACAATGTCTATTCGTATCTGCCGTCGTACTTCGAGAGCGCGTTCCTGACGCTGCAACTCCGGACCTTCGCTCCGCGCACGACGCCCGACGGCGTAAGCGGGATGCTGGTCGATGATGGGTGGCGTGCGCTCGCGTGCCAGATGCTGCACGTCGGCCTCGGCATCGTCGCGGCATGGATGGTCGCGGCGGCAACACGCGAACTTATCGAGCGGTCGCGCAATGCGGGCGATTCGCCGACTGCTTCCGAATCGGATGTCCTCGTGAAGCGCACGGGTGGATGGCTTGGTGCGGCTGCTTTCCTCTGTGTGCCGTGGGTCGTTGTGGTCGGTTCGATGGCGTACAACGAACTTGCGTTGTGCGCTTTGTTTGCCGGCGCAATGCTCGTCGCGGCCGATCGCGGCATGACGGTCACTTGCCGCGGCGTGTTGGTTGGATGGCTGGTTGGAGTCGCCTGCGGCGTCAAGCCGACGGCGCTGATTCTGTGTGCCCCGACAGCCGGATTGGCCTTGATCTGGTTCTCGCCGATGCGGAACTGGGGACGCATTGCGCTGTTCACGATTCTTGCAGGATTTGCCGCGTTGCTGCCGTGGCTAGTCCGCAATTGGATGGCGAGCGGCAATCCGGTCTTTCCATATGCGCACGGGCTCTTTGGCAATAGCCACTGGTCGGCCGAACAGTTCCAGCGTTTCGCCGGCGCACACCACTTCGACGGTTCGTGGGCGGACCGCCTCAAGCTCCTGTTCATGGTCGATCCGAACGATCCCGCCGGGCCGCGGCATCGTGGGTTGATGCATCCTCAGTGGAGCGGTTTCTTTCCGATGGCCGGTGCGGCAGCGCTGATCGGACTTGTATCTCGAACGACGCACCGGTGCGCAGCGCTGTTGGCGGCGGGACTGCTCGTGCAGATCGCGGCATGGCTCGCGTTCACGCACCTGCAATCGCGGTTCCTGCTGCCCCTGGCAGTTCCGGGCGCGATGCTGATCGGCCTGGTTGGAAGCGGCTTGTGGTTGAATGTGGCGTCGCTCCGGTGGCATCTCTACCGCAAACTCACGATGACGGTCGCGGCGTTGTGCGCCGGATTCATGGCGATGCGATCGCTCGATGCATTCTGGTCCGAAGTCGGAGGCAATCCGAATCAAACGCTGGCGTTTGGACCCGGGGCACTTTCGCAGGAACGACTGCGAACCGGCGACTCGGCGCGGGTGCGCCCGGGCGAGGTGCTTTATCTGCTCGGGGATTCGACGCCGTTCTATTTCCCGGGACCGCTTGTGTATCACACGACGTGGGACACTTCCCCCTTGGGCGAAGCCGTGCGGCGCGTAAACGACAGTGAACAGGCGCCGTTCGAATGGTCGAGCAAACTGATTGATCGCGGCATCGGCGCGGTGCTGATCAACTTTTCCGAGCTTGGGCGTCTGATCGAGAGCAAGTGGTACGACCCGGCGATCACGCGCGATGTCTTCATGCGCTGGTCGGCCGCGACGAAGCCGGCTTTGCCATCCAAATCGACCACCGATGAACTCGCCCCGGTTGTGCGCCCGCTTCGAACGCCGGAGGCAAAGCCATGAGCACGCCGGCGACTCCACGCAAGCTCTCTTCGACAAAGGTTGCTGTCCAGGTGATCGGCTTCCTGATCGGCCTCGCGCTGCTGGGCTGGTGCGTGAAGCAGGCGTTCAGCCCGGAGAATCAGAAGCAGCTCGCCGCCCTGCGGAACGCGCCGGTTCACCTGATCGCGATGCTGATCGGTGCGAACACGACTGTGCTGTTCTTCTCGGGGTTGAGTTTCTTCTTCGCGCTGCGCCCGCTGCGGAAGCTCAATTTCTGGGACTTGCAGGCGACCAACGCCATCGCGACGTTTCTGAGTTATGTCCCGTTCAAGACCGGGATGCTCTTTCGGATTCTTGTGCACAACCGGCGCGACGGCGTGCCGGTGGCGCTGATCGGGGCGTGGTTCGGAGCCGTCTCGATCGTGATGGCGATCACGCTGCTGCCTCTTTTCGCTGCATCGCTTCTGACGCGCGAGATCAATGTCAAGTGGATCGCGATCGCACTCTCGCTCGGCTTGATCGGGTTCGCGACCGTCTGTCTGCTTGCGTGGTATCTGCACGGCACGCGCGGGATGGCGATCATGCGTGCAATCACAGAGAAGCTTGGCGGGTGGGGGTGGGCGCGGAAGCTGGTTCGCAGCACGTTTGTGCGGACCGCACACGGCGGGCTCGACATTCTGGCTTCGCCGCGGCGAGTTCTGTTGCTGGTCGTCTTGCGGCTCATCGACATGGCCAGTCAGGCGCTGCGGTTCTATCTCGCGGGGATGATCGTCGGGACACCGATCGCGCTCGACACCTGCGTACTGCTCGCGTCGATGCACTTTGTGGTCGGCGTGATCAGCCCGGCGGGAACGGTCGGAACGCGTGAGGCGGCGATTGTCGGAACCGCGACGATGCTCGGACTCGAGAATCCGCAGGCGATGGCGGGTGTTGCGCTGCTGGTGCTTGCGAGTGAGGCCGTCGTGAACTCGATCCTCGCGGGCGTTTCAGTGTTGAGGCTGGGGGCCCACAGAATGTTCGTGCCGCGGGAAAGAGGATAAACACGGAGAAACTATGCAAGCCGACTCCGGTGCTGGGGCCGCAACGGGATCAATAGTCCCAGCGGGCTGATCGATGAGGATCGCCCAGAGCAGACACCCAGCACAGGAGACCGGCGATGAAGATTGTG
>JAFLCN010000042.1 GCA_017303555.1 Planctomycetota bacterium
CATGCATCCGAGCACGTTCTACTTCCACCTCAAGGAGTGCGAGTTCCGCTTCAACCACCGTCACGAAAACCTGTACCGCGTGCTGCTTACCCTCTGTCGGAACACCCCGCTCAGCTAGTCATGACCCAATAGCGATTGCTCCTCTACCTGAAACTCCAACCGAGAGAACTGGTGCGGATAGCTAAACGCTTTGAATTGACGCAGAATGGCGACTACTCGCTCACGATGAGGCGTCAATGCCTGGACAAGATTATCGGCCAGTTCGGGAAACTCGTCGGCAGTTGTATTCATTCGCCGGAGAATCTTACCAACACCTACGCTCTGTCCCGCATTTCAGCTGCTCAGGTCAGGGGCGAAAGGTAATAGTCATGTCGACGAGTCAACAGATTCAGATCGCGGTCGCGAAGGGCGACGGTATCGGGCCGGAGATCATGGATGCCACGCTCGAGCTGTTCAAGGCGGCGGGCGTGATGAATCACGTGCATTTCCGGGAAGTGCGGATGGGGGCGGGAGTTTTCGCGGAGGGGAATAGCCGCGGCATGACGGACGAGGCGATCCGCGTGACGGAGGAGAGCGGGATCCTGTTCAAGGGCCCGATGGGAACGCCCTCCGGAGGCGGCGGCAAGAGCATCAACGTGACGGCGCGGAAGATGTGGAACGCGTTTGCGAACTACCGGGTGTTCAAGACGCTGCCGGGAGTGGAGACGGTGTACTCGAAGGCGGGAATCGCGATCGACTTCGCAATCGTGCGCGAGAACATCGAGGACACGTACGGAGGCGTGGAACACCGGCTGAGCAACGACATGATCCAGTGCAAGCGGCTGATCAGCGCACCGGGATCGGATCAGGTACACCGGTTCGCGTTCCAGACGGCGCGCAAAGTGGGCGTGAAGAAAGTCCACTGCGGGCACAAGGCCAACATCATGAAAATGACCGACGGGATTTTTCTCGATCGGTTCCGATCGGTCGCGAAGGATTTTCCGGAGATCGAGACGGGCGATGTGATTGTGGATGCGCTGTGTCTGAATCTTGTGGTGAAGCCCCAGCAGTATCAGATCATCGTGCTGCCGAATTTGCAAGGCGACATTGTGAGTGATCTGTGCGCGGGGTTGGTCGGGGGACTCGGCTTTGCGCCGAGCGCGAATATCGGCAATCACATTTCGATCTTTGAAGCGGTGCACGGGACTGCGCCGGACATCGCCGGGCGCGGAATCGCAAACCCAACGAGTTTGGTGCTGTCGGGCATGATGATGCTGAGACACATCGGGATGAACAAGGAAGCGGCGACGATCGAGAACGCGCTGCTCGCGACGCTCGAGAGCGGAGTGCACACCGGCGACTTCGGCGACAAGAGCAAGCCGAGCGTCGGGACCAATGAGTTCACTCGCGCGATCATCGACAACCTGGGCAACAAACCCAAAACCGTTCCCGCGGCAGATGTGCCCGCGCAGGCCGATCCGACCTTTGTGCGCGAACCCAAGCCGAGCGGGCCCCGCATGATTCGGACGTTCAAGAACCTGGTCACGCAGGTGGCCGGATGCGATATTTATCTTGATTCACCGCTTAGCCCGCTCGCGCTCGCGGAAGAAATGCAGCGTGCGGCGGCGGACACGCCGTTCAAGCTGACACTCATTTCAAACCGCGGCACGCAGGTTTGGCCGACGGGGAGCGTGTATACAGAGTGCGTCGATTACTACCGCGTGCGGTTTGAACTCAAGGATGGCGTGACGGCGGGCAGCTTTGGACAGAGCCGGTGCGTGGCACTGATGGATCGCGTGGCGGAGAGCTTTACGGTGTGTTCGTACGAGTTGCTGCGGACGTTTGATGGGGTGAAGGGGTATTCGTTGGCGCAAGGGCAGTAAGGTCGGATTTCGGATTTCGGATTTCGGATTTCGGATTTCGGATTTCGGATTTCGGTCGAGATTCTCCGGCGTTCCGATGCACGCGCTTCAAGGCAATCTATTTTTCTCGCTCTTCACGCATCGCGAGCATTGACGCGTACGCGACGTAGTACTTGTTGATATTGCGGACGTAGCGCACGGTTTCGATGCCGATTTCCTGCATCGCGATCTGCTCGACGTTGTCGAACCAGAGGTTCGGGTCGAGTCCTTCGGCCTTGGCTTTTTCGCGGAGCTGGCGGATGCGCCCGGGGCCGGCGTTGTACGCGGCGAGCGTGAAATCGACGCGGGGGCCGGGCTTGAGATCGGCGTCGCTGAAGTAGTTTTCGCGGAGCCAGGCCATGTACTTGATGCCCGCGTGGATGTTGTTGGAGGCGTTGTCGATGCTGCCGCAGTCCATCTGTTTGCCGGTGCTGGGAAGGACCTGCATGACGCCGATCGCGCCGACGCTGCTGCGTTTGTCCTGATCGAGCTGTGATTCCTGATAGCCCTGCGCTGCCATCAGCATCCAGTCGAAATCGTACTTGGAAGCGAACTGCTTGAAGTCGGAAGCGAGGCGGCCGATGCGGTCGCGATCGGCGGGCTTCAGCGCATCTTTGCACCACTTGGTATCGACGAAGTAACGCTTGAAGAGGATGTTGCCGAGGAGCGTGCCCTTTTTGTGATCGGCGACGAAGTGATTCAGGCTTTCGAGGAGCTTGGTCGATTCGGGGCGAACTGCGAAGGCGATCTTGTTGCCGCTGGAAAGATAGAGGTCTTCGTGTACTTTGAGATCGGGCAGCACCTTCGCCCAGAGGTTGGCGATGTGGCGATCGCAGGCGGTGAAGGGAATCGAGCCGGCGGAAACGAGTTCGAGGATGTCCTCGGTTTCGAGCGGGCGTTCGGGAGTGCGCACTCGGATCGGCTTCTTGCCGGCTTTCACGAGCTCGGCGGAGAGAGCTTTGGCGTGCGCGAAGTAGCTCGAGCCTTCGACAACAAGCAACTCGCGACCGGAGAGATCGTCGAGTGACGAGATTTCCGGACTTTGTGGGCCGCTGACGATCACCTCGTTCACGTCGGAGATGTAGGGATCGGAGAACGCGACCTTCTTGGCACGCTCCGGCGTGATCGTGAAATTCGATGCGATCACATCGCCCTTGCCTTCGAGAAGTGCCGGAATGAGCTGATCAAACGGCACCGGCACGAAGACGATGGTGAGCTTGCGGTCGTGCTTCCCGAGCGACTTCACCAGGTTCTCGCGGTACGCCGTCATCAGATCGTGCGTGAAGCCTTTGGGCTGGCCACGATCGATAAAGAAATCGGTCCGCGTCGGGCTCACGAGCACGCGGATGACGCCGATCTCGAGCATCTCGGGAAGATCCGAGTGGCGGAGCGCGCCGATGCGCTGGATGAGGATGTCGGATTGGGGCTCGGCGCGGGCAGAGGCGGAGCCGATTGCCAAGACCAGCACGAGGAAAAGGGAAAACAAGCGACGTCCGTTCGCCATGGATGCAGTGTACTACATGTTCATGGCTCGTCCAAAGCTACTGGCACGTACGACCGCATTCTTCAGGGAACAAAGCATGTTGAGCGCTTGGTACTATGAAGGTGGCGAGCCTTCGGAAAGTCTCGCATGCCGAAAAAGAAAAAGGGTCATGACTAGCTGAGCGGGGTGTTCCGACAGAGGGTAAGCAGCACGCGGTACAGGTTTTCGTGACGGTGGTTGAAGCGGAACTCGCACTCCTTGAGGTGGAAGTAGAACGTGCTCGGATGCATG
>JAFLCN010000005.1 GCA_017303555.1 Planctomycetota bacterium
GGGGGGGGTCCAGTGGCGGCGGGAGCGGCCCGGGCGGCTCGGGTCCCGGAGGCTCCGGCCCTGGTGGTTCTGGGCCGGGAGGGTCGGGCCCCGGGGGAAGCGGGCCGGGTGGTTCTGGCCCGGGCGGCTCCGGGCCGGGTTCCAACTGCGTGCTGGCCGGGACGCCGGTGCGTTTGGCCTCGGGCCAGACCGTGCCGATCGAGCATCTCAAGCCGGGCGACCGGGTCGCGGCGCTCGATGTGGCGGGCCTCGATCGAGATGTGCCGTGGCGAGCCCAGTACCAGTGGCTGCGTCAGCGAGCCGAAGCGGTGCTCACGCCAGTCACCGGCTCCGTGGCCAGCGTCAAGGTCGGCACGCACGATGGGTTCATCACCATCAACGGTCGCCTGCGGCTCACGCCCGAGCACCCGGTGCTCCTGCGCCGCGGCGAAGAGGTCGGGTTCGTCTCGGCGGAGTTTGTGCTCGTCGGCGATTATCTCGTGCGGCGCGACCTCAGCGAGGAGCGCGTCGAGACGATCGCCCGCGCCGGTGATCGCGTCACCACGGTTGCGGTGCATGTGCCCGGGCTCAACGTGTTCCTCGCCGACGGCGTGTGGGTCCACAACGACATGCCCGCGACGCAGGCAACGGGATCGGGATCGGCTTCTGGTTCGGGCTCCGGTTCTGGCTCGGGATCAGGCTCCTCCAGCGGCAGCGGGTCCGGCTCCGGCAGCGGCAAATCCAGCGGCTCGTCCATGTCGAGTTCTGGAAGCTCGTCGGGATCTGGCAGTTCGTCTGGTTCATCGAGCGCCAGCGGGAGCGAAAGTGGCTCGGGCCCGCCCGGCTCAGGCTCGGGGTCCGGCAGCGCCCAGCAGTCCGTGGCGCTCGGTGAGGGTGCATCGTCGTTCATCGAGGGCGGCATGGAGGGCGTGCCTCCCGCGAAGTGGCAGCAGAGCGGTTTGAGCAGCGAAGAAGAGGTGAAGGCATGATCCCGAAGGTCATCTACACGGCCGACTTGTCCGAGTCCCCTGATCGTCAGCGGCTTGCCGCGTGGAAGCACGCGTGGCAGACGCTGCATCCGGAGTGGGACGTCGTCACGTTCACGCTTGCAAGCCGGCCGCCGATCCTGAACCACGATCAGTGGCAGCAGACGCTCGACCTCAGCGAGCCCGCGGCGTCGGCGGCGCGGCTGAATCTGCTGCGATACGAAGTGCTCGCCCGCGAGGGCGGCGTGTTCGTCGATCCCGATCGCCTGCCGCTGCGCTCGCTCGATGTACTCGTCGCCGGCGTCGGCGCATTCTGCTCGACGATCGCCAGCCACGGTGCGAGCCGTCCGCACATGCTCTCGCCGTCGATGCTCGGTGCGACGCGGAATCATCCGATACTCTGGCACGCGATCCGCGACCTGCCGCACTCGGTGCTGGTCTATCGCGGTGTGTGGGACCAGAGCGGGCCGGGGTTCCTCACACGCGTGGTCCGCGACCACGGACACTTCCGCGACGTGGTTCCGTTCCACTGGGCGCTCTTCGAGCAGGGCGAAGAAGCCGCTAAGGCCCACGGCGGCGCGTTCGGGTTCGTGACCGGCAAGACGGCGGAGGCTGCGGCTTGAGCACCACCGCAACCGCCACCTCGATCCCGCGGGTCCTGCACCAGATCTGGCTGGGCAAGGGCGAGATGCCCCTGCACCAGCGGCGCTGGCGTCGCCGCTTCGCCGAGATGAATCCGCACTGGCAAATGCGGCTGTGGACCGACGACAACCTGCCGCCGATCCTCAACCGCAACGCATGGGCGGCCTGCGGCAGCGTCGGCGGCACGCCCGGCTGCGTGATGCGCTCGGACATCCTGCGGCTGGAACTCCTCGCCCGCTTGGGCGGCGTCTACCTCGACACCGACGTGAAGCCGATCCGTCCGCTCGACGAGATGTGCCCGCCCGAGGTACGGGCGTGGGCCGCCTGCGAACAACTCGACATCGTCTCCAATGCGGCGATGGGATTTCCGCCCAATCACCCGGCGATGTGGCACGCAGTGGCGATGATCGAAGAGTCGTTCTTCGAGCGGCGGTACGTCGGCGATCAGGCGGGGCCGGGGCTGCTCGCTCGCGTGGTCTCCCAGTACGACGACGTGGCTCTCTACCCGCCCGCGTACTTCCACCCGACCGTCGGGGAGTCCAAGTCCAATCCCGATGCGAGACACTTCCTTCTGGGCGCGCACCTCTTTGCGGGGACTTGGGTGGAAGAGAATCGGCCGAAGCACAGAGTCTTGTGGAACGCAAATGCATAAAAGCTCAACGGGAGTGGCGTAACCGAAGACTGTTGAGCACCACGCTCACGCTGCTGAACGCCATCGCCGCGCTCGCGATGATCGGCGATAGCAACCAGCCCGTGAACGGGAACAGCACGCCTGCGGCGACGGGGATACCAACAACGTTGTAGATGAACGCCCAGAAGAGGTTCTGGCGGATCGTTCGCATGGTCGCGTGCGAAAGAGCGATCGCCTGCGGCACGGCGCGGAGATCTCCACGCATGAGCGTGATGTCCGCCGACTCCATCGCCACATCTGTGCCGGTCCCTACGGCAAGGCCAACATCCGCCTGCGCCAGCGCGGGTGCATCGTTTATGCCGTCGCCCACCATCCCCACGATGTGCCCCTCGGCCTGGAGCGCCCTGACCTTGTCGGCCTTGTCCTTGGGCAGCACCTCGGCGAAGACCTGATCGACGCCCACCTGCGAGGCGACGGCGTCGGCGGTCCGGCGGTTGTCGCCCGTCATCATCACCACCCGCAGGCCCAGCCCGTGCATTGTTGCGATGGCGTCCTTGGATTCGGCCCGCACCGTGTCGGCGACGGCCACGATCCCGGCCTCACGCCCCTCGATCGCGACGAACATCGGCGTGCGGCCCAACGCCGCCAGTTCCGCCGCCTTGTCCGCGAGCGTGATCGCGATGCCGCGTTGCTCCAGCAATGCCGCCTTACCGACGAGCAGCCGTTTCCCATCCACGGTCGCCTCGACACCGTGACCGACGACGGCCTGGAACTGAGATGGCTCGACGAGCCGAGCGTCATGCGCCGTGGCCTCGCGGACGATCGCAGCGGCGAGCGGGTGCTCGCTGTGCTGCTCCGCCGAGGCCGCCAGCCGCAGGAGTTCCGGCGCATCAAAGCCCGCCCCCGCTGCCGGAATCACGTCCGTGACCGCGGGCTTGCCGTGCGTGATGGTGCCAGTCTTGTCGAGCACGACCGCGGTCAGCTTGTGCGCGGTCTCCAGCGCTTCGCCGCCCTTGATAAGGATGCCCTTCTCGGCCCCGCGGCCCGTGCCGACCATGATGGCCGTGGGTGTGGCCAATCCGAGGGCGCACGGGCACGCGATGATGAGCACCGAGACCGCCGTGACCAGCGCCATGCTCAGCCGCGAGTCCACAGGCGATGCAAACCACCAGACCACGAACGTCACGAGGGCGATCGCGATGACAATGGAAACAAACACGCCGCTGATCTTGTCGGCCAGACGGGCGATCGGTGCCTTGCTTCCCTGGGCCTCCTGGACCAGTCGCACGATCTGCTGGAGCGCGGTATCGGCTCCGACCTTGGTCGCCACCAGCCGCAGGGCTCCGGTGGTGTTCATCGTCGCGCCGAACACAGTGTCGCCGGCCTTCTTCTCAACCGGCACGCTCTCGCCCGTGAGCATTGACTCATCAACCGCCGACTGGCCGCTTTCAACGGTGCCGTCCACCGGGACTTTCTCGCCGGGGCGGACGAGCAAACGGTCACCTACGACGACGGCCTCGATGGGCACATCGCGTTCGACGCCGTCGCGCAGCACCCGGGCGGTCTTGGCCTGCAGGCCGATCAACCGCTTGATCGCAGCTGTTGTCCGGCCGGTCGCGCGGGCCTCAAAGTACTTGCCAAGCAGGATGAGCACGATGATGACCGCGGCGGCCTCGTAGTACACCGGCACCATCGTCATCCCGCCCATGCCAACCGTCTCGGCGCTCGCGGCGTGCGCGGCCGCCGCCGTGTGCGATGCACCGCCCATCACACCAGCAAAGAATCCCGGCCAGATCGTTGCCGCGAGCGAATAGAGGTACGCCGCGCCGGTGCCCATCGCAACCAGCGTGTCCATGTTCGCGCTCAGGTGCCTGAGGCCCTTCCACGCGGAACGAAAGAACTGGGCCCCGCACCACACCATGACCGGCGTCGTGAGCGCGAGCTGGAGCCAGTTGATCCAGGGCACGTTGAACGCCTCGATCTTCCCGTGCGACATGGCGATGACCAGCACCGGCAGCGACAGGGCCGCCCCGACGATGGTCTTGGTCAGGAGGCGCTTGGCCTCGGCCTCGCCCACGTTCATGTGCGCCGAGTGATCGTCACCAGGCGCGCCGCCGTGGCCCGCGTGGGAGCCCGCGCCCTGCGCTGCGAGCATCGCGGCATGGTCGTGAAGATCGTGCCCGTGCGGCGGGCTCATGCCCGGGTGCCCTCCCGCGGCAGCCGCGGGCACAATCGCCTTGTACCCGATGTCGTCCACCGCCTTGGCGAGTTTCTCCGGCCCCGTCGCCGCCGGGTCGTACTTCACCGTCGCCACTTTGGTGGCGAAGTTGACGCTCGCCGAGGTGACGCCCGGTTGCTTGCCCAACCGCTTCTCGATCCGATTCGCGCAGGAGGCGCAGGTCATCCCTTCGATCGGCATGTCGGCCCGTTCGCTGGTCGCTTTGGCGATCGTCTCCGTCGGTGCGGCCGCCCCGCCGTGCTGATGTTCATGGGCGTTCATCATCGTCGTCCTTTGTCTGTCGGGCCGATCTCAGGGCGTGGTCGCTGCTGTCGTCCGCTCTGCTGGCGAGCGCGAAGCGGGCTTGGCCGCGTCGTCCTTCTTGAGCACCGCTCCGGCGATGAGCGCTCCGACCACCACTGCACCCAGAATCAAGGGCACGAACTTGCGCCATCCCGTCGCCGGGGGCTTGTCATCATGGCATCCGCAGTTGCAACTCATCGGGCACCTCGCATTCCAGTTCGTTCACCGCGCGACCTTGGCGACCAACTCCAGCAGTTCCTCGATCATGTCGTCCCGCCTGGCACCATCCTCGCACATGGCGGCCACGGCGCAGTGTGAGAGGTGGTTGCGAAGCAGGTTCTTGGCGACCGAGCGGAGTGATTCCTGCACCGCCGCGGCCTGCTGGATGATGTCGGCGCAGTAGCGGTCCTCCTCGATCATCTGCGCGATACCGCGCACCTGCCCCTCGATCCGGCGCAGGTGCTTGAGGTTCGCGGCCTTGATGGCCGCATCGACACCGACCGCATGTGCGCCCGGACCCACGCCGTCACGGGTTTGGCCGATGACCGAACCCGCGCCCGGCCTGCACCCACACGCGGTGCCGTTCAACGCAGGCTGCGCTGCACGCTCGGAGACACCCTTGCTCGATTTGCCTTTGGCCATGACCATCGCTCCTTGGTTCGATGCTTCACCACACACTCACCGGCAGCACCCGCCAGAGGTCTTCGCGCTGCCCTCGCTCTGCGGCATGGCCAACCCGCCGCCCGGGATCGCGTTCCTCGCTCCGCCGCAGCACCCGCCGCCGCTCTTGGCTGGCTTCGGCGATCCCGCGCCTGCGGCATCGCCCACCGCCTTCGCCGGATACCCGGCCTCGTCGAGCGCGGCCAGCGCCTTGCCCGCCGCCCATCCGTCGCTGGCTTCAATCACTGCCGAACCCATCTCCACCGACGTGACCTCCACCCCTGGCACCGCCGAAAGGGCCTTGGTCACCGCCTGTACGCAGTGCCCGCAGGTCATGCCGTCGATGCGGAGCGTGGTCGTGTTGTTGGTGTCCGTCGTCGTGTTCATGCAAATCTCCTTGGCGGAAGCATACTCCCCCCCAGTATGTACGTCCACCGGATGTGACCGGTTCGCACAACACGTTCATTGGGCCACCAACGATGGGATCCTCCCGCCCGCCGCCTGCTCCAGCGCGATTCGGGCAAGCAGTGCATCTCGTTCCAGGTCGTTCAGTGTGCGACGGGCGTCGATCACCTCCCTCTGCGAGTCCAGCAGTACCGTCACGTCGGCCTGCCCGGACTTGAGCGCGGACTCCGCGAGCGTCAGGTTCCGCTCGGAGATTGCAAGCACGGTGGAGCGGTACTGCTCCGCGAGCCGCGAAGCGCTGTCGAGCTCGATCCAGGCGACCCGGGCTTCCCGCACCGCCCGCTGCGAAACCGCCTCGTAGTTGCCGAGGGCGACGCGGGCGAGCGAGCCGGCCTTGGCGATCTGCGCAGCGTTGGTGTCGAAGATTGGGATGCCGACTTCGATCACCGGGCCGATGGACTTACTGCCGTCCGTCTCCCGCTCGAAGTCGGCCCCGAGCCCGAAGTCCTTGAGGCGGCTCTTCTCTTCGATGGAGAGGTCGGCACGCTGGGCCTCAACGATGGAACGTGCGGCAGCAACGTCCAATCGCTGCGACCCCGCGAGCGCGATGACGGCGGCCTCGTCGATTGCGGCGATATCCGAGACCCCCGTACTCGCCTCGACCGTCCACTCCGCGCTCTCGGCGGCGAAGCCAATCAACTCCAGCATCCGGCGTCGTTCCTTGGCAAGGTCGCGGACGACGATCGCCCGCTCGGCCTGCGCCTTGGCGAGTTGCTGCCGGGCACGGTTGACATCCAGCGGCGTCCCCTCGCCGCCGCGGATGCGGGCATCCAGCGAGTCAATGCTCTTCTGGATCGTGGCGAGGTTCTCGTCGGTGAGAGCGACCATCCGCTGACCGAAGTCGATCCGCGTGTGCGTGGACTTCACCTCGGCCACGAGTCGAAGGGCCTTGTCGGAGATGTCCAGCACGGTCTGGTTGAGCCGGGCATCCGCGGCCTTGATCTTGCCGTCACGGAGCCAGAGGGCGGTGAACGACTGGACGATTTGCGCCCCCACGAACGAGCCGCCGCTCACCGGGTCGAAGGGGAATCGCAGCGTGAGCCCCAGTACGGGGTTCGGCAAGAGGCCCGCCTGCACGAGGTCGGCGCGCGACGCCGCGATCTGCTCGACCTCGGCTCGGATCTCGCGGTTGTTGCGGAGCGCCATCGCCAGCGCCTGCTCGACCTTCAGCGGCGAGCGTCCGTCCCAGGACGTGAGCGATGCTTCCCACGCTTCGGTCCACACTGGCGCGATCCCGGAGCGTTCGTCCACCGTCGAAGCGGCGCGGTTGATGTCGGGCTTGGGGTCGAGCGAAGCGCACCCGCCCGCCAACGCAGCGAGCGCGAGGACCATCGCGGCGGGTGTGCGGCTCGAAAGAAAACGCTGACGGATCGGCTGGCGCATCATGCGAAAGGTCTCCAAACGTGAATCGGCCCGCGCCGCGTCGGCGGGGCGGGACGTGTGCGTGGATTACTTGTGCTCGTGACCCGGGGTGCTTCCGTGCCCGGCATTCCGCGCGGCGGGGGCTGCCGCATCGGGCTTCTTCTCCGCCCGGCTCGACCAGTGCAGGTGTGCAATCTTGGGTGTACCGCCCTCATCCACGACGACGTAGGTCACGGCAGCCTTGAACGTGCGTGGGGCGTCGGGGTGATTGGTATCGGGCACGGTGAACGAGCCGATCTGCCTCACGATCGAGGTCGCACCGAATGTCTGCACGTCTTCCTTCGTCATGGTCACGGCGAAGCCCGGCATCTCCTTGAGCTCGGGCATCAGGTGGTGGTCGCGGTACGTCTCCCACGTCCCTTCATCGCCCGCGTTCTCGATCACCGTTGCGCGGCCCTTGTCGAGGAAGAGAGCGTCGAGCGCGGCCACATCTGCTCTGCCGCACGCTGCCAAGTACTCGCGGGCGATCTTCAGCGCCGGGCTGTTGAGGGCGTTGATCGCGGCGACCGCTTCGGGGGCTGCCTTGGTCAAGAGCGCCATCTTGGCCTCGTCGGACTTGCGGTCCCACTTGCGATCGCAGCCTGGACAGCAGAACCCGATGGTGACGCCCTTGAACTGGCGCGTGGGTGCGTCGGCATCAACTTCATTCTCCATGATGGGACAGAGCTTGTTGATGGGCTTGGAAGCGGGCTGTGTCTGGGCGGGCACGGCGGGCTGCTCGGGCTGCGCCGCCAAAGCGGCGGCGGTGACGATGCCCGCCCCGAGCAGGAGCGCGGCGAGCGAGCGGGAGAGCATGGCATTGGACGGTTTCATGTGCGTAACTCCGGGAACATTGGAACACAGGGATGGAACGAACCACTGACGGGTCGGCGGTAGCGACCCGCACAAGCCCTCCGCGCCCGCTCTCGCGCGGCGCGGTGGAGGGGATCACTTTTTCACATACTCGCTGGGATCGAGCACTTCCTTGGGCGAGGTCTTCGCCAGCAGGACGAACTCATCGATGCAGGGAGGGCAGCAGAACTCGTAGGTCTTGCCACCGATGATCCAGGTGAACTTGGGGTTGGCCTTGGTCATCGTGATGGGGCACACCTTGTCCCCGGGCTTGGGCTTCATGTCGTGCTTGGCCATCTTGCCCTTGTACTTGTCGCTCGCCGTCATCGAGCCATTGGCCTTGATGTCGGCTTCGGTGTAGAAACCGCCGGGCGTCAGGTACAGCGCCCGCTCCTCGGCGGCATCGACACCCGCGGGCATGTCGTCGTGGCCGCCTGCAGAGTCCGAGCCTGCGTGTCCCGCGCCCGGCTGCGCGCCGTGCGGCGTCTTGGGCGTCGAGCCCGCGATCGCCGCGACCAGTTTGGCCATCCGTTCCTCGTCCTTGAGCCCGTCCCAGCGCAGCGCGCAGTCCCCGTCACAGAAGCCGACCGTCTGCCCCTTAAAGTCGCGGGTGTGAAAGGCGTTGACGGTGTCGCCGGTCATCGGGCAGACCTTGTTCACGGGCGCTGCACCCATCGCGCCCTTCTCGACCGTGAACGTGAAGGGGACGGTCAGGACCTGCTCTTTCTCCGCCGTGCCCACGTTGAACTGGCCCCAGGCCTTGTAGGTGCCCGGCTCCTTGAAATGGGCCTCGAAGTCCACCTTGGGTCCGCCGGTCTGGGCCGTCGCCTTCGGCGCATCGTGGCCGTGGTCCGCGCCCCCCGCGTGGTCGTCCTTCTTCGCGTCGTCATCGTGCCCACCGCCCGCGCCATGAGCATCGTGGCTTGCTGCGGCGTGCTCCCCGCCCTCGTGCGGATGGGCGTGGACGAACTGCGTGCCGTCCTGGCTGATGATGACCAGGTGCCCCATCGCGCCCAGGTACGGGCGGAGCGTGGTCACGGGCTTGCCGTTCTTGGTGATCGTGAAGGACATGTGGGCCTTGCCGCCCGCCTTGATCGCCCCTTCGGTGTCCAGCGCGACCGTGAACCCGTCGATGGTCTTGGGCTTGTCGGCATCGACCGTCAGCGGCACGGCGGCCTTGGATGTTCCCGTCGCCGTGACCTTCACCGGCACCACCTGCTGCGGCGAGCCCTTGGGCGTGAAGTCAAAGTACAACGTGTACTCGCCACCGGTCGGGAAGGTGATGGGCAGGGCGAACGCACCGTCAGCGCGTCGCGTCGGGTGCTCATGTTCGAACCACGAGAGGTCCTTGCTCACGATGAGCAGGTGCAGCACCTTCTCGTGGACCGTCTCCAGATCCTTGACCGCAGCGCCTTTGGCGTCCTTGAGCGTGAAGACCATCGGCACGGGCTTGCCCGCCTCGATGGCCTTGCCGCCTTCACCGGCGACCGCGACCGAGTGCGTCACCAGCGCGGCCTCCGCGCCGTGGGCATGGTCATGCCCGTCGGCCATCGCGGGCGCGAGGGCCGCGACCTTGGCCGCCGCCGCCTTGACGGGCGCGAACGCCGTCTTGCTCTTGGCGAGATCGCCTCCATCGGCGATGTTGTGCAGGTTGTCCGCCGTCTCGGCGAGTTCCTTGCCGGCGGCGTTGATCTCCTTGACCTTCTCGCGCGGCACGCCGCTCTCCTTGGCGAGCGCCAGCGCCCCGAGTGTCTTGGCAAGCGTGGCGACGGCGTTGGCTTTGTCGGAGACGCCCGCGACCGATCCTCCCGCAAGGGTCGAATCCATCGCCTTCACATCAGCGGCGATGCGCTGGGCCGCATCGGCGAAGGACCCCGCCTTGGCGACCTCGCCGTGGCTGTGCCCGTCATCTTTGTGGCCGGGTTGAGCATCCGAACCGTGACTGTGCTGGGCAAGTGCGTTCGGCGCAGTTGAGAGCGTGAGTCCGGACACCAACAGCAGGGACAGGACCGAGAGGCGTGGACGATTCATTGCTGAACTCCTTGATCTGAGGCCGCAGGGCGGCCAGATTCGGGTGACGCAGAGGCGGACGCGTTTCCACGATCGCTCGCCCCTGCTGGTATGGCGACGGTGGACTTGGTTGAACTCTGAGCGGTGATTGGATCGGAGTGGCTTGGTGGGAGTGGCCCATGCTTCTCGGCATGCTCTTTCGCCAACCGTTCCGCAGCCGTCTTGCCGAACCGATAGAAGATCGCCGGTGTGACGAAGAAGTCGAGCAGCGTGCTGGTGATGAGGCCGCCGAGGATCACGACGGCGACCGGATACAGGATCTCCTTACCCGGCTCGCCCTTGCTGAGCACCAGCGGGATCAGGCCCAGGCCCGCCGTGACAGCGGTCATGAGCACGGGGGCGACGCGCTCCTGGCTGCCCCGGATGATGAGGTCCTTGCTCCAGGTCTGCCGCTCCTCGGTCATCAGGTGGATGTAGTGGCTGACCATCAGCACACCGTTGCGGGTGGCGATGCCCGTGAGACTAATAAAGCCCACCAGCGAGGCGACGCTGAACGGCTCGCGGGTGATCGCGAGCGCCGTCACGCTGCCGATGAGCGCGAAGGGCACGTTGAGCATGATCTGGGCCGCCACCATGCCGGAGCGGTAGTGCGTGAAGAGGATGACGAAGATGGCGATGAGCGATCCCGCACCCAGCACGAGCAGCAGCCGTGTGGACTCCTGCTGCGCCTCGTACAGCCCGCCGTACTGGATCGTGTAGCCCTGGGGCAGCGGCACGTCCATGGCGATGGACTTCTTGATCTCCTCGACGGTCGAGCCCAGGTCCCGCCCGCGGACGTTGGCGGAGACGACGATGCGGCGTCGCAGGCTCTCGCGCTGGACCTCGTTAGGACCGAGTTTCTCTACGATCTCGGCAACGTCCTGCACGAGCACGATCGCCCCCGTGGGCGAGACGAGCCGCACCAGCCCCAGCGCCGCCGGATCGGTCCGGTGATGGTCGTCGAGTGTCAGCGTGATGTCGAAGACCTTCAGGCCGTCGAGCACCTGGCCCACGACCTTGCCCTTGGTGGCGGTCTCCATCGCGTCGGTGAGCGACTGCGGCGTGAAGCCGACACGGGCCGCCGCCTCGCGGTTGACGCTGATGTGCAGCTGCGGCACGAGCACTTGCTGCTCGACCTGCAGGTCGGCGACGCCGGGGATGCCCTCCATCGCCGCCTTGGTCTGGTCGGCGAGTGTGCGGAGCGTGCCGAGGTCGTCGCCAAAGATCTTGATGGCGACCTGGGCGCGGACACCCGAGAGCAAGTGCTCGATGCGGTGGCTGATGGGTTGGCCGATGCCTGTCGCCACGCCGGGGAACGCCGCGAGCTTCTCCTCGATCATCGTGAAGACTTGCTCGCGGGGAAGGATGTCCCTGACCGGCGGCGGCCTGCGACCGGCGGCCGTCGTGTGCTTGTCAGGGTTCTTCGCTTCTTCCTTGGTCCAGAAGTCCACCTCGATCTCGCTGGCGTTGACACCCAGCGCGTGCTCGTCCTGCTCGGCGCGGCCGGTGCGGCGCGCCGTGCTCTTCACTTGCGGGATGGACAGGATCATCTCCTCGGCCTTGGTGCCGAGCTTGTTGGACTCCTCGAGCGAGATGCCCGGTTGCTGCATGAAGGAGACGACTGCGGTGCCCTCGTTAAAGGGCGGCAGGAACTCCGAGCCCAGCCGCGTGACCATGAACAGCGCCGCCACAACCAGCGCGCCCAGCGTGCCCAGCACCGCGACTGGGCGCGGCATCGAGACTGAGTACGATTTGAGCGCAAGCCACTTGCAGGCGCGAAGCAGCGGGCCGTCCTTGCCGTGCTCCATACGTTTGATGCCGGGGAGCAGGTAGTACGCCAGCACGGGCGTGACGGTGAGTGCCACCAGCAGCGATGCGAAGATGCTCACGATGTACGCCGTGGCGAGCGGCGCGAACAGTCGTCCCTCGATGCCCGGGAGGAAGAACGTGGGCAGGAACACGAGGTTGACGATAACCGTGCCGAGGATGATCGGGTTGCGGATTTCGCTCGAAGCGTCGAAGACAATCTGTGCGATCGGCTTGGGCGATACAGCGCGGCGGTTTTCGCCCAGGCGGCGGTAGACGTTCTCGACGTCCACGACCGCGTCGTCAACCAGTTCACCGATGGCGACCGCCAGCCCACCCAGCGTCATGGTGTTGACGCTCAAGCCCAGCCAGTGGAAGACCAGGAATGTCGTGATGATCGAGAGCGGGAGCGCCGTGAGCGTGACGATGGTCGTTCGAACGTTCATGAGGAACAAGATCAGAACGATGATGACCAGAATCGCACCATCGCGCAGCGCCTCGACGACGTTCCCGATGGCCGAGTTGATGAAGTGCTCCTGCCGGAACACGTCGGCATTGATCTCGATACCAGCGGGAAGCGTCGGGCGAATCTGCTGCAGCGTCCGATCGAGCGCCCTTGTGAGCGTGATCGTGTCCGCGCCGGGCTGCTTTTGAATCGCCATGATGACGGCGGGCGTGCCGTTGTCCGAACCGTCGCCGCGCTTGATCGTGGGACCCGCTTCGATGACCTCCGCCACGTCGCGCACCAGGACTGCCCGCGGCGGGCTGGCATGGTCGCCAGGCCTTGTGGCGACCAGCGACATGGCGATGTCATCAGCGTTCTGCACCCGGCCGAGGTTCCGAACCACAAGTTCCTGCGCGCCGCTGACAACAAAGCCACCCCCAGTGTTCTGGTTGGCTGCGGCGAGCGCTCGCTCGACATCCTCGATGGTGAGGTCGTAGAGCCTGAGCTTGTCCGGATCAACTTGGACACGATACTGCTTGAGGTCGCCGCCCATCGCCGTGACTTGAGCGATTCCGGGGATCGACAGAATGGCTGGACGGAGCGTGAACTCGGCGACCGTGCGCACCTCCATCGGGGAGAGCGTCCTACTCGAGACGCTGATCAGGGCGATTTCGCCCATGATGCTGGTCGCGGGCGTCATGACCGGTACGACGCCAGGCGGCAACTTCTCCGAGATGGTGCCCATCCGCTCGCTGACGACTTGGCGGTTGTATTTGAGGTCCGTACCCCACTGGAACTCGACGAACACGATCGAGAGCCCGAGCGAGGACACGCTCCGGACTCGCTCGACGCCCGGAGAGCCGTTGACGGCGGTCTCAATGTTGTACGTGACCTGGGCCTCGACCTCCTCGGGCGCAAGCCCGGCGGCCTCGGTCATGATGGTCACGACCGGACGGTTGAGGTCGGGCAGGACGTCCGTTGGTGTCCGCAGCGTCACGTACATTCCGTAAACGGAGACGAGCAACGCGGCGATCAGCACCAGCACGCGGTTATTCAAGGATGATCGGATGATCCAGTTGAGCACGGGGAGGTTCCTCGATTGGCTGTCGGGCGTTGAGCGTGGACGGTGTGATCAGTGCGAGTGGCCGTGGCCGTCACCAGACTTGGCAGGCTCAGCGACGGGTTCGGGAGCGCCGGGCACGAATCCACGGAGCTGCGACAGGCTGAACGCGCCGCTAGCGGCCACGACATCGCCGGGCACGAGACCCTTGACAATCTCGGTGACCCGGTCATCACGCACGCCGACGGCGACGTCGCGTTTCTTGAAGACCTCATTCTCCCCCTTGCCCTCGCGCACGAACACGTACTGCATCGGGCCTTCCTTCACGACCGCCGACGCAGGCACCACGACTGCGCCGTCGTTTGTCGAAAGCACCACGCTCAGGTCTACGAACTGTCCTTGTCGCAGCAGCCCCTGCGGGTTTTCAACGTCGATGATGACGTGCGCGGTGCGCTTGGACGCATCGATCACGGGGCTGAGGAACCGAACAACCCCTTCGGCAACAACCTCGCTCGCGGCTGCCACACCTCTGCGGACCCGTACCTTTGCGTTCGGCGCTGCCTCCACTCGCGAGAGCAGGCCTTCGGGCAGTTCTCCCTCGATCTGCACCCGCGAGAAGTCTCCGATGCTCACGATGGGACTTCCAGCGCCGACGCCCTCACCGATCACTGCCGTTCGGTTCACGACCACGCCGTCTAACGTGGCGAGGAGGCGGATAACACCCGTTGCGTCAGTGCCGGCTCCAGCTGGGAGCGTCGCGCGGAGGGCCTCGACGGACGCCCGCGTGGCCTCGATCTGACGACGCAAGGACTCGGCGTCGGTCCTTGCCTGTTCGAGGGAGACCTTGCGGAGTGATGCGTCCGCACGCAACCTGATCGCCTCGGCCCGGCGTTGTGCCAGCAAGTTGGCCGACACGCTCTCGCCGGCGGACACCAACCGATCCACCTCCGACTCGGCGAGAGCCGCGCTCTGTTCGGACGCAGGAGCCTCGATCTCGATCGATGCGATCTGCGACATCGCCCGCCTTTGTTCGGCGCTAAGCCGCTCGGCCTCCGACTCCAGCCGCCGGACCTCGAACAAGGCCCGGGCCAGTTCCGGTGACTCGACCTCAGAGATCAGATCACCCTTGCGCACACGGTCGCCGGGTTGCACCCTAATCAAGCGGACGACACCCGCGTAGGTGGATGAGACAACGGCAAGCGCCCCGGGCTGGGCGCGGACCATGCCGGTGAGACGGACGACGTCCTCGACGTTGCCAAAGTCCACCTCGGCGGTCTTGAGCCCGATGGCGAACGCGGTCGCTTCGGTGACCTTCTTGGGGGCGTTAGGGTCAAACGTCGCGCCCGTGGGCTTGCCGTGACCTTCGTGGGCGTACACAGGAATCAGAATGGCGGCGGTCGCGAGCGCCAGGGCGCTCGCTCCCAGAACCGCGCGGGAGCGGATCATGAGCGATCTCCATGAGAGAATGGGTAACCGAGATGTGGGGGGAATGCTCTGGCCCGTCGCAATGCGAACAGGGTCATGGGCGCGACGAGACCCGCCGCATGTCGAGTTTCGCCCGACAACGGCTAGTCATGGGTCGCAGTGCTACACGATGAGCGCGCAATGCATGCGCAGCAGGCTGGTCGGCGGTCGAGCACACGCCCAGACTTCGCCATTGACGAAGGTGCGGGGAAGCTCGGCAGAAGTCCAATCCGAGGTAATCCAGTTAAGCGTCGCAAGGAGAACCGCCGTAGCGAACTCGATGGTCGGCTTCTCTCCCGACATCATCTTCGTCTGATCCTTACCGCAGGTGCAGTCGTGCGGATCGGAGCCATCATCAGGCGATGTCGGGGTTTCGTGGTGATCGCCACCGGAGCGAGCGGTCTGCGTGCCCGAGTGGTGACACCCGTGGTGATCGTGTTCGCTCGCCGTGACGTGATGGTCCCTGTCGACCACGGGAGCGGGGCCACAGGAAGTACAGGCCCTTACCCACGAATGGAAGTTGCAGCAGCAGAACGGAACCACCAACGCCATGAGCAAGGCGATGAAGGTCCGGAATTGGGAGCTGCGGAATGGCATACTGTGGGGGAGTATATCGGCCTCCCAGGGAGTACGTCAACAGCCCATGTGAAGTTCGACAGCCCGTAAAGGATCGTCGGACGGGAGATGGCCGTCGCGTGTAAACCGGCCCTTTCAGCCATAATTTCCACATCGAACCGATAGAAAGGGTTCGTGAGGGTTGCGGATACGGAGTTCGCCCTGGTTTCCTCCGGAAATCAGGGCTTTTTCTTTTTTTGACGTGATGGCAGGGCGTTCCCGAGAGACCGATTCTCGCCAAAAAAACTGCGACTTTCGCCGTGGCGACGATAGAACCGAGCACGGGTCGGGGGTCACCTGGTCGCCTTCACCGTCGTTCCGATCGACGCTGATCCAGGGCGCTCTGAAAGCTCGGATTGCTCTTGTTGACGGATTCGGGTGGTGTTCACACCCGTATCGATCGGCGTTGCGATCAGGACGCAATTATCCTGCGGTATGGGGTGCGCTCGGATGTCAACGCACGCAAGTGTCTCTGAGAAAACGGCGCAAGCGCGTGGGACATAGGGCAGCAGGAGCGCTGAATAGTGAACGAAAACACCGCAAATGCGTCCTTGATCACCGCCAACTACACCGTGATGTGGCAGAAAATGTACGCGTCGCTGATCGCGATCAGTCAGATGCTTAATTTTCGCGACCAGGACTCTCTGGCGTACACGCTCGCAATTCGAGATCACGCACGGCGGATTTTTTCAGGCTCCATCACAGACCACCTTCCCGCCGGAGTGCTCGACGGCGGCGGACCGATGACCGCCAAGGCCGCTGAGAACGCGCAGGCAGTTCTAACTTTCTTGGCAAGTCTAACTCGCATCGAAAGCAAGACCTTTACTGAATCAGCTGCAGCGGATCTCGCGAAGAGGTCCGCCGACCTGGCAGACTGGATCGAAGGTGTGCTTCGGCCCGTTTTTGGCGACGCCTGGCTTGAAATCTCGCACACGCAGATCCACGACACTTGCGAGGCTTGGCGTCCAAGGACGAGCGAGCTCGCAGCGCGTTCGATTGTGGCAACCCGATCTGAAGGGCCGAGGGAGCTGTGGCAGCAGCAAAGCCCTCCCTCATCGCATCCGACACGCCAATCTCGTGGATCTCACTTTGTCGATGCCAAGCCCAACGAGGTCTGGCGACAGGGCTACTGGTTTTCCGCGGCGGTCAAGAAATACAGCAAGGGCAAGAGTTGCTTTCAACTTTCCCAGTTGAAACGAGAAGCTGATTCAGATCCCTCTGCGAATTGGGTCAAACGCCGGGGGAACAATGGTCATCGGAATTACGAGGTCGGGGCGGTGTGCAGACTGCTCGCATTTCAGCAGTACGAGAAGTTCCTCAAGCAGGCGGTGGGTGACAATTTCGTCGCTCGCCGCCGCCAGCAAAGAAGAAAAACTCGTTCTGGGGCGGTTACTGGCAGCTCTGAGACGATCTCAGAAGATCCCAAACGCGCTGAGACGCTCTGAGACGCGCATGGTTGCCGCGGTGACGAAACACGCAGAAAACCTGTGCGTTCAATGGGTTGATGACACCCACCTTGACGCAACCGTCCCGCGCCGCAGATCAACCGATCGCTGCATTCTCCTTCGAGATGGCGAAGATCCTCGCGGTCGGCTTCGACCGCGCTCTCTCGCGCCGCGGCGGCCGCACTCTCGCCGACTTCGAGCATCACGAATCTGCCACGCGGTTGCTTGACCGGGCCGAGCCGAGCGACCTCAGTCCTTCGAAATCGTCGCGAGACGAAGGAGGGCTGTCGTGATGGAAGTGAATCTTCAGCTCAAGCGGTTGATGAACCTGAGCGTGCCGCAGCTGCAGGAAGAGTTCCAGCGAACAAGTGGGGAGGCCGCTCGCTCCAACAACCGCGTCTACCTGATCAAACGCGTCCTTTGGCGTCTGCAAGCGGCAGCGGCTGGAGGGCTGAGCGAGCGAGCGCGGCAGCGTGCCGCGGAGATTGCGGACGAGAGCAGATTGCGTGCACGCCCTCCCGCCGCGGTCCACTCGGAATACGCGCAAGCGGCAACACCGCTGAAATCGTCTTCAACAGGATTGCCCCTTGCCGGTTCCATCATCACGCGCAAGTACAAGGGACGCCGTCTTGAAGTGAAAGTGCTGGAACGCGGCTTCGAACTGGACGGGACGGTGTATGGCTCGGCGGGCGCGCTGGCCAAGGCGGTCACTGGTTCGAACTGGAATGGCCCGCTCTTCCTTGGCCTCAAGCAGAGGAGGGCGACCTGATGGCCACTTCGGTCTCAGAAAGACGCCAGCAAGCGCGGCAACCGAGTCGCGGAGCATCTGCATCACGCCAAGAAAGCAAGCCGACCGTTCGCTGCGCGATCTACTGCCGAAAGTCGTCCGACGACGGGCTCGCCCAGCACTTCAACTCGCTGGACGCCCAGCGGCTCGCGGGTGAGCAGTACATTCAGAGTCAAGCAGGCGAGGGCTGGATCTGCGTGTCCGATGCGTACGAGGACGGCGGATACAGCGGCGGCAACATCGAGCGTCCGGCCTTGAAGCGGCTCCTCGCCGACATCGACGCGGGCAAGATCGACACGGTCGTGGTCTACAAACTCGATCGTTTCACCCGCTCGATCCGCGACTTCGCCCAGTTGATGACCGCGCTCGAAGCGAAGAACGTGGCGCTGGTGGCGGTTTCGCAGCCCTTCAACTCGGCCACGTCCATGGGCAGGCTGATGCTGCACATGCTGCTCAGCTTCGCCCAGTTCGAGCGGGAACTGGCGTCGGAACGCACCCGCGACAAGATCGCACTCTCGCGGCAGAAGGGCGAATGGACCGGTGGACGCCCCATCCTCGGTTACGACATCGTGGACTCGAGGCTCACCGTGAATCCGTCAGAGGCGGCGATGGTTCGTTCGATCTTCGCCCGGTACATTGAGGTTCGGTCTGTTGGAAGACTGGTGGACCTCCTTCGGGGTGAAGGCATCAGCAACAAGAAATGGACCGGCCGGAACGGACAGGAACTCGGCGGCAAGCCTTTCTGCAAGAGCACGCTGCACCAATTGCTCTCGAGCGTGCTCGTCATCGGCAAGGTTCCGCACCACGCGGCCGTGCATGACGGCATTCACGAGGCGATCGTGTCGGCTGACGCATACAACGCAGTCCAGCAGATACTCGCCGAGAACGGGCGGTCTGGCGCAAGCCTCACCCGCAACCGTGCGGGCGGCCCGCTGAAGGGGCTGTTGGTCTGTTCCGGATGCGGTGCGCCAATGGTGCACACCACGACGACCGGTAAGAACGGTGTCACGTACCGCTATTACTCGTGCCGTTCGGCCCGCATCACGCGCAAGTCCTGCAACGGCGGGCTGGTCCCCGCCGAGCAGATCGAGCAGTTCGTGGTGGACAAGATCCGGACCGTCTTCCAGAACGCGGAATTTGTGACTGCGGTGTTCGACTCGTTGCGGGCCCGTGAGGAAGCGCGGATTCGCGAGCTGGAAGTGGCCCGCGACCTGTACATGGCCGAGGCATCGGTCTCGATGCAGGCGGGGCACGGACTCGCGGCCGAAACGAAGGCGAAAGAGATCAATCGCGAGATCGCCCGCCGCCGGGACGGTCTCGTGCGGCGTGAAACTGTCGAGCGAGGCGTGCGCGAGTTTTCCCCTGTCTGGAGCGCGCTTTGCCCGACGGAGCGGGCCCGGCTGCTCGCGCTGGCGATCACACAGATCCGGTTCGATTCCGCCAAGGGCGAGATTCACATCACGCCAGCGGTTCACACGGAGGCAACGCCATGACGATGTCGTTCAAGATTCATCTGAAGCGGCACTCCCACGGGCGGGTGGAACTGTGCGAAGGCGTAGCGCCGGTCAAGCCGGTGATTCAAACCCCGCTCCGAATCGCGCGGCTGGTCGCGCTCGCGC
Source organism: Planctomycetota bacterium (assembly GCA_017303555.1). Taxonomy (GTDB): domain Bacteria; phylum Planctomycetota; class Phycisphaerae; order Phycisphaerales; family UBA1924; genus JAFEBO01. The sequence goes on from JAFLCN010000005.1 coordinate 19,428, forward strand.
ACCGTATCGACGCTCTCGTTCGAGCGGGCGAATTACGCGACTACGCCGAAGTCGCGCTGGTTGCGGGCCTCACGCGGGCACGCATCTCCCAGATCGTCAACTTGCTGAATCTGTCGCCGGACATTCAGGAGCAACTGCTCTTCATGAATCGGCCGGCCACGGGGCGGGAGCCCATCGGTGAGCAGCACGTTCGGTTGATCGCACTCGAGCCGGACTGGAAGAAGCAACGGCGGATGTTTGCGGCGATTCTCGAACAGAGGTACGCCGGCCATTCGAACGACTCGTCACGCGAGAACAGGAACTGACCGATGGAGTGTGCATCAACAAGCCGCCTCGAAGCGGCGCGGGAGTATCTCGGTCTCGGCTACATGCCATTGCCGGTGCCTCGTCAAGCAAAGGGTTGCGTTCTGGACAATTGGACCAGCCTGCGCTTCAGCGAAGCCGAACTGCCTCAGTATTTCAGCGGCGAAGGCAACGTCGGGCTGGCTCTGGGAGAGGTCAGCGGATGGCTGGTTGACGTGGATTTGGATTGCGACGAGGCGATCGCGCTTGCGCCCAAGTTCCTGCCTGCCACCGAAGCGAAGACCGGTCGCGCGAGCGCGCCGAATTCCCACTGGTGGTACATCGCGTCCGGCGCTGTCACCAAGAAACACAAAGATCCCATTACCGGCAAGATGATCGTTGAGTTTCGTAGCAATGGCCAGCAAACGCTTGTCGGCCCCAGCATCCATCCAAAAGGCGAGCCATACGACTGGTTGAAAGAGAAGCCCGGCGTCGCAGATGCAGATTACTTGGCGGGATGCGTCGCGGCCTTGGCGGCGGCGGTTGTAAAGAAGCTTCACCCGGACCTCGCGGCCAGAACGCCACCCGGGCCAACGTCGGCGGCGACGGCTACGTCCCGGTCTTCCTCCGCACCCGCGGATTCCGTAGTTCGGCGCGCCTCGGCATATCTCGCCGCGATGCCGCCCGCCATTTCTGGCAACGGCGGGCACTCGCGCACATACGCCGCCGCCACCGCGCTGGTGCATGGGTTTGGATTGGATCAGCACACCGCGATGCGGCTGCTTCTTGACGAATACAACCCGCGGTGCGAGCCACCGTGGACGGACAAAGACCTGCTTCACAAGATTTCGGACGCATCGAGCAAGCCTCACGAGAGGCCCTACGGCTGGCTTCGCGATTCCGGATTCGTTCAGCCCATTCTGGCTCCCGCATCCGCGGATCAGGTCGTTGCGACCCACGCTTCTTCATGCCAAAGACCTTTTACGGATTTGGGGAACGCCGAGCGCCTCGCCGACGCGTACGCCAATCGCCTTCGGTACTGCGCTTCCATGGGGCAATGGCTTGAGTGGGATGGACGCCGGTGGAGGCGGTGCACACCCGAAGTGCCGAGGTACTTGATGACAACCGTCAGCCGAGGCATTGCCAATGCGGCGGCCGCCGGAATTCCCACTCGCGCGCGATCCGAGTGGGCTCACAAGAGCGAATCGCGCAGCCGGATTGATGCCGCCGTCAGCTTGGCCTGCAGCCTTCCCGCTTTTGCTGTCGATTCAGACCAACTCGACGCAGACCCTTGGGCTTTCAACGTCGAGAACGGCACGCTCGATCTTCGCACTGGCGCGATTGGCCCGCATGATCAGGAGCAGCTCATCACCAAGCTCGCGCCGGTGATATTCGATGCCGAGGCGAAGTGTCCGAGGTTTGAGGCGTTCCTCAACCGCATCTTCGACGGCGATGAGTCGCTTCAAGAGTTTGTGCTCGGTCTGCTCGGCATGTGTCTTTCCGGCGACTGCCGAGAGCAGCGGCTGCCCATTTTCTTTGGTTGCGGTGCCAACGGCAAATCGGTTCTGGTTGACACAACCCTCGAACTCATGGGCGATTACGCGTGCGTCGCGCCACCGGACTTGCTCGTGTGCTCGCAGACACGAGAACACGCGACAGAAATCGCGGATCTGATGGGACGCAGGCTCGTGGTGGCGAGCGAGACCGAGAGCGGCGCTCATCTGAAGATCCAGCGCATGAAGCAACTGACCGGTGACAAGTTGCTGAAGGGCCGGTTCATGCGCCAGGATTTCTTCAGCTTCGTCCGCACGCACAAGACACTTCTTGTGACAAACAACAAGCCGCTGATTCGGGAGGAGTCCGAAGCGGTGTGGCGACGAATCCTGCTCGTGCCCTTTTCCGTCGTGATTCCGGCGGAGGAGCGGAATGCCAACCTGCTCGACGAGTTAAAAGCGGAGTGGCCTGGAATCCTCGCCACGCTCGTCCGTGCGGGTGTTCGATGGCAGCACGAACCGATGCCTGCACCAAACGCGGTTCTTGTCGCCACCGCAGGGTACCGAGAGCAAGAAGACGGAGTTGGGAGATTTGTGGCCGAGCGTTGTGAAGTGGAACAAGGCGGGGTATTCACTGCATGGAAGGAGTTGCACGAGTGCTACAGAGGCTGGTGCTCGGAGAACGGGGAGCAGCCGTTGTCGGCCACTCTTCTTGGCGAAGCCCTCGCCAAACGCGGCTGCGAGACCGCGACGAAGTGGATCGGTGGTAGGGCGGCCAAGGTTCGGCTCGGCATTGTCCTGCGTCCACTTTTGTTCAAGGACGCGGGATAGTGGCCTTACCGCCTTACTGGTCTTACTGGGGTTTTGGCATGACCCACAAACAACAGCTTTAGAGAGAAACAGGAAATCGCGGTAAGGGGAGTAAGGCGGTAAGGGGTCAAAGCGGAAAACGTGATCGCGTGCGAATCCCTGGCGCACGAGATCGGGTCAGAAATTCAGGGGTGGAGAACAGTCAGCATGAAGATCGAATACCGAAGCATCGAAACCATCAAGCCGTACGAGAAGAACCCCCGAAAGAACGAGGCCGCCGTGGCGGTCGTCGCCAAGTCGATCGGCGAGTTTGGGTGGCGACAGCCCATCGTCGTGGACGAGCACGGCGTGATCATCGCGGGGCACACGCGGTGGAAGGCCGCACAGAGCCTGCAGCAGAGCAGCGTGCCCGTGCACGTGGCCGAGGGATTGACCGAAGCGCAGGTGAAGGCGCTTCGGATCGCCGACAACCGATCTGCCGACATTGCCGAGTGGGACATGGAGCTCCTTCCGCAGGAACTCGAGGCGTTGCAGGGCCTCGACTTCGACCTGGACCTGCTCGGATGGACCCCCGACGAACTGCGCGAACTGATCGCACCCGCGCCGAATCCGGGTCTTGTCGATCCTGACGATGTTCCTGAGCCGCCCGATGAAGCGACAACTCAGATCGGCGACTTGTGGGTGCTGGGCAACCACCGGCTGCTCTGCGGCGACAGCGCGAGCGTGGCCGACGTGGATCGGTTGCTCGATGGTGACCGCATCCATCTTGTGAACAGCGACCCGCCGTACAACGTGAAGGTCGAACCGCGGAGCAACAACGCCATCGCGGCGGGATTGAGTTCGTTTCCCGGCAATCCGGGTTCCGCCGAGCGTGGCCACCACCAGCAGTTCGATGCCGCACGCCGCGATGGGCAAACCAAGGGCACGACCAAGAAGCTCCGCGCGAAGGACAGGCCACTCGCAAATGACTTTGTCACCGACGAGCAGTTCGACAAGCTGCTCGACGGCTGGTTCGGCAACATGGCGCGCGTGCTGATCCCCGGCGGCGGGTTTTACATCTGGGGCGGCTACGCCAACCTCGGCAACTATCCCGCGGTACTCAAGCGGCACGAACTGTACTTCTCGCAATCGATCGTGTGGGACAAGCAGCATCCCGTGCTGACGCGGAAGGACTTCATGGGCGCGTTCGAACTCGCCTTTTACGGATGGCATGAGGGCGCAGCGCACCGCTACTTCGGGCCCGCCAACGCCACGGACCTCTGGCACGTGAAAAAGGTGAACCCGCAATCGATGGTTCACCTGACCGAAAAGCCCGTCGAACTCGCCGCGCGTGCCATCCAGTTTTCATCGAAGCCCGGCGAGAACGTCCTCGATCTCTTTGGCGGCAGCGGCAGCACGCTGATCGCGGCCGAGATGCACGGTCGGCGTGCCTTCCTCATGGAGCTCGATCCGCTGTACTGCGATGTGATCGTGCAGCGGTGGGAGGGCTTTACGGGCAAGAAGGCCCAACGCATTCCTGCAAAGCCTGCGGCCGAAGAAAAAGCCCCGACGGCCGGGGCTTCGGAGCAAGCGGAATGAAGTCAACCACCCTTCCCGGTCGCGGTGAACATGCCGCGATCGGCCTTCTTGAAGCGCGAGTCCTTGCCCTTCGCGGCGATCTCGCGGATCATCGCGGCGTAAATGGTCGCCTCCGGCGTCTTGCCGAGCGTTTTCCAAAGGCCAGCGGCTTCGATCGCGGCGTAAATCTCGACCGCCCGCATGGGCGTCTTCGATTCGGCGAGGATCTTGGCCGCGGCGTCCAACGCTCCAAGTTTGGCTGGCTTGGCGGCCGTCTGTCCCTTCTGCGTTTGGCCCATCGCGCCCGACGTTGGCCCTTGGGCCGCCGGAGCGCGCTTGGTGGCGTCCTTGGGCGATCCCTTGGCACGGTTGGCCCCGTTGGCCGTCGTCGCGTTTGGCTTGGGGGCGGTGGCGGGAGTTGGCTCGTTGAGCCGCTTACTGATCTCGGCCAGTACGGCCTTGCGGGCCTTCTCGGTGGCGGGGTTCTTGACGGCGGAAGTCTTGATCGTCGGGCTCATGGGACTCTCCATTTCGTGGACTCTGAACGCCGTCGCACGCTGCGACGGCAAGGCGCGGCGCGACCTCTCGGCCGCGCGGCACACCGGCGTTCGCGCTCAGCGAGCGGACGGGCGCGGAGCCCACTCGTACCCGGCGCGCTCCAACTTGGCGGCATCGGCGAGACAGACCACCCAGAACGCGTCTTCGCCGAGCATCACCACGCTTGCGCTGGTGCGGTCGGCGACGGCGAACGCGGACGATTCGCTGCGGATTACAACGGGCAGGTATCTGAGACCGAGCGCCGTGCGGGCCTTGGCGGCAGCGGCGTGGAGGACGGGCAGCGGTTCGTCGTTCATCATGGCGCTCATGTTCGTGGTCTCCATCGCGTGAGGCGTTTTGCCGCAGGCGTTGGACACATGAGGGCAAGAACCGGCCAACACAGCAAGGCCATGTGGCGACATTCCGCGAATGTCGCTCCGAATGTGGGTAACTGATCGCGGAATGTGGGCTACTGGACGTTGATGTGGGTGACGACCCACTTGGGCAATTCGTGGGGATAGAACATGTCAGGCATATCCGTCGAGGGGCTGACGCCCAACCAAGAGAAAACCGTCCTAGCGCTTCTGAGCGAACCGTCGGTCGCGAAGGCCGCCGAGATCGTTGGCGTGAGCCCGCGGACGGTGTACCGCTGGCTCGAGGAACCGGAGTTCTCGCGCCAGTTTCGCCGCCTCCGCCGCGAGTCGTTTGCGCAGGCGATCGGATTCGCCCAGCGCTACGCCCCGATGGCGATCGGCACGCTGGCCAAACTGATGTCGGACCCAAGCACGCCCCACGCGTCCCGCGTGAGCGCCGCGGCTGTGCTGCTCAAGTTCAGCCGCGATTCCATCGAACTGGACGAACTGGTCGGCCGGATGCAGGCGCTCGAAGTGGCGGCCGGGATCATCGACTCGGATATCGAGTTCACCGGCATGATTCAGACGCTCACAAAGGACGAGAGGCGAGCGGCCGACGCGGCAGACGAAGCCGAAAAACCGAACGAAAACGGCCACCAAAAGAGCGCGGCGGAAGCACCGTCCGATGGCCAGGGAGGTGGGTTTTGAGCCGTGTCACACCTCCTGTGCGCGTGACATCACAAGTATCTACAAACAAAGGGCTTACGACACGGACAAGGCCGCCAGGTGTGCCAAGAATGCCCATTTTGTGCCACGGTTTTGGGCCTTGCTTTGGGGGGTCGTTTGAGGTACCTGTGCGCTACGAGTTCACTGAAGAACGTAGCGCACATGGAGACCCAAATGGCCACGCGAACGCAACGCAGAGACGACGACGCAGAGACCCGATTCAAGCCAACGCACGCATCGCGGCGCTTCCCGCCCGAGGTATTGACCGACATCGAGGTCCGTCTACTGATGGATGCGTGCGGCACGCGCCCATGGACGGCGGTGCGCAACCGAACGCTGATCGCGTTGCTCTACCGGTCGGGCCTGCGCATCGCGGAAGCTCTCGCGCTGCGGCCCGTGGACGTGATGTTCCGCCCCGATCCAAGCGGCGCGTGCTCGGCCGCGATACGAGTGTTGTGCGGCAAGGGCGGCAAAGCGCGAACGATCGGCATCGATGTCGGCGGCACAGCCATCCTGACGGAGTGGATGAAGTTCCGCGAGTATCTCGGCTTCACGCCAGGGCAACCGCTGATCTGCACAAAGGACGGGAATCAAATGGCAACGGCGGCGGTCAGGCGGCTGTTCCCCACGCTCGCGGCCCGTGGCGGTCTCGTCAGACGCGTGCACGCCCATGGGCTTCGTCACACCCACGCTTCGCAGCTCCGCGAGGAAGGATTGGACATCGGCCTGATCAGCAAGCAGCTAGGGCACAGCAGCATCAAGACCACGGCGCGGTACCTCGATCACATCGCGCCGATGGCGGTGATCGAAGCGATCGGCAAGCGGCATTGGTAGGGGACTCAATATGAAGTCGGTCCGACAACGACTGGAAGCAGTCTCGAAAGCGATCCAGAAGAAGAACCCAAGAGCATGCCGCACGTGCGGATGGAAAGAAGGCGCGGACTTCGATGTTGTGATTAGCTTCAGCGACGAAGTGGCATCGCCGCGAGATCCAAGAGGACCGCGCTCGGGAGACCTTTGCCCGACCTGCGGCGCGCCGCGCGTGCTGCGGTTTGAGTTTGATGATCGGGGTTGACCGAGTCGAGAGCACGCGTTCAGACGCCCGATAGAGTTGTTCGCTGGCCAACGGTCGGCAGAAGGGAGGTCCGATGATCAAGCGATTGATCGCGTACCTGAACCTACCGGACAATCCGTCATTCATGGCGGTCCACCGTCGCCGGGCGTGAGAAGGCCCGCAACAGACGATTTCGTGGTACCAAGGCATGGCAAAGCAATCGACCGTCGCGCTTCCTTCTGGGCGCGGCGGTGTCCTTTTCGAATCTCCCAATAGACTTGCGTGCCATTCACCCTGTGCCCTCACGGACACCGTGATGTCCGCCGCAAGGTTGACAAGGCTGCGCTCCCGACCGGCAAATCCGAAATGATGCCGACGGCTGTGATAAGCTCTGCCCCTCACCGAAATTGAGTGTTCGGTGCGCTGTTCGTTCACCGGGAGCATGGGCGTGGTTGCTTCAGATGTAAAAATCGGATCCGTGCTGAGCGGTCCTGTGCTACCTGAACCGGTAGAGGTGCTGATCGCCCTTTCGCTCGGCGTCAATCTAAAAGTTGTCGGACGGGGTTTAACCTCAGGCCTCGTGCGCGATGTCGTGCTATCGCCCGAGCAACTGCAATTTCTTTCATCGCAAACGGGAGAGGATCCTCTCGATGGCGACGCCTCGCTCTTCCGTCTCGGAATTGAAGCGCAACGCCTCGGCCTCGCGTATGAATACGACCCATACTTCTCACTCTCGATTGCCCGTGTCGATCCGCTTCCGCATCAGCTCGAAGCGGTCTACGAGTATTTTCTCAAGCTTCCACGCATCCGTTTCTTGCTGGCCGACGATCCGGGCGCTGGCAAAACTGTCATGGCCGGTCTGTTGTTGAAAGAGCTCAAGGCTCGCGGCCTTGTGCGGCGCGTTCTCATCGTCACGCCCGCCAACCTCACGTTTCAATGGCAGCGTGAACTCAAGGAAAAATTCCGCGAGACCTTCGAGGTCATCAACAGCGAGGTCTTGCGTACGAACTACGGCCAGAATCCTTGGCAGGATCGCAACCAGCTCATCACTTCCATCTCATGGGTCTCGCGGATCGAAGACGCCCGCGAAAGCCTTCTCCGCAGCCGGTGGGATCTGGTCATTGTGGACGAGGCCCACAAGATGGCCGCGTATGCGGAAGATCGCAAGACTCTCGCGTTTCGGCTTGGCGAGGCGCTGTCCGGCATGACCGACCATCTCCTTCTGATGACAGCCACGCCTCACAAAGGCGACCCCGAGAACTTCTGTCTCTTTCTCTCGCTGCTCGACAAAGACGTTTACGGCAACGTCGAAAGTCTCGAACAAGCAATGCGCCAGAATGAAGCGCCTTTCTACTTGCGCCGGATTAAGGAAGCACTTGTCGCGTTCCCTGACCCCGTCACGGGCAAGGTCCGGCGACTTTTCACCAAGCGCAAGGTCAACACGGCTGATTTCCAGCTTGATGGTGACGAGCTCGATTTCTACGACGCGCTCACGCATTACGTGGAGGACCAGTCCATCGCTGCTTCGGGGGACGATTCAGCCCGCGGCCGCGCCCTCGGTTTCACGATGGCCATGCTCCAGCGCCGCATGGCCTCGACGATTTACGCCGTCCGCCGCAGCCTCGAACGCATGAAAGACCGTCGCGAGAAGATCCTCCAAGATCCCGACGCCCATCGCAAAGCGCAGATCGAGAACAAGCTTCCCGAAGATTTCGACGACCTCACCGACGAAGAACAACAGGAAATCGTTGCGCAGCTCGAAGATGTCGTTGCGTCGATTGACCCCGCCGCGCTCCGGGATGAGATTGCGAAGCTCACCAAACTCATCGAGCAGGCGAAGCTGCTTGAAAAGCGTGAGGTTGAGTCGAAGCTGACCAAGCTCCGAAGCATCCTCAACGAGAACGGCTTCTTCGCCGACCCTAAGAAGAAGCTCCTGATCTTCACCGAGCACAAAGACTCGCTCGACTTCCTCGCAGGTGATGGCCGAGATGGCCGTCCGCTGGGCAAACTCCGCGAGTGGGGCCTCACCGTCACCGTGATCCACGGCGGCATGAAAATCGGGGATCGCGACACCCCCGGCAGCCGCATCTACGCCGAACGTGAGTTTCGCGAGACGTGCCAGATCCTCGTCGCAACCGAGGCCGCGGGCGAAGGCATTAACCTCCAGTTCTGTTCGGAGATGGTGAACTACGACATCCCTTGGAATCCCGTGCGCCTTGAGCAGCGCATCGGCCGCATTCACCGCTATGGGCAAGAACACCCCTGCATCATTTTCAACTTCGTCGCGACCAACACACGCGAAGGGCGCGTCTTGGGCAAGCTCCAGGATCGCCTCGCCGAAATCCGCAAAGAACTCGGCACCGATCAGGTCTTCGATGTTGTGGGCGAGATCCTCCCTGCCAACACAATCGAAAAGCTTTTCCGCGATCTCTACGCCCGCCGCATCGATGTGAAAGAAGTCGAAGACCGCATCGTCGCTGAGGTCGATCCTGCACGCTTCCGCTCGATCACCGAATCTGCTCTCGAGGGCCTCGCCAAGCGCGAACTCAATCTCTCCGCGATCATCGGTCGCACGGTCGAAGCCAAGGAACGCCGCCTCGTCCCTGAAGCCATCGAGAATTTCTTCGTCGATGCCGCGCCGCTCGTGGGTCTGAATCCCAAGCCTGTCTCCGAACCCCCCGCGAGTGGCCACGCCTACCGCATCGGGCGCACTCCCCGCCACCTTCTCCCCATGGGCGACAAACTCGAAGCCCGCTTCGGCAAGCTTGGCCGCGAGTATTCGAAAGTTTGCTTCGACAAGGTCTATCTCGCGAAAGAACCCACGCTCGAGTGGGTGACACCCGGCCACCCACTCTTTGAGGTCGTCCGTTCCGCCCTCACCGAAGAAGCTTCCGACGCCCTCCGCCGCGGCAGCATCTTCTACTCCCTCAAGCTCTCGACCGAGGCAGTCCTCGATGTCTTCGCCGCCTCTATAAAGGATGGCCGGGGAAACACGCTCCACCGTCGCCTCTTCGTCGTCGAGACGGATGCCGCTGGCGCCATGGCGATTCGCCATCCGACTATCTTCCAGGAAATCACTCCTGCAGTCGCCGCCAAAGCCGCGGCAGCCGGCAAGCCAGTAGCTGCAAGTCCGAAGCCGACGATCAAACGTCCCTCGCGCGAGGCGACGGAAAGCTTTCTCATCAACCAGACATTACAGCCGTGGCAGACGGAAGTTCAGGCTGAACGCTCGCACGAGATCGAGCGCGTCGCCCAGCACGTGGATATCAGCCTGAAGGCGCTCCTGCACAAAGAGAACCTCACGCTCGCCGAGCTCTATGAGCGCAAGGAGCAAGGCCAGACAATCCAAGGCATCGAAGGCCGGATCGCCATGTCCGATCAGCATCTCGACGATCTCAACAATCGGCTCGACACGCGTCGGCGTGAGCTCGATATGGAACGCCACGCGACCATCGCGGACATTGTGCATCTCGGCCGCGCCGTCGTGATGCCTCACCCGGAGCGCAACGCGCCGGAGATGGCTCCGATGGTGCGCGATGACGAAATCGAGAAGCGCGCCGTGCAGGTCGCCATCGACTACGAAACGGCCCGCGGCTGGATCGTCGAGGATGTCCAGAAGGACAACCGCGGATTCGATCTCATCTCGCGTCGTCCACATCCGGAGGACCCAAAGACCTTCGTTGAGGTCCGCTTCATCGAGGTCAAAGGTCGCGCGGGCGTGGGTGAAGTCTTCCTGAGCGCGAACGAGTATCGCGCCGCGGAGCGACTGACGAACGATTTCTGGCTCTACGCCGTGTTTAACTGCGCGCGGCCCCAGCCTCCAGCGGAGGGCGGTCCGGAATTGAACATGGTTCAGAATCCCGCCACGCTCGGGTGGGAAACTGTGGTGCGGGTTGAGCAATATCGTCTTGGTCCTGCGGCGATTCGGAAGGAGTCGCAGGCGTGAGCGAAGTACCGGATCAATCCCGCCCAAGATTTCAGTTCGACCAGGACAATTGGCAATTGATCCCGCTTCTCGCTGAACTCGTTCGCCTTGGCCTCAAGCGGAAAGAGCTACTTCCTGAGCAACTCGGCATGCTCGCTAGGTTTCTGGATGCGATTTACATGTTTCCATGGGCGCCGTCTGGTTGCGACATCCAGTTCTACGCCACGAAACAGATCGGCAAGAACTTTGGACAATTCCTTGTGCACCTGCAAGACCATCGTCTCGTTTGTCAGACCAATGAATGCATCGATGCGCCGCAAGGCGGCGATTGGGACTTTAGGGACGGATTCTGGGTGGAACTCGACTCGCGGTGCGACGAAGACCCCTGCATCATTGATGATGACTGGTTTGTCTGCTTCGCTAACTACCTGAAAGACCCTCTGGCAGAGGTTTGTGTCGAGGGTTCCGTCGCTGATTCTGACGATTGGTCGGGCCGAGACCTTAAGAGTGCTGAAGCGGCGTGGTGGGAGGCATTTGAATGAGCGCGGAATTGAAAGCTCTAGACCTGATTCGAAGGCATGGCGATGTGATTGAGCGCCATTTGTTCGAAGAGTCTGACTTTGCCAATTATTTTTCGATCTATCCGGAGGTTTGGGCCAGATTCGTTTTGCCCAATCGACTTGGAGGAAGTGTCGAATTCGCCAACGCAGCCTGGGCGAAATTCTGCGAACACCATTACTCCTGTATCGTGCGATGTCAGTCGGTGCGGGAGGCCTACGACACCGCTTGCCATCTAACCTCTCAAAGCTTCCAAGAGTGGGATGCGCAGACACTCTTGGACTTGCACGACGCGTTGTTCGGATTTTTCGCTTTTGCAGCCGCGGCGATTGAGAATCTGGCTAAGTGCTTTCAATCCGCTCCTGGCCTGGCCCAACAGACGCAACCCGATAGAGGAGACGAACGGGAGATCGGGTCAGCGAATTGGTTTCTTGTCCGGCGGAACAGTTTGGTTCACGAGATGATTGTTCCGGTCGGCATTCATGATGGCGTACCCAGATTGTGCGAGACTGTGTTCCAGAAGCATGTCGGCTGGCACAAAGCCGATCTCCGATCCACGACGACCGTCGGCGATTTAATAGAGCAGTCGTGGGCGCATTTCATTCGACTTATTCAGCGATGGGAATCCCAATTGCTCGATGCGCTCGAGGTTCGGCACCCGAAATACTCGCGACTTCCGAACCTCGAAGAAATCACGCCCGAGGTTTCCATCCCTGGCGGCGCGGGAAGCGGCGCACCATACTTGCAGTTGCCCCCAAGCGGCGTTTCCGGCAATCCAGATTCATCACCATATTCATGACCCCCTACCCCAAACGCCTTATCGAAGTTGATTTTCCTATCGCCCGCATCTCCGCTCATGCGAGGCGAGAGAAATCCATTCGGCATGGTCACATCTCGACGCTTCACATCTGGTGGGCGCGGCGTCCGCTGGCGTCGTGCCGGGCCGTCATTTTGGCTTCGCTGTGGCCCGACCCGGTTGACCTTGCCGCGTGGGCAAAGGAGGCAAATGCCAAAGGCGAGGTTCGAGCGCCCCGATTGCAAGTTGGCGCCGAGCCGCTGAAGCCGGGCGAAGGCGCCGTGATTCGTCCGAAGCGGTTTCTCGACGAAGCTCGGCAACGGATGACCAAGTGGTCCCAGATCGCCTTGGGGAAGGCGAGCAACGAGTCGTACAAGTTGCTTGTCCAGGTCTCTAAGAACCCGAAGCTGCTTGATGACCCTGCAACGCTGCGGACGGTCCTCCTCGATTTCATCGCCGACTGTGCGGACTGGGACCACTCGACTGACAAAGACTACCTCGACACCTCACGTGCGCTCGTTCAGGCAGCCCACGAGGCGGTCGGCGGCGCATCCGATTCCAAGCCGATGGTGGTCGATCCATTTGCGGGTGGCGGTTCGATCCCCCTCGAAGCTGTTCGAGTTGGGGCTGAAGCGTTCGCGAGTGATCTGAACCCGATCGCCGTGATCTTAAATCGCTTCTCCATCGAACAGCTCCAGAAATATGGAGACGGCCTTGCGGTTGAGGCACGGAAGTGGGGAGCCGTAATCGGCGACAGCGTCGCCAAGCGGCTCGATGCGGTGTATCCCAAGGGCGAAGACGGGTCTACTCCTCTGTCGTACATGTGGGCACGCACAGTGGTCTGCGAGGGAACGGGATGCGGCGTGCGAATCCCAATGCTTCGCCGTGCGATGCTCAGGTCGGGCGACAGTCCCGTAGCGATAGGGCTTCAACGGGATGGAAAGTCCGCCCAGCTAACGCCGACTCTTCTCCGTGGTGACGCGGCAAGCAAGGCTGCGGCAACATGTTCCGGGTTCTCGGTAACGTGCCCATTGCCATCGTGCGGATACACAACCCCAAAGAAGCGAGTCCAAGCCCAGCTTGCCAAGCAGGTCGGTGGCGCGGACGATGCTCAACTTCTTGCCGTGTTTGCGGAGAAGAGCGGTCAACGCTTTTATCGACCTCCGACGGACAAAGATCTTCACGCGATTGCCGATAGCCAAGCATGGCTTGGCGAACGGTCTATCGCACAATACAATCGACTGGATCTTCCCAATGAACCGATTCCCCAAAAAGACTCGCACCGTGCGGTCGGGTCTCAGTTGCCCTTGTACGGCTTCAGGGTCTGGGCGGATCTATTTACCGCCCGCCAGCTCCGTGCTATACGAGCCTACCAGGATGCACTCGCAGCCGAGAGTGGCAACATCCGAAAGGTTTTAGGTCACGAACTTGCCGAAGCCGTCATTGTCTTAATGGCATTCGCAATTGACAGGCAAGTAGATTATCTAAGTTCCTTGTGTCGCTGGGTTCATGGCGGTGAGTTTGTTGCGGCAACTTTGGGTGGCGAGAAGAAGTTGCCGATGTTGGCCGATTTCGCAGAGGCAAATCCAACAGCATCGGCTTCAGGATGTTGGAGTAACCAGATTGACTGGATTGCAAGATACATCGAGAGAGAATCTGTCTCGGCGGGAAGCCCGGGACAAGTAGCCGAGTCATCAGCGGAAGATCAGGTGCTGCCGGACGATTGTGTTGCTGCCTTTATCACCGATCCTCCGTACTACGATTCAGTGCCTTATGCAGAGTTAAGCGATTTCTACTATGTTTGGCTACGGCGCACGCTTGGCAACAACAACATTAAGCTGTTGCATGAAGTAACCCCCAAGGGACGACAGGCGACGGTAAATCATCCAAAGAACATGGAGGAACTGGTTCGGTATAGAGATATTCTAGCGGGTGCTTTCTTGGTTGGTCGTCGAGAGGCTGTCCCTGGCGGCATTGGCGTGATTGTGTTTGCACACAAGTCCACATCCGGATGGGAGGCTTTGCTGGAAGCGATCATCAAGAGTGGTTGGGTGGTTACTGCTTCATGGCCAATAGATACGGAGCGGGGCAATCGCATGAATGCGCTAAACACCGCTTCGCTAAATTCGTCCGTTCACATTGTCTGCCGACCAAGAGAAAGCGCTGCTGGCGACTTATCGATTGACTCCAAATCGGTCGGTGAGTGGCGAGAAGTACTTTCCGAGTTGCCCAGCAAGATCGCTGAATGGATGCCCCGGTTGGCGGCTGAGAAGGTTGTCGGTGCGGATGCGATCTTTGCTTGCCTCGGCCCTGCGCTTGAAGTGTTTAGTCGTTGGGGACGTGTTGAAAAAGCAAACGGAGAGATTGTCCCGCTGCGGGAGTACCTGGAGCAGGTGTGGGCAGTGGTCTCCAATGAAGCGCTCTCCATGATCTTCAAGGAAGCCGATGCCGCAGGCCTTGAGCCAGACGCCCGCCTCACCGCCATGTGGCTCTGGACACTCGGCGGCGGGAAGCCGCAATCGAGCAGCGAGGACGAAGATGATGAGGAAGCGGAAAGCAATGGCGAAGAGGCGACGAGCAAGCAAAGCGGTAAGGTGGCCGGATTCGTCCTGGAGTTCGACGCCGCGCGCAAGATTGCGCAGGGCCTCGGTATCCACCTCGAAAAAAGCGAGTCCATCGTTGAAGTGAAGGGCGATTCCGCCCGCCTGCTCCCGGTTTCCGAACGCGCCCGGTATCTCTTCGGCAAAGAGGCTGACGACGATGCGACCAACATCAAAGCTCGCAAGGCCAAGAAAAAGGTCAAGCAAAGCACCCTCTTCGAAGAACTCGATGCCATCGAGGCAGAAGTGGCAAGCGCTGGTGGTCGCTTCGGCGGTCTGGAAGGTGCAAAGCCCGGTGCGACCGTGCTCGACAAGGTGCATCAAGCCATGATCTTCTTCGCAGGCGGCCGCAGCGAAGCGCTCAAGCGGTTCCTTGGCGAAGATGGCGTGGGAAAAGAGGCACGTTTCTGGAAACTCGCTCAGTCGCTTTCCGCCTTGTATCCGGCGACGACAGATGAGAAGCGCTGGGTGGATGGCGTGCTGGCGAGAAAAAAGGGATTGGGCTACTAGGGAGCTGAAATGATTCGGATCACAATCGTTCCGCGTGCGGGGATCAATCTCTACGGCGCAGTCGTCAAGAAGGAAGTCGTACTGAGCCGCTCGGGCAAGGGCACACTCTATCGCAGCGGCCGCAAGATGAAGGACTATGAGAAGTGGGCGCACAAGAGTTACAACGGTTGGATCTGGATTGAGAAGTGCATCGGCCAGGTCGTCGTTGCGGCGGTGCAATCAAGGAAAGAGGGCCACGACAACCAGTTGCTTGGCTCCTTCGTCGCGTTTCTCGATCGGCACTTCCGCGCCGACATCGTCAGCATAACAATCAATTACGAGTAATCTGTGACTTCGGAAGATTCATGGCGCGATCAGTTCATCGAGACCACGCGGCAACGGCCGTACGCCGACGATCTGCGCGCGGCCGCGCTTTCTGCAAGTCTCGCACAATGGACCGGCCTGATGACTCGTGCCGTTGTCGAATCGTGCCGCGCTATTGGGTGGCAGGCCGCGGCAAAGGGACACCCGCTGGATTTGCTGCCGCAGGTGCAGCAGGAGTATCTGGTCATCGACGTTATGGCATTTGCGAGCAGCCCCGAGGGTAAGAAAGCTTGGGCAGCGCCGGCAGCGGTCTTCGAGTTAGAAAACAGCATGAGCGACGAGCGTGCGGCCTATTCGCTCTGGAAAGTCTCATGCGTTCGTGCGCCACTTGGGGTGGTGATCACGTATCGGAAGAATTGGGAGAAGGCGGCCGAACTGGTAAGCTCGCTGAGTGGGTCGATGCCGGAAGTGGCAGTCGATGGCGGTCAGACGCTCTGCCTGCTGGTTGGAAGCCACGACAAGAACGAGTCCTTTCCGTTTGGGTTCTTCAAGTTCTGGAAGTATGTTCCGATGCTTCGAGCCTTCTCGAAGTGGTAAGTGAGGATCTTGCGAGATGGCTACAAAGCTCAAACCCTGGTACCAAGTCGTTACACCCCGCGAAGATCTTCGCGAGAATCGCCCGCTCGATGCTTCTGAGTTTGCGGTACACCTCGACCACGTTCGAGACCGAACGGCGCCAGAGGACTACATCAAGCCCGATCGCTTCTTTCAACGGACGTATCTGACGAAGAGTTTGTTGGACTTGTCGTCGCAGGTGATACGTCGGTTGTCGGGCGTGAAGGTAGAGACATCGGCGGTTTTCAACATGGCCACCCAGTTCGGTGGCGGCAAGACGCACTCGCTCACCGCGCTCTACCACCTTGCGAACAACGGTTCGGTTGCAAGGGGCTGGCAGGGGGTCGATTCGATCCTTGTTCGTGCGCAGATTGCCGAAGTGCCCAAAGCCGCGGTCGCGGTGTTTGTCGGCACCGAGTTTGATGTGCTCGAAGGACGCGGAAACAAGGGCGAGCCCAAGCGCGCGACCCCGTGGGGGGAAATCGCATGGCAGCTAGGAGGTGCGAAGGCCTTCGAGATCTTCTCAAAGCATGATGCTGAGGGCATTGCACCGGGCGGCGATGTGATCAGCCAGATGCTGGAAGCTGCCTGCGGCGAAAAGGGCGCTGCCCTGATCCTCATGGACGAGTTGATGAATTATGTCAGCGGGGCGCGAAAGCGCTCCTCAGGCGGCGAGATGCTGCGGTTCTTGCAGAATTTGACCGGTGTCGCCGCGGCGGCGGATCGCGTGGTGGTGTGCGTGTCGATTCCGTCCTCAAGCGAGACGGAATTGCCCGATGCGCAGGATCGGGCCGATTACGAAGCGTTTAAGAAGATGCTCGATCGCGTGGGTAAGGCAATCAGCATGTCGAACGAAGGCGAGGTGAACGAAATCATCCGCCGCAGGCTGTTTGAATGGACAGGCTTGCCGGAGGACGGGCGGAAGGCAGCAGCGGAGCACGCGGAATGGGCGAAGGAACATGCGGCGGAACTCGCGAACATGAACGGCGAGAATATTCCCGACCTGTTTCGCAATTCGTATCCGTTCCATCCATCCGTGATCTCGGTGTTTGAGCGCAAGTGGCAGAGTCTGGCGCGGTTTCAGAGGACGCGTGGCATTCTGCGTCTGCTGGCGCTCTGGGTGAGCAAGTCGTACGCCGAGGGGTATGGCAAGGCAACGGGCGATCCGCTGATTCAGTTGGGCTCGGCACCGCTGTTCGATCCGACGTTCTGCGATTCGGTGTTTGAACAGTTAGGTGAAGACAAACTGAAGGTGCCGGTCGCGACAGACATCGCGGGCAAGAACGATTCGCACGCGATTCGTTTGGACAACGAGGCGTCGGCCGAGGTGAAGAAGGCACGCCTGCATCAGAAAGTCGCGACCGCGATCTTCTTCGAATCCAACGGCGGACAGAGCCAGACAAAAGCCGACGCGACGGTCCCAGAAATCAAGACCGCACTCGGCGGTCCAGATCTCAACCTTGCCGACATCGATCCGGTGTTGGAAGCACTGGCATCAAGTTGCTACTACCTTGTCTGGGACAAGAACAAGTATCGGTTTGGCCTTAAGCCCAACCTCAATCAGATGCTGGTGCAGTGCCGCGGCAACGTGAAGCCGAAGGACGTCGATGCGCGGATCAAGCAAGAAATCGAAGTGCTTTTCAAGGAGGGCGCGAAGGGCATCGATCGAAAATATGTGCCGCAGCGGAGCAACGATGTACCCGATCGGCCCCAGCTCACGCTGGTCGTGATGGGAGTCGAAACGCCGGTTTCGGACCCTGGCACGAACAAGCTCGTGGAGGAGATCGTTCGAAGTTCGGGAACGTCCGGCCGCACATTTAAGTCCGGGCTCGTGTTTGCGGTGCCTGAATCGGCAACAGGCGCGTTGGAAGCCGCCCGAAATGTACTCGCTTGGGAGGACATTGAGAGTGACGACGATGCGAGAGCACGGCTGGATGAGCCGCAAATTGCTTCGCTCAAGAAGAGCCTCGAACGCGCGAAACGTGATTTGAGGGAGGCACTTTTCCGAAGCTACCGCCATTTGCTGCTGCTGGGGAAAGACAACAAGCTCAAGCCGCTCGACCTTGGTCAAATCACATCGAGTTCGGTGAATGGCGGCATTGCCGACCTGATCCTCCGCGAACTTGAAAAGCTGGACGAGGCCGTTCCTGTCGTCGGAGTGGGAAAGCTGGTGAAATACTGGCCGCCAGCGTTTACGGAATGGTCTTTGAAAGATGTTCGCGACGCGTTCTTTGCATCGCCGGCGCTGCCGCGTCTGCTGAATCCGGATTCGATTAAGCGGACTGTGGCGGATGGCGTCGTGCAAGGAGCGCTCGGGTACGCCCATCGAAAGGGTGGCGGAGGACTGAGTCTTGTCAAGCGTCCCGGAGAAAGCTTGAGCGAGCAGGAAGTCGAGATAAGCGATGAGGCGTGCATCCTAAGAGCTGAGGACGCGCGCAAGCTGATCGAGCCGCCCCGATTGGAACGGTTGGTGATCGAACCGGCGCGTGTCGAGATCAAGCCCGGCGAGAACGCGGCGTTCACTATCCGCGGAGTGGATCAGTACGGGCAGGCGATTGCCGTTCCAGCAGCGACATGGAGTGCATCTGGCGGTCAAATCGACTCCGCCGGAAAGTTCACAGCAGGCAAAGAACTCGGCGTGTTCTGGGTTCAGGCTGCAAGCAATGGCGTCGAGGGTAAGGCTGCGGCGCAAATCGTTGCTCAGCCGTCCAAGAGCGCTCTCGGCGGTGGGGGTGCTTCCGGCGCGCAAACACGCATTCGATGGTCGGGAACGGTGCCGCCGCAGAAGTGGATGAACTTTTACACGAAGGTGGTCGGCAAGTTCGCGAATACGCCGGGGTTGACGATTTCGGTGAGCTTCGATGTGCCGTCGGAAGGCGAGCAATCAAAAGCGAAGGCCGACGAGGCACGCTCTGCGTTGAAGGAACTGGGGCTCGATGATGACGGGCTCGGGGTGAGTTAGAGCAGGGTTGCGAGCTGTGACGTGACCGACGAACGACTGGATCAGTTGCCACATGCGAACACCGTGTGCTTCGAGCGCTCACGCAATCTCTTTGGCTTCGCAACCTGGCAGGGCCGATCCATTCTCGTCGACCACGCAGGCCGATGCCGCGCCGAGTCTTCACGCCTGTCCGCCTAACTGCCTCCCGCGTAGGCCTCTGCAAACGCGATCACATCGTCATCATCCGCCATGCCATCGCCATTGAAATCGCCGACCGGAGCGCCGTTCTGGTACGCCGCGGCGAACGACTGCAGGTCCGCCACATCAACAGTTCCGTCGTTGTTCACGTCAGCGAGCAACGCATCGTGCGGGTTCAACCGCATCCGGAAATCGGACTGCTGACCCTGGTACCTGCCGCGACCGACCACTAATCCGGAACGGTCGAAACCGAGAACCGATTCGAGTTCCCAGCCAGAACCCTGGGGAAGCAGCGCGTTTAGATCGAGCGCGCCGAACCAGCCGAACCAGCCGACAGCCCGGGTTCGGCCGTTGGGAGCGATGACATATCCGACCGCCCAGTTGCGATCGTTGATGTCGGTCGCGCTTCCAATTAGCTCGACCCCCTGGTCCAATCGCTTCATGCCAGCCCGATCTGAATACAGGAAGGCCCGCGCCCGTCCATCGGCAGTTAGGCTCTCTCCGACCAGGATCCCTTGCTCGTTGATACCACGGGCCGCACTTGTGGAGCCGCCCAGTGTGCCGAGGATGTACACCGGCCGATTGCCGCTCTGTGTTGGAGCACCCAGCCACGCCGCCCGCTGATGCGCGAACCCCGAGCCTGTGAATCCGCACACGATGCCGCGGCTGTTTTCGGCGGTCCATACGAAGCTGTTATGCGCGCCTTCAGCGGACGAATTTACGGAGCGAGGCGTTCGATCAAGCGAGGCAATAGCGTCCGCAATCTTCTCGGGCATCGAACGACCGAGCCACGACGGCGGATCCACAGGAATCGGCGCTGATTCCGACAAGTCCCCGTCAATCGGGAATTCGCGCCGAGTTGTGAGACCGTCTCCTTCGCGAACCGACGCCGCGGGGCAAGCATCCGAGATCACCCGCATATCCGCGCCGCGTGCGGCCAGCGTGATCGCCAGATCCTGTTCGTTGATCACACCGTCAGCGTTCACATCGCAGCGAATGTCCCCGAGCGCCGAGCTCTCGGAAACGACAACCCCGCGACGCGAGAGCACGGCACCGACATCGGTGTTGTTCACTCTCTGATCGCCGGTGACATCACCCGCGAACGCGACGAACGCGTAACGACCGTTTTCGATCGCCGCACCGCCGCGCCTGAGTTGAAGGTTTGCTAGGTCGAGGCAGTACCGAGTTCGATCCGGAAGAGGCGGATCAAATTCAATGACGCCCGTGAGGCCGCCGTCCTCGAGCCCAAACGTCGACTGGTAGGGCGAGACATCGATGAGATCGTTCCCGGGCGACCCGCGAGCAGAGAGCGAAGAGTTGGCCTTCACGAACGACGCGGTGGTCACCGGTTCGGCGAAACGAACTACCAGTTTCCGGACGCCGCCCGCTCGAGGTTCAACCGATTGGCCGTTGGCCGCGACCGGGATGAGCGCTTCCGCGTCGGTGCCGTGCATCCGCGCCAAGCGGAGGGCGGAGACATTCGGGCCCGGTCCGGTCGAGTTGAACGAGAGTCGGTATGAACCGGTGCCGGCCTGATCGAAAATGTGGACGTACCGCTCCGGCGTTCCGGCCGGCACTCCGCCCTCGCCGTCCCGGTTGATCTTGCTCGTCTGCCACGCGTTGGCCCCGAGCTTGATGATCTTGCCGTCGCTGCGGCGGACTTCGGTCAGAACCAGCGTCGCGCCGAATGGATCGGGAATTCTGAAATAGCAGTAGCTCGTGGGTGCGACGGCCGCAGCGACGCGCGCCGATTGTGTCGCGCTATCGATCGCCATGTCGAACGTGCGAACCGGGACCACCGTCATGACCGGACCGGTGCTGAGGTGAACGTGATCGGGCATATTGATCGGATCGGCGGTCTGGTCGGTCAAGAAGTCCGGGAGTGTGTCGTCCTCGGCCTTGACCACGTGCGTGGCGGGGAACACGTCGACTGAATCGATGATCGACAGACCCGGCTTGCCAAGACCGTTCAGATTCTCGAAGGTCGCCTTGAACGTGGTAAATTTGCCCATCAGCGATGAGGTCATGAAGAACTGTGCGATCTTGCGCTGACCAGGCCCGATGTCGCCGAACTGCACTTGCAACGATGGCGTCATCGGGTTCGAGTTCAATTCGGTCGCGATGATCTTGAAATCGATCAGTAAACCCTTTTTGTTCTCGATGATCTCGGGCTGGGCCGAGGTTATCTGCACGGCTTTGGCTGCACCAGCGCCGTTATTCTCGATCAGAAGCCCGAGCGAGAAGGGCACGCTCGGTTCGGTCTCGGGCGTGAACGGATCATCGCTGAAGACTTCTTTCTCAAGGAAGTATTTCAACTTGAGCGAGGGATTCGGCAGGACGGTGATGTCTGCCGGGTACAGCGGCACGCGGATGGTCTCTCCGTTCACCGTGTAGGTGAAACTACCCGAGACACTGTACTTCTTGGGTTCGGTCGGGGCGGCGTCCTTGGAGGGCACGATCAGCCACTTGAGCGAACCAACCGACTTGGGCGCGACCGAGCGGGAGCCCGGGCTGCCGCCGAAACCGGTGGCGATGGGGTCCTGCAGCGCGAACAGATCCGTTGCGTCCACCCCGTTCTCGTCCTTGATCACGACTTCGGCGTTCACGGCCGTCAGGGGATCCGACGTTCCGTTATTCTCGATCTCGAGCGTGGCGTTGAACGCATCGCGGGTAAGGGCCAGTTCCTGATCTATCTTGATCTTGACCTGGGCACAAACTCCCTGGCCGGAACTGCGGCGAGTTGCTTCAAGGGCATCGCGGGACGTGTTGTAAGCGTCGAGGCCGTACACAAAGCCTTCCTCGATCATCGAACGCACCGAGCGGTCGGCGTCCATCGCCGCGATACCCACGTAGTCCACAGCAATGAAATCGGTCGAGAATTCGGTGGGCACGTCGCCGACATTGAAGATCTCCAGTTCGCGGTACTCGATCGTGCGATTCCATCGGTCCAGGAAGCGATTCACCTGCAGAGCCGTGAGTGGTTGCGGAATTGTGATGGCGAGCAGGCTGGCTCTTTCAGTTTCGCTAACATACTCGCCCTCCGGACTCTCAAGCGTGCGCCGCTGGTCGAATGCAAGAATCCACGCACGCAATGTGGCAGTGTCCTCGACCTCGAGCCATACAACGTCGCCAAATACCCGCGCAATGGGTCGCATCATTCGCGCCAGCCGCTCACGCTCGTTCTTCATCGCGGCGAGCGCGATGTCATCCGTCGGAGCATCCGCACGCATGAGAAGCGCTCCGGCAATCGCGTTCGCTACGTCGGTCGCCGAGCACGCATTCGGGCCGCCGGGCGGCGCAAAGATGCACTCGACGACGCAATCCCGGGTGATACTACACGAACACTTGTAGATCTGATACAGCTTCAACTTGTCAATCGAGTCGAGGTACTCTTCCAGATCCTCCAGCGTTTGTTCGTAGGCGTCCTTGACGGCCTCCGGAACATCGGGCTCATAGCTGTCGCTGACAAACGCCCAGTCCGCAAGTTTGCTGGCGATCGAGAATGGCGTGCAGGCCAGAATCGATTTGATGCACGCGTTTCGAGACAAGCAGCAGAACACCTGTTCAACCCATTGAGGAACTTGAAGGTCGGGATAAGTCCAGCTTCCAGGGCCACCCTCCCCTCCGCCTCCTCCCCCTCCTCCTACCCCCGTGCCCGCAATACCGCTGCCGCCTGTGATTCCGCCACTCGGGCCTCCACCGCCCCCGCAGCCGGGGATCTGATAAAAGACTGGGATTCGGTAGCCGCGCTTCTCGCCGCAAACGAATGCGTACGCGACTTCCGTGGACACGTTGAAGCAGCCAACCTCAATGTCGGGGGTGCCCTGCGAGGTCAGGTCTCTCCGCGTTACGCGGTTGAAAAATACAGGAATTGTCGCGCTCGAGTTCGCCGCGAGTGTGCCGATGGTTCGCACAAGGGGGGTGACGGAGACATTGCTGTCGCCTGCTACATCGAGCGCGACATCTTCCGCGGCGATCAGACCCTGATTGCGGATCGTGAAGTTGACCTGCAAACCCTCTGGTGGGATGTTGCGCAGATCGACAAGCGCAGGCTCGACCGTGACCACTGGTGCGGGCACATTGGTGGTGAACGTCGCTTCGAGCTTGATCTCGTACTTGTCCACGATCGTGGTCGGAACGACCGTCCACTTGTACGAAACGAGTTGGCGTGGCAGGAACGCTTCGAGCGCGTTGACTCTGCCGGCGTTGACGAGAATCTGACCCCGGAAGAGGCCATGCTCGGCCTTGGTCGCTTCGACGTCATAACGCGCTTCGCGCAGGTCCACAAACTCGGCGATGCCGGTTGTATCGGTCGTTGCCTGAGCGACCAGATCTTTGGTGACTGCATCTCGCAGGATGATCTGCGCGCCCGCCACATTGGGGCGTCCGTCTCCGTAGTACGTGAACTCGTCGGTCGCCGTGACGCGCAGAGTTCCCTTGCCCGCGGAGATGCAGTTGATTGAGAACGGGATCGCGAGATTGCCGGTCGGGCTGTTCACGACGATCGTTCCCGAGTACATGCCGAGCACCGTTGTCGTGTCGGGGAGAAGGGTCAAAACGATGCGCGTTTCGGCGTTCGCCGCGAGCGGCGCGATCGTTTTCGGCGATGAGATAAAGAGCCAGGGCTGCGCGGGTGCGGCGACCGAGAGCGCGCCGGTCGGCAAACCACCGGTGTTCTTGACGGCGATCTCGACGGTGTTCTGCTGCCCGCGCACCATCGTGGTGACGATGCTCGCTGGCGTTGCGACGAGCGTGGGTGCCAGCGGACCTGCATCGACTCTCAGCGTCGCGGTCAGAGGCGGCGCGAGGCCGCCGCTCAGCGTAAACGTGGTATCGGCCAGCGAAGATTCGCTGTTGGTTGCGTTGACGGTGTACGCGACATCAATGCCGCCGCCCGCGGGCACGGTGGGGGGCGCGCTGGCATCGACATGGACGTTGGAAGCGCCGCCAGAGAGCGTGACGGTGAAATTCTCGATCGGGGCATCGCCGGAGTTGGTGACGCGGAAGGTGCCGGTGCGTGTCTCGCCGGGCAGCAGGCGGATAGACGCAAACGTCGGACTGACGCTGAAACCGTCGAGTTCGAAGGTGTCCTGTGCCGCGGGGTCGGGCGATGCCGGGTGCTTGGCGAAAAGGGCGTAACGTCCGGCTTCCGTCGGCAGCGACTGGAACGACGTGGTGAACTTGCCCTGCGAATCGGTGCGCACTGCGATGTTGCGCCGGACTTCGCGCACCACGATCGCGACCTGAACGTCGGCGTTGGCTGCCGGGCCGCCGTCGGCGTTTCGCGTCGCGTTCCCGGTGATCGCGACGGCCGAGCCGGATGGCCCGTCTGTAAAGACAGTCTCCGCCTTCGCGGCATACTCCGGCTCGATCACTTGCACAAATTCGACCCGGGCGTTGTTGCTCCTCGTCACGTCCTTCACGTTTCCGGGCGGCGTGGCGTTCAGCCCGTTGTCATCGGCACGCACAACGATGCGGTAGCGCCCGGGTGTCGCGGGAAGCGTGATCGATGCCGTCTCGCCGTATCCGAACAGCGGCAGCACCTGAGCCGTGCGGGTGAAGACCGCGACCTGCGTCAGTCCGGCCGGATCGAGCGGATCGCCTCCACTGTCGGATCCGATGTAGACCCGGTCGCTCCAGCCTGCGTTCACCGTCCCCGGTCCCAAGTTGCGAACTTGATAGATGACGTTGAGACTTTGTCCGACGTACCGGTTCGAGCCCAGGATGATTTGGGTGAGGGACAGATCGGGGAGGGTTCGCTGTTCGATCGCGAAGGCGGAGGACGCCCGCACGTTGTTGCTCTCGCCTACCGGTTCGGGCACGTTGTTTTCCGAATCGGTGCGCAGCACGAGGTAGAACGTGCCGTCGAGGCCCGCCGGAACAACGGCCTGGTCGTTGACCAGGTAGGAAGCGCCAGCCGCAAGGCCGCCGGTGCGGGTGACCGCGCGCAGCAGGACCGCCGATCCGTCGATGGCGGGAGTCTGCGAAAGGAAAATCTTGTCGACCCAGTTGCCGCTGGCGTTGCCCTCGCCCGTGTTTTTGACCGACCAGGTGAACGCGAAGGACTGACCTTCTTCCGCGACGGAAGGGGGGCTCACCGCAAGCGGTAGAAGATCGACCGATGGCGTCGGCAGCAGGTCGAACGGCTTCGCGAGAGTCTGGTTGGATTCGCTGGTCTCGGTGATCGAGTCGGCCGCATCCGCGACCGCGACAAAGTAGCGCGTTTCTTGGGTCGAATAGTCGACCGGAAGCGAGATGGGAACGCTGAGCACGACCTCCGCACCGGCCGCGAGGCCGGCGGCAATCGGGGCCGTTCCGATCGTCGCTCCCGAAGGCGACGGCGAGGAAGACAATCGAACCGCCAATTCGGACGCTGCGGGCGTCGGCACCTGACCGATGTTGCCGACGGTGATTGAAATCGTCTCCGACTGTCCCGATCGCAGGGAATCGGGCGCTTCGATCTTCTTGACGATCAAGTCGGGGCCGGCGACGGTCAGCGCGGACGGACCCGCCAAGTTGTTCGCTTTGTTCAGTTCGACCACTGCGTTGTCGGCATCGGCGCGAACGAACAGACGGACGCTGGCGTCGGTGATTCCGCCGGGAAGCGAGACCGAGGCCGACCGATCCTGGCTGCCTCCCGAAGCCAGCAGCGCGGCGGGCACGCGAGCCAGCACGCGATCATCGCCATCCCCGGCGGCTTCGTTGATGGACAGAATAATCGCATCCACCCGCGCTTCGGCGTCGCGCAGGCCGGTGTTCTCGACGTGCCAGGAGACAATGAATGGCTTACCCAGTTCCGCCGCGACAGGCGCCTGGAGGTTGGACGCGATCAATTCCGCGCCGCCGATCGAAATCGGACCGAAGGAAGCGGCGTTGTTGGTCTCGTCGGTTTCGCGCACAGCGCCGCCAGCGTCTCCCACGACGAACACGCGGTAGTCGCCGGGCATCGCTGCCGCGGGAATCCCGACTTCGGCGGATCGGATCGAACTTGCTCCCTTGACGATCGCATCGGAAGACAACTGTGCGAGAACGCGGTCGTCGGAGTTGCCCAGAACGGAATCGGAGGAGAGAACGACGTCGGTTCGATAGCCGGAGGGGACGTTGCGATCGCCGGGATTCGAAGCCTTCCACTGCACGGCGATGGGCTTGCCGATCGAACCGTTCGAGGGTGCCGCGACATCGGAAATGAGCAGGTCGGGAACGGAAACGGCGAACGGAGCTGTAAAGGCGCCGTTGTCTGCTTCGCTGGTTTCGGGAACGATATTCGTGGCGTCGAGGTCAATGAAGACGAGGTATTGGCTCACTTCGAGATCGGACGGCAGCGTGACATCGCGAATCACCTGACGATTCGCGCCCGCAGCAAGCACATCCGAAGAGAACGAACCGAGAACCCGGTCGTCGGCGTCACCCTTGATGAGGTTGGTCGAGAGCGTCAGGCGGTCGGTCCAGCCGGTCTGGGTTGCGCCGTTGCCGCTGTTGCGCTGCTGGTAACCGATGCTGAAAGTGCGTTCCGGTGTTGCGTCGTCTCCGACTACGACATCTTGCAAAACCAGATTCGGGACGGTTACGGTGACGGCGATCGGGGCAGAGTTGTTGTTGGTGGTGCTGCTTTCGCTGAGCGAGCCGGTGAAATTGGTTCGACCAATGAGTTGATAGTCGCCTGAAGGAATGTTGCCGGGCACCGTCAGTTGAATGGTTCGGTCGACGAGATCGGCAGCGGCGAGCGGGCCGCTTGTAAACTGCTGGGCGAGGAAGATGTCGTCGCTGTCGCCGTAGGTTGAATTTGTTGAGAGCACGAAACGATCGATCCATGTGCCGATCGCGCTGCCATCACCGGTGTTGTTGATTCGATAACCAAGATTGATTTCTTGCCCGGGCGTGATTGTTGAAGGAAGCGTGACAACGCCGAGCACGAGATCTGGCAACTTGCCGGTAAAGGTCTGGCTGTTGACGAGTTTGTTGTTGTCGTTGTTGGACTCGAAGACAACGTTCGAGGCATCGGTCAGGGTCAGGAAATAGAACGTGCCGGTCGCGCTGGCGGGGACTGTAATGCTTTTCTGACCTGTGTAGCTGGCACCGGCCGCGAGGTTGCCGGTGTAGGTGAACGTGCCAAGGCTGATCGGGCTGGTACCGGCTGTGGTCTTTGAAAGCAAGAACTCATCCACCCATGGCCCGGAAGCAGCGCCGGCACCGGTGTTGCGGACGGTCCAGAAAACGTCGATGGTTTGACCGATGCTCACGGCAGAGGGAACGCTGATTGACTCAACAACGAGATCGGGGGGGACAATGAGGTCGACGGTACCGGTGGAGACGACGGTGTTGTTGGCCTCGCCCGCGGCACCTTCGGGGACGTAGTTGTTCTCGTCCCCCTTCACCACCAGGTATCGCGCACCGCTGATGTTCGAAGGTAGCGTGAACGACACCGAGCGGTTGAACACCGCGCCCGGCTCCAAATAGCTGTTCCCCGTCGGACCACCGTACATGTAGTCCGAGTACCCGATCGACACATCATCCCCGTCGCCTGCCACGTTGTTCACCGACAGGAACAGCCGGTCCCGTGTGTAGTAGACGTACGCGCGGCCGCTCCCAGCGTTCCTCACCTGGTAGCTCAACGACAGCGGCTGACCGATCCCGCTCTGCGAAGGAAGCACAATCCCCTCGACCAAAAAGTCCGGAAACACCGGCTTGACGTTGATCACACTCGACAGCAGCCCGTTGTTACTTTCATCGCTCTCCGTGACCACCCCGCCTGCATCTGTCACCACCACGAAATAGGCGTTGTTCACGATGCCCTGCGGCAGGGTCACGGTCTGGGTCTGTGTGTAACTGGCACCCGGAGCCAGCGGGCCGGGGATATTGAACAGGCCGATGAACGAATCATCGCCGATTGCCTGATCGGGCGAGAGCGCTAGACGGTCGCTCCACGGGCCGACGGCCGGGGCATCGCCGATGTTCTTCACCGTCCACGAAACCGACACAGCTGCGGCTTCGTCGGCAGTCGCCGGGCTGGTGATCGCCGTTACGACCAGATTTGGTGCGGCTGACGCACCGATCGCAAAGAGTATCAAATTTGCCAACAGAAAAAGCAACCGCGCACCGCTCGGCAGATTCGACATGCTTTCGGCCCCCGCTCCAAACCCCAGAACAATTACGCGGCGACGCCGTTGTCGCACACGATCCAAAAACCGTACCAAGTTGTCGCGTGTGCCGCAAGCCGGCCTCACGCGCCGGATCCAATCCTCAAGCACTTACAGCACGCGAGTCGGCGGCCGCCGATGCCTGCGCGTGAGGAGAACAAGTCCGACGCCCGCGATCGCGGGCGCGCCGGGACTCGGCACCAGAAGGAAAGTCAGCCCCGGGCCGTCAGTAACCGCGATCTCGTCGATCCCGTTTGCAATAGTGTCAGACTTCGCGCGCACGACGAAAGAGCTGCTCGCAAACCCAGGCGGCACACGAAATTGGATCACGGCGATGCGGCCGGTCGTGAAAGCGCCATCCGGAACGACGTTGGAGAGCTCAAAATCGGCGACATTCGGCGCGTAGCCGAAACCCGAAAGCAGATCATTTGTGATCGCGAGGGGCAGTTGGGTCAGTCGCGGCTTGCTGTCGTCGAAGATTGTCCCGGTTTCGTACGGGGCGGTCCAGAGCACGCTCTCCAAGATGAGGCCGGGGACAGAAAACTCGACGCGGAAGATTGCCGAGTTGTGCGCGATCGCGCTGCCGTCGCTGGATGTAAGATTAAACCGAACGTTTACCAACTCGCCGATCGAGACCACGCTCGAAGCGCCCGGATCGAGCGCGGGTGAAAGGATGTAGCCACCCAGGCAGGTACTTGCGGGGAATGAGCCAGCCACAAGGCCTGCCGCCACCATGACACTGAGATTCAGAGCACGAACGACCCGCATGCACACCCCCCGCGCCGAAGGCAATGAGGGAACTATGCAACGGGATTTTCGGAGCGGCAAGCAAAATGCGGACCAAGCACCGGCCTTCCTCTATTCTTTGCGCCTGATTTTGCTGCAGCTCAGCACGCGTGCTTTGTCTGATGCGATCGCGTCACACTTGGACTTTCTGAAGCCAGCGAGCGGGGAAGTTCCGGATCTCGGCGGCAAAAAACCGAATGCTGAGTGCACCGACTTCCACCTCACGCACTCGTAACCTTCCTAACGGGTCAACGAACGGGGGATGCGCTCAGGTTAACAGTTACCTTTCCGGGTGAAAAAGGCGGTCGCTCTCGAAGGGCGATTTGGAAACCGTTCCGCTCGGGGAGTTCTGAGAAAGGCCTCGTAAAGAGGCCTTTTCTCGTTAACGGTCTGGGCCTTTCGCCCACCGCGCGTATCTCTCGGGAATCGTGGCACTTCCTGATAGTCCACGATTTGCCGGGCGCTCTCGAATCCGAGGCATCGCATCGCCATTTCGGTCGCCACGCTGGGGTTGGGGACCGAAAGTCTCTCCGCGCTCTCGAACGCCCGGGAGAGTCTGGTTAACGCGCCGTCGGGGTGAACGAGGGGTGAGATTCGGACCCTGCGCCGCTCCCCGACCGTTTCGCGTATTCAGAGGCAGACGGCCCGCACCGGACGCGGGCCCCATTCCAGCATCAGGTGCGAAGCCGAGCGCCAAGCGCACGCCCGCACGGATGCATGTCCCCCTTCACGGAGGATGTGCCCGTGCACGACACCGCGCTCACGGACGATGCGCCCGCCCCCACCCCCCCAACCGCCTCGCTTGATCCCGATGCCCCGACCACGCCCGCCGCGCGGCTGAACAACATCGCAGCCATCTTTGCCGAGGGCATCCGCCGCCGGCGGCGACAGGTCGCCATTTCGGGGCCGAGCATCGAGCATCAAGAAGGCTCTCCGACTCGACTTGAACTCTCCGAGCATGCCCGCCCTGATGGGTCGCGTGGTTAACGACCACGAGAACGGAGACCCCGATGGCGATCGATGTGAATGCAGCCGAACGGGCCTTGGAACAGATGACGGTGCCGCAGCTGAAGCAGCGGTACGCCAAGGTCTACGGCGAAGAAACTCGCACGCACCACAAGGTGCTGCTCATCAAACGGATTCTCTGGCGGATGCAGGCGCTTCGGGAGGGCGACCTCTCCGAGCGCGCTCGCCAACGGGCGCGTGAACTGGCCAACGAAGCTGACCTGCGGCGAAGCCCGCCACGCGCCCAATCGCCGGACGCGCCCAAGCCCCGGGCCAACGGCGAGAGCGTGGTGAGCGTGCCCATCCACATGCGAGAGGACGGGCGGCTGCCGCCACCCGGGACGGTCCTCCGCCGCGAGTACAAGGGCCGCGCCGTGTTTGTCCGCGTGCTGTCCAAAGGCTTCGAGTTTGAGGGAGAAGTCTACCGGTCGCTGAGCGCCATCGCGGCGAAGGTGACCGGCTCGCACTGGAACGGATTCCGCTTCTTCGGGCTCAATGAGCCCGGCACCACGGAGGGCAACGTATGAAATCGTCAATCAATGCAGCAACACCCAAGCAGTCCGGCGTGCCGACGGTGCGCTGCGCCATCTACACCCGCAAGTCCAGCGAACAGGGACTCGAGCAGGAGTTCAACTCGCTGCACGCCCAGCGCGAGAGTGCTGAGGCCTACATCGCCAGCATGAAGCACGAGGGCTGGGTCGCGCTGCCGGACCAGTACAACGACGGCGGCTTCACCGGCGGGAACACCGACCGACCCGGCTGCCAGCGGCTCATGGCGGACATTGAGGCCGGGAAGGTCGACTGCGTGGTGGTCTACAAGGTCGATCGCCTGTCACGATCGCTCCTGGACTTTGCCCGCATGATGGCGGTCTTTGAGAAACACCGCGTGTCGTTTGTATCGGTGACGCAGCAGTTCAACACCACGCAATCGATGGGGCGGCTCACGCTGAACATCCTGCTCTCGTTCGCCCAGTTCGAGCGGGAGATCATCTCCGAGCGCACCCGCGACAAGATCGCCGCGTCCAAGCGCAAGGGCAAGTGGTTCGGCGGCAAGCCAATCCTGGGGTACGACCTCGCGCCCCAGCCCGCGGGCGGGAGCAAGCTCGTCGTCAACGCCGCGGAGGCGGAGCTCGTCCGCGAAGTCTACCACTTGTATCTGGAGCACCGCTCGCTCACCAAGGTGGCCCAGATCCTCAACGCCCGCGGCAGCACGAGCAAGCGCTGGACGACCCGCAAGGGCACGGCGGTCGGCGGCCGGGTGTGGGACAAGCACCTGCTCATCAATCTCCTTACCAACCCGGCCTATGTGGGCAAGGTCAAGCACAAAAAGGAGCTGTTCGCCGGCGAACACGCGGCCATCGTTAACGAGCGGCTGTGGCAGCAGGTCTTCCAGACGATCAAGCACAACGGCCGCACCGGCGGCATGCACGTCCGCAACCAGCACGGGGCGCTGCTTAAGGGGCTGATTCACTGCGGGCCGTGCGGGCACGCGATGGGCCACACCTACAGCGTCAAAGACGGCAAGGCCGCGTACCGCTACTACGTCTGCTACGTCGCCCAGAAGCAGGGCTGGCACGCGTGCCCGTCGGGCTCCCTGCCCGCCGAGCAGATCGAAAGGCTGGTAGTAGATCGGATCAAGCACATCGGCAGCGACGCCGCGTTGGTCGCGGCGACATTCCGCCAGTTGCAGAGCGGCATCCGCTCTCGGAGCGCCCAGATCGAGAAGGACCACACGGCGAGCACGCGTGAGATCCAGAAGATTGAGGGCGACATCCGCAAGGCCGCGATGACCGCAGGCACGGACGCCAACGCCGCCGCCCGTCTGGCCGACCTCCACGAACGCCTGGCGACGGCCAGCGAGCGGGCGCGGGTTCTTCGCGCCGAGGCGGACCAGGTCGACGGCGAGTCGATCACCCAGGCCGACGTCGCGGCCTCGCTCCGCGAGTTCGCCGCGACGTGGGACGTGCTCTACCCGCGGGAACAGGCGGCCGTGCTGGCGAACCTCGTCAAACGGGTGGACTACGACGGTGCAAAGAAGACGGTGTCGATCACGTTCCATCCCGCCGGGCTGCGCATGCTCGGCCAAGCACCCGTTGAGCACGAGGAGGTCGCATGAAAGACATGCACGACGTCACGATCGAGTTCCCAGTGCACTTCACGCGGGGGGCGGCGGGCCGGAAAGAGGTCAACGTCGGCGTGGAGCCTGCGGCGCAGCCCGTTGAAGCGGGCCGCGTGCCCCGTGTCGCCCGCCTGATGGCGCTGGCGATCCGGTTCGAGGAGCTGGTTCGGCTGGGAGAGGTCGAATCCCACGCCGACCTCGCCCGGTTGGGGCAAGTCACGCGGGCTCGGATCAGCCAGATCATGGATCTGCTGTGCCTGGCTCCGGACATCCAGGAGGATTTGCTGTTCCTGCCCCGCGTTGAGCGTGAGCGCGATGCAGTCAGCGAGCACGAACTGCGCACGGTGTGTGCCGCCTCGGACTGGTGCGAGCAGCGCCGGCGCTGGCGGGCGATGCTGAAGGCTCAACGCCCGTCGCAGAATTGAACAAAGCCCGGCGAACCGCGATGAGACGGTTCGCCGGGCGAGCTACGAGGGCTTCGTTAAGTCAGATTCGGAACGGTGGCCGAGCTCAGCCGGAATGTGTAGACGAAGATGGCGGCGGGATCGAGTCCGTCGAACCGCTTCCCCCAGCCGCCGAGCTTCTTCCGCAGCGAATACTCAACCCGACGCGCCTCATCGGCGGTGTCGCAACCGATGATCAAGAACGGGTCGCGTGTGGAGTTGATGCAGTGCTCGCTGATGAGTTGCTCGCGTGGATTGCACGTGACGCCGATAAACCAGCGCTTGTGGTCACCACCGTTGCGTTCAATGAACTGCGTGATTCTCTCGGCGGGCGATGGACGCGCTGGCGGGGCCTGGACAGTCGACATGTGGGAGCTCCTCGTGCTCGTTTTGTCAGATCTCCGCCGAGCGGTCGCTCGGCGGGAGTGGCCGATAGGCCCTCCACCCCTGAATACGCAAAACGACCACGCTTCTACACTTTCCCGATCATGGGCACGCCCGAACCCAGACAGAGCCGAGCCGGAATCGCGTTCATTGACGCCGTGACCGGTGACCCCGCCGCTGAGGCCGCCATTGAGCGGGCTCGAACCAAGCTGCGCCGCTTTGCCATCGCCACCGAACCGGTTCGCGCGTGCCGGGCGATCATCGACGCCGCTTTGGCCTCGCTCATGAGCGAACTCATGCAATCGGACTCGGCTTCGGTAGCCGAACGAGCCGAAGCGATCCGACTCATGGTGGACGTGGTCCAGGGCGCGTTTGATGATTCTGACGATGCGCTTCACGCTAGGGGCTTTACCCCTCCCGGCCACTCTATCGAGGCGTGGGAGCACCTTGCTCGCATCGTCGAGCGGGAACCATCGCAGATGACCTTTGCGGAGATCTTCGAGTGGGCGATTGCCTGGTCCGACCGCGAGAAACTCCGAGCCAGGATCTCGTCTTCGAACGATAAGATCGTCAAGGCTGGCGGCCCCAAGCTCCAGAAAGAAGCCCTCGCGGTGGCGCTGCTCGTGCAGCACCCCGACTGGACGAATAGCCAGATCGCCGACGCGGTCGGCTGCGCCCGCACCTCCCTGAATCGGTGGCCGCGTTTCAAGCTCGCCCGCGCGGCCTTGCAGAGCGGTCGCCCCAACCTTCCCAGGGGCCAGAAAGACGACGAAACGGGCGACATCGAGGCCTGGGACGACGAGTAGCGCGACACTTTCTGCGACACCCATCCGCTGAAAGCGGCCTGAAAGCTGCTGCGGTGTCGGAGTGTCGCGCGACACCTATGCGACATCGGTCCATTCTCCAGAAGGAGGCATGGATCGATGACCAAGACCAAACGAACATCGCGCGAGCCCTGGCGGGACGCCCCCGCCGCCTGGTTCGTCCTGCTTGAACGAGCGAGGATCAGCGGAGACGCCGCGGGAGTTGCCGAGGCCATCCGCCAACTGCGGCGACTGGGCGTCGAGGTCACACTGCACCCTGACGCCAGCACACCGGCACCAACAAAGAGTGAAGCCGGGAACGGGGGTGCTCGATGACCCCGAGCATTCGGCGACCTCAGGTTCTCAGCGAAGCCTCTCCGTCAGAGCAGCGCCTGATCGAGTTGATGACGCGCGTCGGGTTTGGCCGGATCGAGTGCCGCGTGAGAAGCGGCGAGCCCGTCCTGGATACCGCCCCGCTGGTCGTGCGTGAGGTCAAACTCGGTGGCGAACGCCTCATCGGCGCAGGTTGCAGACAGCCCGACTACGCGCTCAAAGACGCGGTCCTCGAACTGCTCGCGGAACTGAAGGCCTGTCCCGACAACGCAGATGTGACCATCGAAGTGCGCCATGGCTTGCCGCACCGCCTGCTCGTGCAGGAGGTGCTGCGTGGTTGAACGTGGTCCCTTCGCGGCTCCCTCCGCATTTGACACCCTCGACGTTGATCGGTTGGGCGCCACCGCCCATGGCGTCGCGAGCAGGCTCGTGGGATGTGGTCGCGACGGCGATTCGCACGCCGAGTTTCGGTCCGACCTCATCTTGGCCGCACTGGAACGCTGGCCGAAGTTCGATCCGTCTCGCGGCCGCCCGATGGCGTTCCTGGCCATTGCCATGACTCGCGCCGGTACATCGATGCTCCGGGCACAGCACGCCGCCAAGCGGGGCGGTCGATCGACGACGGTCCCGCTTGATGAGGCGATGGCGGCCGGGGCAGATCGCCAGCCGTCCTTCACGGCGGCGTCCTCGATCGTGCGACGGGATCTCGAACTCGACGTCCGAGCCGCGATCGATGCTCTGCCCAGAGACCTTGCCACGGTCTGCAACAGCTTCCTGGAGGCGGCCACGGATGGCCGCCGTCGCCCCTCGCTCGGCGCTGCGGCAACAGCCGCGCTGCGCCACCACTTCGAATCCGTCGGATTCTCGGAGAACTTTTCATGACGACTCGCACACTTTCCTCCATCCCGCCCAGCACGACGCCCCGATCCGCCGTGGCGGCTGCGCCCAGTCCCCGGACCAGGCGTCGTGTGTACCTTGCCGGGAAGATGCACGGATCGGGCAACTGGCGATTGCCGCTGGTGCCGCAACTGGGCGTCTCGCCGTTCGGACAGCCGATCGACTGCGGCCGTTTCATCTTCACTGGGCCGCACTTCGTGCCGTTCGGCGGCGAGAGCCACGAGTGGGTCGGATGGCACGCGGGCGTCGGGCAGCACGACTCAAGTCCATCGTGGCCCGCGCCCGTGAATAGTCGCCCCCGCTGGGTGGTGCCGGGTTTGTGCATGGAGTGGATCAAGCAGTCGGAACTGTTCTTTGCCTGGATTAACGCCACGGACTGCCACGCCACGCTGCTCGAGCTGGGTTGGGCGCACATGCTCGGCAAGCCGGTGTACCTGGCGTTCGCGTCGCGGGACCTGGCGCGGCAGATGTGGTTTGCTCGCAACTGCCCGCGGACGACCGCGCACGTGCATGCCTCTCCTGCCGAAGCACTCGACCACGCGCTGACGTGGGAGGTTCCGTTCGAATGACGCTCCCGTTGCCGTCAACCCTGGACGCGGTCCGGCGATATGCCGCCGCGGGGCTCTGCGTACTGCCGGCGATCCGCGAGGGCGACGACAAGCGCGTTGCCCTGTGCTCGTGGAAGTCGTACCAGACGCGGCTCCCAACGCCGGCGGAGCACGCGAGCTGGTTCGTCGGGCCCGCCCGGCGTGATCTGTGCCTGGTGTGCGGACGCGTCTCGGGTAACCTCGAGATGATCGACTTCGACCTGGCCGGCGCGGCCTTCGAGCCGTGGCGAGCGCGGGTCGAGGCGGTGTGCCCGGGCCTCATCGATCGCCTTGTCGTCGAGACCACACCCTCGGGCGGTCGCCATGTCGCATACCGGTGTTCGGACCCGGTCTGCGGCAACATGAAACTCGCGCAGCGCTCCTTCGACGCACCCGGGACAGAGCCGATCGAGGTTGCCGGGAAACGGTTCACGCCGCGGAAGGGACCCGATGGTCGCTGGCATGCGGTCGCCACAATGATCGAGACCCGCGGCGAGGGCGGGATGTTCCTGTGCGCACCGTCGAACGGGTATGTGCTCACGGCCGGCGATCTTGCCGCGTTGCCGGTCATCAAATCCGAGGAGCGAGAGTCCTTGCTGGCCTGCGCGTGGGAGCTCAACGAGGCCCAGCATCCTGTGGAGGATGGTCCGCGTCCCAAGGCATCCTCGGCCTCATCCCCCTGCGAACTGAAGCCGGGCGACGATTTCAACCAGCGCGGCGATGTCCGGGACCTATTGGTCGAGCACGGGTGGACCCGAGTGAGCGCGGGCGAGAACGAGCACTGGGCCCGTCCTGGCAAGGATCGCGGCTGCAGTGCCACGCTCAAAGGCGGCGTGTTCTATGTGTTCTCGACCAACGCCCCGCCCTTCGAGGACGGGCGCGGGTACTCGCTCTTCGCCGTGTACACGCTGCTCAAGCACGGGGGCGACTTCGCGGCGGCCGCCCGAGCGCTGCGGCGCGAGGGATTCGGTGCGGAACCTGCCTCCGGCGATGTCGATCTGTCCGCCTTCAAGGTCACAACCCCGCAGGCCGAGCCGCCGCCGGCCGCGTCGATCGATCCCGGCCCTGTGCCGCCGTCGCTCTTGCGCGTGCCCGGATTCATCGACGAAGTCATCGATTACACGCTCGCCAACGCGCCGTATCCCGAGCCCGTGCTGGCGTTCTGCGGCGCGGTGGCGCTGCAGGCCGCGCTGGCGGGTCGCAAGGTCCGCGACCCGCAGGACAACCGCACTGCGATCTATCTCCTAGGGCTGGCCAACACCGGCACGGGCAAAGACTTCCCGCGCAAGGTGAACCAGCGGATCCTCGCGAGCGCCGGCATCGCCAGCGCGGTCGCGGACGGCTTCGCCAGCGGTGAAGGACTCGAGGACCGGATGCACCTGACGCCCGTGATGCTCTTTCAGACCGACGAGATCGACACGCTCATGCAGGCGATCAGCGGGTACGGCACCAAGCGGGACCCTCGGTACGAGGGCATCATGCAAACGCTCCTGAAGCTGTACACCTCGGCCAACACGATCTACCCGCTCCGCGTAAAGGCCAGCGACGAGGAACCCCGCATCATCGACCAGCCGTGCCTGTGCCTCTTCGGGACGGCGATCCCGGACATCTTCTATGAGGCGCTGTCGCCCAAGATGCTCTCCAACGGCTTCTTCGCTCGCATGCTCATCTTCGAGGCCGGCCGCCGCGGGCTCGGCCAGGACGTGGATGTGCACGAACTCCCGAAAGCGATTCTCAAGCGGGCGCGGTGGTGGGCGGAGTTCAAGCCGGGCAAGGGAAACCTGAAGACCGCGCACCCCGAGCCCAAACTTGTCGAGCCAACACCCGATGCTCGGGTACGCCTCGGCGAGATTCGCGCGCTGGCCGATGCCGCGTACGCCGAGGCCGAAGCCAAGTCGGATCAAGCGGGGATGGCGCTGTGGGCCCGCGCCAACGAGAAAGCCCGGCGTCTCGCGCTCGTGCATGCGTGCAGTATTGGGCACCGCAATCCCGAGATCTCCGTCGAAGGGGTGAACTGGGCGTGGTCCTTGGTTGAACATCAGACCCGCCGCATGCTCTTCAAGGCCAGCCAGCACGTCAGCGCCGGCGACTTCGAGAGCCAGTGCAAGGCGATGATCCGCGTGCTCAGGGAATGGGCGGTCAAACACCCCGGCGACCCGTGGATGCCCTTCTGGCAACTCAGCCGGCGCTTGGCCTGGTCGCCCCGCGAGCACGACGAGGTCCGGCAGGCGCTGATGGATCAGCGCCGCATCCAGTTCGCCGAGCGGGCGACCGGCGGCACGCCCCAGCGGCTGTACAGGCTCATCGAGGACGTTGCCGAAGCATGAAAACGCGCTCCAAAGCCACACAAATTGGTCTGCGCAGCGCCCTTTGCCGCTCAAACACAGCGAAGAAGCGCTCCGGCGCAGCGCGAGCACGAGCGCGGACCCTCGATCCCGCAGCGCCAGCGGGGGTGCGCAGCAACCTGTTGCGCCAATTGCAACCTCTTGCGCGCAATAGGTTCATCGCGGGAACATCAAGAAATCATGGAGAAAACAACAACACACCCCCTCTTTTCTACCTGTTGCGCCCATCCCCCCCGCGCCGGCGCGGGCGCGACGGGCGCGCAACAGGTTTGGCGCAACGGGCGTGCGGCGTGCGGATCGCACGCCATCGTCGCACCGATTCGGACATGCAGTTGGCGTGCCAGGCAGCGCCTACCCGAAGCCTTACAGCCGGAGTCCGAACGGGGGAGGGGAGGGGGCAATAGGTACTTCCCCGCCGGAATCGAGATCCAACGCCCGCGGGAACAGCCGCGTTTGGAGACAGAGTTTGTTTGCGCGTCCGAGCGCCGACGGTCGCGTGGCGGGGATCGGTACGCCCCGCCGCGAGGACGCGACGTGGGCGATCGTCGGCCAACGGGTGGCCAACGGACGAAGCGGCGCGACGAGCGCGACGTGAGGGCTGTCGGTCGGCGCGGAATCCCGCCTTGCCCACGCGAATGTGGCCGTTGCACAGAGGCCGCAGATTCTGCTCGGAATCAGGCGAATTCACCTTGCCGGTGCGCGGATGTCATGGCTTCATCTGTCACAACGCGGGCGGAACCCCGCGACGGAGAACCACGCGATGAAGACCAGCACGAAGAACGCCATCGGGATCGCTATCGCCTTGGGACGCCGGGGTTTCACGGTTGCGAGCGTCGAGGTCCACACCCCCGACGGCCGGACTTGGGCGATCGATACCACCAACACCGGCGGCTTCCGCCTCTTCGAGATCGACCGCGATGGACGCGACGGGCCGAACGAGCACGACGCGGTCGAGCGCGACACATGGACCGCCGGGGACCTGATCGACTACCTCGCAGCGGTCGGCGAGCCAAAGGACACGACCAGTTGGGACCGCAAGAACGACAACCACCCGACGACCTGAAGCCCGCGTAATGCGGGCTTCGCTGTTTACCAGAGACCACCAACCCAAAGGAGCACGACCATGACGAAGCGCACACCCAAGACCACCAAGACCGAACCCACCGCCGCCGAGACCTACGCCGCACGCCGCAACGACATCGCCCGCCTGATGGACGTGCTGCAGATGGAACTCGAAAAGCACGCCGAGAGAGCCAAGGCCGACCCAGGCAACTGGGGCTTGGCGGGAAGCCTCGGAAAGGTCCGCAGCGACCTGATCGATCTGGTCGGGTTCCTCAGCAACATGGACCCCGAGCACGTCGAGGCCTTTCTGAACGACGCCGAGTAACCGCCACCACGGAGACACGCCATGGAGATCAAGCACATCGTCATCGAGGGCAGCGAGGAAGACATCACGGTGCGAGCCACGGCCGACGGCGCGACCGCGAGCGTGGTCCGCATGAGCCGCGAGCAAGGCCGCTTCGACAAGGTCATCGCCGAGTTCCGCCGCGACGAGAGTCGCGAGGCGAGGTACGCCAAGGCCTGCATCGTCGCCACGCACGTATACGTGACCGACCGCCACGGACGGCCCACCGCCACCAACTCGATGATCCACGACGTGATGAATGAGATCGAGCGCGTCGCGGGCTGCTGACACGCACCGCGCGGCGTCGCGGGAAACCGCGACCGCCACGCTTCCCCGCCGCAATGTGCGGCGGGGGTTCCAACCCCTAGTTCGGAGACGACCATGAGCACGAAGACGAAGAAGCCCGCCAAGCCCCGCACCCCGAAGATGTCCAAGAGTGCCGCTCGCGCCGAGGGTGCCGCCAAGACGGACCGCCTCCGCAAGGCGGCGCTCGCCGAGATCAACGACCGGCTGGCGGGCGGGAAGCAGGACCACGAGGTCCCCAGCGAGAAGGAGGTGGCCAACAACGCAAACCTCGGCGCGGCGGCCAAGGGGAAGAAGACGAAGGGGGAGAAGGGCTCCAAGACGCCCAAGGTCTCGAAGCCCGCGAACCAACCGAAGACCAAACGCGTCAGCGCCCTCGACGCCGCCGCGCAGGTGCTCGCCGCGAGCGATGTCCCGATGCGGGCCAAGGAGATGATCACCGCGATGGAGGCCAAGAAACTCTGGACGAGCCCTGGCGGGAAGACACCCGAGGCCACGCTCTACGCCGCCATCATCCGCGAGATCGCCGCCAAGGGCACCGCCGCTCGCTTCAAGAAGCACGAGCGCGGCGTCTTCGTCGCGGGGAAGGGAGCCTGAGCCATGAGCGCCACCCCGGCCCCTCAGCCCGCGCCGACCCAAGCCCAACTCGAGGCCGTGCTTCAGGCTGCGCTCTACCTGCTCGGCGCGAGGCAGGACCGGATGCTCACGATCGAGGAGTGGACGGACTTGGCCCGGGCTGTTTCCGACTGCCAAGGGCGCAAGACGGCCGACTACCTCACCGAGCACGACCTCGAGGACATCGCGGAGCGCTACGCCCTTGAATGGGACGAAGCGACCGACGGAGTTCTGCCGATGCTCGACGACGAGTGAGGCGATCATCATGCCTCGCCCTCAGCCGCGACACTCGTCGCGGCTTTCTCTTCGGCCACGCCTGCCTCGTCGCGACGATGCGTTCGGACGGTGGGACCGCGGCTTCGGACAGCAGGCCATCATCGGGCTGCATGTTCCGCAGGCTGCCCCATCGCCACATCGAACTTCGCGCTTCCGGGCACATACGCGTTCAGCAGCGCCTTGAACACCCGCCCATGCGACGAATACCGCAGGTGCAAGAGCTCGTGCACGATCACGAAGTCCTGGAACCTGGACTCCTGGTCCGCCAGGTCGGCGGCGAGGGTGATCGTGCCGTGCGACGTGCATGATCCCCATTTCCGCTTCATCCCCTGCACGCGCACCACCTTCGGGTTGACGCGCAACTTCACCGCCCACGCGTGCGTGCGGCGGCGGAGCTCGTCGGCTGGGTAGAGGGACGACCTCATGCCTCCTCCTCGGGCAGCAGGTGGGCCATCGCCATGCCGACCACCCGCGCGCGGTCGTCACTGCCGAGTTTGAGCACCAGCGGATACAGCGCCGCCCGCATCCGCCGGCGTTCCTCCGGGTTCACGGCCGCGTTGGGGAACCGGGACAGGAGTTTCTCGGCTTCCGTGGCGACCGCCATCGGGTCGATCCCCGCCGTCTTCATGGCCGCGTCGTCACGGAACGACCAGAACACGCCGAACGCCCGCGCCGACAGGCCGCTCTCTCGCGCCCTCTTCATCGCCGCTTCCTTCTCGGCGGCAAGCGCGGCGAGTTCATCCATCGCCGCCAGGCCCGTGGTCTTCCGCTCCTCCAGGTCCTTCAGAATCCGCTCGGCGCGGTCCTTCAGGGGCTGGAGCACTGCGGCGGCGTCCGGATTTTCATCCATTTCCTTGTTCAAGCCCCGAACGAGGTTGAAAACCTTCCCCTCGTCCGGCCCGCTGTCCTTGCGCAGCGACTCCAGCGTCTTCACGTCGAACGTGACGGTCTTCGTCAGGCGGCCCAGGCCCTCCTGGACCGCACTCTCCTGGATCAGCCGCTCCGTCTTGTGCGCGAGGTCCGCAGCGAGGCCAACCTTGTCCGCATAGGCGTTCCGCACGGCGGCATAGAGCTGCGACAACTGCTTGTAGGGCTGGATGTGGTCGCGCAGTTCTGGCGACGGCGACAGAATCTCCCACAGCGCCTCGATCTCCTTGAACGCCTCGAAGAACGCCTTTCTCGCGGCGGGATCGAGGAACCGCCCGAACACGATCCGCTCCAGCCGCTCGTCGGCGCTGCCGCCCTCGCCGGCGTCGAGATACTGCTTCTCCGCGTCCATCATGCGCTGGCGGAAGTCCTTCAGCAGCACATCGAGATCTTCGATAACGCCGCTGACGTCGCCGGAATCGAACCGCAACGCCTTCCGGAGTTCGCGCAGCACGCCGACAAAGTCCACGACTAGGCCGACCCGCTTGCGGATGCCGTCTTCATCCTCATACGGCCGGTTCACCCGCGCGATGGCCTGCAGCAGCACATGGTCGCGCATCGGCTTGTCGAGGTACATGCAGTAAAGCACGGGCGCGTCGTACCCGGTGAGCAGCTTGTCGGTGACGATCAGGATCTTCGGGTCCTTGTCGGGCCGCGCGAACATCGTGCGGGCCTCATCCTCCTTGTCGCCAGACACCTGGTGCTCGGCCACGAGCGGGCGGTCCACCACGTCGTTAGGGTTCTCCGAGTAGATCGGCACGCTCCACTCGGGCGGCAGGTGCTTGTCGAGGGCCTTCTTGTACTTCGCGCACGCCTCGCGATTCACGCCGACCAGGAACGCCTTGTACCCGAGCGGCATGACGTTCTCGCGGAAGTGCTCGGCGACGAACGCCGCGACCTTCTCGATGCGGTCATCAGCGGTCAGGAACGTCCGCAGGCCGACGGCCCGGTCCAGCACCCGGTTCAGCTCCTCCACATCGGTGACGCCCTCCGTTTCCGCGAGTTCGAAGAACTCCTTGTCGAGTTGCTCGGTGGGGACATGCACCTCGCTGGGGGCCATCGTGTGCTTGATCGGCAACGTGGTCTCGTCCTCGATCGACTCGCGGATCGAGTACTTGTCCAGATACCCCGTCTCGTCCTGAGCCCCGAAGATCTTGAACGTTCCCTCGCCTTGAGCGGTCTTGGCGATCGGCGTGCCGGTGAACCCGATGATCGTGGCCTTCGGCACCGCCGCCATGAGGTATGTGCCCAGGTCGCGGGCCACCGACCGGTGCGCCTCGTCGATGAACACGTACACGTTGTCACGCGGGCAACTGTCCTTCCGGATCTCTTCGAACTTGTGGATCATGGACACCACCAGCCCGCGGAAGTCGCTGTCCAACAGCGCCTGCAGCTCCGCCTTGGTGTTGGCCCGCCGCACGGGGATGTCGTGCTGCTGCACCTCGCCAAGGAGGCGGTCCACCCAGCGCCGGAGCTGGCCCTCCAGCTCAATTCGGTCCACGACGACGATCACCGTCGCGGTCTTGAACCGCTCCTTGTTCTCGAGGATCAGCCGCGCCGCCGTCAGCAGCGTGAACGTCTTGCCCGACCCCTGCGTGTGCCACACCAGCCCGCGCTGGCGCTGCGGGTCCAGGCACCGCCCGACCACGGCATCAATGGCCCGCCGCTGATGCTGGCGCAGGACCGACTTCTTCGTCTCCCCGTCCTTCACGTAGAACAGGATCCACTGCTGCAGCGTCCGCAGGAAGTCCGTGTGCTCGAAGAACGCCTGCACCGCGAACCGGTACGTCTCCTCCGGGGCCTGCTTCCAGCGGGCCATGTCGCGCCGGCTCGCCGTCCACGTCACGCCGTACCAGTAGTCGATCAGGTGGGTGACGTTGAACAACTGCGGCGCAGCCAGCAGTTCGGGCGTTTCCAACTCGTACCGCTTGAGCTGCTTCACCGCCCGCTCGATCGCGTCCCCGAGCTTGGGGTTCTTGTGCTCGACGATGCACACGGGGATGCCGTTGACCAGGAACATCACGTCGGCGCGGTTGCCCTTGGCCCGGCCCGGCGGCTTGACCTTCCACTCCCAGGTGACGTTGAACGCGTTGAGGCCCGTCTGGCCGAACTCGATGACCTTGACGGGGCGCTGCCGCTTCTCTTCCTCGTCGTACCAGCCACGCTCGCCGCGCAGCCACGACAGCATCTCGCGGTTGCCGTCGATTGTCGGGGGCAGCGCGTCCAGCGTCTCGATGATGGACCGGATCGCGTCCGCCGTCAGCCAGGGGTTGAACTCGGCCAGCTTCCGCTCCAGCACCTCGCGCAGGAACACGCCCGCCTCGCCGCCGCGGAGCGTCAATGCCTGCTCGGGCGTGATGGTCTCCCACCCGATCTCGACGGCGTGCTTCACCATCGGGAACTGCACCGTCCCCGCCTCGCTGATCTTGACGGTGCTCATGAGTGGGCCTCCTGCGGCATGGGCGCGGGCAGCGCCGATAGGTCGAGGTCGGCCACGTGGACCTCGCCAGTCATCAACTTGTGCAGGAGCGACTTGAACAACTCCTCGAGCACCGCCCGCTTCCGCTGGTGCAGGTCGATCTTCCGGTCGATGGCGTCAATCACTTCCGCGATCTCGTCTTGTTCATCCTTCGTCGGCGGCATCGGGATCTGAAGGTCGCGGAGGTATGCACACGTGAGTGCGCCCTTTGTGCTCCCCCCGCCGGAGGCCACCTGGCGCAGGTTCTCGTACTGCGTCTCTAGGTATCCCGCGACATACCTCGGGTTGGTCTGGTAAAGGTCCGGCTGGAGGTATGCGAAGTGCTGGTTGATGGTCGCCTCCATGCGGAGCACGGCGCAGTGCCCAAGCGTCTTGCCCTGACCAGTGATCGCCACAAGCACCGCGCCAGGCTTTAGTACTGGCAGGTGGCATTCCTTCAGGGCGAGCGGCGTGACATGAGCGTCGGCCGCGACGATATCGCGGTCGTAAACCTTCGCGCTGTTTAGCCACGGAAACGTCCCACCCTCCCAGTACTCGCGTACGCTCTTCTTCGGCGTGGAGCCGTTGCCGATCCGGCCGAGGGACCCGAGGCGAACAACGTCCCAGGTCTCTGGGATGAGACCAATCACCGTCTCCTTCTGCGGTTGGCCGCGCAGGCCCCGGGTGAAGAGCTGATTCATCGCGGCTGACTGAAGGCACTGTGCG
Organism: Planctomycetota bacterium; assembly: GCA_017303555.1. Classification (GTDB taxonomy): domain Bacteria; phylum Planctomycetota; class Phycisphaerae; order Phycisphaerales; family UBA1924; genus JAFEBO01. Next base: position 64,235 of record JAFLCN010000005.1, read on the forward strand.
TGCTCCACTTGCCGCGACTGCATCCGTGTCGCGCTGCGCACAGCATCGAGGATGTCCGCGATCGCGTTTTGACAACCCAGCTCCATGGACGGAATCTCGAACCTGAGGTACTCCTGCCAATCAAGATTGCGGATGCCCGTTGGCTTACGCTGAAGCGTCTCAGTTGCACCTGAGAGGTAAAGCGCATTTAGAAAGTGTGCGACGAACCGGGGCTCGTACCTGGACCGATCCTTGATTCGGATCCCTGTGGTGAAGTTGCTGGTGAAGTACGGAGCATCGTCGGGCGGCACAAAGATCGCCGCCCGCCCCACCGGTTGATTCACACCGCCGCCCGAACGCTCGATGATGATGTCCGAGCTCCGGAGCCGCCGCGCAGCCTCGAATCGCTGCTCGACGTCGAGCGTTACCACATCCTCGAAATCGATCACTCCATCGCCTCGAAAGTTGGTAGCTCGCAGGACTTTGGCCCGCATCAGCGGTTGGCGCTCGCCAGTCCAGAGCCCACTGATCAACTCAAAGACGTTTTCATCGGAGAGCCGTGAACTCATGGCTTGTTCTCCACGGCGGCCAATCGCGCGAGCATGGGCTGCATGTCCTTCCACACGCGAGCGCTCTCTCGTTCGAGCTGATCGGCCATAGCAATCATCTCAGCGATGCTCCGGTGGTTTGCCGCGTCGGTTTGTGCCACCCACCTGCTCGGGCTCAAGTTGAAGTCTGCTCCCTCCGCATCAGCGCGAGATATCACCGCCAACTCACCTTCGCGAGGCTCACCAGCGTTGAACAAGTCCGCGAGCGCCTTGCGGTCCGCATCGACGAGGTAGTTCTTGGGTCGCCCCTTCTCGAATCGCTTGGTCGCATTCAGCAGCACGATCTTCCCGCGCCGGGCCTTCGGCTTGCGCTTGTTCAGCACGATGATCACGCCCGCGGCGGTCGTGTTGTAGAACAGGTTCTCGGGAAGCAGGATCACGCCCTCGATCAGGTCCTGCTCGACGAACCAGCGGCGGATGTTCCGTTCCTTGTCCTCGTTCTTGGAGCCCGAACCGCGCGTCACCGCACCCGTATCGAGCACGACGGCGGCCCGACCGTTCTCGTTCAGGCATGCCAGCGTGTGCTGGACCCAGGCCCAATCGCCCTTGCCCGTGGTAACGCCGCCCGCCCCCGTGAAGCGGTCGAACGGGTCCTTCGAGAACGTGTCGGGGGCGAACGGTTGGTTCCACATCGGGTTGGCGACGACCAGGTCAAACCCGCGGACGCGCCCGTCGGCGCTGCGGAACTTCGGGTTGATCATCGTGTCGCCGCGCTGCAGGTCCACATCCATGTCGTGGATGATGGCGTTCATGCGGGCGATGGCGTAGCTCTCGGCCTGTAGTTCCTGGCCCGTCAATTTCAGCGGCACCTTGCTCGTCGGGTCGAGTTCGCGGGCGACGAGCTGGAGCTTGATGAGCAGGCCCGCCGAGCCGCACGCATAGTCATGGCACTCCTGCCCGGGGCGCGGCTTGAGGATGTAGGCCATGAGGAATCCGACGTTTGTCGGCGTGAAGAACTCGCCGGCGCTCTGGCCCGATCCCTCGGCGAACTTGCGCAGCAAGTACTCGTACGCGCGGCCGAGGAAGTCCGGGTCCACATCCGCCAGCCCGAGGCGGTAGCGCGGATCGGAGAAGGTCTCGACCACATCGCGGAGCTTGGCGGGGTTGATGTCTCGCTCGCCGTTGCGCTCGGCGGCGAAGTCGACGACGTCGATCACGCCGGACAGCGAAGGGTTGTGCTTCACCACGGCGCGCATCGCCTTGGTCAGGTGCTCGCCGATGTCGCGCGGCCGCTCCTTGGCCGGCCATTCGAAGGCCTCGCGCCCGCTGATCACAGCCCAGCGCGCCTCGGCGGGCAGGTAGAAACGCAGGAGCGAGTGGTCGCCGTCGGCGATCTGCAGCGCCGTTGCGCGGTCGCCGTAGTCCTCGGCCAGGCGATCGATCTCGTCGTCGAACACGTCGGACAGGCGCTTGAGGAACAAAAGCGGCAGCAGGTAGTCCTTGAACTTCGCCGCGTCCTTCTCGCCGCGGATGGAGCACGCCGCATCCCACAGCATCTGCTCCATCGGCTTCGTGGTCGTGGCCTGCGAGCCGGCGCCCTTCCGCCGGCCACGATGCGGCACGGTCGGAGTCGCCGCGGCATCCTCGGGCGCGACCCCGGACTGCGCGGCCAGCGCGAGGATCGCCTCCCGCGCCGCCTTCTGGGGCTTCACCTCACCACCCTCCCACCGGTTGATGGTGGCGAACGACACCCCGAGCTTCTCGCCGAGTTGCTCCTGGGTCAGTTTGAGGGCGGAGCGGACGGCTCGGAGCGTGGCGGGCAGGTTCTCGACTGTTTGTGCCATATTTGCAATGTATGCTATATCGCACAAAGAGACAAACGATCCGCACGCGCCATTAGTGTTTGTAGTGTGTTTGGGTTTCGCCCACCGCACCCCGCCCAGATCGTTAGTGAGCCTTTGAGCCTAGCCCGCGCCGGGCCCGCATCTCGTCGCCGACTTCCCGCAACTCCGCGTGCGAGAGCAGTTGCCCCGCGAGCGGGAAGACCTCGGCATCCTCGATGTGGATGTGTCCTTGGTAGAGTTCGCGCAAGGTCGCCAGCAGGCCGCGCAGCTCCGCCGCCCGGTCGGGCGCGAGCGAACCGTCCCGGAGCCAGTCGTTGAACAGGTGATCCACCTGCGCGTGCAGCGGGTCGGCGCGGTCGTGGTCGCTCTCCAGCCGCTCCAGGGCCTCGCACCTCTCGCCCCGGGCACGTGCCGCGTCCTTCATGCGAGGGAAGAGCGACTCCTCCTCATCGGCGGTGTGCCGGGGCGCGGCGTGCGCGAAGTATGTGAGCGCGCGGCGCACCGCCTCGGCGGCGTGCTCATCCAGCGCACGCCCTTGCCACTGGTCGCTCACCTTCACCAGCAAGGCCAAGAAACCCTCGATCCGCCGGTGGCAGTCCGACAGCAGCCCCAGCGGTTCATCGAACCCGTGATCGGGCGATCGGCCCAGGATGTTCAGCATGACGACCTCCGGGCAATAGTATTGTCCATGACGCTTGATGATCCCACGGCGGCACCGCCCGATACGACGCCGCCGTTGAAGCGACACGCCGCGCTCCAGCCGCTGTCGCGCGAGCACATGAGCGGGCTCATCCAGGCGCGCAACCTGCAACTGGCCGCGAGCCAGGGCCTTGAGAGGCGGCGGCGTGCGATCGACGACTTCGTCCGCACCTGGCGGACCGAGATATGCGAGCACTTCGACGATGAAGAGCGGCTGCTCCTTCCTCTGACCGAGTCAACGGAGTTGCGCCACCGGTTGCTGGATGAGCACGCCGTGCTTCGGGGCTTGGCCGCGCGGTGCGAGGCCGATCCGGATGCGGCGGCGGCAGAGCCGGAGCTTGCGCGGCGGCTGGGAGTGCTTCTCCACGACCACATCCGATGGGAGGAACGGGAGTTCTTCGAGGCCGTGCAACGAGGCCACCCGGAGGCCCTCGCGCGACTGACCGAAGAAGCTGTCGCCATCGAGAAACGCCGGCCGGGCTCGCGGGCAAGAACGGGCTCACCGCCCAACCTGACCGATGCCCGGCTGGTTGCTCCCGTCCCTGAATCCAGCACGGCACACACAGGAGCCACATCCATGACCGACGCTCGCCCGCCTTCCCTTCGGCAGCCGCCCGCAGAACGCTTTGCGTCGGACCATCTCTTATTTGACCTTCACGCAGAGATCGCTGCACTCCGGGCAGAAGGAGCCTCCTCAAAGCACGGACACCGGCAGAAGACGCTCTACAAGCACGCCGGGCGGACGATGGCGCTCTTTGTCCTTGACGTCGACGGTGCCCTCCCCGAACACGCGGCTGCGGGCGTCGTGACCGTTCAGGCGATCGAGGGCGAATTGGAGGTGACCGTGGCCGGCGAGCCGCGTCGGCTGGCTCCGGGCACGCTCCTGGCGATGGCCCCCGGCGTGCGCCACGATGTCCGCGCGAGAGGATCGCTTCCCGCGGCGTTTCTGTTGCAAGTGTCGCTTCCAGGCGATGACTCAGCCAAGAGATGATCGCGCGGTGGATTGGCTCGGACGCGAGGTTTGGCTGCAACGTGTCACCACCCGCGGCATAGGCGTCGAATCACCTTGTTACGCAGGGACGACTCACTCTACATCGTCGGTCAGGCGTCCAAGAGCGGGCACGGGGGTTTCCGAACGCCGGCCACATCGAGTGCGTCCTTCCGCGCGTTCACGGTCATCGCGAACCCCGTCTGTGAAGCAGATCCCGCAGCACGATCGCGTGGTTTTGTTCCACATCCGCGGCGCCGTACAGCAACGTGACGCCTTGGCCGCCCCGTTTGGTGTGCTCGCGCACGATCGTCCGGAGCGCAGCCAGTGCCGGATTTTCAGGGTCGGCAAGTTCGGCCCTGTAGCGTGCGCGAAACTCAGGCCAACGCGACAGATCGGTGTGGTACCACCGGCGCAACTGCGTCGAAGGTGCGGCGTCCTTCATCCAGAGGTCGACCCGCGCAGCTGGCTTGCTCAGGCCGCGGGGCCAGAGCCGGTCGACCAGGATGCGGTAGCCGTCGTTCGGGGCCGGCGCGTCGTACACGCGCTTGAGGCGGACCTTTGTGCGCGGGGTGGTCAAGGGTGGGCCTCCTGTGCGCTCCCAGCGCCGGGCGGTTGGCCGCGCGCCTCGTCGATCGCGGCGAGCATGACATTCGAGTGCGCGTACGCGCCCCCGGCTCGCATTTCCGCCGCGACCCATGCGGCCTCCATGAGTTCCTGCGGTGTTGCACCGGCCCGCAGCGCGGCCTTGGTGTGCAACCGGATGCACTGCTGGCATTGTGTCACGTGCGCGACGGCGACCGCGATGATCTGCTTGGTCTTGTGATCGAGCGCACCGTCGGCAAAGACCTTGGTCTGGAACGATTGGAATGCGGCGGTTGATTCCGGCGTCAGTTCGCGGCGCTGCGTGGCGAGCGCCTTAAGAGTTTCGGGGTCAGTCGGGTCGGGCATGGTGGGCATCCTCGATATGAGTGTGGTGTAGAGCGGCGTCCGGGCGGCACGCGAACTCGGCGGGACGGCGTCGACAGTGCCACGATCACTCCACGAGTGCGGGCTTGACGGCGAGGGTTGAGCAGGGCGCGTCGCGTACGACCCGTTCGGCCGTTGAGCCGAACACCATGTCCCTGACGTTCCACCGGTCACGGGTGCCGAGCACCGCAAGGTCGCACCCGTGCTCCTTGACGAATCGCACGATGGCGTGGCCGTATCCTCCGCCGCGCCACTCCGACTCGAGGCACTGGAACTCCGCTTTCATGGCGCCGAGCTCGCGGGCGAACGGCTCGCAGAACTCGCGGAGCCGATCTTCGACACTCCGGTGGAACTGCGCTTTGAAGTCGGGCATGTTCACTCGGATATCCGTGGGGGCGCCCAGGCCGCGCCAAGGATCGTCGTACACATGCAAAACGCACAAGGCCGCCTCATCGTGCGCGGCGACCCGGATCGCCTGTTGCAACGTAAGCTTGGAGGTGTCCGTGAAGTCCACACACGCCACAACACTCTTGAATGGCCCAACCTTGTCCTCCCTGACGAGCAGGACCATTGTCTTGGCGCGCTGCATACAGGCCGCGGCCGTAGGGCCGACGCCCTTGTGCGCATCGTGCGAACCGTGGGCTCCGAGCACGAGCAGATCCGCACGAGCTCGCGCCGTGGATTCCAGGATGGCGTCTCTTGGACGACCGACTTCGATATCACACACCACGTCCGGAGCCACGCCCGCGTCCGCCACAAAGCGGCTCCACGACTCCTTCGCATCCGCAACCAAGTCAGCCTGAGTCGGCAGCGGAAACGGAATCAGTGGATGTGGCGTTGGCTCGAACGTTGGGAGTGGGACCACGTGCACCGCTCGCAACGAAGCGCGGTTGCGCTCCGCGATGCGGCTGGCCGCGTTGAGTGCCACGGCGGAGCAAGGGGAAAAGTCCACGGCGACGAGGATCGAGTTGAGGCTGCTCATAAGCTCTCCCGCGGTTGACGGCTGCACCCGGAACACGCCCACGGTGGGGCGTCACGACCTGCTGATGGTATTAGTCGGCCTCTTCCGGCACTTCCGATCGGGCCGATCAGGGTTGCTCGCGAGCTGCTGGGTCACCACGTGTGCGAGGGCGTGTGCCGTGGCAATCTCCTCCACCGTAATGGAGTTTGCGCCCGCTCGCATGGCCTCCAGGCCCTGGCTGAGGAACGTCGTGCGGGTGGTAATGTGCACGTCCGGTGAGATCGCGCGTGCCGCGGCACACGCTCTCACGGCATCCGCCCCATCGGGAATCGTGATCGCAAGGGCCGCGGCCGTCTCAATCCCTGCGTTGCGAAGGACTTCGGGATCCGAGATATCGCCGCACAGGACCGAGCGGCCAAGACCTTTCTGCGTACGGATCGTCTCAGCGTTGATATCCACGACAGTGATGGGAACCCCGTGCCTTACCAGTTCATCGGCCAAAGCGCGGCCCACGGGGCCAAAGCCGGCGATGATCACGGCGCGGCGTCCATCATCTGCGGAGGCGGTCACGCCCCCGTCGCCTGATGCGCGGGGATGGGATCTGCCCTCTCCGCCTTTAGATGACAACGCTGCGGCCGCACCATCCTGTTCCCGTTCCTGGCGGAACCGCCGCCGCGCACGAGTATCGATACGCTCGACAACCCGAGCGATGGCCGCATCCAGCTTGTGGGCTGCTGCATCGATAGCGGCGTAAAGATTCCGGGCACGAGCCTGCACCGCAACCGGCAGCCGGCCGTTGACCCGGGCCTCCATCACGCATCGCGCCTCCTCGGCGCCGTGCTTCGGGCCGTTCACGTCCTCGAAGTGGACCTCAACGGCGGTCATCTTGGAGCCATGCCGCCGGAATGCACCGGCGAGCTTGCGATGGACCCACGCCTCGATCGCGGAACTCGTCTGCAGGTTGCCTGGCCTGATGTGGATGGGGAGCGATGGGGAAGTCGGGGGCATGTCATACCTCCTGAAACACGATGGTCCTACCTATCGAAGTGACGCTCACGCTCGGGCTGATACTCGATCCGCTCGACCGTTACTCGCCGGGATACGCGACTCCCAGCACACTCGACAATGTCGCCTTCGCGTGCGCCGAGCAGTGCCGCGCCCAGTGGCGAAAGCACCGATAGCCCGGGCGCATCCGAGTTCGGGAACGCGAGATCGAATGCTTCGGCCTCTTCATCGCCGGGATACCGGACCCGCACGCGCGAGTTCATCGTGACCACATCGGGGGGCACCCGGGGCGGCGCGACCTTTCTCGCTCGCTCCAGAAGAGATCGAAGCCTGAGGACCGGTGCGTCGGTCCAGCTGCCCAAGAGCAGCGGCTCGATACGAGCGATGTCCAGTGTGCTGACGATGGGTCGGGTGGTCATAGCGCACTCCTTGCGTGTGAGACACGCGACGAGAACCAGGGGGACTCCAAGTTGTGGAAACACGATGCCGCGTTACAGGTGAAGGTCGCCGGCGGCTTCGGGTTGATAGAGCACGCTGAGGATGTCGCAGGTGCGCTCGGCCCCTCCCGGCACCCGGAAACTCACCGTTTGCCCAACGCGGCAGCCCAGCAGCGCTGCGCCCAGCGGCGCGAGCACGGAGATCGCGCCGTCCTCGGGATTGGCGTCCTCGGGGAACACCAACGTCATAACCCAGGTGCGCCGGCCGTCTCTCAGTCTCGCGCGCGAGTTCATCGTGACCATGTCGGGCGGGACCTCGTCGTGTCCGACGACGACGGCCCGATCGAGCTCCGCCGCGAGCGTCGCCAGGTACGGCCGGTCACGGTCATCGCCGCGACCGCCGTTGGTCGACGCGATCAGAGCGCGCAGACGCTCCATGTCGTGCTGCGTGACGTGGATGGTGCGGGTGTTCATGGCAGTCTCCTGACGACTTGGGTTCAACGGTTCAGTTCCATCCGATGCCGATCACGGGAAGATGCCGCGCTCGGCGTACACCTGCTCGATCCGCCGCAACGCCACCGCGTACGCGGCGTCGCGCCAGCCGAGCGACTTGTCGGCCGCCATCTCCTTGACACGGGCGTAGGCCCGTTCGAGGATCTCGCGCAGCCTTTGATCGACCTCCGCGGCGCTCCACGCGGCTCCGCCCCGGTTCTGGAGCCACTCGAAGTAACTGACGATCACGCCTCCGGCATTGCAGAGCACGTCCGGCAGCACGGCGATGCCCCGCTCTCGGAGCACGATGTCGCCCTCGCTGGTTGTCGGGCCGTTGGCGCCCTCTGCCACGAGCCGGACCTTGAGCAGGCGCGCCGTCTCGCCCGTCACTTGGTTCTCCAGGGCGGCCGGGACAAAGACGTCCGCCTGCACTTCGAAGAACGCCTCACGCGAGATCGCTTGTGCGCCCGGGAAGCCCGCGACCCCACCGGTCGTCTTGACGTGCTCAGCGAGCGCATCGGCGTCGAGTCCTTCCGCGGTGTACGACCTGATCGCCCCCGTCACATCCTGCGCGGCGAGCAGCTTCGCGCCCTTGTCCTTCAGGATGCGAGCCGCCCATGAACCGACCTTGCCGAAGCCCTGGACGGTGTAGGAAAGGTCGGCGACCTTGCAGCGTTGGTCCTGCGCCCAGCACTCGATGAGGTCGACCACGCCCTGCCCGGTCGCCTTTTCACGCCCGACCGATCCGCCGGCGCTCACCGGTTTGCCGGTGACGACGGAGAGAGCGCGGTAGCGTTCCTGCGGCGGCAGCGTCGCGGCGTAGGTATCCACGATCCACGCCATCGTTCGGGCATCGGTGCCGACGTCCGGCGCGGGCACGTCATAGCCCGGCCCGATGTTCGCGCCCAGCGCGTACACGAACCGCCGCGTCATCCGCTCAACCTCGCGCCGGCTGAGCGTCGCGGGATCGACCTGCACGCCGCCCTTGCCGCCGCCGAAGGGAATGTCCACCAGCGCGCACTTGATCGTCATCCAGGCCGCGAGGGCCCGGACCTCGTCCAGGCTCACGTCGGGGTGGTAGCGGATGCCTCCCTTGAATGGGCCGAGGACATTGTTGTGCTGCACGCGGTAGCCGGAGAACATTTCGATGCGCCCATCGTCCATGCGCACGGGGAAGTTGACGCCCACCTCGCAGGCGGGAGAGGAGAGGATCTTGCGGACCTCGGGCGCGAGGCCGACGGCCTCGGCTGCGCGGTCCATCTGCTCGCGGACGCGCTGAAACAGTCGTGGCTGATCCGTGGAGCGCAGAGACGCAGGCGCGATGGGTGCGGTCTTGATCGGTTCGAGCGTGGCGGTGCCGTTGGTTCTGGACATGGTGGTGTTACTCCGAGTTGGAACGATGGACCTATGGCAACCCGCGTGCCAACGCGATATCCCGCACCACGCTGCGGGAACGCGGTTTCAGCGGCGTCCTGCGCGGGGTGTTTCGCCCCGGCGGGGTGATTTGCCCCGCGCCGAGCGAGCCTCAGGCTCTTCGGGGACCCCCGCCCATCGAGTGCGGGCGGGGACTACATAGCGATCACGCTGTTTCTGAGGCGGGCCCAACCCGAGTGTCCGCCTTGAGCTTCTCGCGCAGGGACTTGCGGTCGATTCCCAGAAGTTCAGCCGCCTTCGTCTTGTTCCCGCCAACACTCTCAAGCACGGCGCGGATGTGGTCCAGCTCGACCTCACGCAGCGTTCGTTGTAGAGCGCCAGGCGTTCCGATCGGCGGCGGCGATGCCGGCGAGGTGGTGTATCGCATCACCGTCGGCAGGTCCACGGTGTCGATCACTCCCGCATCCGCAAAGATCACGAGGCGCTGGGCGAGATTCTGAAGCTCTCGTACGTTGCCGGGCCAGGAGTAACGCCGCAGCGCGTCGAGCGCGGCGTCCGTGACCCGGGGCGCCGGCGCTGAACTCTGCTCCGCCGCCGCCGCCAGAAAGTGCCGCAGGAGCAGGACGACGTCGCCGTCGCGCTCACGCAGCGGCGGCATTTCGATGGGGAGGACGTGGAGCCGGAAGAAGAGGTCCTCGCGGAACTTGCCCTCGCGGGCGAGGCCTTCCAGGTCCTTGTTCGTCGCGGCGATGACTCGCACATCCACCGTCCGCGGCTGATCCGCGCCCACCGCTTGCACCGTCTTCTCTTGCAGCACACGCAGCAGCTTGGCCTGCGCGATCGGCGAGAGCTCCGCAACCTCGTCCAGGAACAGCGTCCCTCCGTCGGCAGCGACAAAGAAGCCCTGGCGAGTGGTCGTCGCGCCGGTGAACGCGCCTTTGGTGTGCCCGAACAACTCGCTCTCGATCAGCGACTCGGGGATTGCCGCGCAGTTGACCGCGAGAAAGGGTGCGGAGGCGCGGGCGCCTCGGTAGTGGATCGCCCGCCCGACAAGCTCCTTGCCGGTCCCGCTCTCCCCGGTGATGAGCACGGGCACACCGGCGCCCGCGGCGCGAGAGACCAGGCGATAGACCCGTTGCATCGCCGGCGACGTCCCGATCAGCCCATCCGGGGCTTCGACCATGCCCGGTGCATCGATCTCACGTCTCAGCCGCACCTTGTCGAGCGTGCTGCGGACCGCGTGCATCAGCTCTTCATCGGAGAACGGCTTGGGGAGATAGTCGTCCACCCCTTCGCGCATCGCGGAGACGGCGCCGCCCACCGTGGCGAAGCCGGTGACCATGATGACGCCGGTGCCGCGGCGATGGTCGCGCACGTGGCGGACCAGTTCCATGCCGTTCGCGCCGGGCATGCGCAGGTCCGTCACGACCAGGTCGATGGGCGTGCGGTCGAGCACGCCGATGGCCGCGGCGACGCTGGCCGCCGAATGGACCTCGTGCCCGTCCGCGCGCAGGTTGCGCTCCAGCACCTCGCGTGTCGTGGGCGAATCGTCCACCACCAGGATGCGGGCCGCGTCGGTCGTCACGCCATGACTTTATTCACGCGGGGCCGCCGCACACACCGGGATCCGCACGCGGAAGACGCTCCCCCGCGAGGGCTCCGAGTCCACCTCGATACTCCCGCCGTGCCCGACGACAATTCCCTGCACGACGGCCAGCCCCAGGCCCGTTCCCTGCCCGACGTCCTTGGTCGTGAAGAAGGGGTCGAAGATGCGGCGGAGCACCTCGGGTGTCATCCCCGCGCCGGTGTCCTCCACCGCCAGCACCACGCCGGTTTCCCCGGCCCCCTGCGTGCCATCGGCGAACGTGCGGACGGTGATCGTCCCCGCCTCCCGGATCGCCTGCATCGCGTTGATGACCAGGTTGGTCACCACCTGGCGGACCTGCACCGGGTCCGCCTCGATCTCGGGCAGGTCCGCGCCGAGCTCGCGCACGAAGCGGATCCCGGGGTTCTCGCACCCGGCCTCCAGCAAAAACATCGCTTCCTCGACGACGCCGTTGAGTGCGGTGGACCGCTTGGAGGCGGGCGTCTGCCGGGCGAAGACGAGCAGCTTGCGGATGATCTCGCGGCCGTGGAGCGCGGCCTCGGCGATCCGCCGCAGGTCGGTGCGGACCTGGTCGGGCACCTCCGCGGCCTTGAGCGAGAGTTGGGCGAAGCCCAGCACGTTGCCGAGCGGCTCGTTGAGTTCGTGGGCCACGCCCGCGGCGAGCTGACCGATCGTCGCCAACCGATCGGCGTGGCGCAGGGTCGCCTCGATGTCGGCGCGGCGTTCTTCCGCCTCGACACTCGCGACGAATACGCCGATCTGGTGGGCAACCGTGTTTAGCAGCGCCTGCTCCTCGGCGAGGAACCCCCCTTCCCCCTCTCGTTCGCCGGCGTCGCCCGCGTCGCCAGAACGCCCGTCGGCCTCCGGTCCATCCGAATACGCGATGGCCACCTCGCCGCGCTCCACGCCTCCGATGCGGAGCGGGGCGCGGAGGGGGGCGCGCGGCGATGAAGCATCGAGTCCGTGAGCCCGCGACGCAACCTCGATCCCATCGAGCCGGAGCGTCGCCACGGCGCGCTCCGGGAACCGGCACGCCGCCGGGAGCACGGCGACCACTCGTGCCAGGCTCTCGCGCAACGACCCCTCTCCCCCCTGCACGCTACCGCCTCGTTTGGCAAAGACCGCCGCGACCTCGTACAGGCAGGTGAGCTCCTTCACGCGCTCGGCAAGTTCGGCGAGCGCTGCCGGCGCGTGCTGGGAAACAGCGGGTTGGCTTGGGGACGTGTTCATCGTCGCCGTATCCTCAACCTGAGCACCGCAGTTTCCCGCATCGCTGAGACCGCCCCTCGGCGGACCCGACGAGCACCGGCGGGGGCCCCGGTCCGTAGAAGCCCCATCGCACCACGAGTGTAGAAGGAACTCCAGCGACCGTGGCCAACGACCCGCACGAACGCAACGCGGGTGCGTGCGCTCACGCCTTCCGCAACCGCAGCGCGTTGAACACCACCGAGACGGAACTCAGACTCATCGCCAGCGCGGCGAACATGGGAGACAGCAGCACGCCGAAGGCCGGGTACAGGATGCCCGCGGCGATGGGCACGCCCAGGGCGTTGTAGATCAGGGCGAAGACCAGGTTCTGCTTCATGTTAGCGACGGTGGCCTGCGAGAGCTGGCGTGCCCGCGCGATGCCTCGCAAGTCGCCCTTGACCAGCGTCACGTGCCCGCTGTTCATCGCCACATCGGTGCCAGTCCCCATTGCTATCCCGACATTGGCGCGGGCTAGCGCCGGGGCGTCGTTGATGCCATCGCCTGCCATCGCGACGCGATGCCCTTTGCTTTGGAGCGACGCGACGAGATCGACCTTGTCTTGCGGGCGGACCTCGCCGTGAACCTCGTCGATCCCAAGCTGTTTGGCGACCGCCTGCGCGGTCGTGAGCCCGTCGCCGGTCGCCATGACGATGCGGATACCGGCACGGTGGAGCTGCTCGATCGCCTCGGGCGTCGACTCTTTCACCGGATCGGCCGCGGCCACGAGCCCCGCGGCGCGGCCGTCGATGGCAACAAAGACCACCGACGCTCCCTGGGATCGCCGCTCCTCGGCGAGCGACCGGAGCGCCGCAACGTCCACGCCCAGTTCCTGCATGAGCGCTGTGTTCCCCAAGGCGATGCGCTTCCCATCCACGCGGCCGCGGACACCGATCCCCGTGCCCGACTCGAACTCCTCTGCCTTGCTCAGAGATAGCCCGCGCCGGCGGGCCTCGGTGACGAACGCCTCCGCCAGCGGGTGCTCGCTCCCCTGGTCGAGGCTCGCGGTCAGCCGCAGGACCTCTTCCTCTGTGAAGCCTGAGCCGGGCGCCGCAGCCACGCTGTGGAAGGCGGGCTTGCCGACGGTCAGCGTCCCGGTCTTGTCCACGATGAGCGTGTCGATCGTCCGCAACGCCTCGATCGCCTCGGCGTCGCGGAAGAGGATACCCGAGGTGGCCCCGCGGCCCGTGGCGACCATGATTGACATCGGGGTGGCCAGGCCCAGCGCGCACGGGCATGCGATGATGAGCACGGCTACGGCGTTGAGCAGCGCGTAGGTGCAGCGCGGCTCGGGTCCGAAGACGCCCCACACCACGACCGTGATCACTGCGATGGCGAGCACGGCCAGTACGAACCAGAACGACACCAGATCCGCCAGCCGCTGCATCGGGGCGCGCGAGCGCTGGGCCTGAGCGACCATCTGCACGATCTGCGAGAGCACGGTCTGGGCGCCGACCTTCTCGGCCCGCATCACCAGGCTCCCGCCGCCGTTGATGGTGGCGCCGATGAGCCGTCCTCCGGGTTCCTTTTCCACGGGCATCGGCTCGCCGGTCAGCATCGACTCATCCACGGTCGATCGTCCCTCGATGACCACGCCGTCCACGGGCACCTTCTCGCCGGGGCGGACGCGGAGCAGGTCGCCGATGTGTACATGAGTCAGCGGCACATCCTCCTCCGCGCCATCGGCGCCGATGCGCCGGGCCGTCTTGGGCGCGAGCCCAAGCAGAGACTTGATCGCCGCGGAGGTCTGCGACCGCGCCCGGAGTTCGAGGATCTGGCCGAGGAGCGTCAGCGAGACGATCACCGCCGCGGCCTCGTAGTAGACACCGACGCGACCGTGCGCCTCGAAGCCCGCGGGGAACCAGCCGGGAACCAGCGTGGCGGCCAGGCTGTAGAGGAACGCGGCCCCCACGCCGGTGCCGATGAGCGTCCACATGTTGGGGCTGAGTCGGCGGATGGAATCGGCCCAGCGCACGAAGAACGGCCACCCGGCCCAGAAGACAATCGGGATGGTGAGGACCAGCTCGATCCAGGTGCGGGCCGTCGCCGAAAGCCAGGGCACATAGTGGCCCGCCATGCCCAGGAACGCCACCACGATCGTCAGCGGGAGCGTCCACCAGAAGCGCCGCGTGAAACTCACGAGTTCAGGGTCTGGCCCCTCCTCCAGCGAGGGCATGAGCGGTTCGAGGGACATCCCACAGATGGGACAGTTGCCCGGAACGCTTTGCCGGATCTGCGGGTGCATGGGGCAGGTGTACGTGGACGAGTCCTGCCCATCCTGTGCGGATGACGGTCCCGAGCCATGCTTGCCGTAGTGGGAGTGGAGCATGTCACCGTGGCCCTCCCGCTGCGTGTGTTCGTGTTGGTGGACCATTCGACTTGCTCCTTTCAGCGCTCGGGATGGGTTCCTCGCTACGGCCAGAAACGACGGGCTCAAGCTCCCGCACCAGGCGCCGCTCTAACTATCCCAGCACCCACGGCAACACCCAGAAATATCCCGCCATGAGCACGCCCACGGCGATCAGCGAGACGAGCAGGCCGACGCGGATCATGTCGCGCGACGAAACGAGCCCGGTTGCGTACGCCATCGCGTTGGGGGGCGTCGAGATCGGCATCGAGACCGCGAAACTCACCGTGAGTCCGGCGAGTACCGCCAGACGGGTGGCGCGCCCCACGGTCTCCGCGTCCGCGCCGTCGGCGGCGGCGCCCGCCGCGCCTCCGGTGGAGAGCACGATCGCCAGCGGCACGAGGATGGTCGCCGCGGCGGTGTTGCTCATGAAGGTGGCGAAGACCATCCCGCCCCCGATGACCATGAGTGCCAGCGCCCAACCGTGCGCATCGCGCAACAGCGGCAGCCCGCCGACGTACTCCAGCACGCCCGTCAAATGTAATCCATGCCCGAGCGCGAGACCGCCCCACATGAGCAGGAGCACATCCCAGTCGATCGCCCGCACGTCGCGCCGGTCGAGCACACCCACCGCCGCCAGCAGCGTGGCCGCGATCAACGCCACCGCGGCGTCATCGACACCGTGCCACGTCCCGCTCATCCACGCCAGCACAGCGCCGACGATAACCACAACCGTGACCCACGCTCGCCACGAGAGGCGGCTCGGGGCGCCCTCGGCCCCGCCGCTACCGTCGCCCCCCCCGCCCCCACCCAGCGATGCGACCGACGGTGGAAGCGAGCTGCGCGGGAGGGGGGGCGGACGCAGCACCGCGCACAGCAGGCCACCGGTGATCACCAGCATCCCGACCGAGAGCGGGGCCGCCATCAGCACCCACTGCACAAAGCTGATATGGACCCCGATCGCCTGCAACTGCGAGATGGTGATCGCGTTGGGCGGCGTGCTCACCGGCGTCATGAACCCGCCGATGCTCGCCCCGAACGAGACGGCGAGCACCACCGCCGACGCGAGCTGCCGCGGCGTCGCCGGATCGCGCACCAGCGGCGTCACGATCGCCAGCATCATCGCGGCCGTCGCCGTGTTGCTGATGAAGACCGACAGGAACCCGGTCGTCAGGATGACGGCCATGACCAATTGGTACGAGTCGCCCACGAACGGGCGCAGCAGTCGCGACGCGATGGCACGGTCCAATCCATGCTTCCGTACCGCCGCGGCGAGCAGGAAACCGCCCAGGAAGAGGATCACTGTGCTCGATGCGAATGGTTCGAAGAACTGTGTGTAACTGAGGTCGCCCGTGCTCGCGAGCCCGCCGCCCCCTCCGGCGACTCCCTCCCCGCTCCGGCGCGCGAGCAGGAGCACCTCCAGACCAACAACGCTCAACGATGCGGCGAAGAGCGGGATCGCCTCGGTCGCCCACAGCACCGCGGCGAATAACGCGATCGCGACGCACCGCCGCCCCAGTTCCCCCATGTCATGCGGCAGCGCGAGATACACGAGCACAGCGGCCAGGCCCGACGCCACAAGCACGAGCACCCGCGATCGCCGTGTGGCCGTGACCGCGGGCGATGCCGATGATGGTGGCGTGGTGACGGTCATATGGGGTGCCGGCGCTGCGGAAGAAGGATGAGCGTTCCCGCCACCGCGGCGACGAGCGACGCAATGAAGATGCCGATCTTCGCGGCGGCGTAGTCGTCGGCGTCGGGGAAGGCCTGCCCGGCGATGAAAAGCGACATGGTGAAACCGATCCCGCCCAGCGCTCCCGCACCCGCGAGCTGCCGCCACGAGTAGGCGTCGGGCTTGGCCGCGATGCCGCTCCGCGCCGCGAGCCACGCGGCCCCGATGATCCCGACGGGCTTTCCGATGACCAGCCCCAAGGCGATAGCGGACATCAGTCGGCCCTGTCCGTCGAACACAGCAGCGGACCACACGACGCCCGCGTTCGCCATCGCAAAGATCGGCAGCGCCACGTAGCTCGACCAAGGCTCGACAGTCCGAAGAAGCTTGTCGGCGGGCGACTCGAGTCGGCCGTGGATGGCGTCCAGCGCCCGAAGCGCCGGCTCGGAAGGCCCGGATCGCATCGCTTCGCTCGCGCGGCTGTCCTCGGCGTGAATAATCGCCCCGGCCTGCACCAGGAGCGCCTTAAGGTTCGCGGGCGGCCGGGTCGGGATGAGCACCGCCATGATCACGGCCGCGAGCGTCGCGTGCAGCCCGGCCTCGTGAAGGACGAACCAGAGGACGACCGCGAAGACCGCGTACGGCAGGGGGTTGTACACGCCTCCGCGGTTGAGGGCTACTACGCACGCCGTCACCACGCCGCCCGCGACCAAGTACGCGGCGCTGATCTCGCCGCTGTAGAAGACCGCGATGAGCAGGATCGCCACGATGTCGTCAATGATGACCGCCGCGGTAAGGAACACGCGCAGCTCGATCGGCACGCGCCGGCCCAGAAGCACGATCAGCGCGACGGCAAAGGCCGTGTCTGTCCCGATCGGGATACCCCATCCGTGCCGAAGGTGCGGCGGCGCGATCGCCGCATAGATAACTGCGGGCAGCATGATCCCGCCGAACGCGGCGATCACCGGGAGCGCCCCGGACCGGAACGATGCCAGGTGGCCGACGGTGAACTCGCGCTTGATCTCCAACCCGACCACGAAAAAGAACACGGACAGCAGCCCGTGGTTGACCCAATGCAGGATCGAGTGGGTGAAGTCCCACCCCCCGACTCGAAACCCCAACGGTGCCTCCCACAACGCGATGAACTGTGGACCAAGCGCAGTGTTGCTCAGCACCAGCGCCAGTAGCGTCGCCAGCCCCAACAGAAGCCCGGATCCCGGACCCCAATGAACGAACTTGAACGCCGCGGTCTGGATGCGGTGGCCCAGGGGCGCCAGCATCGCATCGGCCAGGGAGCTCTCGTCCCAGGTGCCGCTGTAGCGCCGGCCGTTAATGAAGAATGTTGGCGATGCGACGGCGCCGCTGCGGCGTGCGCTGTCGATGTCCTCACGCACGCGAATGGCGGCGGGGTCGCCCTCCTCCCTAAACGACGCATCCACGACGTGCTCTCTCGCGGCCTGATCGATATCGGCGTCCGAGAGCGTCGGCCCAAGTTCCATGAACTTCTCGTGGACCTCCCAGAACCTGCCTGTGGAGGCGGCGATGCGCTCGGCCACCTGGGCGGCCCGGATCGCGCTGGGCTTGCCATCGACGGGCAGATGCCGGAACACGTAGCGCATCCGATCACCGAAGCGACCCCGCAGGTTCTCGACCACCGCGTGCACGGCGCGGCAGCGGAAGTCGGCATAGCTGCCGTACTGCACGAGCGTCAACTCAGCATTCGCAAGACCGAGAATGTGGTCGCGGTTAGGGTCAACTGCAGGGTTCAACGGATCGGATCTCTGGTTCATGGCGGCTCACGAGCTGGTCTCACAAGGAGGAGAGTGTCTTCTTCATGGTGCTCTTCTCGATTCTATTCGCCGCTGCCCCGAACCGGGCTCGCCCACGGTCAGCAATGCATCCGGTACCCCAGCCTCACCCCCGCGGCGATCGTGCCATCATGGAGCTGGGCGAGCGGCATCGGCGACTCGGATGTCGTCGATCGTGTAGAAGCACTGAGGATCAAGCTCGCGTGCCGCGCGGATTACTCGCTGCGACCTGTTCCGACGCACTTGTACGAACAGCATGGTCACGGGGCCGTCTCGCCCCTCGCCCTCAAACTTGGTGACAACGAAGCCCGCTTGGCGGAGCGCGTCGAACATCGCCGCGCCCTCACGCGTGAACACGCGGACGACATGGTCTCCAAATGGCAGCCAGCGAAGGAGCGTCACCCCGACGTAGTTGCCTGTCGCAGCGCCGACCGCGAACGCGATGCCGTATACGGGCTCTGTCCGAATGTGGGCAATCACGGCGGACACCGCAAACACCCATATCGTGATCTCGAACAAACCGAAGAGCCACGACCATCCACGGTGTCCGCTGACCACGGCGACCGTGCGCAAGGCTCCCAACGACACGTCGCCGATGCGGGCCAAAATGATGACAAGACAGCCGAGGACGAGACTCCAGGTCATGTGTTCAGTTCCTTCGTGGCCGCGGTCCGACCGCCTTCATTCTCCCACCTCGCCACCGCCCTCGCCGCCATGCGCGCCGCTTCGGAGATCGGCTCGACGGGCGCGCCGGGCATGAGCGCTCCGCTCACAATGCGAACGTTCATCCGGCTGAGTCGCTCGTACAAGCGCCGCTCGCCGAGAATGGGCCACCACTCGTAGAGGAAGATCTCGATCGGCCGCCACATCGCCACCCATCCCACGATCAACGACCCTTCGCGCAGGAGCGTGGAGCCCGTACCGTCACCGAGCATCCAGAATACGGTCCGGGAGATGGCGAAGCAGATCACTAGGAACGCAAGCCCGATGACCAGGCTGATCCCGCCGCGCCGGAAGAGCCGGTGCAGAGCGCGGCCCCTGAGAACGGCCTGACGTGCAAAGTGG
Organism: Planctomycetota bacterium; assembly: GCA_017303555.1. Taxonomy (GTDB): domain Bacteria; phylum Planctomycetota; class Phycisphaerae; order Phycisphaerales; family UBA1924; genus JAFEBO01. Next base: position 83,274 of record JAFLCN010000005.1, read on the forward strand.
GCACGCACGGCACTGGCCACGACCTCTGCCTCGGGAGGCGGGGGTGCTGGGTCGCCCAGCACGAGCACGAGTTTGAGCCCGGCCGGCTCGCCCCCGCCCCCCCGACCTCGCTCGCGTGCATCTCCTTGACGCTCTCGACGATGTAGTCCGCCGACCATTGGCTCAGGTCTTGCTCGCCCGGCGGTGACGGGTCGACCGGGTCAAAGAACTGGCCCAGGGAGCGCAGCCGCATCTCGATCACCCTGTCCGCGGCCCGTGCCGCGTGGGCGGGGTTTCTCGTGGGGGCTGGAGGCTGTTCAGCGTGCGTGTCCATTCGCGTATTATCTGCCCGGCGGATGCTGGCGGCCCAATCGGCCCCGCAGAGCACGAGGTCAAGGACCAAGGAGCGACATGGCCCAACCCGCGATCGATCCCGGCGTTCGAATCGGCCACGTCCACCTCAAGGTCGCGGACATCGAGAGGTCGCTGGCGTTCTATCGCGATGTGCTGGGGTTCGAGGTCACGCAACGCTACGGACCGGACGCCGTATTCGTTTCCGCCGGTGGTTACCACCACCACATTGGGCTCAACACGTGGGAGAGCAAGGGCGGTGCGCCTCCGCCACCCGGAGCGACCGGGCTGTTCCACATCGCCATCCTGTATCCGACCCGTGCGGCACTGGCCGATGCCCTGCGGCGGCTTCGAGCGGCGGCAATCGCGCTCGACGGGGCCTCAGATCACGGGGTGAGCGAGGCCCTCTACCTGCGTGACCCCGACGGCAATGGTGTTGAACTCTACTGGGACAGGCCCAAGGAGGATTGGCCCCGGGACGCCGACGGGAGCGTCGCGATGTACACGCGGCCGTTGAACCTCGAGGCTCTGCTGCGAGCGTAGTATTTCGACGTGCGCGACCGCGGGGACCGTCAGTCGCCCTTGAACAGGACCAGCAGAAAGCGCGTGGGTTCGATCGCTGTGAGCCGATGTGGGGCGTTGGAGGGCATCAGCAGCCAATCCTGCGGTCCCATCTCGCGCTCTTCAGGACCGACGGCGAATCGTAATCGGCCCTCGAGAACTTGAACCGTGCTGACGAAAGGCGCGCGGTGCTCGCTGATCTCCTGCCGCGCATCCATCGCGAAGATCACGACCTTACCCTGGGGCAGGTTGAGTAGCGGCTTGCTTACCGTCGCGCCGGCGACAATCGGACAGGTGTCCAGAAGCTCCACAAACTGCGGTGATTGGGCGTCAAAGAGCGGCGTAGCCACAACTGGACCTCCCTTCGCGGAACAAACAGTCTAGGCGGTGGCATGCTGGCGGCGAACCCAGCAGGGGCCCGCCGTCCTTCTTGTGCTCGCGCTCCGCTCCGTGAGTTTGATCCTGCCGCGTTACTAGAATCGATCGGCAAGGCCGGCGTCTAGAGGCGCGACGACGGGAGGTTCTCCATGCGACTGCTCATTGGCTACGACGGTTCGGACGGTGCAAAGGCTGCGATCGACGACCTGTCGTTCGCAGGGATGCCCGAGAATGCGGACGCGCGCGTGCTCTCCGTTGTGGAAGGCCGGGCGGCACCCAATGGTGCCATCCCGGAAGAGTGCCCTGCCATTGCTCAGGAGGGCGCGGCGAAACTGCGGAGCCGCTTCCCGGGGTGGAACGTCTCTGCGGATGTGTGCGTGGGCGCGCCGGCTTGGGAGATCATCGCCCGGGGGGAGGCCGATGACGTTGACCTGATCGTTGTGGGGTCGCGTGGCTTCGGAGAGCTCAAGCGGCTCATCTTCGGCAGCGTGGTCCATCAGGTCGTGACACAGGCAAAGCGTCCGGTGCGGGTGGGGCGGGCCAGTGCGAGCCGGCAGAACGACCGACCCCCGCTCGTCATCGTGGGCACGGACGGGTCCCCGGATGCCAAAGCCGCGATCGATGCCGTCGCCGGGCGGAAGTGGCCGGTTGGCACTCGGATACTGGTTGCGACGTTCGAGACCGGTGTCCATGCCCGGCTTTCGAACTGGGCTCCAAACACGGTTTGGGGCGGAGACCCGGTACCTCTCGACTCCCGCGCGGCCGAAGAACGTCCCGCGATCCATTTGGCTACCGAAGCAGCGCACTTTCTCAAGTACCGCTGTCTAGGTGCCACGGTAAACACGCTTGTCCAGCCCATGGATCCCAAGTATGGGCTGATCGATGCGGCCGAGAAATGGGAAAATGGTGGAGCCGACTGCATCTTCGTCGGAGCGACCGGCGTGCGGGGAATCGAGCGATTCCTACTCGGCAGCGTGTCTACCACCGTGGCGCTCAGTGCGCCATGCTCCGTCGAGGTCGTTCACCGTCGATTGGCTCGATGACAGTACCTTCGGGGGCGTCGAGCAGGCGGACAGTCCGGCATTCAGTAACGTATCGCACGACTCGGTGTGGAAGCACCGGGCTCACCGATACACGAGCCCACCATCGATCATGGGGGCTTGCCCGGTCATGTAGTCCGAGTCAGGGCCGGCGAGGTACGAGACGAACGCCGCGACATCTTCCGGCGTCTGTGCACGCCCCAGGGCGATGCCCCCCACGAACTTGTCGTAGTTCTCGCCGATCTTGGCGCCGGTGATCTCCGCCATCCGGCGGTCGATCTCGACCCACATGTCGGTGCCGACCACGCCGGGGCAATACGCGTTCACCGTAATGCCGTCGCTAGCAAACTCCTTCGCCGCCGCCTGGGTCAGGGCCCGGACCGCGAACTTGGTCGCCGAGTACACCCCAAGCAGCGGGAAGCCCTCGTGGCCCGCGATGGAGGACGCGCTGATGATCTTTCCCCTCTGCTTCCGTTGCTTGAACTTCTTCGCGGCGGCCTGGATCCCCCAAAGTACACCGGCCACGTTCACCTTCAAGGTCTTGTCGAGTTCCTCGGGCGTCACCTCAGAGATGGGCTGGATCGAGGCGATGCCCGCGTTGTTGACCATGATGTCGAATCCGCCGAGCTCCTTCTCGGCGTGATCGACGGCGGCGAACACGTCCTCGCGCTTCGTCACGTCGGCCTTGAAGGTCGTCGCCTTGCGCCCGATCTTCCGCACCTCGTCCGCGACCGCCTTCATCTTGTCGTCTTTGACGTCGACGATCGCGATGTTGGCGCCATCGTTCGCCAGGCGCAGCGCAATCGCTCGACCGATCCCCTGGCCAGAGCCGGTGACGAGGGCGACTTTCCCGTTGATGTTCATGGTTGTCTCCCCACCCGGCGTTTGTTGCGGGCGACAGTCGTCTCCCGACGCCAGGAGTTTCGGTTCATCGTACCCTTGCTGCCCGGTTGACTGCGGGTGGGGGGCGACTGGACCACACCTGGTTCTCACCCGAGGGATGGCATTGTTCTGGCGATACGGATTACCATCCTTCCCATGGCGGAATCATCAAACCGCACACAGAAACCGGACTCCGAGTCTCGCTTCTACCTGCGCGTCACGCTGATCGTGGCGGCGGGCATGGGTGCCGGAGGCCTGCTGCAGTGGCTGCCGCTGGAGTTATCGGCGTGGCGATGGTTGCCTCTGTCGCTGGTCTACCTCGTGGGCGGCTATCGGATCGCCCTCGATGGCTGGCGCGAGCTGCGGGATCATCGCAGGTTGTCGATCGACTTTCTCATGGGCCTGGCGGCGGCGGGCGCTGCGGCGATCGGGAGCCCGTTCGAGGGCGGGGTCCTCATCTTCCTGTTCAGTCTCTCCAAGACGCTTGAACACTACGCGATGGCCCGAACGCGACGCGCAGTCTCCATGCTGATGGACCTCCGCCCCAAGTTGGCGACGCTCGTGGACGCGCAGGGCCGAGAAACCGGGAGCATCCCGGTCGAGCACATCGAGCCAGGCCAGAGCATTCTCGTGCGTCCGGGCGAGCGCATCAGCGCCGACGGTGTTGTGCGCTCCGGCGGCAGCGACGTGGATCAGTCGGCCATCACGGGCGAATCGGTTCCGGTGCGCAAGGCCCCGGGCGACGCGGTCTACGCGGGCACGATCGCGCAGGGAGGGTCGCTGGTGGTGGACGTGACGCGCCGCGCCGGTGAAACGATGCTCGCGAAGATCGTGCGGTTGGTCGAGCAGGCTCAGGAGGAGCGTGCTCCCGCACAACACTTTATCGATCGCTTCGCCCACCCGTACACGCTAGCCGTCGTCGTCGCCACCGTGATTGTGGCGATCGTTCCGGCGGTCTTCTACGACGTCGCGTGGGGGGAGGCCCTCTATCGCGCGATGTCGCTTCTTGTCGTTGCCAGCCCGTGCGCCCTGGTGATAGCGACTCCGTCGGCGATTCTCTCGGGCATCGCCAACGGGGCTCGTTATGGCATCTTGTTCAAGGGTGGAGCGCATCTCGATCTCGCGGGCAGTATCGACACGATTGCGTTCGACAAGACCGGAACGTTGACCTTCGGTCGGCCGGAACTGGTGGAGGTGGTCAGCCAGCAGGATCGGCACGGGAACGCCTTCGTCACGGAGAAGCCGGATGAGGGCACGCTCGGCGCTGGTGCGAGGGCGATCCTGCGAGTCGCCGCCGCGGTGGAGCGCACCGCCGAGCACCACATCGCGCGGGCGATCCTGAATGCGGCTCGCGACCAGAAGCTGGACATCTCATCGGCAGAGGAGTTCACGGCGATTCCGGGGGAAGGGGTCAGCGGAAGTGTGGAGGGCCGGCGGGCCTGGGTCGGCAACGAGAGAATGGCTGAACGGATGGGGGCCACACTCGGCCTGCTCCTGCCGGGATGGACCGCGGAACAGACGGCGCACGCCCGCTCCGTCGTGTACGTCGGGATCGACGACCACGTCTTGGGCGCGATGGCGTTCGGCGATACGCTCAAGCACAACGCTGCCGCGACAGTGCGCCACCTGAAGTACGAAGGCATCCGCTGGATTACCATCCTGTCCGGCGATCATCCCGACGCAGTTCGCGCTATTGCCGCCGAAGTTGGCGCTGACGAGGTTCGGGCTGGCCTCCTCCCCGACGAGAAAGTTGACGAGGTTCGAGCTCTCGCCGCGCGATCACGCGGCGTGGCGATGGTCGGTGACGGCGTCAACGACGCCCCCGCGATGGCGACAGCTACGTTGGGCATCGCCATGGGCGCGGCTGGCACGGACGTCGCCATTGAGACGGCCGATGTCGTGCTGATGAGCGACGATGTCGAGAAGGTGGATTACGTCATTCACCTCGGCAAGCGGGCACGACGCATCGTGCGTCAGAACACAATCTTCAGCGTGGGCTGGATGCTGATGCTGATCATCGTGACGCTCACCGTCGGAGTTCCGCTTACATTGGCTGTCATCGCTCACGAGGGCAGCACCCTCCTGGTGGCACTGAACGGCCTGCGCCTCTTGTTGGGCCGACCGCATCCGCCCACGGTCCCAACCGCGAACGCGCCAAGCCGTCGCCGGCGTGAGACTCCTTGACCAAACCGAAATCGGCCGGAGCGGCTGCACACATGGCCGTATCCGAGATCGCCCTCGTGAGATTCGCGGAGTTTCCCCAGCGACGCCCAAGGGGCGGGGCTGTCCGTTATGCATCGCCCGCGTTCTGGTCGCGTACCGATTTTGACCTACGCGACGAGAATCGGCACGTGCTGGTCAACAGTGCATTTGTCGCTCCATCGCTGGTGAAGAAGCACAAGAAGTGGATGTACACCAGCCCCTCGGGCAGAGCGGTACTAAACCCGGAGCCGGAGTAAGCAGATGGCCAGGGATGGGAGGGTGTGCTGACCGAACTCACAGGTCTAGCGACCAAGGCTTCACTCAGAGAGCGCGTTCGGTCGTTGGCGGCGGTGCTCCGGGATAGAGACGTGCGGCAGGGCGAGCCTTTGGAGACGTCTTGGATCAAACGGGCCTCGCGGTATGGACGTTTTCCGCCAGAAGATGAAGCCCTCCTTGTGGACCTCGGCACGTTGGCAACCGCGGCCGAGGCCGCAGACTCGACATGGGTTGTATTGCTTTTGTCCAACAACGACTGGAAGGAACTGCTCACCGATGATCGAATCTGGATGTGGCAATGGCCACCCGGGTGGTGGTGATTTTGTTACGCGATGCCGAGGCAGTTGAGGTTGCCACCTTCGAAAGCACCTGACGGCGAGGGCACGCCAAGCTCTACGCCGCCGCCCGGTAGTAGTGCCTCAGAACTCCGCCGAGCCGGGTTCGGCAACGGACCGACCCGGGCTGATCCGACAATCGCAGCTGGGGAGGCCGGCCCACGGGGGTGCAGAAGTTGATCGCCGAGTGTGGGCGCTCCCGGTTGTAGTGCTCAAGGAACTCGGCGATCAGGTGATTGAGATGACGTGTGCCGAGCACGATGAACTTCTCCAGGCACTCGTCCTGCACGGTCTGAATGAACCGCTCGACGTGGGCATTGAGGTTCGGTGCACGGTGCGGCAGGCGCACCGGCGTGATGTCGTGGGCCCGCAGGGCATCGTCGAACGACCGCCCGAATTTCGTGTCGCTGTCCCGGGTGAGCACGCGGCACTCGGTTGCGCCGTCGCCGGCCGCGGCATTGAACAGCGGAACCTGCGCCGCGACCCACTCGGCATCCGGGTGCTCCGTGCTCGCCGTGGCGACTGCCCTGCGCGTGGCGACGTTCACGAAGACGAGCGTGTACGCGTCGCGGAAGCCCCATTTCGTGACGACCCGGTGCCGCAGGAAGTCGCACGCCCACAGGGTCTTGGCGTGGGACTTGATGAACTGGTCCCATGTCGCCTCGCCGCGTTCCGGGGCGGTCGGCAGCCCAGCATCCTTTAAGATGTTGACGACGGTGCTGCGGGAGACCTTCACGCCCAGTTTCTTGAGCTCGCCGAGGATGCGGGTGTATCCCCAGCCGGTCTCCCTCGCGAGTCTCAGGACCAGACGCCGGATCTGCTCGGGCGACTTTGGCCGTCCCGGCTTCCGTCCGGTCTTTCTCCTGGGGCGGCCCTTGTCGGCATCGCGGATCCACCGCAGGAAGGTCTGGGGCGTGACGATCGTCACCAGCGCCTTGATGGCCGATCCGAGGGGCTTGGCCAGGCGAATCAGCCGTGACCGTTCCCCGGGCGTGACCCGGACGGGCCCTTCGATCTTTGAGCGGAGGACCTCGTTCTCGGCTTTCAGATATTGGATCTGGCGACGCAAGTCGGCGTGGGTGGACCCGGCCAGGACATCAAATAGGCGGCGGAAGAGATTCGGCATGTCCGAATCGTCTGGGTCGGGGGGTGGGGCTGGGGGCAGAGTGCGAAATCATGAGATTCTGAGACTCGGCCCCGACCACCCCACAAATCCAGGCCATTCCGCTATCCTGATCCAGTCTCATCTGCCGCGCACGTGAGACTACCGGGCTCGGCCGCAATTGGCGGCACTTCGATCCCGTCCGGATTGCCCCGGCCGAGCCGCCCGAGAGTCGCGCTGCAAAGCCCCAAGGGCGGGGCTGGAGTATTTGTACCCCGCTGGCGGCCCTGAAAACGCGGTTTTAGCTCGTCCCCGTGAACAACCCGTGTCAATCGCACACCCATCGGGCCACCCCGAGAGTGGTCCGCCAAACCTCCGAAACGGTCTTGTACAGGGAGGATACCGCACTCGGCGGTTCGCGACGGCCGTTTTTGGAAAATCAACGAAACGAAAAAAGACAGAAAGGCGCAACTCTAGCAATAGCAGGGAATTGCGCACTGAGAAAATTTCTGAAATAATGTCGAGCGGTGTCGAACATGGTGGAGTGCCGTCAATCTCCCTGGTCGAGCACCGCCATAAAGGCTTCCTGCGGGATGGTCACTGATCCCACGCTCTTCATCCGCTTCTTGCCTTCCTTCTGCTTTTCGAGGAGCTTGCGCTTGCGGCTCACGTCGCCGCCGTAGCACTTTGCAAGAACGTTTTTGCGGAAGGCTTTGATGGTTTCGCGGGCGATGATGCGGGAGCCGATTGCTGCCTGCAGGGGGATTTCGAACTGGTGGCGGGGGATTTGGTCTTTGAGTCTTGCGATGAGGTGGCGGCCGCGGCCTTCGGCTTTTTGGCGGTGGACGATGATGGCTAGGGCCTCGACGGGGTCGCCGTTGATGAGGATGTCCATCTTGTTGAGGTCGTCGGCGCGGTAGCCGATGACTTCGTAGTCCATGGTGCCGTAGCCGCTGGTGAGGCCTTTCATTTTGTCGAAGAAGTCGTAGATGATTTCTGCGAGGGGGACTTCGAACTGGAGGAGCTCGCGGGAGTTGGAGACGAAGGACTGGTTTTTGTAGATGCCGCGGCGGTCGAGGCAGAGCTTCATGATGTCGCCGATGAATTCTTTGGGGACGAGAATTTCGACGCGGCAGAGGGGCTCGCGGATTTCTTCGACGCAGTTGAGGCTGGGGAGATCGGCGGGGTTGTGGACTTCTAAGAGCTGCATGCCGGCGGGGACGCCTCGCTCGTTCATGCCGTTGATGAAGGGTGAGGCGGGGTCGACGGGTTTGAGGGATTGGCCGTTGGCGCCGGTGATGGTGTCTGTGCCGCGGACGAGGACGTGGTAGGAGACGGTGGGGGCGGTCTGGATGATCTGGACGCCACCTTCGCGCTCGAGGCGTTCCTGGATGATGTCCATGTGGAGGAGGCCGAGGAAGCCGCAGCGGAAGCCGAAGCCGAGGGCTTCGGAGTGGACGGGCGCGAAGGTGAAGGAGGAGTCGTTGAGGGAGAGTTTTTCGACGGCTTCGCGGAGTTCTTCGAAGTCGGTGCCTTTGCCGTCGTCGGTGGTGGCGGGGTAGAAATCGCAGAAGACCATCTGGCGCGGGGGTTGATAGCCGGGGAGAGGTTCGGCGGCGGGATCGACTTCGAGCGTGATGGTGTCGCCGATGCGGACGTCTTTGAGTGTGCGGATGGCGGCGACGATGTAGCAGGTTTCGCCGGCGCTGACCTTGCCGCCGGGGAGGCGATAAGGCTTGGGGTTCATCTTTCCGATTTCGGTGACGAGGAAGGAGCGCTCGATACCCATCATGCGGATCTTGTCGCCGACCTTGAGTTCGCCGTCGAAGATACGGGCGTAGACGATGACGCCTCGATAGTCGTCGTAGACGGCATCGAAGATGAGGGCGCGGAGCTGCTTCATCACCGGCTTGCGCGGTGCGGGGAACTTTTCGCAGATGGCGGCGAGAAGCTCGGGAAGGCCTTGGCCGGTTTTGGCGGAGACGAAGATCGCGTCGGCGGCGTTGAAGCCGAGGGTTTGCTCGATTTCTTCGGCGACTTCGTTGGGGCGTGCGGAGGGCAAGTCGATCTTGTTGATGACGGGGACGATGACGAGGTTTTCGTTGACGGCGAGATAGGCGTTGACGAGGGTTTGGGCTTGGACGCCTTGGGTGCTGTCGACGACGAGGATTGCGCCGTCGCAGGCTTTCAGGGCGCGGGCGACTTCGTAGTTGAAGTCGACGTGGCCGGGGGTATCGATGAAGTTGAGCATGAAGAGGTCGCCGTGCGATTCGGCGGACTCGCCCTTCTTGGTTTTGTGGGCGCCCCCACCCGGGGCTGACTCGGCGGGGGAGTCGTCGAGTGGTGCTTCGTATTCGGTTTCGAGCTCGTCGGACTTGGTGCCGGGCTTGTGGCGGTGATAGACGGTGACGGCGGAAGCCTTGATGGTGATGCCGCGCTCGCGCTCGATGTCCATGGAGTCGAGGATCTGCTCTTTGGCTTCGCGCGCGGAGACGGCGTTGGTGGCCTGGAGGAGGCGGTCGGCGAGGGTGGACTTCCCGTGATCGATGTGAGCGATGATCGAGAAATTACGGATGTGGTCGGGGTTGTGGGCCCCGGAAGGGGTCGGATCGGGCATTGGAGGGGATGGTAGGGGGAAGGATGTTGGATGTGGGTCGCCTAGGCGACTCTTCGAGAATGGCGGATGGGGGATGTGAAGGGGGAAAGGGGCGGGAAAAGGGCGTGTAGATAGCGGGCAATTGGTGAGCGGTCGAATGCGGAGTTCGGGATGCGGCAAGGGGGAAGGAGCTCTCGGTGCGGGTGCGCGCCAGCTACTTTGGCGCAGGCTGCTGCGAGGGAGGCTGTGAGCTTGGCTGTGGGGCGGGCCTTGGCTTTCGCGGCGTGGTCGGCTCGAGTTTGAGTTCGAAGTTGGTGACGTCGGCGTTGTTGATGAGGATGTTCGGCGGGAACCAGGTGCCGATGGGCCGGCCGACGACTTGGTAGCCCTTGACGGAAGGATGAATCTCGAAATTGCCGTTCCAGAGACCGGTGAATTCGAAGCGGCCGGTGGAATCGAGCATCGCTTGCTGCTGATCCCACGAAGTATCTGATTCAATCAGAATGCGGGAGCCTTCGGGAATGGCGATGCCATCTGGCATGACGACGCGGCCGGTGACCTTGTGGCCGGGCTTCACTTGGATATCCGGTACGACGACGTCTTCGCCGTTTTTCGAGACTGTCACGACGATGGGAGTGGTTCCGCCCCGGTCTTTCATGGAGTCCATCGCGGCGGCGAGGTACCACTCGCTCGGGCCGTCTTCGTAGAGCGAGACATTGGAAAAGAGGAATTCGCCGTTTTCGTCGGTGCCGATTTTTGCATCGCCGAGCCAGCGCGACATTTCGCGCTCTTTGCAGGTCAGAACCATTTGTGCGTTGGGGACGGGCTTGCCGTTGTTCATGAGGCGGCCTCGGATCATGCCTCCTTCGCGGAGGGTGACTTCGATGGGGAACTGCGAGGCGGACATGCCGTTGAGGCGGCGGGTGGCAAAGCCTCGGGCACCCAATTCGATATCGCAGCCGGTGATCGGGTGCTTGGAGTAGACAATCGTGAACTCGCCTTTGTCGTTGGCGATGGCGACGGGGTCGAGGCCATCGACGCTGCCGCCGCGGCCGCTGGGCTGTCCGTTTTCGTCGGTAAAGTTGACCATGTTGAGCCGAGTCCACGCGCCGGGGATGGGTTTGCCGGATTGATCGACGATTGTGCCGCGGAGTGCGTGCTCGGAATTTGCGGGGATCGGGCGGGCGGGGAGTTTGATTGCGAGAGATTCACCTTTGACGGGATCGACCTCGCGTGCGAAGGTGGGGGCGTAGCCATCGCGGACGGTGAGGACCTCGAACTTGAGATCGGGATCGAGAGAGGGAATCTGAAACGTGCCGTCGGGGCCGGAGATGGCGCGCTTGCCGCAGTCGGCGTAGCAGGAGGGGCAGAAGGTGCTGTAGCCGGTTTTGACGGCGGCGGTCCAGATGTAGACGGTGGCGCCTTCGACGGGCTTGCCGGTTTCGTCGCTGACGATGCCGCTGAGGTTGGGCCGAGGTGCGGGTTCGCCGGCGAAGCCGAGGGTATTCACGAAGGCGACGAGCACAAGCGTCAACAAACGCAGCGCATGCATAATGGACTCCCGGTCGCGAATTGTACCAATTATTGGAGGCGGTCTATGCAGAAGCGCGGACGGGTCCGGGACGTCCCGAAAAGTACGCGCCCGCGGCCGCGAGAACGATCAATGGAACGCTTCCAACAAGCGTGAGCGGGGCGTACCAACTGGTGAGATCGACCGAGATCGGGAAATTGACGAGGATCGTTGCGGTCATAAGCGCAACGGCAAACGCCAGTTGTCCGAAGAAACGAAGGACGAGCATGCAGACGGCGGCGCAGAGGGCCGCGGCGAGCGAAACGGCGGTTTCGGTTTCACCGCCGATGACGAGCCAGAGGAACGCACCTGCAAGCGGGTAGGCGATCCAGGGAGAGCGCACGATGCGATCCAGACCGACGAGGAGGAGGGTGATGAGCAGCGGGATTGCGAGGTTGCCGCAGATCGTCTGAAGGAGGATGGCGACGGAGAAGGTGAAGCCGCTGAACCATGTGAAATTCGGGATGACGGGATCGGCGACGTGGAAAGGCTGGATATCGATGAGAAGCGACAGCGCGTACACGGGGCCGAAAACGGCGCCGACGGTGCAGCCGATGAGGATGTCGCGCCAGACGAGCGGATCGCGTGTGCGCCCGGAAAGCAGGCGAGTCCAGGAGATGAGAAAATTGGGCCAACGCCTGCGGACAACGGGCTCCATGCCCAGGTACACGAGCCACGTCAGACCGCCGAGCCAGAGGGCACGTGCCAGGGGCGTTGCGATGATCTGAAAATCGAGCATGTGGCGGATCGTGTGGCGGCCGATGGCCAGCGAGATGAGTGTGAGTCCGCCGATGAAGACGCCGAGCACGAAGGCACCGCGGCGATCGCCGCGATTGGAGCGGGTGTTTTTCCAGCCGAGTACGCCGGCGCTGATGATGCCGACGGTGAGAACGATGTTGACGATGCCTCCGAGGATCTCGGGAATAGAGAATCGCGCGGGTGATTGCGGAGTAGCGCGGGGGCTTGTCGTGCTGCTGGCGGCGCGCTCGTTGCGGGCGGCCTCGTTCGAGGCGGTCGCGGGCGCTCTTGTTTCCTCGTCGGGATCGGCCGAAGACGGGGAGGCCGGGTCTTCTGGCGCAGCGGGCTGCGCGACGGCTCCGAGGCGCCAGAGTGACTTGGTGCGGAAAGATACGGGGTAACCGTCGAGCGAAGCGGCTTCGATCTGGACGGGAACATCCGGTCGGTCGGGATACGCGCCGCGCCAGGCGTAGCGGGTGTCGGCGCTGACGCGGTGAGCGATGGTCGGAGTGGCAGGTGAGAACTTGGCAATGTCCAGGCCGGCGGCCTCAAAGAACGGGGCCCAATTCGGCGGGAGTGGGGGACTCGGGGGCTTTGCGTTCGAATCCAGATCGTTGAGGATGCCTCGGAACCCGAGCTCGGGTGCGCGGCGCTCGAAGCGGATGAGGTCGCCGGAACTTGAGAGGGCGATGTACGCACTTTCGGGGAGTTCGCGGGAAGGGGAATCGGGACTGATGAAGAGTTGTCCGAGGGCGATCGGACGAATCCATTGAGGCTCGGCGCGCAGCCAGAAATAGATTGCGGGTGGAAAGCGCTCGTTCAATTTGCTGAAGCCGCCGATCTTTGCGGAGGCTGAGATGGACGCCCGATCGGCGTTGTAGCCGAACGCCTCGAACATGGTGGGCGCGTCGGGATCGAGCTTTCGAAGCATGTCGCGAGCGCGGACCGCCATCGCATCGGTTGGATACTCGAAAGGCGCGATGCGGTGAATACCGTAGCGATCCTGAATGAAGCCCAATGCTCCGACCATGCACACAACGACCGCCACGAGTGACCAGGCGAGCCGCGCGGGAATGCTGCCTTCGGCTCCGGCGAGCGCGACAAGTTCGGGGCTTGGGGTTTCGCCGGCTGCAAGAGCGGCGGCGAGCGGATCGCCACCGGGCAATGCCGCGGCAACGGCGATTGCACTGCCGGGGCGTTTGGCGGGATCGACCTCGAGGCAGCGGAGGATGACGGTCTCGACGACGGGGTCGAGGGTCTTGACATGATCGCTGGGGTTGGTGGGGCGGGTGCCGCTCTCGCGCGAGGCGCGGAGCTGCTGCATGGATTCGACCTGGAAGGCGGGGTGGCCGGTGAAGAGTTCGTAAAGGACCAGGCCGAGGGAATAGATATCGGAGCGCTTGCTGACGCCCTGGCGTGCGAGTTGCTCGGGGGCCATGTAGGCCGGTGTGCCACTGGCGACGTCGCCCTTGGCGACGAGGTCGGAGAGTACTCCGGCGACGCCGAAATCCATGATGCGGGCGTTGCCTCGCCCATCGAGCATGATGTTGGCGGGCTTGAGATCGCGGTGGATCACGCCGAGTTCGTGAGCTGCGTGCAGGCCGGAGCAGACCTGGCGGGCGATCTGGACGGCTTTGTCCTCGGGGAGGCGGCCGATGCGCTTGAGCAGGATGGAGAGGTCTTCGCCGTCGACGTATTCCATCGAGAGGAAGACGTGGTGCCCGGAGGCGTTGTCGATTTCACCGAAGTCGTAGACGCGGCAGACGTTGGGATGGCTGATCTCGCGGGTGAGGCGGACTTCGGAGCGGAAGCGGTCGAGCTTGAGCGGATCGGCGACGAAGGAATCGGGCAGGAACTTGAGGGCGACGGAGGTGCCGAGTTTCAGGTCGTCGGCGCGATAGACCTCGCCCATGCCGCCTTTGCCGAGGCGGGAGACGATGCGGTAGCGGTCGGCGAGGATGGTACCGGAGGCGAAGCGGGAGCTGTCGGTTGAAGACGAGGTCAGGTGCGATTGCTGAAGCGGATTGGTGCTGGGAGCGCCGGAGAGGTAGCTTGAGCCGCCGGAAGGTGCGGATGGCTGACCGCCGCCGGCTGGGCGCGGGTCGAGTGTGACCGGGTCGTCGGATGGGGGTTGAGGTGCGGACACGTGGCGAATGTAGCAGACCGACGGGAGTCGATTTCGGGGCGATCTCTCTCGCGTTCCGGCGCGACGTTTTCCGAGGTTCCGGCGTTCCACCTCGAGCTTCTCAGTCGAGCACGGAGATTGCCAGCAGTCGATATTATCTCAAAATGGACAGGCCCGGAAGAGCGGAGTGGCTTGATTCGGCCGTTTTCGGGAACGCACGCATGTCGGAAGCACCGGTTAATGTCACGCTTCTGCTCCATGCCGCGGCATCGGGGGATCGGCGGGATGTTGACGCGCTGATGGCAGCGATCTACCAGGATCTGCGGCGCCTTGCGCTCGCGCACATGAGCGAGGAGCGGCGTGATCACACGCTGCAGGCGACGGCGCTGGTCCACGAGGCCTATGTCAAGCTGATCGACCAGCGGAACACCGACTGGAATGACCGGATGCACTTCTTCTCCGTCGCATCGCGTATTGTGCGTCGCATTCTTATTGATCATGCCAGAGCGCGGCACGCTGATAAACGAGGTGGAGCAGCAACACGGGTGCGGATCGGAGAAGTGGACGTCGCGGCGCCGGAGCGGGACTTGGACGTCATCGCGCTGGACGAGGCGCTCGCCGAACTGGCGAAGCTCGACGAACAGCAGGCTCGGATCGTCGAGCTGAGGTACTTTGGCGGCTGCACTGTCGAGGAAGTCGCGGAACTGTTGAAGATCGGCAAGCGAACCGTGGACCGGCAATGGCTCGCGGCAAAGAGCTGGCTTTTCGACCGGCTCAGTGAGGGCGAACACGACGAGGGGAATGATCGTGGCAGGTGACTCGATGGCGCGGGCGCACGCGATCTTCACGCGGGCGCTGGAGCTTGACGGCGAGGCCCGGGACGAGATGGTTCGCCAAGCATGCGCCGGCGACGCGGATGTCCTCAGGCGGGTTGCCCGGCTGCTCCAGGTTGCGGAGCGGACCACCGACTTTCTGGAATCTCCCGCTGTGGCGTCGCTCGATGTCGGCCCCACCGGCGTGCCGCAGGCGGTGGGCAATTACCTCGTGGTGGGGGTGCTGGGCGTGGGCGGCATGGCGACGGTGTACGAAGCGGTGCAGGAGAATCCCAATCGCCGGGTCGCGATCAAGGTCCTGCATCAGTCGATGAGCCACTCTGATGCGTTGATGCGATTCAAGCTCGAGGCCCAGACGCTCGCGCGGCTCCGGCATCCGGGAATCGCTCAGATCTACGAGGCGGGCGTCGCTCCCCTCGGGCAGGCGGCCCCCTCGCCGTTCTTTGCGATGGAGTTGATCCCCGAAGCGCTGAGCATCACGGGGTACGCGACGAAGCGGGCGCTCGGGCTGCGCGAGCGGATCGAGATGTTCGTCACCGTGTGCGACGCCGTGGTGCACGGGCATCAGAACGGGATTATCCATCGCGATCTCAAACCGGCGAACGTGCTGGTCGGTCCGGACGGACGGGCGAAGGTCATCGACTTCGGCATCGCTCGGGGAGTGGGGCCCGAGGGGAAATCGCTCACGACCGCAACAGACGAGAAGAAGCTCATCGGGACGCTCAACGCGATGAGCCCGGAGCAGTGCCTCGACCCGTCGAGCATCGACGTGCGCTCGGACGTGTACTCACTTGGGGTGCTGCTGTACGAACTAGTGACGGCGAAATTGCCACACGACCTGTCGCGGTGCTCGGTGCCTCAAGCGGTGCGGGTGATCGCCGAGGGTGAGGTGTTGGAGGCTGGCAGGCTCAACCCCGAGGCTCGTGGCGATCTCGAAGCCATCATCGCCAGGGCGATGGAGAAGGACCGCGAGCGCCGCTACGCCGGCGTCAGCGAGCTCGCAGCCGACCTGCGCCGGTACCTCAACAGCCAGCCTGTACTTGCCCGGCGTTCGGGCGCGGTGGAGCGTGCGCGGAAGTTCGCGCAGCGGAATCCGGCGTTAACCGCGACTTTCGCCGTTGCTGCAGCAACGCTCCTCGCCGGCGCGATGGTGTCCACCTGGTTCGCCGTCGCCGCCAGCCGAGCTCGCGATGCGGCCCTGCAGCGGGAGCGCGAGCTCGAGATCGTCACCGAGTTTCAAGAATCGCTCCTACGGGGCCTTGACGTGGCAGCGATGGGCGATCAACTGCGCGAGACCGTGCGTGCAAGGCTCGCAAAGGCCGCCAACGCGAGCGGCAAGGTCGATCCGGCCCG
This sequence comes from Planctomycetota bacterium, assembly GCA_017303555.1. Classification (GTDB taxonomy): domain Bacteria; phylum Planctomycetota; class Phycisphaerae; order Phycisphaerales; family UBA1924; genus JAFEBO01. Next base: position 99,595 of record JAFLCN010000005.1, read on the forward strand.
GCAACAGCCGCAAGAGCAACAGTGGGACGAGGTGCTCGGGCGGCTGAACTTCACCACGATCGCCGTCGAGCACCTGAATCAAAGCGTGCTGCAGCGTTACGCCAAGTCGATCCGCGATCGCTTCGGCGAGCAGCCTCTGCTGCGCGCACGCCTGCTGCAGCAGCTCGCGACCACAATGCGATCGCTCGGGCTCCACAACGATTCATTGCCCCTACTCGCCGAGGCGCTCGAAGTGCGCCGCAAGGAACTCGGGCCCGATCACAACGACACGCTTCAGACTCAGTTCACGGTCGGCTCGGTCCTCTCCACCCTCGGCAGGTTCGATGAAGCCGAAGTCGCACTGCGCGAAACGTACGAGCGACGGCGCGCCGCGCTGGGACCGGATGATCGGAACGCGCTGGCCACCGGCGCCGCCTTGGGCGGCGTGTATCAACGAATGAACCGCCTCGCGGACGCGCAGCGCATCCTCGATGACACCCTCGAACGCCAGCGCCGCGTGCTGGGCGACGACGACCCGGCAACGCTGCGCTCGCTGAACAACATCGGCATTCTGCACGCCGTGAGCGGCCGCCTCGACAAGGCCGAAGAGAGCTGGCGCGAACTGCTCGACCGGCGACGCAGGGCGTTGGGTCCGGACCATCCCGAGTACCTCGGCTCGCTCGGAAACCTCGGCAACCTGCTGCTGGATCAGGGCAGATTCCAAGAGGCCGAACCACTCCTGCGCGAGTCGCTGGCCGCGGACCGGCGGCGCCACGGCGACGCCCACCCGTCCACGCTGACGTCGATGGCGATGCTCATGTCGTTACTCCGCGAGTCCGGCGACCTGCCGGGCGCGGAGACGATCGGCCGGGAGTGCCTCGCCGGTCGAACCGCAACGCTGGGGCGAGAGAACGTGGACACGGTGAACACGCTGGCCACGCTGGGCGCGATCGTGTACGCACGCGGGCGTGCCGACGAAGGCGAGAAGATGATGCGGGAAGCGATCGAGGTGCAGAACCGCGTCGTCGGCGCGTCGCACCCGGCGGCGATGAACGCGATGACGCTGCTGATGGAGGCCCTGTGGAAATCCGATCGGGACCAGGACGCCCTTGCTGTGAGCACGCAACTGGTCGAGCTCTCACGCGCCAGCAAGGACCCGCTCTCGCCGGGACCGACGCTGTCGGTGCACGGGGCGATTCTGGATGATGTTGGAAGGCATTCCGAGGCGCTCAAGGCTCTGCAGGACGGCTATGCGATGGTCGAGCGCACCTTCGGCACGGTGCATCCGCAAACCCTTGCCGCGGCGCAGCGGCTGGCGGAATACTTCGCGAAAGCACGCCAGCGAGAGCCGGGTGCAGGGCACGAGGAAGAAGAATCCAAGTGGCGTGCCTTGTCGGAGAACCCCAAAAAGTGAGCGCCGCTTGGCCGTTCTGACCCGGCCGGTCCGAAGCACTGAAATTGCCGGCGCGAATGAGGCGCGGTTTCCGCGTCACTCGATGAAGGCTCTATTGAGGAGATGCGCGATGTCCTTGAAGCGACACCCGATGGCCGTGGCGAACGCTGGCGACTTGCTCTCGCGGGTCCCGCTCGACACCGCGCTGGTTGTGCGCCTGCGGACGACGTACGAGCAGATTCGATCACGCGAGCTGCGACTCGCCGAAGTCTTCTACGCAAAGCTGTTCACAGCCGCCCCGCACCTGCGCGCGATGTTCCCGACCGATCTGGCACTCCAGGCGCAGAAGCTGACCGCGTCGCTGGATGCCGTCGTCCGGAACTTCGAGCATCCCAACGAGAATCTGGCCACATTGTCGGCGCTGGGCCAGCGGCACGCCGGATACGGAGCCCGACCCGAGCACTACGCGTTGGTTGTGGACCTGCTCGTCGATTCAATGCGCGAGGTCGGCGGCGCCGAACTTGATCAGAACGGCCTGCGCGAATGGAAACAGGCGCTGCAACTGATCTCCGCGCAGATGATCTCCGCGGCGGCGCCTTCAGCCTGAGAACGCCCTCTGAATACCGAGATGTTCCGAGTGCCCGCGAATTCTGCGGGCCTTTGGTCGTTTCTTTGGGGGATCGCGGTCTCAGGGCTGCGCCTTACGTGATCGGCGACAAAGGTCGAGCCGAGCAATTTCTTCGATCTGCGTGGCGCGAATCGCGTCGCCCTTCCGCGTGGTGTGCAGGCACGCCGTTTCCATGAATGTCATGGCAGATGCGCCGTGCAGCGCGGGCAACCTCCGAAGCGAGAATCAGCCATGACCGTCCGAAAGAACCACGTTGCAAAGTCCATTCTGAGTTCCCTTGTGCTCGCCGCGGGTGCCGCGGCACAGACCGCCGAGATCGGCGTCGCGCCCGACGCTGGGATCAACACCACCGACGGCAACAACTCCAGCAACTCGCCCTTCAACACAGGGGCGGGAACCTCGCAGATCATCCTCGATCGCGGCGTGCTCGATCAGATCCCCGTCGGCTGCGTCATCACCTCGATCGCGTTCCGGCTCGACGCGCCCGTCGCCGTCGCGTGGCCGGGCGCGGCGACCTCGTTCTCCGACTACGAGATCCGCCTGGGCAAAGCCGCCAACTTCGCATCAGGCCTGAGCACTACTTTCGCCAACAACGTCGTCGCGGGCAGCGACGTCAAGGTGCGCGACGGGCTCTTCGCGCCGCTCGCGGGCGTGTTCCCCGCGTCCGCCGCAGCGCCCAATGCCGAGAATTTCGGCCCCGCCATCAACTTCACCACCGGCTTTTACTACACCGGGGGCGGGCTCGTCATCACCCTCCGCCACAGCGGCCAATTCGGCGGCACCTCGGCGGTGCTCGACGCCCACAACACCCCCGGCGTCGGATTCGTTTTCGCCAACGGCCAGGGCGCGCTCAGCGGCATCGGGATCAACAACACCCCCGTCGTCCGCATCGGCTTCGTGCGCGACACCGCCGCTCGCGCCGACAACGTCAACAAGCTCTTCGTCGGCGAGGAGTTCGCCACCGCCGACGGCGTTTCGTTTTCCAACATCCATCCCTTTACCTCCAACGACCGCACCATCGCGACGACCGTCGGCGCGAGCGAGATGGACGCTTTCGGTCCCGGCACCAGCCTTACCGGCGTTTCGCTCCGCAACGACAGCACCAATCTCGTACCCTCCAACAGTCCGTGGCCCGGTGCCAACGTCGCATTCGGCAACTGGTTCCTCCAACTCTCACGCTCGCTCACCCCGGTCGGCGGGATGCTGAGCAACATCGATTCCAACGTCGACACCGACGCTGTCGAGGTGTACGACGCGCCGCTGGCCGTCTCTGCCGGCTCGATGCTTCCCAACCCCGACAACTGGAGCTCCGGCGCTCCCTCGCCCTACTCATTCGTTATCCCGTTCCAGCGGCCGTACGAGTACCGCGGCGGCGACCTGTTCATGCTCAACCGTACCAGCGGGCACGGCCAGGCCGAAAGCGTGGCGGTGGACACCAACGCGAATCCGCGCATGCAGTCGGCGTGGTTCAACGACGCAAACACCGACTCGGTGACCCAGCTCGCGACACCTCTGGTGTATCGTTTCGACGCCAACGCTGCGGTCATCGCACCCAACGACCGGGCCCTGAGCAACGGCAATTCGTTCACATGGCAGATGCTCTCGGCCAACGACGCGACGTACCAGGTCATCATCCACGAGAGCGAGCTCAAGCACATACCCATCGGCTCGGTGATCGATTCGTTTGCGCTGCGCCGTGCCGTGGGGATGGGTGCGCCGTGGCCGGCTTCGGACGCGGCGGCGCTCGATTACGATGTGTGGGTCAGCACCGCAGCACGCACGCCCGACACCATGAGCACGACCTACGCCACCAACGAGGGTGCGGACAAAGTCCAAGTCCGCGACGGGGCGTTGGGTGTTCGCGGGCTTTCGTATCCGAGCGGACCCGGGGTGTCGGCGTATGGCCCGGCCATCGAGTTCCAGCGCGGGTTTGTGTACAACGGGGGCGGGCTGTGCATCACAGTCCGCACCACGGGGCTGCCCGGCGTGCTGCCCCCGAATTTCAACGGCGAACTGGGTTCCTCTGCCGTTCGGTCCGTGACTAACGCCGATCGCACAGCGACCGACGGGCTCTTCTCAACGGGACCGGCGATCAAGCTGGGCTACATCGCTTCGGGTGTGACCAGCGGCGGCGAAGTCACCGGCAAGCGTGTCTTCGACGGCAACCGCACCAATCAGATCATCTACACCGCCGCGACGCTCAACGACATCCCGCCCGGCGCCAAGATCACCGGTATGTCGTTCCGCAACCGCGTGACGCAGACCGCCGCGTCCTACCCGGCGAGCAAGACCATCCTGCCGCGCTTCGATGTCGCACTCAGCACCGCGGCCAACACTCCAAACACGATGAGCGTCAATGCCGCCTCCAACGAGGGCGCCGACCGCATCGACGCCCGCACCGGCCCGCTCGCGCTCCCCGCGGGAGTCTTCCGCGACAGCCCGATCCTTCCAACCAACGACGCCGACGAGTTCGACTTCTTCATCGACTTCCCGCAGGCGTTCTTCTACCGGGGCGGCGACCTGTGCGTCACCATCCGCAGCGAGTCGCCTCTGAACGCGGTCTCCGGCTTCGACATCGCCGCCATGAACAGCAGCGCGCTCGCCACGATGCGCCGCGACGAAGCCGACGCCGATGCCGCGGTGCTCGGCGCCTTCACCGGCCCGCCCATCATCCGCTTCGCTTACACCCCGCCCTCGCGCTGCCTCGCCGATCTCAATAAAGACGGCTTCGTCACCGACGACGACTTCGTGATCTTCCTCAACGCCTACAACATTCTCGACTGCGGCGATTCGCTCATGCCCGCTGGATGCCCCGCCGATCTCAACTTCGATGGGTTTGTCGATGACGCCGATTTCCAGATCTTCCTAGCGGCGTACAACGAGTTGCTCTGTACTTGATCGCGTCGCTGCGGTGGTGCCCGCGAGGGGGCATCGATCGCAAACCTCGGCAGCGCGAGGGTTGAGTTCCTCCCGCTGCCATTTCAGCCAAAAAAGCCGACACGGGCCTCAGGACGATCCTGAAGCCCGCGTCGCGGCGCGTGGGCACACGGAGGTGTGCGGTGGTGAATCGAGGACGGTCCTCCGACTCCGCCGGAGGCACCGGAGGTGTCGCTTAGTCAAAGAGGCCGGAGACCGGGGGCGGATCGACCGCCATGAGGCTGATCGTGGTATCGATGCGGCAGTTCGAGGCCGAGGTGTGGCGTTCCGCGAAGCAGAGCTTGAGCGGATACTTCTTGTTGTCCTCGAGGTCGGTGATGCGGTCGAGCTCGATGGTCTGGCTCACGGCGCCGTGGACGCCGCCGAGGTCGACCACCAGCTTGCCGTTCACGAACACCCAGACGTCGTCGTCACCGGTGAACGTGAAGGTCTGGCCGCTTCCCTTCTTGTAGGTGAACTCGGTGTCGAGCTCGAAGGTGAAGCCGAAGTTCTTGCTCTGGCCGGGCGAGTTGCCGAAGAGCTCGCCGTTGATCGGGAAGAAGCCGCCCTTGGCCGAGTAGCCGGCGTCGGTCTTGTCGCTGAACGAGTAGATATTCGAGTTGGCCTGGCGGACGAGCACGATCGGCACCGTCTTGCTCAGGTTCGTGCCGGGCACATCGCGGAACCACTGCTTGAACGCGGCTTCGGTCGTGAGCGCGCCGCCGTTGCTGGTGGAATTCGTGCCGGCTTTGTCGCCGGTCTTGGCGGCAAGGTACGACTTGGTGGTGGAGATGATGTTGCGGGCCTTGGCGTCCACCGCTTCCTTCGAGACCAGATTGCCCTGGCTCTTGAAGGCGGGCTTGCCGTCGGCATCGAGATCATCCTTCACCATGTTGACATAGTGGCCGTAGCCGCCGGAGGGCACGAACTCGAAGTCCTTGTGCCCGCCGTTTTCGCTCGCCCACTTGAAGTCGCGGCAGGTGCCGTACAGCGTGAGCGAACTCGGAAGACTGGCGTACGGGTCATCCGCGGCACGGGCCGGCGCCTTCGACGGCGTCAGCAGTGCGCCGGCGACCGCGAGGCCCGCAAGGGCGAGCAGTCCGGCCGGCATAGCAAATCGATTCGTTGAACGGACCATTGCAAACCCTCCTCGGCCACGCGGCCCTTTGCTCTCTCGTCGCGCCCTTCGAGCGGACAACTGAAAGGTCAGAAACGGGGTTGGAAGTTGCCAGTCGCTTGCGGTGTTTTTTGAGTGCGGGCGGTCCGTTTATTCCGGCGCTGGAGGAACGCGTGGGGAGGTGAGGGGGAGAAGGGGGTGAGGAGGTGGGGAGGTGGGGAAGTGGGGAGGTGAAAGGGCCGACGTTCGTGTCGCCTGCTCACCCTTTCACTCCCTCACCTCTCCGGATCTCGCGGCTCCATGCTCTCTACTCTGCGGCATGGAGATTCCCCGCTGGGTTTGGACGGTGCTGCTGCTGGTCGGGTCGAACACGTTTATGACGTTTGCGTGGTACTACCACGTGAAACAGAAGACGTGGCCGCTGCTGCTGGCGATCGGCATCTCGTGGCTGATCGCGCTGCCGGAGTACATCCTGCAGGTGCCGGCGAACCGGATGGGGCACGTGGATCACGGCGGTATCTTCACGCTGCCGCAGTTGAAGATTCTGCAGGAGGCGATCACGCTGCTGGTGTTCACGGTGTTCACGATCTATGTTGCGAAGGAGAGGATGCGGCTGAACGACGTGGTGGCGTTCGGCCTGATCTTCGCGGCGGTGGCGGTTTCGATGATCGGGCGGCGGACCAGTGGCGACTCGCCGGTTGTTGAGACCGTCGGGGCGGTCGAGCCGAAGTAGCCGGCGCGCTGGTATCTTCTTTCGATGATCGATCCGACCGCAGAGACACCCGATTCGCCCCGCTGGTTTCGGGCGGGCGCGCTCGTGCTGGGGCCGATAGTCGCGGTACTCGTCTTCTACTGGCTCGGTCAATCGACACTCGGATTTGGTGCCAAGGCGACTATCTCGATTGGCGTGCTGATGGCGATCTGGTGGATCTCCGAGGCGATCCCTGTCGAGGCGACGAGCCTGCTGCCGATGGCCTTGTTTCCGCTGCTGGGTGTTGCGAGCATGAAGGAAGCGTGCGCGCCCTACGCGGATCCGGTGGTGTTCTTCTTCATGGGCGGGATGCTGATCGGCGCCGCGATGGAGAGGTGGGGGCTGCCCCGGCGGTTCGCGCTCGCGGTGCTCTCGAATGTCGGCGGGAACCCGGTCATGATTGTCGGCGGCATCGTGCTGGCGACGGGCATCATCAGCATGTGGGTGAACAACACCTCGACGGCGGTGATGATGCTCCCGATTGCGCTGAGTCTGTTCCGGTTCGTGACGCGCCACGCCGGACCCGATGAAGAGAAGGCGGTTCGGAACTTCGGGACCTGCCTCGTGCTCGCGGTGGCGTATGCGTCGAGCATCGGCGGGATCGGAACGCTCTTTGGTTCGTCGCCGAACCTGGTGCTGGCCAGTCAGCTCGATGCGCAGTTCGATCAGACATTGAGTTTTCTCGACTACGCACGGATCGGCGTGCCGGTGGTGGTCGTGTTGCTGCCGTTCACCTGGCTCACGCTGATCTGGATGTTCCCGCCCCGTCTGCGCCCGGTCGCCGGGCTGGAGCGGCTCGCGGCGGAAGAGCGCCGGGGCCTGGGGCCGATGTCGGCGGGCGAGCGGGCCGTACTCATCGTTTTCTTCCTCGCGATGGTCGGGTGGATCTTCCAGGAACCGATCAATGGATGGATCCACTCGATGCGGGGCGGATCGGGAAAGCCGGTGAGGGTGCTGACCGAAGCGGGCGTTGCGGTTGGCGCGGCGTTGGCGTTGTTTGTGATCCCGGTCAGCGTCCGGCGCCACGAGTTTGCGCTCGATTGGAAGACGGGGGGCAAGATCCCGTGGGGCATCCTGCTTCTCTTCGGGGGAGGGATGTCGCTCGCGGAAGCGCTGCGGGCGCACGGAGTGAACGAGGTCATCGGGCACCAGTTTACTTCGATCGGTTCGGTTCACCCGTTGCTGGTGCTCGCGCTCGTCACGACCGTGCTGATCCTGATTACAGAGGTCGCGAGCAACACCGCGTCCGCAACGACATTCATCCCGATCGCGATCGCGGTGGCTCCGGCGATCGGCATCCATCCGTTTCTGCTCGCGACGGCCGTGTCGCTCGCGGCGAGCAGCGGGTTTGCGCTCCCGATCGGAACGCCCCCCAACGCGCTGGCGTACGCGACGGGAAGGGTGGGCATGGGGAGATTCGTTCGCGCCGGGATCGTTGTCGATATCCTCGCGGCGATCGTTATCACCTGCGTGCTCTACTTCGGGAACGGCGTGCTGTTCAGGCTCCCGGCGGTCGATCAGCCGGCGGCGGTTACTCCACCTTGAGATCGACCGTGCCGCGCATCCGGTTGCGGATGACGTTCATGCGGATGCCGTCTTTCGGGTCGAGCGCTTCGAGCATGGACTTGAATTCCTCGGCGGTGCGGACGGGCTGATCGTTGATCGCGACGATGATGTCTTCCTGCTCGAAGCCCGAGTCCGCGCCGGGTCCGACCAGGTCGAGCTTCTGGACGGCGACGCCGCGGATGTTCCCGAAACCGCGGCCGAGTATTCGGCGCATCTCGGGATCAATGGTGCGGACGATGCCGCCGAAACGGCCTGAATAGGTGCCTCCCATCAACTGGGCTTCGTTGGTGCTGAAATCGGCGACCTCGAGGCTGAGCGTCTTGGTCTTACCGTCCCGGATGAGCTCGATGGTGGATTGCGTTCCGGGGGGCGTGAGGAAGATCGCGGCTCGCAGCGTTGACATGCGGGTCATGGGGCGGCCGTTGTACCGGGTGATGATGTCGCCGGCCTGAATGCCCGCCAGGGCGCCGGGCATGTTGTCGTACACGCGGTTCACCAGCACGCCACCGTCGGCCTTGACGTTCATCTGCTTGAGACGCGCGGGGAGAAGCTCTTCGAAATCAAGGCCCGCCCAGCCGCGCACGACGCGCCCGGACTTGAGGATCGGGTCCATGACTGCTTTCACGATCTGCATCGGGATCGCGAAGCCGATGCCTTCGCTGCCACCTGCACGGGTCGCGATGGCGGAGTTGATACCCACGATCCGCCCTTCGAGATCGAGCAGCGGACCGCCGGAGTTGCCGGGGTTGATCGCGGCGTCGGTCTGGATGAAATCCTGGTACATCTCGCGGCTTGCGCCCGGCAACGCGACTCCCGAGCGGCTCTTCGCGGAGACGATTCCGGTGGTGACCGTGTTTGCGAACCCGAAGGGCGAGCCGATCGCGATGACCCAGTCGCCGACCTCCACCGAGTCGGAATCGCCCATCGGCGCGATCGGAAAAACTTCGTTGGGGGGAGCGTTCTTGATTCGAACCACCGCGAGGTCGGTGAGCGGATCACGACCGACGACGACGGCGTCGAACTCGCGGCCGTCGGTGAGCTTGGCCTTGTGAGAATCGCCGACCTCGACGACGTGGTTGTTGGTGAGGATGATGCCGCTCGGATCGACAATCACGCCCGATCCGAAGCCAACGCTTTGGAGCACCGTGCGACCTGTTGGACGGGTGAACGGGCCCATCGCCTGAAGCTCCGGCACTTGGCGGCTCGCGGTGATGTGAACGACCGCTGGTTCAACCTGCTTGGCGACGCGCTGGAACGCGCGGGAGAGGGCGCGGGCGGATTGCAGATCGTCCGCAGCGGTCGGCTTGGAGGCGGGCTCTCCTCGGGCCGGGGCAAGCGGCATCAAAGCGACGAGTGCCGCGGCGGCGAACGCGCGGAAGGCGATGGGCAAGCGACGGGAAGTAAGAGTCGGCAGCGGGTTCATACTGGATTGTTCGCTCACTGGGTGCATGAAGGTTCGGTTGGCGGTGGAACGCGCCTTCGGCCCGTTTGGTTCGGGCGCAAGCAAGGGCGGATTGCGGGCGAAGGAAACCGCGCAGCATTCGCGCACCGGGACACCGTCCGTCCAAAATAGAGATGCGCAAAGCGCCCGCTCCCGTCAAACGATGGAGAAGACGGTTTGATGCTGGAATCGGCACGGGGAACGGTGGGATCGGGCATGTTGCCGGCCCGTGGAAACAAAGGCGGGCGCATCAGGTGCCGCGTTTGTTGCCGAAGAGTTCGATGTGCAGGCGGGGGCAATATCGCCAGCCCCGACGGACACACTCGTCAACGATCCAGCGCCGCGTGGCGAGCGCCTCGACGGTGATTCCTTCGGGCATGAGCAGGATGTCGCCGGGGGTCCAGCCTCGAAGGTGGGTGAGGAGCGTTTCGATCTCGGAGAGCTGCTGTTCGGAACTGACGACGAACTTGAGCTGGTGCGCGGGAGAAGTGTCGATCAGTTTCTGGAGCGATTCGAGATTGATCCGGCGCGCTTCGTGTCTCACCTGCCAGACCGCGTCCTTGTCGCGTGGGTCATCGGTCTGCGGGGTCGAGTTGCTGAGCTTGGGTGAGATGCTCATCAGGTCGCAGGCGATCTCGCGGAAGATTGTCCCCGCGGTTTCGATGGTGATGTGCATCCCGATTTTCTTGAGCGAACGAGCAAGCTCTTCGGCCTGTGCGAACATCATCGGTTCGCCCCCGGTGATGACGGCGTGCGAGACGTTGTGATGCTTTGCGGCGGCGGCTTCATCGATCAGGCTTTGCATTGCGCGCTGCTTCGACTCGGCGTTCCAGCTTGCGTAGGGCGTATCGCACCAGGTGCAGCGGAGATTGCAGCCGCTGAAGCGAACGAACCACGAGGGGACGCCGGCGAGCTTGCCTTCGCCCTGGACGCTCGTGAATGTTTCGGAGATGGGCGCGGAGCTTGACATCACGAATATCGGGTCGGATCGGGCACGCCGGCTTCGGCGAAGCCGCGCCGGCGGAGTTGGCAGGAATCGCACGTGCCGCAGGCGATCGGGATGGGCGAGGAATCGGATCGCGGGTCGTAGCAACTGGTCGTGAGGGAGTAATCAACGCCGAGTTTCATGCCCAGGCGGATGATTTCGGCCTTGCCGAGCGCGGCGAGCGGCGAGCGAATGCTGAATCCGCCTCCCTTGCCCGCGATCGCATCGGTTCCGGCCCTCGTGCCGAGGTTGGCGGTGCGTGCGAACGACTCGATGAACTCGGGGCGGCAATCCGGATAGCCGGAATAATCGATGGCGTTGACGCCGACGAAGACGTCGCGGGCACCCACGACTTCTGCGAGGCCGGTGGCGATTGAAAGGAAGATCAGGTTGCGAGCGGGGACGTACGTGATCGGCACGCCATCGCCGATGGCCTTCTCGGATCGGTTCTTGGGGACGGCGATATCGGCGGTGAGGGCGCTGCCTCCGATGGCGCGCAGATCGAGTGTGACGAGACGGTGCTCGATCGCGCCGAGTTGACGCGAAACTAGCGCCGCCGCGTCGAGTTCCACCCGGTGGCGCTGCCCGTAGTCGATGGCGAGGGTGATCGCTTGAAACCCGTCACGCCGTGCCGCGGCAAGGGCGGTGGCGCTATCCAGTCCCCCCGAGAGGAGGACAACCGCGAGACGGTTCTTCGGGTTCGGAGCGGATTGCACGCCCAAGCGTACGAGCGGCGGTTCACCTTTGGGTTGACGGATTCGCGGAAGTCGTAGCCGGTTGAGCCGTCGGCGCCGAGGGCGTTTCCTGCTTCGAAATCAGCCCGATCCGACGGTTCGGGTAGTCGGTGATAATCACGAAGCGCTTGAGGATGTCGGTGCCGATGTTGGCGTCCTTGTCCGCATCGGCGAAGGTCCCTTTGGCTTCGAGCGCGAAGTCGGCGTTGACGTTTTCGAAGGTCGTGCCGCCGAGTTCGAGGCTGGAGATTGTGCCGCGCTTGCCGGCGACAAAGCCTCCGACGCCGCCCATTTTGCAGTCGGCGACGGCGCGGTCCTTCAGCATGTCGTACTTCACGACCGAGGGCTGATGGAACGTGACCGAGCCGGTCGCGCCGAGATCGAGACGAAAGGTGCCCTTGTGCCCCTCGAACGAGCCGGGAACGGCGGGCACGCGGTCGGTGATGTCGAGCGCGGTCCAAGCGCCCTTTGACAGGGTGTAGGTCGCGGGATCAAAGAGCGAGATGCTGGGCGCCGCAAGGTCGATCTCCGCGACGCACTTCGAGATCACGCCGTAGCCGATGATGCCGCAGATCTTTTCGCCGACAAGCGGCTCGAGGAACGCCAGGTCGACCTCCATCAGCGGGTGATCCTTGAAGTGCATCGCGCCCAGATGCACATCGGCGGCGTTGTAGAGCTTGGCCGCCTTGGAGCCTCCGACGCCGGTCGCCTGAATGGAGCCGTTCTCCTGAAGGTCGAGCCCCGCGACCTGCGGCGTCGAGATGCAGCAGATCCCCGCGCCGGTGTCGAAGATAAACCAGCCAGAGTCGTGACCGTTGATGGTGGGGCGAACGAGGATGTGGCCGGACTTGATGCGTTTGACCTCGAGCGCGGGGGAGGCGTCCTTGTCGAAGGTGATCCGGCCCTGCACCGGCACGCCGTCGGCGTCGGTCTGTTTCGGGGGCGTGTGCGGCTCGGCGGCGCGCACGCCGAGCGGCGACATGATGAATCCGATGCTGAGGAGAACGGCGCGAGCGGAATGCGACTGCTTCATGAGTTACTCCTTCTTGGTTGCCTTCGTTGCTCTGGAAATTTGCCGGGATGATCGTGAGCGCTCGCCGAAACCGGATGGCGCGAGCAGGAAGCCGAGAGCGATCGCGCGTCGGCCCGGCCCGGGCCCGCCCCGACGCAGCGTGCGGTGAATCGCGTCGATCAGCGAGTTGATGTCCGCGAGCTGGGCATCGTTTACCCAGCCGGTGGCCCGCCCGCCCCAGAGGATGCGACGGCCTTCGCGGCCGATCCCCCGGCCCGCGAGGCATTCGCGCTCGAACTCGCGGAGCGAGAGTTTGAGCGCGTTGCGGACGACGCGGGCGAGATCCGGTCGCGGCGCCGCGGCGTAATCGAGCTGCACCGACGGCGCGGGAAGCTCAAAGACCGCGGCTCCTCCCGCGTCGGGCGTGTGCTGCTCGCGCACGAGGCCGACGCGTGCGAGCGCCCGCAGGTGGAAATAAAGAGCATCGGGCTTGCGGCCCAGGAGATCGGCGAGGCGGACGACGGTGCATGGGCCGGCGCTTGCGAGCGTGTCCACGATCTCCTGCCGAGTCGCGGAAGCGAGCGCACGCGTTGCTGGCGCGCCGGAGATTCGGAACGGGCGCGCGGGGGCTTTGGTCGGCCTGGGCATTTTGAATAATAGACGAGATATTCAATCGGCGCATTTCGGCACGCTCAAATCTCGGCTTCGGGCGCCGGCTTTCTTCGGATGGCTGGGGGACGCCGGGCGGTTATCCGGACTTACGCAGGACCGCCGCGTGTGGCTGCTTGGTGCTGCCGCACATTTTCTTCTCGTAGTTGGTGGCGACGACCTGTCCTTCGCCGACCCAATCGGGCGGGACGAAGGCCTCTCGTGCGAGGGCGACGCCGCCGGGCGCGGTCGAAGCGTCGGTCCAGCGATCGAAGAACGTCTCCATCCACTGCCAGTAGTCATCGTGGTCGGTCACGATGCGGAGTTCGCCGCCGGGAATGAGAACGCGGCGGGCCTGCTCGAGGAACTTGTCCTGCACGACGCGGTTCTTGTGGTGCTTGGCTTTGGGCCACGGATCGGAGTAGTACAGATGGATCGTGTTCACGATGGCGTCGGGGCAGCGCCATTTCAGGAACTCGACGGCATCGGCGTGGAGCATGCGGACGTTTTCAAGGCCGGCACGCCGTACGCGATCGGCGGTGTAGGCGAAGAACGCGCCCTCCCATTCGATCCCGAGGAAGTTGGTCGATGGGTTCTCGGTGGCGACGTTCAGCATGAACGTGCCCTTGCCGCAGCCGATCTCGATCTCGAAGCGGCGTGTCGGGTTGTTGAACCAGGCGCGCGGGTCGAGGCGTCCGGCGAGGGGATCGGTCATAACCGCATCGGGCAGGGGCGGGTATTCCTCCGGTGAAACACCGATCGAGCCCGCTGCGACGTCGAGTTCGCGACCGTGGCCGAGTTTCCCGCCGGAGAAGCGGCCGGAGCGTCCCGGGATGTGGCTGTCGTGGGTCATGAGAGCGCGGGAGGGCCGGTACTTGAATGAAAGAGAAGAAAACGCTTGCAGAGCGATTGCACTGTAGCGGCGGGGCTGAAAGCGTGAACATTCGGGCGGGCGCGATCCGGTGAGCGAAATCGAACGTATAACAGGTTGGTTTGAAAATCAGGCGACGTCCGCGCCTCGGGCCAGTCGATAGACACAGACGACCGGGGCCAGCGCGGAGGCTGCTGGAGACGCTTTTACAAGTTGGTGCATCAGGCTCCGGTATCGGAGGCGGAAGGGAACGGGCGACGGAATGCGTCGTGCCGCTCCGTCCGGTTTGTTTTCGCGCACGGACGATCGGCTGCCGCGGCTGCGGCAAGGGGTGAGAAATGCTCGATGAGCGCAGCTTCTTCATGACCTCCTCGTCTTCGGGCTCGGCCGCCTCGTCGGGTTCGGCCGGTTCGGCTGCCTCGGCCGTCACGGCATCGGACCTTGCGGGTTTGATCGATTCTCGGCTGGATCGCAAGCGATTCCAGGATCACCATTGGACCGGTTCGTTCTGGGAATACCTCGATATCGTGTCGCAGAATCCGTCGGTGTCGCGGAACGCGTACCAGCGGCTCTACGACGCGATTCTCTCGTGCGGGAGCGAGAAGTACCGCGTGTTCAAGCACGATGTGACGCGGTACCAATTCTTCTCCGATCCGTTCGGGGGCGGGGCGGACGCGATCTTCGGGCTGGACTTTGCGTTGATGCAGCTTGTGGATTTCCTGCGCTCCGCTTCGGAGGGTTACGGAACCGACAAGCGCATTCTGCTGCTGCACGGGCCGGTCGGTTCGTCGAAGTCCACGATCGCTCGATTGCTCAAGAAGGGATTCGAGGCGTACAGCCGCACGAAAGAGGGCGCCCTGTACTCGTTCAGTTGGTTGCTGGATGAGCACTGCGAGGTGAAGCAGGCGGCGACCGGTTCGGATGCCGCGCGGACGCACGAGTTTGCGTGCCCGATGCACGAGGACCCGCTGGTGCTGGTGCCGCGCGAGGCACGGGATGTTCTGCTTGCGAAGCTGAACGAGCGTTACCGCCCGCAGCATCACAACGGCCGGATTCGCATTCACGGAGATCCGGATCCGTTCTGCCGCAAGGTCTTCGAGGACTTGATGACCTTCTACAAGGGTGACTGGAAGAAGGTAATGGAGCACGTGAAGGTGCGCCGGATCGTGCTGAGCGAGAAGGACCGCGTCGGCATCGGCACGTTCCAGCCCAAGGACGAGAAGAACCAGGACAGCACGGAGCTGACGGGCGACATCAACTACCGCAAGATCGCGATCTACGGCAGCGACAGCGATCCGCGGGCGTTCAACTTTGACGGCGAACTGAACATCGCAAACCGGGGCGTCTGCGAGTTCATCGAGGTGCTGAAGCTGGATGTGGCGTTCCTGTATGACCTGCTCGGTGCATCGCAGGAGCACACGATCAAGCCGAAGAAGTTTGCGCAGACACACATCGACGAGGTCATCCTCGGCCACACGAACGAGCCGGAGTACAAGCGGTTGCAGTCGAACGAGATGATGGAGGCGTTCCGCGACCGCACGATCAAGATTGATGTGCCGTACAACATCCGGCTGGATGACGAGGTGCGGATCTACCAGAAGGATTTCGGCCCGGATCGCATCAAGAACATCCACATCGCGCCGCACACGCTCGAGGTGGCGGCGATGTGGGCGGTCTTGACGCGTCTGGAGGAGCCGAAGAAGGCCGGCCTGGCTTTGATGCAGAAACTCAAGCTGTACAACGGCAAGAGCATCCCCGGATTCACGGAGGATTCGGTGCGGGAGCTGAAGGAAGAGGCCCCACGCGAGGGCATGAACGGCATCTCGCCCCGGTACATCCAGGACAAGATCTCGAACGCGCTCGTGGGCCGTCAGGCGATCGAGGAACGGTGCATCAACCCGTTCATGGTGATCAACGAGATTGAGGGCGGCTTGTCGCACCACTCGCTGCTGAATGACGAGAACACCAAGAAGCGATTCCGCGAGCTGCTCGCGGTGGTGAAAGAGGAATACGAGGACATCATCAAGGGCGAGGTGCAGCGGGCGATCAGCGCCGATGAGGATGCGATCCGCCGCCTGTGCGTGAATTACATCGAGAGCGTTCGCGCCTACACCCAGAAGGAACGCGTCAAGAACCGCTACACCGGTCGCGATGAGGAGCCGGATGAACGCCTCATGCGGTCGATCGAGGAGAAGATCGATATCCCCGACAGCCGCAAGGACGATTTCCGGCAGGAGATCATGAACTACATCGGAGCCCTCGCGCTCGATGGGAAGAAGTTTGAGTACAACACCAACGCGCGGCTCTATCGGGCGCTCGAACTCAAGCTCTTCGAGGACCAGCGCGACACGATCAAGCTGAAGAACCTGGTCAGCAGCGTTGTGGACGACGAGACGCAGCAGAAGATCGACATCGTCAAGCAGCGTCTCATCAAGCACTTTGGCTACAACGAGACGAGCGCGACGGACGTCTTGAACTACGTCGCGAGTATTTTCGCACGGGGCGACAGCAAGCAGCGTTGATCGTGCTTACTTCCGGCGTTCGAGGCCGAAGAGGCGGTCGCGTGCGGCACCGGCGGGTTCGTCGAGCATGCGAGCAGTTGTGCCGGCCGGCGAGGAAGCGCAAACCCATTCGCTGAGCTCGGGCTCGTACGGGCGGGTTTCGACCGGTTTGTTGCCCGTATCGGATTCGCGGCAAGCCAACTCATGCGTGAACCGGCACGAATGAAGCGGGTCCGCAACAGCGCGGAACCCGCTGTGAGGAAAAGGGTCGGATTGAACGAACTCTGATCCCGCCATCCCGCAGCGCGACAGCTCGCGCGTGACCCACCATCCCCCTCTCCCGATGTATCGAGAGTGGAGATTGCTTGCGGAATCCGCGAGCGGAAACCGGAAAAATCGGTTCTCGGGCGGGAACGCTTCAAATCCGGCTCTACTGGCCGGCTTTGAAAATCGCGAGATTGTCGATGATCCGCGGCTTGTCGCGCGGCGTGACCTCGTAGACGGCAATGCCGTCGATCTCTGCGGAGAAGAAGTTCACGGCGGCATCTTCGCCGGGTTGGCGGCGGCAGGGGAAGCCCCATTCGTTCTGGCGGGCGACGGTATCGATGGCGACCATGACCGGCTGCCCATCAACCGTGGCGAGCAGGAGGCCGGTGTAATTCGAGATCGCGGTGGAGGAGCTCCATCCGACGAGTTGCACATCCGGCCGGACTTCTTTGAGTGCGAGGGCGACGCCGAACTTGGCCTTCATCCAGCCGGCGAACTTCTCGTTGGTGGTGCACTCTTCCGACGGTCGGAAGCCGTGGTCAACCAGGCCCTGATAGATGTGGGCGAGCGAGGGGCGTTCAGCGGAATTGGACGACGCGGAGAGCCAGAAGAAGCCCTGGATGCTCGCAATCAGGGCGATCAGTGCCGCGAGAGCCAGGAACATCCGGCGCTCCCGGGACCAGCCGGTGCTCTGCTTCTTCTCCGAGAACGCTCGGGCTTCCTCACGGGTGAGGAGGCCTGCCGGTGCAGGGGGCGCGCCGAACTCGGAGCGGAGAGAAGCATCGAGCCGGTTCTGGAGGGCGATTGCTTCCTGGAGAGCCTCCGACCCGCCGATGGCCTGTTCGAATGCGGCGCGTTCGGTCTCGGACATCAGGCCGTCGAGATAACGATCGATCGCCTCGGGCTGGAAGGAAGCCTGATCGCCATCGAAATTGGGGGGCAGCGACTGGCTCATCGCGTGCCTCCCTGGTCGGTTCGACCGTTGGGAGAGGTCAGAAATTCCCGCATCGTCCGTCGCGAACGAAAAACGTGGCTCATGGCCGTGTTTTCGTTCAGCTCGGTGATGGCCGCGATCTGGGCGTAGCTCATCTCGCCGACGGTCCGAAGGAGCAGGCAGACCCGGGAGGTTTCGTCGAGTGACTGCAGGGCACGGCGGACGTCGGCATCAAAGTGGGCGGGATTGGGGATGGAGCCGTCGGCGGAGAGCGGCGGGGAGCCTCCGGCTTTGTGCGCGCCCGCGGCGTGGTTCAGCAATGCGTCGCCGCCGCTGGCGCGTGCCGGATTTCTCGTGCGTTTGCGGAGCGCGTTGCGGGCGACATTGCGAACGATCTGCGCCATCCAGCCCTCGAAAGATGTGCCCGGAGTAAAGCGGTCCAAACTTGCCAGCCCGATCACCGATGCCTCCTGCACGATGTCGTCGGCCTCCACCCGATCTCCCAGTACTGCGGACGCGACGATCGTGAGCGCCGGCCGAACTTGCGTGATCAGCCTCGCGAATTCGGCTTCGGAGAGCTTCGGCCGGACCGCGTGCGAGCCACCCCCCTCCGACGAGACGCCGGATGGAGCGCTTGGCTCCTGAGGCGTGCCCGAGGATGAATTGCTCGCTTCGAGGTTCATATCGAAACGGCGAAGCGTAGTCGGGACACGGGCACGTTCTTCTTCCCCGCCGGACGGCGGCACCTGCAAGCTCACTCTGCCTCTACTGACTCATGTGGGACGGCGACGCGTTTCTTGCGGAATTGGCGGTTTTCGCGTCTTTCACGGAACCGATTCCGGGTTTTCCTGCGGCGGCCGGGCAGCCCGGGGGGGGGCGGCTTCTCGGACGAGGCAAATCGAACGAGCTGGGCATCAACGGGAAGGTTCGGCGGTCGGGTTTGCCGCTGGTGAAGGCGGTCCGGCGGACCTGGATTCAAGGATCGCCTGGAGTTCGATGAGCAGCTCGCGCACGCGAGCTTCGGAGGGGTCGGGGGCGAGCGCGCGGTTGTGTTCGATTTCCTGGACCCTTTGGTAGTTGTTGATCACAGCGCCGACGATCAGGTTCACGAGCAGGAAAGTTGCGACGAGGATCCATGACACCTGGAAAACGGTAAACGCGAGCAGCGGGTGACCAGCCTGGGCGACTTCGTAGCGCATCTGCGTGCAGTCGTCGCCGGTGAGAATCCGGAAGAGCGTGAAGCAGGCCTCGTGGATGCTCGCGAAGTAGGGCTGCATCGGATGATCGGGCACGCCGAAGAGTTTCACGCCGATGACGGCGTAGACATTGAACAGGACGGTGGCGAGCAGCGCGACGTATTTCATGCTGGCGACCATCGAGACCTCGTGGGCCTCGCGATGAAAGACCCCAAGGTCGAGCGCCAGGAAAAAGACGACGAGGGCGATGAAGCCAACGTACGCCCAGACTTTGAGATCGGCGGGGCTGGCTCCGGTTTGGGCTGCCAGCAGCAGGAGTTCGTTCATGGAGCGATCACATCCCGGCCCGGAACGGGCGCATGAAGGCGGACTTCGGCTGTGTTGGTCTTGCCGGAGGCTTCGATCGCGAACAACCGATCGGTGCCTCGAAAGGGCCGGAGAACAGCTCGAACAGCCATGCTCGTGTTGACGACCCGTTCCACCCGCAATGGCGGGCGGCTACTCCCCAACTGGGAAGCACGATCGTAGGTGCAGCCATCGGATCGGTGCCCGCCCGGCCGAACATTTGCGAGTGCGCCTCGTACCGGCGGAACAACCAATCGGGAGAAGAGCCATGGAGATCAGCATCTTTGACGGACCGATCAAGACCACCGACGCGCAGCGGGATCACATCCTCGCCAAAGTGGGTGGGGCCTCGGCGCGATTGAAAGATCTGGCGGGGACCATCGACGTGCGCATCGCGGACCTGAACGGACCGAAAGGGGGCATCGATAAGAAATGCTCGATCGTTCTGACGCCGCCGGGACTTGCCACCATCCGCGTCGAGGAGCAGGCATCGGAGTACTACGCCGCGATCGACGCGGCGTCGGCGACGCTGAAGCGAGTGATTGCGAAAGCGCTCGAGAAATCCAAGGTGAACGGCCCGAGATAGAACCCGCACGCTCAGCGGCCGACCTTGATCTCCATGACGAGGTCGGTCCGGGAGCACTCGGTCTTGCTCGGCTTCTCGATTTCCTTGAACCCGAGCTTCTTATAGAGCCGGACGGCGGGCTCGAGGACGCGGCTGGTCTCGAGGAAGACGGTCTTGGCGCCCTTCTTTTTGGCCCGCGCCATGGCCTCGCGGGTAAGTAGCTCGCCGATCCCGCGTCCGCGATGGCGGGCATCGACGGCGAGCTTGGTCAGTTCCCAGCGACCGGGCTCCATGGGCTTGATCGCGACGGCGCCGACTGTTTCCGCGCCCATCATCGCCATCAGCACGCTGCCGCCCTTGGCGACGATCTCGGTCTCGGGGCTCTTGAGCGTTCGCTCGTCGATCGGCTCCATCTTGAAGTGCTGCTCGATCCACGCGGCGTTCAGCGTGCGGAACTTGTCCTTGCTCCTGGCGTCCATGTCCACGATCTTGACGCCGTTGTTGAGGAACGCGGATTCGATGCGATCCGAAAGAGGCCGGATGCGCAGGGCTTCTTCGAGTTGTTCGAGTTTCTCAATGATGTCGTAGCCGGCGTCTTCGGAAAGTCCCCGGCTGGCGGAGTCGATCGCGCTCCAGATCGGCTCCATGCGGGCCGCGAGATCGCGCCCCTTCTTTGTGAGCTCGAGCGAGCGGCGGCGCTCGTCCTTGGCGTCGGTCTTTGAACTGAGGAGGCCCAGCGATGTGAGTTCCTTGCTCATCTGGCTTATCGCCGGATGGGTCAGCCCGAGTTGGATCGCGGCCTCGCCAACGCTGAGCACCTCGCGCTCGGTCAAAAGCTTGAACAGCCCGAACCATTTGGGCGAGAACTCGACTCCTTGCGTTCGGTAGAAGCGCGCGGCATCACCCATCAGGTCATCGGAGAGCCGCCTGAATCGGCTCGCGAGCGCAAGATATCCCAGCGCACTTAGAAAATCGCCCATCGCGGAGACCCCCTCGAACTTCGTCTTTCCCTGCGCTAGCAGGGCTTTGTGACGATGCGCGTAGTATGACACGAAACGGGTTTCCTGTCTAGGGCGTTCTGAATGGAGAGCGATTTGAACGATCGTTCAAATTGGGCGTGCTTGCGGCAGATTGCGCGTCTAGGGGGCGGGAGCGCGCAAGAAGAGGAGCTAGCCGAGCGATTTGCTGAGGATCGCGCTGCGGTAGTTGGTGTAGGGCCACTTCCAGTTTTCGATGAAGCGGTAGCCGCGTTTGAGGTAGAAGTCGTAGAGCTCGCGATCGGGCTCGGCCATGGAGAGCGCGAGTTCCTTTGCGCCGGTTCCGCGGGCGCGTTGCTCGACGACATCCATGAGCATGCGGCCGATGCCGCAGCCCTGGTAGTCGGGATCAACGGCGAGCTGCGAGAAGCTCGCGACCTCGGGCTTGGTGAACCAGGGCGGACCCTGGCTTTCTTCGACTTCGTGGAAGAGGATGGTGCCGACGAGTTTCTGGCCGGTGCGTGACTGCACCCCGGCGGCGTGATCGACGGCGACGTAGCACTCGCCGCTGAACACGCGCTGCTCGGTGACCTCGGCCGTCTGGCGTCCGGCGAGGGGCTGAAGGCCCATCGCGACCTGCTTGGCGTAAGCGCGATGCAGCAGCCGCGTCATTTCCGTGATCGAGTCGCTCGGCGCGAGGCGGCGTGTGGTGATGTTGGCGCTGGAGCGGCGGTCGATCGGCGCATCGACTTCGACGGGCCGACCACGCTGCAACTCGCTTGGAGATTCGGAACTCATGGAACGGAAACTCTACGCATTCGCGGGTTTCTCGTGCGGCAGAATCGCTTCCGGACGCCAAAATTCTGGGCGGGGCGTCGCGGGGGGCTCAGCGCTTCGCACTGAGTTCGCCGACGAGTGCCGCCAGTTGCTTGACGTCCTTGGCCTCGAGTATCGCCCGGGCCGTGGCGGGATTCATCGGGAATTTGGCCTGAATCAGGTGCCCGAGGGCGAGATCCACCTTGGCCCAGAGCTTGTCCCGGGCCTTGTCGGTTTCGGCGAGGTAGAGCTCGCTCGCGGCCTCCTGGAGCGTGGTGAGGTGGCGGGTGTCGGCGTGCTCGTAGAAGCGGTTGATGGCACCCTTTGCTTTCTTTCCGAAGTGTCCGCCGTAGGTCATGGCGGATGGTAGAAGCGGAGCTTTGGAAACACCGCGGTTTCCGATACGATTTCAGGTCGCCCTCGATGCGCGGGGCGGAAACTCCGGAGGCCGGGACATGCCGAAGATCACCGAGAATCTGATTCAGAACTACAGGATTACCGACGGGAAGCGGTTTCGGTTGAAGGACATCGATCCGGGCGATACGGGGAAGTTCAAGTCGAAGGACGAGGCGACGGGGCTGCTCGACCGGGGCGTGCAGTGGCTGGCCGAGGAGCAGGAAAAGCTCTACGCGTCGGACAACTGGTCGCTGCTGCTGATCTTCCAGGCGATGGACGCCGCGGGAAAGGACGGCACGATCAAGCACGTGATGAGCGGGATCAACCCGCAGGGATGCCAGGTGCACTCGTTCAAGGCGCCGACGAGCACCGATCTCGATCACGATTTCCTGTGGCGGTGCGCGAAAGTGATGCCGGAGCGCGGCCGGATCGGGATTTTCAACCGGTCGTATTACGAGGAGACGCTGGTGGTGCGGGTGCATCCGGAGTTGCTGATGCGTCAGAAGCTGCCGGCGGACCTGATCGGCAAGAAGATCTGGGAGCACCGATTCGAGGACATCCGCAACTTCGAGAGATTTCACTCGCGCCAGGGGACGGTGATCCGCAAGTTCTTTCTCCACGTGTCGCCGGAGGAACAGAAGAGAAGGTTCCTGTCGCGGCTGGAAGAGAAAGAGAAGAACTGGAAGTTCTCAACGTCCGACATCGCGGAACGCGCGCACTGGGAAAAGTACATGGAGGCGTACGAGGACATGATTCGGAACACGGCGACGGAGTACGCGCCGTGGTACGTGGTGCCCGCGGACAACAAGTGGTTCACGCGGGTGGTGGTTGCCGCGGCGATCGTGGACGCGATGCACGGGCTGAAGCTGGAGTTTCCGAAGGTGGATAAACGGAAACGGAAAGAGCTGGAGGCGATCGAGGCGACGCTGAAGCGAGAGAAGTAGCCGAGTGCTTCGATGGGGCGATGGAGTTCACCACAAGGAGCACGTTGTGCCCTTTGTGCTCCTGGTGTTCTATGCGATGAATGCCGAAGCGTCGCTCTCACACCCCAACAGCGGCTCGCTCGACGGCATCCGTCTTTCCGTTGTTGTAGTCCAAGTAGTCCTGCAATGCCGCGACCTTCCAATCGCCGAAGCGGAGAGCCTTGATCGCGCGGACGGCTGCCGCGGCACCGGTGGTCGTTGTGAAGATGGGGACCCCGAAGCGGATCGCGGCGGCTCGGATCTTGCCCTCGTCGGTGAGGCGTCCGGTGCGGGTGGGGGTGTTGAGGATCAACTGGATCTTGCCGTCGGCCATGAGGTCGATGATGTTGGGGCGGACCTGATCGGCGATCTTCTGGACCGCGATGGCTTCGACGCCGAACTCTCGGAAGAACGCGGCGGAGCCGGAGCTGGCGTAGATGCCGAAGCCCATCGCCTGCAGCTCTTTGGCAAGGGGCATGAGAGCGATGCGGTCCGAATGACGCACGCTGATGAAGACGTTGCCCTGGAGCGGCAGGACCGTTCCGCTGCCGATCTGGCCCTTGGCGAAGGCGATATCGGAGGAGAGATCGATGCCCATGACCTCGCCGGTGCTCTTCATCTCCGGGCCGAGGACGATATCGACGCCGGGGAACTTGCTGAAGACAAACACCGATTCCTTGACCGCGTAGACGCCCTTGTGCGCCGGCTCTTTCGCGCCGAGCTCGCCGAGCTTTTTGCCCATCATCACCATCGCGGCGATGCGGGCCCACGGCGTGTGCGTGGCTTTGCCGACAAACGGCACGGTGCGGCTTGCGCGCGGGTTGACTTCGAGGATGGCGATCTTGTCCGCCTTGATCGCGAGCTGGACGTTCATCAGGCCGTTGACGCGCAGCTCCGAAGCGAGGATGCGCCCGATCTGCTTGATGCGGGTGAGCATCGGGCCGGGGAGACTCCATGGCGGGAGGGTGCAGGCCGAGTCGCCCGAGTGAACGCCCGCCTGCTCGATGTGCTCCATCACGCCGATGACGACGGCCTGGCGTGAAGGGTCGGCGGGATTGGCTTCGCCCTCCTTTCCGGGAAGGAAATCAGCAACGACGTCCATATCAACCTCGGTGGCGTCGTCGAGGAATTTGTCCACAAGAACCGGGGCGTTTTCGAGATCGGAGATGTTGACGGCGCTGGTCATGTAGTGACGGAGCGCCTTTTCATCCGGGCAGATTTCCATGCCGCGCCCGCCCAGGACATACGAGGGGCGGACGAGCACGGGGTACTTGATCCGATTGGCGATCTCGACGGCCTGATCGAGGGTGCGGGCGATGCCGCTGGGGGGCTTGGAGAGGCCCAGACGCTCGAGCATGGCGTCGAAGCGCTTGCGGTCTTCGGCGAGGTCGATCGAGTCGAGGCTGGTGCCGATCAGGGGCACGCCGCCCTTGACGAGGCCGTGAGCGAGATTGAGCGGTGTCTGTCCTCCGAACTGAACGATGGTGCCGTGGACCAGGCCGTTGCGTTTGCCGTTGCCGCCGCCCGTTTCTGCTTCAAGCGGCTTTGCGTTCAGGCGCTCGATGATGTTGAGGGTGTCTTCGAGCGTGAGCGGCTCAAAGAAGAGGAGATCGGAGGTGTCGTAATCGGTGCTGACGGTTTCCGGGTTGGAATTGACCATCACCGATTCGAAGCCGAGTTCGCGTGCCGCGAACGCGGCATGAACGCAGCAGTAGTCGAACTCGATGCCCTGGCCGATGCGGTTGGGGCCGCCGCCGAGGATGACCACCTTTTGCCGGTCGCTGATGCGGACCTCGTCCTCGCCTTTGCAGTTGCCTTTCTCTGCTGCTTTGCCGCTCTGCTGCTCTGCCGATTTCTCGTACGTCGAGTAGTAGTACGGCGTGACGGCCTCGAACTCGGCGGCGCAGGTATCGACGAGCTTGTAGACGGGCTCGATTCCCTGCTGCTTGCGGAACGCGCGGGCTTTCAGGATGGTGTCGGGTGAGATTGTGCCGAGGTAGAGGTTGGCGAGCTGCGCATCGCTGTAGCCGAGCTGCTTGGCCTCGAAGAGAACGTTCGCCGGAACGTCTTCGAGCTTGGAGTAGCCGCAGAGCACATCCTCGAACTCGACAAGCTGGCGGATCTGATCGAGGAAGAAGAAGTCAACCTTGCAGAGGTCGTAGATTTTCTGATCGCTCCATCCCATCTTCATGGCGTAGCGGATGTAGTACAGCCGGCCCTGGCTCGGAACGGCGAGCTTGCGGCTGAGCTTCTCGTCGGCGATGGGCCACTCGATCTCCGATCCGTCGGCCGTGCGGAACGTCTGCTTGCCGGCTTCCGTCGTGACGTGTCCCGCCTGCCCCGCCCGCTTCGCGGCGAGCCATTTATCGTTGCGATCAAGGCCGAGCCCGAATCGCTTCACATCCATCGAGCGGATGACTTTCTGCAGGCTTTCCTTGAGCGTGCGCCCGATCGCCATCGCCTCGCCCACGCTCTTCATCTGCGTTGTCAGCGTCTCGTCGGCTTCGGGGAACTTCTCGAACGTCCAGCGCGGCATCTTGCTGACGACGTAGTCGATCGTCGGCTCGAAACACGCGCTCGTTGTGCCGGTGATGTCGTTGCGCAGCTCGTCGAGCGTGTAGCCGACCGCGAGCTTGGCGGCGATCTTGGCGATGGGGAATCCGGTGGCCTTCGACGCGAGAGCGGACGACCGCGAGACGCGCGGGTTCATCTCGACGACGACCATCTCGAACTTGCCGTCCTTGGGGCTGGGGTTGACGGCGAACTGGACGTTGCTGCCTCCGGTTTCGACGCCGACCTCGCGCATGATGGCGATGGCCGCGTCGCGCATCGCCTGATACTCCTTGTCGGTGAGCGTGAGGATGGGCGCGAAGGTGATCGAATCGCCGGTGTGGACGCCCATCGGATCGAAGTTCTCGATGCCGCAGACGATGATGCAGTTGTCTTTTTTGTCGCGGACGACCTCGAGCTCGTATTCCTTCCAGCCCAGGACGGACTGGTCGATCTGGACCTGCCCGATCATGCTGGCGCGGAGGCCCCGCGTCGTGATCTCTTCGAACTCTTCGACGTTGTAGGCGATTCCGCCGCCGGTGCCACCGAGGGTGAATGCGGGGCGGATGATCGCGGGGAGACCGATTTCTTTGAGGAACTCCCTGGCATCGTCGAGCGTGGTGACGGTCTTGGCCTTGGGGAGCTTGAGGCCGATGTTCTCGCAGATGTCCTTGAAGATCTGGCGGTCTTCGGCGCGATGGATGACCGTGCGATTGGCGCCGATCATCTCGACCTTGAATTCTTTCAGGATGCCGTCATCAAAGAGCTTGCAGGCGCAGTTGAGCGCGGTCTGCCCGCCGAGCGTGGGGAGGATCGCGTCGATCGGGAAGCCGAGGTCTTTTTCTTTCTGGAGGATCTTGCGGACCGCGTCCGGCGTGATCGGCTCGATGTAGGTCCGATCGCTGAAGGCCGGATCGGTCATGATCGTCGCCGGGTTGGAATTCACAAGAACGAGGCGGTAGCCCTCGGCCTTCAGCGTCTTGCAGGCCTGCGTGCCCGAATAGTCGAACTCGCAGCCTTGTCCGATGACAATCGGGCCGGAGCCGAGGATCAGAATCGTCTTGATGTCGGTGCGCTTGGGCATCCTGTCCCTCTTTGGAACGTCGCGAACCGGGGGCGAAGGGGCGACTCCGCCGCGCCGGGGCGCAAACTCGATGACAATAGCCGCGGCGACGCGGAACGTCCAAGTTGCGGAGCGTTCAGCACGCAGATACCGCAGTTTTCCGGCGTTCTTCACGAAGGCCGGATGCGGTCGAGCAGGTTCAGACCTCGAGCGATCGCCAGTTCCAAGTCCGCGCAGGTATCGAGCGGGTCGAGCATGCCTCCCGCGGCGTCCCGCAACTGCTCGAACTGGTGGGGCGTCAGCCCGGCGAGAACCAGGGCGCGACCCTGCGCATCCATCTTGCGGATCGCGGCCCGCAGCTCGATCGCGCTGTTCCCGTCGAGGTGGGTGACCTCGTCGAGGTCGAGAACGACAACGCGGGCGTGGCTGGGAAGCCGATCGGTCCAGGCGAGGAGGTTCGGCATGCGGTGAACCTTCCCGGCGCGCACGTGGTCCTTGCGGACGTGGTAGATGGCGAGGTCCGGCGGAAGGCCGAATGCCGCGGCATCTTCGAAGAGCTCGCTTTCTTCGATCTCGGCGATGGGGCGGGAGATGTCCTGGTAGATGATCCAGATGAGGAAGAGAACCGGCGGGAACATCGCCCAGCGTGTGCCGTAGCGAAAGGCCAGCGTGCCGAGAGCGGCCCCGAGTGCGAAGGAACCGAGGATGGATGCGAGGAGCGCCAGTCGCTTGGCGGTCGGGTGCGCGCGCACGGCGGACGCGGCTGCGCCGGCGGAGCGGGCCTTGAACGCTCCGCGTTGATCGGCGAGCCACCAGAAGAACTGAACCGCTTCGAGCCCGAGGTCGGTCAGCACACCCGTGACATGGGTGGTCCGGACGACGCCGCTCGAGATGCGGGTGATCGTGGCGTTCTGGAGTCCCATGGCGACGGAGGCGATGCCGGTCATGAGCAGAAGACGATCGCCGGTTGCGGTCGTTCCGGGCGTGGAGATTTCGACAAGCAACGCGAACCCGGCGAGGAGCAGCGCTTCGATCGCCATCGGCAGGACGTAGATGGATTCCCAGGCGCGGCGTTTTCCGAGCTCTGTGGTGAAGCCCGAGATTCCCGCGCCGACGACAAACGCCGTGAGCAGGAAGCCGAGAAACGCGACGAAACGCCAGTTCGCTTCGCTGACGGCGCGCCCGAGATCGGAGGTTGTGCCCGAGACGTGGCTCGTGACATGGCCGCAGGTGAGGATCGTGAGGATGTTGGTGTAGCCGGCGATCCACGCGAGGGTGATCGCGAGACGGGCCTGCTGGACGAAGGAATGTGCCTGGGCGACGAACACGGTGAGGGGCTGTCCGAGCGTAGAAACGTGAAAGACTGATAATCCATCGGCTCGTGAGTGCGGAGTCACTGATTCGTTCTGCCGCGGGACCGCGAAGCCGGAGAAAAGTCTTGACAGTCGAAAACGACGGGAATTAGACTGGCCCCGGAGGAATCCGGATGAAATTTGCCTGCGTTCGCGTCGTTGCTGTGGTCGTTTCGTTGCTCGCCTCGGTGCCGGCGCTCGCTCAGCCCGCCGACATGGTGAACTGGTGGAAAGCGGATGGAACGGCTGCGGACAGCGCGGGCAGCGCAAACGGCACGATCACGGGCAGTGTCGCGTATGTGCCGGGCCGGTACGGGCAGGCGTTCGACTTCAACGGGGGTGAGATTTCCTGCGGCACGGCGGCGGGCAACTTCGGGACCGGCGATTTCACGATCGCCTTCTGGGTTCGAAACCCGACACAGGTCGGCGGACTCGAGATGATGAGCAAGCGTCAGGCCTGTAATTTCGGCAGCTTTTTCGATATCCGCGGCGGCCAGGGTGCCGCGGGCAACGGCATGTATATCGAGGCGTACTCGAACGGAAGCGGCTCGAACAAGATCCTTGTGCCCGCGACCGGAATGTTTGACGACAGCTGGCATCACATTGTGTTCCGGCGGCAGGGAACCAACGTCGTCACGGCGCGTGACGGGATCATCATCAACACCTACACATCGAGCGGCGTGACGAACATCACGAATTTAGCGCAACTGAGATTCGCGGGCGGCCCGTGCGTCGGCTTCGACGGCACGATCCGATACACCGGGTTTCTCGACGACATCCGTTTTTACAACCGCTTCCTGACCGATGCGGAACTTCGGTCGTTCGCCTGCGCAACCGACATGAACGGAGACCTGCTCGTCGATGACACAGATTTCACGATCTTCATCCAGCAGTACAACGTCCTCGCGTGTGAGGATCCGGCGATGCCGCTGAACTGTTCGGCCGATTTCAATCAAGATGGACTGGTCGATGACACGGATTTCGTGATCTTCGTCGGCGAATACAACCAGCTGATCTGTCCGTGACCGGCGATCGGTTCACGGTTGCGTGAATTCGCGGGGAATCTGCGGCGCGGTGGCGAGGCGAGTCGATATTCTGCCATCGCATGGCAAAGGTGCTCGCGTATTCCATACCGCTGATTGTCGGCATGATCTGTTCGTGATTTGGCCGCGATCGATCGAACGCTGCCTGTGCGCGGAGGCGGCGATACTCTCC
The DNA here is from genome assembly GCA_017303555.1 of Planctomycetota bacterium. Taxonomy (GTDB): domain Bacteria; phylum Planctomycetota; class Phycisphaerae; order Phycisphaerales; family UBA1924; genus JAFEBO01. The sequence goes on from JAFLCN010000005.1 coordinate 128,775, forward strand.
AGTCCTTGCGCTGCGAAAGGGCCGCTGCGCGCGTTGCGGTTCTCACGCAATCATCCTCCGATCGGCGACCGTGGGAAAAGAAGGGAAGGCAATTGTCGCACCAGGGACCGGATTACTTCAAGGATGTTCCGACTCGCCGCCGGCCCATCGACGCCGCCGCGAAGCCCGTCGCAAACTTTGCGAAAAAGGAGGTCGCCGGCGGGATCGTGCTGGTGGTCAGCACAATCGTTGCGCTCGTTCTGGCGAACAGCACGCCGGAGATCGCACGGGCGTTTCATGCGTTCTGGACCGAGATCCCCGTTTCGCTCCGCGTGGGTTCCTGGTCGTTTCCGCCGGGAAAGTACTCGGGGAATTTTGAGTGGTGGGTGAACGACGCGCTGATGGCGGCGTTTTTCTTTGTGATCGGATTGGAGCTCAAGCGCGAGTTTCTTGCGGGGGAGTTGAAGGATCCGCGCAAGGCTGCGTTGCCGCTGGTCGGAGCGGTTGGGGGCATGGTGTTGCCGGGCGTTCTCTACGCCGCTTTCAACTGGGGGAGCGAGTCGATGCGGGGCTGGGCAATTCCCACCGCCACCGACATCGCCTTTGCGCTCGGAGTTTTGGCGTTGCTTGGCCGGAGAGTTCCGCCAGGACTGCGGGTCTTTCTTGTCACGCTGGCGATCGCCGACGATCTCGGCGCTCTGCTCATCATCGCGATCTTCTATACCAGCAATGAAAATCTAAGCATGCCTTCCCTCGGAGCTGCCTTTGGTGTCATGGGCGCGATGGCGGGGATGAATCTTCTGGGCGTTCGACGGTGGTGGATTTACGGGCTCGTCGGGCTGGTGCTTTGGTATTTCGTTCTCAAGTCGGGAGTTCATCCCACGATCGCGGGGGTCATGGGAGCGATGACCATTCCGGTTCAGACGCGGATCGACGCGTTCGAGTTCGCCAAGGCCAGCCGGCGCCTCGCCGATGAATTCGAGCGTGACGTCGCCGGCGAGAGCGGCACGCAGGCTTCTGTGCCTGCGCGCAAGCGCGGAATGATCGTCACGAGTCCGGTTCAGCAGGGTGTCCTGATCGCGATGGAGAAAATCACCGAAGCGGCGCAGACTCCTCTCCAGCGACTGGAAAAAGGAATGCTCCCCTTCGCGGCGTTCTTTGTCGTTCCGGTTTTCGCACTCGCGAACGCGGGCGTTTCGGTCGGCAACGTGGCCGGGATCGCGGTGCGCGATTCTCAGGCTTGGGGCATCGTGGTCGGTCTGGTTGTCGGCAAGTCGATTGGCATTCTCGGCGCGTCGTTTCTGGCCGTGCGGTTGGGGCTGAGCGTGCTTCCGGCAGGCGTGACCTGGCGTCACATGCTCGGAGCGGCGATCCTCGGCGGCATCGGGTTCACGATGTCGCTCTTTATCGCGCACCTCGCATTTGAAAATCCGGAACGGCTGGCGATCGCCAAGTTTGCGGTGCTGTCGGGTTCGGCTTTGGCCGCGGTGCTGGGCGCGGCGGTGCTGCTTTCGTGCCCGGCCGCCCCACGTTCTGAATCGAAGCACTGAACGGGCGTCATGCGATCGCGTGGGACTCGCTCGGATCGCCTGGAGCTCAGGCGGGAAGGGCGGGGCCGTTTGGTTCACGAGAAGGCTATCGGATGCTCGCTCCGGCCGGATTTCATTGGGAAGCCGGCCCGAGCCGAGTTATGATGAGAGGCTGAAAGCCCTTGCTTCGCCGTCAAACTTCGGAGTATTCATGCGTTCATCCCTCGCTCTTTGCGCCGGCCTTGCTGTCTGCTCGTTTGCAATCGCCCAGCCCGCCGATCTCGTGCAAGGGCCAAGATTGGAAAACGGGCGTCTTGTGTTTCCCGAAGGTGCGGATATTCCGCGTTCGATGACTCAGCTTGAACGCGAGTACATGGAGCTTCATCCACGCTCGGCCGATCCATTTACCGATCGGGTGGGGGGCGTCCGTCCGCCCGGCCCGATCGCGTGCCCCGGTGAGTACGCGCCCTCTCAGGGAATTTTGATGGCGTGGGAAGGTTCGACGGCGCAGAACAACATCCTCGCGACGATGTGCCGCCACATCACGACGACGGGCAACGCCGACGCGTATGTCGTGGTTGATACCGCGGGCGAGCAGACCTCCGCAAGCACAATCATCTCGAACGCCGGCGCGAACATGACGCGCGTCAAGTTCTTCATTCGCGGGACCGATTCGATCTGGATCCGCGACTACGGCCCGCGATTCATCTATGTCGGAACGCGGAATGTTCCCGGCCAGGGCGCGGTGCGCGGCATCGTCGATCACGAGTACAACCGCCCGCGCCCCAACGACGACGCGTTTCCGGCCTGGTTCGGTCCTTCGGGTTTCCCGACCAAGAAGTTCGGTGTGTACGACCTCGGGATGGTCCACGGCGGCGGAAACTACCACCTCGATTCGGTCGGCCGCTCGTTCGCGACGCAGCTGATCCAGAACGAGAATCTCGGTCTTTCCGCATCCGACATCGTGAACACCTGGAGCGACTTCCAGAACGTGAACACGACGATCATGCCGCCCTTCCCGACTTCGGTGGACAGCACGCAGCACATTGATATGTGGATGCAGATCATCTCGGACAACCGGGTGATCATCAGCGACTGGCCGAACAACGTCGGCTCGACGCAGGACATCATCTGCGACAACGCGGCAACACAGCTCGCGGGCATGGGCTACACGGTCTTCCGCGCTCCCGCCCGTTCACTCAGCGGCGTTCACTACACGTACGCGAACATGGTCATCTGCAACAACCTGGTCCTGCTCCCGACGTACACCAACACAACGATGACGAGCGCCGGGCACAACGCGCAGGCTCTCGCAGCGGTTCAGCAGGCCTTTGACTTTGATGGCAATGGCACATCGGACAAGACGATCGTGCAGGTTCCGTGCGATGTGCTGGCCAGTTCGGCGGGCGTGATGCACTGCATTGTGATGCATGTGCCGGCCCACGCGGGCGCTACAGGCATCAATGGGCAGGTGCCGACGGCGCACGTCAGCACGCTCAACAGCGGGACCACGCTGACTCCCGGCCAGTCGTTCCCGCTCACGTGGCTGACCGACGACGACAAGAACATCGGCACCATCGATATCCACTTCTCGGCGAACGGGGGCCTCAGCTTCCCGCTGACGGTCGCAGCAAACATCGCCGACAGCGGAACGCTCAGTTGGACCGTCCCGAATCATCCGGGTGCGAACGCACGCATCCGAGTGACCGTGCGCGACCTCGACGGCAATTCGGGCACGGATATGAACGATGTGAACTTCACGATCACCGGCACGCCCTGCCCGGCGGACTTGAATCTGGATTCCATGGTGGACGATTCAGACTTTGTCGCGTTTGCTGGGGCCTACGACGCTTTCGAAACGCTGCTCGGGGACTTCAATGGCGACGGCTTTACCGATGACGCCGACTTCGTGATCTTCGCCGGCGCATACGACAACCTCACGTGTCCGTGAGGTTGGTCGATGGCTTGAATAGTTGAAAGCGACCGAGGACGCGGCAGGAAATTACTTCTTGCCAGCGTTCTTGATGTTGTCGCTGCTTTCCTGGAGATCTTCGCCAAGGCCCTTGGTGGCATTGCAGCCGAGGATCGAGATGGCGACGACGGCCGCGGCAGCGATGCCCAGGGCGCGAACGAGAGGACGGAATTTGGTGTTGTTGCTCATGATCCAGAGAGTATCCGGTTTTGGCGTGTTTGCAACCTGAGCGGTGAGTGATTCTGACTTCATATGTCGGAGCGTCTTTCGGTGGCCGGATTCAAGGGCAGACCAGCGCGTCGTAGGCGGTTACGAACGGTCCGAAGTCACCGTCGTCGACCGTTCCATCGCTGTTGAAATCCGAAGCGCAGCCGTCGGGCATTGCCGGATCGGTGCAGTCGAGGGTTTCGTAGGCCGCGAGGAAGAGGACAAAGTCGGCATCGTCCGTGAGCCCGTCGGCGTTTAGATCGGTCGGACAATCGCTCCCCAGGGCGATGATGTTCGCCGGGTTGTCGATGGTTCCTCCGATGGACTTGGTGCGGCAGTAGATCTTGAATCCGGCCGTATTCAGGCGTGAGCCCGGCGAGACGATCAGGGTTTCGGTGTAGAGAGCCTCGCGTTGAATCTGCCCTGCTCCGTCGTTGTCGCGTGCATCGACGAGCGTGACAGTGGTGGGGATCGATCCGATCTCGAGCGTGCCGAGGGGGAAGGAGTGCGCCGGGTTGGGGGAGAGCGCCGCGGCGATTGGTCCGCGGTCCATCGACATCACTTCAAACGTCTGCTGACGCGCACCGATGCCGCTCATGCGGATGGTGGATTCGGACATGCCAAAGTCTTGCGAATCGAACGATTGAAGATCGAAGTTTCCGCCGATCTCGACCGCGCCGCCCGTGATCGAGAAGAACGCGCCGGGGTCGAGAGCAAGATCGTTCTCGATTGTGAACACGGTCGGTTCCCCCGCGCACGTCGGGCAACCGGTGAAGGAGCCGACAACGGAGCCCGCGCCGGAGACCGAGCCGTAGAGGGCTGTCGTGCCTCCCGTGAGCCGGATAGCTGCGCCGGCGTTGTTGATGATGTTGCCGTAGATGGTGGTGGAGCCGGCGGTGAGGATCGTGCCCGAGTTTGTGATCGGGGCGGAGATCGTGCCGCCGAGTGTGGCTTTGCCTCCGGCGACCTCGAGCGAGGGAGTAAGAAGCGTGACCTGCGTGAGGACAGCGTTGGTCGCGTTGATGGTGACGGGGCCACCGGCGGAGATGACGCTGTTGAGCAGATTGGGTGTGCCCGAGAGATTCAGGTTGCCGCCGGTAGAAATCTTGCCGAACGATGAGTTGAGTACACCAGCTGAACTCAGCGCGTTGGTAGCGGTCAGAACACTTGACGATGTCCGAAGATTGACGAAGCCGCCCAGAGACGCAGACGGGGCGTTGATGACTAGTTCGTGGCTGTCGATGGTCATCGAACCGGTTGAACCGAGGGTGAAGGTACTCGCGAAGATGTGTGATCGGCCGGAGTCGTTTGCGAGGACGAGAGCGCCGTCGATTGAAACATCGGAATTGATCGCGGCACGCAGCTCGGCACCGGCGCCAAGGCGAACGGTGCTGGCAGAGGGGAGCGCGATGCGAGAGAGCGAGCGGAGTGAGATAGCGCGTCCGGCGAAGTCGGGATTGGCGAACAGGAATGCTCCAGCGGAACCGATGACGGTGTGGCCAGCCGACGCCGCGGACATTGCGGCGTCGAGCGTGGAATACTGGGCATTGAGCGTTGCGTTGTACGCCGAAATGAAGGGTGATTTCTCGATGTCGAAGACAAGGGCTGCACCCGCGTTGATCAGAGAAGGCCCAAAGTCGGTGCCGACCATTCCAGCAAGGACGGTTGTGCCTGCGATTGCGACGGCTCCGCCCAGTGAATCGTCGGCGACGGGAGCGCTTTGTGTGATGCGTTGAGCCTCGACCCACGGCCCCGCGGCCGATCCGGAGGCGGATGCAAAGACATAAACCGCGCCAGTGTTGGCTCGCCCGGCGCTGTCTCGGTTTGGTGCGCCGACCACAAGCTTTCCGCCCGAGAGGTCGACCCGCCAACCAAAGGCATCACCGGCGGCTCCGTCGGGCGCAATCACGCGCGCGGTCTGAATCCAGCCTGAGTTGGTGCGGGCGAAGACATAAACAGCGCCGCGTCCGGCAGCTCCATTGATCGACTTATTGAATGCCCCAACGGCCAAAGTCTCGCCGTCGAGCGCCATCGAAATGCCAAAGCAATCGCCCGTGGCTCCGTCCGAAGCAACGAGGCCTGCATCGAGCTTCCAGCCCGCACCGTCGCGTGCGAACACGTATGCGGCGCCTTGTGAAGCGTTTGCCCCGATCTGTTTGTTGTACGCGCCCGCTGCGACGAGGTCGATGCCGGCGCCCACGGAGCAACCGAAGAAGTCGCCGGCGATCGGCGCGGGCAGCTGGAGCTTTGCTGTTTGCGCGAAGATGCCGCTCGAGCGTTCGAACACGTACACCGCGCCGTGGTTGAGCACTCCTCCGGTGTCTTTGCCGGATGCGCCGATGATTGCGATATCGCCGCGCAAGGAAGTGGCACCGCCGAAGCCGTCGCCGGCGGCTCCGTCGGACGCGAGGATCGTGCTGCCAAGCTGCTGCCAGCTCTTCTCGCCGTTCTTCGTGTAGAAATACGCGGCGCCGCGCTGAGCCGCACCTGCGATGGTCTTGTTTGCGGCCCCGGCGAGAATGGTGTTGCCGCTGATTGAAACGCGCGAGCCAAAGTTGTCGCCGACGGCGCCGTCGAGAGGCGTCAGGACCGCGTCCGGCACGTCGTTGAAAGTGAGGGGCGCTGATTCGCCAGCCCTCACCGTCACGACGTTCACCGAACCAGAGTCAGCCTTGCCGGAGCGATCGTCGAATGGAACTCCAATGGCCAGAACGCTGTCATCGATCGCGACGGAAGCACCGTACTGGTCGTGCGCGCTTGCACCTTCATTGCCAGTGAGCAGCGCCGGGGCGTTCCAGGAACTGCCGTCGCGTCGATATGCAACGACAACGCCCCTGCGGTCCGAATTCGTTGCGACGTCCGCCAATGGCACTCCTGCCATGACGATGTCTGCATCAACGGCAATACACGCTCCGAATGCCTCTCCGCCGTCGCCCCACGAGAGTTTGGCGTGCTGAATCCAAGCCGAGCCCAAACGCGCAAAGACGTATGCCGAGCCCTGATCGACCTCCGCAATGACGTCATCGAAGCTTGCTCCGACAACCAGGGTGTCGCCCCACAGATCGACAGCACTTCCGAAGCCGTCATCTGCGGCACCATCTTCGGCGATCAAGTTCGCCTGCTGCGTCCAGGTCGCATTCGCGCGTACGAAGATACTCACTGAGCCTTGCCGGGCATTGGTGCCGACATCGTCGTTGAACGCGCCGACGGCCACAGTCTCGCCCGAAATCGCGACGGCGTCTCCGAAGAAATCATTCGCCTTGTTGTCCGTCGCGCGGAGCTTGGCCTGCTGCGACCAGACGCCGCCGGTGCGGGTAAAGATGAAGGCAGAGCCTTCATTTGTACTTGCACCGATGTCGTCACTGCGTGCGCCGACGATGGCGGTGTTGCCGGAGATGTCGACCGAACCGCCAAAGAGGTCGTTCGCACCGCCATCGGAAGCGACAAGCTTGGCCTGCTGGCTCCAAGTCGAGAACGGGCGGTGGAATACATATGCAGAACCCTGGTTCGCGTTCGCACCCACGTCATCGCTCTCGGCACCGATCACTGCTGTGCCGCCGGAGAGGGAAACAGAGATGCCGAAGCTGTCGAATGCCGCTCCATCCAGCGCGACCAGACGCAGTTGTTGTGTCCACGTTGTGCCGGTGCGGGTGAATGCGTAGGCCGAGCCCTGATCCGTGTTGCCGCCGACATCGTCTCCGTACGCGCCGACGATGATGGTGTCGCCGTCGATGGCGACGGATGCGCCGAAGTAGTCGTTCGCGGCACCATCAGAGGCGACGAGCTCTGCTTCGACCAGCCATGCCGATCCGTTCCAGCGAAACACGGTCGCGGAGCCTTGGTCGATGTTCGCACCGACATCGTCTCGTCTCGTGCCGACAACCGCGGTGTCGCCCGAAATCGCGACAGCGTTGCCAAAGCTGTCTTCCAGCGCTCCAGAAGGTTTCAGCAGGTTCGGAAATCGCTGGATTCCGCCTTCTGCATTCGGCATCGTCCGCACGGCAAAGAAGAGTAATGAAGCGACCACAACAACTGCAACACATGCACGCATGAACAATGCCCCCACGCCGCAACCGCACCGGCCCGCAGAGTTCCTCTGCATCACCCGCGCGCATTGGTCGAGCATACCGAAACGGGGGATTGATGCCTGGGTGAAAGGCGACTCATCTCGCGGCACGCGCGAGAGCGAACATGCCGGGTTCGCAAATGCTTACGGGCAAACCAGCGCGTCGTAGGCCTGGGCAAACAGCACGAAGTCGGCGTCATCGACCATCGTGTCGCTGTTCAGATCGGCCGGACACGGGGCCGGGGATGCCGGGCAGGTCAGCGTGTCGTAGGCCGCGGCGAAGATCGTGAAGTCGGCGTCATCGACCACGTGGTCGCCGTTCAGATCGCCCGGGCAGGGTGCGAAGACGACGGCGTAATCGGCGACGACCGGGAGGTGATCCGAAACGGTGGTCAGTAGTTGCAGCACCTGGAGCCGATTGGCCAGATCGGGCAGGGCGGAGCTGAACTGCGAATAGACGCTGGAGCCGAAGGAGGTGCTGCCGTTGTTGCCGAAAACCGTGTAGGTGTTCGGGACCAATTGCACGCCGTACTGGTTCAGCATCGCGTTTGTCACAAACTGGAAGTCGAATCGGATGTCTGTGGCGTTCGAGGCGTGCGTCATCAGGCTTCGGAAGCCGGTTGAATTGGTCCACGTGTTCGTCGGATTGGCGGGGTCGTTTGCCTTTCCGTTTCCTGCCGCGATGAGAGTCTGATAGGCGGTTTCGGATCTGCCGCTGGTGAAGTTGAAATCGCCGGAGTAGATGATGTGGGCGTTGGGACCGAGCGCATCGGCATCGGCGCGGATGGTGGTGGATTCGACGTTGCGACGATTCTTGCTGGTCGCATCGCTCGACGCCTTGTAGTGGCTGACGTAGATGTAGAAATCAGCCTGGGGTCCGTAGCCGACGGGCCGGAGCTGATAACGCATCGGCGCTCGCGGGGCGCCCGAACCGCTGGCGGTGCCGACCACTTTGGCCTGAATCATCTGAATTGTCGCGGTGTTGTAGACAAGCCCGTTCGGGCCGCCGCCGGTGCCGCCGGTGGTGGGGTTCTTGGTCGTGTCCGCGGCGTACACATTCGGGCCGTAGATCGCGTTGAGCTGGGAGACGATGTACGGGAGCGTCGCGGAGTTGCCGGGAGTGAACTGCGTTCCGTCGAGTTCCTGGAGCGACAGCACATCGATCGGCTGAGCGTTGCCGGCGAGGTGGTGATTCCCGATAGCCTGCATGACGGTATCGAAGCCCGGATTCGGAGGAACGATCCCGAGCCCGGAGCTCTGGACGTTGTACGTGACAACGCGGATCGCGCCCGGTGCGTCGGCGCCCGCCAGGGAAGCAAGGAGGAGCGGGAGTCCGAGGCGGATCATGATTCTGGAGTTCCTTTCGGAGCGAGTAGAGAGGAAAACCCGGTTCCACCGATTGCGGGCGAGAGCCGGGCCCGCAATCGGCGCGTGCGTGATGGTCAATTCTACCGGAACCCACGCGCCGCTCAGCGAGTGAAACGCACGTCCCTCGCTGTTATTTCATGCGAGAACGATGCGAAAGGCCGCGAAGTGGCGGGTGTAATCCCCGGCGATCAGGGGCAGTTGAGCGCGTCGTACGCCGAGGCAATGACGACGAAGTCACCGTCATCGACAAAGCCGTTCGGCGCGAGATCGGACGGACAGCCCGCGGGCATGTTCGGGTCCGCGCAGTCGAACAACTCGTAGGCGACGGCGAAAACGGCGAAGTCGAGGTCATCGACGACCGTGTCGTTGTTGAAGTCTGCGGGGCACGGATTGAACGCCTGGATATCGCCGGTCAGAACGAGCCCGAAACCCTGCGTGCCGACGTTTACGGTTGCGCCGACGACTTCGGCGCGCCAGACGCCGGTCGCCGGGGCGTTCAGAACAAAGTGCTCGATGGAGTTGAGAGCGTCGGCGGTACCTCCGGTCTGGCTCTGGCCCGTGGTCGCGTTGATTGCGTTGCCCAGATACACGTTGCCGGATGGATCAATGACTCGAAGATTCAGGTTGTTCACGGGCGCGAACGAGGTCGGGATGGTCGCGGGTGCATCGGAGAACGCCATCGTGACGCGCAGGACCTGCGAAGCGCTGTTGACGCGGAACGAGGTGGTTGAGGTCGAGCCGGTGGCGAGCGATGCGGCATCGGCGCGGCGCACGTCTTTGATCAACAGGCGCCGGGCGTCGCCGGCGAGGTAGACGCTGTTGTCGAGAAGAATCCGGCCGAATCCCTCGTTGGTGTTGGGCGGGAGCTTGTTGGGCGACGGGTACGAGGTCATGTCCACGGCCGAGTTCACGAGCATGGCGCGAAGGAGCGCGCCCGAGGGGACGAGGGAGTTGGCCGGAACCGGGCTGCCGGTCGGGTAGAAGCCATCGGTGAAATACTGCCGGACGAGTGCCGCCGCGCCCGCAACGGCGGGGGAGGCCATCGACGTTCCTGTCGCGCTTCCTGTGGTGCAGGCGCCGCTCGTGTCGCTCGAGATGGTTGAGCAGCCGGGGGCGAAGACTTCGGGCTTGCGCCGGCCGTCGGCGGTCGGGCCGACGAGCGTGCTGCACGAACCGGTCTGAGAACCCGAGCCGCCCGATTTGCCCACGGCCAGCACGCTCTTGGCGTTTTCCGGGTTCTTCAAGTTCGTCAGGTTGGTGCACGCGAAAAGCACGAGGTTGTCCTCGCGGTTGTAGCTGAACAAGTCGATCGCGCGGCAGATCGCGTTGTAGGCGGTGGTGCCGTCGTCGCCCCAGCTGTTGGTGTGAACGGTTGCGCCCTGGTTCGCGTGGGTGGTGAGATGCGTGTCAATCGGGAACGTGGCGATCGGCGTGCCGTAGGTCCGGAAGCAGATCTTCGCGTTGTAGGCGATGCCCCGGGTGTTGGCGTTCACATCGCCGGCTTGATTCCCCATCGCGGTTCCGGAAACGTGCGTTCCGTGGAAGGCGTCGATGAGCCCAACGTTGTACGCGACAACCTTCCGGTGCGTGGGGAACGTGCCCGGGGTGTTGGCCGACGTGATCGGCACGGCGGCATCGGCGAACGAACAGTGGCTGGGGTCGAATCCGTCGTCCATCACGCCGATGACTTGGCCTTCGCCCCGGATTCCGGCGGTGTAAAGGGGTGTGCTGTTCGAGGTGTTCGTCTGGATGATCCAGCGGGTGTTGATGTTGCTGCGGCTCGTGAACTCCGGGAGTTCCTCGACGAAGCGGATGCCATCGACCGAAGCAAGGTCGCGCACGCGATCGACCGGGAGGCGGATCGCGATCGTGTTCATGCCGGCGATGAGCGACGTTTCCACGGCCGCAGCGCCGGCGATCGCATGGATGTCGCGCGTCGCGTCGGCGGGCGCCGCGCCGTCGAACAAGTACGCTTGTACCAGCACTTCACGCGCGTCGGCGATCTGCTTCCGCTCGGCGGATTCAAAGGTACGAGAACCGATCTCCGGCTCGATCTTCCAGGCGGCCTGCCATTCGCCCGCCCAGCGGACGAAGCCGAGCCGCGCGACCGCATCGAGATCCGCGGCGGAGAGATCCGCAAGATACGCGTCGGCGGGGAGGTAATCCCCCAGCTTCACGCCGGCCTGAACCAGGAGCGCCCTTTGGTGTGCATTCAGCGGGCCGGCGAATTGCAGGACGTAGCGGGTTTCGGACCGCAGAGCGGCCCGCAGCATGCCCGGCCTTTGGGTCAGCAGATTCGAAAGGCTGTCGGTCCGCACCGTTCCGGTCCGCAGGCTGAGCGTGCCGGACTCGGGAACGACGGAGGCGACCGGCCCGAAGTCCTGCGCGAGCGCGGCGGATGGCACCGCCAGCCCCGAAGCGAGTACAAGGGTGCGGATGAACAAAACGGCGGGTGTGGGGTGATTCAAGGTACAGAGTTATAACAGGTTGTCCGCACCCGGCCAAGCCCAATTCCATCAATCGTGCGAGCGGATTTTCGGGGGCCACATCAGGGCCCAATCAGGGGCAGACCAGGGCGTCGTACGACTGAACGAAGATCTGGAAGTCCGAGTCGTCGGTAACGGCGTCTCCATTGAGATCGGCACCGGTGTACGGGCCACCCGGAGCAACAAGCGCGTTGTACGAAACGATGAAGGCCTGGAAGTCTGTGTCTTCGACCATGAGGTCGGCGTTCAGATCGCCGGCGCATCGAATTCGCCCGTGGAGATAGTCGCCCGCGTGCTTGAGATTGATGATGCCGTAGCCGTAGAGATCGTTTCGGGGGGGCGTGCCCGGCTGATCTGCGGTGCGTTCGAGCACCCAGCGCACGGTCTGGGGAGGAAGCGCCGGCAAACCCGCGTGCGGAACAAAGGAACCGAAGAGGGCGCCGGCCGCACCCACGACGTGCGGGCACGCCATCGATGTGCCGTCATAGGCGTCGTATCCGTGACCCGCCGGCATGGATGTGATCGACATGTTCGCGCCGTCGGCCAGGATCATTTCATCACCCACCGACTTTTCGACGTACCAGACCGGGCGGAAGTGGTCGTAGGTGATGGCGGGCTGATAGCCGGATTCCATGTCGCTCGAAAGCACGACGGCGATCGCTCCGGCGTCCCAGGCGTTTTCGATCACGAAATCGGCGGGGAAGAAGAGGCTGTCGCGGATGTGGGCGATGTTGCCGCTGACGCTTGAGGGGAAATCCCAGAGGAACCAGCCGTAGTCGCAGTAGATGTTGCGGCCGTAGCGGGGGTTTTCCTGCGAACCGGGCACGTGCTGCGCGACGCGAGTCTTGTTGCCGAACGTGAGTTGCCAGCCTCGCAGCGGCACCGTGGATTCGACTTCGGTGCCGGGCGCCGCGACGCTGATTCGGGGGCCGAAGTTGCTGAACCACGCGGGGTCTTCGTTCGGCGTGACCGCCGCGACGCTCATCACGTTGTCCATGTACGCGGGGTAGCGCGGAGCGTCCGTTGTCTGGTTTCCTGCCGCGGCAACCGGGAGGCAGCCCGCGGCGATCGCGGCGTTGAACGCATCCTGCAGCGCCTGGGAGTAGTCCGAACCGCTGAAGCTCATGTTGAGCACTTTGGCTCCCTGAGCGACCGACCACTCAACGCCCGCGATGGTGTCCGACCATTCTCCGTAGCCGTCATTGGAGAGAACTTTGGCGACAATCAGTGACAACGAAGGAGCAACGCCAACGACGCCCGCATCGTTGTCGAGCGCGAGGATCGTGCCCGCAACGTGCGAGCCGTGCGAGTGGCCGTCGTTGTAGGTTTCCCCGGCAACAAAGCTCATCGCGGCGACAGGGACGGGCAGGTCCGGGTGGCCGATGTCGAAACCGGTATCGAGAACTGCGACCCGCGCGCCGGAACCGGTGCCGTACGCCGCCCAGAACTCCGGCGCGGCGACACGCGTGATACCCCACGGGGTTGTCTGCGATTCGATGTGGACCTTGCCGTCGCTCTCGGCGTATCGCACACCGGGCGTGGCGCGGAGCCGGGTGAGCACTTCTTCGACTTGGTTGGATGGAACCTCGAAGGAATGCAGACCCGGGACGAGATCGAAGGAACGGTCCAGGCGCGTTGCGCCGGCCGCGATCGCCAATGCGGGGGCCGAATCGGGGGCCTGACCGGGTGCCTGGCCGTGGGCGGGGCCGCCTCGGGCCGCGTCGGGCTCGAAGCGGACGAGGATGCGGCGTGTGGGGGGGATCGCTCCGGGGGCAAAGATTCCGATCCCGGGGTCGGGCTGACCGAATCCGAAAAGGAACGGGGCGGGCGCATTGCGCAGCGTGTCGGATCGGATTCCGCCGAACGCCGCGCACGCGCAGCCAGCGATCGCGGCCAAGGCAACCACCCTGAAACGGGCAATCTGCATTTCAAACCTCCCCGGATGCCGCGGATCTCGCGGCACATGTCGATGCTGTTCAATCCTCACGCACACTCGGTGCCGCCCACGGCCCGAGCCAAAGCCCGCGAATGGGGCGTGGACTTGTATTCGACCACGGCTGTCAAGGGTTCCCGAATTGGTGCGACCGGATGGAATGTGCGTATCAGCCGGGGTTCAGGGCGCCGCGGTGGCCGGTCTCGGGAAGGCCGATGAGGAGCTGCGCGATCAGGCCGGTCCAGCCGGTCTGGTGGCTTGCGCCGCAGCCCCGCCCGGTATCGCCGTGAAAATACTCGTGGAACGGGATGCAGTCGCGCCAATCCGGGCGCGAGTTGAAGAGGGGGCAATCGCCGAAGACCGGACGCTTGCTGTCCTTTCCGAGGCGGAAGATGGAACAGAGCCGGCGTGCGAGCTCATCGGCGACTTCGGAGAGGTTCATCTGCACGCCCGAGCCGGTGGGGCACTCGATCTTGAAGCTGTTTCCGTAATAGGCGTGGAACTGCTTGAGCGCGAGGAGGATGAGGAAGTTCACGGGCATCCAGACGGGGCCGCGCCAATTGGAATTGCCGCCGAAAAGATCGGTCATCGACTCGCCGGGTTCGTAATCGAGCCGGTAGGTTTCACCGTCGAGGTGCAGAATGAGCGGATGCTTCTCGTGGTACTTCGAGACGGCGCGGATGCCGAACGGTGAAAGAAACTCGTTCTCGTCGAGCATGCAGGCGAGCATTCGCCTGAGTTGATCTTCTCGCACCATGCCGAGAATGAGGTTGCCGGTCGGTCCGGGCGTGACCATCGGTTGCACGCTCTGGATCAGGTCCGGGCGGTGATCGATAAACCACTGGCGCCTCCGCTGAAAGTCCGGGAAGCGGCTGAACGTATCGGCCTTGACGGTGGACGCGCCGAACAGGGGCACGAAGCCGACCATCGTGCGGGCACGAACCGGCTCGCGTCGGCCGTCGGGATGGGTGAGATGGTCGTAGAAGAATCCGTCGTCCGCGTCCCAGAGGGAATCCTGCGGCGTGCTCACGCTGTTCATCGCGTTGGCGATGTAGATGTAGTGCTCCCAGAACTTGCTGGCGAGATCCTCGTACACGGGGTTTCGTTCCGCCAGCAGCAGCGCGGTGGAGAGCATGCTCTTGGCGAATGCGGCCATCCAGCTTGTGCCGTCGGCTTGACCGAGCATGTAGCCCGGAGGCAAACGATCGCGATCGAATGCGCTGATGTTGTCCATCCCCAGGAAGCCGCCGTGGAAGATGTTGTTCCCCTGCGCATCCTTGCGATTCACCCACCAGGTGAAGTTCAGCAGCAGCTTCTGGAAGACGCGTTCGATGAAGGCGTAGTCGGGCGTGCCGCTGCGCTCGCGATCGATCTCGAAGACCCCGCGTGCCGCCAGAGCGAAGATCGGCGGGTTCACGCTGTTGAAATCCCACTCGTACGCGGGGATCTGCCCGCTGGGGTGGGTGTACCACTCGCGGAGCATGAGCAGGAACTGATCCTTCGCGAACTGAGGGTCCACGTGCGCGAGCGCGATGCAGTGGAAGCCCAGGTCCCACGATGCGAACCACGGGAACTCCCACTTGTCGGGCATCGAGATCACGTCGCGCGAGAAGAGGTGCGTCCAGTCGTGATTCCGCCCGTCGAGGCGGGCGGGCGTCTGCGGCGGCTCGGGCTGTCCCGGATCACCGTGAAGCCAGTCCTGCACGACGTAGTGGTAATACTGCTTGGACCAGAGCATGCCGCCGAAAGCCTGACGGGCGATCATGCGCGAATCGGGATCGAGCGTTTGGGGGATCGCGGCCTTGTAGAACTCATCGGCCTCGTGCTCGCGCGAAGAAAAGACCGCATCGAAATCGGCGAAGGCATCGGCACGGGCTCCGGCCTGAGCGGCGTTCGCGCGCGAACGAAGACGGAGGCGCAGCGTGACCGATTGGCTGGGCGGGACAACCCGCATGTAGTGTGCCGCGGCCTTTGTTCCCCGGAATGCCGGGTTGACCGCGTCGGTCTTGTTGTGGATCACGTAATCGTGGAACGCATCTTTGGGGAACGCGTGGGTTGCCTTGTACCCGAAGACGCGCTCGAAGTTGGTCTCGTTCTCGGCGAACAGCAGAGAATCGGGCTTTTCGCAGTGGAGCAGGTACTCGCCGAGCTCCCAATGGTTTGCGCCGACCAGATCGGCGCCGAGTTTCTCCAGAGTCGGGCGGCGGCTGTCCCACCCCCAGGACCAGGAATTCCTGAACCAGAGCGTGGGGAGGACGTGAATCGGCGCCGCGTCCGGCCCGTGGTTGGTCACGATGATGCGCACGAGGATGTCTTCGGCGCTCGCCTTGGCGTATTCGACCCGCACGTCGAAGTAGCGTCCGGATTCGAAGATGCCGGTGTCCGCCAGCTCGTACTCGGGCTGCGAGCGATCGCGGCGTCGGTTCTCATCGAACAACTGCTGGTAGGGGAATTCGGCCTGCGGGTACTTGTACACAAACCGCATGAACGAGTGCGTCGGCGTGCTGTCGAGGTGGAAGTAGTACTCCTTGACGTCTTCGCCGTGGTTGCCCTGGTTTCCTGTGAGGCCGAACGGGCGCTCCTTCAGGATCGGGTCCTTGCCGTTCCAGAGCGCAAGGCCGAAGCAGAGGTATTGATGGCGATCGCAGATCGCTGCAAGCCCGTCCTCGTTCCATCGGTAGACACGCGAGCGTGCGTGGTCGTGGGGGAAGTATTCCCAGGCGCTTCCATCGGGGCTGTAGTCCTCGCGCACGGTGCCCCAGGCGCGATCGGAGACGAAAGGTCCCCAGCGATTCCACCTGCCGACTTTGGCGCTCGACTGTTTGAGGCGGGCGCCCTCGGCGGTATCGAAGATGGAAGGGAGAGTCATGCCGCGAGTTGCTCGGGTGTTGGGTGTGGATTACTTGACGACCGGATCATCCCAGCCGCCTTGCGGTGTGAGACGCGTGGGAACGGACGTTGCGCCCCACGTGCCGGGCTCGTAGGTGCCGACCGGAGTTCCGGCCTTGATGACGGGATCGACGATGCGCCACGCCTCTTCGACCGAGTCTTCGCGGGCAAACAGCGTGGGGTCTCCGGCCATTGCATCTCCCAGCACGCGTTCGTAGGCGTCCATGTCTTCGGGCAGGGGTTGGCGTGTCGCGACCATTTCGCTCTTGACCGACGATTTCTCGTCGGCGGACGGCACGTTCGCGCCGATCGCGACCGTCATGTCGGGGCTGATGCGGATGCGCACGGTGTTGCACGCAAGGTTGTAGTTGCAGAACATGGTGGGGGGCTGTTTCAGACGGATGAGCACTTCGGTGCAGGTCACCGGGAGCTGCTTGCCCGCACGCAGGAAGAATGGAACCCCGCGCCAGCGCCACGAATCGACCTCGAGGCGCATGATCGCGAAGGTCTCGACCGTGGAACCTTGCGCGACTCCCTGCTCGGAGCGATACCCGTTGAACTGGCCGCGGAGGACATCTTCGGGCTTGAGGGTCGGGATCGCCCGCAGCACTTTGATCTTTTCATCGCGGATCGATTCGCTGTCGGTCCGGACCGGCGGTTCCATCGCGAGATTTGTCAGCACCTGGAAAAGGTGGTTCTGCATGACGTCGCGGATCGCGCCGGTCTGGTCGTAGAACGCGCCGCGTCCCTGCACCCCGAAGTTTTCGGCCATCGTGATCTGGATGTTTTCGATGTAGGTGCGGTTCCAGAAGGGCTCGAAAAGCGAGTTCGCGAACCGCGAGAAGAGCATGTTGTGCACCGGGCGTTTGCCGAGGTAGTGGTCGATTCGGAAGATCGACTTTTCGTCGAAGGCCCCGAGCAGTACCGCGTTGAGCCTGCGAGCGGATTCGAGATCCGTGCCGAATGGTTTCTCGACGATCACGCGCCCCTGGCAGTCGCACTGGGTTTTCTGGAGTTGTTCCACCAGCGTCGCGAAGAGCACCGGCGGGATTGCGAGGTAGTGCGCCGGAAACTTCGCGTTCCCGAGTTCCTTCTTGAGTGTCAGAAACGTCGCCTGCTCGCGATAGTCGCCGTCAACGTACCGGAGCAGCGCACTCAGCTTCGCGAAGTTCTCCTCTTCGAAGCGGCCGTGTTTCTGGATGCTGTCCTTGGCGCGAGCCTTCAACTGATCGAGATTCCAGCCGGCTTTGGCGACACCGATGACCGGCACGTTCAGCGTGCCGCGCCGGATCATGGCCGATAGCGCCGGAAAGATCTTCTTGTACGCGAGATCGCCCGTGGCGCCGTAGAAAACAAGAGCATCAGAACGTTCGGGAGGCATGGACGGCTCCGGCGGAGATGGTTGGGAAGGTACGTGAGTGCGCGATCGCCGTCAGTGTGCGGGCTTCTCGTGATGCCCGCCGAACTCGAATCGCATCGCGGACATGAGCTTGTTGGCGTAGGCGGCTTCGCCTCGCGAGGAGAATCGCTCGAAGAGCGAAGCGGTCAGCACGTGCGCGGGGACAGCTTCATCGATTGCCGCCTTGATCGTCCAGCGGCCTTCGCCCGAATCGGAGACCTTGCCGGTGAAGTTGGCGAGGTTCGGGTCCTTCGCGAGCGCTGAAGACGTGAGATCGAGCAGCCACGAGGCGATGACGCTGCCGCGGCGCCAGACTTCGGCGACGTCGGGCAGGTTGAGGTCGTACTGGTAGTGCTCGGGATCGCGCAGCGGCGTGGTCTCGGCGTCGATGGCGTGGTCCTGCTTGCCGATGTTGGCCGAACGGAGGATGCCGAAGCCCTCGGCATACGCGGCCATGATGCCGTACTCGATGCCGTTGTGGACCATCTTGACGAAGTGACCCGCGCCGCTGGGGCCGCAGTGGAGGTAGCCCTGCTCCGCAGTACCCGCGATCTTCTCGCGGCCGGGTGTTCGCTCGATCGAGCCGACCCCCGGTGCAAGCGTCTTGAAGATCGGGTCGAGGTACTTCACGGCGACCTGCGGGCCACCGATCATCATGCAGTAGCCGCGCTCGAGGCCCCAGACGCCGCCGCTGGTGCCGACGTCGAGGTAGTTGATGTTCTTGGGCGCGAGTTCCTTGGCGCGCCGGATGTCGTCAATGTAGTACGAGTTACCACCGTCGATGATGGTGTCCCCGCCGTCGAGCAGTGGGAGGAGCGAGGCGATGGACTTGTCGACGACTGCTGCGGGAACCATCAGCCAGATGGCGCGGGGCTTGTCGAGCTTCTTGACAAACTCGGCGAGCGATGCTGCGCCGATCGCCTTTTCTTTTTCCAATGCCTGCACCGCGTCCTGCGACATATCGAAAACAACGCACTGATGGCCGCCCTTGATCAGGCGGCGGACCATGTTCGCGCCCATGCGGCCGAGTCCGATCATTCCGAGTTGCATTCGTTGCTCCAATGTGCGGGTCAGAATTCGATGCCGATCTTCGGCCAGTATGACAGGTTTTGGGCGTTAGCGTGTGTGTCCGGTGTGCTTGGACGGTTTGGTCCGCTTCGAGGGATGATCCCAGAGGCGAAAGCCCCCGATGAAGGCGTTGGCGTTGTCGCCCGGGCGGCACAGCCGGGGCAGCACATCCAGCTTCTTGACGTTACCCCCTCCGATGACAACATCGTTTGGCTCGAGCGCCGCGGTCAGTCGTTCGATGACATCGATTACATGGCGCTTCCACTTCGATTCGCCAAGCTTTTTGAGGCCCCGAATTCCGACGTAGTCCTCAAACGTCTTCTTCTTGTAGGGCAGGTGCGCCAGTTCCATCGGTGCGAGCACGCCCTCAATGATCATCGCCGTCCCGAGGCCCGTTCCGAGGCCCAGGAAGAGCATCCGGCCACCCTTGTAGCTGCCGAGCGCCTGCATCGCGGCATCGTTCACGACCTGAACTTGCTTTCCGAACGCCGTGGCGAAGTCGAAGCCGATCCACCCTTTCCCCAGATTTTTGGGATCGGAAACAATGTGGCCGTCCATGACGGGGCCGGGGTAGCCGATTGAGACCGCGTCATACTTCCAATCGCGTGCGACCCGCTTGACGCCGGCGACCATCTTGCGGGCCGTCATTGTACCGCCGGACTCAAATTGTCTGTGCTCCGTCGCGCCGCTCGCCAGTACCTTGACGTGCGTGCCACCAACATCGATCACGAGAATCTTCATCAAGCCTCCAGAAGGGACCACGCGGAGCGCGGCGGCAGATTGTCGGCCCTATCGCCCCCGGAAACAAGGAAGAGACGCAAATCCGCCCTGCCACGGCAGATCGTGGCGGCAACGCCTATGGATCGAACGATTGTGGCGGCAACCTGGCGACGGACGTGATGAATTCACCTCGGCGATGAAGGCGGAATATGCACACCGCCCTTAACGACGCAGGTGACCCGTTCGAGCTCGGTGATGTCCTGGGTCGGGTCGCCTTTTACGGCGATGAGATCGCCCGCCTTGCCGGTCTCGATGGTGCCGATCTCCTTCTCGAGCCCGAGAAGTTGAGAGGCGACAATCGTCGCGGAGCGGATGGCTTCGCTGGGTGTCATGCCGCCCTTCACCATCAGGGCAAACTCACGCGCGTTCTGGCCGTGCGGGCTTACGCCGGTATCGGTTCCGAATGCGATCTTGACGCCCGCCTCATGGCTCTTGCGGAACATCTCGATCGACTTGGGTGCAACCAGCCGTGCCTTCTCGGCGACCTGCGGCAGATAGAACCCGGAAACTTCTGCATTCGCAGCGACCGTCGCCGAAGCGAGCAGCGTCGGGACGTGATAGCAGTTGCGCCCTTTGAAGAGTGCGATCGAATCGTCGTCCAGATACGTTCCGTGCTCGATGGAATCGACACCCGCTTTGATTGCGGCATTGATGCCATCAACACCGTGCGCGTGCGCCGCAACTTTGCGCTGCAGCGAATGTGCCGTCGTCACGATCGCCTCGAGTTCATCATCGAAGTACTGCTGCGCCAGCCCGGCCTTTGCCGCGGATAGCACTCCTCCGGTCGCGGTCACCTTGATGACATCTGCTCCGAGCTTGATCTGATTGCGGACGGCTTTGCGGCACTCATCCGGTCCATCCGCGATGCCGCCTTCGGGATTCGGCATTGCAAACAGGCCCTCGCGGAACCCGGTCGTCCCGTCGCCGTGTCCGCCGGTGATGCTGATCGCGTGGCCCGCCGCGACGACTCGGGGCCCAACCACGAATCCCGCCTTGATCGCATCGCGCACGTCCAGAATCACCTGCGCACGCCCCGATCCAAGATCGCGCACCGTCGTAAATCCAGCATCGAGGTTTTTCCGCGCGTATGTCGTCGCACGCAGGGCAAGAAATCCGTCCGACTCGAGCAGGTCACGCATGCGCAAAGACGCATCAAATTCCATCGTGAGATGCACGTGGCAATCGATCAAGCCGGGGAGAACGTACTGCTCGCGGAGATCGATCTCGTCGATGATCGGCGCGACCTGCTCGGCACGGACGTTTGGGCCATCAAAGCCATCGAGCACGGAGTCGATGATGCCATTCTTGATCACGACCGTCTGCTTGGCCTTCGCAGGTTGTCCGGGCACGGCGAGCAGAGTGCCGCAGCGAACGAGTGTGTAGTGATTCGGAGCCGGCGCGGGCTGCCCCGGGGTTGCATCCTGCCGCGCGAGCGTGCAGGGAGCGCTCGAACAAAGAGCGATCAAGGCAAACAACTTCGCGCTCTGCACAAGCTTCTTCATGTAGCTCTCTTTCAATGTGAATTCACTTGCTCTTCGTTGCCGCTGGCGACGCCGGATCCTGCACGCACCGGAACCCGACGTGATTGCTGCCGGTCATTTCCTCGCCCTTGCCACGCGTGCCGACCATGTAGCGCGTGCAGTATTGATCTGTGCAGAGGAACGAGCCGCCCTTGTGCACGCGCTTCTTCTCGTTGGGTTCCGCCGGGTCGTACGGCGAAGAAGGCCCCTTGGGGTTCTTGATCACCGACGACAATCCCCCGGCCGTCGCGACCTGGCGCGCAAACGTGTCCGGCCGATACCAATCGCTGCACCACTCCCAGACATTTCCAGCGGTGTCGTAGAGCCCGTAGCCGTTGGGAACAAACTGTTTGACCGGCGCGATACCGGCGAACCCGTCCTCGCCGACGTCCTTCATCGGGAACTTGCCTTGGTAGGTGTTCGCCATGAACTTGCCATCAGGGCGAAGCTCGTTGCCCCACGAATAGACATCGCCCGCGTGACCGCCGCGGGAGGCGAACTCCCACTCGGCTTCGGTGGGCAGGCGCTTTCCGGCCCACTTGCAGTACGCGACAGCATCGGGATAGGCGATGTGGACGACGGGGTAGTTTTCTTTTCCATCGATGTTCGAGTCCGGGCCATCCGGGTGCCGCCAGTTCGCGCCGTGCTGATACCGCCACCATTGAAAGTGGTTGTTCAGCGCGACCGGTTTGTCGGTGGGAGTGAAAACGGTCGAACCGGCCTTTAGGTTTTCAGGAGGAGCAGTGGGGAACTCTTCCTTGGTCGGCGCGATCTCCGCGACCGTGCGGTATCCGGTTGCCTTGACAAACTCCGCGAACTGCGCGTTGGTGACTTCGGTGATGTCCATCCAGAAGCCGTCGACATACACGCGATGCACGGGGCGTGCATCCGGCATCGAGTCGGGGCCGCCGCAGACGAGCGGTGTCGGATCATCTGAACCCATTGAATACTCGCCGCCAGGGATCCAGACCATGCCGCTGGGTGCGGGTGTCGGCGCGGGGGACTTATTCTCGATGGTCGGTCCGAATCCAGCGTTTGCGTTCGGCGTGGCCTCCTGCGGACGCGCAACCTGCGCGAGCGAGGTGCTTACTCCAAAGACCAACGCACCAGCCGCAGTCATGAGATGAGGCGGGGATTGCAGCAAGCCGTTTCGAGCACGAGTCGTTTGATTGGGCACAGAGCCTCCGTTGCACATGGTACCGGATGGAATGCGGGGTCGATGCGAACCCGGCAACTGCCGCAATGTTGGGGGAAAGCGGTTACGTTTCGGTTTCTCCACCGGATTGAGTGCCTCGCGGCAGGTACAAGGACTGCCGAAACTCATTTCCATTTGAGTGGCCGCACGGCGATTCCGTTGGCGACCAGCACGCGGTGCACCTGCCGCGCGGATTCCGCGGCCCCCGGAGTATCCGAATGCAGGCAAATGGTCTCTGCCGCGATCGTCAAGCTTGATCCATCCGCCAAGCGGACTTGGCCATCGTGCGCGATGGACAGCGCCTGGGCAGCCACTTCCGCGACAGTTTCGAGAAGCGCGCCCTCCAGCTTCCGCGAACGCAGCGAGCCGTCGGGTTCATAGCGTCGATCCGCAAACGCTTCTGATACGACAGATGCACCCTCACTCCGCCAACGTTCGAGACAGGGCGCGCCCGCTTGTCCCATCAACATCGCCTCGGGCAAAGCGGCCTTTGCCGCCTCTCGGATCGCATCCGCAACCGCGTTGTTTCTCATAGCGTCGTGATAGAGAGCGCCGTGCGGCTTGATGTGGACGACCCGAGCGCCACGCACATCGCGGATTGCGCAGACAAACGCGCGAAGCTGCGATTCGACCGCCGACGCGATGTCTTTGGGACCCATGCCCAGCGAATCGCGTCCGAAGCCGGCCCGATCCGGATACGAAGGATGAGCACCGATCCCGACTCCGCGCTCAACGCACGCGAGCGCGAGCCTGCGGATGGACGCAGCGTCCCCGGCGTGTCCGCCGCAGGCGATGTTGGCGGACGTAACGCAATCCAGCAACGCCAGTTCAACCGCGTCGGAAACGACTCCTTCACCCAAGTCGCAATTGAGATCGACAGAGTTCACTCGAGTTTTTCGCCCTGCGTGTTGGGAAGGAAAAGAAAGATGACCGCGCCCGCAAGAAACAGCAGGCCGAGAAACGCCAGCGCAGTTCCGAGGCCGAGATTGACCGAAAGGGCTCCGATCACCGTCGGTGCGATCGCGCTCACGCCCCGCCCGAAGTTGTAGCAAAGCCCCTGCGCCGTCGCTCTCACCCGCGCCGGGAAGAGCTCCGCCAGCAGCGCGCCGAAGACGCTGAAGAAGCCGTGCCCGAAGTACCCGATGATCGGCCCGACCGCGAAGAGCAGCCATTTGTTTCCCGCGCTCAGCCCGAAGATCGGAGTGAAGATCGCGGCACCGACCGTGAAAATCGTGAAAACGGCTCGACGCCCGAATCGCTCGGCGAGGAAGCCGAATGTGAAGTACCCGAAGAACGCGCCGATCTGGATCGTGACGATCCAGCCGGTGGACTTGACGAACTCCAGCCCCGCGCCGCCCTTCTCCGGGGGCATCGCAAGGAAGCCGGGGATCCAGGTGAAGAGCCCCCAGAACGCGAACATCAGGGATGTGGTGAGCAGGCACGCGGTGGCAACCCGCGCGCGGTACGGAGGGCGCGAGAGGATGGAGAAGGTTTCGCCAAGCCCGACCCGGGCGCCGGACGAGCGCAGCCACGCATCGGGCTCGGGGACGCTGTGCCGGATCCAGAAGACGACGAGCGCGGGCGCGGCGCCCACGACGAACAGCCAGCGCCAGCCCAGCGTCGGGATGATGGCTCCGGCGAGCAGCGCGGCGAGGATGTATCCGATCGCCCACCCGGACTGCATCACGCCGATCGCCCGCCCGCGCTGCTTCGGATCCCACGTTTCCGCGATCAGCACGGAGCCCGCGGCCCACTCACCCCCCATGCCGATGCCGACCAGAAGCCGCCAGAAGATGAGCATCTCGAGGTTGTGCGCCGTCGCGCAGAGCGCGGTGCAGATCGAATAGAGCAGAATGGAAATCGAGAGCGCCCGCACCCGCCCGATCCGATCGGCGATTATGCCGAACGCCACGCCCCCGAATGCGGATGCGAGCAGAGTCGCCGACGCGATCAGGCCGCTCTGCGCCGCCGTCAGCTTGAAGTCGTCCTTGATGGTGGTGAGCGCGAGTGCATAAAGCATCACGTCCATGCCGTCGAGCATCCACCCCGCGCCGCCAGCGATCAGCGCCTTTCGCGCGTGCGGCGTTGCGCTCGTCCACCAGTGCAGCGGCCCGGGAGATGTTTCGGCGGTCTGCATTGGGTTCTAGCGGATCGGGACCTGTTGTCTCGGGAACTGGCGCAGCCTTTGACGCTGCGCCCTGAGCAGTCGATGCGCATCCGACACAGACACGGGCTCGAAGCGTACCTTGTCGCGTGGGCGCAATTGCCCGAGAATCGGAAGATCGACCGACGCGACGCAGGCGAGTACTGGATATCCCCCGGTCGTCGGATGATCGACTCCCAGAATGATGGGTTGTCCGTTCTCCGGTATCTGAATGGCGCCGGGCGTCATTCCCTCACTGAGCATGCGTCCGGCGCAGAGTGTCGGGATCGCCTCGCCTTCGAGTCGGATGCCGGCTCGATCAGACTGGTTTGAGACGGCGAACTCGGTCCGCCAGAAACGATCGGCGCCGTCCGGATCAAATCGATTGGCGAGCGGCAGCTCGATGGCGCGAAGCGTGCGTCGATCGAGAACGTGGGGCGCGAATCGATCGGCATCCATCACGCGAATCGCCGGCCGGGGTTCGGCCCGGTTCATTTCGAGTGTGTCTCCGGCGCGGAGCGCACGGCCGTGATGGCCGCCAAACCCGGCCCGCAAGTTGGTGGACGCGCCGAAGAGGGTCTCGGGGACAGCGATCCCGCCTGCGACGCACAAGTACGCCCTGCAACCCCTGGTGATCGGTCCGATGCGCACGATGTCGCCCGCACCGACGCGGTGCGGGTTCCAAGACTGCAGCGGCCGCGTGGAAGCGCCCTCAAGTTGAATGTGTGCTTCGCCGCCGGTGATGGCGATGGTTGAGGGCGAGTCGAAGCGAACCGTTGCGCCGATCAGGGTGAACTCGAGCGCCGGGGCATGATCCCAATTGCCGAGTACCCGGTTTCCGACGATGAGCGAAAGCCGATCTGCCGCACCGCCTTCCGGCACGCCCATTTCCGCGAAGAGCGGAGAACCGAGCGATTGCACGGTCGTGAGCATGCCGGGTTCGAGGATCGAGATGGAGTGCACTCAGGCTCTCCCTTCGATTGTGCGCTGAATCGACTCGAACTCGGCGCGGCCGATGGGCCGGAAGCGAACGCCGTTGCCTATGGAGAGCACACTCGGCTCGGCGCGATTCGCATCGAACATGCGGAGCGGCGTGCGGCCGATGAGTCGCCAGCCGCCGGGTGTAGCACTCGGATAGATACCGGTTTGGTCGCCCGCGATACCCACGCTTCCCGGTGGCACGCGTGTTCGGGGGCTCGGGAGTCTGGGTGCCGCGAGCTGAGCGGGAAGCCCGGTCAAGTATCCGAAGCCGGGCGTGAATCCGACGAAGGCGACTTCGTACGCCGCACTTGAATGCAGCCGGACGACTTCCGCCGGCGAAAGACTTGCGTGGGCCGCGACCGAAGCGAGGTCGGGCGCGAATTCGGTTTCGTAACAGACGGGAATTTCGATCAGATGGAATTCGCATCTGCTGGGGCGGGTGTAGGGCGAATCCAATATGGAGCGGATGATGCGCTCGGGCTCGCGCACCGCCAACGGATCGAACCGGACGTGAAGCGTGGTGTAGGCCGGGGTCGCGCTGAAGCATCCTTCCACATCCGCTTTGTCGATCATTTGAAACGCGCTGAACACCAGCGCGCGTGTTTCCGCTGTGTTCTGGTTGCCGAAGCAGATCCGGAGACAGCGGTCGCCGAACCAGGAGATTTCGTACGCCGGGGCGGGCATCGGCGCAGAATAATCAATGCGCTGCAGGCGTTTGGGGCGCATGTGAAGTCGGAAAGGAAGAGTCTTGACAGCGCCCGGTAGGTCGTGATAGACTTCTTCCAGCATCAAGAGTCCCGGGAAGGCATATTCCCGGGCGGCAACCGAGCTGAACAACAGTCGCGGTGCCGGAGCCAGCCTTGGTTCGGTCGAAACGACCGCCCCTTGGAACGATGCGGCGGAACATGGGATTGGCCCATTTTCCTGCAAAAAGCGAGCTTGGCGTACGCCAATTTCGCTCCGCCCTTTGGCTCATGCAGACTTGATGCCGTGGAGTTCACGGCATGTCTCGTTTTCCTCGTCGTTCTTCGGCCTCCAAGTCATTCGAAGCGCGCTCTGCCGCGGCACACCGCGCGGAACCGAGTCGCGCTGTCCGCAAACGCGAGCTTCGCACGGATGCGGGAATTGAAACCATCGCGATCCGAGGCGGCCGCAAGCCCGATCCTTCAACCGGCGCGATCCTGACTCCGATTTTTCAAACGACGACGTACGCGCAGGATGCGGTCGGTGTGCACAAGGGTCACACCTATTCGAGAGCGAGCAATCCGACGGTTTCTGCTTTGGAAGATGCACTTGGCGCGCTCGAAAACACGCCTCCCGCAGTGTGTTTTTCGACGGGGTTGGCCGCGATCACGACCTTGTTTCTTGCGACTTTGAAGGCGGGCGATCATGTCGTTGTTTCGGATGTCGTTTATGGCGGCACCGTTCGACTGTTGAACCTCGTGCTCGAACCACTCGGGATTACGGCCTCGTTTGTGGATACATCCGATGTGAAAGCCGTGGAAGACGCGATCACGTCGCGTACGAAACTCGTCTTTGTCGAAACGCCCGCGAACCCGACGTTGAAGCTTGTCGATGTCGAAGCGATCGCGCGGATCACAAAGAAGCTGGGCATTCCGCTCGCCGTCGACAATACATTCCTGACACCGGTCCTCTTCCGGCCACTGGATCTCGGCGCGGACATCACCGTCTACTCAACCACGAAATACATCGAAGGGCACAACGCGACGGTGGGGGGCTCGATCTCCACACGCGACGCCAAGTTGCTCGATCGCCTGCGGCTCTTTCGCAAGTCGCTCGGCTCAATCCAGGCACCGTTCGATGCGTGGCTGACGCTGAAAGGCCTGAAAACGCTGCCCCTTCGCATTCGGCAGCATTCCCGAGGCGCTCTGGAAGTGGCCCGATTCCTCAAGAGTCACCCGAAGGTCACCAAGGTGTTCTACCCCGGGTTATCGGAGTTTGAGCAGTACGACCTGGCTCTGCGGCAGAGCCAAGGTCAACTTCGCGCGAAGAAAGGCCTGAAAAACGCCGATTCTGAGACGTTCTTCGGGGGAATCGTTGCGTTCGAGGTAGCCGGTGGTGTAGATTCTGGTGTGACCGTGATGAACAACGTCCAACTCTGCACGCTCGCGGAGAACCTCGGTGCGACCGAGACGTTGATCACTCACCCCGTTTCGATGACGCACGGAGATGTGCCGCGTGAACAACGCGAGCGCACCGGCATCACCGACGGCCTGATTCGTCTCTCGGTCGGTCTCGAAGATCCGGCGGACATCATCGCCGATCTCGAGCAGGCGCTTGCTCAAGTGGTAACGAAAGCCACGACGACGCGCACTGCTACGACGCGGACGACGACGATCAAGACGCGCGGTCGCGCGCGTCAACTTGCCTGAACCCAACTCGCGTTTGTTTTCTCCCCGCTTCTTCCCGCGGCACACGCGTGGTTCGCGTGCCCGCTCTTGATCTGGAGCTTGTCATGTCCGCTCAGTCCAATTCCCAGTCTTGTCCGCACAACGACGATGTGGTCGTTCTCAAGTTTGGAAGCTCGGTTCTGCCGAACGAAGAGTCGCTTTCGCTCGCGATTCACGAGGTGTATCGCTATCTCCGGCGGGGCCAGAAGGTGATCGCGGTTGTTTCGGCGATGGGGCCGACGACGGACAAGCTGCTCGCGCACGCCAAGACCTTCGGCGATTCGTGCGATGCGGGCGGGATCGCGGCGCTTGCCGCGACTGGTGAAGCGCAGACACAGGCCTTGCTCACGCTCGCGCTCGATCGTGCGGGCATCCCCGCAAACGCGCTCGATCCGGGTGCGCTCGGCCTCCGTACCAGCGGGCCGTTGCTCGATTCGAAGCCCGAAAGCCTGAATATCGATGCGATCCGTGCGGCACTGGAAGATCGGCCGGTGCTGGTCGTTCCCGGGTTCATCGGGCGGGATTCGCTCGGGCGCACCTCGCTGCTGGGTCGGGGCGGCTCTGATTTTTCGGCGCTCTTCATCGCCGCCGCGCTCGGCTGCGATTGTGTGCTGGTGAAGGATGTGGATGGTCTGTACGACCGCGATCCCTCCGAGCATGCTTCGACCGCGCGCCGCTACCGCAAAGTCTCGTATGACGATGTCCTTTCGCTCGTCGAAGGCGTTGCGCAGCACAAGGCCGTTCGCTTCGCACGCGAGCATCACCTTTCGATCGGCATCGGCGGCATCGGCCATCCGGTCGGCACCGTCATCGGGCCGGAAGCGTCGGAATTCGCGAAGGGCGTTGGAACCCCGAAGCCTGTCAAGGTTGCCTTGCTCGGCCTCGGCACCGTCGGCCTGGGCGTCTATCGCCATCTCGCGCAGTTGCCGAAGCTGTTTGAAGTGGTCGCGGTCGGCGTCCGCACTCTCAGCAAGCACGCATCAAGCGGAGTTCCCGCGCCGCTGCTTTCGAGCGATCTCAACGCGGTGCTCGCTTCGCAGGCAGATGTTGTTGTCGAGTCGATCGGGGGATTGCATCCGGCACGCGAACTCATTCTGCAGGCGATCGCTGCTGGAAAGCACGTTGTCACGGCGAACAAGGCGGTCATTGCCGCGTTCGGTCCCGAACTCCACGAACGCGCCCGCAAACAGGGAGTGACTGTTCGCTATAGCGCGAGCGTCGGCGGCGGCGTTCCCGTGATCGAAGCGATCCGGCGCGCTCGCGAGTCGGGTGAAGTCGTCGAGCTCCGCGGCGTGCTGAACGGCACAACGAATTTCATTCTGGGCCGCCTCGAAAAGGGCGTGGCGTTCGATGAAGCTGTCCGCGAAGCGCAGGCTGCCGGCTTCGCCGAGGCCGATCCTTCCGCCGATCTTGATGGTCTCGACGTCGCCAACAAGCTGGCCGTGCTCGCGGCGGTCGGCTTCGGTGCTTCGCTTCCCGTGGACAAGATCGAGCGAACCGGCATCCGCGCGATCAACGTCGAGGCGGTTGCCGCGGCAAAGGCTCAGGGGAATGCCATTCGTCTTGTTGCAACGCTCCGTGCCGAGGGCGCGGGTGTTATTCGGGCGCTTGTCCGGCCCGAGGAAGTGCCGCTCTCCGGTACGTTTGCTCAGCTTCAGAATGAACAGAACGCGGCGATCGTTCGTCTCGCCGATGGCCGGCAGATTGTGGTGAACGGGCGCGGCGCCGGTCGCTGGCCGACGGCTGAATCTGTCTTCGCCGATCTGCTCGAGATCGCGGGAGAGCGATTCGATCCGCAGGATTCGCACGATCGCGTGCGAACTCATGCGAAGGCGCAGGGCGTCGCGGCCCGATTCGCGCAGGGTGCGTCGCGCGAAAGCGTTGCGGCTCCGCACGGCGGCGCACCTTCGGCCACACCGGCCACCGGCGTTTCCGCTCCCCGGCCGGGAGTGAATCGGTGACGCTGCACATCCACACCAAACTCGTTCATCCCCCGACGGATAGCTTGCAGCACAAGCCGACCGTTGCGCCCATTTACCTCTCTTCAACGTTCGACCAGGAGTCCGCGACGGCGTTCGGGGAGTTCGATTACTCGCGTAGCGGCAATCCGACGCGGCAGGTGCTCGAGTCGCAGCTTGCCGAACTCGAGGGCGCGAAGCGAGCCTTCGCGTTCGCGAGCGGCGTAGCGGCGATCGCTGCCGTCACCAGGTTTCTCAAGCCGGGTGAAGAGATTCTCGCGGCAAACGATCTTTACGGGGGCACGCAGCGCATCTTCTCAACGATCCTGCCCGATCGTGGCGTAGAAGTTCGCTATTGCAGCGCAGCGAACGCCGACCGGTTTCTCGGTGCAGCGTCGATCGAGACCAAGCTGGTGTACTTTGAACCCGTCGGCAACCCGATGCTGACGATCTACGACGTCAGGGCCATCGCCCAGGCCGCGAAACGCCGCGGCATTCTCACGGCTGTGGACAACACGCTGCTGACGCCCCTGAATCTGCGCCCGCTTGATCTAGGCATCGACATCGTGATCCATTCGGCAACGAAGTACATCGGCGGACACAGCGATGTGACGGCGGGCGTTGTCGCGGTGAATCGCGAGGACCTGGCGGATCATCTGTATCGCACCCAGAACGGCGAGGGCTGTGCGCTCGCTCCATTCGATTCGTACAACCTCGAGCGCGGGCTTCGCACGCTCGCATTGCGGCTCGAACGCCAGCAGGAGAACGCGAAGAAGATCGCGGAGTATCTGGCCGCACATGCCGACCGCCTCGGGCTGACCAAGGTTCGGTATCCGACGCTTGCGGGGCACCTCGGACGCGAAACGCTGATCGCGCAGCACGCTTTCAACCACGCGGGCGGCGGAGCGGTCGTGTGCTTCGAGACCGGTTCTGTCGAGGCATCCAAGCGGATCATCGAAGCGCTGAACCTGTTCTCGATCCGCGTGAGCTTCGGAACGGTTTCGTCTTCGGCCAGTCTGCCGTTCTACATGTCGCACGCGAGTGTGCCGGAGAAGGAGCGGGAGCGCCACGCGCTCCCCCGCGATCTGGTGCGGCTCTCGATCGGCATCGAGCACATCGACGATCTGATCGCCGACCTGGATCAGGCTTTCCTTCGGAACGGCCTGGATCGCGCACCGGCGGAAGCAAGCCGCGGCACGAACCCCGCGTCGGAAAGCGTGGAGCCGCCATCCGTTGTTTTCCCAGCACAATCTGTTCTTGGGGCCGCCTCATGATTCCGTCTGATTGCCTCGTCGTCGTTGTGGGCGCCACCGGCGCCGTCGGGCGCGAGGCGCTCGCGATCCTTGAATCACGCGGCCATCCCGCGGACCGGATTCGCGCGGTCGCCTCTGCACGTTCCGCCGGATCGACCATTCCGTATGCCGGGAGCGCGATCCAGGTCTCGGAAGCCGGCCCCGCGAGCTTCGCGGGCGCGCGGGTTGCCCTGTTCTGCGCGACCTCGGACATCGCGCGCACGCTCGCGCCCGCCGCTCGCGCCGCCGGATGCGCCGTCGTTGATAACTCGTCCGCGTTTCGCGCCGATCCCGATGTGCCGCTGGTCGTGCCGGAGGTGAACGGGCCGGATGTATCCCGCGTCCCGTCGCCCGCCCTCATCGCGAATCCGAACTGCTCAACCATCCTCCTGCTCGTGGCGCTCGAGCCTCTGCGTGCGAAGTTCGGCATCGAGCGGATCGTCGTCTCGACCTACCAGGCGGTTTCGGGTGCGGGTGCCGCCGCGATTACCGAGCTGCAGCAGCAGGCCTCGGAGATGCTCGCCGGCCGCGCGCCTCAGCCAAAGGTCTTTGCAGAGCCGTGCGCGTTCAATGTGTTCAGCCACAATTCCGCGATGGACGAGGCCACCGGCCTGAACGGTGAAGAGAAGAAGATGATCAGCGAGACCCGGCGGATCTGGAACGATCCGAACGTTGAGGTTTCGCCCATGTGCGTGCGCGTGCCCGTGGTGCGTGCCCACTCGGAATCCGTTTCGGTCACGCTCAAGCACCCGGCCTCCGAATCGGAAGTGCGGGAGGCGTTCCGAGGCGCCGAGGGTGTCGTGATCATCGACGATCGCAAGGGAAACAAGTTTCCGACGCCGCTCCAGGCATCGGGAACAGACCCTGTGTACGTGGGCAGGCTGCGCGCCGACCCGGGCTCGAAACGCGACAGCGCGGGCAGAACGCGCAATCATTGCTTGTTCTTGTCGGGTGACCAGCTCCGCAAGGGCGCGGCACTCAATGCGATCCAGATCGCGGATCTGCTCGCCAAATAGAGGCCTCGTCAACAGTTAGAACGACTGCGCCCCGCGATCCGTGTGTTCGCTGGCATCACTCCGATTCCGAGTCATAGTTGATGCGGGTAGAGCGGGTTTCACCGCGATCGCGGTGTCATTTTGGTTTGTCGTTGCTTGGTGTGACTTTGTCGCCACGCTCACCGGAGGTTCTCCCGTGACTCGAATCGCTGCTGCACTGTCCGCGTTCGCTCTGACCGCTCCGGCCTTTGCCACGGCCTCTTTCATGCAGGTTCGCCTGACCGGCGATTCGTCGCCCGCGGCAAACAGCCTGAGCAACGTCTACCTCCTGGCTTGGTTCGAGGAGGGCGGCAGTGGGGTGAAGAATCAGGCCATGAGCGCCTGGTCGCTGTCCGATGCCGCGAAGAACGGCGTGAACCTGCTCGACGTGACAACGTCGATCGAGCGGAACATCTCGATGGGTGTGTTTGATGATCCGATCGGCCTCGCCCGCTACACGGTGGTCGGCACGTACGAGGACGGCGGAGTCTCGGTCTCGCTTCTTGATTCGGCGTTCATTCCCGGCTTCAGCGAGTGGGGCAATCTGTTCCAGACGTCGGAATCGACGGTGCAGTCGTGGCTGCAAACGGGCGACACGCAATCGCTGTGCGAGTGGTTCCGGACCGAAATGGTGCTGCCGGGCTTTGCTCCGGAGATGGGCTATCGCGCATCGCAGGTCGATTTCTCGATCGCGGATGTGAACGGAACGAGTTTCGTCGAATTCGCGGAGATTCCGGCACCAAGCGTGCTGGGTCTCGGCGGCGTGGCGCTGCTGGGCTGTGTGCGTCGTCGGCGGTGAAGAAGAGAAGAGTTCACCACAGATCGCACGACCCGCTGCGGCGGGGGCGCAGAGACTCAGAGAAAACAGAAGACTGTGTTGAAAAACACTGCGCGGTTCGACGCGCACTGCCTTTCGCATTCTCTATCTTCTCTTTTCTCTGTGTCTCTGTGCTCTGTGGTAAATGCCTTTACCGCACGGGCGCGAGCTCGGGACGGGGTTTGACCTGCACCTGCAACGCGACCTTTTTCTCGCGCGGCGCTTCCTGGTGCATCTTGCGGGCCCGGTGCTTGGACCAGTCGGCGACCGCCAGATCCGGCGAATCCATGCCCGAGTGCACATTGAGAATGTCGTACACATTGTCCCGCTGAGCCGGGACAAAGCCTCCACCCCGGATCAGGCGGCAGAGCAGCGCTTCATCGAGGCAGTACGTGGTTCCCGCGCTGCTCACCACATTCTCTTCCATCATCACGCTTCCCATATCGTTCGCGCCGTACGAGAGCGCGACCTGGCCGATGTGCGGGCCCATCGTCACCCACGAGCTGCCGATCGAATAGATGTTGTCGAGCATCAGGCGGCTGAGAGCCTGCGTGCGCAGGTAGTCGGTGCTGCCGCTCATGCGGACGCGCCGGCCGAACTCCTCGGCGCCGGGCAGAGTCTTGTAGTCGGGTTCCGGATTCTCGCCCCACGCGAAAGCGCGGGCCAGCACATCGCCGGGGAATTCCGCTTCGAGTTCGCCCGGGTTCACGCCCCAGTCTTTCACGCGCCCCAGGGGCGTGTTTTCCCGCTGGAAAGGCCAGGAAATGAAGGCCTTGTAGTGGCCGCCACCGTTCGCGGTCTTGCGCCGTTGCTCGCGCCGCCAGCCGCCGGCGTACTTCGTTGCGATGTTCGGCGCCGGCGCGTTGATCGAATCGGGCACGGCCGCCGGCGTTCCGCCGAACTCGCGCAGCGCCCGGTCCTGCCATTCGCGTACCAGCATCATGTGATGGATGCGATCGGCGTATCCCTCGATGTGGCCGAACATCATCGTCGCGCTCGTAAACATGCCGAGCGAGTGCGCGACGTACATCACAGTCAGCCAAGCCTCGGCATCGCATTTGCCAAGACCGATCTTGCGCCGGACGGGGTTTGAGAAGATCTCGCCGCCGCCACCGGGCACGCTGTCGAGGCCCGCATCGCGCAGGCGCACCATCACCCACCGTATCTTCTCTTCCAGGTTCTTCCCGGGCGGGTTGAAGAAGTGAACAAACTCGATGAACTCGGGCGGGCTGAAGCCGTGCACATGGACGTGCGGGTACTTCTCCTTGATCGCGTGCAGCAGATCGAGGTACCAGTCGAACGGCAGCTCCGGGTTCATCCCGCCCTGCATGAGAATCTGCGTGCCGCCGATCGCGGAGAGCGCGCCGACCTTTTCGAGAAGCGCGTCGTACTCCAGCGTGTACGCGTCCGCTTCGTGCCCGTCGCGCCGGAAGGCGCAGAACGTGCACTTGGCGTTGCACACGTTGGTGTAGTTGATATTGCGGTCGATGACGAACGTGCGAAACGTGTCGCCGTGGATGGCGCGGCAACGGGCGTCGGCATAGCGGCCGAGCGTGGCGAGGGGCGAGCGCCGGAAGAGATCGAGTGCCTGATCCGGGGTCAATCGGGCCTGTCCCGCAGCAACCGCAGCGAGGAAGCCCGGATCGAGCGCATCGGCCTTCGGAGTCTGCGGCGGGGGCGTGTAAAGATTGCTCATAGGCAGGTCTTCGGAACTTTCAGGATTCTTTGAAAGCATAGCGGAATGCCCCGCCCGGGGCCATTTGCCGGGCTCGGCGGGCGTGAATTGACCGAAACGACGCCTTTGGAGGGCGTTTTCAATGAAGACTGCGCTTCAGTCGCCCCCGGGACGGACCGATGTTCCTAAAGGGTATCGGACGCAGGACTTAGGGGAGTCGGATCGTGCAACGTGGTTCCAACTACATCGCCGCGTCACCGGCCTTGCTCGCACTTCGGCGCGGAGCGATCTGGTGGTCGGCCGTTGTTGCAGTCGCGATCGTCACCCAGGCGCTGACGTTCGCGTTCGTGCATTTCACGCAGGTGCGGTACGAGACCGACGCGAAGCAGGTCGAGCAGTCTCTTGAAGTGGTGGATGCTCAGCCCCGCAAGCCGGTCGATGAAAAATCGATCGAGAATCACGACACGCGGGCACGTACACCGGGCCCGGGCGACGCGTTCCTAGGCGGGGCATCGAACATCGCGTCGGGTGTGGGCGTGATCGCGATGGTGGTTCTGGTTGCCCAATCCTGGATGGCGGTGGCGATCGTTGCGGGCGCGGGCGTCATCGGGATGCATCGCGCGGTGCGAGCGGCGGTTATTCTGACGGCGTTGTTCGCTGCCGCGCTTCCGTGGACGAGCGCGATTCCTTCCGCGCCGATCTGGGGCGTGTTCTGCGGGTATCAGCCGTTGATCGCGGCGAGCGAGGCGGCGCAGAACGGGATCCGGACGGATGCGACGATCATCCTGCTTCACGCGGTGATGCCGATTGCGATGCTCGGCTTCCTGGTGTGGGCGGTGTTCAACCTCTGTGTTGGGGTCGCCGCCGGGATTGTGAAGCACGCGATCGATCCGGTTGTTGAGGCAGAAATGGCCGATGTGCGGGAGCGCGGCGCGGGGAGCCTGTACGCCGCACGCGGGATTGGCGACGTGGAGAGAATCATGCCGGCCACTCCGCTCGCCGCACCGATCCGGATCGCGGGCGACAACGAGGCCGATCGGGCGATGGCCGAGTTGGAGAAACTCGCGGGGCGTCGCAAATCACGCGAGGGGGACGAGCCGCTCCGTCCAACCGGCACCGATCCGCTGCGCCGTCCGATCTAGGCGGGTCAGAAGACCATCCGCGCGATGAGCAAGCCCGACAGGATCGCGGCGGCCGTCGCGACGAGTCCAGGCCGCATGAACGAGTGGTTGAGCACGTACGAGCCGATGCGCGTGGTGCCGGTGCGATCAAAGGCGACGGCCGCGACAACCGTGCCGTACGTGGGAAGAAAGAAATAACCGTTCACGGCGGGGAAGTACGCGACGAGCGAGCTGGCGGAGACCCCGAGCGCAACGCCAACTGGCATGAGCGCCGTGACCGTCGATGCCTGGCTGAAGAGCAGGATCGAGAGCGCGAAGAGCGCGCCGGCAAAGAGAGAGGGGTGCTGCTGGACCGTGTCGCTCAGAGCGGTCAGGATGGCGGCCTTGTTGCCCTCAAAGAAGCAATTGCCCATCCAACCCAGCCCGAGGATGGAAACGACGGCCACAACGCCCGCGCCGGCGACTTTGGACTTCGCGGCGGCATCGGGCGATGCGCCGCAGAAGAGCATCATGAGCGCAGCAGCCGCGTACATGATGATCTGGATCAGCGTGTTCATCGCGAGCGTTTCTTGTTGTTCCAGTGTCTCCCCGGCGGCTAAATTCTGGAAGAGCTTGCGAGCTTCCGCCTGCGTCACGATGCTGTCGTGATTGAGATCGGCCTTGCCCGAGTCGAGGGCGCCCTGGAGCTTCTCGATGGAAACGGCGGCAACAGGAGCCGAATGGGACGGCCGCAGATTCGGGAAGACGCCGAAGGCGACGATGGATGCCGCGGCGACGAGGAAAATGGCCACCGCGCGCGTTGCACGCTTGCGGGTGGGCGCATCGAGCTGCTTGAGCCTGGTTTCTTCGCCCAATTCACCGGAGGCGAGGCGCTTCTGGTATTCGGGGTCGTCCTGGAGTTCCACGCCCTTTCTCCAGACCGATAGCGCGCCCGCAACAACGCCAATGAGGGTTGAGGGGATGCAGACAAGCAGGATCCTGGAGAGCGTCACGCCCTGATCGTCGAGAATGGTGAGCAGCGCAGCGGTCGCTGCCGCGAGCGGGCTTGCGGTGATTGCCTGCTGCGAGGCGATCACGCTGATGGACATCGGGCGTTCGGGGCGGATGCCGGCTTTGCGTGAGACCTCGGCGATGACCGGAAGGATCGAATAGGCGACGTGCCCGGTTCCGGTGCAGAAGGTAAATGCGTACGCGACGAGCGGGGCGATGATGGTGATCGCGCGCGGATGAGCGCGGAGAACGCGGTCGGCAACCAGGACCAACAGGTCCATCCCGCCTGCCGCCTCGAGCGTGGCCGCCGCGGTGACGACCGCAACGACGATCGCGAGCACCGCCCCCGGGGGCGACGAGGGCGGCAGCCCAAATCCAAACACAAGGACCAGCAGACCGAGTGCCGCCATCGTTCCAAGACCGACGCCGCCAACGCGTGCGCCGAGCAGAATGGCGCCGAGGACAACGGCGAGTTGGAGCCAGATCATGGGTGTGTCCTATCGGCGGGCTTTGCGCCGGGCGGGGGCCTGACCGGTCATCGTGCGCGGATCGAGCACATCCTTGATCTGCTTCTCGGTCAACATCTTGCGCTCGCGGATGAGTTCGATGATGCCCTTGCCGGTTTTGAGCGCTTCGGCCGCGAGCTCCGTGCTCTTTTCGTAACCGATGATCGGGTTGAGCGCGGTCACGAGACCGATGGACCGTTCAACGAACATGCGGCAGACATCTTCATTCGCCGTGATGCCGTCGATGCAGTGTTCGCGCAGCGTTTTCGACGCCCGGGACAGAAGCATCTGGCTCTCGAAGATGCACGAGGCGATGACCGGCTCCATCACGTTGAGCTGGAGCTGCCCGGCCTCCGCTGCGAGCGTAACGGTCAGATCGTTGCCGATGACTTTGTAGCAGACCTGATTGACCACTTCGGGGATGACGGGATTGACCTTGCCGGGCATGATGGACGAGCCCGGTTGCATAGGAGGAAGATTGATCTCGTAGAGGCCGGCGCGTGGGCCGGAGGTGAGCAGTCGCAAGTCATTGCACACTTTGGAGAGCTTGATGCTGGTGGCCTTGAGGACTCCGGCGTAAAGGACAAATGCCTGGGTGTCCTGCGTCGCCTCGATGAGATTGGCGGAGAGGCGGATCTCGCGTTTCATGATGCGGGACATGTGGCGGGCGCAGGCCTTGGAGTACCCCTTCGGAGCGTTCAGGCCGGTGCCGATGGCCGTGCCACCCATGTTGGTTTCGCAAAGAGCGTTCTGCACGACCTTCATGGCGTGCACCTCTTCTTCGAGCGTGCGGGCGAAGGCCTCGAACTCCTGCCCGAGCGTCATGGGGACCGCATCCTGGAGCTGCGTGCGTCCCATCTTGATCACGCGGGCGAACTGCCTTCCCTTCTTGCGGAACGAAAGGATGAGCCGTCCGAGCTCCTCGACCAAACGCTCGTTCCCGAAGATGCACGCGATGTGCAGGGCGGAGGGGTAGGCGTCGTTGGTGGACTGCGCGAGATTGACGTGATCGTGCGGATCGCAGTGTTCGTACTGGCCCTTGCGGTAGCCCATGTGCTCGAGGGCGCGGTTGGCGATGACCTCGTTCGCCGCCATGTTGGTGGAAGTGCCAGCGCCGCCCTGGAAAACATCGACTCGGAATTGATCGTGGAACTTGCCGTCGAGCAGGTCGGCGCATGCGGCTTCGATGCCTTTGAGGACTTTGCGGGGAAGGTTGCCGACCTGGTGATTGGCGCGTGCCGCGGCGAGCTTGACCACGGCGAGCCCACGGATGATGTCGGGGTAGTGTGCGAGAGGGACGCCCGAGATATCGAAGTTCTCCATCGCCCGCAGTGTCTGAACGCCGTAGTACGCACCGGCAGGGATGCGTTTTTCGCCGAGCAGATCGTGTTCAAGACGGAATTGCCTGGAAGTCTTTTTGGCCATGAGAGAGCCTTTCGGGTCAGAAAGCGAGACGCAGTCGGCATTCAAAGATACCAATCGAGCCGTCGCTCGGGGCGTTGCTTGGATTGACGATGAGCTGCGCGCCGACGGTAAATTCGGTACGGAGCGCGAGCTGGAATCGTTGGAAAACTTCCACGATCGTCTCGGCCCGTCCGTTCGGCGGCGCCGCGTACGCCAGCGCAATCCCCGTGAAGTCATTGTCGATGCCGGTCAGGCCCTTGAAGCCGAATCCGCCTTCGTAGAGATTACGCACATTGGTCAGAGTTGCATTCGCGTACGCAGCGCGGAGGAAGATGGCGGCCTGCGGTCCGAGCTCCTGGTCGATGGTCAGCGAGATGCCCTCGTCCGACGGTCGATTCTTGACGGAACTGTTGTCCGAGTGCCACACGCTCAGGCGCTGACGTCCGCTCCCCAGCCCGTTCCAATTGGTCATCCCGCCGACTTCTGCAAACGCGAAGACCTCGCCCGTGTCGAACGCCGTGTCAAACCCCGTGCGGGTAATGCTGGAATTGACGTCCGAGCAGCCGGCGAGAATGTAGAGCCAATCCACGGGCTTGACAGCCGCGGCGGCGCCGAGGCCGATGCTGGGATAGGCGATCGCTGGATTGGAAGAGAAGGCCTTGTTCAGAAAAAAGGTGTTTGCAGATTGCAGTCGGTGGCCGCCGACGTAGTTCTCCGGGTCGATGCGTCCGAAGACCCAGCGGACACGCCCGTCGAGAAGAGTCTGGTCGTAGAAGAGTTCCTTGACCACGGGCGGGCGCTCGTTGAAGCCATTGGTTGTCGGAATCAGTGTTCCGATCTCGGGGCCGAGCTGCGCTGGGGTGATCTCGCCAATCTGGAAGCGGTATTCAAAGCTGCTGTTGATGCGGATGTAGTCGGTCTCGTTGAACTGCTTTTTCCAGGAGAGCATCAGGTCGATATCGCCCGCCGCCGCGGTGCGGCGACCCGGGCCCCCGCTGGCTTGCTGGAAGAGCATGGTGTAAGCGCCGCCGAACGTGAGCCCCGTTTTCTCCTTCAGCCCGGAGACCAGCCGCATGAACGGCGAGAGCGGGTCGGTCTCGGGCGTAATGCCAAACCAGTTCTTGCGATCGGTCTGGTCGATGCGGAGCTGCTGATTGAACTCGGTGGGGGGCTGGCCCTGCACGTCGGGGTTGTTGTCGAGGGCCGGCAGATCCCCCGCATCGGGCAGTAACTCGCCCGGCGGTGCGGTGGGCGCGCCCGTCGATGGGTTGCTCGCTTGTGAGGGAGTCTCACTCTGTGCCAGAGTGAGCGGTGCAATCAACAAGGTGCAGGCGATTGGAAAATGCCGTGTCGGAAACACGCTCCGAGTTTAGCAGAATGCGCGGGAGCATGGTGCCGCTCTACCCGGCCTGCCGCACGCGTTCACGCGGGTGGAACTTGCTGTGGACCGCTTTCAGGTGGGAGCGGTCCACATGTGTGTAGATCTGCGTGGTCGAGATGTCGGCGTGGCCCAGCAGCTCCTGGAGGACGCGGAGATCGGCGCCGCCCACCAGCATGTGCGTCGCGAAACTGTGCCGCAGCATGTGCGGATGAACATCCTTCAGCCCCGCGGCATTGGCGTGCTTGCGGACGATCTGCCAGAGCGCCACACGCTCGAGCGGGCCGCCCGAGCGCGAGAGGAAGACGCGTCCCTTGTCGCGCCCGTCGGGATTGATGAGTTTGGGCCGGCACTCTTTGAGGTATTCATCGAGCACGCGGCGGGCGGGTGTGCCGATCGGGACAAGACGCTGCTTGTTTCCTTTTCCGGTGACGAGCACGCCACCGATCGCGGGATCGACGCAGCGGAGCGTAATCGTGGTGATCTCGGTGGCGCGCAGCCCGCTGCTGTAGAGCATCTCGAGGATGGCGCGATCGCGGAGCCAGATCGGGGGCGAGCCGTCATCCGATTCGGGGGGCGATGGGGCCTCGATGAGCGCGCGGACCTGCTGGACAGAGAGGCACTCGGGCAGGCGTTTCCAGCGGGTGGGGGGGTCGAGCGCATCGGCGGGGTTGCGATCGATCTTCCCATTGGCGTGGTGCCAGCGGAAGAAAACGCGGATGGTCGCAAGATGGCGGGCGACGGATGAGCCTTCCATGTTGCGCTCGGACTTGAGTCTGGCGAGGTGATCGATCAGATGCTGCGTGGTCACGGCGCGGAGCGAAGTCACGCCCCGCGAGGCGAGATCCACAAGCAGCTCACGCAGATCTCGCCCGTATCCGTCGAGCGTCGCACGGCTCATGCCCCGTTCGATGCGGATATAGACAAGAAAGTGGTCGCGCGCTGTGTCGAGTTCCCGGGGGATCTCGACATGGCTCAGTGTCTTCTTCCGCGGCGCGGGACCGGCCTTTTCCCTGAACTCCGAACCGAGCTGTCCGCGTCTGCGTCCCATTCGGCTATCAAGATCGACCCTTTGCCGGAGCGAGCGTGAGCGGCCGATCGGGGGCTCCCGGGCGCAAGAAAAAACCCCGGGCGGAAGTACGCCCGGGGTCGCGTGATTCAGAGATCTCTCTCGGAACCTCGGTTTAGCCGAGGAGCTGGAGAGCGGCCTGAGGCGACTGGTTGGCCACACCAAGAATGTTGGTCGAGGCGTTCACCAGAATCTGGTTGCGGGTCAGCTTCGCCGTTTCCGCGGCAAAGTCGGCGTCGCGGATGATCGACTGAGCGGCAGTCGAGTTTTCCACGGCGACGCCCAGGCTGCGGACCGTCGAACCGATCGTGTTCGACTGGAAGGCGCCCAGTCGGCCGGCGAGCGACGAGCTCTGGAGGATCGCCGCGGCGATGACCTTCTGAGCGTTCTCGGTGTTGCCGTTCACGACGTTGTTGGCCTTGCCCGAGGCGAGGCTGTTGAGGTAGCCAAGGGCCTGGGTGCCGAGCTTGGTGGTTTCAACCGACTGGATGCCGATCGAGACCTTTCCGCCGATGTCCACGTTGCCGTTGAGCTGGAAGCTTGCACCGCCACCGATGATGGAGAAGGCGTGCGACCCGACGGCGCCGAGGGTCTGCGACTGGCTGTCGGTGAGCGTGACTTCGACGTCGAGGAAGTCGGTGTTCACGCGGGCCGTCTTGCCGGTCGCGGTCGTCGAGATGCCGTTGATCGTCGCGGTGACGTCGGCACCCTTCTTGGTGATGGTGTTGGTCGCACCGGCGAACGTGCTGACGCGGTTGGTATCCGCGACGGCATCGTTCGTGGCGTTCAGCTTGTACACGCCGTTCTGGCTGCCCGCGGCGATGTTGCCGGCATCCACGACGCGGAGGCTGGCGTAGTTGGCGCTGCCGAAGTCGGTCGCGTCGAGACGGATGCCCGTGCTCGAGACGGTGGCCTTGGCGCCCGTGATGCTGGTGAAGCTGTTGATGGCAGCCGCGATGTTCGCGATGCTCGTCGAGCTGCTGAAGGTGAGCTGGCGGGTGCCGCTGGCGCCGCCGACTTCGATGGTGAACTGGCTGCCGGTGCCCGTGTCGATCGACGTTGCGCCGAACGAGAGGAACATGCCGCCCTTGTGCGCCGAAGCGGTGACAAGGACGTCCACGTTCGTGCTGCCGTTGAACTTGGCGGCGTTGATCTTGTAGTCCGCCACGCCGGTGGCGACGGCCGAGGTCTTGAAGTCAAAGTTGCCGTTCAGGAGGCGCACGCCCTGGAAGGAGGTGCTGCTCGAGATTCGGTCGATGGTCTGGAGAATCGAGTCGATCTGAAGCTGGTTTGCCTGCTTTTCCGACTCGGAGATACCCGCGGCGCTCGAGCTCGACGTGACCAGGCCCTGGAGCTGGGTCAGAAGGCTCGACACTTCCGTGATGCCGCCGGCGGCAATGTTCACGACCTGGTCGGCGCGGTTCGCGTTCGAGACCGCGGCATTCTTACCGGCGATTTCGGCGCTGAGGTTGTTGCTCGCGATCAAACCGGCAGGATCGTCCTTACCGCTGTTGATGCGAAGACCCGTCGAGAGACGCTCGAGCGAGGTGGACAGGCCGTTCTGGTTCTGGCCGAGCACCCGCTGAGCAATCAGCGACTGAACGTTTGTATTAATCCGTCCCATGGAATCGATTCCTCCGTGATTCGTCCCGCACGCGGGTCGATCGGACGCCGCAGCGCCTACACCTTCCCGCGCCGGGCGAATGGCCCGGCACGACTCGCTCACACGGACGCCCGTGTGAAACGCCGAGGCGCAGAACCGATCCGCGCCGCCTCCGCCCCCTCACCGTCACGCATGGCTCGGGGGGGCCAGACTCGAAAATCGGGAGACGGAACGCGCCGGCCAAGCGCGGGGCTCATTCGGCGCTCGAAACGGGTTCGTCTGTGCGCCCTGCGCCGACCTGCGCGAAGTGTTCTCGGCACCTGAGAAAAGACCCGCGATTTCTCGCGGGTCTTGGGAGGGCTTGCTTTGCGTTTTGGGACTCAGCCTTCGGCGGATTTCTTAGCCCAGCAACTGGAGCACCGACTGCGGGGCCTGGTTCGCAAGACCGAGCACGTTGGTCGAGGCGTTCACAAGAATCTGCGAGCGCGTCAACCCGGCGGTTTCCGCGGCAAAGTCGGCATCGCGGATCGCGGACTCGGCGGCGGTCGTGTTCTCGACCGAAACGCTCAGGCTGCGGATCGTCGAACCCACCGTGTTCGACTGGAACGCACCCAGCCGCCCTCGGAGCGAGGAAACCTGCTCGATCGCCCGGTTCACGATTCGCTGGGCCTGCTCGGAGTTGCCGTCCACCAGGTTATTGGCCTGGCCGGCAACCAGTGAGTTCAGGTAGCCCGTCGTCGAAGTTCCGAGAAGCGAGGTATTGACGGTCTGGATGCCGATCGAGACGCGCCCCGCGATGTTGACTTGGCCGCTCAACTGGAAGTCGGCTCCGCCCCCCGTGATCGTGAATGCGTGGGTGCCGACCGCGCCGAGCGTTTGCGCCTGCGTCGTCGTCAGGGTGGTCTCGACGTCCAGGAAGTCGGTGTTGATCCGGATCGACTTGCCGTTCGCCGTCGCGATGATGCCGTTGATGGTCGCCTGCAGGTCTTGGCCCTTGTCGGTTATCGTGTTCACGGCGTTCGCGAAGGTCGTCCGGACGCTGGCAGCGGCAGAGTTGGTGTTGCTGGTGTTGAGGTCGTAGATACCTTCCTGGCCGCCGCTGGCGATTCCCGCGGCACGCACGACCTTGATCGAGGTGTACTGCTGCGAGCCGAATTCGGAGCTGAAAAGCTTGATCCCGGTTGCCGAGGCCTTGGCCTGCGTTCCGGTCACCGAAGCGAAGCTGTTGATCGCGGCGGCGATGTTGGTCAATGTGGTGGAGGAGCTGAACGTGAGCTGGCGGGTTCCGAAAACTCCGCCGATCTCGATCGTGAACTGGCTGTTCACGCCCGTATCAATAGAAGCGGCGCCGAAGGAGAGGTAGAAACCGGCCTGCTGGGCCGAACCGGTGACCAGGATGTCGGTGTGGAGAGAACCGCCGGTGTACTTTGCCGCGTTGATGCGGTAGTCGGCGACGCCGCTGGCGACGTTGCTGGTCCGGAAATCAAAGCTGCCGTTGAGCAGCTTGACACCCTGGAAGCTTGTGGCAGATGAGATGCGATCGATCGTCTGGAGGATCGAATCGACCTGCAGCTGGTTGGCTTGCCGTTCGGCGTTGGAAATGCCGGCGGAGGAGGACGAGCTGGTGATGAGC
Organism: Planctomycetota bacterium; assembly: GCA_017303555.1. Taxonomy (GTDB): domain Bacteria; phylum Planctomycetota; class Phycisphaerae; order Phycisphaerales; family UBA1924; genus JAFEBO01. The sequence continues at coordinate 173,181 of JAFLCN010000005.1, forward strand.
CCCTGCAGTTCGGTGAGCAGCGAGCTCACTTCCTGCAGGCCACCCTCGGCGATGTTGACCACCTGGTCGGCCCGGGTCGCGTTCGCGACGGCCTGATTGGTGGACTTGATCTCCGAGCGGAGATTTTCGGACGCGATGAGACCGGCCGGATCGTCCGCGCCGCGGCTGATCCGGAGGCCCGTGCTCAGACGCTCGAGCGATGTTGACAGCGAACGCTGGTTCTGCTGCAACACGCGCTGAGCAATCAGGGACTGGACGTTGGAGTTGATGCGGCTCATGGCGACTTTCCTCAAGACCGGACCGTGCGACCGGGCAAGACGCCCGGCTCCAAAGTCCGCATCCGTGCGGACTTTGCGTCAGTGCCGGAGGTTTCCGGTCGTTGACGCACTTTGGCCATCGGCGCGTCCGGAAAGCACTTTGAGCCGTCTCATAAAAAACAGTCCAAAAACCACCGGCATTTTTTGCGCAGTGCGCAAAGGAAACCGGCCCCGGGGAAACAAACCCGGGGCCGGCCTGAAGGATCGAGATGTCAGAATCGCTTTGAATTAGCCGAGAAGCTGGAGCACCGACTGCGGAGCCTGGTTGGCGAGGCCCAGGACGTTGGTGGAGGCGTTCACAAGGATCTGCGAACGCGTGAGGCCGGCGGTTTCGGCCGCGAAATCGGCGTCACGGATGATCGACTGTGCGGCCGTTGCGTTCTCGACGGCGACGCCGAGGCTGCGGATGGTCGCACCGACCGTGTTCGACTGGAAGGCGCCCAGGCGGCCCGAGAGCGAGCTGATCTGCTCGATCGCGGCGCCCACGATCTTCTGAGCCGTTTCGGTGCTGCCCTTGACGACGTTGGACGACTGGCCGCTCGAAAGCTCGCTCAGGTAACCCACAACGCTGTTGCCCAGGGCGGTGGTGCCGACCGACTGGATGCCGATCGCAACCTTGCCCGAGATGTCAACATTGCCGGCGAGCGTGAAGGTTGCACCGCCCCCGATGATCGAGAAGGCGTGCGAGCCGACGGCGCCGAGCGTCTGCGACTGCCCCGTGGTCAGGGTAGTTTCAACATCGAGGAAGTCGGTGTTGATCCGGGCGGTCTTTCCGTTGGTGATCGCGGCGACGCCGTTGATGGTCGCCTGCATGTCCTTGCCCTTGTTGGTGATCGTGTTGGTCACCTGGTCGAAGGAGTTGCGCCGGGTACCGGCCGAGGCGTTGGTGTTGTTGCTCACAAGGTCGTAGACGCCGATGTTGCCGCCGGAGCCAACGCTGCCCGCGTCAACGACGCGCAGGCTGACGAAGTTCGCGCTGCCGAAGTCGGATGCGCTGAGCTTGATGCCGGTGCTCGAGACCGAGGCGTTCACGCCGGTGATGCTGGTGAAGCTGTTGATCGCGGCGGCGATGTTCGTGAGGCTCGTGGAGCTGCTGAACGTGAGCTGTCGGCTTCCCGAGGCGCCGCCGACTTCGATGGTGAACTGGCTGCCGGTGCCGGTGTCGATCGACGCCGCACCGAACGAGAGGAACATGCCTCCCTGCTGGGCCGAGCCGGTGACAAGCACGTCCACATTGGCGCTGCCTTGGAACTTGGCGGCGTTGATCTTGTAGTCGGCAACGCCCGCTGCGACGCCCGAGGTCTTGAAGTCGAAGTTGCCGTTCAGGAGCTTGATGCCCTGGAACGAGGTGCTGGTCGAGATGCGGTCGATCGTCTGGAGAATCGAGTCGATCTGGAGCTGATTTGCCGAGCGTTCCGCGTCGGAGATGCCTGCCGACGACGAGGTCGCCGTGATCAGGCCCTGGAGCTGCGTGAGCAGGCCCGAGACTTCGGACAGACCGCCGGCGGCGATGTTCACCACCTGGTCGGCGCGGTTGGCGTTGGCGACGGCGGCGTTCTTGCTCGCGATCTCGGCGCCGAGGTTGTTGCTGGCGATGAGGCCGGCGGGATCGTCCTTGCCGCTGTTGATGCGGAGGCCGGTGGACAGGCGCTGCAGCGAGCTGCTGAGCGACTGCTGGTTCTGCCCGAGCACGCGCTGGGCGATCAGAGATTGAACGTTGGTATTGATGCGGCCCATGGGCGACGAACCTCCGTGCTGACTCGCGAGCGGGGGTTCCGGCGTGACCCGGGTCCCGTTCGTTGCAAGGTCCGTTTCCGCCGCGATCGGCCGGTCGGACCTTGCGTTTCCGGTCCCGCACACGCGGAAGACCGGGCCCCGATTCCATTCCGGGGGCGATGCGCGTCGTCGGACCATCCGAAAACACGCGGTCGCACCTGCTCAATCGGGGGCAAGGAGGCGTTGATTTATGGGCGGTCGTTCAAAGTGAAACGACAGGTCCGTCTGTGCGGGCTGGGAAGGTCCGGAGAGTTTGTGGGACGTCCGAGAAACAAACACGCCCCGGCGGAGGGTGCCGGGGCGTTGGGGAGGACGTGCGGAGTGTCGGGATAACCGATTGCGGCGCTTACATCACAACCGGACTTTCTGGCTCAATCGGCTCGATCATCCCTGCAGGAGCTGGAGGACCGACTGGCTGGAGGCGTTGGCGAGCTGCAAGACAGTCGTGCCCGACTGGCTCAGGATCTGGGCGCGGGTCAGGGCGCTGGTTTCCGCGGCAAAGTCGGCGTCGCGGATCGCGGAACTGCTCGCCGTGAGATTCTCGAGCGCACTGTTCAGCGAGCGGGTGTTGGGCTCGAGAACGTTCCGCTGGAAGGCGCCGAGCCTGCCGCGGAGGATGCTCACCTCGTCGATCGCCCGCTCCAGGATGTCGCTGGCGATGGTGAAGTCCTTGCTCTTGAGGCTGGCATCGATCGAGTTGGACCCGCCGGTGGTCAGCGAAGAGAGGAACTGCATGGTGCTGCCGACGAGCACGCCGCCGAGATTCGAGGCCGCGACGGACTGGGTCGCGAAGCTCGCCTGCTGTGAGGCGGAAACATCGGGTCCGAGCTGGAAGAGCGAGCCGCCGCCGGTGATATCGAAGTTGCTCGGCGTATTGGACACGGTGGTCGCGAAAGTCGCGGACAACTGCATGTCCATCGAGAGGTTGGGCGAATTGACCTTGATCTTGAGGCCGTCTCCGGTGGCGAGTGCGCCGTTGACGAGGGCCTGGACATTCTGCCCCTCGTCGCGCTGGCCAACCGAGATCGTGCCGTTGCCGATGAGCGTGGACCAGGCGAACGGAGCGCCCGAGGGCGCGGGAAGGTTGTTGGCGACCTTGTAGAGGTTGTTGCTGAAAGCATCGTCGGCGAGCGCCGGACCCTGGAGCCTCTTGACCGAGACGAACGCGTTGGAGCCGTAGTCTGTGGACGAGAAGACCATGCCGCTGGCCGCGTTGCCGTTGATGAGCGAGGCGCGGACGCCGGTGAGGCTGGTGAGGTTGTTGACCGCCGCGACCACGCTCGTCAGCGAGGAGTTGCTCGTGACGGTGATGGTCTGCACGCCCCGGACGCCCGCGATCTGCAGGGTGGACGAGCTGAGGATGGTTCCGGCGGCGGTGGGGGGCTGGAAGTAGAGCGCGCCGGTCTGGGCAGAGGCAACGACGTTGACCTTGACGTTGTACGTCGCCTGGCTGATGAACGAGGCGTTCCAGACCTTGGCCTGCACGACCTCGTTGGGGTTCACGCCCGAGAGGTTGTAGTCGAGGCTGCCGTTGAGCAGCTTGAGCGAACCGAAGCTGGCGGTGTCGCTGATGCGGGTGATGCTGGCGATGGCGGAGTCGATCTGGAGCTGATTTGCGTTGCGCTCCGCGTCGGAGTTGGCGCCGGTGTTGGCACTCTCGACGATCAGCGACTTGATCGAGTTGAGCAGATCGCTCACTTCCGACAGCGAGGCCTCCGTCGTGGAGATCACGTTGGCGGCTCGGTCCGAGTTGCTGATCCCCTGGTTCACACCAGAGATGTTCGAGCGCAGTCGTTCCGAGATGATCATCCCCGCGGGATCATCCGCGCCGCGGTTGATCCGCAGCCCGGTGCTGAGACGCTCGAATCGCGTCTGCAGCTCAGACTGGATGCTGCGCAGATTCCTCTGTGCGAGCACGCTGGGGATGTTTGTGTTTATCCGGGCCATGGCAATCCTCCGTGATTGCGAGCGGCGGTCTGACGAAGGTCGTTGAGAGCGTCAGACTTGCCTTTGAATCCTGCTGCGAACTGGTTTCGGGAACGGTGATTCGGGTGGTTGAGATCGCTCACGCCGTGCGCGACTGCGCCCTCTTGGGCGCCGCCGGAGCATCGGTTAGCGTGAGTTCCGGCGTCGGTCGCACGGGGCCGGCGGCCAGCCTCGCGGTTTTCGACGTGTTGATGGTCTTTGCGGGACCGGGCGAGATCGAGGGATCGATCGAAGCGATGGCCGCTCCGGGCGTGATCGCCCGAGACGCCTGCTTGTTCTCCGCCTTGATCGCCTCGTAGATTTCCTTGCGATGAACCGCGATGCGGGTTGGGGCCGTTATGCCCAGACGAACCTTGTCGCCGCGGATATCCACCACGGTGATCTCGATTTCGTCCCCGATCATGATCGTTTCGTCGCGCTGACGCGAGAGCACCAGCATGAAGAGCCTCCTTGCCGTCTATGGAGATTCGTTGAGTGTGAAGGGACAGGGAAGAGCGCGGCACATCGGTGAGCGTTTGTCGCTCCGAGAAGTCCGGTGTTGGGTTGCCGCGCTTTCGCATGATGTGCCGCCGGGCGATCCGTCGCCGGGCGGCGCGTGGAATCAGTGAATCAGGCCGACAAGGCCTTGCGTGTCGGGGCCGCGGCGCCGACGGTCATGAGCGGATGCCGGACGGTCCAACGCTTCTCGGCGAGCACAACCTGCTCGCCCGTTCGATTCAACGTGTTGATGACCAGCGGGCCCTGCAGGTTGCCCGTGAGCTGGCGGTCGATCTTGTTCACGACCACAAAGACCTGCGCGTCATCGAGCTTGGCGAGGCCGAGCTCGGCCATCTGCTCCGGCCGGATCGGCACGGAATACTCGGGCACGAAGATCATCGGATCGGTGACCACGAAGGCCAGATCCGGATCTTCGAGCGACTGCAGCCAGAAGAAGCACGCGTCATCCGCCGGCTCGAGCAGGCAGAAACGCTTGCAATCCGCGAACCCGAGCAGCCCCTTCTGGAAGCTGATCACGCGGTCATCCGCGATATTGACTGTCCCGAACCTGCTGGTGCGAACTTCCATCGTCGCGCTCCCGCGAAATACGGCCGCAATCCCCGGATCGCGCTCCGCCTCCCTGGCGGACGACGTCCTGTCACCCGAAAGTTCCCGCGGCCGAGGCGGGACGGGTCTGTCGATCCAATCCGAAGGCCGGGTCTTTCAACCGGGCCCGAGTTTCAGCTAGCTCAGGAAATCGAGCAGGCTGACCGACTGCATCCGAGCCGTAGTCTGCAGGCTCGCGGCGAGCTGTGTCTGCAGCAGGCTGAATCTCGATGCGGCGCTCGCGAAATCCACATCCTCGAGCTCCGACCGAACCTTCGTGTCCACGGCGCTGCGGTCCTCTTCGACCTGGGAAGCAAACGTGACGCGCTGGGCGTAGCCGCCCACCATGCCGCGTGTCTCCCCGATCAGGCCGTTGACACGATCGATGTTCTCTCCAGCAAGCTGGATGCCAGCCACGTCGTTGGCTGTGAGCGCATCGCGAAGATCGATCAGATACGACATCAGGCTGTCCACCCGCACCCTTGCCGTATCCGTGCCCGAATACGTGCTTGAGGTCGCGTTGTACGAGCCGTTGAGCAGCCCGAGTTGGCCCGCGGCAGTGGAGTTGTTGGCCTGCGTCACGGTCAAGGCGTTGGCAAACGATCCGTTCTGCACAAACGTGATGCCGTTCGCGCCGTCGGCGAGTTGCGCAACAACGTCCGTTGCAAGCAATCCTTGCGCGGGCAACTGCGAGGCAAGCTCCGAATTGATGCGAGCCAGGACAGTCTGCACGCTCACGACATCCTGCGGCCGGAGATCAACCTTGACGGTCGCGCCGGGCACGGCATTGCCGACGGTGATCTTGAAGTCGTAGTTCAGTTCGGGATCGGCGGAATTGGTGACGGGGTTGATGACCCCATCGACGACCTGCACGCCCTTGCCGTTGTTGAAGTCCTTGAGCATCGTCGCCGCAGAGAACGTGCGGATGCCAAGACGGGTTGCGGTCGAGTTATTTCCGGCGACCTCTTCAATCGACATCGATTGAGCAGCGCCCGAAGCAACTTCATTCACAATGTCGATGCCGTTGCCGTTCGCGTTGATCTCGACCCGCAGGCCCATGTTGAGCGCTTCGATCGAGTTCTTGATGTCCTCAAGTGTGGTCGCGCCCGACAGATCGACGGTTGCACCGCGCCCCATGTTGTTGACGCGAATGCTTCCCAGCCCGCCGGTCACGCCCGCGAGCGCCGAAACGGGAGTGGTCCAGGTGAGCTTGGCATCAAGCCCGGTTGCGTTGGCGTTGCTGGGCGTGAATGCCGCTGCGGACAGACCGAGATCCTGCCCGGTGATTCCCGAACCAATATCAGAAAACACGAGCGAGCCGCCCGCTGCAACATTGATCTGCAGCGATCCGCCGCTCATGGTCACGCCCGCACCCGCGAGCACGGTCACGCCGTTGTCGGTTTCGTACTGCTGAATCGCGTTGGTCAGCTTGGTGACGACATCTTGCACGGTGTCGGCGCCCGTCAGATCCACGGTCGCAGTGGGGCCGCCATTGAAAGCAAACTCAACCGGCCCGAGCGAAACGCCCAGCCCGCGAGCGCCGTTCAGATCCTTGAGCCGAGTGGATGCGGTCAGATTCGGATTGAGATCGGTCGACCCGCGCATCCGTGCGGAGGTCGCACCGATCGCCTGCGATGCACCCAGCGTGATCGGGACCGAATCCGCGAAGCCGAGGTCCGCGAGAAGGCCCGAGCCTTGTCCAACGTACCGAAAGCCCCCGTTCATCTCGACAAGCGGGGCCGTGCCGGGCGTGCTGCCGCCGAAGACGTAACCGCTGACTCCCTGGCGATTGGCGGTTTTGAGCAGCCCCTGGATGAGCTGATTGACGACGGTGGCCTGACCGGCGCGTTCTGTTGATGAGGATGTGGCGTTGATCTGCGCCAGCGCAATCTGCTTGGCCTGGAGCGCAACATCTGAAACCTCGCCCAGCGCGCTATCGAGCTGGCCGAGTGCCGCGTCCGCGTTGCTGAGATTGCGCTGAATCTGCACACCTTGCGCGGCACGCCTTGCAATCGCCTGAATCCCCGCGTACCGCACCGGATCATCGCTCGGGCGGCTGATTTCCTTGCCCGTCGAGAGCTGGTTCTGCACATCCAGCATCGAAACCTGCGTCCGATTGATGTTGCCCAGCGTCAAGTTGCTGAACAACATGTTCGGAACGCGCGCGATGCTGGAGGGGAAGTAGGTCATCCGGGGGTGGATGAACGCAAAGGCCGGGCCAGAGTGAAATTCTCAAAGGGCCAAAGTTCCAAAGGGCCAAATGAAGGCGGCGCACCGGCGGCACGTGCCTGCAAATTTGGCGCTTTGGCAACTTGGCCCTTTGGCCACTTACACGATTTGCATCAGGGACGTGAGCAGTTGATTCGAGATATCGATCAGCCTTGCGCCCGCCTGGTACTGCCTCTGGAAGTTCAATAGGTTCAGCGATTCCTCATCGATCGAGACGCCGCTGAGGCTCGCCCGCTGGGCATCGAGGCTTTCCCGCACGCTCGTGGCGGCAGCCGATGCAGTCTTTGCCGCGGCGGTTGCAACGCCCACACCCTGAACCGTGTCGGCCCACATCGCACCAATCGTGCGGCCGTTCAACTCGGACAACGTCTGATTCTGGAGTTTCGACAACTCCAGCGCAGTGCCGTTCTCGACAAACGAGCCATTCACCATCCGCCCGACCTGCAGCTTGTTGGGGTCCGCGGCAAGGTCGCTCCGCACCGCGATGTCCGTCGCGTTCTTACCGGTGAAGAAGCTGTTCACGCCCAAGAGCGCGAGTGCACCGCTCGAATCATCGCTGAAGCTGAACGAAAAGCCGTTCTGAGCGTTCACCTGAAGCTTGCCCTCAGCATCGAAGCTTGCCGAGATTCCCGGGATTGCCGAAAGCGCGGCACGGATCGACTCCGCCGAAGTATCGTTCGCGAACCCCGGGTTACCCGAGATGTCGACCCCATCGAGGTCGACATCAATGCGAACGGTCTGCGTGGCGTTGGTCCCGGTCTGTTTGACCGTGATGTAGAACCCGCCGCTCTTCGCCTCAAACGGAAGGCTGGAAGTCGCCGTGTTGTACACGTCGTTGAGCGAGCGTGTACGGTCGGCCGTTGCGAAGGAGAGCGAGCCTGAGGCCGTCGTCAGGCCGTCCTTGTTCGTGCCCGTCGAATGCAGCTTGTTCACCTCAAAGATCAACTGGCTCGCGATCTTGTTGAGCGCCTCTCCGGTCTGTTCGACCGTGGTGCCGCGGCCGCTGAGGAGAGCGCCGATCTGGCCCGACTGGATATCGAGGAATTCGCTGTTGTCCTTGGCCTTCACGCTCACCTGGAGCGAGCCGTTGATCTCGGTCATGTCGAAGCGGATTCCTCGCGAGTGGCTCGCGAGCACGACCGGCGTGCTTCCGATGAGGATGTTCATCGAGCCGTCGGATTGATCGACGGCGGTGACATCGACAAGCTTGGAAAGCTCCCCAATGACCTGGTCACGCTGATCGCGGAGCGAGTTGGCAAGCCCCTGCCCTCCCTCGCTGTTGGAGATGCGCACGTTCAGGTTCGCGATCGTGGCAAGAAGCTGGTCGGCGCGCTCGACGCCGGATGCGAGCTGGGCATCGATCTGCGACTGGATCCCGCCCAGGTCCTTCTGCATCTTGCGCAGATAGTCGGTGATCTGCCCCGCCTGCTGAACAACCACGCTGCTGCTCTTGGACAGGTTTGCCCGCTCCGACCAAATGTTGAAAAAGCCCTGCAAACGAGCCGAAAAGTCGTTGTCGGTCAGTTCGCCCAGCGTGGCCTCGAGCGAGCCGAGCGTCTGGTGCTGCTGCGCCGAGGCCGCTTCATCCGCGGCGCCGTTCCACATCCGGTTCTGCAACGCCGCATCGATCTGGCGGCGCACATCGCGCACGCTGACGCCCCGGCCCGACTGGCTGCCCGCCGCCGTGCCCCCGTCGCCCACCGGCAGGAATGAAGCAACCTGCCGGCTGTACCCCGGCGTGCCCACGTTCGCGATGTTGTTGCCGGCGACTTGAATGCCGAGCTGGCTCGCGGTCAGCGCCGAGCGTCCGATCAACATGGCGGCGGTCAGGCTCATTCCATTCCTTCCAAGCAGAGAACCACGGAGGCACGAAGCTCACGAAGTGACATCAAGTCGTTGCGAAAGGCACGCCGGGGTGCACGAAGGGTCAAGGCCGATCCCCAACTCTCTCTTGCTTTCTCTCTCCGGCTTCGCGCTCTTCGTGACCTCGTGGTGAATCCATCGCTCAAAGCCTCACATCCAGGCTGGTCACAATCGGCGATCCCGCGGCGACCGCTCCGCTCCGGGCGTAGGTCCCCGCGTGGCTCAGCGATCGGGCCACCTGACGCATCAGACCCTCCATATGCGCCAGCAGCACGCGGCTCACCACGCGCACAATGTTCTGTTCTTCCTGCACCCGTGCGACCAGGCCGCGCAGGCGTTCGGCCATCTCGATCAAGCCCGCCCTTTCGCCCTCGGGAGCGCAGCGGGCCAGGTCAGAAAGCCGCGCAACGGCCTGCGCCGGTCGGATCTCGGTTTGTGCCCGGCGGACAAGGTTCTGGCGGCGGCTTTCCAGCTCCGCGATCGAAGCGAGCGTGTTGCGCTCCGCCTGCATCACGCGTTCGCAGCGCAAAGGGTCGGCCTGGCGGATCGCCTCGTGGTGTTCGGTGGTCAGGCCCAGGAGCGTCTCGTGCTGAGCGAGAAACTCTCTCAGCAGCGCCCGCAGTTCGTCGTGCAGGGGAGTCGAATCGGCATTCGTGGGGGTGGGGGGCATGGTCGCTCTCGACGGACCGCCCCGGCCTTCACTCCAGGATCGGGTCGGGCGCGAGTCCGGCCTTCTTCAGCATTTGCTGTGCCACCCGTTCCACGACCGGCCAGTTCGACTTGTGGACGATGTGCCGCGAAACCTGGGCATCGACCAGCGACTGGAACTGCTGCTCGGCTTTGTTCGGCCCGAAGGGTGCCACGGCACGGTTGGTCGCCCGCATCTGCTTGAAGACCGGCTGCACCAGCGCCACGGCGACAAAGTTCTCTGCCGCATCGCGGATCTTTTCTTCATCCACTTTTCCGAGGTGCCGCCCCGTCTGCTTGCCGAGCACTTCGGCAAAGTCGAGCTGATTTTGCGCGTTTGGCACGCGGGATGACGCGTCCAGCGGGTTGAGCCCGGAACGGAATTTCATGCCGCTTATGTCGAGTGATGACATTGGGTTACGCTCAATCCACGACCATCTTGGCGTGGAGCCGCCCGGTCTTGTACAACATCTGGAGGATCTCGATCTGGTCGGTCACCGAGACATCCAGTTGCTTCATGGCCGCCATCAGGTCGGCGAGGCGGGCGTTGTCGCTGGCCCGCGATCGGGTGCTCAACTCGGCAAAGTGCCTGGTTGTCGTCAGCGGGTTCTGCGGCGTGCCGACGGGTGTCGGCACGGTGGTGTTGATGACAAGATCCCGGTGCGTCACCAGTCCGGGGCTGATCTCGACGTCGCCGGTGATGATGATGACGCCGCTGCGTTGGTTGACGATCACTTGGGCGGGCAGATCCAGCTCGGCCACGCGCACGCTGGCGGAAAGCACCGCGGCAACGAACGCGGCCTTGTCCGGTCGTTCGGCCTCCGGGATTACGACGCGGATAGTGCGATCGTCCAGCACGGTCGCGACGTTCGCGCTCACCCGCACGCTCGAATCCAGCCCCGCGACGAGCGGGCCGGGCCCCGCATCGCTGTTGATGCAGGTGGCGATCTTCTGGGCCGATGCCCAGCCGCTGAAGTAGGGCGAGATGTAGAGATCGAACGTGTTTCCGACGACCGGGCCGGCGACATCCTGAACGAGTTGCGCCCCCGCGCGGACTTTGCCGCTGGAAGCGGCAGAAAGATCCGGCAGCTCGACCGGCCCGCTCGCCATTGCGTAGACGGGGCTGCCGGGGAGCGGCCCCTTGAGCGGCGCGATGACAAGGCGTCCGCCCCGCAGGCTACTCGCGCCGTACGCGGCAGAGACATACGCATCAAAGCGATCGTCCGCGCGGCCGCCGACTTCGGGGATCGTGACATCGATCCACACGACCGCAACTGCCTTCGCGCCCATGAGCTCAGAGATCTGCCCGGGCGAATTGCCCTCGTTTTTGAGCAGTTCGGCGAGCGGGCGGGCGAGGACCATGTCCTTGCCGCTATCGCCCGTGCCGTTGAGACCAACGACCAGTCCGAGCCCGCGCAGCTTGAACTCGCCCTGCCCACGGATGCGGGTGAGATCAGAAACCTTGCTTGCAAGGGCGAGCGAAGTGGGGGATGCGACCAGCGCGAGCAGGAACGCGACAGCGATGGAAAGCGGGCGGAGCATCGACGGACAGAACGCAAGGGGCGTGCCGGAAGGGGAATGTGCTGGTGCGGAGTGCTGTCTCCGACTTTCGCCCCGACGGGGCACCGGATTGTCGCCACGGGTGGAGCGAAGCCCACGCTCTCGCGGGCGCAGCGCAACCCGTGGGGCCGATCGGGTTTTCTTCATCCTGCCCCGGCGGGGCAGAGGAATCGGTAGGGCTGCCAGAGGCTCAGTCAAACACATACCGCTCGTCGGGCTCGATTTCGTGCGCGCGGATCCACGGTTTGCGGTGTTTGGTGCTGAAGACGATGTGCAGGAGAATCTGGGAGTAGGTGCCGGGCATGATGAGCCTTTCGGCGGACGGCGAAATTCCGTTGCCCCGCCGGGGCAGGAAGAGGATTAGAAAAACCCGATTCCACGGGTTGCGCCCGCTCGAAGACTCGCTCAACCTGTGGCGACAACCCCAAGCCCCTCCGGGCAACGCCGTGAACCAGAGATGATTCCCCGCCTTTCAAGCCAATTCATTGGCCTTGCTCGCTCGTAGGCCGCCGCTTCAGCGGCGGTACAAGTTCGCGATTGACTGCATTTTTCCTGCTCTTTGTCGCCAGCCCGTTTCAACGGGCTTAGAAAGGGCTTGGCTTCAGCCGCCAACCTCTGAACTTAGTTCACGGCGTTGCCCTCCGGGGTTGAAGACATGCGCGTACAAACCGCTCGGCGGCGAACCCGTTCTTTGCTGGGGCAAGCGACTGCGACCGCCGATTGCCGTGAGGCGGCTCTTACCTTGCTTTGTGGAGTATGGACGGCCTACTTGCGCGAGTCGTCGGCGACTTACTTGCTCATGCCAAGTTCAATCAGGAACGAATCCAGCTTCGGCTCGCGGCCGAGGTAATCCTTCAGCAGCTCCGAAGCATCACGCGTGCCGCCCTGGCTGATGATCTTGTTGCGGTAGTACATGCCCGCTTCGGGATTGAGCATGCCGAGCTCCTTGAAGCGCTGCGCCATGTCTGCCGCGAAGACCTTGGACCACATGTAGGAGTAGTAGCCAGCGGTGTAGCCCATCAAGTGGCCGAAGCTGGCCTGGAAGAAGGTGGCGTTCGGCTTGAAGGTGTACGTCGTAATTTCCGGATAGAGCGCGATCGCGACGGCGGTGGTATCGACCTTGCCGTCTTTGGTTGTCTGATAGCCGAGGTCGAGGAGTCCGTAATAGAACTGGTTCTCGGCGTCGAGTCCGCTGCCGAGGTTCTTCGCGGCGATCATCCCGTCAAGCAGTTCCTTGGGGAACGGTTCGCCGGTTTTGTAGTGCTTCGCAAAGGTGTTGAGCACATCCGCATCCCAGACCCAGTTCTCGAACATCTGGCTCGGGGCTTCGACGAAATCGAGCTCGGTGTTGGTGCCGCTGAAGCGGTTCATCTGGGCCGTGCTCACGATCGTGTGCAGGCAGTGGCCGAACTCGTGGAAGAACGTTTCGACTTCTTCGTGCCCAAGCAAACTCGGCTTATCACCCTCAGGCTTTGTGAAGTTACAGACGAGTGCCGCGAGCGGCTTGGTGACCTTGCCGTCGCTGTCGACGCGGTGATTGACCAGCGACCACTGCGCAAAGTGCGAGTACTTGTTGTCGCGCGGATAGAGATCGAGATAGAACTCGCCGATCAATTGGCCCTGCGTCGGGCCGGGGGCCTTGTCGTAGACCTCATAGAGCTTGACATCCTCGTGCCAGAGCGGACGCGATGCGGTGCCGCCTTTGGTCTTGGTGACATCGCGATATTCGAGGCCGTAGAGCGACTGCGTGACGCCGAAAAGGCCATCAATCACCTTGTCCATCGGGAAATACTCGCGGACTTTTTCACCATCCACGGCGTACTTGCTCTTGGTCAGTTCGTTCTTGATAAAGAAGTAATCCCACGGCATCAGCTCGGCCTTGGCGTCTTTGGTCAGTTGGCGTTTGAAGGCGGTGAATTCGGCCATGTCTGCCGCGGCTTTCTGGCGGACGAGGGGACGCAGCGTTTCATAGAACTTCTGCACGTTGGCGTAGTTCTTGGCCATGCGCGTCTCGGTCTGGAAGTCGGCGCAGTGCGCGTAGCCGAGGATCTGAGCTTGCTCGGCGAAGAGCTTGATGGCTTTCTCCAGGATCTCGATGTTCTTCTTGCCCGCGCGGCGTTTGTGCGCCATCCAGAGTTTCTGGCGGGCCGACTCGTCCCGGCAGTTTTCCATCAGCGCTGTGTACGTCGGCGCGGAGAGATCAACGACATAGACCCCGTTGTTGACGGGAAGACCTTTGAGCGTGCTTTCCGGGGCGCCTTTGAGTTCGGCGGCAGTCAGTAGGACAAACGTCTGATCCTCCGCGATGTTCTTGCCGAATTCGATGCCGAGCTTGGTGATCTCTTTCTGCACTTCGGTCAGCCGGGCGCGTTCTTTCGGGGGCAGTTCCATGCCCGCGCGCTTGTAATCGCGAAGCGTGAAATCGAGGAAGCGCTTCTGCTCGCCGGTGAGCTTGGAGACTTCCTGCGGGTGCGTGGCAACGAAATCCTTGACGGCGTTGTACAGATCTTCGCGCTTGCCGAGATCGACGAGGAAGTCGCCGGCCTTCTGCTCCGCCGCCTGCGACGCATCGCGGACCGTTGCTTCGGGGTGGACGTAGCTGAGGAAGATCAGCATGCTCGTGTCCTGCTCGAACCCGGCGAGGAAGTCATCGATTGCGCCGACCGTGTTGTTGAAGGTGCGGTCCTTCGAAGGTATCGCCACGATCTTCTCGATCGCCTTGTTCGCCTTCGCGACCGCGTCGTCGATAGTGAGCGAGGGGGTGACAGTCACGAGCGTGGGCGCAGCGGCTCGCGCCGCGTCGATCGAGGGTTGGGCCATCATGCAGAGACCAGCGATCAGGACAAGCGTCAGCAACTTTGTCATGTCTTCAGTTTACTCGGAGACGGGGCGTGTCGCACGTTCACACGAACCACTTCTTTCGTGCGAACGCCCTTCCCTTCAGTTCTTTGCATGAAACAATTCGAAAGCGCTTTCGTCGCTTCAATCGGGTTGTGGCCGATCCGTACGGGGCACGTGATACACGCGAGCTTGCAAGGCCTGCCCGAGCAAGCTCTGCAATTCCGGAACGAGTACGACAAGGTCCTCCAGCTTGTTGGTAAATCCTTTCAGGACAATGACCGGAAGCGGAAGGAGGGCAAGATTCTGCTGCTTGGCGACACTCTGATCGGTAGTCACGAAAATGTCGAACTGTTTGGCGGCCGCGGCCAAGAGCTTGCCGTTTGACAAGTCTTCCCAGCCCATGAATCGTGTGGTGCGAACTTCGTGGCCGAGAAGCAGTTTCGCGAAGGGACGCGGTACGCAATGGTCGAGCAGCACCTTCACGTCATCTCCAGAATCGCAATCAGGCGGCTCGCAAATCAATCATTGTCCGGCCCGCGGCAAGTCCGAGTACCCCTTCGGCCTGTTCCCGCGTGACGCCTTCAAAGTGATCAAGAAACGTTGCGAGATCGTGGCCGCCCTTCAGATACTCAAAGAGCGTCGCGACGGGAACGCGCGAGCCGCGAAACACCGGTTCGCCTCCGAGACGATCGGGATCGACGGAAACGAAGGCATACCACGGGCTGTGTGAGGGCAACTGCTCCATAGACAATCGTACGGTATTACCCGTCGTCGGGTACAATCTTCCTGATGTTATGGGGATTTCCTGAGTTCATGCTCGGCACCGTCGTCGCGCTCGCCATTGCTGGCGTGCTCGGGACGTCGTTTCGCTTCGCACGCCGTCGACATGGACGTGATTGAGGGCACCGGAAGCATGCGGCAATCTCCTACCCTCCGCCCATGATCCACCCCTGGCACGAAGTCACCCCCGCGATGGAAGGGCACGAGCTCCCCGGCCATTTTCGTTCGATCATCGAGATCCCCAAGGGCAGCAACCTGAAGTTCGAGATCGATAAGGGCTCGGGCATGATCAAGGTCGATCGCGTGCTCTCGAGCGCGGTCTATTACCCGGCCAACTACGGCTTTATCCCGCAGACGCTCGCGGAGGATGACGATCCGCTCGATGTGCTCTTGTACAGCACCGAGAACATCCCGCCCCTCACGATCTGCGACGCCCGCGCCGTCGGCCTCATGTCGATGATCGATCAGGGCGCGCCCGATCACAAGATCATCGCGGTGATGGTGCAGGACCCGATCTACTCCGAGTTCAAGAAGGCCAGCGACTTCCCCAAGCACATCTTCAAGATGCTCAAGCGGTTCTTCGAGGATTACAAGATGCTCGAAGGAAAGGGCGTGCTGGTAGACGAGGTCATGCCCGCCGAGGCGGCGCACGCGATCATCGAGGATTCGCTGCAGCGCTACTACAACGCACGGCGAACGGGGGCGATGAAGGGGCTGAGCAGGTAAGTGAAAGCTCAAAGCTCAAAGCGAAAAGACCCAAAGCAAAGCCGCTTCAAGGGATCTCTTCTCTTCTGATTTGAGTGTTGATCTCTGCCGCTTCACCCAGCGCGCTTCAGTGTAAAGACCATCTCTTCCGCCTTCTGATCGGCCTTGAACGAGATCCAGCGCTGCTCGATCGTGTTCGCGTCCTTGAACGTCAGCACCATTTCGCGCATGCAGGGCTCGTCGGGCTTGCGGAGGTTGCTCACCCGGTCGAGCGTGAAGCGGATCGAATCGCCCGGGGCGTTCGAGGCGTCGCACTTCATCCGGGGCTGGTTGCCCATCGCGCAGTAGTGGGTGCACACGATGGCAGGTCCATCCATGTGATACATGTTGGTCATCTCGTGTTCGCTTCCGGCGAACATGACCTCCCGGACCGTGCCGCCGCCGACGGAGAAAACGGTCTGCCCTTGCACTTTGCCGTCGTCCTCGACGATGTTCCAAGTGCCTTTCAGAGTTTTGACCCGGTCGATCGTCGCCTGTTTTTCTTGCGCGGTCGCGGCTTGAACCACCGGCCTCGGATTGGGCGCTGAACCGGATGAGGTCTGGCAGGCCGCGAGGATGATGGAAACCAGACCGGCCGCGGCAGGAACGATGCATTTCATGTCGGGGTCCTTTCGATCCAAAGGCTACCAGAGCGGTGCAATCCTCTCAACCGCCTGCGCGTGGATCGTGTTGCCCCGGTCCGGACTGTCGATCGTCGGCGGTTGAGGCGGGGGTCCTGGCACGGCTGTTGCGTGGGGAGCGACGTCGGGACCGTCGGAGACGGTCGCGAAACGCATGAATTACGGCATCCAGATCTCCAGTTCCGGCCTGCTGACGGCCCTGTACAGGCAGGATGTGCAGGCCAACAACCTCGCCAACATGGATTCCGTCGGCTTCAAGGTTGATATCCCCGCACTCATGCAGCGTCCCGCGGCAAGGCAAGAGGACAACCTGCCCTTCATGCCCTCGGATGCCATGCTTGAAAAGCTCGGCGCGGGTGTGCTTGCTGCGCCCACCAAGGTCGATCTTGCGCAGGGCGGCACGCGGATCACCAACCGCGATCTCGACCTGATGATCGAGGGCGATGGGTTCTTTCAGTTGCAGGGCGGGCCGCGCGATACAGGGCGGAACGCGCTCCTCACCCGCGACGGCCGGTTTGCGCGAGGAGTGGAGGGGCGGCTGATCCACGTCAACAGCGGGGCGCCGGTGTTGAACCGCGTGCAGCGGCCGATCAACCTGCCCCCGGGAGAGTTGAAGATCGCCGCGGACGGGCGCATCTCGGTCAACGGCATGGAGATCGATTCGATCGGGATTTTCAATGCCAGGGACCAGAACTCCATCACCAAGCGCGGGGGAAGTGTCCTGCAGGCACCCGCGGCCCAGACGAGCCGCATGAATCGCGGGCAGGGCCTCGTGAAGCAGGGGCAGCTCGAGGAATCGGGCGTCGATGAGATGAAGACGCTGCTGCGCGTCCAGGATGCCTCGCGCGACGTCGATGCCAACATGGGCATCGTGCAGGCGCAGGACCGCATGCTCGACCGCGCGATCAACACCTTCGGCCGCATGGCCTGAGCAACGAGCGAAAACGCCGCCCGCCCGGTAGAAATCGGGCGGTTGCGCATTGGTTGGCTTGTGGTTGCTGGCCGTTGTGCGTTCCGCCCGTTTCGCTTCGGCACGCCGTTCGCGTCTGGGAACCTCCACTATGGCAATGGTCGCCCTTCAATCGTCGGCAACGGCACTTTCCGCGCTCAACACGGCGCTGGATGTGACGGCCAACAACCTCGCCAACATGAACACCGTCGGCTTCAAGGCCAGCCGCACCAACTTCGAAGACTTGCTGTACTTGACCAAGCAGCAGCCCGGCGTGGAGAACGCGATCGGAGACAAGTCTCCCTGCGGCGTGCAGATCGGTCTTGGTGTGAAAGTGTCGAGCACGCAGCTCGATTTCACCGAGGGTGCCCCGCTTCAGACCGGACGCCCGCTCGATATGCAGATCGACGGCTTCGGCTTTTTTCAGGTTCAGGTGGAGCCGAGTCTTGGGAACATTGCCTACACCCGCGCGGGCAACTTTGCCCTCAACGCCGACCGCGAGATCGTGATGGCCAACGACCAGGGCCGCCGCTTGCAGCCCGTGATCACGATCGACCCGAACGCAACAGCCATTTCGATCGATAACTCCGGGCGCGTGTACGCGACGATCGCGGGGAGCACGCAGCCGCAGCTTCAGGGCCAGATCGAGCTTGCCACGTTCCCGAACCCGGGCGGACTCCTCCAGATCGGCGAGAACTTGTACACGGAGACCAACGGGTCCGGCCCGCCGGTGACGGGCGAACCCGGCATCGATAACCGGGGGCAGATCCGCGAGGGGTTCCTCGAGAACTCCAACGTGGATCCGACGCGTGAAATGATCGATCTGATCCGGACGCAGCGTGCTTTCGAGTTCAACAGCCAGGTGATTCGTGCCGCGGACGATTCGCTGCGGTCGGTCTCGCAGTTGCGTCGGTAATACTCGATTGGGACGGAGGTCGGATGGTTCGGGCGATTGTCAAGCTGGGGTTGGTGATGCTGCTGGGCTGTGCGGCGCACTCCCTGCGCGCCGACACGATCTTGCTGCGCTCGTCCGCGCGGGTTTCGCCTCCGGTGGCGCTCCGCGACATCGCCGACCTCGAAGGCCCGGACGCCCAGAGCCTTGGGGACCTCATCATCGTGGAGAAGAGCGGGGAAAAGGGCGGCAACGCACGCGTCGTGGAGATCTCCATCGACGATCTCCGTGCGTCGCTCATCGAAGCCAAGCCGGACATCCGCTGGGGCAAGATCGCGCTCAACGGCGACAAGTGCTCGGTGCGCCTGATCGCGGAGAAAAGAGAAACTCCGGCACCCGAACAGGATGCAGCCCCGGCGCCGCCCGCCCCGGCTCCGAAGCCCGAAGCCGGTCCGACGTGGCACGTCGTTGCCGACATGAACGAACAGTCGCTCCGCAGCGCGATCGGCACACGCCTCGTCGGATTTCTCAAGGCGCAGCCGTCGGACGTGCGGATCGCGTTCTCGCCCGCCGACCATGCCCTGCTCGATACGCCCTCGGCCGGGCGCACCCTCGACATCCAGCCCACGGGCCTTGGGGCGCAGGTGCCCGTGCTCGTCCGCGTGTTCGAGGCGGACAGGGTTGTGGCGGCCGGCACGGTGCGGGTGCGCGTGGAGCAGAAGCTGAACGTGGTGGGCGCAACCCGCGCACTCCATCGGGGCGATGCCGTCACGCGCGAGGTCGTCTTCAGCGAGTGGCGGTGGACGACGCCCGGCGAGCGGCTGGCGACCGAAGAGGCCGTGCTGGGCCGCATCGTCAAGAACCGGGTGCAGCCCGGAGAGCTGTTCCTGGATGGAGATGTCGAAGCGGCGATCCTCGTCAAGCGGGGCGACATCGTGAACATCGCGTGCCTCTCGGGCTCGATCGTGATGAACACCAAGGCGAGAGCGCTCGCGAACGCGGTCGAGAACGAGACGATCGAGTTCGCGCCTCTGCGCAACACCAAGACGAAGGTCGCGGCGCGGGTTGTTGCGCCGGGACAGGCCGTGATCGGAACGCCCGCACCGGAAGACCATGTGTTCCAGAATGAGCCGGTTCCCCAGGCCGGACCGATAGCCGGAACTTCAAATCCGGGGAAGTCCCCGGCCGCGGCGCCGATCCCAACGGGCAAAGCGCCGATCGCCAAAGCGCCCGAACTGGCGACCGTCGGCTCGACGACGGTTCAGCGCATCACCACCCGCCCCGACGGGACGTTCGTGGTGGAGGCCGCCACAAAGGACCCGAAGAAGCCCGTTCGCAAGATGAAGTTCATCCCGCTCGATGAGCCGTAAACAAGAATCGGATTCAGGAGTTGCGTCATGCGTCACATGCTGCTGTTTGTCGGTCTCTGGTCCACGCTGGGCGCGGCCGGCGCGCACGGGCAGAGCAGCCTCCTCCGCGATGCGGCACCCGCGCAACCGACGCAGCCCGTTTCGCAGTCTTCCGCAAGCACGATCGCGTACGCCGCGGCTCCTCTTCCTGCCGCCGACGCGAACAAGGCGTCCAGCGAGCAGTCGCTCCAGGACTACAGCCTGTTCTACGTCACGGCGCCCAAGCCCAAGAGCTACGTCAAGAACGACCTGATCACGATCATCGTCGATGAACAGAGCAGCACCACGACCGACGCCGACGCCGATGCGGAAAAGAAGCTGAACTTCAACGCCTCGCTCGAGCACTTTATCGATCTCACGCAGCTCTACCAGATGCGACTGCAACCCTCGCCCCGCAGCCCGATCGCGCAGGTCGATCTGAACGCCAATCCGAAGTGGAAGGCCCAGGGCAGCTACGACCGCGCCGACAAGCTCGCCGCGAAGATCACCGCGACCATCATCGACGTGAAGCCCAACGGCGTGCTGGTGCTAGAAGCAAAGAAGACCATTACCAAGGACAACGAGGTGACGACGATCGTCCTCACCGGAAACGTCCGCACCGGCGACGTGACGACCAGCAACACTGTGCTCTCGAGCCAGCTCGCCGACCTCATCGTCAGCATGACGAACGAAGGCGACGTCCGAGATGCGACGACGAAGGGCTGGATCCCGCGCCTGCTCGATACGGTGTTTGCTTTCTAGCAGGCCGTTGAAAAACCCTCTTTCCAGCCTGTTTCAAAAAACCGCCTGATGCCAGCGAGCGAAGAGTACGGCATGCGCGGACGCCTTCAGCACCAGCCCAGCATCTTCGTCCAGATCAATCTCG
>JAFLCN010000006.1 GCA_017303555.1 Planctomycetota bacterium
CGAGTACATCGAAATGTTCTACAATCGCAGGCGTCTGCACGCCGCGCTCGACTATGTCAGCCCCGAACAGTTCGAGGCGAGTCGGCGTGGTTGATCAAAGTGTGTCAACGGAAACTGGGTCAGGTCAATCAAGAAGTCCGCATCATCCACCGCGCCATCAAAATTGATGTCCGACGGACACGCTGGCCATTCCGGAATCGTCGCAACAAACGCCACGTTTCCAAACCACGGGCTTTGCGCGTATCCGCACACTGTTTTCCCATCATCCGAAAGTCCCGCGATGTTCGTCAGCATGTAGTAGTCGAGGCCCGTCGCTCCGAACCGCTGCAATACCTGGCGAAGATCACGGGCTCGCTCGCCTCGCCGGCGAACGAACGCCATCGGCCAACCCGGCCGCGGAGCGACGCCTGCCGCGATCTCGCCACCGTTCGAGAGGAAGTTGATGTACGAAACCCCGGATGTCCCGAGTGGCGAGAGAAAGAAGTCGGCTTCCGCATCAATATGCCAGACGATTCCGCGATAGGCACTGCTGCCGCCGCCCCAATCAAAGAAGCCCGCCGCGTATGCGCCATCTGAGCTGACCGAATCGAATTCGGCCTTGGGAAAATTCTTTGTTTCGGCGACAAAGCCGCCGCTTACTGGGGTCAGCAGCCACACAGTACCGAATGGCCCGCCCGTTGCGTACGTCGCTCCCGCCACAATCGAGCCGTCAAAGTTAATCGCGGCAACTCGGCCGACGCCCGAAGAAAACAAGCCTTGCATCACGCCCAGGCGCTCCATGAGAACGGGAGTTCCCATTTGTCCCACAAGCCGCTGCCCGTCACCTGAAAGCGCGCGCCGTGCAAGTGTTACGTCCGTCGATGGCGAGAAAGGATGTTGCCAATCCACTCGCCCCAATCCCCACGGCCCGCTCCAGAATCGGAAGTTGGCACCACCAAATGATGCGACTTCTCCAAAGCGAACGGAGCCGTCGTAGTTCAGAGCGTGATAGTTGAGATACCCGCCTTGATCCGGCGAGAACTCTGTTGGCCTCAACCCCGTCGCCGCAGTCCAAATCATGTATTGCCCGACCACGGTCTTTCCGTCGCCCGACATCGCCATCGCCGTCACCATCACCAGCGGCGGATTGTCATTCGATCGCAAGTATGTGATCGAAGCAGTCGGATTGGCGGCGTGTGCGACAGCCGCAAAGGCGAGTGGAAGCCAGTAACGCATTGTGGGGTCCCCGGTGTTCCGCAAGTGTATTGAAACCCGCGGCGCGCCCTCAGTCACCCAAACCATCGTGTCCTCGTGGCGCGGGTTTGAAACCGTGCTGGCGCTCCTTGCGTGCTCCGGGGGCCGTTGGTGGAGGGGTTTGTCTTGGCGTGGGGCACGTTTCACAAGCGCGCTTCGGAGAAGCGGGCCACCAAAGGCAAGCCAATTCGTGGCGAGAGGGCATCTGCAAAGACCTGCGGGACAAGCACTTACAAGAATTGTTCAAAATACCGTACAAAAACCAACACTTGAAGTCGCGACGTGGTAAACTGGGCCCGATGAGAACTCTGTCCGGGGCTTTCGTTCCAGGGGAACGCCCTGGACATCTGATCACGTCCGGACTTCCGGTGGGAATGGCACGCGTTCAGCGTGCTGCGAATCCACTTCTGTCGACCGAGGGTGTCGCTCGCCGACTCGCTTCCACCCTCGGCTCGACTCTTTCAGCCCGGTTGGGCTGAAAGGCGTTTGCGCTTCGGCACACTATGGGGCAACGGGGGCAACGGCCGCGGCGTTCGTGCACGAAGCCTGTCGGCGGGGAGGAGGGAGGGGGCTTCAGGCGGGCGAATGCCGCACTGTCTTCTTCGTTTCACTCTCTGCGTTTCTTTCTTCTTCTTTCGTTCTCTTCACACTCTACCGGAGACTTCACATGAGCGGCACGCGATCCATTTCGAGCACGATGCGGCAGGAGATCATCGACGCGATCAAGGCGGCGGAGAAGCGGCTGGGGCGGGTGCCGAAGCGGGCGGAGTTTTTTGAGGGGGCGGGGATCAGCAAGAGGGCGTTGAGCGGTTTGTTTGAATCGTGGGCTGCGGCTGTGCGTGCCGCGGGGATGAAGCCGCGGCGGAGGGCGAAGGTGCGGGCGGCGGAGGAGCTGATTGCGGATTGGGGGCGGGTGGTGCGGAAGCTGGGGCGGCGGCCGACGCAGATTGAGTATCAGAAGAGCGGGCAGTTCAGTTGGTTTCAGTGGAAGAGCAAATTTGGGCGGTGGGCGGCGGCGGAGCGGGTGTTTCGGGAGTACTCGTACACCAAGCCGGAATGGAAGGATGTGATTGCGATCTTGGGGAGCGAGGGGCCGAAGGAGGCGGAGGCTGCGAGGGGGCTGGCGGCTGCGAAAGGCGCTGCGGCGAATTCGAGCGTGGTGATGATGGATTCGGCGCGGGGGCTGATTGAATTCAAGAACGAGTGGCACGCGTGGCTGAAGGCGGAAACGCCGGGGAAAGCGGGGGCACCGGCCTATGGCGACCCGATCGATTTTCGGCGGTTTCGTCATGCGCCTGTGAACGAGAGCGGCGTGGTGCTGCTGTTTGGCATGCTCGCGGCGGAGATGGGGCTGTTGATTGAAGCGGTGCAGCCGGGGTTTCCGGATTGCGAGGCGAAGTACAAGGGGGAGGATGGGAAGTGGCGGCGGCTGCGGATTGAGTTTGAGTATGAGAGCCGGAACTTTCTGGTGCATGGGCACGATGCGGCGGGTTGCGATGTGGTTGTGTGCTGGAGGCACAATTGGAAGGAGTGTCCGGTGAAGGTGGTGGAGTTGTGCAGTGTGGTGCGGGAGTTGAAGGCGGCGTGAGGGGTGCCGCGCGAGTTCTGACCTCACTACCTTTCTCTATGTTCCGCTTCGCCCTTCTTTTCGGATTCCTCGCCATGCCCGCAATTTCCACACTGGCCCAACCCTTCCAAGCCTCCGTGTTCGTCTCCGCCAAAGACGCCAAGACGCAGCTCGCCCCCGGCGGCACATTCACTTCCGCGCAGCCCGGCCCTGCGCAAGCCACCATCTTCCTTGATGATGCGAAGACCTTTCAAACCATCGTCGGCATCGGCGGGGCGATCACCGACGCATCCGCCGAGGTCTTCGCAAAGCTCCCGGCCGACAAGCAGCGCGAATTGATCGCCGCGTACTTCGATCCGAAAGCGGGCATCGGCTACTCGCTCATCCGCACGAACATCCACTCGTGCGATTTTTCGAGCGCGAGCTACACGTACGTTGCCGAGAACGACACGGCGCTGGCGACCTTCAACATCGCGCCCGATCTCAAGCACCGCGTGCCCATGATCAAGCAGGCGATCGCGGCGAGTGGTGGGGGGAGTGGTGGGGGCGGGAAGGAAATGACCGTGTATGCCAGCCCGTGGTCGCCGCCGGCGTGGATGAAGACCAACGGCAACATGCTGCAGGGGGGCGAGCTCAAGCCGGAGTTTGCGGGGGCGTGGGCGAAGTACTACATCAAGTTTATTGAAGCGTATGAGAAGCAGGGGATTCCGATCTTCGGCGTGAGCGTGCAGAACGAGCCCGCGGCGGTGCAGCGGTGGGAATCGTGCATCTACAGCGCGGAGCAGGAGCGGGATTTTGTGAAGGATCATCTGGGTCCGGCGCTGGTGAAGGCGGGGATGTTGGATGTGAATGATCTGGATGCCGCGGGATCGAAGAAGATCATTGTGTGGGATCACAACCGGGACATCATGTATGAGCGTGCGCGGGGAGTGCTGGAGGACCCTGCCGCGGCAAAGTATGTGTGGGGAGTCGGCTTTCACTGGTACGTCGGCGATCACTTTGAGAACGTGCGGTTGGTGCAGGAGCGGTTCCCGAAGACGCATTTGTTGTTCACGGAAGGGTGCGTCGAGAGCTATGACGCGGCGAAGGTGAATGAGTGGGGCGCGGGCGAGCGGTACGGGCGATCGCTGTTCAACGATTTCAACAACGGCGCGGTGGGCTGGACGGATTGGAACATTCTGCTCGATGAGAAGGGCGGCCCGAACCATGTCGGCAACTTCTGCTTCGCGCCGGTGCATGCAGATATCGCAACGGGCGAGCTGACGTACATGAACTCGTTCTACTACCTCGGGCACTTTTCGAAGTTTGTGCGGCCGGGTGCGAAGCGGATTATCGCTTCGAATACATCGGATGAGCTGCTCTCTGTTGCGTTCAAGAACCCGGATGGCTCGATTGCCGTGGTGATGATGAATCAGACGGAGAAAGCGATCGAGGTGAATATCCAGATGGGCGGGCAGGCGGTGAAGGCGAAGTCGGAGGCGCGTTCGATCGTGACGGCGGTGGTGCGGAGATAGGGTCCTGGGTTCTGTGCCGTTCGGCACTCTGCATTCTCAACTTCGATTGTTCCCCCTTA
Source organism: Planctomycetota bacterium (assembly GCA_017303555.1). Lineage (GTDB taxonomy): Bacteria > Planctomycetota > Phycisphaerae > Phycisphaerales > UBA1924 > JAFEBO01. The sequence continues at coordinate 4,374 of JAFLCN010000006.1, forward strand.
TTCTCTGTGTCTCTGTGCCTCTGTGGTGAATCCTCTCTATGAATCTCGCTGTGGACAGCACCTTTGATGCCGCGTACGCCCGCTTCGCGAAGCGGCGGCGACCGATCGGCACCGTGATCGATGTCGGCGCATCGAACGGGAGCTGGACCGCGCTTTCGTACCGGCACTTCCCGGGCGCGAAGTGGCTGCTGCTCGAAGGCCTGCCCGCGCACGAGCCGACGCTCGCGCAGTTTGTGAAGCAGGCGCCGAATATTCAGTACGAGCTCGTCCTCGCCGGGGACCGCGACGGCGAAGGGCATCTCTATCTTGGGCCAGACAACTTCGGCGGCGCGGCGCACAACCGGGCGTATGAAGGCAAGACCATCCAGCGTCCGATGCGGTCGATCGACAGCCTGGTTGCGCAGCACGCGCTCCCCGGGCCGTACTTCATCAAGCTTGATACGCACGGCTTCGAGCGGGAGATTCTCGCGGGCGCAGCCGAGACGCTGAAGCGGGCGAACCTGGTGCTGCTGGAGGTTTACAACTTCGAGCTGAGCCCCGGCATGCCGCGGTTTGCCGCGATGTGCGAGCACATGGAGAAGCTGGGCTTCCGCTGCACTGATCTTGTCGATCCGCTTCGGCGGACGGATGGTGTGCTTTGGCAGATGGATCTGTTCTTTGAGCCAGTGGCCGCGCCGGCGTTTGCAAACACGCAGTGGTAGCAAGCACAAACGTCGGCAACTCACCCGAGTTGCAGCAAACGCGGCCGCGAATGGCGGCTGTTACGGAAACAAAACAGCCTGTTTTCATAGCATTTTCATCGAATTTCTGTGATGACTTTTCCGTCTTTGTCGCCGATACTTGATCGGTCCAAAGGCATCTGAGCTGACTCATGAACACCGCTCAACATCAACTCGCGTTCGGACTCGTGCTTCAAGGCACGCACGTCCGACTTCCGCGCATCGCGCAGCTACCTGCCTGTTGCGCGGCGTGCCGGCGGATGTGACGAAAGTCGCCCCGCGAGCCAGTTTCGAAGCGAGCCGTTCCGTTCCAACCAAAGAACCCCGATTCAAGACCTCGGTCTTCCACGTTCACGTATTCCGGTCCGTCCAACGAAGAACACCCAAGCCGCGGCCCGCGCCCGATTGCGGGCCCGGCTCATGAATAAAGGAGTCACTCATGTCCGCTGTCCGTCGATTCTCGTTCTCCAGGCAGGCGTTGTCCGGCGCGGCCGAAGCCTTCCGCCACCGCACCGAGTCCGTCGAGAACTCCAAGCGCGAGGCGGCCCCCGGTTTCGCGCAGACCTTCAGCGACCTCGCGGGGCGCGCGTTCCGCATCGCCAGTATCGATCTGGATCGCGATCCGTGGTGGCTCTACTTTCGGCGCCGTCGCTGAGCGGCGTTTCGAGCGAAGCGACTTGGGGCGGGGCGGCGTTGCGCTACTCCGGCTTTGTGCCGCGGGTGACTACCAGATCGCGTTCAAACGCGGCGACGGCCTCGGATGTGAGCGCGGCGGACGGGTTGTAGTCGCTCGCGGGGTAGTCCCCCTGCTTGAGCGTTAGCGTCGTTTCGATGATGATGTCATCGCCCCGTGTCGAGACTCTGCGCTCTGCGGCGGCTGCGGGCGTTTCGCGGCGCCACTCTGGTGAGTCCGGCTTGATGAGTTTGGTGCCGGGGCCGAGCTTGAGGGTTGTCGTCGAGCGGCTGGTGGATGTGTACGGAAGCTCGAGAGGCGTCTTGCGCTGATCGACGTGGCGGAGGACATACCAGCGCCGATCGAAGATGTAGGGGAGCGTCACGGTCGTGTGGCCACCGACATCGAGGAGCGCCCCGGGCACGGTGTACTTGATCTGGATCTTTAGCGGCTTTGACGTGTCGTTCGCATCGACGGGGGCAACGTCGAGAATCTGCGCTCCGCCCGGGCTGTACAGCGGCGCGAACTCCTCGATCAGGCGCTGCTTGGGCGACTGGGCAAGCTCGCGCAGCCAGCCGGCGGCGAGCCCCGAGAGGGTGAGCGTTTCGCGGACGAGCAGATCGCGTCCAACCGCTTCGATCTCGCGTTCGGTTTCGAGAAGTGCCGCGGGGTTTGGATAGTCGGGGATGCGCTTCAGCACGGGGCCGGCGGGATCGAGCACCAACACCTGGCGACCATTGAGTGCGTAGGGAGGCTGGCCGAGCGGATCGGTGTTCTTGTCGGTCAGATCGACAAAGAGGTCCATCTCCGGGAGGTACGCGATCATGTGGTTGAACTGATCGCGCGAGGGGAGATCGTCGACGATCGGATAGTCGGTCGCGGCGAGGGCGAGGTGTGCGCGGATGCCGGCCGCTTCGAGAAGCTGAACGAAGAGGAGCGAGTGATCTTTGCAATCGCCGAAGCGGTTGGTGATGATCTCCGGAGCGGGCGTCGGGATCTGGGCGCGCGGTCCGAACTCGATGGCGCGGTATCCGAACTCCTTCTGCACGTACGAGGCGATCGCGCGGACGGTCTGTTCGCGGCCTGCATCCGTGGGGACGAGAGACGCGGCGAGGTCGCGCACGGGCTGGGAAAGCTCGAGGCGGGAGGCGATCTTGGCGAGGTATTCGCGTCCGAGAGTGGGCCAATCGGCTCGGTTGGCGCCGAAGATGGCGCACGGGACGAACTTGATGATCGCGGGGCCGGAGGGCTCTGCTTCCCAGGCGGGCGAACGGTCGAAGAGGAACGCGACTCCGCCCGGGAACGGAACGGCGCGGGCGCCGTTCAGGGCGTGGAAGGCGAACTCCCCGTCCGGGGCTTCGACTGTTGCGGCGCCGCGCTCGAGGGCGAAGTGGGAGATCAGGAACCAACGCTGGAAGGGGAGTGCTTTGGGCTTGGAAAGATCGCGGCGGGTGACGACGAGCTCGACGGTGCGGCCGGGCGCGAGGGCGTTGATGGGGATGTGCAGCACGGCGTTCTGCGATGCGATGCCGCCCTGCGAATCGCTGGAAACGAAGTAGTTTGAAACGTCGCCGCTGGAGACGAGCCCGCCTTTGTCGTCGCGCACTTCGAGCTTGTTGACGAACAGGCGCTCGTACTCGGGATCGAAATCGAAACGGAAGGTGCTGAGACTGTCGATGGCGCGCCGGTTGTTGATCGTGAACTTGTAGTACGTGGTTTGGCGGAAGTCGGTCCCTGGTTCGAGCTTGAAGCAGGCGACGCGGTGGTGGTAGAGCGAATCCGAATCGGTTGTGAACGGGGTCACGCCCTCGAGCGCCTGTGCGGGCATCGCGACGGCTTCGATGGGCTCCTTGAAGAGCGTCGGATCGCCCTGACCGAGGCGCGTGTGCACGCGCTGGAGCAGGTCTTTCACGGTCTGATCGGACGGGGCGAGCTTCTGTGCTTCCTCGAGCGAGAGCCGGGCGGCGGGCAGGCGATCGAGCGAAAACTCGGCGGCCCCTTTGTGATAGAGCGTGTAGGCGGTGCGGTAGCCGGACTTGGAGAGCAGGTCGCTGGCTTCGATGATGTCGTTGTGCCGATCGAGCTCGTCGCAGAGCTCGATGAGGTCCTCGCCGGCGGCGGTGTCGACGGGGTCCGCATCGAGGCCGGCGCGGAGCGCGGCCGCGGCCTCATCGACCTGTCCGCGGGCGCGCAGGATCTTCGCGCGCAAGGTGCGGTTCGGGCCGAGGTCTTTGTACTTTTCGAGGTCGCTGTCGGCCTCGTCGAATCGTTTCGCGGCGATGAAGAGCGCGTTGCGGGCGTTGATCGCTTTCTGGCGTGAGGCGGGGATCTCCAGGACGCGGCCGTACGCCTCGATCGCGCCGGATGAATCGCCCGACTGTTCGAGGGTCTCGGCGTAGAGCGAGAGCATCGCCTCCGAAGGCGAGGTCCCGAGCCGGTCTTTCATGTACGAGGCGGCCTCGGCGAACTTGTTCTGTTCGCGCAGCGCCTTGGCCGCGTTCAGAACGTAGACGGAGTCCTTCGGGTCGATCTCTGCGGCGCGCCGGAAGAACGTGTGGGCTTCTTGGTACTTCTCGTGTCCGAACTGGGTGATTCCGGCGTTGTTCCAGAACGTGGCGTCGCGGCCTTCGGCGGGCTGCTTGGTCGCGGCCGGTCCGATTTCGCCGAGCGAGGCGCGGTCGAGGATCTTGTCGAGCGCTTCGCGATCCGGCTTCGAGGCGGGTTGCCACGCGGCGGCGAGGCAGGCGATCGGTCCGCGGCGGAGGATGCGGAAGCGGTAGGCATAACGAACGCCCTCGGATTCGCGTTCGGCGGAGTAGCGGCTGATACGGACGCCCCCGGCCTCGGATTCGCCGGTCGATGCGATCTTTTCGCCCGGGAAATTGAACGAGTAGAAGCGGAGGAGTGCGTTGGTTACCGCGTCGTCGGTGATGGCGTGATCGGAGAGGTTGATCGGGATGAGCTCAAGAGCGAGGTCTTTTCCGCTTTGCGCGGTGAACCGTGCCGCTTCGCCGGCGGCGCCGCTGTTCTTGGCGAGGTACCAGCCGGAGTGTTCGAGGTCGAGCGTCAGGCCGTACTCGGGCGCGAGTTCTTTCTTCGCCTGGGCGGCGAGGGCGACCTGGGGCGACCAGTTTGGATCGATGAAGGAGAAGCGAGAGCGGAAATCGCGTGCCGCGGCTTCGACTTCGGCGGCCTTGGAGGCGCTGCCCCAGTGGATCAACTGGTAGGCGATACCGTTGTGGAGTGCGCACCAGTAGTAATACTGCAGCTCGAGGTTCTTGATGCGGACTTTGACGGGCATGAGTTGTCCGCTCGCGCCGCTCACTTCGAGAGGTTCGAGGGCGCCGGCCTCGAAGGAAGTGGTGCGACCCGAAACGTTGGTCTTGATGTTGGCGATGAAAGTCTCGAGGTCGATGCCGGAGTCGTCGCCGATTTCTTCGGTCACGACAACGCAGCCCTGGTCGGCAACGGAGTTGACGAGGACGAGGCTCGCGTCCTTGCTGATGGCGCCCTTCTCGGCTTTTCGCCAGTGGCCGCCGGGCGAGCGGATCTGGTAGTTGAACTCCGGGACCTGGATGAGCGATTCGGGCAGGGTCGGTTGGGCGGCGGTGACATCCTTTTCGAGGAGCGACTTGCGGAACGCCTCGCGCACGACGAAGAAGCCGTTGAACGCCCCGCAGCCGGCGAGGAGCAGTACCGTGGCGATGTACCAGATGAGGGGCGCTTTCGAGGGCTTTTTCTCGATTGCGCTGTCGATTCCCCTGGTCCAGCGCTTGAGGCGGAGCAGGAGCGACACGTAGGTCAATGTGAATGCGGTGAAAGCGGCCGCGCCGAGAGCTGTTGTGTGCGCTGCGGCGACGTCTTTCTTTTCCGCCCCTGCCAGGGCGTAGATGAAGCAGCCGACAAACATGAGGATGCAAAGGACGAAATAGAGTGCCGTCCCGATCGCGGCGGCGGCGCGAGCCTGCTCGCGTCCTTTCCAGGGGAGCGTGGCAAGCAGCCCGCACACACCGCCGAGCAGAACGATTGCAACAAGCACGAGGATTCCGGCGCCCTGCGACTTGTTGGTCAACATCCCGATGGAGGCGATGCCGCCAACGATCAGAATGAAGGACGCACAGAGTGCGGTTGCGATGCGGGTGAGGATCATGAAGGAATTCCGTCGGACGATGCGAAAGAAACGAGCCTGCGAAGGGTTTCGCGTGCGGTAGTTTATTGTTTGCACATCACGAGTGTTGAAGGCGCGGACGTCCGCTGTTGATTATGCGGACTGGAGAGCCGGCTTCTGATCCGTGTTGCCTGGGCGCCACGGAATCGTGGTGCTTTCAACCGCGAAGTCGTCGTCGGTCTGCTGGAGGCCGAGGATCGCACCGGTCCGGCCGGAGCGCTTGACTTCGGCGAGCATCTCCAGGTTCCGCTCGAAGGAACCGGGCGGAACGACATCGCGTTCGTGGTCGAGGTGGAGGCAGATGGCGTTGTAGCGCAGGTGGCGGCCCCAAAGGCCGAGGTTGCGGAGGCGCTGGCCCATCTCGGCGTCGCCCTTGCCCCAGCCGAAGCGTTCGTCGAAGCCGCCGACGCGCAGGGCATCGGCACGCCAGCAGGAGGCGTTGCTCCCGCCGAAACGCGCGGCGGTGAAGTTGATCCAATCGACGGCCGGCGCGATCACCGTGGGCGTCAGCACCTTGACCATCGTGCGGCGCCACTTCATGCCGTTCGACAGAAGCCAGCCGGGCTTGAAAGCGCGGCCGGTGGCGACATCGTCTTCGGTGATGCGTTCGGTGACGGCCCTGTTCAGGCGCAGGTCGCCCCCAGAAAGGAAGCGGCCGGGCTTCGCGAAGCGCACGTGTGCTGCGATCCAGTCGGCGCGGTGGATGCAGTCGCCGTCGGTAAACAGGATGTAGTCGCCGGAAGATTCCTTCAGGCAGGCGTTCATCACGCGGCACTTGCGCCAGCCTTTGTGCTCCTGGCGGACGTGGACGACAGAGAAAGGGACGGAATCGCGGAAGCGTCGGATGGTTTCACGGGTCGCCTCGCCCGAGCCGTCGTCGGCGATGAGCACCTCATCGGGCGCGTGCCGCTGCGCACCCATGCCCGCGAGCGTTCGCGCGAGATAGTGAGGCTTGTCGAAGGTGCTGATGATGACGGAGGTGCGCATGATTGCGGAGAGTGCAGATTAGTCTACATTTTCCGCATTCATATTACAAGAGTGCCGCGACATCTTCGGCGCAGCCGCGGCAGAGGGTGAAGCCGGAGCCGCCGTGGCCGTAGTTGTGGATGATGCGATCTTCATCCGGATCGCGTTCGAGGCGGACGCTGGGTCGATAGGGACGCAGGCCGGCCGATTCCCGGAGGACGGGACCGGGCTCGAGGCCCATCGCTGCGGCACGGGAGAGGATCGCATCGGTCATGGCGCGTGTGGTTGTCGTCGGGCGATCGTCGGGGCAGAGTTCCGCGCAGCCGCCCAGCACGACCTCGGCCCGGCGCGGAATGGCGTAGAACATGCGGCTCTCGTCGCGTTCATCGCCCAGACAATGTGCCAGATCGATGCGCCCCGGAGCGGTGATGACGGTTTGGCCGTAGATGGCCTGCAGTTCGCGGTCGCCGGTGAGTGTGCGAGCCCCCAGGCCCGTGCAGTTGATGACGGCGCCGGCGTTGGTTTCGGCGATGAGCGCGCCCAACGACAGGACGCGGCGGATCTCGATCGGGCAATGGAGTTGCGATTCGAGCCACGGAAGGAAGACCGGCGGATCGCAGCGGGGGGCTTCGAACTTCCAGCCGAAGCGGGCGCCGTTGGGGAGGGGTTTCGAATCGGTTGATTCCACCTTGCGCAGCCCGGGTGTGGCGGGGGCCCACCAGGGGGTGCGATCGTCTTGCGCGAGCTCGGTGCGTTCGACGATATCGACGCCGGCCTCGGGGGATTGCTTTGCAAGGCGAGTGAGCCAGCGGAGAGTTGTGCCCGCCCAGACGGAGGCCTTTTCGGGCGGGCCGACTTTGAAGGGATACCAGATGGCGCCTGCCGCGGCGGAGGTGGTGCTGTTGCCCTTTGCGGCGGCGATGACCTGGACATCATGGCCGGCCTCTTCGAGCGCGAGGGCGGACGTGAGTCCGATGACGCCGGCACCAACAACAACGACGCGAGCCATGAAGGAGGGTACGCGAGCGAACCGGCGGGCAGCCCGCAACGGATAGTCTGTCGGCATGGGAATCCGGGCGTGTACACGGATGTTGGCGGCGATCTTCGCGATTGTGCTTTGCTCGGCGCGGGCATGCGCGGACGGCAAGGTCTTTGCGAGCCATGCTGCGCCGGCGGAGATTCCGGATCAATCCGCGCTGATCTGCTTTGATGGGAAGACGGAAACGCTCGCGATCGAGACACGATTTATCGCGAAGGGCAAAGACTTTGCGTGGGTTGTTCCGCTGCCTGCGAGGCCGGAGATTCGGGCGGGGACGCCGGGGATGTTTCCGACGCTGCGGGCGATGTTCTTGCCGCGGATGTGGGAGTTGGAGGGCGCGGGCGTTTTGATCGGGCTGCTTGTGATACTTGGTGTGAGCGTCGGGCTAGGGATGCTCGGCGCTGGAGAGAATGCAGCTCGCGTTGCGGTCTGGGGCATCCTTGGGTGGTTGTTTCTCACTGGATGCTTGCTCACTTCGCTGGGCAGCGCCAGATCTGCGGGGGCTGGAGGCGGGAGCGGCGTGGCTGTTCTCAAACGTGCGGTTATCGGTGACTTTAATGTTTCGGTTGTGGAGTCGGTGGACGCGGGCGCGATGAAGGAGTGGCTTGCGACGAATGGATTTCAATCGACGGCGCAGGCGGATGCGGCGATTGGTAACTATGTGAAGCACGGATGGGTGTTCGTCGTGTCGAAGCTGCGGCGGTCGTTCGATGAGGCGCGGATGTCGGCACCAACCCCGTTGATCTTTACCTTTGAGACCTCTCGGCCGGTGTATCCGATGCAGCTCACGGGCGCGGGTGCAACGACACCGTTGAAACTGGAGCTCTTTGTGTTCGGACGTGCTTTCGCTTTCGGGCCGGGTTTCGAGAGCGTGCGGCGGGCGGAGGTTTCGGTCCCCGACGATGGTCCAACATTTTCTAGGGGGGGAACAGGGCATGTGCAAGTGACGCACTCGCTGTTGAAGGAACTTCTCGGGAAAGCGACGCACGCAACACGGCTTCGCCGCACGTTGTCGCCGAGCCAGATGGACCGGGACATTGAAATCGAGTTCAGGGACGCGGCGATGCGCGGAAACACTGTCGCTTCTCGTGCCGCGGCATGGCAAAGCGCGATTGCGATGGGGCTGGCTGTATTCTCGGTGACCGGCGTCGGGCTGATGCGATGGGCAGCGCAGATCGGTCCATGGCCGGCAGGCTTTCGCAGACTTGGAGCGTCCGCCGCAGCGGGATGTGTCGTGGGCCTGATTTTTTGGACGCTGACGCCACAGGTATCGGCAACGGAATCCGCGTATAGCGATTTTCGGCGACGAAGAACTGTTTTGGACGCGTGCTACAGAGTGGTCTTTGGACGCGATGCCACGCCACCGATCAAGGACAAAGACCCTGCGGCCGTCGCGAATGCGGCGATGGAATTCATGCGAGGCGATCCGAGTGTGATCGGCGTTCGAATCGAGGATTCGCCGGGGAACTTTGTCGTTCGTGATGTGAACGGCATGCTTGTCTGCGTGTACTACTCGTGGAACGGGCAGGAGATCATTCAGGGATTGAACTAATAGGTGTATTGGTCCGCAGCCATCGCATCCATGGCGCGCTTCCCGCCGACGGCGACGATCACAAGCAGCGGCAGAGCCGCGAGGGAAAGGCGGAGAATAGTGCGCCCGATTGTGGGTGATGCGGGTTTCCAGATTGCATCGACGAGGAAGGGGAGCGTGGGGACGAGCATCATCATCGAGGCGAAGAGGATTTTGAGCCAGACCGGATCGTCGCCGGCGCCGAGCATGACGGCGAAGGTGATGAGGCTGGTGAGGAGGAGCGGTACGTGGGTGGCGTTTTCTGCGAGGCGAAGGTTGGGACGGATGAGCGCGACGACGCAGATGCCGAGCAAGGACCACGAGATGATTCCGATGAACTGAGCGCTTGGGAGTGAGCTCAAGCCGGGAACACAGGTGACTGCACCGGCGAGCGTGAAGAGGGTGAGGACGCCGACGCCGCTGATGCCCTTGTTCAGCACGACGACGTGCGAGAGCGAGAACCAGGCGATGGTGGTAAAGGTGCTGAGGATGCCGAGCCACGCGGCGATCTCGATACCGCTCCAGCGTTTGAGGAAGGTTTGCGCAACGAAGCCGCCGAGCGTGAGGATGAGTGCGAAGCGGAGAGCAAGACGCAGCGCGCGGGGGCGACGCAGCGCGAGTGCGAAGAGCGAGAGGCAGGTTGCGATGAGGCAGACGAGCAGCGGCCACTCGGATGCGGACTGCGGATAAAGCACGAACTTGCCGGCGAGTTTGGGTTGGATTGCGAAGAAGAGGATGCAGAGCAGGATCGGGAGGACCCAGGCGAAGCGGGGCGCGGGGAGTTTGCCGGTGATTGCGTCGGGTGCGGGCAGCGTTTTCGGCGCTAGAAAGAAGTAGATGAACGCGGTGATCACGAAGGGTGGGATGACGCCGAGGAGGATGAGCTGGATGAGTTCGGGGCTTGGGGTCATGCGGCATCTTTCGGGAGGAAGCGAAGGCAGTTCAACACGGGGGACCACGGGGAACCACGGAGGGAAGACACGGAGAAAGGCGGGGAGAGAAGGATAATGGCAGGAGATGGAAAGAAGAAAACGCACCGCGGGTGGGCGGTGCGTTTTGATTGGATGGTTGAGAAAGGCGAACCCTTCCCCAACCCCTTCCCTCAGGGAAGGGGCTTCGGAAAAGATCAGGCGCCCTTGCCGCCTTCGGCGCTGAAGAGGATCATGACGTCGTCGCTGAGGCCGGGGCCGACCATGAAGGAGACGCCGTAGTCGGAGCGCTTGATGTTGAATTTGGTTTCGAAGCCGGCGACTTCGCCGTTGCGGGCCTTGCCGCGGCCGGTGTCGGTGACGGGGACGGTGATTTCTTTGGTCTTGCCACGCAGCGTGAAATCACCGGTGACGTTGTACGTGCCTTCGCCGGTCTTGGCGAAGGACTTGCTCTTGAAGGTCATCGCGGGGAATTCGGTGACGGAGAAGAAGTCGCTGCCCTTGAGGTGCTTGTCGCGGTTGCCGTTGGCGGTGTCGACGGTGTTGGTGTCGATGGTGATGTCGATGAAGCTCTTTGACGGATCCGCGGCATCGATGTTGAAGGTGCCGTCGGCCTTGTTGAAGCGGCCGTAGAAGTTGGAAACGCCGTTGTGCTTGACGCCGAAGATGGCGGAAGTGTGGACGGCATCGACCTTGAAGCCGTTGTCTGCCGCGAAGTTGGCGACGGCGGACGGGGTGGAAGACCAGAGCGCTGCGGCAGTTCCGACGGCGGCGATGGTGAGGAAGGGGAGCGAGAGTTTGGCCAGCTTCTGCATGAGGATCGGTCTCCAAAGGTCGGAAGGGGATAGAGGCACCCGGAACGTCCGGAAAGCGTCGGTTGGTTGGATGCAAGCGGCGGGGAGAAGTTTCGTTGACAATAGATGGCAATAGATGTATGATTTATGGCAGGAGGATGCCATGGAAGAGCAGGATCAGAAGGGTGGTGGGAGTGACAAGGGCAAGATGGAGACGATGAACATTTCGCTGCCGCGGGAGCTGGCGGAGTTTGTCGCGAAGCGGGTGGAGGGGCAGTTTGGGAATCGGAGCGAGTATTTCCGGCACTTGGTGAGAGAGGATGCGGAGCGGCCCAGGCCCCGGCCTTTGGATGAGTTGATTCAGGAGGGGCTGGATAGCGGGCCGGGCGTCGAAGTCACGCCGGAGTATTTTGAAGAGCTGCGGAAGCGGGTGCGCGACCGAGCGGCACGGAGTAAGGCCGGATGAAGGCGATACTCCTTCGCAGGGCTGAGGCGGACATTGAGGCGATTACGACGTTCTTGGGGAACGAGAGCCCGTTGCTCGCGCTCGATTTCATCGACGCTTACAGCGTGACAATCGAATCGCTTGTGCGGCGTCCGGGAATTGGGCACGTGCACGTCGAGGCCCGCGCAAAGCATGAGCTTGAGGTTCGATGTGTCGGCATCGAGCAGTTTTCCAAATACCTGCTGTTTTATCGCGTGCAGGATGACGTGATTCAGATTGTGCGTGTGGTACATGGTGCGCGGGACATTGCCGCGTCAGTTGACCTTGACGCGGATTGAACGCGTGCGAGTACGGTCTCGCGGGTACGCTCGAAAAACGGAGTACACGGATGGCAGCATCGATTTTTGATACCCGCACCGACACGCTTTTTTCGCAGCTTCGGGACCAGAAGGTCTGGAAGGAGTTGCAGACGATCGAAGGGCCGATGGATGCGAAGATCCGGCTGAAGGGGTACGGCGATGTGCTGTGCTTCTGCTCGAACAACTACCTGGGGTTGGCGAATCACCCGGAGGTGATCGAGGCGGGCGTGAAGGGGCTGAAGGATTTCGGCGCGGGGACGGCGAGCGTGCGGTTTATCTGCGGGACGTTTTCGCCTCACCATGAGCTGGAAGAAGAGATCGCGCGGATGATGGGGACGGAGAGCGCGTACACGTTTGTGAGTGCGTGGACGGCGGCGGAGGCGCTCTTTCCGACGTGCTGCGAGCCGGGCGACTGCATCATCAGCGATGAACTGAATCACGCGTGCATCATCGATGCGATCCGGCTGACGACGGTGATCAAGAAGGGCGTGCAGAAGGCGGTGTACGCGAACAATCGGCTTGAGGGCGAGAAGAGCTTGCGCGCAGCGCTCGAAGGCGCGAAGAAGAATCCGGAAGTGACGGGGCAGATCTGGGTGGTGACGGACGGCGTCTTCAGCATGGAAGGGTCGATCGCGGATCTGCCGGCGATGCGGAAGATGTGCGATGAGTATGGGGCGCTGCTTGTTGTCGATGACTCGCACGGGCATGGGGTGATGGGGAAGCTTGGGCGCGGGACGCATGAGCACTTTGGGATGGTGACTCCGCTGCGCGGGGGAAAGGCATTCACCACAGAGGCACAGAGGCACGGAGAAGAGGGGAGAAGTGATAAAGACAGGAACGCTGGCTCCAGGCAGGAAGAGGGGGCCGGAAGGGTGGACATTTTCACGGGGACGCTTGGCAAGGCGCTTGGTGGCGGTGCGGGCGGGTTTGTTGCGGCGAGTGAGCGGGTGACGAAGTTGCTTGTGCAGCGCGGGCGGCCGACTTTGTTCAGTAATGCGTTGCCGGTGACGGTGGCGTGCAGCGCGAAGAAGGCGATTGAGATCATGCTGCGCGAGCCGCAGCGCGTGCAGAAGCTGAAGGACAACACGGCGTACGCGCGGAAGAAGATCAAGGAAGCCGGGTTCGATGTGCTCCAGAGCCCGACGGCGATCTGCCCGATCATCGTGGGGGAGACGGCGAAGGCGATCGCGATGAGCAAGCGGCTGCTGGAGCTGGGCGTGTTCGTGATCGGGTTTGGCTATCCCGTCGTGGCGGAGGGGCATGCGCGGCTGCGGTGCCAGATTTCGGCGGCGCATTCGATGGGGGATATTGATGCGTTGGTGGGGGCGTTGAAGAAGTTGTAAGCAGCCAATCGTCGGTGGTTCATGCGTCGCTTGAGAATTGTGCCGCCCCTCCGGGGCTTGGAGATCTGCCGCGCGCTTTCCACGGGTTGCGCTCGCTCGTGGACTCGCTCGCTTCACCCGTGGCTACAGGCTGTCGCCCCTCCGGGGCGGGGACAATCCAAAAGGAGATCGCAGATTGCGATGCGGAGCGTGGAATTGTCCGACCGGTTTCTCTTTCGAAGTCGGGCTATGCCGAGGCGTGCTTTCGAATGAACACATGCGCGACGGCGTTTGAGCTGTTGATGTGGCGTTCACATTTGTAGCCGAGGGCGTTGAGGTCGATGCCGTGCAGCAGATGCTCGCCGCTGCCGAGGAGCGTGGGCGAAATTGCCAAGTGCAGGTCGTCGATGAGTTGGGCTTGGAGGTATTGGCGGATGGTGTTGGTGCCGCCGCCGAGGCGGATGTCTTTGCCGGCGGCGGCTTTTTTGGCTTGATCGAGCGCGGCGTGGATGCCTTCGGTGACGAAGTGGAACTCTGTGCCGCCTTTCATGCGGAGGGGCGGGCGTGGGTGATGGGTGAGGACGAAGACGGGGGTGTGGTACGGGGGTTCTTCGCCCCACCAGCCTTTCCAGTTTTCGTCGGGCCAGGGGCCGCGGACGGGGCCGAACATGTTTCGGCCGAGGATCCAGGCGCCGATGTTTTCGAAGCCTTTGGCGGCGAGGTCGTCGTCAACGCCGGTTTCGCCGCCGTCTTCACCTTGCATCTTCTTCCACGTGCGGGTGGGGAAGAACCAGTTGAACATTTCGTGGCCTCGGATGCCGAGAGGTGCTTCGAGGGATTGAGAAGGGCCGGCGCCGTAGCCGTCGAGGGAGAGGGAGAAGCAGAGGACGCGGAGTTTGGGCATGGCTTACTCCTGAAACGGATTCGATTTCATTGTTGCTTGAACGCGGTTTGGCCGCGGGGAATTCCGAAACCCCCTCCGTCATCGCTTCGCTGCGCGATGCCACCTCCCCCGTTGGGAACGGGGGAGGACAAATGCGAAGGCACGCGAGATGGAAAGCGGAACCGTGGACAACGGGTCAGTCGGTGTCGGCGACGGGGCAACTGAGGCTTTTGTCGTACATGCCGCTGCGATCGAAGCAGCAGGGGCGGCGTTTGCCTTTGGCGAGCATGTCGCAGGACTTGGCGATGCGGCTGGCGCGGGTCTCGGCTTTCTTGGCGGAGGTCATGAAGAGGATCCAGTCGCGCCGGGCGACGGCAGTGATTTCTTTCCAGGCGATTTGCGCATCCTTCGGAGCGGCGCTGAGCGCTTTGCGGAAGTCGGGGGGGAGTTTGGGTTCGGGTTCTTCTTCGGGAGAGAGGGGCGTGATTTCGACGGTGATGGTGTCGCCGGGCGCGGAGCGGGATTGCTTGAGGAGTTTGCTTTCGACTTTGAGCCAGTGGCCGCCGTTGCCGTCGGGTTGGAGCGTGGCGGTGAAGGGGATTTGGTTGAATGTGCCGCGGACGGAGACGGGGCCTCGGGAAGGGAGTTTGGATGAGGCGTGCTTGGGGAGTGTGAGGAAGGACCAGGTGGGTTTGGCGGCGGCTTCTGATTTGGGACGGAGAAGTGACGCGGAGAAGCTGATGGTGCGCGGCGATGAGGTCGGTCGCTTCGGCATTGCGATGAAGGGGAAGGCATCGAGGCAGGAGGCATCAAGGCATCGAGGGGGGATGCGGAGAATCCGGTGGTTGTGTTCTGAGTGAGGATGCGGGTGCTGCGGCAAAGTCTGGAAGAAACACCCCCACCCCCAACCCCCTCCCGCGGGGAGGGGGCTTCTGCAAAAGCGGTTCAGCGCGGGCCATCGAAGAAGAACTGTTCGCGGATGATTTTGTCGCCCTTCACGGTGTAGACGCCGATCTCGGGAAGCGAGGTTCGTTTGCCGGTGGCTTTGGGGGTGACTTCGAAGGTGAAGTGGACGGCGAACTGATCGGGGCCGTTGAAGTAGGGGCCGAGGACTTTTTCGCCGTGGATCTCGTTTGCCGCGGCCCACTTTTCGGATTTCTGAATGACCGGCTGCTGGCCCTTGGTCTCGTTGCCGTCGGCTTCGACGGAGACGATGTCGGGGTGGTACATGGTGCGCATCACGTCGAAGTTTTTGCCTTGATTGCAGAGGTCGACGAACTGTTTGGCGAGTGATTGGATGCTCATCGAAGCAGGGTAGCGGCGTGCGATGGAGAGCGGGACGTGTGCCGCGGCGGGTGCGGAAACCAATTCTGAGAATCGCGGTTGATATATTCCGATATCGGTATATATTTGAATGATGGCACGTTCACCCACGACCCTGGATGCGTTTGCGGCGATTGCGGAGCCGCGGCGGCGGGAGATTCTGAGCGCTCTTTCACGGGGTTTGCCTGTGGTTGAAGGCGGGCGGGATGTGACGTGGCTTGTGGAAGAGCTCGGGTGGCCTCAGCCGCAGGTCTCGAAGCATCTGGGCGTGCTGCGCGAGGTGGGCCTGGTGAGCGTTGTGCGGAAGGGGAGGCGGCGGATGTACAGCGTGAACGGTGAGGAACTGAAGCCCGTGTACGAGTGGGTGAAGAAGTACGAGCGGTTCTGGGAGCAGCAGCTTGATCGGATCAAGGCGCGTGCGGAGCGGATGGAGCGGGAGAGGCAGTAGGTACTGGGCATCTGGTTTTTCGTGGATCGGACAGCGAACAGCGAGAAGCGAGAAGAGAACGTGGGCGCGAGAGCGGAAAGGGAATGGCGATGACAACGGCGACTTCAGGTTCTGGCGTGCGGGTGGATGCGGAGAAGATCCACACGCTGGAGATTCGGCGTGAGGTGATGATCGAGGCGAGCGCGGAAACGGCTTTCGCGGCGCTGCTCGAAGAACTCGGGCCGGGGAGCGTGATGCCGGATGGCAAGGCGTTTCCGATGAAGATCGAGCCGTGGCCGGGCGGGCGGTGGTTCCGCGATCTGGGCGAGGCCGGCGGTCACACGTACGGGCACCTCTGGGGGCACGTGCAGGTGATCAAAGCGCCGACGCTGCTGGAGTTGATCGGGCCGATGCCGATGTCGTTTGCCGCGATCAACCACGTGCAGTACCGGATCAAGCCCGAAGGCAAGGGCGTGCTGCTGACGCTGGTGCACAAGGCGCTCGGGACGCTGAGCCAGGATTTGCTGGATGGCATGCCGGAGGGCTGGGAGCACGGGATGAAGCGGATTAAGGAGGTGGCGGAGGGCAAAGCGGGAAAGGGCAGATAGAACGGCTCGATGAGCCGGAGTGGGCGGAGTGCAAGATGCTGGCGAAGGCCTACAGGCGTGCGTTTGCGGCGATGAACGAAGGAGTTTGATGATGGATGCGAATCGAATCGTCTCGCGCGAAGAGTGGTTGAAGGCGCGGGTGGAGCTGCTGAAGGAAGAGAAGGAGTTCACGCGAAGGCGCGATGCTCTGGCGCAGAAGGCGCGGGCGCTGCCGTGGGTGAAGGTCGAGAAGAGCTATTCGTTTGATGCGTTGCCGAGCATGGGGGGTGGAAAGAAATCACTCGCGGACCTGTTCGGCTGGCGGAGCCAGCTTGTGGTGTACCACTTCATGTTCGATCCGACCTGGTCGCAGGGTTGCAAGTCGTGCTCGTTCATCGCGGACCATTACAACCCGCTGGTGATCCATCTCGCGCATCGGGACATCGCGCTGGTGACGGTGTCGAAGGCGTCGGTCGAGAAGATCGAAGCATTTCGCAAGCGGATGGGCTGGTCTTTCCCGTGGGTCTCGAGCGCGGGCAACGATTTCGGGCGGGACATGGGAGTGTCGTACACGGACGAGGAACTGCTGAGCGGAAAGGCGATGTACAACTACGCGCCGGGGCAGTTTCCGATCCGGGAGTTGCCGGGGCTTTCGGTCTTTTGCAGGAACGAGCGGGGCGAGATCTTCCATACCTATTCGACGTATGCGCGCGGGCTCGAGCGGTTCCTGGGGGCGTATGAGTACATGGATGTGACGCCGCGGGGGCGTGATGAGGCGAAGGGCGAGGGGATGGACTGGCTGCGGCACCACGATCGGTACGACGGCTCGGCGTTTGTGCATCCGTGGATGGAGCGGCCGGGGGTGACGATGCCGGTGATGCCGGGCCACGGGGCGTAGGTGCAGAAATGCGAGGGCGATCGGCATCGGCGGAAGCGCCGGGCGGTTGCCTGCGCGGGGAGAAGACTCATGCTGTGCTGTCAGGATCAAACGCCGGAGCCTTCACCGAGCGCGGTTCGGGTGTGGACGCGGCGGGGTGGGGCCGCGGCGCGATGGGCGATTCCGATCGCGGGGCTGGCGCTCATCCCGAAGTGTCCGGGGTGCGTCGCGGCGTATGTGCTGATGCTGACGGGGGTGGGGTTGTCGTTCGGATCGGCGGAGATGGTCCGATGGGCGTTGATCGGGCTGTGCGTGCTGGCGATTGCCTGGGCGTCGGTTCGGATGGTCCGCAGATGGATGCTGGAAACGGGGGCTGCGAGCGAGAAGAAGGGGTCGAGGCATGAGGCATCGAAAGAGGCAGAAGGCCAAAGAGGCATAGGGCCGAACGCATCGAGTTTCGTATGATCCGTCCATGCCCGTCTTTGTTCGCTGGATGCTCTACCTGATTCCCCTGAACCCGATCGCGGTGCGCCTGGTGCAGAACGGGTCGCGCCGGACGCGTCACTTGTACATCCGGGCGGCGTACCTGGCGGTGCTGATTCTGGTGTTGCTCTGGTCGCTGATTGCGCGCCTGGGGGGCGGGGAGCTGGATTACCGCGAGCTGGCGATCAACGCGGCGGCGAGCTTTACGTTCATTGCGTATCTGCAGCTTGCGCTGATCTGCATTCTGGCGCCGGTGTTCATGGCGGGCGCGATCGCGCAGGAGGCGAGCCCGCGGACGTGGGAGGTGCTGCTGACGACGCCGCTGACGGCGGGGCAGATCGTTCTCGGCAATCTGCTGGGGCGGCTGTTCTTCATCGTGGCGCTGATGGTGGCGACGCTTCCTCTGTTTGCGTTGACCCAGTATTTCGGCGGCGTTTCGATGCGGGCGATCTTCGGGAGCTTTGCGATCAGCGCGTTCGCGGTGCTGCTGGTCGGGACGATCGCGATCGCGCTGTCGGTGTCGAGGCTCGCGGGCAAGAGGGCGGTGTTCGCGTTTTATGTGTGCGTGATCAGCTATCTCGCGATCACGGCGGGGATCGATGTGTTCTTGCGGAACTCGGGGCGGGGCGCGGCGGGCGGCGCGGGCGTGACGTGGATGACGGCGATCAATCCGTTCCTGGCGCTGGCGGCGCTCTTGAATCCGACGGATTTTCCGACGGCGCCCGAAGGCACGACGCGCGGGATCACGAACTGGTTTCTTGAGCATCCGGTGCGGACGTGGTGCTACGGGTCGCTCGTGCTCAGCGTGCTGCTGATGGTGGTTTCGACGTTCACGGTGCGCAGCGGCGGGCTGAATCTTTTTCAGGGTGAAGAGGGCGGGATTCCGTGGTATCGGAAGGTGTTTGGATTGGGCGCTGCGGGCGCGGAATCACGGCCGGCGCGGACGGTCTGGCACAATCCGATCGCGTGGCGTGAGGCCGCGGCACGCAACAGCACGCTGGGAAGGATCGCGGCGCGGTACTCGTTCATTGCGCTCGGCGGGTTGTTCGGCGTGGCGCTGCTCGTGATGTACCACATCGGGACGCTGAATCACAACGACTTCCGCACGGCGCTGCTGGCGACGGTGTGGGGCGAGCTCGCGGTGATTTCACTGGTGGCGATCAACATGGCGGCGACGGCGATCAGCCGCGAGAGAGAGGATGGCACGCTGGATCTACTCCTGACGACGCCGATCACGCCGTCGAGCTACTTGTTCGGGAAGCTGCGCGGGTTGATTTCGTACTTGCTGCCTCTGCTGGCGGTGCCCCTGGGGACTCTGGCGATCGCCTCGATCTACGTTCTCTTTGGAGGCTTGGCGAGGCCGGACGGAGTCAGCGTGAGCGCGGCGATTCCCGGCGCCGGAACGATGTCGGTCCCGGTCGTGCTGCCCGAGGCGGCGCTGCTCGCGCCCGTGGTGGTTCTGCCGTTTATCGCCTTTTGTGTGATGGTGGGTTTGCAGTGGTCGCTGCGGAGCAAAGGGACGATCTCGTCGGTTGTCGCGACGGTGGGCATTGTCGGCGCGGTCGCGGGGATGGTCGGATTGTGCGGGTGGCAGGCGGCGCTGAGCGTGGCGTGGATCGGACCGGCGCTCGGTGCGCTCAGCCCGGGGCCGTTGATGTACGCGTTGATCAGCCCGGAAACGGCGATGAATCAGACGGTGAGCGGGGGGGGAGGGCTGGAAACGGCGCGGATGTCGCTGGCGATCGGAGCGGTCGCGGCCGCGGTGATTTACTGCGTGGTGGTGTACGCGATCCAGAGCGGCATGGTGCGGACGTTTGACATGACGGTGCGGAGGCTGGCGGGGGTGCGGTGAGTGGGGGAGGGTGGGGGAGATTTCACCACGAAGGCACGAAGAGCACGAAGGAAGGCGGAAGAGAGCGCGGAGAAGGCGGATTGGCGCGGAGAGGCATGGAGTTTTCTTTCGGATTGCGGATGAGGGATGTGGGTTCGAGCGCCGGTACAGCGAACGGCCCGAGGCGCTCGATGCCGCACAAGTCAACACGAACACACACACACACACACACACTCTCTCTCTCTCTCTCTCTCTCTCTCTTGACTCCGCGCACCTCCGCCCACTCCGCACCCTCCGCGTTCTCTTCCGCCTTCCTTCGTGCTCTTCGTGACTTCGTGGTTCAAACTGTCTTGATCTCGATCGCACGAGTGGCGTCCTGGATCAGCATCCACGCGTCGCGGACGTGTCGTTCCTGGGTTGCGGTCGCGCCGATGCAAAAGCGAATCGTGTAGCCGACACCGGGCAGCACGGTGTGGGTGAGGTAGAGCTTGCCGCTGGCGTTGAGGGTGTCGAGCAGGCGCTTGTTGGCAGTGTCGTCGCCTCGATAACGGAAGCAGATGAGGTTCATGGTGCGCGGAGCGACGATCTCGAAGCGGTCGTCGGCACGAACGAGTGATTCGAAAAGTTCGGAGAGCCTCATGTGCTCGCGGATGTACGACCGCAGACCTTCGGCTCCGTAGTGGCGGAGAACGAACCAGAGCTTGAGTGCGCGAAAGCGGCGTCCGAGCGGGATCTGCCAGTCGCGGTAGTCGATCGCGCCCGAGTCGGTCCCGGAATTGCGGAGGTATTCGGGCGTGATGCTGAGTGCGCCGGTGAGCGAGCGGCGATCGCGGGTAAAGAAGCAGTTGCAGTCGAAGTTGGTGAGGAGCCACTTGTGGGGGTTGAAGGCGATGGAGTCGGCGTGCGCGATGCCGGTGAGCATGGAGCGGTATTCGGGGCAGACGCAGGCAGCGCCGGCGTGTGCGGCGTCGATGTGGAGCCAGGTACCGAACCCGCTCTCGGAGTGTGTGCAGCCGGTGCGATCCAGAACTGCGGCGATCTGTTCGATGGAGTCGATCGCGGTTGACGAGGTCGTGCCGACGGTGGCGACGACGTACATGGGAGTGAAACCGTTCGCGATGTCTTCGCGGATCGCGCGTTCGAGCGCGGCAGGGTCGAGCGCAAAGTTCGTATCGGTATCAATAAGGCGGATGTGCGTGCGGTCTTCGGGGCTGTTTGCAAGACCGGCGATCATCGCGGCTTTGATGACGGAGGAGTGCGCCTGCGTGGAGGTATAGATCGCGAAGCGCGGGGAAGAGGAGGCTTGTGTGCGATCATGCTGCGTGCGCACGCGGTGACGTGCAGCGCAGAGAGCGACGAGCGTGGCATCGCTGGCGGTTCCTTCGATGACGCCGCCGCCGTTGCGGGCGTGCGGCGTTGATGAGTGCATTTGCGGCCCCACGCTGGCGCGTGGGGTTCTTTGGGCGCCGTCGGAAAGGAACTCCGTTGGAAGTCCGATGAGTTCGCCGAGCCAGTCGAGGACTTTGGTTTCGAGTTCCGTGCAGGCGGGGCTGGTGAGCCAGAGCATTCCTTGCACGCCGAGGCCGGCGGAGAGAAGCTCGCCGAGAATCGATGGGTAGCTTGTGTCGGAAGGGAAAAAGGCGAAGAAGTTGGGCGATTGCCAGTGCGTAAGGCCGGGGAGGATGGTCTGTTCGAGGTCCTGGAAGATGGAGGACCATTCGGCCGGCACGGAGGAACGCAGCGCGGCGGGTTGATCGGGCGCGTGCGCGGGAAGAGCGTTGTAGATGTCGCCGGGCTTGATGGAGGAGAGAACAGGGCGCGATTCGATGGTGTCGAGGTAGTCGGCGATGAAGTCGATCGCGCGGTGGGCCTGGGTGCGGAAGTCGGAGGACGACATGTGGGGCGTGGCGTCTGGCGCTCTCATAGATGGCATCGTTCGCACGTTCTGCGGAGGAGCGAGGCAGAGTCGGGGCCGTGGCGAGCGGAACTCGATCAAGGGCAGGTCGGTTTGTCGTCGGACGCGGCAAGGAGAATGGGGATGAGCGGTTTCCGGTACCCGTTCACACCCTGGGCGGGCAAAGCGGGCATCGAACGCAACGGAGAGCCGGGATTCGGATGAATTTCTGGAATCTCCAGCCGACATCGGCCCGAGCCGACGCCGGGCGAGGCTATTTCTCGCCCAGCAGCGCTCGCGCTTCGTTCAGCAGGCCGAGGTCATCGGGATCGATCGACCCGGTGAGCATCGCGGGAGGGATGGACTCAAAGGCCTGCCGCGCTTCCTCCGGCTTGCCCAATTGATGGAGAGCCATCGCCAGGATTGCAAAGTCGCCCGCGGTCGGATCGACTGAGAAGCCGTCGGATACCTTCGACTTCAATCGCACCTCCGCGAGTCGGAGTGCATCTTCGTAGCGGTGTGCGCGATAGAGCGCGGCGGCCCGTGTGTTGGCGAGCGCGGCGTTCTTTGGCGCAGCACCGGCCGCCTCCTCCAGGCGCGACAGCGTGCGGCTTGCGAGCTCTGGGGGCGTTGCCGGATCTCTCACGATCGTCCAGCAGGCGATATTCACATCCGACGGAGTCTTCGAAAAGCCGGGATCGAGCAGGCGCGCGACCAGTTCGCTTGCTTGATCGGAAGAACCCGTGCGCTTCAACGCGGAATAAAGATGAGCAAGGTTGGCAACGCGTTCGGGATTTCGCTCGACGGCACGCCTGGCGAGAGAAACGCCGAGCGCAAGCTGCTCGGGGCTCTGACCCTTTCCTTCGAGAAGCAGATCCGAGCAGGTGCGCAGCCCGAATTCGCTCAGCGACTCGGCGCCGGGCAACGTGAGATAAGAGGTGATCAGCGCTCGCCCTTCGTCGTACCGGCCGAGCGCGAAATAGCACTGCACCTTGCGGCGGACGGCGGTCAGCGTGTAGTCTGAACCAGCGCCGGCCTCCATGGCCATCGCGCGATACCCCTCGGCGAGTACGTCCAGGGCTTCCTGGTAGCGACCCTGAAAATAGAGGCTTTGGCCAAGCCACGATTCGATGAGATGGAGATAGCCATGCTCGGGATCGGACTGGCGGAAGTGTTCGCGTGCGGCACGAAGAAACGGCTCGCTCACTTTCCCTCGATCGGATGGAGCGATATCCGGGTCGACGCCGTTGCAGATCGCCAGGCCAATGCGGTAGTTGTAGTACGCGTGCTCGCGTTCGGATACCAGCGGCAATTGTGCCGCGAACTCCTGGATGTCCTGATTCAGCCGATAGCGAATGAGGCGCGTGACGCCGGGCGATTCGCGCCCGCTTTCGTAGAGCAGCGTGATGATGACCTCCCAACCCAGGACCGCGTAGGCGATCGGATCGGTGGGAGAAACAAGCTTCTTTCGGAGCGTAATGGCTTCGAGGAGCGCGGGGCCTGCCTCGGGCGAGCCGGCGCTGAGTGTTTCGCGCACCCGGATGATGGCGTCGAGGAGAGGCAGTTGCTCGGGCTTCATGATGCGCCGCGTGACGGCGTCGGTTTCGGGCACTGTCCGGTTGGCGACGACCCATGCCGCGGCCTTCTTTTCGAGCCGTTCGGCGTCTTCCGTCCGTCCGAGCTTTGTGTACGCGAGCGCGGCACGCTCCGCAAAGTCGTTGGCGACTTTGGGGGGCATCCCCGAGTGTTCCAATCCGAGCGAGGCCGATTCGAGCAGCGGAGCGGCGCTCGCGAAATTTTTCTGGAGGAGCAGGACGCTGCCCGTGTAGCCATCAATGGCGCTGAGCATCCAGTGGCCGGGAGCGAGGGTTTTGGATGCCGCGGCCTTCCATTCGGCCAGTCCGGCAAGCGCCAGGTCGTATTCGCCCTGATCGCGGAGCGCGAGCGTGCGGATGTGGCGCACGAACGCCACGTCGGAATTGGTTTCGGGAAGGATTTCGAGCAGCATCCGGAGGGCGCGATCGAAGCAATCGATCGCCAGGCGGGAGTAGCCGTCTCCTTTGTTTCCAAAGTTGCGACGCCATGACGCCGATTCGCCCCAAAACACCAGCGAGATGATCGCGGGGAGCGTTTCGGGCGCGTGCAGCCCGATCTCATCGCGGATGCGTCGTTCGATCTCGGCCGCGATGTCGTGGGCCTTGCTCTCATCGAGCTGCGACCAGACCAGCCCGGTCGATTTCATCGAATTGATCGCGTTCCAGACCAGCGGGTATTTGGGTTCGACCACCTTCTGGATCGCCAACGGCAATTGAACGGCCGGGCTGATCTTGGCGTCGCTGCCCTTCATCCCGTTTGCGCACCAGTACGTCGAATAGAAAGCGAAGATTTCGAGCGGATCGAGGCCCGGCAGCGATCGCGCGATCTGATCCGCCCGCAGGAACTGCTCGACTGCGGCATCGCTGGCCCGCTGCGCCCAGTACGCCCGGCCGATCCGCACGCGAACGGAGAACTCGGACGCGGGCTGGCCCTTGAAATACTCGCCCGCGCGCGCCGCCGCGCGGTCGAGCATCTCGCGGGTCGTTGTGCTCGCGGTGTTGGTCACGTCGGGATCGGCCGAGCCGATCATCAGGTCGCTGAATCGAAGCAGCGATTCCGCACGCGCCGCTTCGTCCGCGGCGAGCTTTCTGGCGGCGGCCTCGGTCTTTTCCGCGGCACGCGCGTCGGCCGCTGACTTCTCCGCGTCGAGCCGCGCTGTTTCTGCCTTCGCGCGCAGATGCGATTGCTCGGTTTCCGCGATGATCGCGCGGTCTCGATCGCGAGCGGCGCGGTAGAAGCCGATGCTCGACACAACCAGCCCCAGCAGCAGCGCGAGGGAGATCATGGCGATCGACGCCGCGAGCGTGCGGTTACGTGCGATGAATTTGCGGGCGCGATAAACGGCGCCGACCGGCTGGGCCTCGACGGCTTCACCGGACAGATAACGCCGAACGTCGGCCGCGAGCGCGTCCGCGGTCTGATAGCGCCGGCGCCGGTCCTTCTCCAGGGCGCGCATGACGATCCAATCAAGTTCGCCCCGGATGATCTTGCCGAGGCGCAGAGGCGCCGTCCGCCGCGAGCTTGCGATAGCAACGATGCGATCCCCGGCGGTGCTGACGCGTGTGCTGGGCTTGGGCGGGTCTTCTTCGCGGATGATCCGCTGAATCTCGGCGATCCTCGCGCGAGCGAGGGCTGTGCTGTCAAAGGGTGTGCTGCCCGAGAGCAGCTCATACATCAGCACGCCCAGCGAATAGACATCGCTGCGGATATCGATGTCCTGCCCGGTCATCTCGGCTTGTTCGGGGCTCATGTACGCGGGTGTGCCGATCATCTGGCGGAACTCGGTGTAGACGGTTTGGTCGGCAATTCTGCCGCTGAGCGCCTTGGCGATTCCAAAGTCGATGACTTTCGGAACGGCGACGCCATCGTGCATTGTGATGAGCACGTTGCCCGGCTTGAGATCCCGGTGGATGATGCCCTTGGCGTGAGCGTGCTGCACGGCCTGGCAGATGGGGATGAGCAGTTCGAGGCGCTCGCGCGGCGAGAGCTTGGCCCCGTCGCAGTAGGTTGTGATGGCCGATCCGCGTACAAGCTCCATCACGAAATACGGCTTGCCGTCGTCGGTCGTGCCCGCATCCAGCACCTTCGCGATGTTCGGGTGATCCATGAGCGCCAGAGCCTGACGCTCGGCCTCGAAACGGGCGATCACCTGCTTGCTGTCCATCCCCGGCTTGAGAATCTTGAGCGCGACGCGCCTGCGGATCGGGCGCGACTGTTCCGCCAGATACACCGTACCGAAGCCGCCCTCGCCAATCACTTCCAGCAGCTTGAACGCGCCGATCGTTGCGCCCGTCAGATTCGGGCCGGACGAAGCGGCGTTCACCCCGCGGCCCGGCGCATCTGCGGCTTCCCACCCCGGCGCGGCGCCGGGCGAGCGTTCGGAGGTTGGGCTCCCGAGGAACCCGCCCGCGCGTTCAAAGGCCGCGAGCAGCGAGAGCACTTCATCACGAAGTTGTGGGTCGTCCGGGCATTGTGCCGCAATGAACGGCTCCCGATCTGCAGGAGGCAGGTCCAGCGCATGCTCAAACAACTCGTTTGCCCGACCCCTGTCCACGTTCAGATTCCCCGTTGTGCGGCGTTAGCGTGTCTGCGATTCGAGTTCGCGGAAAAGCCATGCCCGCGCCCGCGCCCACATCATGTCAACCTTGCGGGCCGAAACGCCCAGGGCGTTCGCGGTCTCGTCGCCGCTCAGCCCCGCGAAGAATCGCAAGCGGACAACGCTTGCCAGCTCCGCGTCTTCAGCCTCCAGGCGGGAAAGCGCCTCGTCGAGCGCAAGGATCTGCTCAGAATCCGCATCAAAAGCCGCGGCGAAATCGGTCAGTTCCTGCTTCTTGGCCCCGCCTCCGCGCTTGTCGGCGTTCCGCGATCGGGCGTGATCGATGAGGATCTGCCTCATCGCGCGTGCCGCGGCATCGTAAAAATGCGCCCGGTTGGCCCAGTCCACGGGTTGCCCGCCCACCAGTTTGGCGTAGGCCTCGTGCACCAGCGCGGTCGCCTGGAGGGTGTGGTCCCTGCGTTCGTTCTGCATGGCGTTCTGTGCCGCGGCACGGAGCTGTGCGTACACCAGAGGCAACAAGTCGTCTGCCGCACGGCGATCGCCCGACGCAACCTTGCTCAAAATGACCGACACCCCCGGATCGTGCATGAAAGCATGATACTGAAAGGCGGGGCGGGTACCCAGCGGATTCTCGATCGCTGCGGGATGGCCTTCTCACACCCAGAAATATCGATCAAATCTCATGTCCCTATGCGCCGCTCGTCGGCGGTTCTCGCCCGGAGGGAGTCCGAGCCCAGGGGCAATCGGGTCCTTGCGGCAGCACATCTCACACTCTGGAAGGAGCCCGACCATGTCACAGAATCCCAAACTGTCCGTCGCTCTCTCGTGTGCCTTGCTTTCGGGGACTGCCTCGATCGCGCAACAGATCGGTGATCGCTCGATCCCGCCCCGCTCGCACGATCACGCGCTCTCCTCGTGCGGAACAATCGATGTCTCTGACAAGAGCAGTCCGGTCACAAGCCTGGTCTCCGGCACGCCCTGGCCGAGCGGCATCGTCCATTACAACTTCGACAGCGCGGTGTCGAGCGCCAACCGCACTCGCATGCTCAACGCGATGGCCGTGATCTCCGCGACCGTGAACGTCACATTCGTTGTTCGAACGACCCAGACGGCGTACATCACGATCCGCAACTCGTCCATTGTGAACGTGAACTCGTCGTCGTCGATCGGTCGGAGCGGCGCCCGTCAGTTTCTCGATATCTACAACTGGACGAATCAGCCGATCATCATCCACGAGATCATGCACGCGCTGGGCATGCGTCATGAGCAGGCGCGGCCCGATCGCGACGACTATGTCTCGATCAACAGCGACAAGATCGATCCCGCATACCAGTTCAACTTCGATATTCAGCCCGGCACTGCCGCGGGCCCGTACGACTTCCTTTCGCTGATGCACTATACGCCCTTCTCGTTCAGCCTCGACGGCGATCGCACGGTCAATGTGAAGAGCGGCTACGACGTCTACTGGCAATACGCAATCGGCAGGCAGACCACGATCTCCGCCGGGGATGCCGCGGCACTGCGGACTGTGTACGGCGGTACGACTCGCCCGGATTACTTTCAGTTGCAGTCGCCAGCGCACGGCGCGTTCATCGGAAACACGACGCCGACGCTCACGTGGAACAATTCCAATGGCGCAACCGACTATCGCGTCCAGATCGGCATCGATGCGTTCTCGATCACCATCATTCACGACGTGATCGTGAACGGTACCAGCTACGCGGTTCCCGAGGGCGTGCTTGCGCCCAATCGCGAGTACTACTGGCGCATCACCGCTCGCAACGCCAAGGGGGAAACGCGTGCGATGCCGATTCCCGCGTACGTCTTCTCGACTCGCGAGGCCGTTCCTTCGGTCGTCTATGTTGATCAATCTGCTCCGAGCAACGGCGATGGAGTGTCCTGGAATTCCGCTTTTACCTCCATCATGGATGCGGAAACGGTGGCGTTCGCCGCGAGCAGGTCCAACCCCGACGGACCGCCCGTCGAACTGCGCGTCGCGGGTGGCGTGTACCGCGCTGACAGCGGCGTCGGCAACCGCTATCTGTATACACCGATCGATTCGGGCACGCATCTCAAGGGCGGCTATGCAGGTCGAAGCGCACTCGACCCAGATGCGCGTGACGTTGTCGCGCACGAGACGGTCATCACCGGCGACATCCTGGGAAACGACACATCGGATCCGGCGACCCGCGCCGACAACAGCTACTGGCTTGTCTACTGCCAGGGGGCCACGGTTCCTGCGATCCTTGATGGATTCACGTTGCGGGGCGCTGCGAATGACGATGATTTTGGCGGCGCCGTGCTTCTCGACACGGGCAGCCTGATCGTGCGCAACTGCCGCATCGAGGACAATCGGTCGGCGTACTTCGCGGGCGGCATGTCTGCGCTCTTCGGCAGCACGCTCACGGTTGAAGACACGATTCTCGAAGGGAACAAATCGTTCAATGCCGCGGCGACCACGGATGTTGCGGGCGGTGCCTCGGTGCGGTTCCGCAGCTCGGGCGTCTTTGATCGCGTCCGCTTCCTGAACAACACGAGCACGACGGGATCGGCCATCTCGGTGTATGACTCCAACGTCAGCGTCTTCAACTCGCTCTTTGCGGGCAACACTTCGACCGGCCGCACCAACGGCCCGTCCATCGAAGGCGGAACTGTTGCCGTCCGTCACTTCACCCCAGGCACGACGGATCTCAACCTGACCAACGTCACGTTTGCATCCAACACCAACCCCGCGGGCGGGACACTGTTCTCCGCAGCGGGATCGGCATCGCAGCGGAATGTCCGAAACTCGATCCTGTGGTCGAACGCCCCCGCGCTGTTGACCGGCGATTGGGACATCGGGCACAGCATTGTGGAAGGCGGCTGGAGCGGACTGGGCGTGCTCAACACCGATCCGATGTTTGTGAATGCGGGAGCGGGCGACTACTCGCTGATGCCCGAGTCGCCGGCGATCGACGAGGCAAGCGCCGCATCGCTCTCGCCCGAGCACGCGTTCGACTTGCTCGGAAATCTCCGCACGTCGGGCTCGGCACCTGATATGGGCGCGTTTGAACTTGTCGCCGCGGCATGCCCCGGCGACTTGAACTCCGATGGGCTCGTCGATGATGCCGACTTTGTGCAGTTCGCCGGGGCCTACGACATCCTGGAATGCTCGAGTGGGTCCATGCCGGCGAACTGCCCGGCGGACCTGAACGGCGATGAACTGGTGGACGACGCTGACTTCGTGCTCTTCGCTGCCGCGTACGACGCGTTGCTCTGCCCGTAAGAGCGGGTGCTTCGACAAAGGGTGGGCCGATGACGGGCGCGAGCAATCGCGTCCGTCGTCTCTTATACAAGCGGCGAAGCCTTCAACGCAGATCGGGCGCGAGGCACCAACGGGGGCCGCGGAGTTGTTCGCTGCGGACGGTGATGATGACTCCGGCGAAGCACTTCTTTGGGTCCTTCAGCTCCGTTCGCGGGATGCTGAAATTGGGAACACCGAGCTTGCGGAAGAGCCAAGCTGGAAGCATGTGGACGTATTGCGCGTCTGCGATGACATGGAAACACCAGCCGAAGTTGTAGTAGCCAAGCGAGAAACTCTGAAAGTTGCGGCGCTCGGCGTGGATCTGCGGGGCGACCTGTGGGAAGTGTTTCGCGAACGACTTCACTTCGTTCGCGGCCAGGTTGAAGACGGCGAAAACGATGATGCTGTCAACGATGAGGAAGGCGGAGATGAGGATGGTGGCGGTGAGGGGAGACAAGAGGAATTCTTGCGGCTGAATTCGTGCCCGATGACACTCAATGGCGCAGTAGGATGCTCAAAAGTTGTACGGCTTCGATGTTCAACGACTCGGCTTGGAAAGGATTTCTGGGCCAGTAAAATCCACCGCTAGATCGGAGACTGCGGACAATCCGCCAATTGCTGCCCAGAGCTTTTCATCTTTCAAGAATTCTGCGGTCCCATTGTCAAATCCCACTGCTGCTCCCAATCCATTCCAAACGAGAGGATTTTCGACAACCAACGGACGGGGATGGTCTGGGTCAATCGGCGAAGTCGGGCGGACGTAGTACCACTTTGGGGCATCAGCGACGAAAGGTCCGCAAACGACTTGCTCCAAACGCAGCAATTTGGCTGTAGCCAAATCCTCTAGCCACCCTTTGTGCGCTGGAGGCAAATTGATTGCATCGTGCTGATTGGTCGCAGCAGACGTTGAATACGCAAGCAGAGATTTCGCGATTTGTTCAGCGGCGCGAACGCTTGCGCCACGCGTCATGCCGGCGTCCGTTCGTCCACCGGTTACGACCGGCAGAAGAATCGCAGCAAGCAGAACTATCCCAAGGCAAAGCACAAAAATTGGCAAGTGTTTCCACAAGCGTTTCGCGCCTGATATCGGATCACGGGTTGGAACCTTTGATTCACACACCCATCTCATCCGCAACCGCTTCGAGCGTCTGCTCCCCCGAATCACTTCCATCACCCGAAAGCTGATCCACCGTCTTCGCCGTCGGCAGCGGTTTGCCGTTCGCATCCGTCAGCGCGATTCCGTCCATGGTCTTGATGACCGGAATCGGATTCGCCTTGGCGTGCGCTTCCATTTGCTTTTCGAGCGCGGTGCGTTTGGCTTCGTCGAGTTCGGCCCACTTGCCTCTGCCGCGGCACTTCGGGAATCGCGAGCAACCGAGCCACAGACCTCGCACGCCGTTCCGCAAATTCAGCGGAGCTTCGCACGTCGGGCACGGCAGATCGGTTGCGAGTGGGGGCTGCGAGGGCGCGGTGACTTTGCCCTTCTTATCGATGTTGAGCAGGCCGTCGCAGGGCTTTTCTTTGTCGGAGTAGCCGGAGCAGCCGAGGAAGGGGCCGAAGCGACCGACGCGCTTGGTCATGCCTCTGCCGCACTTGGGGCACATGACGTTGATGGTTTCGGCGGCGGGGCGCGGCTTGCCGTCGCGATCGATCGGCGTCGCATACGTGCAGGTCGGGTAATCGGAGCAGGAGAGGAAGCGACCGTTCTTGCCGAACTTGTAGACGAGGGGCTTGCCGCAGGTCGGGCACTTGTAGTCGGAAGGCTGCGACTCGGCCTTGGCGTGGACGAGGGATTCCTCCGCGTTCTTCAGGTCCTTTTTGAAGGGGCCGTAGAACTTCTTGAGCATGTCGATCCAGTCGAGATGGTCTTCTTCGACCTTGTCGAGCTGGGCTTCCATCTCGCGGGTGTAGCCGACATCCATGATGCCGGGGAAACCTTCGATCAGTTTGTCGGTGACAACTTCGCCGAGATCGGTGGCGTA
Source organism: Planctomycetota bacterium (assembly GCA_017303555.1). GTDB lineage: Bacteria > Planctomycetota > Phycisphaerae > Phycisphaerales > UBA1924 > JAFEBO01. The sequence continues at coordinate 35,081 of JAFLCN010000006.1, forward strand.
GAAGCGGCGCTGCTGCTGATCGACGTATTTGCGTTCCTGGATGACGCTGATGATGCTGGCGTACGTCGAAGGGCGGCCGATGCCTTCGGACTCGAGCATCTTGATGAGGCTGGCTTCGCTGAAACGCGCCGGGGGCGAAGTGAACTTCTGGAGCACGCTCGCGGCGAAGGGCGCGAGGGGCTGCGACTCTTTGAAGGTGGGGAGCGTTTGCTCTTCGCCGCCCCGGGGGACGCCGGTGACTTTGTAATGACCGTCGAAAACGAGAATGCGGCCCGTGGTCTTGAAGGTGACGATTTTGGCGGGGGAGGGATCGCTGCCGCCGGAAATGCGGATGGTGGTGGAATCCCACTGCGCGGGAGTCATCTGACACGCGAGGAAGCGCTGCCAGATCAGTTCGTAGAGGCGGAACTGATCGTCGGTCAGTGCGCGGCGGATCTTCGGATTCGACGGCGCGAGATCGGGATTGGTCGGGCGGATGGCTTCGTGGGCTTCCTGCGCATCCTTGTTTGAAGAGGAGAAGAAGTTTGGCTTCTCCGGCAGGTACTTATCGCCGAACTGCTTGCCGATGTACGCGCGGGCCGCGTTGAGCGCTTCGCCCGAAAGGTGCGTGCTGTCGGTACGCATGTAGGTGATCAGACCGACCGGTCCTTCGCCGGGGATATCGACACCTTCGTAAAGCTGCTGTGCGGCACGCATGGTCCGCTGAGCGCCGAATCCAAGACGGCTGCTCGCGGCCTGCTGAAGTGTCGACGTGATGAACGGTGGCGCGGGACGGGTGGTCGTGCGCTTGGTTTCGATCGACTCGACTTTGTACGGAGTCTTTGGGTCGATATCGCCGCTGATGGTGCGGAGGAATTTCGCGGGGCCTTTGCCGGTCGGGTCATCGGTGACTTTGACGGCGGGGCTCTTCACGCCGGCGAGCTTGGCGATTTCGAGCGCGCGATCGAGAATCTGCTTGTTCTGCGCGTCGGTGCGGTGCTCGCCTTCTTTGGGCGCGAGGATGTCGAGAGGCTTGCCGCCGACTTCGATCAGTTCGGCGCGGAAGCCGTTGTTTTCTTCGAGCCAGTGCGTTTGCTGGGCGACGGTGGGCGGGTTGTTCTTTTCGTCGCGCTGCGCGATCAGCTTCTGCCACTCGGGGGCAAGACCGGCGGCCTTCGCGAGCTGGTCAGTAAAGTTGGCCTTGATCTCGTAGTACTCGTCCGGCATGAAGGCGCGGATTTCACGCTCACGCTCGACAACAAGGCGGACGGCGACGGATTGAACGCGCCCGGCGCTGAGGCCTCGCGCGACTTTCTTCCAGAGGAGCGGAGAAACCTGATAACCCACGATGCGATCGAGGATTCGCCGCGCCTGCTGCGCGTTCACGCGGTCTTCATCGATCGGGTGCGGATTGCTGAAGGCCTTGGCGATCTCCGACTTCGTGATCGCGGCGAAGATCACGCGCTTGGCCTGCTTGCTGGTGATGCCCAGTTCCTGCGCGAGGTGCCACGCGATGGCCTCTCCCTCGCGGTCCAAGTCGGTTGCGAACCAGATCTGGCCGTCGCCGGACTGAACGTCTTTGGCGGCCCGCCGCAGGTCGGAGATGACGTTGGCGCGATCTTCGTTGATGACGTAGGTGGGTTTGAAATCGTGCTCGAGATCGACGCCGGGGACCGGGTTCTTGACACCCTTCGGATTGCGGCTGGGCAGATCACGCACATGGCCGACCGAAGCGAGCACGACGTAGTCGTCGCCCAGATAGCGGTTGATGGTCTTGGCCTTGGCGGGCGATTCGACGATGACGAGGTTCTTGCCCTTGGCGGAACCGGCGCGATAGACCGACTTGAAGACGCGGCCGCCTCGACCACCTTTGCCACCCTTCGCGAAGCGGCCTGCGGGCTTCTTGGCACCAGCAGGGGCTTCAGCGACAGCGGTCGCGCCGCCGTCGGATGCGGGTTCGGCAGGTGCGGGAGCGGCTTTTTTGGAGGGTCGTTTGGCCATAGGGGGTCTGAGTAGAGGCGAATGGCGTGCCGAACGTCGGGAGGCGAAAGGGAAGCAGGAATCGGGTTTGAGGAAGGGTTTCGGCCGCGGAGGGCTGTCAAACCTTCGGCGATTGACCGGGTTGAGCCTGAAGTGGCGGTCTCCGGAACGTTTATAGATAAGGAAAGGGAGAAGGGGTTGTCAAGGGGGAAGGGTCGAAAGGGGGAGCGGGCGGTGGCTATTGTAGCATTTTGTTCGGTATTGTGCAAGGCGAACTTTAGATGTCGGTAAGTGCTTGTTGTGAAGCGACTTCTGCGGAGTGTCGCCGGTTCGCGAGCCGTGAATGGCTCAATTTATCGTCGCGGATTCGCGTTTTGGAGGTTCATGCCGCGGCAAACGGCGACGCCGGTGTGCGGTGAATAGATGGAGTATTCACCGCATGATTTGCGGCGAATGGGTGCCGGGACAACAAGATGAGCCTGTCAGAGGAGGCTCGCGGGGCCAGCCGCAATCCGTTCCAACACTCGCGCGGCCCAATCGGTCGGAGGGATGGAGTTCGCATCGATCCACATGCTGCCGGGAGTCAGGCGCAGACGCTTCAGCCAGGTTCGCTGGGTCTTGGCGAAGTGGCGGGTGTCGATCTTGATGCGTTCGACGGCATCGTCGAGAGAGCGGCGTCCTTCGAGGTGGTCGAGCAGTTGTTTGTAGCCGAGAGCTTCGCGGGCCTGCGGATTGGCCGTTGGCGCGAACGCACCGGAAGCGCGAAGTGCGCGGACCTCATCGAGGAATCCCAGCTCCATCATGTGCTTCACGCGTTGGTTGATGCGCGGGTTGATCTTCTCGCTGGGCCAATCGAGGCCGATGAGAATGTGGGATGTCGGATGGGGGATGTCGGATGTTGACGACTTGGAATCCCACTGCGTTTGGTGGGCGCTGATGGGTTTGCCGGTGAGGTGGAAGACTTCGAGGGCGCGGATGGTGCGGCGTTCGTCGTTGGCGTGGATGCGCTGCGCGGCCTGGGGGTCAGCGCGCTCGAGTTCTTCGCGAAGGGCGGGAAGACCTTTCGCGCGGAGTTGTTCGCGCAGAGCGGGATCGGCGCCGGGGCCGTCGAAGAGGCCGTCGAGCAGGGCCTTGGCGTAGAGGTGGGTGCCCCCGACAACGATGGGGAGTTTGCCTCGGGACTGGATGTCGGCGATCGCGGCGTTTGCTGCACGCAGCCAATCGTGCACGGTGAAGGGAGTCGGATCGCGCGGGTCGCGGACGTCGATGAGGTGATGGGGGATGCCCTGGCGTTCCGCGATTGTCGGCTTGGCCGTGCCGATGTCCATGCCTTTGTAGATCTGGAAGGCATCGGCGGTGATGAGTTCGGCGTTGCCGAGAGATTGGGCCAGTTCAAGGGCGAGCGCGGACTTGCCACCGGCGGTGGGGCCGACGATGAGCGGGATGCTGGGAAGAGCAGAAGGGGGCACGCGGGATTGTTTGCGCGCCGGGGCGACGGTACGCGAAGAGCTAGAGCGTGCGACGGACGCTCGCGATGATCGTGCCCGCGATGAAGCCGACGATCGCGAAGCACGCGAAAAGGACCGCGATGGTCCAAGTGAGTGTGAGTTCCCGCTGCATTGGACTCAGCGCTTTCAGCGACGGAACGACCTGGAAGACGAGATAGATCTTGAAGGCCAATGTCGCGGAAACCAGGAGAGCCGCGGTGGTTGCGAGGATTTCGCTGGAGAGGATGCAGGAGAAGAGCCAACCGAGGCCGCAGACGCCGAGGAAGATGGCGGAGAGGAGGCCGAACATCGAGAGTGCCTGCGTTCTTCCATCGAAAGGATTGTGATTCGAAGTGGATGCCGAAATGCTTGCAAGAAAGCAGAGCAACAGCGGAAATGCGAGCATGCAGGCCGTTGTGAGCGCCTTGCTCCGGATGATTCTGCCGCGGCTCACGGGGAGAGCGCCGAGGAATTCCGAGGTCCGCTCGCGCCGCTCCCGGGCGAACTGGCAGGCGGCGACCGCGGGACCCACGAAGATGCAGAGCCAACCGCCGCCGACGAGAAGGGACAAGAGATCAGCAAAATCGTCGTTCGAGAATCGGAGCAGCGGAACTTTGTCTTCGAAGATGCGCGCGTACGCGGTGACGGCAACGCCGACCGAAGCGGGCACGAAGAAGAGCACCACCATGAGCAGAAATGCCGGCTTGGCCAGGCGCCAGTCTTTCCGGAGCAGTGTCAGGAACATGTTGCCTCCATCCCCTTCACGATGTCTTTGAACGCATCGTCGAGCGAGAGATCGGCGATGTCGAGGTTTGGGCTGTGGGCGGCGGTTCGGAGAGACTCCGCGACGGCGGGCGAGAAATTGCGGAGCGTGACGGTGACGGCGCGGCCTTCGCGTGCGATGTGCGAGACATCGGGCGAGAGGCGACGGAGCGCGGCATCCTCGATCGGAGTATCGGGGAGAAGGCGGACGCGTTTCGTTGTGCCGAGGAGTTCGTCGGTGCGGCCCTGGTAGATCAGGCGACCCTCGTGCAGGAAGCCGAGATGATCGGTGGCACGCTGGATGTCCTGCAATGAGTGGCTGGAAATCAGGACGGTGCGGGGAGAATCGAGCGAGGCGCGAAGGACCTCTTCGAAGAACTCATCGCGAGCGATCGGGTCGAGGCCGTCGGTCGGTTCGTCGAGAATGAGAATCTGCGGATCGTGCGAGAGCGCGAGGAGGAGCGAGAGCTTCGCGCCGGTGCCTTTGGAAAGCTTGCTGACTTTGGCACGCGGATCGATGCGGTATTTCTTGAGCAGAGATGATGCGAGCGTGGGGCTCCAGTCGGGGAAGACGCCTTCGCAAAACTGGATTACTTCCTGCACGCGCATCCACGGGTAGGCAGTGGGGCGGTCGGGGACATAGCCGACGCGAGACTTCGCGCGGACGGGTTCAAACGCGATGTTGATGCCGTTGAGGTGGACAGATCCGGATGAAGGGGCGAGCAGGCCCAAGAGCATCCGGATGGTGGTGCTCTTGCCCGCGCCATTGAGGCCGATGAAGCCGTAAATCGCTCCGCGCGGCACGGCAAGGCCGACGCCGTTCACGGCGGTGCGTTGGCCGAACCGTCGGGTGAGCAGGTCGGTGCTGATTGCGAACTCGGTCGGGTTCATGACTTAGCTCCGGATCGCTGTGATTGCCAGGCGCGCGCGTACGCGGCGTCGGTCGCAGCGCGGGACAGGCCCGCCGCGATCGAGGTGCGGACGCCTTGCTCGAAAGCATCGCGGATGGATTCGGTCGCGCTCGCGCGAGCGGGGGCTTCACCTGCCGCGGCAACGAACATGCCGACACCCCTGCGTGACTCGATGATCCCCTCGCGCTCGAGTTCTTCGTATGCCCGCTGGATCGTGTTGGGGTTGACCTTCAGCTTGAGCGATTGGGCTCGGACCGAAGGGATCGCATCGCCGGGCGCGTAGATGCCGGAGGAAATGCCGTGGCGGATCAGGTCGGCGACCTGCTGAAAGACGGGGAGGTTGGAATCGGATCGGAGTGTCATGCTGGCGACGGAGTGGGTGGCCGGAGGAACTGGATGGTCCGTGTGTTCTAGTGTGCTAGTACACCATGATTCGGCCGATGAGTCAAGGGGGGTGCAGGAAAACGCAGAAAAATCGGAGAGCGGGCGTGCCGCCGTCCAAGTTGAAGTGGAGCAGGGGATTGCGGGCCCCTTCGCGGGTGGCCGGGCAGGGTGTTTCCGTGCCCGTAGCGGGGCAATTCCGATGGGAACGGGTTCAGAAGGGCGACACGCGGGCAAAGCGTGGTATCATGCGGACATGGTTCCCGCGCTCGCCAACGCGTCGCGGATGATGAGGTCGCCTCTGGGCGATCTCCTGCTGCAAGCAGATGCAGAATCGGTTCGTGGGCTGCGTTTTTCCGGCGCGGAAGGTCTTCCCGTCGTGAAGAGCGCGATCCTCGAACAGGTCGAGCACGAGCTGCACGAGTATTTCCAGGGCCGCAGGCGCCGGTTTGATGTGCCACTGGAGCTGGGCGGAACGGAATTTCAGCGCCGAGTCTGGGCGGAGCTTTGCCGCATCCCGTACGCGGAGACCATCTCGTACGCGGAGCTCGCGAAGCGCGTGGGCAGTGCGAACGGTTTTCGCGCGGTCGGCGCCGCGAACGGTGCGAACCCGATTGCGATTATCGTGCCCTGCCATCGCGTGATCAACGCGGACGGGCAGCTCGGCGGCTACGGCGGCGACTTGTGGCGGAAGCGCTGGCTTTTGGAGCACGAGCGGCGCGTGGCGGGGATGCCGCCGCTGGATTTGTTCGCGGTGAAGGGCCGGTTCGCGGCGAAAGAGCACGAAACGACCGGTTGAATTCTCCGGTTGAAAACACTCTCGCTTTCCTACTATCCCCCGTGCCCATTCCACGCATCGCCATCGTCGGACGCCCCAACGCGGGCAAGTCCTCGCTCATGAACATGATCGCCAAGTCGAAGGTCTCCATCGTGGACCCGACGCCGGGGGTAACGCGCGACCGCGTTGCGGCGATCGTTGACCTGGAAGGTCCGAACGGGATCCGCAGCCCGAAGAAGACCGTCGAGTTCATGGACACCGGCGGCTTCGGTGTCTATGCCGCGGAGGGTGAGCGGTTCGACGAAGTGGGGGCCGATCTGGCCACCCTGACCGACGATATCGAAGGGCAGATCGCGGCAGCGGTGGAAGGGGCGGATCTGATCCTGTTCGCGATCGATGCGCAGGCGGGGATCACTCCTCACGATCAGCAGATCGCGAAGTTGCTGCGTGAAGGCAAGCTTGGTGCGGCGGGTCGTGAGGGCAAGGCGGCGAAGGGTGGGAAGGGGAAGAAAGGTTCGAAGCAGGAAGAGGGCATCGGGGGGAAGAAAGCCAAGCAGCCTCGGATCCGGGTGGTGGCGACGAAAGTGGACGGGCCGAAGTGGGAGGCGCACGCGCACGAGTTGTCGGCGCTCGGGTTTGGCGAGCCGCTGATGGTCTCGTCGATGAACAACTACATGCGGCGCGAATTTCTGGACGCCGTGTACGAGCTCACGCCAGAGGAGGCGCTGAACGCTCAGCCCGAAGCGCGGGCGGACTTGATGCTGGCGATCGTCGGCAAGCGGAATGCGGGCAAGAGCACGCTGGTGAACGCGCTGGCGGGCGAGCCCCGGGTGATCGTGAGCGAGATCGCGGGCACCACGCGCGACGCGATCGACGTGCGCTTCGAGATGGACGGGAAGAGCCTGGTGGCGATCGACACCGCGGGCGTGCGCCGGAAGAAGAGCTTCCAGAACCAGATCGAGCACTGGGCGATGGACCGGGCCGAGCGTGCGATCGAGCGGGCGGATGTGATCCTGCTGCTGCTCGATGCGACGGAGAAGATCAGCCAGGTGGACGAGCAGATCGCGGCCCTCGCGCAGAAAAGCTGGAAGCCGACGATCATTGTCGTCAACAAGTGGGATCTGGCCGAGGGCCAGATCGGGCGCGACGACAAGCCCGTCACCCCCGAGAAGTACGAGGATTACCTGCGGAAGGAGCTGCGCGGGCTCACGTTCGCGCCGATCGCGTTCATCAGCGGCAAGGACAACCGCAACGTCCGCGCGACGATCGAGCTTGCCTTTGAACTCAAAAACCAGGCCTCGGAGCGTGTCACCACCGGCAAGCTCAATCGCCTGATCCGCGAGATCGTGACGCGCCAGGGCCCGACCGACACGACCGGCACGCAGGCCAAGGTCTTCTTTGTGGCGCAGACGCAGACCAATCCGCCGACGATCACGATCGTCGTCAATCACCCTGAGCTTTTCCGGCCGAACTACCAGCGGTTCCTGATGAACCGGCTCCGCGAGGAGACTCCGTTTGTCGAGGTGCCCCTGCGGCTGGTCATCCGCGAGCGCCGCCAGCGCGAGGACGATACCAAGCTGATCGAGACCGGCAAGTACAGCGAGAAGCTCAAGCTCGGGCGGGGCGGCACGCGCTCCAAGATCACCAAGCAGGACGGCGTCTGGGTCGCGGACGAGGGCGAGTTCGATGAGAGCATCCTCAGCGACGCCCAGTCGGCGCCGGTCGAGTTCGAGGACGACGAAAAGACGGCGGAAGACTACTTCGACGAGGAGTAGCTCCGTTCACCGCCCGATCCGGTCGCGGGCCGCTTCGAGCGGTGCGGGCGAGGCACGAACCAGCCCTTCGAGCGGATGGCCCATCTCGAGAATCAGGAAGATCGCCCCAGCAACCGAGAGGGCGCAGACCAGCAGCACGACAAAGACCGTCGGGTTCGGCGGCGTCAGCGCTGCAAAGCAGCAGAACAGCACCGTAAACCAGAAAACCAGGACGACCAGGAACACCCGCGGCAGCGCGGTGTGCGTTTGTTCCAGCAGCAGAAACCGCAGGTGCGTCAGGTCGCTGGCGATCTGCAGGGCCTGCGACTGGGCGTCGTTTGCTGGTTCCAGGCGATGTACCGATTCAACAACCGTCGCCCAATCGGTGGATGCTTCGGTTGCGGCCACTCCCGTCGCTGGGCCGGTTTCCGGCCAGAGGCGTTGGATGCCGTCGGCGATCGTGGCCTTCAACTGCCGCCGGACCGGATCGGCCCCGGGCCCGCAGCGCGCGAGCGTGTGGTCGAGCACGATGATCTTGGCGCCCATCTGCGTCAGGCCGGTGTTCATCGAGTCGAGGGAACCCTTGGCCGAACTCACGAGCAAGCCGACCACGAGCGCCGCCTGAGTCGCAATCAGCCCCGCGCCGAGTTTGACCACGTCGCGCGAATCCGAGGTGAGGTGATGACCGGGCAGCATCCGACGCACCACGGCCCCGACAACCGATCCTGTTGCGATGCAGGCGAACGAAATCAGAGCGATTGTGAGACTCGTCAAAGGCGCTACCCCGTACCGGTGCGCGAGCCGCGTGCGGCCCGGCAATCCGGGCGGATCATACCAAAACCGCGCGCTCAGGGGCAGATCAGTTCGTTGTACGCGATGACGAACGTGACAAAGTCCGCATCATCGGTTGCTCCGTCGCCGTTGAAGTCGCCCAGCGGGTCTTCGAGCAGGTCATACGACGCGACGAACAGCACGAAGTCGGCATCATCGACCATGCCATCGGCGTTGAGGTCGCAGATGCAGGTCGCTTCGGCCACGTTGCCCGTCAGGACGAGGCCGTAGCCCTGCGTGCCGACGTTGACCGCCGCGGCATCGATCTTCGCGAACCAGACGCCGGGAGTGGGGGATTCGAACATGCCCATCTCGACGTTGTTGAGGGCGTCGGCGCTGCCGCCGGTGGTGGACCATCCGTTGCTGAAGACATTGCCGAGGTAGTCGATGCGTCCGGGGGCGATGAGCGTGAGGTTCAGGTTGTTGACGACCGGCGATGTGGACGCAACGCTGCCCGGCGCATCGTGGAAGGACATGGTTGCGCGAAGGTCTTCATTGCCCGGCGTCACCACGAATCGGATGTACCGGATCTGGCCGGTGGAGAGCGCGCCCGGCGCGTTGTTGAGCTGATCGCGCACCAGCAGCGTGCGCGAATCGCCGGGGAGATAGACCGCTCGGTCGCCGAGCAGGCGTCCCCAGCCGGCGGTGTCGTTGGGATACGAAGCCTGCGTGCCCATGCGCACGGCGCTGTTCAGCAGCATCGACTTCAGCAGCGGGCCCGAGGGTGTGCGTGCATCGGAGGGGTTGGCCGTTCCCGAGGGATAGAAGCCCTGGGTGAAATACTGGCGGATGATCGAGGCCATGCCCGTGACGACCGGCGTCGCCATCGATGTGCCGGCCTGGCCTCCGACGCCGCACCCGGTGCCGTTGACCGCGGACGAGAGCGACCCGGGCGCAGCGATTTCCGGCTTGCGCCGGCCGTCGGTGGTGGGGCCGGTGCCGCCGAAGATGACCGTTTCAACGCTGCCGACGTTGCCGGAGGCGACGACCGCGAGGCTGTTCTTGGCGTTCTCCGGGTTGGTGAGCGGACCGGTCTCCGACGTCGCGAACATCAGCAGGCAATTCGGATTCTGCCAAGAAAAATTGTCGATCGCGCGGCAGGTCACGTCGTAGGCGTTCGTGCTGCTGTTGCCCCAACTGTTGTTGTGAACGAACGCGCCGTGGTTGTAGTTGTCGAGGAACAGGTTGTAGATGACCGTCTCGTTCAGCGCAAGCCCGCCGACGAACGAGATGCGAGCGCCGTACGCGATGCCTCGGGTGCTCGTGTTGTCGCCCGCGTCTCCGGCTGCCGTGCAGGAAACGTGCGTGGCGTGGAGCCCGACGTTCCGCGGCGAGTTCAGATACACGACCTTGCGGTGCGTCGGCCCGGCGACCGAGACGAGCGGATCGAAGAAGGAACAGTGGCTCAGGTCGAGCTTTGTTGAAGACTCGATGATGCCGATGATCTGCCCGATGCCGGTGAGCGAGGCGGAGTAGAACGGCGTCGAATTGTTGATGTTGGTCTGGGCGATCCATCGCGCGTTCGCGTTTCGATCCTCATATTCCGGCGCGGCCTCGATGAAGAAGACCGAGGAAAAGCGGCTGAGCGCACGGAGCTGGCCCGCGGGCAGCGCGAGCACGGCGATCGGATCGCCGCCGGCGTTGTCGAGCCGGATGAGTTCAGCGCCCGGAAGCGAGGCGAGCTGCGTACGCGCGAGGTTCGGATCGACTCCGGGGACGAGCGAGACAACCAGCGCGAGCTTCCCGCGTGCCTGGATGTTCTGCCGCACGGCGTCCTTGAAGTTGCGGGGCGCCGCCTGGGCGAGCAGTTCGGGCGAGATCTTCCACTCGGGCTTGAAGTCGGCGGCGGAGCGCACAAAGCCGAGGCGGTTCAGCGCAGCCGGCGAGCCCGGCGCAATGTCCGCGAGAAACGAATCTCCCTCGAGAAAAGCCCTGATCTGCACGCCCGACTTAGCGAGCGCGGCCCGGCGCTCGGGCGAGATCGGTCCGTCGAGCGAGATGACGCGTGGAGAGTTGCTCGCCCCGATCGCCCGCTCCTTGAGCAGGTCGGGCGTGTCTCGTAATCGCACGCGCTGCGATCGCAGGTTCAGCGCATCCTGCGCGAGCACCGGGACCGCCGCGAGGGCGAAACCGGCGCAGAGAAGGACACGGGCTGTCGCGGTGCTCGAAACGGTCAAGAAACAACCCCTCTCAAGTCCAAACCCAACTCGCATCGGGAGACACGACTTCCGGAGCGGAATCGGCGGTCTTGCGACGCATATTGAAGCGCAAGAAAAACCCTCCATACTCACGTACGGAGGGCGAGGGTGCTGAGTTTCCCGCGATCTGGGCGGTTCGAACGAAGGTCCGAGAATCGGGGTATATGCCGGGATTTGTGCCGGGGCTTATGCCGCGTCCACACGTCCGAGGCCCAGCCAGCGGCCAAGGCCGTTCCCCCCCGAGCGCCGGGACGAATTGGCGAAGCGCTGAAGGGCTTCTTTCACCGAGCCGGCGAGGTAGAGCTGGCGGTGGAGGCCCGTTTCGCGGAGCAGGGTTTCCAGGCGGGGGCTGAGCGACATGATGGCAAGCCGGCCGCCAAATTGCTCGCAGTGCTGCGCCGCGGCCAGCATCGCGTTGATCCAGGCGCAGGAGAAGTCGGTCACCTGTGTCATGTCGAGCGCCAGTCTGCCCCCGGTCAGCCGGGCGAGGGCGACGAGTTCCGGACCGAGCTGGGCGGCGTGCGCTTCGCGCAGGTGCGGCGTGACGAAGGTGACGACCGTGGCGTACGGCAGCCGATCGACGACCATAAAGCGGTCGCGCGAGGGTTGCTTGGTGTGTGCGGAAGACGGCCCCGGCGACGACACACCAGCGCGGAGAGGCCGCTCATCGCTTGGCGTCGCCTGACCCGGGGCCGATGATCGACCCATGCCGTGAGCGCCGTCCAACAGAGCGTCCGAATCCGAAAAAATGTCCATCGAGCTCTCTCCCCCGCCGCAAGGCGAAAATCCGGGCGGCGTGCGTGACGCCCCGAATTCGGGCAACGATTGCGCCCGGGAGGGGAGTCGCGACGCATGCCGCTGACCTGCTTCAAGGAAGTCAATGAAGGAGGCGTATTGCAAGCCCCGGAACGGGGCGCGGCGGCGAACCATGCGCGTCTGCTCCAACTGTGCGGGTCTTGAGGGGGAACAAACGGACCCGCGGGTGTTTTCGGTCATACTGGTTTGGCGAACCCCGAGCCCGCCCGAACGACTAGATACGCGTGATCGGCGGAGCCGTCGCCCCGTGGACGGATTGGGAAGAGAAAGATGAGGTGCGTATGGGCCTTTCCTACGCTGATCGGACCCGCAACCGGTTCTTGGGAAATGGGCCGGTGCGGTTTTGGTGAGATCGGGCGAAAGCAAGGAGAAGCTGGCTGCATGATCAGCATCCGGAACATCAGCAAGCGGTACGGCGCGGGATCCGGGTCGATTCTCGCGGTGGACGGGGTGAGCCTGGAAGTGAACGCGGGCGAAGTGCTCGGGTTCCTCGGGCCGAACGGCGCCGGCAAGTCCACCACGATGAAAATGGTCACCGGCTTTCTCACGCCTACCAGCGGCTCGGCGGTGGTGTGCGGGCGCGATGTCGTGGACGATCCGGTGGGCGTGAAGTCGGTCATCGGCTATCTGCCCGAAGGCGCGCCGAACTACCCCGACATGACGCCGAGCGCGTTCCTCGATTTCATCGGGCGCATCCGCGGCTTCTCCGGCGCCGAAAAGAAACGCAGGATCGAAGCTGTTGTGGAGCGCGTGCACATCGGCGGGGTGATGAAGCAGCCGATCGAGACGCTCTCGAAGGGCTTCAAGCGCCGCGTGGGCCTGGCGCAGGCGATGCTGCACGAGCCGCCGGTGCTCATTCTGGACGAGCCGACGGACGGGCTTGATCCGAACCAGAAGCACGAGGTGCGGAACGTGATTCGGGAACTGGCGGGCCGGGGCGATGTGCATTCGGGCCGCGCGGTTGTGCTCAGCACGCACATCCTCGAAGAGGTCGAGGCCGTGTGTACGCGTGCGGTGATCATCGCGAAAGGCAAGGTGCTGGTGGATGGAACTCCGGCGCAGCTCCGGGCGATGAGCAAGTATCACAACGCGGTCACAATCACGGTCATTCCGCCCCTGAGCGCCGCGGGCGAGCCGGTGAATGTTGCGAAAGACTTTGCCGCGATCACATGGGTTGCGGATGTGGAGGACCAGGGCGTGCGCCATGTGCCCGTGTCGGCCGCCGGTCCGGCGGGCCCGAGGCAGACCTGCACGCTGGTGCCCAAGGGGGGCCGGCCGCTGCTGGCCGACGTCGCGAGCTTTGCCAAGGGCAAGGGCTGGACAATCGAGACGATCGCGGTGGATGGCGGGCGGCTGGACGATGTTTTCCGCGAGATGACGACGCGCGATCTTGCACGCGAGTCGCGCCCGAAGGCCACGGCCGGAGGTGCGGCATGAAGGGGCTGATTCCGGTCTTCCGAAGAGAGCTCGCGGGGTACTTCACGACGCCCGTCGCGCTCGTTTTCATCGTGATCTTCCTCTTTCTTGCCGGCGTCTTCACGTTTCAACTCGGAAAGTTCTTCGAACGCGGGCAGGCGGACATGGTGGTGTTCTTCAACTTCCACCCCTGGCTCTACTTGTTCCTGATTCCCGCTGTCTCGATGCGGCTCTGGGCCGACGAGCGCAAAACGGGAACGATCGAGCTCCTGCTCACGCTTCCGATCTCGCTCTCGGCGGCGGTGGTGGGGAAGTTCCTTGCGGCGTGGGCGTTCACCGGCGTGGCTCTCGCGCTCACCTTCCCGATCTGGATCACCGTGAACTATCTGGGCGAGCCCGACAACGGGACGATCTTCGCCGGGTATCTCGGCAGCCTGTTGATGGCCGGCGCGTTTCTCGCGATCGGATCGTGCATCAGCGCGACGACCAAGAGCCAGGTGATCGCGTTCATCGTTTCGGTGGTCATCTGCCTGATGTTCATGCTCGCGGGGCTGAAGGACATTCAGGCGTTCGTGAGCGGATGGGTGCCGTTCGAGGCGCTCAAGATCATCGGGAGTTTCAGCTTCCTTTCCCGGTTCGAGGCGATCTCGAAGGGCGTGCTCGACCTGCGCGACGTGCTGTTTTTCGGATCGATCATCGCCGTCTTTATCGCGGCGACCGGCGTTGTGGTGAACATGAAGAAGGCGGAATAGACAGGCGGTAGGCCGTAGAGACCCGAATCATGAATGCAAAGATTGCCGGATTCACATCGCTCATCCTGTTGGCGGTGCTGCTTGTCGCGGTGAACGTGCTCGCCGGCGCCTGGATTCGCTCGGCGCGGGTGGACCTCACGCGGGGCAGCCTGTTCACACTCACCGACGGCTCGCGGAACATCGCCAAAAAGCCCGCCGAGCCGATCACCCTGACGTTCTATTACTCCGCCAAGGCGGCGCAGGGCGTTCCCGAGATCGAGGGCATCGCCGGCCGAATCGCGGAGCTTCTCGAAGAGTTCGCCCGGGCCTCGGGCGGCAAGATCGTCGTGCGAACCATCGATCCCGAGTTGTTCAGCGAAGAAGAAGACCGAGCCGTGCAGGCGGGCCTCACCGGCGTTCCGACACGGGGCGGGGGCGTGATCTACCTCGGCCTGGTGGGAACCAACACCGTCGGAGGGCGCGAGGTGATTCCGCTCTTTGATGTCGCCAACGAGCGGTTCCTCGAGTACGACGTCGCCCGGCTGATCCAGGCCCTCTCCCTCGCGGCAAAGCCGGTTGTGTCGGTCGTCAGCAGCCTCGATCTGGCGGGCGGCTTCATGATGGATCCGCGCACGCAGCGACCCGCGCGCCGCCCGACTTGGGCCTTCTTTTCCGAGATCAAGCAGATCTACGACGTGCAGACTCTGCAGGCCGACAATCTGGTCATTCCCCCCGAGACGAGCGTCCTTCTGATCGTGCACCCCAAAAACCTCAGCCCCAAGGCGCAGTTCGCGATCGATCAGTACGTGCTGAAGGGCGGAAAGGCGATCATCTACGTCGATCCGCTCTGCATGGCCGACGAAGCCGCGGCACAGAGCCAGGGGCAGCCCGACGCCGCGCAACTCTCCTCCAACCTCGAGAATCTTTTCGCGGCATGGGGCGTGGGGTTTGATCCAAAGTTTGTCGCGGCGGATGCGACCCTCGGCACGCGGCTCCTCGCCGGGCAAGGGGGCAAGCAGCAGCAGATCGTCTTCCCGCCGTACATCACGGTCGATAAACGCGGATTCAATTCTTCCGACCCCGTGACCGGCAAGCTCACAAGCGTGAACTTTGCGATGGCCGGGGCTCTCTCGAAGAAGGACGCACCGGACGGCGCGAGCAAGGGCACCGACTTTGTCTCCATCATCGAAACCACCGACAACACGATGCTGCTCCCCGTCGCATCGATGCTGGCCCTGACCGATCCGACGAGCGTGCTCGCCGATTTCAAGTCGAGCGGCCAGAAGCTGACGCTCGCCGCCCGGCTTTCCGGCACGCTCAAGTCCGCGTTCCCGCAGGGCGATCCCGCAGCCGCGGCCGCCGACAAGGACAAGCCGGGCCCCGCGGAACCGATCGCGGCAAGCAGCCTGAAAGAATCCGCCAAACCCGCCGGCCTCATCATCGTGGCCGACGTCGATGTGCTTTCCGACCGGATGTGGCTGCAGCAGACGGCGCTGGGCGCCATGAAGGTCGCCGACAACAGCAACTTCCTCATGACCGCGATCGACTCGTTCATCGGAAGCGGCGACCTGCTCGGCGTTCGGGCGCGGGGCGAGTACACCAAGCCGTTCACACGCGTTGAAGCGATCCAGCGCGGCGCCGAGCAGAGGCTGCGCGCGGAAGAAGAGCAGTTGAAGCAGAAGGCCGAGGCCGCGCAGCAGCGGATCATGGCGATCGAGCAAGCCCGGCCGGATCAATCCGAGCAGGGCGTCATCGTGCTCACCGAAGCGCAGCAGAAAGAGCTCGAAGCGCTCCGGGCCGAGAGATTGGAAACCCGCAAGCAGCTCCGGAAGGTGCAGTTCGACCTGAACCGCGATGTCGAGCAGCTCGGGGCACGGGTGAAGTTGATCAACATCGGTCTCGTTCCGGTGGTGGTGATGGCGATCGCGCTTCTCTGGGCGGGGCTGCGGGCGCTCGGACGTCGCTCGGCGCGGGCCGGCGCCTAAGCGGCCGGTGATATGAGGTTGGCAGCATGAGTGGAATGAAAGTTCGGAATCTCGCGATCGTCACCGCACTCCTCGCCGGCGCCGCGTTTTACGCGGTCGGCACGCGCAGGAGTGGAGCGGAGCTTCCCGAGGCCGGCCCGGCGATCCCCGGGCTCAAGCAGCACATCAACGACGTCACAACGCTCAACATCCTCCGCAGCACCGGCGGTGTCACCCTCGCACGCACCGGCTCGGGCGAGAACGCCGCCTGGACAGTCCCCGCTAAGGAGGGTTTCCCCGCCGACATCGAGCGGATTCGGACCATGCTCATTCAACTCGCGAACCTGGAACTCGCGGAACCAAAGACCACCAACGCCGAGTTCTACCCCAAGCTGGGCGTGCAGGATGTCGCGGTGCTCCCGAAGGATTCGACCGAAGATGCGAAGAAGCAGGCGCCTCCCGGTGCGCTCGTCGAGCTTCAGGATGCCTCGGGCAAAACGATCGGTTCCCTGATCATCGGAAACGCGTCGCAGTTGGGGAGCGCCACGCTCGATCGACCGATGGAGTCCGGCCAATTCGTCCGCCGCCCGGGTTCCACGCAGTCGTGGCTCACGCGCGGCACGGTCTACCTCGACGCGACGCCGATGAACTGGATCGACCGAAAGGTTGTGGGCGTTGCGCGTGAACGCGTGAAGAACGCGACCGTCCGGCGCGCTGTCGGCACCGGCCCGGTTTCGCCCGGCGCGATCGGCGGTCCGGATCTCGCGGTCGTCCGCAAGGACAAGGACACTCCCGCGTTTGAGGCGATCGGCGTTCCCGAGGGCGCCGTGCTCAAGCCCAACGAATCGTTCGATCACCCCGTGCAGGTCGCGGCGTACCTCGGCATGGAAGATGTGATGAAGGATCCCGGTGGCGTGATCGGCAATCCCGATCCCGCAGCGACCGGACCCGGCGCGGCCCACCCAACCGTGACGACATTCGAGACGTTCGATGGGCTGGTGCTGACGATCAAGACCGGCTTCCGCGACGACAAGTGGTGGGCGCAGGTGCAGGCCGATGGCCGTCCGAGCGACTCGCCCGACAAGGCGATCGAAATCGCCAACGAAGCCGCGGCGATCAACAAGCGCACATCCGGTTGGCTCTTCGCGATTTCACAGTTCGATGCCAAGCGCCTGAGCTCGCGTCTGGACGAGATGGTCACCCCTCCGGCGGTGGAAGGCGCACCGCCCGCGATCGGTCCGGCGGCAGATCCTCCCGCACCCGAAACGGGCACGCCGCTTCCGCCCAGAACCGATGGCGCGGGTTTCCCGACGCCGAATCAATAGTAAGTCGGGCGAGGTGTCCGGTCCGATCGCGCGGACGCGGTCAGGCTTCGACTTTGGTGCCGCTGAAGCGTGGCTTCGCGACGACAACGGTGCCGCTCGTTGGTGCGGAAGCCGTTGCCGGAGCGGGCTTTGCGCGGCTCGCCGGCTCCTCGAGGCTTTCACGCATCAGGCGCCCGATCTTGAACTTGACCGTGCGCTTCGCGGGGACCGCGACGGGCTCGAGCGTCTTTGGATTCTGAGCCGAGCGCGCGGCCCGGTTCTTCACCTCGAACACGCCGAAGTCGCGAAACTCCAAACGGTTTCCGCGCTGGAGTTCGGTGATCACCTGATCAAGGAATTCCTGAACGACGGATTTGACAAGCGGGCGCTTGATCTTGGCCCGGCTGGAGATGTGATCGATCAAATTCTTCTTGGTGATCGTTCGCATGGCCCTGTGTTCCCGCGAATGCTCTCGAAACTCTGACGTGCGAAGCATCGTTGCCGCGCCACTCTGCTACGTCCAACCATCGAAACGAAAGTTTTCCCCGGTGCAACGCGCGGTCAGACGCGAAGGCACGGTAGAAACTCCTGCCCATCAGAGGGCGATCAAAACCAAATGGAACGCGATTCCCCGCACCCCCGCCACCCTTCCCCCGGAAAAGTCCCTTGCTGAATGTAGGCACGCTTCAGACATGAGGTTTCCCGAGCAACAGTATCCGCGATTGTGGCTGCCGCGTCAAGTGAGAATGAATGCGCCAACGTACAAGTTGTCCATGTTTTTTGCCGCACCGTGCCGAATCCACAGATTTGAGGATTTCGCGGCTTTCGGGGCCGATGCTCCCGGTTCGGTGCATCAGAAGCGGACAACCGCACCGAAGAAAAGGCCGGCGAGTCCGCCGTTGTAGTAGAACCGCTGCGAGTCGCTGCCGCTCCGGAGTTCATTCACAAGGTTGCGATAACCAAGCTGCACGCCGACATTGGGGATCGGCCGCCACATGAAGCCGACGGTGATGTCCCAAGACCAGGCGTAGTCGTTGCCGCCCGGCCAGCCGCCCGCGCTCGTTTCAAGATCGATCGAAAACTGCTCCGCGATCTCCATCGAGCCTTTGATCCCCAGAATCGCCTGACCAAAGAACTCGCTCTGGCTCGACGCCACGGCGCCTTGCGCGAAACTGAACTCAACATCGTCGAGACGCGCTCCGCCGAAAACTTCCAGCCTGCCCAGAAACTTCACGGCGTCGCTCGGCTCCGGGCTCCGACGCCAGAACTCGTAGCCCACAACCGGCACGTACTCGTTCTGCTCCATCTTCGAGTACACCTGATCTCCGGGAACGAACGCCACGGTGCCGAGCTGGCCGCCCACACCCATGGTCTGCAGCCGGTTCTGAGAGAAGAAGAACGTGCCAAATCCGAATCGCCAGTTCCCCGTGCGCACGTGCAGTTCGCCCGCGGGCGTCAGCTTCGGATTGTCCAGGTTCAGGTCGTTGATCCGGACCGTCCCGCTCGACGCCGGTGCGCCCGCGATCCGCACCTTGCCGCTCGCTCCCGCGTACCACGCCGAGGGTTCAAACTGGAACTTCCAATCGGGCTGCGTGCCTTCGAGCGGGGGCGCTTTTTCCTCCTGCACCGGCGCCGTTTCGGGCGCCGGGGTCATCTGTTCCTGTTGAGGTTCGCCGAGGCAGACCGCGGGAAGGACCGTTGCCGCGAGTGTCAGACCTGTCCGTGCGATGCGCATGCGCTGCTCCCGATTCGAAAGAGGACGATCGATGTCCACAGCGTAGCCGGTTGGCGGATCGAATCCGGGGCGCGTGGCAGCCTTTCCGGGTGTGTCGTTCTGGGGCTCTAGGCTTCGCGGTGGATGTTCCGCACCAATCCATTTTCGCACTCGCGATCGAATCGAGCAACCCGTCCGCCGACCACGCAACCGGCAGCGGGCCGGGCGTTGCGATCGTCCGGGTCGTGCGCGAGTCCGAACGGCTGGTCCCCGCGGGGCCGCCCCAGGTGGAACTCCTCCGAAAAAGCGGCGGGCGCGAAGATGACCTGATGCCCGCGATCGACCGGCTTTGCCGACGCGTCGGCGCGAACGCGCGCCAGATCGGGCTTGTGGCCGTTTCGGTCGGTCCCGGCGGGTTCACGGCTCTGCGCGTCGCGGTGACGGTCGGGAATGCGATCGCGTTTGTTGCGCGCGCAACCACCGTCGCGGTGCCCAGCGCCCTGGTCGTCGCACGCAGCACGAAACCCTCCGGCCGCTTCGCGGTCGCGCTGGCAAGCAAGGGCGATTCCACATTCGCAACAGTTTTCGATCCCGCATGGCAGGAACACCCGGCCCCGCAGGGCAGGTTGATTCGTGCCGCCGATGTCGCTCCGCTCGGCGTCGATCGAATGATCGCCGATTCGTTTCTTCCCGAACCGATCCGGGCGGCGTGCATCGAGCACGGGATCGAGATTCTGCCGCCGGCTTTCGATCCGAACGAGTGCCTGGAACTGGCGTTCCGATTGTCGGCGGGCGTTCCGGGCGGTTTGATGCCCCTGTATCCGCGCGAGCCCGAGGCGTTGACCCTCTGGCGGGCGCGGCAGCAACGCTGACCGAACCGCGGCCAGCGCATTTTTGAGCCACCCGGCCCGCGCCACTCGCACAGATTGCCTGAAGTGACCGCACGCGAGGCCCGATGACGAGGTTTCAGGACCTTGATCCGGACCCGGACAATTCTGGCCGCGTTCGCTTCTGCTGCCCGCACCCCCTCGAATTCCGGAGGTTGCATGGACTCGCCCGAAATCGCCCCCGAACCGCAAGGCTCGTCCGAGCCGCTCGGGACCAAACGGATCTTCACCACAGGCGAGGCCGCGGCCGTGTGCAAGGTCAGTCAGCAGACGATCATCCGGTGCTTCGATGCCGGACGCCTCACCGGTTTCCGTGTTCCGGGCTCCAAGTTCCGCCGGATTCCGCGCGACGAATTGCTGCGCTTCATGCGTGCGAGCGGCATCCCGACCGGTGCGCTCGAGTCTGCGCCGGCATCCACGCCGACACGCCGGCGCGTGCTCGTGGTCGATGACGATGCCGCCTTTCTCCGCCTGGCGGAACACGCGCTCACCCGCGCCGGGTTCGAGGTCCGAACGGCCTCCACCGGATACGACGCGGGGCTGCTGACCGAGAGCCTCCGGCCCGAGGCGATCGTGCTCGACCTGATGCTCCCCGATGTTTCGGGCAGCGTGGTCTGCTCGCGCCTCAAGGCGCGTGAGGATCTTCGCAACTGCCGCATCCTGGGCGTCACCGCTTCCGGGTGCGAGAACGAGATCCGCGCGATGTCCGCAGCGGGCATCGATGCCATGCTGCTCAAACCCTTCGAGCCCGCCGTGTTCGTTCGCAAGGTGGAAGAAATGCTCAGCGCGGGGAGCGCGGGCTATCGCGCCGCGGCCTGACATGCACGCAACCGAAGCCCAAGTCGCGACCGAGCAAGAAACCGAGCAGGTGCAGATGATCCTGCGCCAGGTGAAGAACCTGCCGCCGCTCGCGCCGGTTGCGAGCCGACTGCTGGCTCTGGGAGACGAATCGGGGGTAGACCTCGCCGAGATCGCCAAACTGGTCGAGACCGATCCGGTGCTGTCGGGCCGGATCCTGGGGCTCTGCCGACGCGCCGACAAGGGCGTGGCGGAAAAGATCACCTCGGTCCGGCGCGCCGTCGTGCTGGTCGGAATCGGTGCCGTGCGCGGCGCGGTGCTGGGCGCCAGCGCGTTCAGCGCGCTGGGCGCGGAGAACGAGCCCGGCGAAAAGCGGTTTGATCGCGCGGGATTCTGGAAGTACTGCGTGTGCGTCGCGTGCACGGCCGAACTGCTGGCCGGAGCCAATCGCGCCGCGCTGCGGATCGCGCCCGAAGAAGCGTTCATCGCCGGCCTGCTGCACGCCATCGGAAAGCTCGTCCTCGATTTCGCGCTCCCCAAGGCGTACGGCCGCGTCATCGACCTGGCACGCCACGAGTGCGAGCGGAGCGCCGCGGTCGAGCTGCGCGTGCTCGGCGTGGACTACCACCGCGCCGGCCGGGCGCTCGTCGAACACTGGAATCTGCCCCCGGCGCTCGGCGAGGTCATGCAACTGCACGCCACGCCTTTCGAAGAGCTTCCGGAATCCGAGAACAGGGCGCTGGTCGGCCTCATCTCCGGCAGCGCCGCCTTTGTGCAGAACCTCGGCCTGGGATGGAGCGGCGACTTCGGCCTTCCGCCCGCCATCCCGGTGCTGCTGCCCGCCGCGAACATCCGCCCGCCCGACATGGCCGAGTTCGGCGAGAAACTCCTCCGCGCGGTCAGCGACCGTTTGACGGCGCTCGGCCTCTCGAACGCCGGTCCCGCGGCACTCGCGATCGAATCGATCATGGAGACGACCCGCGAGAACCGCGGCCTGCTCCGCAGCGTTCGCGAGCTCACGCTCGCCGCCCGCGGACAATCGTCGCCGGAAGAAGCGGATGCAAACGTCCCGGTCGCGAGCCGCGAACTGGCGGAAGCCGGAAAGCGCGCCAAGCAGAGCCTGTCGATCGTCACGTCGAAAACCCAGCTCCTGGCGATGAGGCTGCACGATGCCCGCGACCGGGCCGCGGCGCTCGCGATCGTCGAGGCGTCGCGCGAACTTGAGTCAATTCTCGAAACCGCGTCGCGCCGTTCCGACGCTCCGGACCATGAAACATCCGGCAACTCCGCTGCTGCCGGACAATGACGCCAAAGTCGGGTCGCCGGTGCGTCGAAAACCAAGTGCGGACCTGGCTCCTACTCACTCCGACCCCCGCACTTGGACGCACCGAACATGGCGGCACGCAAATCAAAGTCAGCGAAAGAAGTTGAAACCCGCGGAACCGGCAAGCACGGGCACGCCTGCATCGTGCTGGTCGCGCACCCGGTTCGCGCTCGACGCGAGGCCATCGTGCGTTCGCTCGCCCAGCGCGGGTACGAGTGCCGCTCCGCTCCGAGCGCCGAGTGCGCCGACGGCTCGATCCGCGAGGGCGTCGGCAGCGTGCTGCTCATGGCCGAGTCGATCGCCGATCACATCCCGTCCGCTCGATCGGTCGAAACCGTCATCCTGCTCTGCGAGAAGTCCGACACCCGCGCCGCTCGGCGCGCCATGGAGCTCCGCTGCGACGACTTCATCGACGAGAAGTGCGAGATCGCCGAGTTCGAGGCGAGCCTCGCCCGCGCCGCCACCGCCCGCGGCAGAGCCCGCGCACGCGAGCGCCGCCTGCGCGGGCTCTGCCGCAAGCTCAACGCGTCGCGACGCGAACTCTCTAACGAACTGAACAGGCTCTGCTCCGAGATGACCGAGTCGTACGCGGAGCTCGCCGGCAAGATCGACACCGTCGCCATCGCGGGCGAGTTCACCGGCCTCATCCGCCAGGAGATCGAGCTCGAAAGCCTGATGCGGACGAGCCTCGAGTTCCTCCTCGCCAAGCTCGGCTCGACCAACGCCGCGCTCTTCCTCCCGTCCAGCAGCGGCGATTGGACGCTGGGCGCCTACGTGAACTACGACCGCGCACGCGACTCGGCGGAAATGATGCTCGATCACCTCGCAGACACAGTTCCTGGCCGCATGGACGAGATCGGTTCCGCCGTCGCACTCGACGGCGCCGCTCAGGTCAAGCACGCCCTCCCCGGCGCCTCCGACTGGCTCGGCGATTGCACCGTGCTCGCCGCCCCCGCACACCACGAGGGTGAAACGCTCGCCTGCGTGCTGCTCTTCCGAGATCGGGCCGCTCCGTTCCCGGAGCACGCCCGCGAAACGCTCGAATCGCTCTCCAAGATCCTCGCGAGCCAGTTCGGTCGCGTGATCAAAGTCCACCATCGACACCTGCCCAAGGAAGAATGGGCAAGCCCGGGCGATCCGTTCCCCTCCTGCGGCGAAGAGCTCGAAGATCAGGACGATCGCGATCTGCTTGCCTGAGCGAGATTCGCGGCTCTACTTGGGCTTCTTAAAAATGTCCTTCAGCACGTCGACAACCTTTTCCGGGTTGACGTTCTTGATGAAGTTCTTTCCGAAGAGTCCGACATCGGGCGAGGTCTTGGTATTACCCATGGGCCCGCTGAATCGGATCGGCACCATGGTGGCCTGGTTCAGGGTGTTGCCCGCAGTTCCCACGCCCGGGATCTTGCTGAAGACGCCCGACACGTCGTCTGCGAGTTGCCCGATCGGCACCCAGGCGATCATGTCCACATAGTTCTTGGGCAAGTCCACGGTTCCCTCGATCTCCATCTTGAACTCGCCCATCGGGAACTCCCAGCGCGGATACGTGATCACCCCGTTCGTGATCGTCAGGTTCACCGGCTGCAATCGCTGCAGCACCTTGCCCTGATCCCGCGCCTTCACCGCACGGAGCAACGATCCGAACACGCCCGACGTTTTGAAGCGGGCATCTCCGGGGTCGATCGCGAGTGTCCCGTTCAGCTTGGCGGTATCTCCATCGAGCGGAATCGCGAGCTGCGGCGAAGCGACCGATGCCGGGCGATCCTCAAACCGCTTCTCCACATCCGCAACGATCGGCAACACGCCCGACAGTCGCTTGTCGAGCCCGACATCCACTTTTCGAAGCACCACGTTCAGCGGGCCCACCAGCACCCCGTTCTGAGAAACCCCGCGGATCGCCATCTCCGCCCGCGGCAACTGCTTGGTCACGCCGTTGTCCACGACCGCCCCGGTCTCGGTGCTCGCGGCACTGACCACGAGCGAGCCGCCGGCTCTCGAGAAGTCCTTGGCGTTCAACGCGAAATTCACGCTCGGCCCGAGGATCTCGCCCGGCAGCCCGTTCTTGACGCTGAAAGCATCGATCAGGGCCGACGGAAGCGAGCGGATCTCTCCCGAGGCCGTGATGATCGGATTCGCCGTGTCGAGCACGCCCTGCGCCGTCGCGAGGCCGGCGATGCTGCCCCGCACCACGCCGCCTCCCGGTCCGGCTTTGGACGCGTCCGGCACGATCGCCAGCTTGGCAAAGGAGAGATCAAAGTTGATCGCGATCGGCTGCCCAGGGGTCGATGACGCGGATTCGAGTTTCAGCACGGCATCGTTCATCTGCGTGCGCACCGAACGCGAATCCACGAGTTCGAGCGTGTGGATGCGTGCGGTCGAATCGAGCGCGAAAATTCCGGGGTACATCGGTCCCGCGATTCCGCGCTCCGTATTCGTGCGTGCGACAACAGCGCGAGTGATCACCAGCTCCGCACGCGCGGGCGCGGCCAGCGCCAGGTCCGTTTCGGCCTTGCCCTGGACCTTCGGCTGTCCCTTGCCCAGCACGAACCGATCGAACCACGCCGGATCGATCGTCCACACAATGGGTTCTGGTGATTCCAGCGTGATCCTGTCGCCCTCCGCCCGCGCGCGAAGCGGACGCTTGATCTCCAGCCGCTGCGAATTCAGCGTGACATCCGCCGCGAGATCCGCTTTCGAAAGCGCCTCGGCAACGCCGACGGGCTTGCCGCCCGGGGGCGTGATCCTGGTGGTGGCCGCGATCGCCGCCGAAGGCCCGAGCGCGCCCGAAACCAGCAACGGTTGCCCCAGCGCGCGATCGAGCCCGACCGTGTTGACCTCGTTCAATCGAACCTCAATGTCCGCGGGGCCCGCGAGTGTGAGATTCGCACCAAGCGGAAGCGCCGCCTTGGCGATCAGGGCTCCCATTTGCGTTCCGTCGGCCGAGAGCAGCCCGCCGCTCGCATCGAGCGAGGCGGCGCCCCCCGAGCCCGCCCCGAGCGCTGAGACCGGCAGGCTCGCGTTCACCGCGAAATCCTGCACGCCGTACGCCTGCGTGCCCGATTCCACAACCGCCTGTCCGGAAACCGCGGCCCGCGCCTTCAGCACGCCCGCCTTCGCGATATCGGGCGAGCCCGTCGCATCGAACGGAACGGTCAGCGGCTCGGTCGTGATCGTGTACGACGCCGGCGCGCGCAGCCGCGGCTTGTCCGGCGCGTTTCCCGCGATCAGCGCGCCGACCAATCCGGGCGAGATCGTTCCCGCGCCGCTGGCCGAAGCAACGATGCCCGACTTCTCGAAAACGCTCTGAACCGCCAGGTTGGCGTGCGAACCCTGCACCGTTGCCTTCACCTGCATCGTGTCGACGCCGGGCTGCGCAGACTCGATGATGAGGCCGATCGTGTCACCGACCGCTTCACGCACCAGCGCCCCCTTGCCCGTGTCGTCGGCGCCTGCGCGTGGAAGCGCATCGGCGATCGAGGCGGGCAAGCCGGTCAGTTCGATCCGGCCGAGGGCGAGCGCGGGCCCGAGCTTCTGAGCAAGGCTCGCATCCGGCGCCGCCTTCGCCCCACCAAGAGCAGCGAACACCGCCGGCAGCGTCAGGTTCGCGCCGAGCTTCACCGGCGCTCCGTCCGCACCGGCGTCGGATGCGATGCGAACTTCGCCGCCCTTGCCGGGTGTCAGCGCCACGTCGGCGTTCAGCGAGCGGAGATCGAGCGCGACGGGCCTTCCGGCGATCTGGCCTTCCGCCGCGGGCACCTGCGCGATGAACGCCCAGTCCGTCAGCACCGCCGCGAGCTTCATCGCGAGCTGGTCGAGCTTGGGCTTGCGCGTGCCGGCTTCGAGCGGCAGATTCAGCGATGCGATCGTGACCCCAAGGCGCCCGGAGGGCCGCGCGCTCTTGAGGCTCGGGTTGTTCAGGCTTCGTGCAACGATCGATCCCGCGTTCGCGGCCTCGATCGTCAAACCCTTCTCGCGTGTGGCCAGAGCCGTCTCGGTCATGCGGAGCGCGCCCGTCGCGCTGGCAGACTGCGCGGTCGCGTTCAGATCAACATCGATCACGCTCCCCTCGGTCTTTGCGACCAGCTCCACATCGGCGGTGGGGCCGATATCCCGGGGCAGGTCGAGGCTCAACCCCGAGTTCGCAAGTGCGCTGGCAACGATCGGCTGCAGAATCTCGGTCGATGCCCCGCGCAGCGAGATGCGGCCGTCGATCGTCTTGGGCAGCCCGGCGATCGGCGCACCGTTCGCATCGAGCAGCCCGGAGGTCGAGAGGTCCGCGTTGAGCTTGCCGCCGGATGCGATCTTGCCCGCCGACGAGATGGAGGACGCCGCGTCCGCGTTCAGCCGGACAACACCGGCCAGGTCGTCGCTGGAAACGGTTGCGCGCAGTTCCGGGATGGAAACCTCCGACGCGGGTTGCCCTTCACCCAGCGCGATCTTCCCCGCCGTGTTCGACAACGACGCGATCGCACGGAGCCGCGCGCCCCTCAAGTCCAGTGCCGGTGCCGGAAGCTTGAGGTTCAGCTCTTCGATGGTCAGCGAAGCCTCCGGCGATTCTGTCACCAAAAACCCGCCCGATTTGGCCGGGTCGGCGTACGAATCGAGCAGCGCCCTCGTTGCGGCAGAGGCGACACGAACCGTTGCCGGTGCCGTGAGCGAGACGATCCCGTCCTTGAGCGCGAGCCGAGCCTCGGCCTGTGCCCCGGCGCTCCGAATGTTCAACGAAGCATTCCCGCCCGAAAACTCGCCCGCTGCCTCCGCATTCAGCGAAACAGTTTCGCCCAGAATCGATCGGAGCCGGCGCTCCTTGCCCGTCGCCGTCGCGACCAGCGCATCGACCAGCGCGACCGACAGGTCATCGACCTTCACCTTCGCGTCGATCTTGGGCGAGTTCTTCGCGAGCGTGCCGCTGTCCAGGCTGATGCTCCCGTCCGGCTGCGTCCAATTCTCCACGCGGATCTTCGCCGAAATCGGCGACGAGCCCGAACGGGCATCGAAGTCCAGCGTGAGAGGCGAACCGATGCGAACATCGGCCAGGCTCTTCACCTCGCGCAGCTCCGCCACCGACTTTCCGCTCGCATCAACCACGCCGAGCTTGCTCAGATTCAGCTCGATCCGCGCCCGCAGGCCCTTGGGCAGCGGGATGCGCGTCGTCGTCACACTCACCGTCGCACGCCCCGATGCGGGCGGAGGCTGAACCCCGCTCGCTCCGGTGTCGCGCAGCTCCGCATCCCCGGCGATCGTGATCGTGCCGAGGTCGTACCAATTCGCGAGCAGAGCCAGAAGCCCGCGATCAACGGCTATATCCAGCGCGCCCGCGGGCTTGCTCTGTCCGTCGGTCAGTGCCAGCTTCACACGCTGACCGCCAAACCATCCGAGCGAAGTCGACGCGATCGTCGCGTTCACACGGTCCGATTTCACCACCGTGCGTCCGTTGAGCAACGGGGATGCAAGCCGCGGCAAGAACGCAACCGCCACAAACAGCACCAGCG
This sequence comes from Planctomycetota bacterium, assembly GCA_017303555.1. Lineage (GTDB taxonomy): Bacteria > Planctomycetota > Phycisphaerae > Phycisphaerales > UBA1924 > JAFEBO01. The sequence goes on from JAFLCN010000006.1 coordinate 62,585, forward strand.
CCAGTCCCGCGAGAACCATCAGCACGCGCTTGCCACGCCCCGACCGGTTTTTGCCGCCCGGCTTGCCGAGAAGTGCCGCGGATTCTTCTGAACTCAGCCCAGGGTCGCGTGTCATGCCTTCCACTCCAGTCGCCGCTTCGGCGCGCATTGTCGATGCATCAAGTATTCCACGGGCCCGCTCCGGCGAGCGTGTTCTTCCATCGAGCCGGCCGCGGATCATCGCAAGCGCTTCTGGCAGCAGGCTTTGCGATTGCCGACGTTTTCAATCGTTTCTGAAACTTTCGCTATACTCATGTCGTATCAGGCCCAAGCACCCCGAGGGAGATGCATGCCGCCGAACTCAATCAAAGCAGCCCAGGATCGATTCGTTGCCGTCTGGGGCCAGATGGGCAGTGCGTGGGGGATCAGCCGCACCATGGCGGAAGTACACGCCCTCCTCTACATCACGGGCGAGCCGCTGTGTACCGACGACATCATGGAACGCCTCCAAATCTCCCGCGGCAACGCCAGCATGTCGATGCGAGCCTTGCTTGATTGGGGCATTGTCGAGCGCGTCCATCGCCGGGGCGATCGCAAGGAATATTTCAAAGCCGAGGGCGATGTCTGGGCCATGTTCCGCGCCATCGTGCGCGAGCGCATGAAGCGCGAAGTCGATCCGCTCCGGGCGCAGTTGTACGAGATCCGCGATCAGACCGGAGAAAGGGCCGGCGAACGCGCCCCACGCGATCAGGGTGCAGACCTTCTTGCTCACAACAGGCGGCTCGATGAGCTCCTGCGATTCTTCCAGACGCTGGAAGGTGTTTCCAATTCTTTTGTCAGCCCCGCCGGGCGGGGTTTGCAAGCCGCCGCGAAAATTCTCGGCTACATTGGAGGCGGCGTTGGAAACAGCGCCGGCCCGAGCACGGAAGCAACCGACACCAAGGAAGCGGGATGACAGTCGCCAGTTTTCGAGAATCAGTGACGCCCACGGCTACACTCGGTTCGGTGTCGCAAGCCTCACCTTCCAGCACGGATTCGCCCGACTCGTGGCCGCGGGCCCTCGCGGGGAAGTTCCTCGTTTTCGAGGGGCCGGATGGGTCGGGAAAAAGCACGCAGATGAAGCGGCTCACCGAAGCATGCCACGCCGTGGGCGTGCAGGTCACCACCGTCCGCGAGCCCGGAGGCACATCCGTCGGCGAACAGATCCGCAGCGTCCTTCTCGATCCCTCATCGGAAATGACCCTGCGCTGCGAGATGCTGCTGTACATGGCAAGCCGCGCCCAGCTCGTCGAAGAGACCGTGAAACCCGCTCTCGCCGCCGGCCACCTCGTCATCGCCGATCGTTTCCTGACCTCCACCTTTGCCTATCAGGGCGCCGGAGGCGGGCTGCCCGCCGACGACATCAAGGCGGTGGGGCGGGTGGCGACGCTCGGCCTGATCCCCGACCTCGTGCTCATCTACTACGTCGATGTCGAGACCGCGACCGCCCGCACCCGCGGCGTGCCCGCGACCACCGGCAAGAAGAAGGCCGCCGCTTCGGAAGCGCTGCGGGGTGTCACCCTCTTTGATGACCGCATCGAGCGCCGGTCGGATGATTTCCGCCGGCGCGTCCACGAGAGCTACCTCGCCCAGGCCAAGGCCGATCCTTCGCATCACGAATTGCTCGACGCCAGAGGGAACGCCGACCAGGTGTGGGACCTCACGTCCCGCGCCCTCTGCTCGCGATTCTCGAAAGCTTGAGGCGACTCCCCGCTTCCGATTACGGCACGCGGTAATAGCCACGCCACGGACGCGTGAACACCGGGTCGCTCGAGCGACGGAAGACCGTGACCGAGTTCGCCGTCTGCGGCAGCGTGAACTGATACTGCAGGTACATCGAAGGCGGTTCGGCCGAGGCGTAGAAGGCCATCGGCTCTCCCGGCGGCCCGTGGACCACGCCGAACGCCGCATCATTTCGATCAAGATCGGTGTTGTACTCGGCCATCGCCAGCGGCGACGAATTGACATCATCGCTCGGAAGCACTCCGGCCCAGGCGGATGAATGCGACGGCGCTCCAGAGCTTGAAACGCGAACGGATTCTGCATCTCGAGCATCGAGCTCGGACTGCGAAACTCGGGCGGAGGAACAGCCTCCCAGGCTCAGAAGTGCGAGCGAACCGCCGGCGAGCAACACAATGCCAGTCTTGGTATTCACGATGTAAAAACTACTGCGCCACTCGACCCCAAGGCCACAAAACATAAAAAAAACGCCGGTCAGTTTTGCCGTTTGCGCAGCCTTTGCCGGTGGTTTTGGTGATTAGACGGGGAATTCGAGAACGCGGGCGCCCAGAGCAACCCGGCCCGCGTTGGTCCGAGAAGTTTGCGTCGCGGCCATGAAAAAGATGAAACGGAGGGTTGCTTCGCAAACCGCGATCGGATCCAATCGAGAGTCTGGCGAAGGCGAGAGCATCACATCCAACTGAAGTGCCGCAACAGAGAAATCGACGATTCCGATGTCCTTGGAGTGGCGCCAATTGCTCGAATCAGTCGGAACCAGGCTCTTTCGTCGTCTCGCATGCAAAGAAGACCAAAACGTGGGACTCGTGCGGGCAGGAGAACGGGAAATGTTGAGAGGAACGAACTTGAGCGCGTGGTTGGTCGTCGGGCTGTGCGGAGCGGCGGCTGCCCCGATTGCCTCGGCACAGATTTTCCAGCGGGCGTACGGAACGTCGGTGCCCGAAGTCGCGTTCGACATCATCAACCGGACCGATTGCACCTACCAGACGATCGGCCAGCGCTCACCGACGGGAGATCTCTCCACGGTGCACACGGTGAAGTACGACTCCAATGGGGCGGTGCTTTGGAACAAGCAATTCCGGATCGGTCAGGGACACAGCGCGGGATACACCATCGAAGAAGCTCGCGACGGCACGCTTCTCCTGGGCTGCGAAACCTATGTCAGCGGCGTGATCGGCAAACTCATCTTGCGCACAACATCCGCCGGTGCATTGATATGGGGCAGATTTGCACCGGGGACGGCCTTTGCGTCGTCCTCCGGAGACGGATCGCTCGGCGTCAGCGTGCGGGAGCTTTCCTCTCTCAAGATCGCCTCCGTCAACCGGCAAGACGCGACGTTCAGCGTGGGCCGCGTCGGAATTCTGTCGGTGTTCAATAGCAACGGTACCGTGGTGTACGACCGCGCCTACATCCCGTCTGGGCCCTTTGGTGTTTCCATTGAACTCGACTTCGCCGAAGTGCGTGAAGCGAAAACGCCTGCAAACTCGGGTGAGATGCTGATTGTCGGCAACCTGCGCGAGGCGACGGGGCGGCGCGGTGCGCTCGCAATGAGAGTAGATGCAAGCGGCAACATCATCTGGGCAAGAAAATATGTGGCTTCGACGGGCAGTATCTATGCTGACGGCTTTGACCTCGATGATTCGGGCGACATCATCTTCAGCGGGCGTCGGAACTCCGGCACGATGATTGTTGCGAAACTCGACAGCCTTACGGGCACGCCAATCTGGGCGTCGACGAGCTTTGGCTTTCTCAACGGCTTTCAGGCAGTGAACTTTACACCCGAGCGAACCATCGTCATTGCTGGTACGCGCATCGAAGGCAGTGCGCCCGAGAAGTCCAGCGCGGGACTCACCGAGTTTTCAAGTACCGGTGCCCTGCTGAAGCGGGCTCTCTACGGACCGTTCGTTCCAGGAAAGGTCGTCCGAGGCGAAGGTGTTGTTCGCTCGGCGCCATGGGGCGGATACGCGCTGGCAGCAAGCACCAATGACTTTGGTGCCGGCGACAGCGATATCTATTTCATCAAGACCTATTCCACGTTCATCACCGCGTGCCGCGGACTCTTCGAGCCGGCAACGGCGACGCCTCTGACGCTTGAGATGAGCACGCCGAGTATCCAGGTAGTCTCGCTCACCGCACAGTCCACTCCGACCGTCACATCGCCCGACTTCGCATTGACAACGACAACCGCCTGTTTTACGCAGCGCTGCCTTGGCGACCTGAACGGAGACGGGCTTGTGGACGACGCCGACTTTGTGATCTTCGCTTTCGCCTACGACACGTTGATCTGCCCGACCTTTCCCGCTCTTTATTCGTGCTGTCCTGCGGATCTGAACAACGACGGGATGGTGGACGACGCGGACTTCGCGCTGTTCGCCACGGGCTACGACGCTCTGATCTGCTCGTAACCTGAACCCACTGCTGTTCACGCTCACGGCTCGCACGACGCGAGCCGATTTCTTTTTGTCTGCTGACTCTTCGCATTTGCCAGCGGTTGATCGCTTCAGATGCGATGAATCTCAGTTGCAACTGGCAATTTCATTGCCGCGAAATCAGGCGGCCGCAGAGGGTTTCGAGCCCCTGTTCGTAACTTGGTGGGAAGTCGGACGCACGATGTTTGCGGCTGCGGAAGCTCATGTCCGCATGGTCGAGACACCTAGTCCGCTTCCCGTTCATAGCCTCGCGCAGGTCGCTTGCGTTGTGCGGGCGGCGGTAAGAGGATTTCGAGCAGGAGAACGGCCAATGAACTCACGGACTCAGAGTGGTTTCTGTGTGTGGTTGGTCGCGGGTATGTGCGTCTCCGCGATCGCTTCGTCGGCGTCGGCGCAGATCTTCCAGCACGGCTACGGCACCAACGCGCCGGAGGTCGCGTTCGACATCCGCGACCTGTACGACTGCAGCTACGCCAGCGTCGGTTTCCGCACGCTCATCGGCGGCCCGTCGGGCATTCACGCCGTGAAGTACGATTCCGACGGCTTTGTCCTGTGGAGCAAGCAGTACACGCTCACCCAGGGCAACAGCGCCGGTTACACGCTCGATGAAGGACGCGACCTCTCGCTCCTGCTCGGCTGCGAGAGCGCCTTCGGCGGCGCCGCGAGCGGCAAGCTCATCGTCCGCATCTCGCCCGCCGGCATCCCCATCTGGGGAACGCTCGTGCAGGGCACACCGTTCGCAAACTCGATCGCCCCCGCCGCCGGCACGCTCGGTGTCAGCGTCCGCGAAGTGACCAACCAACGCGTCGTATCGGTGAACCGCCAGACCGCGGCATTCGGTGTTTCCCGCGCCGGCATCCTCACGGTCCAGACCGGAGCCGGCGCGCTCATCGTCGAGCGCGGCTACGTCCCGCCCGGCGCCACCCCCGCCGAGCTCGATTTCGCCGAGATCCGCGAGGCCCGCCTGCCCGCCGGCACCACCGATCTGCTCATCGTCGGAAACATGTTCGACACGCAGGTGAACAAGTACGGCGCCTTCGCGATGCGCACCGACGCAGTCGGAAACATCATCTGGGCTCGCGAATACCTCCACCCGACCGCGGGCGTCAGCATCACCGCCGACGGATTCGCGCTCGACGGCACCGGCGACATCATCTTCAGCGGACGGCGCGGCGCCGCCGTCCCCGGTCAGATCTCGCCCACCAACCTCATCGTCAGCAGGGTCGATCACGTCACCGGCGCTCAGGTCTGGGCACGCGATGTGGACGGTTTCACCAACGGCTACCAGGCCGTCACGTTCACGCCCAATCGCACCGCGCTCATCGCCGGCCGCACTTCCACCGGTGCCGCGGCAATCATCAACAGCGCTTCGCTCATCGAGTTCTCGAACGCCGGCGTCTTCCTCCAGCAGGAACGCTACGGCCCGCTCGTCCCGGGCTTCACGGTGCGAGGCGAAGCCGTCACGAACTGGCGGCCGTGGGGCGGCTACGCCCTGGCCGGCTACTCCGACGACTTCGGGCTCGGTTCGAGCGACATCTATCTCGTGAAGACGTACACCGATCTCACCAGCGGCTGCCGCGAACAAAAGGTGACTCCCATCGTGCAGAACGTCGTGCTGCAGGTCCGGACCCCGGCGCTCCAGGTCCCGCAGCTCGACAACTGGGCCTCCATTGTCGTGCCCTCCAACGACGTCCCGCTCCTCACCAAAGAGCCGTGCTTCACCAAACGCTGCATCGGCGATCTCAACGGTGACGGACTCGTCGATGACGATGATTTCGTGATCTTCGCCTTCGCCTACGACCAGCTCCTCTGCCCGACTTTCCCCGCGCTCTACGGCTGCTGCCCCGCCGATCTCAACGGCGACGGCGTCGTAGACGATGCCGACTTCGTGCTCTTCTCCCCGGCCTACGACGCGCTCGTCTGCCCGTAACCCGGTTTCACCTGCACATTCCGCCCCCCGCGTCCATCGACGCGGGGGGCGTTTGCTTTTTGCGAGCCCGGTCCGGTCATTCTTGATTCATGCACCGGAGGACTGGCCGTTTTTCAGCGCGTGCGCGTCCGGGTTGGCGATCCCGCCCTTCTCGCGCCCGTGTTTCTCGAAGAGTTTTTCCGACACGGCCTGAATGATCACGAAGAACACCGGCACGAAGAAAATCGCCAGGAACGTCGCCGCGATCATCCCGCCCAGCACGCCCGTGCCGATCGACTGCCTGCCCGCAGCGCCCGCGCCACGCGCGATCGCCAGCGGCACCACGCCCAGAATGAAAGCGAGGCTCGTCATCACGATCGGCCGGAAGCGCAGCCGCGCCGCGTTCACCGCCGCTTCGACCAGTCCCTTCCCCGCCGCACGCTCCATGGCGCAGAACTCCACGATCAGAATCGCGTTCTTCGCCGCAAGACCAACAAGCGTCAGCAAACCAATCTGGAAATAGATGTCGTTCGGGAAGTTGCGTGCCCACACCGCCACCAGCGCGCCGAACACGCCGATCGGCACCGCGAGCAGCACCGCAAAGGGAAGCGACCATTTTTCGTACTGCGCCGCCAGCACAAGGAAGACGACGACCAATCCAAACCCGACCACGATCGGCGCCTGATTGCCCGCCTTGATCTCCTGGAAGCTCGCGCCAGACCATTCGTAGCCGTAGCCCGGTGGCAGAACCTGTGCCGCCACATCGCGCATCGCCTGCATCGAGTCGCCCGTACTGAAACCGGCGCCCGGCGCGCCCGTGATCTGCACCGCCGGGAATCCGTTGAACCGCGCCACCGTGTTCGGTCCTGATTGCAGCTTCAAATTCACCACGCCCGACAGCGGCACCATCTCCCCCTTGTCGTTCCGCACATAAATGTTCGTGATCGACTCGGGCGACTTGCGGAACTGCGGCTCGGCCTGCAACTGCACACGCCAGATGCGCCCGAACTTATCGAAGTCATTCACATACAACGCGCCCAGGTACGCCTGCAGCGAGTTGAACACATCCGTCAGCGAAAGCCCGAGCATCTTCGCCTTATCGCGATCAAGGTCCACGAAGAGCTGCGGCGTGTTCACCCGCAGCGTCGCATTCAGCCCTGTAATCTCGGGCCGCTTTGCCGCTTCCGCCATGAACTTCTGATTCACCGCCGCCAGCTCGCGCACATCGCCCGCGCCACGCGCCTGCAACTGGAACTCAAAGCCCGCGCGCTGTCCCAGCCCCTGAATAGCGGGGGGGTTGAACGGCAGGACCAGTCCTTCGCGGTTCTTCGCAAAGTGTCCGTACACCTTCCCGATCAGCGCCTGCGCCGATTGATCCGGCGCCTTGCGGTCATTCCAGGGCTTCAGCCGCGCGAACAGAATGCCCGTGTTCGTGCTGTTGATGCCTCCGGCCAGGAAGTCGAAACCACCCAGCATCACCGTGTGCGCCACGTTCGGATCGGCCTTCAGAAACTTCTCAACCTCCGAAGCCAGCCGATCCGTCCGGTCGATCGACGCCCCGTCCGGCAGAATCATCGCGACGATGATGTAGCCCTGATCCTCATCCGGAATAAACCCGCCCGGCACTGTCTGGAAGAGTCGCCACGTCACAAACAGCAGCCCGCCGAAGAGCAGCATCGTCACGATCGTCAGCCGGATCGCCACTTTCACCGTGTTCGAGTACGCGTGCGTGATTCCATCAAACACCGTGTTGAACCAGCGAAACAGGAAGAACTTCGGCTTGCCATCGTGCGGCTTCAGCAGCAAGCGGCACATCGCCGGGCTCAGCGTCAGAGCAACCAATCCCGAGATCGCCACCGACACCGCGATCGTCACCGCAAACTGCCGGTACAGCTCGCCCGTCAGTCCGCCCAGGAACGCCACCGGCAAGAACACCGCGCCCAGCACCAGCACGATCGCGATCACCGGCCCCGTCACCTGATCCATCGCCTTGATCGTCGCCTCGCGCACCGGCAAGTGCTCATCGTGCATGATGCGCTCGACATTCTCGACCACCACGATCGCATCATCCACCACAATGCCGATCGCCAGCACCATGCCGAAAAGCGTCAGCGAGTTGATCGTGAACCCGAGCGCCAGCATCCCCGCAAACGTCCCGATGATCGCCACCGGAACCGCAACCAGCGGGATGATCGTCGCCCGCCAGCTCTGCAGGAAGATGAACACCACCAGAATCACCAGAATGCCCGCCTCGAACAGCGTGTGTACCACGCTCTCCATCGACGCCCGGATGAATTGCACCGTGTCGTACGGGATCAACCACTCCACGCCCTTCGGAAACGACTTCTGCGCATCCCGCATCGCCGCTTCAACAGCGCTGAACGTCGAGAGCGCGTTCGCACCCGTCTGCAAGTAAATCAGAATCAGCGTCGTCGGCTCCCCGTCCAGCCGCCCGAACAGGTCGTATGTCTGGCTCCCCAGCTCCACCTTCGCGACATCCTTCAGCCGCAGCATCGATCCATCCGGATTCGCACGCAGAATGATGTCCTCGTAGTCCTGCGGATCCTCAAGCCGTCCGCGCGTCAGCACCGGCAGCGTCAACTGCTGATCCGCCGGCCCCGGCCTCTGCCCGATGCGACCAGCCGGAAACACCGCGTTCTGATCGCGGATCGCCGTCGCCAGGTCCGTCACCGTGAACGCCTTCTGCGTCAGCCGGTCCGGGTCCACCCACACCCGCATCGCATAGTCCTTGCCACCGAAGATCGTCGCATCGCCCACGCCCGGCACGCGCTTGATCGCATCCAGAAGGTTGATCGTCGCGTAGTTCGAGAGATACACATCGTCGTACTCGCCCGATTCCGAACGCAGCGCCACCACACACAGCATGCTCGACGACGTCTTCGTGACCGTGATGCCCTGCCTCACTACCTCCTGCGGCAGCCGGGGCTGCGCAATCGCCAACCGGTTCTGCACCTCCACCGCCGCCAGATCCTGATCCGATCCGATCTCAAACGTCGCCGTGATCTTCAGCACCCCGTCGTTACCCGACTGGCTCTGGTAATAGATCAGGTGTTTCGCGCCCGAAAGCTGCTGCTCGATCGGTGCCGCCACCGACTGCGCCACCGTCTCTGCGCTCGCGCCCGGATACGTCGCGCTGATCACCACGCTCGGCGGCACGATCTCCGGAAACTGCGCCACCGGCAGATTCTGAATCGCCACCAGCCCCAGCAGCGTGATCAGCAACGACAGCACCGTCGCGAACACCGGCCGATCAATGAAAAACTTCGCAAACATCGAGAATCCTCTCGGAAGTCAGGAAACATTCACCGCAGAGTCGCAGAGAACACAGAGAGCTGAAGTCATTCCGAAACGGTCGCCCAACTCTTCGTGCTTCTCTTCTTTTCCTCCGCGTTCTCTGCGCCTCTGCGGTGCAATCCGTTTTTGTCTTTCATTTCACCGCCGGGGCCGCCCCCGGCGCCGGCACCGTCCCGACGATCTTCACCGGGCTGCCCGGCTGCACCTTCTGCAGGTTGTCCACGATCACCTTCTCGCCCGGCTTGATCCCAAAGTCCACCACCCAGTCCGAGCCCAGCCAGTCGCCCAGCGTCACCGGTCGCCGCTCGGCATTCCCGTCGTCGCCCACAACCATCACAAACGTGCCGCTGGGCGTGTTCAAAACCGCTTCCTGCGGCACGGTCAGCACGTTCGGTCGTGTCACGCCCAGAATCTTCAGCTTCACATACTGCCCCGGCAGCAACCGCGATTCCTTGTTCGGAAACTCCGCGCGGATCATCGCCGTTCCCGTGTTCGGATCGACCTTCACATCCACGAAATTGATCGTCCCCGGCGATTCGAACACCGTGCCGTCCGAAAGCGTGATCTGCGTCGGCAGATGCTTCTCGTTCGAGAGCTTGATCCGCCCGCTCGCCACGTCGCTCCGCCACTTCAGCACGTCCCGCTCGCTCACGTTGAAGTTCACATAGATCGGGTTCACCTGCTGGCTCGTCGCCAATAAACTGTTCTGCCCCGCATCGACCAGCGCGCCCTCTTTCTTCTCCGCCCGCCCGATCGTTCCCGACACCGGCGAGAGGATCTTCGTGTAGCTCAGCTCCAGTTCCGCGTTCGTCACTTGCGCTTCCGAGAGCTTCACTTCCGCCACTGCCTGATCGCGCTGCGCCTGCGCCTTGTCCAGGTCGGCCTGCGCGATGCCCCCCTTCTCGACGCCTTCCTTCACGCGCGCGAGATTCGATTCCGCCAGCGCCATCTGCGCCCGCGCCTGCGCGAGCTGCGCCCGCGCAATCTGCACGTTCGCCTCGAAGCTCCGCGGATCGATCGTGAAGAGAAGGTCCCCCTCCTTCACCTGCCCGCCCTCTTCGAAGTGCTGCTTCAGCAAGAACCCCTGCACCCGCGCCCGGATCTCCACCGTGCGCGACGCCTCCGTCTGCGCGATGAACTCGTAGTTCCCCGGCGCCGTCACCGGCGTCACAATCTCAACCGCCACATCCGGTGGCTGCATCGGCCCCGCCGCGTGCTGCTCTCTCTTGCCGCAGCCGCCCAAACCCATCAACGCCGCCAGCCCGACCGCCACCCCGACACCAGCAAAGGTTCGCACGCGCCCCGTCAATTGTGCTTCAGCCATGCGCCAAGCATAAACCCGTCCGACTCCGGGCCGGTCCCCGCCGTGTTTCAAACAAAAAAATCTTCATCTCCCCCAAGCCGGCGCCACGAGTCCCAAACGTGCCCGGGAGGATTCGAACCTCCGACCGTCGGATTAGAAATCCGATGCTCTATCCAACTGAGCTACGGGCACACGTCGGAAGTTTAGAGCGGCAGAGCGCAAGAGCAGCAGATTCGCAGAGCAGCAGACCAGAAAAGCCCTTGCCGCTCGTCCGCCATGCCAGTGCAACCGAATTGTGTGGCGGCCAGCCCGCGGCTTCTGCTCTCAGCATCTGCCGCTCTGCAATTCCGCGGCTCTGCTGCCCTCTCCAATACGCTCGGCAGGATTTGAACCTGCGACCCTCGGTTTCGAAGACCGATGCTCTATCCAGGCTGAGCTACGAACGCGTCTACCCAATCGTATCCGCGCTCCTCTTTGGCGCTTTGGATATTTGGCCCTTTGGCCATTTCCTCTTCCGGCCCTTCGCTTCTACGATCCGCCCCTTATGGAAGCAGGAATCGTCGGTCTCCCCAACGTCGGCAAAAGCACCCTCTTTAACGCCCTCACCAAGGCGGGCGCGCTCGCCGCCAACTACCCCTTTGCCACCATCGAGCCCAACGTCGGCGTCGTCCCCATCCCCGACCCGCGCCTCGAGATCATCCGCTCCCACATCGAATCTCAGAAGATCATCCCCGCGATGCTCCGCCTCGTCGATATCGCCGGCATCGTCAAGGGCGCCAGCGAAGGCGCCGGCCTCGGCAACAAGTTCCTCAGCCACATCCGCGAGACCGATGCGATTCTCCAGGTCGTCCGCTGCTTCCTCAAGGCCCCCGGCGGCGAAGACATCACCCACGTCGACGGCTCCGTCGATCCCATCCGCGATATCGAGACCATCAACACCGAGCTCGTCCTCGCCGACCTCGAAGTCGTCTCCGGCGCACTCGGCAAGGCCGAGCGTGCCGCCAAGAGCGGCGAAAAAGAATCCGTCATCCGCTACGAGGTCCTCAAAAAGCTCCAGCCCGTCCTCGACGCCGGCAAGGTCGCCCGCACCGTCCACTTCGATGATGCCGATCACCAGAAAGTCCTCAAGGGCCTCAACCTCATCACGTCCAAGAAAGTTCTGTACGTGATGAACGTCGATGAAGATGATGTGAACGGCGAAGGCCCGCTCGCCCAGCGCGTCCGCGAACACGCCAAGAAGGAAGGCGCCGAGTGCGTCCCCATCTGCGCCAAGATCGAGAGCGAACTCTCCGAGCTCGCGGATGCCGACCGCCTCGAGATGCTTCAGTCGCTGGGAATGTCCGAGCCCGCGCTCAACCGCCTCGCCCGCGCGACGTACAAGCTTCTCGATCTCCAGTCCTTCTACACCGCCGGCCCGAAGGAAATCCGCGCCTGGACCGTCGCCATCGGCAGCACGGCCCCGCAGGCCGCGGGCGTCATCCACACCGACTTCGAGCGCGGCTTCATCCGCGCCGAAATCTACTCCGTCGCCGATCTCGAAAAATTCAAGAACGAAAAGGCGATCAAAGAAAACGGCAAGATGCGCATCGAAGGCAAGGACTACGTGATGCACGATGCCGACGTCTGCCACTTCCTTTTCAACGTCTGACCCCACACCTAGTGGCACCGCCCTTCCCGGCCGAATCGTGTTCACCGCGAACGTGCGCAAAAGCGACAGTGGAATCTCACCGAACGTCCTGCCCCCTCATGCCATAGGGCGTTGTGTTCAAGATCGAATTCATCGTCTCGTTGGTTCGCTGTACCGACGGCACGATCTCATCTCGAAACACGTGCGCCGCATGGCCGTCCATGAACGCTATAGAGATCCGACCGCCGCTACCCCAATGAAAAAGCCCATTCACCACCTGCGTCGAATTCGGATCATACCGGTACGGCCATGCGTGCCACACTTGCGCCTCGTACACGCTCGCTTTCTGAGATGGGAAGAGTGCGTCATCAAACGTGGCGACACGAGCAACCATCGTCGAATGCTGATCGGTCGGCAGTTCAGGCGACAAGTACGCGGACTCCAAGTACGCGGCTGTCGAGATCGAAAAATCAACCGTCCAGCGGCCCTCAATTCGCTCACGCATGAATTGATTTGATGGGCAGGCGAGCGAGACTGCACCGACTTCGAGTCCGCTGTATTGCGCGATGGGCCCTTCGGCGAATGCCACGTATGGGAAGTGCCCATAGTTCGTTCGATCGGTGGCCGTACGAAGAAACTCTCGGCGGTCTGAAAACTTGGCGGGAAAATGCCCGCGATAGTCCATGGAGTACATTGTCACGATATTTTGCAGTTGGGATGCGCGTGTTAGGCAAAGAAGTTCGCGGCTCCGTTGACGAAGATGTTGAAGAGAAGGCACCGTCAGGCTGAGAAGCACAGCGATAAGCCCAATTCCTACAAGTACTTCAAGAAGAGTGAAGGCCGCGGCGTCAGCGATTCTCCAGCCGCAATCGGAACTCGCCCGATGTTCGTTGCGATCCCGATTGCTGGAATCAGAGACCATGCAAAAAATCCTACCTGTACCGAATTGACATGGCAAAAAAAAAGCCAGTAAACTCTCGCAAAAGGAGCCCCTCATGATGCGAAGTACTTGCGGTGCGGCGTTGTGCGTGCTCGGAATCACTGCGGCATGCCTCCCGGTGGTGTCCATGGGTGATGGAGGCGGCAGCATGGGAACCCCATGTTCATGGCGTGTTGCTGGCGATCGAAGTTCGCTAAACTCGACCCAGAACTGTTGAACAAGTGCGGACTGTCAAACAACCTACAACCAGAGTATCTTGGGCGAGTGGTGTGAAGGCGGAATTGTCCTCGAAACGTGCGATTGCACTTCGTCGCCGACAACTTTATATCAGTATCAAAATGGTTCCTGCTTCGGGTCGTGCAGCGATGGCGGACACGGAGAATGCCTGGGCGGGACGCTCGTGACTTCTGTGCCATACACCTTCCCAATCTGCGGAGGGCGAGCGTGTCGGTCCATAAACTAGTCCAGCAACGAGGGCACAAGTACTTCCGTTTCTCGCGACTCGCCATTGGCTCCGCGACATTACTTGTACTGTCCGCGTTTCACCGGTCTGAGGCGTCCACCATCGAGGAGCCTGTGCCCGTCGGTCTCAGCAGTTGGTGCGCTGCTTGGAGCGATGTCGCGTGCGCGAAACTTCTCTGGGATCTTGAAATCCCCTCGTACGACGCTGTCTCCGGCGGGTGGAAGGCCGGTCGCGTGCTCGGTGGCTATGGGGCCCGTTGGCCGGATGGATACATCATCGATCTCAGCGATTCGTTCATCCGTGATCCCTTCGTACCGGCGGATGTCGCGACGTCGTCCTCGCTTGCTCGCGTCCGAGCCACGACCCAGCGCAGCATCCGCCAGCCAGACGGGATGATGCTCATGGTCACGATCAACGCGGCTGTGAAAGGCGGGATGTATGCCGGACATCAACCAACACTTGCGGAGCGGCCTGATCCTCTTGTGGAAGCAAGTCCGCCCGTGGTCGCGTGGTGGTTGGGCTCTCGACTAAACGACGCGTCGGCAATCGGGATCCTGCGCTCGGATTCAGAACTGATCGAGTTCGAGGCCCTCGAACTCAAGGCTGTTATCGAGATTCGGAAAGATGCGAATAGCGATTCTTGGTACCTCGCGAAACTCTCCCGCATGGGATCGAACTCAAAGCCATGGTGGTCGGCCGAGTTTCAGCAGCCGCGTTCGTTCGGTTCGCCGCGGCATGTGCTTGGAACAATCCGAATCGTCGATATTGAAACTTCCGATCGGACAGTCGGCTCCACGACGCTTCCGGCGTCGCCTCGAATCAGAAAGGACTTTCTCCTCGAAGCGATCATCGAACGGAGCTGCCCAGAGAAGGACTTCACCCAAGACTTGAGCGGGTTGACGCTTTCATCGATTTCGGCATCGAAGCACCCCGTGCAAGAACGCGAAAGCAACAAAAGGATGCAGGAAGCTCTCGCAAACCAAGCCGCAGCAGCATCCGCGCCCGATCGGGCTCGGAACCAAGGCTCGCTACTCGTGTGGTGGGTCACTGGTGCAGGCGGCATCCTTTGCGTTGCGATCGGTGGTATTCTAATCGTAAAGCGTCGTTCCGGAACTGTGTGATCACCATCTCATTCAAACACTCGGCCACTGATTTCGGGTGTGTCGCACTTTCGCCATTGACGGCATGTTCGCTCTCAACCGACTCACTCGCACCCATCGACGCATCCTCTCCTTCTCTCTCTCTCTTCTCTGCGCAGCTCCGCCCCTCCGCCTCTGTCCGTGTCTTCCTCCGTGGTCCTCCGTGTTGAACGCATTTCGCCCCTCGCAACCAAGCCGCCCCCCGCGTGTACGCGAAGCACATGCTGACTCTTCTCCTCGCTCTCGCGCTCGAATCTCCTCAGCCCTTCGCCGACGGCAAAGTCGAAACCGTCAACGGCATCACCTTCACGCCCGACGGCAACACAATCTTCAACGCCTTCATGCGCCGCGATCCCAAGTCGCCCGATTCCTTCGGCAACATCCGCATGGAGATCTGCACGCAGGATCTCAAAGACGGCCGCTGGTCGCGCCCGCGCATCGCCGAGTTCTCCGGCAAGCACAACGACTACGAACCATTTCTTTCCGCCGACGGCAAGCGTCTCTTCTTCATGTCCAGCCGCCCGCGCCCGAACACCACGCAAGACTGGATCCCGCAGGACATCTGGGTCGTCGAGCGCGAAGCAGCCGCGGCGCCGCAGCAGGGGGAGGGGTGGGGGAAGTGGGGCACCCCGCGCTTCATCCCCGAAGCCTCATCCGACGGCTACGACGGCTACCCCTGCGAGACCGCCGATCGCACGCTCTTCTTCGCCTCCGATCGCGCTGGCGGTCATGGCGCCACCGATCTCTGGTGCATCACGAAGACCGGCGACACCTACTCCGCGCCAATCAACCTCTCCGACATCAACACCCCCGAAATCGAAACCGATCCCGTCCTCCCGCCCGACGGCTCCTTCATCATCTTCCAGTCCGTCCCCAAAGACGCACCCTTCAGCGCCTGCGAACTCGCCGTTTCGTTCCGCATCACCGAAAACAACACCACACGCTGGACCAAACCCGCGCTCCTCACCCGCATCAACACAAACGACGGCGAAATCTCCCCCGCCCTCACCCCCGACGGCAAATCACTGCTCTATCTCTCCGGCCCCAAGCTCATGCAAGCCGACCTCGCCTGGGTCCTCGAAGGCCTCCGACCACAGCATTGACGAAGCACAAACATGACTTCTTCTTGTTCTTCTCCCACTTTCTTTCTCCTTCTCCCTCCTCTCTTCTCCGTGCCTCTGTGCCTCTGAGGTGAACTGCCTTCGCCTCACTTCAACCGCACCAGCTTCCCCTTGCGCTTGACGATGTTCTTGTAATCCCACTGGATCTCACCCGACTTCTTCAGCCAGCGCTTGAGATCCTTCAACACAATCTGATCCACATCCGTATACCGCGCGCCCGCCGTCTTGAACCCGCCCTCCTCCGCCAGCCCCGGTTCATCAAACGACCGCCCGCTCCAAAACAGCAGCCGCACGCAGTCCTTCAACTTGTGGTATCCCACAATCGGATTCCCATCCAAAAACCACACCGGATGCGCATGCCAGATCTTGCACTCGGCCCCCTTCAAGTTCGCATCGATCGCCTTCGCAAGCGCAGCACAAATCTTCTTGTCCGCTGCCGCCAGCTCCGCGTTGTACGCCCGAATGTCCTTGTGAATCGCCATAGCCCGCGAGCATACCCGCGCATTCGAGGCGCGCCAATACCAGCAAAGAGCTTCAACGGTCCATCAACGCACACGCGCCCACCGTTCTTCACAATCCTTCCTTCTCCTTTCCACCCCTTTCTTCTCTGTGCCTCTGCGCCTCTGTGGTGAATGTCTTTCTCCGTGTCTTCCTCCGTGGTTCTCCGTGGCCCTCCGTGGTAAACTGCCTTTCATGCGCCGCGCCTTCACACTCATCGAGCTCCTCGTCGTCCTCGCCATCATCGCGCTCCTCATCGCCCTCATCCTCCCCGCACTCGGCAGCGCCCGCGAATCCGCCCGCACGCTCAAGTGCCAGGCCGTCCTCCGCGAAATCCAGACCGCCGCGCACCTCTACGCCAACAACAACCGCGACAACCTCCCCCGCGAAGGCACCCTCGGCACAACCAAAGAAACCGAGCGCCGCAACATCCCGTGGGACATCGCCTTCCGCCCGACCTTCGACGATCGCGCCTCCACCTCGCACGACATCGGCGATCAATTCGCCTCCGCCCCGTACTACCGCTGTCCCTCCGTCCGCCAGAGCGATCAGCCCATCCACTACATCAGCAACGGCTTCGCCTTCCTCCGTCCCACCGAAGTCGACGAGCGCGGCAGCACCGACCCCCTCTTCCGCCGCGGCCCAACCCCGCTCACCCTCGTCCGCACCCCCTCATCCACACCCTACATGTCCGAACTCGCCGACGACCCCAACGACGAACTCCTCACCGTCTGGAAAACCCTCGGCCCCTCCGACATGGCCCTCGGCCAGTGCTACGACATCTGGCGCCCCCGCCACATCACGCCCAACTCCGGTGACTACCGCATCAACCCAAAACGCCACGGCGGCAAAAACGCAAACACCGCCGGCAGCAACGCCGCCTTCTTCGACACCCACATCGCCATCCTCAAGCCCGACACGCTCTCGAACCCCAACACCTGGGACGACGGCCACTACTCCGGCAGGTGATTCATCTGGACGGTTTGCATTCCGTCTCCGCCCGGAGGGCGCACGATCGTTGCCGGCGGCGCAGCGCTTCGCCAGCCGCCGGTTGAAGCAACTGAGTTCCGCGGCCCCTCGGGCCGACGATCCATCATCTTGTTGCAATTGCGGCCTGCGCTACATCCCTCATCAGCCCAACCAGGCCGCAAGCCAAGGGTGAGCCAACCTTCGCGAGCGACACCTTCGCTCTTCAGCCGCACCGCGGCGACAGCCAATAGCCCCGGGCGTGAGCCCGGGGAAAACCGCAAACCCTCGGCAAGCCGCACCGCGGCGACACTCTCGAGTACGCAGCAACGCGTGATCAATCGCAAACACAGGTCCCCGCCCGCAGACAGCGCAATTTGCTGGCACTTTTCCCGTTCATCCCTCATACTTCCCCATGCGCCCGAGTGCTGCTTTCATTGCTTCTCTCGTCACCGCCGCGCTCGCACAGAGCGCAGTCGCCGCCGTGACCTATCACTCTCAGTACCGAGAAATCTCCGCTCTGAGGTCCACGCTGCCTCCGTTCGGGTCGACCGTCCACTACTCAGCAGCCGGCGTGTTTACGACTGTTCGCGCGACCTCTCGTCAGGTCCAATGGATGGGCACCGTCTACCTCACCTCTGCCAGAACAATCATCCAATCCGACATCAACGCTTCAGGCATCTCCGCTTCCGGCTCCCTCCAGGCCACCGGCACACCGATCACCTCGCCCTCCCTGCAAGGCCCCATCGCCCGCGCCCGCGTGGAGGTCGACGCAACCTTTTCCGTCGACATCGACACGCCCTTCAACCTGATCGCCTCCACCTTCCCCGCTCGAGCCACCGACCGCTTCATCCTCCAACTCACAGACGCCGGCGGCAACGACATCATCCACGCCATCAACACGTGGCCCGATACCCCGATCTCCTTCTCCGGCACCCTCACCCCCGGCCAGTACTCCTTCCGCTACCTCGCCGAACTCAACTCCGGCTCTCCCGCGGCAACCGATTACGCCGTCACTCTCGCCATCCCCGCGCCCGCATCCATGCTGCATCTCCCTGCATGCGCAATGCCTCTCGTTTCACGCAACCGGCGAACCACATGCGCACGCACTTCTGTGCCGCTCGGCTTCTGACCGCGATGACCTTCATATCCGCGATCGCCACTCAGACAGCCTCTGATACGGATTCCGATTACATCTTGCGTCTCTTTGCCTTGGTCCTCCCCCTTTGCCAAAGGGGGAGGTGGCATCGCGCAGGCCGAACGAAGTGATGGCCGAGCGATGACGAAGGGGGTTTCGGATGTTGCTGCGGCAGAATCGGATTCACGCAAAAAGAAACTGGAATCCGTTTGAGATCCGTATCACCCCCGCGTCGCGCGAGCCGCTTCCCACACCCGCTTCTGCTTGCCGTCATACACCGCAATCACGGGCTTCCCGCTGTTCTTGACATTCAAAAAGATCCGCGGCTTCTTCTCCGCATCCGCCAGCCCGATGCGAGCCTCATTCCGCGTCGCGCCGACAAACACCCGCGTCCGGCTCGATTCATCCGCCAGCCGAATGCTCGGTCCGTCGTCCGCAAGCGCGACTTCGAGCGACACCGTCCCATCCTCGTGCATCAGCGCCAGCCGCGGCCCACTCCGCGACATCTCCAGCACACCCCGCACACGCCCCGCCTTATCGACAAGCCGAAATTCCGAAGCCTCCACCGCGCGAACTCGGATGTCGGCAATCTGACGTTCCAGCGATGCAACTCGATTGGAAAGGTTCTTCTTCGCCATGGACCGGACTCCGGGGCAGAATGGTGGTGGGTGGTGGGGGGAGAAACGCGGGACAACGCGCTAGATATAGGTCCGCACCGGATGAGAAAAGCGGATGGCCTTCCACGCCCGGAACGCTCGTGACCGCCCGTCGCACCCATCCCCGCGTCCCGCAATTCGCAAGCTACAGGCTCTCGACCCTCGCCCACTGTTCCTTCGCACGCGCCACGTCGATCGTCGCCCCACATTCCGGGCAAACGACCTCCGCTTCCTCGCGATCGTGCGGGTAGCCACATTCTGTACACGCCAGCCCACCATGCGTCTTCGCGATTCGAAGCAATCGTTTGTAACGTCGAAAGCGTAAGACGAAAAAGAAACCCCGCGCCATCGCAAGCACCGCCGATACCGCGCAAGCCCACCAGAACAGCTGCCCCGCCCGCCCACCGTTCGTCTGAACAAGAATCACGTACAGCAGCAGCGCCGCCTGAACAGCCAACACAAAAAGCGAGACGCGCTGCGATCCCTGCATTGCATCCACCAGCGCCCGCGGCACACTATCCGCCGTTCGAATTCGTGATCCTCCGCCCATGCCAAATCATTCAAGCTCTTCGAACGCTGATCCACGCAAACAAAAACACGTCTTCTCCGTGTCTCCGTGCCTCTGTGGTGAATGTCTTTCTCCGCACCCTCCGCGACTCTGCGGTGAAATCCGTCTTGAGCGAACTCCGCTAAGCAGCAATCCCCACCGACACCGGCCGCGCCTCAATCATCCCCTCCGCAGCCCGCATCTCCGGCACATGCTTCCGGATCGCCCGCACCACAGCTTCCTTCTCGATCATCTGCCGCGCCGCACCAAGTTCCGCGATCATCGCCGGCAAATTGAATTCGCTTCGCAGCTCGCCCGCCCATGAGTTGATGCCCGGGAACGGCGTCTCTCTCAACTGCTCCGCGGCATAGCACAGCTCCTCGTGCAGCTTTTCTCCCGGCCGCTTCCCCGTCACCGCGATTTCCATCGTCGGCAAAGCCTCATACGACTTCCGATTGCATTGTGCGTCCCCTTGCATTTGTCCTCCCCCTTTGCCAAAGGGGGAGGTGGCATCGCGCAGGCTTTGCGAAGCGATGACGGAGGGGGTTTCGGATGTTCGAGCGTGCAAATCGGGCACACGCATGAACCAAGTGGAATCCTTCTCATCCACACCCGCGAACCCCTTCACCACCGGCTCGTACCCATTCGCCCGTACAAACCGCATCGCCAGATCCATGATCTTGACCGGATCGCCCATATCCAGCACATACACCGCGGCATCGTTCCCAGCCTCGATCGCAGCCGACTGAATCACCAGCATCGCCGCCTCGTGAATCGTCATGAAATACCGCGTCATCCGCGGGTCGGTCACCGTGATCGGCCCGCCCTCCGCGATCTGCGCGCCCCAGATCGGCAGCACGCTGCACGCGCTTCCCAGCACATTGCCAAACCGCACCATGCTGAAGCTCGTGGTTTCCCACTTCGTTCCGCGTGCCCCGGCCCGCGCCTGCCTGTGCAAGCCCTGCGTGTACATCTCCGCCAGACGCTTGGTCGCGCCCATCACGCTCGTCGGATTGACGGCCTTGTCGCTGCTGATCAAGACAAACCGCTTCGCCCCGCACGCCAGCGCCGCATCCGCCACGCTCTTCGTGCCAAACAAGTTGTTCGTCAGCGCATGCGCCGGGTGATCCTCCATCAGCGGCACATGTTTATGAGCCGCGGCATGGAACACCACATCCGGCTTCAGCTCCAGCACATGCCGCATCGTCGCATCCGCATCCGCAATGTCATGCAAGAGCGCCTTCCGCGGCACATCCGGAAACTTCCGCGCGATCTGTCTATCAATCTCAAAGAGCGCGTTCTCACTCCGCTCCATCAGCATCAGGCATCCCGGCCGGAACGTCGCCGCAATCCGCGCAATCTCCGATCCGATCGACCCGCCCGCGCCCGTGATCAACACCCGCGCACCTTCCAGCACGCTCGCGACCGCTTTGCGATCGACTCCGTACGGCGTCCGCCCGATCAGGTCCGTCACATCGATCTCGCGCCCCGCCCCAAACGCCTTCCCAGCAGCCGCTCCCGGCGCGCGCTCCAGCATCTCCATCAGCGGCGTCACAACGCGAACTTCAAGGCCCGCCTGCCGCGCCGCCTCGCGTGCCGTCTCCATCTGCCGCCCCATCGCACTCGGGAGCGACACAATTGCCAGTGTTGCCCTCGTCTCGCGCGCAACCCGCGCAATCTCGTCGATCGCCGGCCCTTCGCGCGATTCAACATCAATGAACGCCACGGCGCTCGGCCCGCCTGGCACAAGCCGCAACTGATCCACCAGCAGACTCAGCGTCTGGGCAGTCCCAACCAAAACAGCGCTCACCAAAGGAGGCGTCAGATTCACAGTCGATTGGCCCGGCGTCGGCATGGAAAACTCTCCCATCTGGTTATCGGCCGAACTCGACCCAAACTTCCGTTCCCGGTCCCGGATTGTGGCGTTCTCTGCCGAAGTCCCCGGAAAACGCCGAGGCACCAGCCCGCGCAAGAAAAAAAGACCCGAGCCTTTGCCCGGGTCCTTCTCATTCAAACAGGTCTGTGAATCTCAACTCAATCACTCGGTTCGAGTGATCTCAGTCGAGCAGAGTTCCAACTCACCACCCACCACCATCGCCCCCTCGATCTCCTCCCCGTCCACCCCCGCCATAACCGCCCCGACCACCTCGATCGCCGCCCCGCCCGCCTCCGCCACCAAATCCGCCGCGCGAGCCGCCGCCGAAACCGCCTCGGCTGCCTCCGGCTCCTGCTTCGCGCGGTTTGGCTTCGTTGACGACCAAGGGGCGGCCTCCGAATTGCTGGCCGTTGCTGGCTGCGATGGCTTTGCGGGCTTCTTCGTCGTTGGCCATTTCAACAAAGCCGAAGCCGCGCGGGCGACCGGTTTCGCGATCGATCACGATCGCGGCCGACGTCACGGAGCCGAAGGAACCGAAGTGGTTCCGCAGTTCGTCTTCGGTGCAGCTGAAGGGCAGATTGCCGACGTAAATCCTCATACCGTTTCTCGCATCTTGCCTGAGCATCCAACCCGGAACATGAAACCTACTCGGCGCTCAAGCAGAATCCGAAACGGTCCCAAGACCACCCACATCCGACAGTCGAACGGGTGCAATCCGCCAAAAGTATAGCCGGGAAACGGGGAAATGCGGCACGCAAAAAGGGCTGGAAAACAGGGGCTCCGCCCGGAAGGGCGGCGCCACTCCTAGCGTTGGCGCAATGGCTGAATCGCTGAATTCTGTGCAGGGTCCTGTGGTTGGCGCGGCGTTGTCCGCGCAGCCGGAAACTGCGCTTGCGGTTCGCGCTGCTGCCGATGATTGCCTCGCGCAGTTGGCGGGGCGCGCGTGCGATCTGGCGCTTGTGTTTTTCTCTTCGCATCACACCGAGCAGGCCGAGGCGATTTCGCGCGATGTGCGTGCGGCGCTGCGGCCGGTGAATTGTCTTGGTGTTTCGGCGGAATCCGTTCTGGGCGGCGCGATCGAAGTGGAACGCGCGCCGGGGATTTCGA
This sequence comes from Planctomycetota bacterium, assembly GCA_017303555.1. Lineage (GTDB taxonomy): Bacteria > Planctomycetota > Phycisphaerae > Phycisphaerales > UBA1924 > JAFEBO01. The sequence goes on from JAFLCN010000006.1 coordinate 85,374, forward strand.
TTCTCGCGCTTTCGCTTCCGGGTGTGCGGCTGAGCGCGTTTACATCTGATTCGTTTCCGCCGCTTGATGCGAGCGAAAAGGAGCATGTCGCGGTGCTCGCGGGCGGAGTCGGCGCGGCAGAGGACAGCGCGGCGACGTTTGTCTTTGCTGATCCGTTCAGCATCCCGGTGTTGCAGCTTGTGCCCGCGCTCAACAAAGCGCGGCGGATGGATGCGCAGGGCAAGCCGATCGGGCGCGTGATTGGGGGGCTTGCTTCTGCGGCGCGTGCGCCGGGGGGGAACGCGCTGTTTCTGGATGGGAAGATCGCGCGGTTTGGCGCGGTGGGTGTGACGCTTTCGGGGAATTTGAGTGTTGACACGATTGTGAGCCAGGGCTGCCGCGCTGTTGGTCAGCCGATGCTGATCACCAAGGCGAAGAACAACCTCATTCTCCAACTTGGGGGCAAGCCCGCGCGCGAGGTCATGCGCGAAGTCGTCAGCGACATGGACCCGGGCGATCGCGGCGCGCTTTCCGGAGGGCTCTTTCTCGGGCGCGTCATCAACGAGTACAAGCCCCGCTTCGGCCGCGATGATTTTCTCATCCGCGCTGTCGTCGGCGAAGATCCTGCATCCGGGTCGATCGCCGTCGCCGATTTCGTCCGCCCCGGCCAGACCGTGCAGTTCCACGTGCGCGATGCCGACACCGCGACGCAGGATCTCTCGCTGCTGCTCGATGGCCAGCGATTGCACGAGCGGCCCGCGGGCGGCTTGCTGGTCACCTGCAACGGCCGCGGCACGCGCCTTTTCCAGGAGAAAAACCACGACGCTGCCGCGGTTTCGCGCGCGTTCAGCCACGTCACGGCGGGTGAGCAGAAGGCCAAGCCCGGCTCCATCATTACCCCGTCGTTCGTTCCCGGGAGTGCGTCGGGAGGAAGTTTTCCGCTCGCGGGCTTCTTCGCCTCCGGCGAGATTGCGCCGGTGGGGGGCGTCGGCGCTGATTCCTTCCTCCACGGCAACAGCGCCTGCCTCACACTCTTCCGAGGCAAGGCGTGATGTGGGATTTCGGATTTGGGATTTCGGATTGCGGAATGTCGGAGAAAGCGACGTTGCGAGCAACTTGTAAGCGGTCCTTCCATGTTGGTGTGGACGAATAGGTGGGGGTGATGAGGCCGAACTGGCGCAGAAACGACCGAAACCCCCTCCGCGTCAATCGCTCCGCAGAGCCTGCGCGATGCCACCTCCCCCTTTGGCAAAGGGGGAGGACTGAAACGAGGACAGGGAGCGCGCAGTGCGGAGCGGGAAGCATGGGACAGGCGGATTTGGGATTTCGGATTGCGGATTTGTGATGGCTGAAGCTGACAGCTGAAAGCTGGTTTCGAACCGCTGACCGCTGATGGCTGATCCCAGGAGTGCATGATGGACGGATTTGCCGCGGGCGGCATAACGACGCGATTGACCGGCATGGCCTTCTTCGCTGCCGCGGCGATCCTCTTCTCCTCCCTCGCCATCCTCCGCCCCGCCCAGATCGGCTCGGTACGCCCCGGCTCCATGCCCCCGCTCCGCACCGGCGTAGCCGAGTGCGCCTCCTGCGGCATGACGATCGAAGACACCCGCTTCGCCGCTGGCCGCTTGGTCAAGTCCGCATCAGATAAAGCAACGCCGCTCCTCTACGACGACCTCGGCTGCATGCTCGATGCCGACCGGGCGAACGAAGGGGGCGAAGCGCAGAAGCGGTATGTCCAGGATTTCAGCGGCACCGGCTGGATCGATGCGAAGCGGGCGTGGTTTGTGTTCGATGCCCAGAAAAATCGAACGCCAATGAGCTCGGGGATCGTGGCCTTTCGCGAAAAGCCCGCGGTGGGGGCGATGACCTTCGACCAAATCCGCGAAGCGCGGCACGCGTACATGAAGGCGAAGTACGGGGGGGAGTGATGGCGAGCGCTGAACTCGGAACTGGGAACTCGGAATGTGGAGCGGGGAGTTTGTTACGATCTTGCTTCGCCGCCGCGGCAGAAGCGCCGGGTTCTGTTCGCGCTTCGCGATTCGCCAGTCTTCCAGAAAGCCCCTTCATGCCCGATCCGACGTCTTCGAGCACCTCAAACGATCTCACCTTCGCGGACGCGCTCTGGAAATCGGCGGATGCTCTCCGCGGACAGGTTGATGCCGCGGAATACAAGCATGTTGTTCTGGGGCTGCTCTTTCTCAAGTACATCTCGGACTCGTTCGAAACCCGCCGCGATGCGCTGAAGAAGGAACTCGAAAAAGACGGCATCAAAGGCAAACAACTCGATGGTCTGCTCGAAAGCCGCGACGAGTACACCGCCGAGCGCGTCTTCTGGGTGCCGCCCGAATCGCGCTGGCCCAACCTGCAGAATCAGGCGACACGGCCCGACATCGCCACACTGATCGATGATGCCATCCTCGCCGTCGAGCGCGACAATCCGAACTTGAAGGGCAAACTGCCGCGCGATTACGCGCGGCGCGGCATCGAGCCGGTCAAGATGAAGGGGCTCATCGACCTCATCGCCAACATCGGATTCAAGGGCGAGCGCAAGCAGGCGCGAGACACGCTTGGCCGCGTGTATGAGTATTTCCTGGGGAAGTTTGCCGCGGCGGAGGGCAAGCTGGGTGGCGAGTTCTACACGCCCCGGGGCGTGGTGCGCGTGCTGGTCGAGATGCTGGAGCCGTACGAAGGCCGCGTGTATGACCCGTGCTGCGGCAGCGGCGGCATGTTTGTGCAGTCTGAGCGTTTCGTCGAGAAGCACGGTAACAAGGATGAGATTTCCGTCTTTGGGCAGGAATCCAACCCGACCACGTGGCGGCTGGCGCACATGAACCTGGCCATCCACGGCATCGAGGCCCGCCTCGGCGAGAAACCCGCTGACACGTTTCTGAGCGATCAGCACCCGGACCTGAAGGCCGACTACATCCTCGCCAATCCGCCGTTCAACGTGAGCGATTGGTCGGGGCAGCTTCTGCGGGGCGATAAGCGCTGGGTCTTCGGCGATCCGCCGGTCGGCAACGCCAATTACGCGTGGATCCAGCACTTCATTCATCACATGACCGTGCCGAACGGGCGCGGCGGCGGTGTCGCCGGATTCGTGATGGCCAACGGCTCGCTTTCGAGCAATACCGGGGGCGAGGGGGAGATTCGCAGGAAGATCGTCGAGGCCGACTTGGTGGATTGCATCGTGGCGCTGCCCGCGCAGCTCTTTTTTACCACGGGCATCCCGGTCTGCCTGTGGTTTCTCACACGCGATAAGACGGGGAGGAACATCAAGCGCAAGACACCGAACCGCCCGGGCGGCCGCAAGGGCGAGACGCTGTTTATTGATGCCCGCAAGCTCGGCACAATGCAGACGCGGACGCTGCGTGTGCTGAGCGGCGATGAGGAGGGCGACCCGCTACCCGAGTCCGACATCGGCCGCATCATCTATTCCTTCCGCCAATGGCGGGGCGAGCCAGCGCCGGAGTGGTGGGATGCGAAGAAGCACGGGAAGTGGGAGTTCAAGCCAGTGCCCGGGTTCTGCAAGGCCGCGACGACGGAAGAGATCGCCAAGCATGGGTTTGTGCTGACGCCGGGGCGGTTTGTGGGGGCGGAGGAGGCGGAAGATGATGGCGAGCCATTCGCCGAAAGATACCCGCGGCTGCTTGCCGAACTCGAGCAGCACTTCGCAGAGTCTGAGCGCATGACCAAGATCATCCGCGAGAATCTTCGACGCGTCGGCAGCGGGGCATAGGTATGTGCTCTTTGGGAGTGTGTTCGTGACAAGGGTTTCGGTCAAGCCAGAACTCCTCCGCTGGGCCCGTGAACGTTCGGGCAAGGCCGAGTCCGCGCTCACAGAAAAGTTCTCCGCCTTTCCCGATTGGCTCAGCGGCAAGAAGTCTCCGACCTTCAAGCAACTCGAAGACTTCGCTCGGGCAACCTACACGCCCTTCGGCTTCTTCTTCCTCTCGCAGCCGCCGGTCGAAACTATCCCGATCCCCGACTTCCGCACCGTCGGCAGCGAGCGCCTCTCACACCCCTCGCCCGACCTGCTCGACACCATCTATCTCTGCCAGCAACGCCAGGATTGGTACCGCCAGAACGCGCTCGTGCTCGGTGAAGCACCACTCGACTTCATCGAGTCCGCCACAGTGCAAAGCGATGTCGTGGCAACCGCTGCACGCATCCGCAATGCCATCGGATTTGATCTGAACGCCCGCGCCGAGGCCGCCACCTTCATTGAAGCCCTCCGCATGATGATCGACGCCGCCGACCGCGCGGGCATTCTCGTCATGACCAGCGGCATCGTCGGTCACAACACACACCGCCCCCTCGACACCGCCGAGTTCCGGGGTTTCGCCCTTGCCGACGACCTCGCCCCGCTCATCTTCATCAACGGCGCCGACACCAAGTCGGGCCAGATGTTCACCCTCGCCCACGAGTTGGCCCACCTCTGGCTCGGCGAGTCGGGCGTCTCCGATGCCACCCCGGCATCGTCCGTTCCCGCTCGCGCGAGCGTCGAACGCTGGTGCAACGCCGTCGCCGCCGAGATGCTCGTGCCGTTGGATGGCTTTCGCCGTTCGTACAGCAGGCTCGCCGATCTGCGGAAGGAGATGCACCGCCTCAGCCGGCAGTACAAGGTCAGCACGCTCGTGATTCTCCGCCGGATGCTCGACGCGGGTGGCCTCACCCGCGATGCGTTCCAGGCGGCCTTTGATGCCGAACTCAGGCATCTCCGCGCCGAACTGGCGAAGAGAAAAGAGAAAAGCAAAGGCGGCGATCCCTACGCAACCGGGCGGGTGCGAGTCAGCCCGCGATTCGGAAGAGCCATCATTGCCGCCACTTGGGAAGGCAGAGCCACCTTCACCGAAGCCTCGCGCCTGCTCGGGTTCAAGAACGTGAAGTCGATCGAGCGCTTCGGCGAGGAACTGGGTATGGCCGCCTATCTCAGTGGGGGGGCGGTCTGATGGCCTACCTGCTCGACACCGGCGTGTTCATCGAGGCCAAGCGCCGCTTCTACGGCCTGGACTTCGTTCCCGGCTATTGGGATTGGCTGATGCGCGAGGCTCAGGCGGGCACGCTCCGTTCCATCGAACGCGTCGCGGACGAGATCGACGTGCAAGCGGATGAACTGAGCGAATGGGCCGCCAACCTGCCCGACGAGTTCTTTCTTCGTCCAGACAAGTTCTTTAGCGACGCATTCCAACGGGTCAGTCAGTGGGCTTTGAGTTCCGGTTTCCGCGCCGCTGCGTACAGCGAGTTTCTCGACGTCGCCGATTCCTATCTCGTGGCGCAGGCTCTCGCCGGCGGGCACACCGTCGTCACGCTGGAGAAGCCCGCAACCTCGCCGAGCAAGAAGAAGATCAAAGTCCCCGACGCGTGCGCTGGCGTCGGTGTGAAGTGCATCACCCCGTATGCCATGATGCGGCTTCAGGGTGTGCGACTTGTGCTAGCACCAACGGCGGGCGGTGGGGCGTGATGGAATCCAAGACGTCGGCGTTATCCGATCTCTGTGAGGCGATCATCGATTGTCCCCACTCGACGCCGAAGTGGACCGCGCGTGGCGTACTTGTGCTTCGCAGCCACAACATCCGCGCCGGGCGGCTTGCGCTTGACGACCGCAGCTTTACAGACGAAGAGCATTACAAACAGCGAAGCCGCCGCGCGGAAATTCGGGCGGGCGATCTCGTAATCACCCGCGAGGCTCCGATGGGCGAGGTGTGCATGATTCCACCGAACCTGCGCTGCTGCCTCGGCCAGCGGATGGTTCTCTTGCGGCCGGACCCGAGGAAGTGCGACAGGTGTTTCCTGCTTTACGCCATGCAGTCGCCTTCCGTCCAGTGCCAAATTGGATGGAGCGAAGGTACTGGATCGACCGTGAGCAACCTCCGGATTCCGCATCTCGAAGCACTGCGCGTTCCCACACCGCAACTCGACGAGCAACGTGCAATTGGTGCTGCCCTCGGCTCCCTCGACGACAAGATCGAACACAACCGCAAGACGAGCCGGGCGCTGGAGGGGCTGGCGCGGGCGATGTTCAAGGCGTGGTTCGTGGACTTCGAGCCCGTCCACGCCAAGGCCGCCGGCGCGACCTCGTTCCCCGGCATGCCCGCCGAAGCGTTTGCCGCTCTTCCGACGCGATTCACCGATTCCGAACTTGGTCCGGTGCCGGAGGGGTGGGAGCCCGGTCGCCTCGGTGATCTACTCGACATTCACGACTCGAGACGAATTCCGCTTTCGAAGAAGCAACGAGAGGCCAAACACGGTCACGTGCGTTACTTCGGGGCGGCGGGAGTGATCGATTACGTGGATGAGGCGTTGTTTGACGGCGTGCATGTGCTTGCCGGGGAAGATGGAAGTGTCGTGAACGCCGATGGAACACCTGTAACTCAATATGTGTGGGGCAAATTTTGGGTGAACAACCACGCGCACGTTCTTACCGCGAGGTTGCCGTGGGCGAACGAGCATCTTCTACTCCTACTGAAATCGCTTCAGGTGAAGCCATTTGTAACTGGAGCCGTTCAGCCGAAGCTGAGCCAAGGCAACATGAAGTCAATCACCGTACTCATCCCGCAGGGCGAGGCGATCACGGCTTTCGGTCGCGTAATCGAGCCGCTGTATGCTGCGGTGCGGTCGGCACATGACGAGTCGGCCAAGCTTGCAGAACTCCGCGACTATCTTCTTCCAAAGCTCCTCTCTGGCGAGGTGCGGGTGAGGGAAGAGCTCGACGCCGCGGAAGCTTGCCCATGATCATGTTCCCGATCATCCGAGTCACGCAACCTCAGGACGCTCCGGAGCCTCTGGGCACGAAACGGAAGTACTGGTTCAAGGACGATTCAGGTCAGGAGATGCTCTTCAAGGCGGAAGAGCGCGGCTATGGCGAGGACTGGTCGGAGAAGATTGCCTGCGAACTTGCTGCTCTGTTGGGTATTCCGCATGTGCACTACGAAATGGCACGGGACGTGAATTCGGATCAGCCGGGCGTGGTCTGCGCTCAGATTCGGCAGCCCGGGGAAGCGCTGGTCCATGGCAACACGCTGCTTCAGTTGATCGACCCGGAGTACCCCAAAACCAAACTTCGCGTGCCCGAGCACACAGTCTCGGCTGTGTACAGCGTGATTCGTGCGCTCAAGCCCCCGCTGCCCCACTGGTCGGCCAATGTGCCGACAGGTATGACCACTGGTGTTGAGGTCTTTGTCGGCTATTTGATGCTTGATGCCTGGGTGGCAAATCAGGATCGTCATCACGAGAACTGGGCTGCACTTTGGACTGGAGAGCAGCTGACGCTCGCCCCCTCGTACGATCACGGAGCCTGCCTCGCGCGAAACGTGAGCGATGAGGAAAAGAAGGAACGTCTTATCACGAAAGACGCGGGTTATAGCGTCGCGACTTTCGCGGGCCGCGCTGGATCGCGCCTGTTCAATCTCGCCACCGACACTCGGCCGCTCTCCGCACTCGAGGCGTTTCGCCAGTTCTCCGCCCCGGTCGCCCAGGCGGCGGACGCTTGGAAAGACCGGCTTCGAGCCATCGACCAATCTGTCATGGAAGGGGTGCTGGATCGGGTGCCCCCAGACCGACTTTCCCGCGTGTGCCGAGACTTCACCCTACGGTTACTCTTAGAGAATCAGAAAAGGATTCTCGATGCGTAAGAAAGGAGTTCGATGAATCGGCTGTTCGTGGCGTGGCGCTCGGAAGGGCCCGCCGAAAACGGAGCAACGGGTGGTTGGGGGCCTGTCGGCGTGCTGGAGCGCACACCCGCGGGTGGTTATCGCTTTGCCTACACACACGGCGCCCGAACGGTCGCCGGATTTCATCCGTTCCCCGGCATGGCCGATTTGAAGGCGGTATACGAATCGGACGAGCTGTTCCCGATGTTCAGCAACCGGCTGATGAATTCCCGACGGCCAGAATACAAGCCATCGCTCGTATGGAGTGGGTTCGATCCCGACAATCCTCCCGACCCGATCGCCCTGCTGGGCGTCACGGAAGGACTGCGTCAAACGGATTCGTTGGAAGTGTTCCCATGCCCGGCGCCCGATGGAAACGGTTGTTTCGTGAACAAATTCTTTCTGCACGGTGTTCGTTATGTGCCACCTGCGGCCATCGAGCGGATCGGCCGACTCAGCGTTGGCGATCCATTGGTTTTGATGTTTGATGATTTCAACAAGCACGATCCGATGGCGGTCGCGGTGCGGACTGACGACGCGGAGGGGCGATTTATGATCGGATACGTGCCCCGCTATCTTGCTTACGACGTCCGATTGTTGTGCTCGAATTGTCACCCGGACTTTATTGAACTACGCGTTGAGCGCGTGAATCACACTGCTCCGTTTCAGCAGCGCCTGCTTTGTCGGATGAACTCCTGCTGGCCGACGAACTTCGAACCTTGCTCCGGCGAAGCGTTCCAGACAATCGTTCCTGATGCTGTCTCTCATTGATGTGAGCGAATGATGCACGAACGCGACGTTGAATCCGGCGCGCTCGGCATGCTCCAGTCTTTGGGATATGCGCTCCGCCACGGTCCGGAACTCGGGCCGGAAGCGCCGGGTGCCGAGCGTTTGTCGCACGAGCAGGTTGTTCTTGTCGAGCGGGTGAATAAGTGCGTTGCGAAGCTCAATCCGCATCTTTCACGAGTCGAAGTAGAGCAGGTTGTACGGTCTGTCACGCGCCCACCAACCATGCCGACGCTTGTTGAAGCGAATCGGTGGATGCAGAATCTGCTGACGGCGGGGGTCCCTGTCGAACATCGGGATAAGGCGACGGGAGAGCTGCGAGGGGTTCAAGCCCGCATCATCGATTTCGACGATGCTCGCATGAACGACTTCGTCGCCGTGCAGCAATTGACGGTGCTTGGTCAGGGCGGAAAGTCGATTCGCGCCGACCTGGTGTTGTATATCAACGGCCTGCCGCTGGTCGTCATCGAACTGAAGGACCCGGCTGATCCGCAGGCGACACTGGGCACGGCGATTGACCAATTGCGCGGGTATGTTCGTGCCGCGCCGGACTTGTTCGTGCCGAATGTGATGCTGGTCGCGTCGGACGGTTTGCTCACGCGGGTGGGGTCGATCACGAGCGGGCCGCAGCGGTTTATGCCGTGGAGACCGGCCGCGGGTGGAATGCCATCCCTTGAATCGCTCATCAGGGAGTTGCTCGAACCCCGCGCATTGCTGGATTACCTGCGGTCGTGCGTCGTGTTTGAAGAGGATGAGCGCGGCAACATCACCAAGAAGATCGCGGGGTATCACCAGTTCCGCGCCGTGCGGAAGGCTCGTGCGAGCGTGCTCGCGGCACTGAAGCCGCCGGTCGGTATCAACACGGGCGAGGATGCGGGCAAAGGCGGTGTGATCTGGCACACGCAGGGCTCGGGCAAGAGCCTGACCATGCTCATGCTCGCGGGCTCATTGATCCGCGAACCGGCGATGGCCAACCCGACGATTGTCATCGTCACCGACCGCAACGACCTGGACGATCAGCTCTTTGGCACCTTTGCGATGGGGCGATCGCTCCTGCGGCAGGATCCGGTGCAGGCGACCAGCCGGGCGCAACTCAAGGAATTGCTCGATCGCGCTTCGGGTGGCGTGGTATTCACCACGATTCACAAGTTTGCGGAAGAACACGGCGAGATCAGCCCGCGGGCCAATATCGTGGTGATGGCCGACGAAGCGCACCGCAGCCAGTACGGGTTTGTGGATGGCGGGGCGAAGTGGATGCGTGATGCTTTACCCAACGCAACATTTGTTGGGTTCACGGGCACGCCGATCAACCGGGACGACAAGAGCACGCCGCGGGTGTTTGGGGCGTACGCGGATGTGTACGACATTCGCCAGGCGGTGGAGGACGGGGCAACGGTCCCGATCTACTACGAGCCGCGGGTGGTCAAGCTCACGGTCGATGAGAAGGGTGCGGAGCAGGCGGAGCAGCAGCTTGCGGCGGTGACGAAGGCGGATGCATCGGGCGAGGAAGCGGACGAAAGCGTGCGTATTCCGCTGGAGGCGTTGGTCGGTGCGCCGGAGCGGGTGAAGCAAGTTGCCGCGTTCATTGTGGAACACTGGGAGAAGCGGCGGGGCGCGATGGAAGGTAAGGCCATGGTGGTGACCATGAGCCGGGATATTGCCGCACGGCTGTATGAGGAGATCAAGGCGCTGCGACCCCAGTGGCACGACAGCGACGAGTCAAAGGGCGTGATAAAGGTGGTCGTGACGGGCGGGCCGGATGATCCGGAGCCGCTTCGATCGCACGTGCGGAGCAAGGCGCAGCGGAAGGCGCTCGCGGACCGCTTCAAGGACCCGGCGGATGAGTTTCGTCTCGCAATCGTCGTGGATATGTGGTTGACGGGGTTTGATGTGCCGTGCGCGCACACGATGTATCTCGACAAGCCGCTCGCCGGGCACAACCTGATGCAGGCGATCGCTCGCGTGAACCGTGTTTATGGGGACAAGCCGGGCGGGCTGGTTGTGGACATGCTGGGTCTGGCGGACCAACTCGCAGATGCGCTGGCGACGTATGCGCAGGCGACCGGCGAGGATGAAGAGCCGATCCGCAAGATCCAGGACGAGGCTGTGCCCGCGATGCGGGCAGCGTTCGAGAAACTAGCCGGGTTTTTCCACGGGTTTGATTACAAGGCCGCGCTGACGGCGGAGCCTAAGTCGGTACTTGCGGTCTACCTCGGTGCGGCGGATTATGTCTTTGGTCAGGATGACGGGTGGAAGCGGTATCGAACGCTGGTAAAGGAGTTGTCGACGGCGTTTGCGCTTGCGGTGCCGCGGAAGGAGGCGGAGGCGATTGCTCCGCATCTGGCGTTCTTCCAGCGGCTGGTGGCGATGATTCGCAAGAGGCTTGCCGATGAGCGTGGGCCTTCGGGCGGAACGGGCGGCACCGACATTGATCTTGCGGTGCGGCAGGTCATTGGCGGGGCCGTGGATGCGGGGGATGTGATTGATCTGTTTGCCGCGGCGGGGTTGGACGCGGCGCGGCTCGACATTCTGTCGGAGGACTTTCTGCAGCGCGTGTCCGCGCTGGAGCAGAAAAACGTTGCGCTCGAGACGCTTCGGAAGCTGCTGAACGATCAGATCAAGATCACGGAGCGCAAGAACCTGGTGCAGAGCCAGAAATTCCGCGAGGCGCTTGAGAAGGCGATGCTGCGGTACACGAACAAGCAGATCACGACGGCGGAGATGATCGCGCAGTTGCTTGAACTGGCCAAGTGGGTGCGGGATGCACAGACGCGCGGTCAGGAACTTGATCTGAATGACGACGAGGTTGCGTTCTATGACGCGCTCGCGGAGAACGGGTCGGCGAAGAGTGTCATGAAGTCCGACCAACTGCGACTGATGGCGCGCGAATTGGCCGAGATGGTCAAGAAGCTGCCGAAGCTGGATTGGACGCAACGGGAGTCCGTGCGGGCTGACTTGCGGCGGAAGGTGCGGCGGCTTTTGGCGATGTATGGATATCCACCGGATTTGTCGGAGGATGCGACGCAGTTGGTGTTGAAGCAGGCGGAGCTTTCGACGGATGCCGCGGCGGAATAGCTCAAGGCAAACTTGGTTTGTGTCGCTCCCGCGACAGGGATTCAGGAAGGGGATTTTGAGCGGGGGGCGGAATTTCGGATTTCGGATTTCGGATTTCGGATTGCGGAATGGGGAGTTCAAATTTCGGATTTCGGATTGCGGATTTCGGAATCGAGAGAGCAAAGGCCGGCGGCCGCGAGCTGATCGCTTGTTCGGATTGGTTGCCGGCCGATGGCTGATTGCCCAGGGCTTTCTGCTGCTCATAAGCATCTGTAAAACAAGCAGTTGCCGAATGTTTGTTTTTCCGCTTGCGTAGACGTACGAAATCTGTTAGGATACCCTTGCGGCGCTTCCCGTCCCGTCCTTCCTGCTACAGGAACTTCAACATGCTTCCCGAAACCGATCTGCGCGGCGGCTCTGTTCACACGTCGGAGCTTTCAGATCCGGCGGTTCCGGACTCGAGGTTGGCTTCAAAGGTGGCTTCAAAGTTGGCTTCAGAGGTGGCCTCAAAGTTGGCTCCGAATTTGGCTTTGGCGGCGGGGGCTGAATCCGAATCGAGCGGTGGGGCGGCGGTTGCGGCTCGCAAGGGGCGTTCGGCTCCGTTGATTGATGTGCTGGGGCTGCCGCTGGATGCGGAGGGCGAGTTGCGGCCGGGGTGGACGCGTGAGATGGTGTATGAGCTTGGGGTGGCGAAGTGTGCGTTGCGTTCGATGGCGATGTTTGATGGGATTGCGCCGAGTCGGCGGGAGTTTCAGCTTGTTGTGCCGCACGAGCGGGTGTATCGCTTGTATTACGGGGGGTACACGCGGTTTGTGGAGAGCAGCGGGTACAGGCTGTCGGCGGAGCGGCAAACGGTGGAGGCGCTTGCTCGGCGGCGGGCGGTTTGGGATGCGGAGAAAAAGAGGAAGGCGGAAAAGCTGGCGCGGCGTGCCGCGGGGCGGATGGCTGTTGCGGGTCGGGTGAGTGGGCTGGTGGGTGGGCTGAGGGTTGGGCGGGTAGGTGGGCCGGGGGTTGATGGGGAGTTGGCTCCGATGGCTGATCCGGTACTTGTTTTGGCGGGTGATTCGGGTGTGGCTCCGATTTCGGGTGCGGTCGAGCCGGAGGAAAAGACCAAGCGCGAGCCGGTCTATGGAGCGCGGCTCGAAGGCTGCGACATGGTGCACGCTCCGACGAATGAGCAGGGGGTGGTGCTGCTCTTTGGGATGCTCGCCCGCAAGCTCGGGTTCCTCATCGAAATGGTGCAGACGGGCTATCCGGATTGCGAGGCGAAGCGGATGGGGGCGGATGGCAAGCTGCGGAAGGTGCGGATCGAGTTTGAGTTTTTGAGCAGCCGGTTTGATCACAACCCGGATGAGTGCGATTTGATTGTGTGCTGGGAAGATGATGCGAATCCGACGGAGCTGGAGGTGTTGGAGCTCAAGAGGCATGTGGGGAGGTGAGGTGGGGGGTGGGGGATTTCCAATTTCGGATTTGGGATTTGGGATTTCGGATTGCGGATTGCGGATTGCGGATTTGGGAATTGCACGCAGGTGGTGGAGTTGCAAGGGGTTGGGAGCTTGCGGGCGCGAGCTGGCGCGGCAGATAGGACTCATGGGACACATGGGTCTCATGGGACCCATTTGTTGCGGGGGAGGTTGGCGGGGCTGCCGCGGGAGTGGGCGGGTGGGTCGCGCGGGATGCTTGCGCGGGTGAGCGAAAAGTATTTTTGAAAAATGGCCGCAACCGTTGACGGTCTACGACGGTTGTAGTATCTTACCTACGACAGCGGTAGTAGAACGCTGCGGCCGGAGGCTGGAACCGGGGTCGAAACTGCGGGAGCGGGTTTCGGAACTGGATGTGGAAACGGATATCGATCATGGCCAAGAAAGTACAAATCGAGTTGGGGGAAGCGGAGCTCGAGGTGATGCGGGCGCTTTGGGATCACGGGCCGCAGACGGTGCGGGATGTGATGCATCGGCTGCACGAGCGGGGGCGGACGGTGGCGTACACGACGGTTTTGACCTTTCTGACGCGTTTGGAGCAGAAGGGGGTCGTGGCCAGCGACAAGCGGGACCAGGCTTATGTGTATAAGAGCAAGATTTCACGACAGAGCGTGACGATGTCGCGCATCAAGGCGTTGGTGGACCAGCTCTACGACGGTGCGGCTGCGCCCATGCTGGCGCAGTTGATCGAGAACGAGCGGTTCACGCCGGACGAGATTTCGCATCTGCGGAAGTTGATTGATCATTTGGATACGGGCGCGGAATCGGGCGTGGACGCCCGGAAGAACGCCGCGAAGAACGCCCCGAAGAACTCAAACTGAAAGGCCCGTGCAATGGACGCGATGACGGAAATCATGCGGGCGCTGTGGATCGGCGGGTTGGCGGCGACGCCGCTGGCGGTGGGAGTGGGATTGGTTTGTAAGGCCAAGGCCTGGAGCAGCGCGACGCGGCATCTTTTGTGGCTGGCGGTGCTGGCATCGTTTGTGACGCCAGCGATCGGCTGGTTTGTGTGGAGGCCGGATTGGTTTGCGAGCGAGCAGTTGATGGGCGTGGCGGAGCGGGTGATTGCGCGGTTGCCGGCTGGGGGAGAGTTGAAGGCGGATGAGGCGCGGGGTGAGGCGGGTTTGGCGGGGAAGACGATTGGTGAGAGTGCGGGGGGTGACCCGGGGGCAAGGTCGGGCCAGGCGGATGCGGGAAGGCCCAGCGCGGAGAAGGCGGTTGCGGGCGATGCTGAAACGAGAAGCAGCGAGCTGCCGCGGCCTTCTTTTGCGGGTCCGGTGCTGTTGCCCTCGTTCACGCCGGAAAGTGCATCGCGCTTTGCGATGGGTGAACCTCGAACGGCGAGAGCGTTTCCCGCGGCGGTGCGCACGTCGGCTGGCGGCTACACGCCGGGCTATTCGAGTCTCGGTGCTGTGAATGCGGCGTCGCCGCTCGGTTTGGCGCCTGCGAGTTCGATTCTGAAAGAGCAGCCGGCGCGGGCACGGATTGCGGCGAATCCGCCTCGCGTGATTGCGGACCGGGCGAGCGAGCGCATGGCGATTTTGCGGACGGATGCAGCGCGGGTGAGCGGGCCGGCGGGTGCTGTGGCTGCAAACGGCGTGAAAGAAACTGCGGCGGCGAAAGAGTCTGCCGCGGCGGGGTTGCTCCGTACGTCTGTTGCCGCGGCGGTTTCGATGCGGGATTTGCTCGCGTCGGTTTCTCCGGTTTCACCGATCATGATTTCTCTCTGGCTCGGGATTGCGGGAGTGTTAATTGCGGTGCGGGTGCTGCGGACGGTTCGTGCCGGACGGGTGATTGAGAATTCAGAACCAGCGGGCCTGCGGACGTGTGCGATGGTGGCGGTTGCGGCGGAGCAGATCGGGCTTTCGCGAGTTCCGGAAGTGCGGATGGTGAACGACGCGATCTCGCCGATGATCTGGTGCGGGCTGCGTCCGAAGCTGATTCTGCCGCGTGGGCTGTGGAATGCGCTCGATGAAAGTTCGCAGCGTGCGGTGCTTGTGCATGAACTTGCGCATGTGCGGCGATGGGATCACGTGCTGTGCTGGTTTGATCTTGTGATCGGTGCGCTGTACTGGTGGCATCCGGTTTCGTGGTGGGCGCGTCGGCGGTTGCATGATGAGGCGGAGGCGAGCTGCGATGCGTGGGTGGTGAACACGTTGCCGGAAAGCCGGCGCGCGTACGCCACGGCGCTGCTTGCGACGAAGTCGTTTGTGAGCATGAAAGGTCGAGTGAACGGCCCCTGGCTTTCCGGTGCTGGGGCGGCGGGCGGAATCGGGGTCTTGTCGGGATCTGCCAAAAAGATGGCAAGGAGAATCACGATGGTTATGTCGCAGAATGAGATGACGCGGAAGTCGGGTTCGAAGATGTCGTTGGTTGGCGCGGGCGCGGCGGCGTGCGTGATCGCGCTCGGCGCGTTCGTGATGCCGGGTCTTGCGTGTCCGCCGGAAGCAAAGGCGAGCGCAGCGAAAGCGGAAAAGGTTGCGGCGGAGCTCGCGACTGCATCGGGCGGCGTGATCGTCGTCACGCCGGACGGCGTCGCGAAGGTGAAGAACAAGAGCAAGAGCAAGAACCAGGATGCCGCGGCGGCAGAGTTGCAGTTCTTTGGCGAAGCGCCGGCGCTCGAAGCGATGAAGGCGCGCAAAGGCGGCCAGGGATTCACGCCCATGGCGCCAATGGCTCCGATGCCTGCGATGCCGGCGGCACCTGGGCAGGCTCCGACGCCTCCGGGATTTCCGGCGGGCGCGATGATGCGGATTGGGCCGGATCGGGTTGCGATTGCGAAGAGCGGGCAGTGTGGCGCGTCGCGTTCGAAGATGGTGATGTCGGCGGATGACCTGAAGGCGGGGCGGGTTGCGCGGGTGTATGTGCTGCCGGAGGGGAAGTCGGAGGCGTTTTACGAGTTGATGAGCCGGAGCGATGTTCCGATCCTGGTGCAGCAGAAGGGCAGGAACTCGATCGTGGTGTTCGCGACGGAAGGGCAGCATCCGACGATCGAGGGGTTCATCAAGATCATCAGCCCGGATGCGAAGGCTTCGGGGGCGCGCGGCGAGGGGCAGAGTGCGGGGCGGAGCTCGGTGAATCGTGGAGCGGACAGTGCTCGCGCGTATCAGGAGCAGGCGCGTGCGTATCAGGAGCAGATGCGGGGATATCAGCAGGCGGTGCGTGAGCTGGCGAACAGCCGCGCCCAGATCGAGCGGAATGCGTCGCGTGTTCGTGCGGAAGCGGATCGGGTGCGTGCGCAGCAGGAGCAGCTCGAGGCGGCGGCGGAACAGATGAGCGAGCAGGCGGAGCGGGCCGAAGAAGGCGCGAGTCGCCAGAAGCTTGAAGCCGCCGCGAAGAAGCTGCGTCAGCGGGCCGAAGCGGCGGAGCGGAAGAGCGAGATCACGGACAACCAGGTTGAAGAGCTTGAGCAGAAGATCGAAGAGCTCGAGAACCGGGCCGAGGAAATCGAAGAGCGGATGTCGGAAGCGACGGAGATGAATGACGATCGCATCGCCGAGATCGACAGTGAAACGGCGGAAGCCGATTCGATGATGGTCGAGATCCACGAAGCGGATGAAGTCGTGGAAGTGGGCGAGGCGGCAGATGTGATGGTTCCGGCCGAGATGGATGACTCGGATGCGCCGGATATGGATGATGAAGAAGGCGGCGAGCCGTTCGAGGCTCCGGAAGCGCCGATCGGAACGCCGGTTGCGGCGCCGCTCCCGCCGATTCCTTCGGTGAATTCAGCGATCTCGCCTTCGCCGATTCCAGCGGCTGCGGCACCTGCACCGGTCGCACCTGCGGCAAGCCCGGCTCCTGCGGCTGCGCCTTCGGCGGGAGCGCCTGCACAGGCTGCTCCGACGGCAGCGCCGACTCCGGCGACGCCGAAGCCGGCGCCGAGTGCGGCGTCTTTGGTGACGTCGACTCGGAAGGCTTGAAGCGGTTGATTTGAAGGTTTTGAGAAGACCTCCATCGCGAAGTCCTCACGCCAGGTTTGACGGCCTGGCGCGGGGTTGATCTGAGAGAAAGCGGCGTTGACTGGGAACGGCGTGTGCCGTGCCGCGGTGTCTCTTTGGTTGGAGCGGATTATGTCTCGCACATGCGGATGGATTGCGGCGGCGATGCTGTGCTTTGCGGCGATTGGCGCGCCTGCGGATGAGAAGGCATATCGCGCGGGCGTGGGGTTGGCGAACAAGGGCGCGAACGACGCGGCGGTGCAGGAGCTGAATCGGTACTTGAGTGCGGATCCGGAGGGCGCGAATGCGGTTTCGGCGCGGTACACGCTGGGTGTGTGTCTTGCGCGGCTTCAAAAGTATCAGGAAGCGGCGAAGGCGCTTGATGCGGTTGTGGGGGTGAGAGAGTTTGCGTTTCTGAATGATGCGCGGTTGCTGCGGGCGCAGTGCGCTTCGGCGACGGGGGATTATGCGGGCGCGAGTTCGGTGTTGAGGAAGCTATTGAAGGAAGCTCCGCAGTTTGAGAAGGCGGATCAGGCGGCGATGCTGTATGGGGAATCGCAGTATCGGCTGGGTCGAGCGGCGCAGGCGCGGACGGCGCTTCAGAACTTTGGAGCGAAGTGGCCGAAGAGCGAATCGCTGGATCGGGCGGAGTTGATTTGTGCGCTGGCGGAACTGTCGCTGTCGGAAACGGAGAGCGCGGCAGGGAGACTTGAGGCGCTTTTGAAGCGTTCGCCAAACGGGGCGTGCGCGGGAAGTGCGGCGCTGGCACTTGGGCAGGTACGGCAGAGCCGGGGTGATCTGCCGGGTGCGCGGGCGATGTACGAAACTGCCGCGAAGAGCGGCGATGCGGCTGTTGTGTTTGATGCGGGATTGGGAGCGGCGCGGATTGCTCGGGCTGGTGGAGACTTGGCCGGAGCGGAGAGTGCGCTTCGCGCGCTGGATGCGACGAAGGCGAGTCCGGACCAGGCTGCGCTGATCGGGCTTGAGCGGGGCAAGGTTTTGCTGCAGCAGGGGAAGGTGGATGAGGCGGGCACTCTGTTTGGCGACGTGGCCACAGGTGGGCCGGAAGCACTGCGGCCGACTGCGCAGTTCTGGATGGCGAAGTGCGACCTGAAGGCGGGGCGTGCGGATCAGGCGGCGAAGGAACTCGGGCGGCTTGCGGAAAGCGGCGGCGCTTCGGAGCTGTTGCCGGAGATTCTGTTTGATCGCGCGGTAGCGCTTTCGCAATCCGGGGATGATGCGGGCGCGGCTCTCGTGTGGGAGGATTGGCAGAAGCGATTTGCGAACAACCCACTGGCAGCGCAGGCGAGCGCATCGCAGGCGGCGTGTCACTATCGGCTTGGGCAGTATGAGCAGAGCCTGGCGCTGTGCCAACGAGTGGTCGAGCGGCATCGGGATTATCCGCGGATGTCGGAAGTGATCCTGTTGATGGGAGAGGGTCAGTTCTTCCTGGCGCAGTATGCGGAAGCGAACGAGACGTACGGGCAGTTCATCGAGCGATTCGGGAACGATCCGGCGCGGGGGCGGATCGAGATTCGTCGGGGGCTTTGCCTCGAGAAACTCGGGCGGCGTGAGGAAGCGGAGCAGGCGCTCGCGAAAGCGCTCGAGAGTGCGGGGAGCGATGTTGAGAAGAGTCTTCGCGCGAGCGCGTACTCGTCGCTGGGCGACATGAGCGTTGCGAAGCAGGACTGGGCTGGCGCGGAGAAGTGGTTTGCTCGGGCGATTGAGGCGAGCGGGGCGGGTGGGGCGGAGGCGAATGCGGATCTGCTCTTGCGCAGCGGTGTGGCATCGGCGCGGCAGGGCAATAGGGCAGCGGCGCTTCCGACGCTGGAGAAGGCGTGGAAGGCGGCGAGCGGGACGCCGATCGAGAATCACGCGGCGTTTGAGTACGCGAATGCGCTCGCGCAAGCGGGAAGGACGGATGAAGCGGCGGAGCGGCTGACGGCGATTGTGCAAGCCGAGAAGAAGTTGGGCACGCCGGTGTTGACGAGCGCCGCGCTTCGGCAGCTTGCGGCAATCGCATCGACGAAGGGCGATGCGAAGGGCGCGGCGGAAGCGTTGTCGCGGATCGATTCGAACGCAACGACAGCGGAAGGAAGCAGCGCCTTGCTGGAGCAGGCGGGTGCGTGGCTCGCGGCGGGCGAGTATGCGAAGGCGGAGCAGGCGTGCAACTCGTATCTGGAAACACGAGCGAAAGGGAAGGGTGCGACGGTTGCGAGGGCGCGGCGCGCGATCGCGATGAACCGGCAGGGAAAGCACGAGGATGCGGCGCGGGAGTTTGCGGCGGTGGCGGGCAAGAGTGCTTCGCTCGATGCGGAGACGCTTGCCGCGGTTCGGTATGAGACGGCGCTGGCGCTTCGGTCGCTTGGTCGCGATGAGGAGGCGGCGACGGCGTATCGGCAACTGCTGGAGGGATCGCCATCGGCTTCGGTCGAGGCGTATGCGAGCCTGGATCTGGCGCAGATTGCGCTCGGGGCGAAGAAGACGGATGAGGCGATGGCGTTGATTGAGCGCTGCCGCGGTGCGGCGGGGAAGCTTTCTGTCGCCGAGGCGGCGAGAATCGGCGAACGCGAAACGTATGTGCGTGCGCTGTGCCTGAACGCTTCGGGAAAGCCTGCGGAAGCCGCGAAAGCGCTGGAAGAGTTCGAGAAGACGTATCCGAACAGCGATCTGCTTCCTTCGGTGCGATTGACACTGGGAAATGCGCTTGGGCAGGCCGGGAGGGCACGCGATGCGGCGGCGGTCTTGAACCGCGTTGCGAACGACCCGGCGGTGGGGGCGAATCGCGGGTATGCGCTGCTGAAGCTTGGCGAAGTGAGCGCGAACGCATCGCTGTGGGAAGAGAGCGAGAAGGCGTATACGGCGTTTCTCGATTCGGAATCGGCGAGTGCGCTGTGGTTCCAGGCGCGGTTTGGCCAGGGCTGGGCGCGGGAGAACCAATCGAAGTACGACGGAGCGTGCGAGGCGTACCGCGATGTGGTGGATCGGCACGAGGGACCGACGGCAGCGCGGGCGCAGTTTCAGATTGGTGAGTGCTTGTACGCGCAGAAGAAATTGGAAGAGGCGATCCGCGAGCTCTTGAGGGTGGATGTGCTGTATGGGTATCCGGAGTGGAGTGCCGCGGCTTTGTATGAGGCGGGGCGGTGCATGCGGGAGTTGGGTCGGGAGAAGGAAGCGGCGGCGCAGTTTGAAGAAGTCATGAAGCGGTTCCCCGAGACGCGGTGGGCAGCGCTGGCGAAGGAGAATACGAGCACGGGTTCTGCCTCGGCGGGGTTGCCGAGCGGCGGGGGAAGGCCGGAAGCGTCGGCGGAACGATGAGAGTTGTTGCGAGAGCGTTGGAGGCAGAGGAGAAGCGAATTGCGGAGTGAGCGGTGTCGCCGCTTCGCGGCTTCGAGGGTTGATTGTGCTTTTCCTAGCGGTCGCTGCTTCGCAGCTTGAAGGCGAAGAAGCTCAGAGTGAACTGAGTCTGCTTGAAGGGAGTCTTGATGAACGCGCTCTTTGAATCGCATGTGTTGCTGCAGCAGGCCGATCCTGCGGCGGCGTCGGGGTCGCTGGTCTCGACGGTGCTGGAACTGGTGATGAAGGGCGGCTGGTCGATGGTGCCGCTGGGGCTTTGTTCGCTGGTGGCGGTGACGCTGATTGTGGAGCGGGTGATCGTGACGAGAGCGGCGCGGATTGCGCCTCCGGCGTTTCTGGCTTCGCTGAAGAGCTTGCGAAGGCATCCGAGGCAGGCGCTGGCGGCGTGCGCTGCCGATCCGAGTCCGATGGCGCGGGTGATGCAGGCGACGATCAAGGCGCGGCACGAGACGCGGGAATTGCAGGACAAGCTGGCGGGTGAAGCGGGCGAGCGCGAAGTGCAGAAGCTGAAGGTGCGGATGAGGCTGCTGTCGGTCATGCCGCAGACGGCGACGATGCTGGGTTTGCTGGGCACGGTGATCGGGATGATCCGGACATTTACGGTGATCGCGGCGTCGGGTGAATCGCTGGGTAAGACGGAGAAGCTTGCGCAGGGAATTTATGAGGCGTGGACTGCAACGGCGGCGGGGCTGTTCATCGCGATTCCGGCGCTGATTGCGTATCACATGATTTTGGCGCGGATTGACCGTGCCGCGGCGCAGCTTGATGCGGGCGTGCAGAGCTGGCGCGATGCGGAAATGACGGATGATGTTGTGGCGGAGGCGTCGGCGGCGACGTCGAATGGAACTGTGCAGGGTGCGATGGATGGGGAACTTGTGCTGGCGAAGGGGTGAGGGAAGGCATTCACCACAGAGACACAGAGGCACGGAGAAGAGGGGAGAACGTTTGAGGCGCATGCGAAGGAGGAGAACACTTCGCCCAATGCCTTCCGTTCAAGAAGTGCTTCGGAGAGTGTGATTGTGTGCGGGATTTGGTTTGGGAGTTTCAGTCTCCCACCCCCAACCCCCTCCCTCGGGGAGGGGGCTCCGGAAAAGGCGATGCGATCCCCACCCTTGCTCCATTCGAGCACTGGGATTCTGAAGAAGGCAGGTAACCATGTTGATCAAGAACGCGGATGCGACGAGCGACTTGCACATTGACTTTGTGCCGATGGTGGATGTGCTTTTCAATCTGCTGATTTTCTTTCTGATTGCGACGAGCATGGTGCAGGCGGAGCGGGAGATGCGGATTGCGCTGCCGAAGGCGGCGGCGTCGGGACCGATCTCTGCTTCGCTGCGCGATCTTGTGATCAATGTCAACGCGGAAGGGCGGGCGTTTGTGGGCGGGAAGGAAGTGGATGATGCTGCGCTGTCGCAGATGCTGAAGACGGCGCTGGCGACGAATCCGGATCAGAAGGTGAGCGTGCGCGGGGATCGGAATGCGACGTACGCGAGCATTGCGCATGTGCTGGATGTGTGCAAGGGGGCGGGGGCGCAGCAGCCGTATTTGGAGACGGTGCCGGTGAGGTGAAAGGCATTCACCACAGAGGCACAGAGAAGAGGGAGGGAGAGGGAGATCTGAAATCTCAAAGCTCAAAGCTCAGATGGAAGAGAGAGAACGCGGTGTTGCGGAGGGGGCGGAGTTGCGCGGAGTGGGAATGGGGAATGGGAGTGGTGAGGGTGATGCGGGTGGGCGGGATTGATTGTGGAAGGCTTGTATGCAGAAACTGAATGACAGGACGTTTGCGACGGTGGCCTGGGCGGGGGCTGGGGTTGCTGTGTTTGTGTTTGCCATCGTGATGCTCGGTGTGTTTGGTGGCTCGCGGTTCTGGACGAATGGGAAGGAGATTCGGACGCCGGCGTCGGGGGCGCCGGTGCGGCGGATCTTGTGGTTGCCTGCGCAGCCGTTGCCCGGTGCGAGCGATACGGATCAGTATGAGCCGAAGGTGAGCGCGGATGGGCTCACGATGGTGTTTGTGCGCAAGCGCGCGGGGGGTGGGGGGAACAATGCGGATTTGTTTGAGGCGCGATGGACGCCGAATGGATGGAGCGAGGCGACCCCGATCGCGGCGATCAATACGGAGAAGGATGAGCTTGGGCCGGAGTTGTCGCGGGATGGGACGGAGCTGTATTTCTACTCGGACCGGGCGGGGGGATTGGGCGGGTATGACATCTGGGTTTCGAAGCGAGTTGGTGGTGGGGCAGCAGGTGAAACGGAAGACCCTGGAAATCTGCGGGTCGGCGATACAGCGGCAAGTCGTTCCGAAACCCCCTTCGCGTCAATCTCTCCGCAGAGCCTGCGCGATGCCACCTCCCCCTTTGGCAAAGGGGGAGGACCAAGGCACGCGGATGAGGATGACAGGTTGAGGCGAGGTGCTTGGGGCGAACCGATCAATCTTGGGGCGGCGGTGAACTCGACGGCGAATGAGTACGGGCCGGCGCTGGGGGCGGATGGGAAGACGCTGTACTTTGCTTCGAATCGGCTGCGCGCGGGGGAACCGGTTCGGGATTCGGATACATGGCCGGCGACGATGCGTGAGAAGCGGTCGCGGCATGATTATGACTTGTATGTTGCGAGGGTTGCGGGTGATGTGGGAACGGGCGGGGGTTGGACTGGTGCGGTTTCGCTTGAGGCGTTGAATACGACGTTTGATGAGGGAGCGCCGGCGGCGAGTCCGGCGGGGGATTTCCTTTACTTTGCTTCGGATCGGCCGGGGGGGCTGGGCGGGTTTGATTTGTATCGCTGCCGCGTGCTGGATGAGCGGATTGGTGTGCCCGAGAATCTCGGCGCTGCGGTGAACTCGAAGCAGAACGATCTGGATGCGGGGTTGAGCGCGGATGGATTTCGGCTGTATTTCAGTTCGGATCGCGGGGTTGGGAATGGCGGCGCGGAATCGAAGAAACTTGAGAAGACGAGTGGAACGGAGCCGCCTCGGTATGCGCTTTGGAGCACGGCATCGCGCGAAGTGTTTGTGGAGGTGGAGTCGGGGAATCAGCTTGCGCGGCTGTGGAATCTGATTCTGCCTCTCTTGCCGTGGATCGGCGCGTTGCTGCTGGCGTTGATTCCGCTTGCGCTGTTGATCTGGATGCTGCGGAACGAGCTGTGGCGGCGGAGACTTGGCCGGCTGAGTTTGCTGGCGCAGTGTCTGTTGATCTCGCTGCTGATTCACGCGGCGATTACTGCCGGGCTTGCGGTCTGGAAAGTGGGAAGCGGGATTGCGGAAGCGGTGCGCACGAATGGCGGTGGGACGCGGGTGATTCTGGCTTCTTCGGGAGGTGGGGGCGATATCGGCGGGCAATTGGGCGCGCCGGCGACGCAGGTGTCGTTTGAGCTGCCGCCGCTGGCGATGGTGGGGATGGAGAAGCCGATTGAGTCGGTGATCGAAGCACCGAGACCGGTGGAGTTGCCTGCTTCGAGTGCGCCGGTGCAGGAGCGGATGGAAGTCCGGAGCGAGGCGAGCCCGGAATCGCGGGTGGTGGAGATGAACTCGGCGCAGGTGCCTGCGAGCGCGACGCCTGCGATCAGTGCGGCGACGCCGATGGCGGAGCGGCAGATGCAGGCACGCGAGGTGAGCGGGGAACCGATGCGTGCCGCGGAAGTGAAGGCGGCTGCGCCGGTTGCGATGACCGCTGTGACGGCTGCGGCTGTTGAGATGCCCAGGACGAGCGAGACGCAGGCGGCGCGATTGGATGGGGCGGCATCGATCGCGACGGAGAGTTCTCGCGCGAGCGAGCGGGAAGCATCGGAAGTGTCACCGGCGAGCGCGAGCCTGCCGAGCGTGGCGAACGCGACAAAGGGTGCATCGGCGCCGCTGCCTCGCGCGTTGAATCGCGAGAGTGGAGCGACAGCAAAGGAGGCGACGTTGGGAGGGCCGGCGGCTGCGATCGGTGCGCCCATGGCGGCACCTGCTCCGGCGTTCGCGGCGAACACGCAGAAGGTGGATGTTGCGTTGCCGACGATGACGGGTGCGGGTGAATCAACGAAGATGTCGGGTGCCGCGATTGGGATGGAGTCGGCGGCGGTTTCAAATGATGCGGGGACGGCGACAAGTGGGAGCGCACCGATTGCGGCGCAGGGGCAGAGGGTTGATGCGCAGTTGCCGGCCTCGGCGGCACCGAAGAGGGGAAGCGAGGCGGGAACGGGCGAAGCGACGTTGTCGCGGACTGACGTGGGAACCGGAAAGGCACTTGCGCCGGTCGCGATTTCGGGGCCGAAGGGAGTTGATGCGGGAAGTGTGGCGTTGCCTTCGGGCTCGTCGGGTGTGAAGGCGGAGCGGATGTCGACGAGCGGGTTTGGCGGCGTGGCGGAGCCGCTCGCGAGTCTTGGAGGCGTTGCGTTTGATGCGAGCATGCTCGGAGTTTCGCCGGGCGGATTGGGTTCGTCGCGTTTGCCCGCGGATATTGCGGAGCCGGTGAAGCCGCTGGATACGCAGGAACAGAGACAGCCGGAATCGCGTGGCGAGCTGCTCGCGCGGATGGGCGGGTCGGTAGAGACGGAGAAGGCGGTTGGGCGTGCGCTCGAGTGGTTTACGAAGCACCAGGAAGCGGATGGAAGATGGTCGGGGAAGAACTTTGATGCGCACTGCGGGAAGTGCGCGGGCAACGCGGAGATTGATGCCGATGCGGCGATGACGGGCATTGTGCTGTTGTGCTATCTGGGCGCGGGGCACACGCACGTGGCGGAAGGGCCGTATCAGCAGGTCGTGGCGAAGGCGCTCAAGTGGCTTGTCGATCGGCAGGCGGCATCGGGCGATCTGCGGCGGGGCGAGACGATGTACGGGCAGACGCTGAGCACGGTGGCGCTGTGCGAGGCGCTCGCGATGACGAAGGATCAGAAGTTGACCGCGCCGACGAGGCGGGCGGTGGACTTTGTGCTGCGGACGGCGGCGAATCAGAATCGCGCAACGCGGGAAGAAGATACTTCGGTGCTTGGATGGCTTGTTATGACGGTGGAGAGTGCGAGAAGAGCGGGGATTGTTGTGCCTCGCGATGTGTTTGAGGGTGCGGGAAAGTGGCTCGAGCAGGCGAGCAGCAGCGGAGCGCCGGGAAGGTACTCGTATTCGCGGGGCGGACCTGCGAGCGCTGCGATGACGGCCGAGGCGATGTTCGTGCAGCAGATTCTGGGGCATACGCGTGATGAGGCGCGGATGAAGGAGTCGGCGGCGTTCATTCTGAGCCAGCCTCCGGTGTGGGATGGCGCAGCGCCGACGTATCACTGGTATTACGCGACGCTGGCACTCTTTCAGCAGCAGGGCGATGAGTGGGATCGCTGGAACCGGCAGTTGTCGCCGATTCTGGTGGAGCATCAGCGACGCGATGGAGCGGCGGCGGGAAGCTGGGATCCGCAGGATGAATGGTCGCGACTGGGTGGGCGGCTGTACCAGACGGCGGTGTGCACGCTGAGCCTTGAGGTGTATTACAGGTATAAGCCGAAGTAGGGGAGAGGCATTCACCACAGAGGCACAGAGGCACGGAGAAGAAGAGACAGGGAGACGAAGAGACGGAGAGATGGAAAGAAGATGGGGTGAAAGTGGAAAATTGGAAAGGGAGGCGAGTGAAGCTGGAGTTGCTCGAGATCGTGCTCGCTCTTGATGTTCTCTCAGCGCCCTCTGCGACTCTGCGGTGAAAACCGCCTTTGTATCAGAATGCGGTGCGAATGATGGTCGAATCACGTGGTCATCACGCGCGGGGGGCGGTCACGCGTGTATTCTGCATCGATGATGCGTGCATCTGATTTACAGAGTCGGATCGAAGCGTTTCTGGCGGGGTCGCCGGTTGCGGTGGTGGGCGCTTCGACGGATCGGTCGAAGTATGGGAACAAGGTGCTGCGTTGCTACATGCAGAACGGGCGTGCTGTGTATCCGGTGAATCCGACGATGATGGACGTGGAGGGGCTCAGGGCGTATCCGAATCTGAAGTTGGTGCCGGAGAAGGTGCATGCGATTTCGATCATCACGCCGCCACCGGTGACGGAGCGGATCATCGAAGAGGCGGGGGAGCTTGGCATTAAGCATGTATGGATGCAGCCGGGCGCGGAGAGTGCGAAGGCTGTGCGGCGAGCGGAAGAGCTTGGGATGAGCGTGATTGCGGGCGGGGCGTGTTTGCTGGTGGTGCTCGGGTATCGCGAGCATTAGCCCGACTTGAGGGGAGCGTCGCTAAAGCCGATGAAGAATGCGCCTTCGGGAGCGGCGAGAGCGCGAGATGTTGGCACGTTGAGCGTGAACTTGTCTTTGACGATCCAACCGATCGTGCGCACGAGCGAGGCGGTGTCTTTCGCGGCGGTGCAGACCATGTGCTCGCGCTCGAAGCGGGCGATGGCTTCGGCGATCGATTCGCCGGCGCTGATGTCGGCGGCTTCGATCGGCGCGCGGGCGGGCTTGGCGGACCAGACTGCTGTGTGGCCCTTGCCAAGCCGGGCTTCGGCCCAGCGCGCGGCGAGTTGATCGACATCGTGGTTGCCGGTCCAGGCGACGACCCAGCCGATATCGTGCGGGCTGCCGAAGTCGTCGAGCCAGCGGGTGTCGGTGGCGTCGCCGATGATGCCGTCCACGCCTTCGGTTGCGGCGATGTCGATGCTCTCCTCGCTGCTGTCAACGAGGCGCACGGGGATGCCGTGTGTCGCGAGTTGCTTGGCAACGGCGACGCTGATGGGGTGAGCGCCGATGAGCATGACGGTGCCGCCCTCGCCGGCGCGGACACCCAGGAGCCAGGCGAAAACGGGCGAGAGGACGCTGGCGAGGAGCACCGTGCCCGCGATGACGACAAACATGATGAGGTCGAGGCGGCCGATATCGGCGAGCGCGGCGTTCAGCACGGCGGGGTCGAGGGCGCTGGTGCCTTGCTCCAGCGTTTGGGTGAGTTCGTCCGATGCGACTGCGATCACGGAGAGCGCGACGATGCCGCGGGGGGCGAACGTGGCGGCGAAGGCGCGTTCGCGCAGGTCGAGCTTGGAACGCCAGGTCGAGATGAAGACCGCGATGGGGCGGATGAGGAAGATCAGCGCGAGAACGAACACGCCTTCGCGCCAGGTCATGGCGGTGAGGCGGGCGACCTGGAAGCGGGAGGCGAGGAGGACGAAGAGGGTGCCGACGAGCATGACGGCCAGGAGTTCTTTGAACGCACGGAGTTCGGTGGCGCCGAGGATGCGGGCGCGGGCCATGATGACGCCGCAGATCGTGACGGCGGCGAGGCCTCCCTCGGGTGCGATCGCTTCGCCGATTCCGACGCAGGTCATGCAGATGCCAACGGCGGTGAGGTTGACGAGTTGGGGTTCGGGGCGGGCGGACCGGCTGATCGCGGCGAGGAGCATGCGGCCGATGACGCCCATGACGATGCCGATGCCGGCGCCGCCGAGGAGCGGTCGGAAGAAGATCCAGGCGCCTTCGCCGGCGATGCGGGACTCGGCGCCGTGGAGAAAATAGAGTCGCAGGACATCGAGGGTGGTGATGGTGACGACGACGCCGATGGGATCGACGAGGACGGCTTCTGCCGCGAGAACGGCGTGGAGGCGCGGGCTGACCCGCATCAATCGAAGGATGGGCTGGACGACGGTGGGGCCGGTGACGATGACGGCGGCACCGAAGAGGATGGCAATCGGGAGGGAGATGTTGAGGAGGAAGTGGGCTGCCGCGGCGGCGCCGATCCAGGTGATGGATGCGCCGATGGTGAGGAGGCCCCAGACGGCGCGGGGGGCGCGGGCGAGTTCTTCGCGGTTGAGGTGGAGCGCGCCCTCGAAGATGAGGAGGCCGATCGCGACGGTGATGAAGCCGGTGAGAGCGCGTCCGAGCGAGGAGCCATCGACAACGCCGAGCCCCGAGACGCCGAGCGCGAGGCCGGTGGCGAGCAGGGGGAGCAGGGCGGGTATTTGGACTTTGCGGCAGACGACGCTGACGATGGCGCTGGCGCCGAGGGCGAGAGCGATGGATTGAGCGGAGGTGTTGGACATCCCGGGCCGAAGGGTATTGCATCGGAGTGCGCAGGGAGCGGATTGTGGGCGGCGGGGCTACCTGGTTCTTGAGAGTTCGGATCGCGCCCATTCGCGCCACTCGGCGGTGTCGCCCTGCATGGCGACGACGCGGAGGAGCGCGGGGGTTCGCTCATCGGGTTTGCCGGTCTTGAGCTGGAGGCGCGCGAGGCCTTGTGCCGCGGCGGCGTAATCGGGGTAGATCTCGAGGGCGGTGCGGTAGGTCGCCATTGCTTCGTCGGCGCGCCCGGCGGATTCAAGAGTCATGGCGAGGTTGACGCGTGGATCGGGATGACCGGGCAGCAGGCGGCGCGCCCACTCGAACTCGCCCGCGGCTTCGTAGTACTTGCCTCGCTGCAGGTAGAGCACGCCGAGGTTGTTGTGGGCGGGGCCGAAGTAGAGGTCGGCGGCGAGAGCCTGGCGGAGGAGCTCTTCGGCGCGGCTGGCGGAGTCGGCGTCGCCTCGGTCCATGAGCGGCATCGCCTGGTTGTTGAGAGCGATGGCCTTCTGCGTGTCGCGGGCGGCTTCCGAGGTCGGCGCATAGGGGTCGGTTGTCTTTGGATGGACGCAGCCGGCAAGAAGGGCGAGAAGCAGAGTGAGAGCCGGAACAGTGCCGGAGGAGAAGCGGAAAGTTGGCAACAGGACTTTTCTCATCGTGCGGGCCTCGCGGGCATGAGATTGGATGGATGGGGCGCGGGCCGATTCGCCGCGGCGTCGGGCGCTCTGTCCAGGAACGTTGAAGTGACCTCGATCGAAACGCTCCACGCCGGCTGGTCGAGTGTCGAGTCGGCGCGTTGCATGGGAGCAAGGTTGAAAGCGGTGGCGATCCAAGTTGGATGGTGCTTCCGCCAGGAGGCGAGGAAGCGGCCCACATCGGGCACCGAGACGGAATCGAGCTGGATGCGGATCTTCTGGCGGCGGTAGTTCTGTGCCGTGCCGCCGACGGCATCTGAGCCCACATCCTTGAGTGAGGAAGGGTTGATTCCCGCGTGGATCAGCGTGTCCGAGACCATGCCGAAGACGGATTCCTGCCTGGTTGGCTCGTCGGCGACGATGACGGGCAGCGTGCGCAGGTGGCGCACTTCCTGAACGAGGTCGGCCGTTGCCCGGTCGTGCTCGCGGAGCTGCGCCAGCCGGGTGTGCGCGTTCCACCATCCGTGTCCGGCCCAAACGAACAGGCAGGAGACGGCCGCGGTGAGCGCCCAAAGCGCGGTCGAGAGCGTGGATCTCATGTCCCGCCTCCCGCGGCTTTGCGCTGGAGCGAAGCATCGAATCGGACCGACTTGCCGTTCGAGCGGATGCGGGGGACCTGCAGGTTCCAGCCCGGTACGCTGCCGAGAGCCTTTGCCAGTTCCTGCCCGCCCGCGCCATCGTGCAGTTCTGCCGCGATGGTCAATCCCTGTGCGGTTGCCGAGAGCGCTTGCGTTCGGACCTCTAGATCCGTCGGCCAGGCGGCGAGGATGGCCGCGACGGC
The DNA here is from genome assembly GCA_017303555.1 of Planctomycetota bacterium. Classification (GTDB taxonomy): domain Bacteria; phylum Planctomycetota; class Phycisphaerae; order Phycisphaerales; family UBA1924; genus JAFEBO01. Next base: position 115,096 of record JAFLCN010000006.1, read on the forward strand.
GCTCGAGACATCGGCGGGGACGTGCTTCTGAGCGCGCTCGGTGCGAGTGAGGATGAGTCGCTCGCGTTCGGCATCGAGAAGGCGGCGCGATCGTTCGAGATCGGCACGGGAACCGGAGGTGTGTGCCGCGGCTTCGGTCATTTCGGATTCAAGCGCGGAGGCCTCCGATCGCAGGTGATCGGTGCGGCGCAGGATGCCGAGGCTCGCGAGCGCGATGGCGGCGGCACAGACTGCGAGCGCCGCGTTCGTGCGGCGCCGCTTTGCGTGGGCGAGGGCGGGGGGCTCGAAGGGTCCGTTCAGGAGATTTAGAGCGTGCGCATCGGCGGCGGTGTTCAGCTCGGGCGGAACTGCATCCGGAGCGAGCAGCAGGAGCTCGGGCTGCTCTTCCACCGCACACCGGAGCGTCGAAACCGGAAGGGCGCACGCGAGGATGGACGCTTGATTGATTCTATTGAAAGCGATGGCGAGTTCTTCGACAGCGATCGGTAGTTGATCCTGGAGGCGCTCATCGAGCGTCGCGCGGAGCGACGGATCGTTCCACCGTTCGGCGTTGGCGGGCAGGTCCGACGCATCGAGGATCGCCCAGTAGAACGCTGTCGCGGGAAGGATGGCGGATGTTGCTTGCGCTGCGCTCATCGGTCACCCCGCGTGCCCGGAACATTCGGCGCGTGCGACTGCACGACGCGGATGTTGGTTGCGGGTTTGAGTTCGCCCGATTTCATTCTGAGGATGTGGCGGACGGAGTGCTGTTCGTCGGCGAGATCGACCTGTTCGGGCGTGACGGAGGCGACGCGGTATCGAAGAACCGGTTCGCCGCGGGAGGCGCGGTAGATCTTCGCGGTTTCCGGATCGAAGAACACCGCTTGCAGCTTCCGGTCATCGGTGGATGCCGGATTGGTGATGATCCCCATCAATTGCAGCTTGAGCGCGGGCGGGGGTTGCAGGGGCGGAGCGGGAGCGGCGGCGACGACTTCGACGGGCTTTGGAGGAGCCTTCCAGAGCCGCGCCTCGAAGTGTTTCGGATCAAAGCCGTCAGCCCCGGCAAGGCGCGGCGGGGTCCATGCGACTGTGCTGGGCGGCGATGGAATTGCGTTTGCCGCGAGCGTGCTGCGCGAAGCGGCGGGGTGCATCGGCCAGAACGCCCATGCGGAGAGCGCCAGGCAGCAGACGAATCCGAGTCCGAGTGCGCGGTGTCGGCTCCGTTCGATCGCTCGGATGGGATCGTGTGCCTCACGCATCGTTCGTTGCGATCTCCTCCACGCTTTGGACCTGCTCGTCTTCCATGCCCTGCAGCACCCGGCGCATCTCGAAGTCGTCGGTCTGGCCGCGGGTCACGAGGCGCTGGCCTTCTTCGAGAAGGGTCGTCATGCCGCGTTTGCAGGCGTGATCCCGGATCGCGCCGAGCTGCGCGCCGTGGGCGATCATGTGGCGCAGGGCGTCATCGATCAGCAGGAGCTCGAAGACGCCCAGGCGTCCCGCGTAGCCGGTATCGAGGCAACCTTCGCAGCCTTTGCCCCGGCATGCTTGATGCAGGCGCCGCACCAATCTCTGCGCCATCACGGTGGAGAGAGACGCGGCGACCAGGTACGGTTCGGCGCCCAGGTCGATCAGGCGTGTCACGGCGCTCGCGGCATCATTCGTATGGAGTGTGGAGAGGACCAGGTGCCCGGTGAGGCTCGCCTGCATCGCGATCCTGGTCGTTTCCGCATCGCGGATCTCGCCCACCATCACCACATCCGGATCCTGGCGGAGGATGTGACGCAGGCCGGTCGCGAACGTGACGCCTTTCTTGGGATTGATCTGGGATTGGCTGATGGCGATGCCGGAGGTGGAGAGTTCGTACTCGATCGGGTCTTCGATCGTCATGATGTTGAGGTCGCCGCGCTTGCGCCCGGAGCGGCGGGGCTTGTGTTCCGGCGGAGCGCCGGAAACGCTCGAGGATGGGCCCTCGCCTCCGGTTGCGATGTGCCGGAGGAGCGTGTAGAGCGTGGTGGTCTTGCCCGAGCCTGTGGGGCCGGTGACGAGGATGATCCCGTGCGAGCGTTCGGCGCGATCGAGCAGCGAGGTTCGAACGCGCGTGGGCATCCCGAGACTGGCGAAATCGGCGAGGTGGGTGCCGCGGGCGTTGTCGAGCAGGCGGATGACGGCGCGCTCGCCGTAGTTGGTGGGGAGCGTGCTGATGCGGAGGTCGATGGAGCGAGCGGACGGCGCATCGTGGGAAGGGGAGCGGGGTGGGGTGGGGGATGGGGGGCGGGATGATGGCGAGCGGGAACGCCCCATCGTCACCGTGGCGCGGCCATCCTGTGGCGCGTGGCGCTCCGCCACATCCATCTGCCCCATGACCTTGATACGGCTGATGAGCGCCTGTGTCAGGCTGTGGGGGACTTCGCGGGCGATGAAGAGCACGCCGTCCACGCGGTAGCGCACGAGCGTGCGATCGGCGAGCGGCTGGATGTGGATGTCGCTCGCGTTCTTCGAGAGCGCTTCGAAGAACATGGCATCGACGAGGCGGATGACCGGGCCCTTGCCGTCGAGGCTGAGGAGGTCGCGGTCGGTGGCTTTCAGGCTCTGCTCGATCGCGGAATCGAGGTCGGACTCGATGACTTCGATGATCGGTGTGCCCGGGGCGGCGTTGCCGCGCGATCGTGCCTCGAACGCGTCGTAGGCCTTGTCGATGTGGCGGGCGATCTCTTCATCGTCGAGAACGGCGAACCTGATCGCGCGCCCCAGGCGCACGGAAAGGTTCAGCTTCACCGCGGGCGAGGTTCGCGACGAGACCTCGACGACCTCGGAGAGAGCGTCGCCGGCTGGCTGCTCCGTGCCCCGGCTGCACACCAGATGTCGGCGCGCGAAATCGCGCGGAACGAGCGTGAGAAAATCGTCCGAAGGCTCGGGATGTGCCGCGGCTGCTTTGGCTTCGATCAACTGCATGGTCACTCGGCATCGCTCTCGAAGTCGTGAATCGCTCTGGTGGTTAGCGGATGACCCGCGGCGTCATGGTGGGGAATCCATCGGAGACGCCCGCGTTCTTGAGCCCTTCGCGCCGGATCGTGGCGTCGGTCAGATACTTAAGGTCGTTGAGCTGCTGATCGCGCAGCACGGCGGCGCGGATGAAAACGAAGAATCGCTGACGCGAGGTCGAGTTGTCGCGCGTCTTGAACAACTCGCCGACGAGGGGGATGTCGCCGACGTAGGGCACCTGAGAGACATTCCTGCCGTCGCTGATCAGCTCGATGCCCCCGACGACGACGGTGTGTCCGTCGGGGATTGTCGCGTTGCTGCTCACGTTGTTCTGCTGTCGCGCTGGAGGAAGGCCGTTCGCCGGCGGCGCGCCGACGAAAGAGCTGAGGGAGAGCGAGTACTCGAGGACGAGCTGATCGGCCTCGGCGATCTGCGGTTTCACGCTGATGGTCGTGCCGGCGTCCTGCGTGCCGCCGAAACTTGTGGTCGTGCCTGCGCCGCTGGTCGTGTTGCTCACGGTGTACGGCTGCTGCAGAACAGAGTTGAACGAGGCTTCCTTGTTGTTGTTCACCAGCACGCGGGGCAGGCTCTTGGTCGAGCCGTCGGAGATGGTTTCGAGCGCCTTGATGATCGCGGCAAAGTCGCCGGGGTTCAGGATCGCGCCCGTGAATCCCTGCGAGGCGTTGGGGGTGACATTGCCGCCCGCGCCGCTGCTCAGACCAAAGAGCGAACTGAGCGTGTAGAAATTGCCGGCGAACTGGCCCATCTTCTGCAGCTCGATGCCCAGGTTCATCGCGTCCTGCTCGCTCAGGCTGACCAGATAGACCTCGAGCATCACCTGCGGCTGGCGCACATCGAGTTGGCGGAGAAGGAGCTCGAGCTGCGCCAGCATGCGGGGCTCGGCGATCGCGATCAGCGTGTTGGTGCCCTCATCGGCCGTAATCGAGAGCCCCGCGACCGGTGACCCCGCGCGCGCCGGAGAACGCACGCCGATGGCGTTGCCGCCCGTCCAGACGTTTGCAGGACCCGGCCCCGCGCCGGGCACCGGTGGCACCACGACGGGCATCACGCTGCTCTGCGAGGGATCGTCGGGGCGGAGCGTGCGCTGGGCGCCCGCCTCGCGGACGGAGGTTGCGCCGGGACCGAGACCGGAACTCTCGATGGATGAGGTGTTCTCGAGCGCGCCCGCGGCAATGAGTGATTGCAGGGTCTGGAGCACCTCGCTCACCGGGCGATTGCGGACCGGGAAGGCGCGAACGGGGCGTGCCGCGGATTGGGGCGTGGCGTCGAGGCGTTCGAGGATCGCGGCGATTCGCTCGTGCTGCGTGGGCGTCGCGGTAACGATGAGCGTGCCCGTGAGATCGTCGGTGACCACCCGGAGGCGATCATCGATCGGCGGGGCAGTCCCGCCGGGGGTTGGCGCAGCGCCGGTCCGTTCGCGGACGGTCTGCTCGATGAGGTTCGCGACCTCTTTGGCGCTGAACACCTTGGGCGTGTAGTCGCGGGTGATGACGATCTCGCGCTGGTCGAGCGCCGCGATCAGCCGGAGCCAGTCGCCGCGGGCTTCCGCCGGGGCGAGGAGAAGGAGCGATCGGCCATCGGGCGCGACGGTCACTTCGCCCCGGAGCTTTTCGCCGGAAACCGCGTCGCGCTTGGCCGCGACCTGGGTCACGGCGGCCTGGAGCGCCGCAGCCGGGATGTTCCGCGCCTCGATCGCCAGGGGCGTGAGCTCTTCGCGTGGAGAATCCAGGGTCGAAAGGAGCTTCATCGCCTCTTCGACGCGCGAGGCGAGATCGCTGACGAGCAGAAGGCCCGAATCACCGATGGGCGAGGCGGTTCCAACGTTCCTAGTCAGAAAGGGCTTGAGCGCATCCGCGAGCTCCTTTGCGGAACGGAACTTCGGCCGGACAATCTGCTGCACGAATCCGGCACGGAGCGCACCGTCGGGCGCGGACGCCTCGAACTGCACACCCGAAGCGCTCGGCGCATCGGCAAGCTTGACAAGCGAGAGCACGCGTGCGCTCGGGCTGCGCACGAGGGCGAGCTGCCTGGATGCGAGCACCTGGTTGGTGAGCGTCCACAGTTCTTCGGGCGTGACGTCTTGGACGCCTCGCAGCGTGACCGAACCCTGGCCGGGCTTGAGAAGTGCCGCGTCGAACTCAAGCGGGATTTCGAGCGTGTTCGCGGTAAGGATGACCAGGCCGGAGAGATCGACTTGTTCGGGCAGGGCGAGACGTTGGCCGGGCGCGGCCCAATGAGCGTTTGCCCCGATCGGAAATCCGCCCGCGAGCAGGCTCGCCGCGAGCAGAAGAATGTGCGGACGCAGTGCTTGACGCGAGTGGGGCATGCGCTGCCTTTCTCGGCCGAGTGTAACAAAGGTTCAATCCACAGATTTGAGGATTGAATTGTGGATAAAGGCAGGAGCGATCAGGGTGCGGGGCGGGATTGGGGATGTCTGCAGATGGCACTGCGAGGCGGGCCGGGAGGATCGGGCACGGAGCGCCGGACGCATGGGAAGTGCTGCACTGACAAGCAGTTCGGCAAGACTGCCCGGCGATCGGGAGGGGCATGGGCCCGCGCGACCACGCCCGCGATGATCCCGCGTGCCCGGCCGGAGTGAACCCCATCGGGTGCTTGGGCGCCTCAATTCTGTGGATGGTCGTGGGTGTAGCTTTCACGACACGAACGCTTCGATCGTGTGCGAACGCAGTCGCGACTCTTAGGAACGGCGACGCACTGACAATGCCGCGCGAGCGGTTCGTGTACCATGCGGCGGGCATGGATGGAAGAGGATCATCGAGCTACATCGACGACGTGATCCTGCGTGAACGCGAGGACGGGACGAGCTGGACTGGCTCGTCAACGGCGAGCCTGACCAACCGGCTGTATTACCTGCAGAACTGGCGGCACGACGTGGTAGCGTTGGTGACGCCGGCCTGCGGGATCATCGAGCGCACGCGGTACACGAGCTACGGGATGCCGAGCACGATGACGGGCGGCGACTTTGACCACAATCTCGTGGTGGACGACGACGACTTCCTGCTATTCCAGGTTCCGTACACGAACGTCGAGGCGGTGGATTACCGAGCGAGCACGGACCGGTTGAGCGAGTACAGCGAGTACGACCTGGACGTGGACGGAGAGGTGGGCGACGGCGACTTCGGGGTGTTTGTGGTGGCGTACGACCGGTTCAACTGCGCGTTGCCGGGCGAGCTGTCGCACCGGGATGCTGACCCAAATGCCGACATCGACAGCAGGATCGGGTATGCGGGGTATCAGTGGGTGTCACGAACGGAAGCATATTGTCAACGTGCCCGTATGTTTTCTCCGCAACGCAGATGGCTCTCGCGTGACCAAAGGGGCTACCACGATGGCATTAGCTTGACAACATATTGTCGCGAATCGCCAGTCCGATACATAGACCCCTTCGGCCGCCGAGAGGCGGATACAATAGGCACGCCTGAAATGCATCGTCCGCTCCCTGTTGTTACACACGGGTGCGGCGGAAGTTTAGTTGAACAGGCGCTTCAGGACCCTCGCGTTCGTGAAATCCAGAAAACAGCAGAAAAAATCTGCGGTCAATCATTAGAACCACATCGCGATCTATCTGATTATACAGAAATTACGATAATATGCCAGCAGTGTGACGTCCCTACAACTGAATATCAAATGCCACCAAGGATATCCATGTGCATCAAGGGCCAAGTTAAATATAATCTTGATGATTACGTTGACTTTGTCTCCCACGAATTGACTCACGCTGCTCGACTTTGCCAGAAGGGCAGTCTGTATTCTAATCTGGACAATGCAATTTGCGAAGAAGCAGAGGGATATGCCGCGCAGCCCAACAATCCGATTCGATATAATCCGAGCGATGTGGGGTCCGGTCATACCACTTGCGGCAATGTCTGCGCATCGGCCCAGTCAGCGTGCGGCCTTTTGACGTATTGGTTTGGCGATTGTTATAAATCGTGCTTGAACCGATGTCAGCAAATTATATCGAAATGCAAGCATGGTAACTGCCCATGATTCGACCTGCACGCATAATTGCTCCAGCAGTTTTTGTGTTCTTCCCCCTATTGTGGATTGGGGTCTACCGATCTCAAAACACCACTTCGCGGGTGTGGTTGCAGCGATACACTTTGGATGCGGGCGCGGCATTTGTAACGTTGCAGTCAGAGCAGCGAGGAGTCTTTCCAATATGGGGATACAAAAAATGGACTGGGCGAATCATATGGAATGAGGACAATGTTTCGACGGCGACAACCAAGCGAAACCAACAATTGGTGGATAGAGCACGCGCGGATTTGTTAGTACTTTCGGGTTTGTCATCGGTTCCAGACCAGCATGTTGATATTGGTGGCGTCTGGATATTTTCGGAGACGAAGCTCAACTTGTGGATGATTTGTACTGTTATTTGGGGCGTGGCGGGCGTTATGTTTGGGTGGTTAATCGTTGTGCGTGTTTGTAGTTCTATAGCAAAGAACAGACAGCGACGGTGGGAACAATCTGTCGCGGCGTCCGTTTGTCCGCAATGTGGTTATTCTCTTGATACTGGCAAGAACTGTTCGGAGTGTGGCTTTGGAAAAGGGACTCAAGCATCCAACATGCGCTGATACAAATTCCGATTGCATATTGCGTTTCTTTGCATTCGGGCTCCCAATTGTCCACAGGGGGAGGTGTCATTGGCCTGCTCCCCGAATTCTGATCCAGCGCCCATGAAAGTCCCGACCGGCCGCGGCAACCCCGTGCGAATCTGGACCATGAGACGGACATGGCTTTTGCGGAACAAATCATGCGAAAGCTGCTTGAAGCGGACGCGATGGCCGCGGCGGGCCGGGACGTCGCGCAGGTCATCCTGCACCTGGGCGTAAGCGAGCAGAAGTGCCGATGGTGTCGCAGCGACCGAACGATGGGCGCGATCGGCAGCGCAAGGGGGAACTGCGGAGGGAGGTTCCGGGGAAGGGGGGCAGATTGTGCAGACTGCGGACTCTGCGGCGTTGCACACGAGCGCAGAACCGGGGCCGAGTCCGCGCGAGGGGGCTCGAGAATCGGAAGACGAAATCAAGCGGAGAGGGGGGGATTCGAACCCCCGATACACTTGCGCGTATACAGCATTTCCAGTGCTGCTCCTTCAGCCGCTCGGACACCTCTCCGGAGAAGGGCGGGAGTTTAGGACGCAAACGCGGTGCTGTCTTTGGGGCGGGGCGTCAGTCGTTCGGCGAGGCGCGAACCCCAGCGGGACCGCATGGCGACCGAAGCGATCCACCAACCGAGCCCCGCGCCCACCAAGACGTCGCTCGGGTAGTGTGCTCCCAGGACGACGCGGGCGGTGCAGACCAGGATGACCAGCACGATGCAGAGCCAGCGCAGCTTGGAATAGAGGATTGTGAGCGTGACGGCGAGGGATGCCGCGGCGAGCGCGTGGCTGCTGGGCATCGACCAGAGGTCGCTCGCGACGCCGCTGCCGTAGTCCCAGGCGTGGATGAGTGCGCGCGAGCCGTCCTTGAGTTCGACGGGGTACTTGCCGATCGGGCCCAGGACGTACATCGGGTCGTTGAAGAGCGGGCGCGGGCGGCCGATGAAGATCTTGAGGAGGTGGCCGAGCACGCCGGCGAGGGTTGCCGCGGCGATCCAGTCGTAAAGGCGCGACCATTTCCAATCGGTGGGGCGGCGGTCGAGGATGAGGAAGACCAGCATCAGGATGACAACGCTGCTGATCGCGCCGAACTGCTGGAGGAATTCGAGCTCGCGTTTCAGATCGCCGCCGACGCGGTGAGAAGAGGTCCAGGCGCGGACAGCGCCGTCGAGCGGGATGATCGAGAGGCCGGCGATGATGGGCAGGACGGGCCAGAAGCCCGGGCCGATGAGCGAGCCGGGTTCGAGCAGCGGATCGTCGGGGCGCTCGCTCTGTGGCGCCGCGTTGAATTGGTTGCCGGCTTGATCCATTCTCGCAGATTGTTGCCGGTCGCGTGGCCGGTCGCCGAAACGGTCGCTCCACTGGTCGCTCCACTGGCCGCTTGACAGTTGGCGCGAGCGCCCTTCCAATTCACACTTGGAATCCACGCTCCAACCGAACCGAACGATGACGGAGCCCCCCTCGGTGCTGCGCCGATTGGCCGAGTCGTCGTTGGCGCTGCCTCTGCTCGTGCTGCTGTGCCTCGGGGCGTATCTGCCGGGGCTGTTCTCGATTCCGCCGATCGATCGGGATGAATCGCGGTTTGCGCAGGCGAGCCGGCAGATGTTCGAGAGCGTGGCGCTCCCGGCCTCGATGCAGGACGCGGCGATGCACGGGGGCGGGCTTGCGGTGCCGCAAGTCCAGAGCAGGCCCAGGCTGAACAAGCCGCCGCTGATCTATTGGTTGCAGACCGCAAGTGCCGCGGCAGGGACGGGCGGGAATCCGTTGCACGACGCGATCTGGATGTACCGCGTGCCGGGCGTGCTGTGCGCGATCGGCGCGGCAATCGCGACGTGGCGGCTCGCGCTGTTGATGTGCGCGGGAATGAAAGAGGCCCGGATAATCGCATGGATCGCCGGCGCGGGGCTGGCGGTCAGCCCGGTGGTCATCATCGATGCGCACCAGGCACGCGCGGATCAGTTGCTGCTGCTGACGGTGGTGCTCACGCAGTGGATGCTGTGGAAGATCGCGAGCGGCGACCGGCGATTGGCGGTCGCGGCGGCGTTCTGGTTCTTCATCGCGCTCGGGGTGCTTGCCAAGGGGCCGATCACCCCGTTGATCGCTGCGTTCACGGCGCTTGCCTGGAGCGCTGCGAGGCGGGAATGGCGCTGGCTTTCGACGCTCCGTCCGGTGCTCGGACTCGGATTGATCGCGCTGGTTGTGGGTCCGTGGGTGTACGCGGTCGCGGCGCACGTGGGCTTTGAGAACTACTGGCGCACGATCTGGAACGAGACGGTCGGGCGGAGTGTGGAAGGGCAGGAAGGACACTGGGGGCCGCCCGGGTACCACCTGCTGCTGATGTTCTTTTTGCTGTGGCCGGTCTCGCTGGGCGCGCCGGGCGCGCTGGTGGTGTTCTGGAGGTGCATGTGGCGCGAGAAGAGCGAGAGTGTGCGCGCGGGGCTCTGCCGCGCTTCGCGGGAACGGCCGCGGGATGCGTTCTTGCTCGCGTGGATCATTCCCGGATGGATCATGTTCGAGCTTGTGAGCACGAAGCTGCCTCACTACACGCTGCCCCTGTTCCCGGCGCTCTGCATTCTGAGCAGCGCGTGGCTTGTGGAAGTTGCGACGCGTGCGCGGGCCATCGGAGTTGGTGCGGCGCCGAGTGGGGCGTTCCTTCACTTGACGCGGTTCTGGTTCGGAACGGGCATGGTCGTGCTGTGCGCGATCGGCGTGCTCTCGCTCTCGCCGTCGTGGTGGGGGATGCTGGGCTGGTGGAAGGGGGCCGATCCTGACCAGCCGTTGCCCCGGACGAATTGGGTGCTGATCGTGCCGATCGCGTTCATGCTGATGTGCATGTGGAAATCCGGACGCGAGCTCGCCGGGCTGCGCACGGCGGAGGCGATCGGGCTGGCGTGCTGCGCGGTTGTGATCGGATTCGGGTTGCTGCTGGGCGTGGTGGCGCCGAGCGCCTTGTCGCTCTCGACACGGATCGTCGCGGTCATCGAGCCCGCGCACGAGCCGATCTCGCTCGTCGGGTACGGCGAGGACAGCATGATCTTTCTGACGAGGGGAAAAGCGGTTCGGCGCAGCCTCGAAGATGCGGCGCCGGGCATCGTCGTTCAATCCGTGGCGCGAGAGACCGAGGCAGCACCCGGCGTGAAACTGCTGCGGGGGTTCAATATCGCCAAGGGACGGTGCGAATCCGTCACCGTGAGCCGGACCGCCGGAGGCGCGCGATGAGCGCGGACACGGCTTATGGCCCGAACCCCGCGCCAACACCGGCGGGCGTGCTCGTCATCGACAAGCAGCCGGGATTCACGTCGATGGATGTGTGCGCGATCGTGCGGACGCGACTGCGCCGGGGCGGGGCGCCCAAGCGGATCAAGGTGGGCCATGCCGGCACGCTCGACCCGCTGGCGACCGGCGTGCTGGTGGTGCTGGTCGGGCGCGCGACGCGGGCCGTGAACGCGCTGATGGCGACGGAGAAGGAGTACCGCACGAAGGTCGATCTCTCGCGCCGATCGACGAGCGACGATCTGGGCGGTGAATTGTCCGATGTGCCGGTGGCGTGCCCGCCCGATCGGGCGGCGGTCGAGGCGGCGCTGGAGCGCTTTCGGGGTGTTGTTCTGCAGACTCCGCCCCAGTTCTCGGCGATGAAGGTGGGAGGGCGGCGTGCGTACGCGCTGGCACGCGAAGGCGAGCACGCGCCGCTCGCGGCGCGCCCCGTCGAGATCCACGAGATCGAGCTGCGGTCGTACGAGTGGCCGCTGGTGGAACTGCACATCCGCTGCGGCAAGGGCGTGTACATCCGAAGCCTCGCCCGCGATCTGGGAATCGCGCTCGGAACCGGCGGGATGCTGACCGAGCTGCGCCGAACGCGGGTGGGAACGTTCGAGATTCTGGCCGCGAAAACGCTGGATGAGCTGCCCCAGGTGCTGGTGCAGGAACACCTTGCGCCGCTGGCCGAGTAAGGCACCGCGAAGCGAGCCGAACGTACCCGATGCTCGTTCGCACGCGCTCGACCGGGACGCGGGCATTTTCCGAAGAGCACGCGGAGAAGCGGTTCTAACCCGCGAGCGCCCGGAGGATCGCGATTGAAACCGCGGGGTCTATGGATTCGCAGCGGAAATCGGCGCCCGCGAAATGGATGGTGGCGCCGAGTTCGGGCGCCTCGATGCTGCCGCCGTCGCGTGCGAGAGCTTCGAGTTCTCGGGGCAGGTCGGTCGCGCGGGCGAGCACTTCACGCGTGCTGCCCGCGTGGTGCAGAATGAGCCGATGGACGGAGTTCTCGGCCAGGAGCCCGCAGAGCGAGACGAGGCGGTCGGAAAGGTCGCGCACGATCAATCCTCGTCATCGGCTTCGCGCGAGGCCGAGGCATCCGCCGGTGCCGAGCCGAGCGAGAGATCGGTCGGCATCGCCGTGCCGGGGACGACTCCCGGCACCCAGATGTCGGCGATGTTCTGCCCGTCCACCACTCGGCGAAGAAGCAGATAGATCACCGTGCAGCCGGTGAACAACACGCTGAAGCCGTACGCCGCGGCGATCGCCAGGGGGAGGCCGATCCAGAGCTTGAGAATCCACTCGGTCGCGTTGGCCGCGGGAGTCAGCGGATACGCGAGCAATCGGGGCGGCTCCTTGACCCAAGCGCCCGAGGCGGCCATCGCGAACGAGGTGATCCCCGATGCAACGGCGATCGAAACCGCGATCGCGAGCATGCCGACGACCAGGGTGATGAGCGCGTAGAGGGCGTAGCGGATGGGCCGCGCGGGAACGTACGCGAACGCACGCTGCATCGCCTCGATCGCGTCGGCGCCCTCGCAGGCGACGGCGGGGACCATCAGCGGCGCGCCGAGCACGGTGAGGACGATGAGCGCCACCGCCAGCGTCGCACCGATGAGGGCAACAAAGAAGAGGAGCGCGCCGATGATCTGCGTCCAGCCGAACGAAAACAGCGCCACGCCCCCGAGCGCGATCAGCGCGTAGGCCAGTCCGACAAGCAGCAACGGACCCGCGAAGCAGAAGAGGAGCGAGATCCAGCGCTTGAGCGCGAAGCCGAGCGCCTCGACCCACGAGATCCGGACGCCGTGCGCGAAATCGCACGCGGCGATCCGCGCGATCGCTCCGCCCGCGATCAGCAGGATGATCACCGAGCCGATCGCGACCAGCGAGCCCCAGGAAAATTCTTCCCAGAGCTGTCCGGGAATTCGGATGATCCAGGTAAACGCGTGCTGCAGCGCCTCGCCGTCGGCGGTCTGGAGGCCCCGCATCAGATCGCGCCAGAAGCCGCCCGCGCCGCGTTCGAGTTCGTCGCTCAAGAGCGTGCCGACCGAGAGGCTGTTGGCCGGACGCCAGAGGCGCGAGAGGTCGCCGACGAGACTGGCCAGCAGAAGGCCGAAGAAGCCGATCAGGATGCTCGCCGGGCGGAGGGCCAGCGCGGGCACACGCAAAAGCCTGGGCCAGAGAAGGTCTTCGGTCAGATCGGCGAGCGCGATGGGGCGGCTCATGCGGGGTTGATGGCCTGATAGCTCTTTGCTCATGCAGTTTCCTTGCAAGAAGGGGGCCGGATCGGGCCTGGAACGGCCCGGTCGAGGCGGGATGATGCTAACGCGCTGGCGCGAGCCTTGCCCCGGGCCGGTTTCCGGCCGATGATGATGGCATGCGAAAGGCCATCTTTGAGTGGGTCAGCCTCGTTCTGGCGGTGCTGATCTTGGGTCCGGTCGCGGGAACCCTGCCCGCGATGCTCCGGTCTGCCGCCGGATCGGGCCAGACTTCGGCCCTGACGAGCACGACGCCGATTCTCGGCATTGTGCTCGCGCTGGGCGGGTTGGCGCTCGCAACCGTCGTGGGCATGTTCGGATCCAAAACCGTGACCCGCCCGATGGGGATGGCGTGCGCGGGGTTTGTGCTGGTGTGGGTTGCGTGCCGCTTCGGACGCGCCGAGATGATCTTTCGGGAAAGCACCTCTCCGACGAACGCGGCCTGGCTGATGGCGCTCGAGGCGGCGATCCTTGCGCTTCCGGCCTTGTGGGCGGTCACGATCGTGCAGCGCCCCAGGCCGTTCGAGTTCGATGAGGGCATTCTCGCGATCGCGGAAGTGCGATCGGGTCTCATGGATGGCCTGCGAGCCGTCGCACGCGACCACCGGGCGCTGCTCGCTGTTGTTGCTGCCGCGGCAGGGGCGGTGCTGGGCTGTTCGCTCGGGTCGATCTCGCTCATGAAAGGGCAGTGCGTGTTTGCGGGCGTGCTGGCGGGCATCGGGGCGGGATGTGCCGGGGGCTTGCTGATCGCGGGGCTTGATTCGAGGCCTTCGCTCGCGCCGTACCTGGGCGTGCTGCTGGTTGCGATCGGCGCTCCCATCTTTGCGATCTTCAAGCACGGTGCGGGACTCGGAACAGCAGCGGTCACCGGAGATCTGGTTCCGCTCGGAAGGTTGATCCCGATGGACTGGATCGCGGGAATGTTCCTGGGAGTTCCGTGGGGGCTGTCCTGGGTTTCGGGGATGGTGAAAGAGCACGTCCCGGCCACGGCCTGAGCGCTAACGAAACAACCGAAATTCGCTGGGCAGACGGGGCACAAGCACGAGGATCGCGCGGCGTTTGGGCCTCAGGCCGAACAGGGCGTCGCTGAGCAGGGCGTGTCCGAGCGTTGGAACATCGGGCGGGAGCGGTCCCGCGGCACCGGCATTCGGATCGGCTTCGGCCGCCTCGGCGGTTTTCTCGGGTTCCTTTTCGATGTAGTTTGGAAGCCGCGCGTCGCGTGACCAGTCGGCGTCGGGATACTCGGGGATCAGGAGCAGGCTCTGACCGCGCGCCAGTTCGAACGATGCGCTGAGAGAGGCCAGTGCCAGGCCGTCTTCATCGAGGGGGCGGCGCAGCGTGGGGCGGAGGGCGTCTTCGAGTTTCGCCGAGGTTTCTTTCTCCTCGACGTGGCGTCCCATGAGTTCGACCCGCAGGATCGCCGGGGTGGTGCCGTTCGCGAACGGGCCGGGGGCGACCCAGGCACGCCCGAGCAAACGGAGCTGGCCGCCGCCGAGGACGAGGTTGCCATCGGCCGATCGGATGGTCGCGTACGTCTGCCAGCCCTTGCTGGCGACGAAGATGCTCCATTCCGAGCGGTCGCGGGAGGCCTGGGTCTCGGACTTGCCCCGCAGCTTGAGTGCCGAAGCGATCTGATCAAGGTCGCTTGTCGGGACCACGATCGCGCGAATCCCGGAGTCCTTGAGTCGCTTGCGGGTGCGCGGGTCGATGGGCGAATCGGCCGACTCGAACGGTGCAAGCGTTCGTGCGAGCGAACCGGGCGTGTCTTCGATCGGCCAGAGACGGAGTTCGAGTCCGTCCGCTGCGTTCTGCTCGGCGATCGGAACTTGCACCGGCTCTTTGGGTTTGGATGCGCACGAGACGGCTGCGAGCGGCAGCAGCGCCAAGAGGAATTGGACATGTCGAAAAGTGATCCGCACCGGGTTCGGCGCTCCCTTTGCCCCACGGAACCGACCCACGGAACCGCCCCACGCAACCGACGTACGAACCGGCCCACGGATCGGCATCACGACGAGGCCGTCCGCACCGGGGCCAAAATCAGCCGCCCATTTCGTTGATGCGGTCGATCAACTTGCGGACGACGCCCATCTTGTGCTTGGTGTGCGTGAAGACGAGACGGGGCAGGTCGCGGGCGTCGGTTTCGTTGTCGTAAGGGCCGCGCTGAGAGATCTGGCCTTCTTTGATGAGGACCTTGAACTCGGTGTTGAGCTCGGAGATCTGCTTCTCGGAGAGCGGGCGGCGCATGCGGATGACCAGGTCGTCCTTGACGTAGCGCGAGGAGTGGTAGTTGCGGTAGAAGGCGAGAACGTGGTTCATCGCGTCGGTCGGGTCTTTGGCGAGGTAGTAGAGGCTGAGGTCTTCCTGGCTGATCCAGCCGTTTTTCAGAAGATCGGATTTCACCCACGCGTCCCAGCTCTCCCAGTACGAGCCGCCGGCGCCCTCGATGCAGACGATCGGCATCGGAGCGGCCTTGCCGGTCTGCACGAGCGTGAGCGTTTCGTAGGCCTCGTCCATCGTGCCAAAGCCGCCGGGGAAGAGCGCGACGCCCTCGGCCTGGCTGATGAACATGAGCTTGCGGGTGAAGAAGTAGCGGAAGTGGATCAGCTTCTCGTCGCCGGCGATAACGGTGTTGGTCGATTGCTCGAACGGGAGACGGATGGCGACACCGATCGAACCGGCGCGCCCGGGGCCTTCGTGGCCGGCCTTCATGATGCCGTCGCCCGCGCCGGTGATGGCCATCCAGCCGGCCTGGCTCATGAGCTTGCTGAATTCGACGGCGGCCTTGTAATCCGGGTGCGCTTCGGGCGTGCGGGCGCTGCCGAAGATGGTGATCTTGTGCGGCTCGGCGTAGCGCGCGAAGACGCGGTACGCGTAGCGCATCTCTTTGACGGCGGCGGTGATGAGCTTGAGCTCGCCGGTGTGGCGGCCGTCGGGGATCAGCTTGCTGCCGGTGATGAGCAGATCGCGCACGAGGCGGTACTCGGCCGTGCCGGGCTTGCCTCCCACGGCTTCGAGGAGCTTGTCCACCAGTTCACCGACGACCGGATCTTCGGTCGAAGTGGTGGTCAGCCGGTTTTTGCCGGGCGCTGTGGAAGCCGAAGTATCAACCAGACCGGTGAGTTCGACGTTGAGATTGTTCTTGATCGGATCCAATTTTCTTTTCCTCTGTTTGCTGTAGTGGACGGTGGAAGCCGGGAGAGGCGCTCCGGGATTCCCGGCTGGAACTTGTATTCTTGGCAGGCTGAGGGAGCGGCCCGGGGCTTAGCGGGAGCCCGCGGAGGGCGAAACCCGGACACGATCGCTGCCCCGCTGACCCCGGGATTCGAGCTCGCGCATGCGGCGGTCCTGGGCGTCGTTCGAACCGCCGAAGAGGCGGCTGAGGAAGCTCCGCGTCGCGCGCATGGAAGAGACGCCGAAATTGGGATCGGCGAGCGTGCCGCCGACGGTGGTGGTGACCAGCTCGTTGCGCAGGCCTTCGAGCACGTGCCCGACGATCGGGATGCGGTGGGTGGCCTTGTGCGTGAAAACCATGTCGAGATCCATGTTCGGCCAGGTGAGCGTGCCGAAGCCGAGGAACTCGACGCTCGCGGAGAAGATGGAAAGCTCCTCGAACGAAACGGTCTTGCCCTGGACGAAGAACGAAGCCTGCAGCAGGTCGAGCGGTTCGCCCAGCGGGAGCATGAGGTTGCTGAACTCGACGAGGCGGATAACGAGCGGGAGGCTGACAAGCGTGCCTTGCCCTGCCGAGGCGGTGCCCCGTCCGCGCCGGGTTTCGGGCTTGCCGAGCGTGCCGGTGAGCGAGACGCCGACGTCGAGTCGGGCGGTGCTGCGCGATGCGGATGCCGCTGCGCCGCCACCGGGGGGCGGCGGTGCCGGCACCTCGGCCGCGTCGGGGCGATCGCTCGCGAGCTTCTGGCGAAGATCCTCGACGAGCGGCCCGAGCGTGACGCCGGAGAGCGCGAGGCGGACATCGAAATCGCGATCGACGCTGTCGCGCCTGCCCCCGGTCGGGAAGACCGAGGCCTGGCCGGTGATGCGCCCGCCGTGGCAGTCGCCGGAGAGCAAGGGGACGAACGTTTCGCCGGGCTTTTCGCCGCTGACGACGCGGACGGCGCTCTCGGTGATCGCAACACCCGCGAGTCGGAGAGAGGCAAAGGCGCCGTTGAGATCGTAGCGGAAGGGGGCATCGCGTCCCTCGCGTCCGGCCTCGAAGCGGATGGAACCGAAGGCATCGGTCACATCGACGCCCACATCGGCGCTTCCGCCTTCGATGACGAGCTTGCCGCTGGCCTTGAGCCGGTCGGGGCGACCGTTTGCGTCGTCGCCGGTGGGTGAATCCCACCAGGCGCGCACGTCGAGCGTGGGGATGAGCACTCGCCCGGTGGCCTTCACCTTGAGATCGCGGAGCGCATCGCAGATCCCGGCGGGCGCAGCGGCAACCAGATCCGCCGGGATGCCGAGGCTATCGAGCGAGAGCTGAGCCGAACCCTCGCTGCGTCCGGCATCGTCGCGCTTCCACATGCCGCTGACGGCGACGTTCCAGTTGCCGGCGCCGAGCACGGCCTTGTCGAAGGCCACGGAGCGCCGGTCGAAACGGGCAACGCCCTCGATGTGCGGGAAGTCGATGACGCCGTCGCTCATGGTCAGGCGGAGCGCGCGGGGTCGGAACTCGCCCAGCATTTCCGGGGCTTTGCTGCCCGGCAGGATTCGGAGCGTGAGATCGAACGGGCCCTGCGGATCGTGCCGCTCGTGGAGATCGCCCGCGAGTTCGCCGAGCACGGTGGCCCCGATCCAGCGGCAGAGCTGCGAACCGAGCTCGGCGTTGTTCCATTGGAACTTGAGCGAGCTGGGGCCTTCCGCCGGGTGCGCGAGCGCACCCCGCAGCAGCGCCCCAGTCCCGCTGGCCGAAACCACGCCGTCGGGCGCACCGGCGCTGAGGACCGAAGCCCGGAAATCGTTGAACTCGACCGACGTCGGCAGGCCGCGGTCGCCGGGGCGGATACGCATGCTGCCGGTGGATTCGGCGAGCGCGACATCCACGCTGTCGGCAGCGCCGGGAATGGAAGGCAGGGTGATGTGGGCGCTGGTAATCGATTCGAGTTCGATGGTCGAGTCGGTTCGTTCCGGGGTGATTTTCGCTTGGACCTTCAGGTCGAGACTGCCGAAGGGTCGGTAGGTCTCGCGGAGCTCGCCGAGGGTTGCCGCGGTCGACGGCGTGACGATCGCGAGCACGCTCTCGAGGGGGAGCGAGAGATCGAGTTGCTCGGCGCGGAACGTCGCCGTCGAGACGCCCGAAGGCGTCAGATCGGCCTTCGCGACGAGAGCGAAGGCCGAGCCCGGGGGCGGGCCGTCGGCGTGGAGCACGTACGAGTCGCGAGACGCGGAGCCGACGAGATCGAGCTCGAGCAGGTCGTCATCGACGATGATCTTTCCCGAAAGATCGCGGAGCACGACCTCGCCGGAAATGGGAGCGTCTTCGGGCCTGGCGCCGAAGGCTTTGAGGCGCGGGACCGCTTCGAGCGTGCGGGGCGTGATCTCGACCCGGACTCCGAGATCCTGCTTGGCGTTGGGCGAGATGATGGCGAGCGCATCGATCGAGCCGGTGAGGCCGAGCGCGGAAACAACCGATCGTGCCGAGCGGCCGTTCGTGTCCTTGTCGGGCAACGCCTGCACGAGCAGGCGATCGATGGCGAAATCGTGCGCTTCGATGCGGATGGTCGGATCGGGGTCGGGCATTTCGTCCGGGCGGCGCGAAGCATCGAGATCGGCGGTGACCTCGACGGTGCCCCCGTGCAGGCCTCGGAGCTTGATCTTTTCGAGATGCACAAGCCCATCGGTGATGATCGCGCGGACGTTCTCGCCGACAAGCGGGAAGGGGAACTTTTCGGGAAGCAGCCCGGCCTTGAGGATGTCGACGATGACGGTGTCGTGCCAGGGGTCGAGCCCCGGTCCGAGGTCGCGTGTCACGGTGACGTCGATCGAGGCGACGCCCCCGAGCTGGAAAGCCGGGGGTTCGTCGGATTCGCCGTGCTCACTTGGAGTTGACGGGGTGGGGTGGGCTTCGGCCGATGGGCGCCGGATATCGCCCCGCGCGAGCAGCTCGTCGTAGCGATCGCGGTTGAAGATGCGACGGATGAGCTTGGACCGCTTCGGGCCCATGGCCTCTTCGACCTTGTGGTCGATGGGCACGTTCTCGGCCCGGACCTTGACGAGCACGGCCGCGTCGTCGTTCGGGGGCGAGATGCGTCCTTCGGCGACGATGGATGCGCCGTTCTGGGCATCGCCTTCGACACGGTGGATCACGACCTCATCGCGCGTGAAGGAGACGAGTGCGCGGAGATTCTGAAATTCGTACGGGAAGCGATGGAACGCCGCGATGCCTTCGCGCATGCGAACCTCGCCCCGGTACTGAATATCGCCCCCGGCGGTGCGGCTGAGGACGATCTGTCCCTTGACCTTTCCGGTCGGGTAGCTGAAGTCCGCCAGCCGTTCGAGCACGAGCGGGGTGGCGAAGCGCAGGATCGGAGAATCGCGCTTGAGGTCGAACTCGCCCAACGAGAAAACGGCCTCGAACGGGGACTGCGCGGTCGTGCCCCGGTAAATCGCCTGGACGGTGTAGGGAATGCCTTCGATGTTGCCGCCGAGTCGCGCCTCGGTGCGTCCGGAGGCGAAGGTGATCGTGCCGCGGTCCGCTTCGACCCGCATGAGCCTGAGAGGATCAGAAGGCGAAACGGACCGGGTCGGGATGCGTGCGACGATGGGCTGCTGCTCGGAGATGCCGGGGAGCGAGACACCGAGGTTGTTGAACTCGAGCGTCGCGGCGAAGCCGTTGATCGGGTCTTCGGTCGCGCCGTTGCTCTGCTCGCGGAAAGAGTACTGGAGGCGCGTGCGCGAGATCTCGCCGGAGAGGGCGAGCTGGGTGAAGATCGGCCTGAAGCGCGTGGGCACGGATTCAACGGGCCAATCGCCGAGCGAGACGTTGGTGAGGACGAGCTCGATGCCGTAGGGGTTAATCTTGCCGCCCACTGCCATCCCGAGCTGCTCGGTGCGATCCGGCAGCGTTCGGATTTCTTTGAAGTTGATGTTGACGGCGTCGGTGTCCACCGCGTCGGGCGCGACTTCACCCCGCACCTGGAAGGACTTCAGGATCGTGAGGTCCTTCCCGGTGTTCTCGCAGAACTCGATCGTGCCGGATCGCACCACCACACGCGGCAGGCGACCGACGCCGCCCCGGCCGGCGGGGGGGCGCCAACTTTGGATGTTGACCGAGTCCGACTGCGTGTCCTGGCTGATGCGGGCGATGATCCCCTCTGCGGCGACGGCCTGCAGGTTGATCTCGCCCCGCATCCAATTCTTTGTGTCCAGATCGACTTCGAGCCGGCGGGCCTCGAAGAAGGTGCCGGGCTTGCCGGGGATGTTGGGGACTCGGAACTTCAGGCCGTAGAGATCGGTTCGGCCGCTCTTGTGGATATGGATGCCGTCGAGCGAGGCGATTGCGCCGACGCGGTTGGAAAGGACAGACTCGATGATCCAGCGCCCGAGGAAGCCCTGCGTGAGCGCGTAGTACGTGCCGACGCCGAGCCCAATGATCCACGCGAGCGCGATGAACACGCGCTGAGCGCGGCGCTTGGCGGGCTTGGTCGGGGCGGATGCGGATTTGTTGGTGTTGTCGGGTCGGGTCATGGAGTTCGGACGCCGTGGTCCGATCGTCCGGCTATTTTACAACACAGCGAGGCGCGGCAGGCGAGCGAGAGCGGTTCAGGGCGGAAATAGAGACGAAATGTTCGGCTTTTTTCCGGACAAGGGCGCATCTACGCGTTTGTCCGGAGGTTGCGGTGAATCGAGCCGGGATCGAGTCGCTACATTGACCGCGTGGCGAAACTGAAAACACTCTTTGTGTGCCGCTCGTGCGGCGCGGTGCAGAACCGCTGGCTCGGAAAGTGCCCTGATTGTGGCACGTGGGACAGCCTTGAGGAATCGACGCAGGATCCGAACGCGGAAAGAGACCCGCAGGCAGCGCTCGTCGGCGCGTGGGCGGAGTTGACCGAGCCCAAAGGGCCGGACGAGGACGCGGGATCGAGTTCCGGCACGAAAGCGCGACCGATCCATGAGATCGGTGATGACGAAGCGAACATCGAGCGCATGAGTACGGGGATTCATGAATTGGATCGCGTGCTCGGGAAGTCGCGCGCCGGGGGCGAAGCGATGGAGAGCGCGGGCGTCGTGCCGGGTTCGGCGGTGCTGGTGGGGGGTGAACCCGGAATTGGCAAGAGCACTCTTTTGCTTCAGGCCGCGGCGAGCCTGGCCCGGCGCGGGACGCGGGTGCTCTATGTCACGAGCGAAGAATCGGCATCGCAGGTGAGGCAGCGCGCTGTTCGACTCGGTTCGCAGAGCGAGAAAGAGCTGTTCCTGCTGAGCGATACGAATCTGGCGCGGATTGTGGAGCAGGCGCGGAAGGTGATGCCGCGGGTTCTGGTTATTGACTCCATACAGATGATTTACCGGAGCGATGTGCCGGCAGCGCCGGGGAGCATCACGCAGCTCAGGCGGTGCGCTTCGGAGCTTGTGTACCTCGCAAAGAAGAGCGGCATCGCGGTGATGCTGGTGGGGCACGTGACGAAGGACGGGCAACTCGCTGGGCCGCGGCTGCTGGAGCACCTGGTGGACACGGTGATTAGCTTCGAGGGCGAGCGGTATCACCAGCATCGCGTGGTGCGGGCGGTGAAGAACCGATTCGGGACAACGCTGGAGATTGGTTTGTTCGAGATGACGGGGGACGGGCTACGCGAGATTCCGGACAGCGCGGGTGTCTCGCCGGTTTCGGGAACGGAGCCTCGGATCGGCAGTGTGGTTTGTCCTGTGATGACGGGCTCACGGTGTGTGCTGCTGGAGATTCAGGCGCTGACGGCGACGGGTTTTCTGGGCGCTGCAAAGCGCAAGTCGAGCGGGCTTGATTCGAATCGGCTGGCGATGCTGATCGCGGTGTTGGAGCAGCACGCGGGATTGCGGCTGGCGGACCGGGACATTTTCGCGAGCAGTGTGGGCGGATTGAAAGTGACCGATCCGGCATGCGATCTTGCTCTTTTGCTTGCAGTTGCGTCGGCGCAGATGCGGAAAGCGATTGATCCGGCGACGTGCGCGATCGGCGAAGTGGGATTGGGTGGAGAGATTCGGCCGGCCTC
Organism: Planctomycetota bacterium; assembly: GCA_017303555.1. Taxonomy (GTDB): domain Bacteria; phylum Planctomycetota; class Phycisphaerae; order Phycisphaerales; family UBA1924; genus JAFEBO01. The sequence goes on from JAFLCN010000006.1 coordinate 137,394, forward strand.
GCAGATCGATGCGCGGTTGTTGGAAGCAGCGCGGCTTGGATTCAAGCGTGTCGTGCTCGCGCGAGGAAAGGGTGTGGTTGCGCCGAAGGGTGTGAAGGTCGAACTGGTTCAGGTGAAGAACGTGGATCAGGCGATTGAGCAGTTGGGGTAGAATTGATAGTTGATTGGGCGGGTTCAACGTTTATTGGAACTTGAATGTCACGACTTCCAGCAGTTAGTCAGCCTTGGTTGCGCCGCAATAAGTGGGTCGTTACAGCGGTAGCGTCGGCTGTTGTTGTAATTGGTTCAGCGGCAGCTGCGCTTCGCGGAGAATCGGATTACTCGAATGCTTGCGAAATGGCTCGGAATGCCGATCAAGCGCTGCCGGGTAGGGCGGGGGTCAATCTCGCTTGGGCGGTGCTCGCTGGCACGTTCGTGTCTGGCTTGCTTGCAGTTTGGATGGCGCTGATTGATTCAAAGTCCGAACAATCAAAGACGAATCCTGCTGAGGTGTTTGGTTGTTGCCTCGTGCTACGTAATGCCGTTGCGTTTCGTCTTTCAATTGAGGATCAGCCGAGTTCCATTCGGGTCACGGTGTACCGCGTATGTTCGCGTAAGAACGGAAAGCCCCAAGAACTAGAGCGTGTGACGCCGTACGCAGTAGGACCGGGTCTTGAATGGAGTGACCCTGGTGTGCGACTTTCTTCGAAGTGCGGTGTCGTTGGATTGGCTGCGCGAACAGCCGAGGTCCAGCTCGCGGTACGTCAGGCCGTAGATCTGCAAGAATTTCGAGCTTCGCTCGTAAGAGAGTGGGGATTTGACACTGATGAGGCTCGTCGCCTTAACGAAACCCGTTGGGCTTGGCTGGCCATCCCGCTGAAGGACCGGAAAGGCCGCGTAGATACCGTTGTATATCTCGATTCGTCGGAAAAGGACGCATTTTCGCCTACGATACGGAACGAAATTTACTCTGCGTGCGAACATGTTGGCGCACTCATCGACTGGAGGTACGGCGATGCAAAGTAGCAATGCCCCGGTTGGGAAGAATGAGGTCCGGATCACCGAGACGTCTGCGAATGGCGCGGCAATCCGGGTCATGAGTATCAAGCTGAGCGACGCTCAATCGGAGCGTCTTGTCGTTCGAAACGTGCCCGCCGCAAGCGGTGTTCATAAGTCGACGAGCCAGAAAAAATGAGTTCATCCGCGACTGGCGAGTTTCGTTGTTGCGAGCCAGTCGGGGAGTTCCATTGGGCGGCCTTCGTGGTTGACGCAGGCGAGGGTGGTTGAGGCGATCGCTGCGGAAATCGGGAGCGTTTCCTTGGCGTTCTCGCGCCTGGTGACCACGACTTCGTAGTTGTGTTCGATCTTGATGCGGCTGCCACCGATCCAGTTGGTGCGGATCTCGACGGTGTCGTCGTAGAGCACGGGGCGGCGGTACTTCACTTCGAGCTTGACGATGACGAGGAAGACGCCGCGTTCTTCGAGGGTTTTGTACGAGATGCCGGTGTTGCGGAGCAGATCGGTGCGGCCGATCTCGAGCCACGGGATGTACGAGGCGTGGTGCGCAACGCCCATCGGGTCGCACTCGCAGTAGCGGACGAGGACGGAACTCGCACCGGATGAAGCAGGAGCGGTCATGGCGGAGGATATCCGTCAGGACGTGCGTCTATCGCGGGTGATCTGCGCGTACGCATTGTGGCTGTGGATCGACTCGAAGTTTTCCGAGTTGATCTGGTACCACGTGATGCGGTCGTCCTTGTTCAGGCCGACGGCGAGATCGCGCACGATGTCTTCGACGAACTTGGGATTCTCGAAGGCTTTCTCGGTGACGTATTTCTCGTCGGGGCGTTTGAGCACGGCGTAGACGGGGCTGCTTGCCGCGGCCTCGAGGTGCTTGACGACTTCTTCGATCCAGAGGTTGCCCTTGAAGCGGACCTTGGCCTCGATCTCGCAGCGCTGGTTGTGCGCGCCGTACTCGGAAATTTCCTTCGAGCAGGGGCAGAGGCTGGTGGCGGGGGCCGCGACGCCGATGATGAAATCTTCGACGTGGTTGGCGTTGCACTCGAAAGTGACTTTGTAGTTCATCAGGCCCGGCTGGCCGGTGACGGGCGCGGTCTTCTTGATGAAGTAGGTGAAGCGGGCTTCGAAGTGGGCGTCTTCAGCGCCGAGGCGTTCGCAGATCGCGCGGGTGAGCTTGGGGATGCGATCGGGCGTGAGCGGCTCGGAGGTGTGGTCGTTCAGCACCTCGAGGAAGCGGCTCATGTGCGTGCCCTTTTTGTAGTGGGGCAGCGAGACGTACATGTTGATGGTGGCGACGGTGGTCTGCTCGCCTCCCTCCGGTTCGCGGAGGCGGATCGGGTAGACGACATCCTTCACGCCGACGCGGTCGATCGCGACATTGCGCTGATCGCGCGAGGCCTGGACATCGACCATGGCTTCCGGGCGCACGGATTCCTTGGTGTGGACAACAACGGGGTTCTTCGTGGTCTTTGGCAAAGCTTGATTTTCCTGCTCGAATCTTAGGATTCCGGCAGAGGGATTTCGTTGCTCGGCGAAGGCCAGTTTCGGGCAAAAGAACAAGGTTTACGGACGCACGACCGCGGCGATTGCGTGCAGAACGGGCACGGACCGTGGTTAGTCGTGGCGAAGGGCGACGATCGGGTCCTGTGCCGCGGCACGGCGAGCGGGGTAGATGCCGAAGATCAGGCCCACGGCGACCGCGACGCTGAAGGCGAGGATGACCGAGCCGAGCGTGACGTAAGTGGGCAAGCTGACCGACTGGCTGAAATACTGGCCGACGATCGGCATCTGGGGCAGGCGCGGCGCGATCCACTGGATGAACCAACTGCTGCCGATGCCGAGCGCGACACCCAGAAGGCCGCCGCCGGTGGAAAGCACGGAAGTCTCGACGAGGAACTGGTAGAGAATGGCTTTCCGTGTCGCGCCGAGAGCTCGTCGGATGCCGATCTCGCGGGTGCGTTCGGTGACGGTGGCGAGCATGATGTTCATGATGCCGATGCCGCCGACGAGGAGAGAGATTCCGGCGATGAACCCGAGCACGAGATTCCAGGTGAGCTGGCTCTTCTTGGCGTTCTCGAGAAGTTCGTACGGGACGATCATGGAGACGTCGGCGGACTCGGTGTGGCGTGCATCGATGATGCGTTTGAGGCGTTTGGAATCGGGGAGCACGCGCTCGCGATCGGGGCTGGCGACGTAGATCTCGGAGACTTCAACCTGGCTGTTCTGGAAGGAGCCGCCGCTGCCTCGGAAGACCATATCGCCCATGACCGATCGCGCGGTCGTGATCGGGATGTGGACATCGAGATTGAGGTCGCGCCCGACGAGCGCGGAGCCGGCGCCTCCCGCGAGGCCGACCGGTGCGAGGACGCCGACGACAGTAAAGGCCTTGCTGTCGATGCGGAGGGTGTCGCCGAGCGGATCGTCGAACTTGAAGAGCTGGCGTGCAACCTCGGAGCCGATGACGCAGACCATCGCCTGGGAATCCAGATCGGAATCGTTGAGAAAGCGGCCGCGGGCGATGCGGAGTTTGGCGACATCGGCAAAGGCCGGCGTGGTTCCGAAGGCCTGGCTGGTGCGGGAGAGCTCGGCACGCGACATCTTGCTGCCGACTTCCTTGAGGGGAACGATCGCATCGGCGTCCGGGAAGTTGCTCGAGATAACGTCGAGATCGTCGCGCCGAAGGCCGTAGCGGCTGATCCAGTTGTTGGAGGTTTTTTTCTGATTGGACTGGCTCTCGGCGGGGCGCTGGGAGCGGAGGATGATGTTCTTCGCGCCGAGCTGCTCGATCTGGAGCAGGGCCTGGCGCTTGGAGCCTTCGCCCAGCGAAACCATCGCGATCACGGCGGCAACGCCCAGGATGATGCCCAGGGCGGTCAGGAACGAGCGCAGCAGGTGCAGGTGCAGGTTCGTCAGGCCCAGCTTGATTGTTTCGAAAAGAAAAATCACGCGACCATCCTACGGATTCGGACTTGTGCGGTCGCGGGTTTCGGTCGATACTGGCGGACGTGAACGACCTGCCGGGCCAATTTCGGGTGATGGAAGAACGGGAAACTCCCAGAGGATGGAGTTATCGCGTCGTTGTCGGCTGCGGCGAGGACCATTCGACCGAGCACGAGGTGACGCTTTCCTGGGTCGATCACAATTACTGGTGCGGCGGGACGCAGGCGCCGAGCGTGACGGCGGAGCGCGTGCTGTGTGCGCTGCTGCGGGCAATCGGCGGACACGAAACCGTTGAGGCTTTTCCGGCGCGATTCGGCGAAGAGTTGCCGGCGCGGTTTGATCTGTCGCTCGCGAGGCGGCTGGTCCGAGGGCTTGATGCCTCGCTGCGCCGTGCGAGTTAGTTTCGCTTTCAAGCACATGTGATGCTGATTCGGTACGCTCGGTGCACTAGGAGTGTGCGATGTCGGCGTTGATTCTGCTCGCCCTGATTGCGATGCTGGTTGTCGGCGTAATGCTGGTGCGGCTCGGGCTGCATGGGAGGCGGATCAATCGCGATCCGGTTTGCCGCGATTGCGGGTTCAACCTTGCCTCGCTTCGTTTGCCCGAGATGCATGGGATTGCGGTGCCCGTGGTGGGCGAAACGAGCGGCGAGTTGCCGGTAATCGTGACATGCCCGGAGTGCGGCGGGGGGCTGAAGCGCGCGAAAGCGATTCGGATCGGCGAGCGCAGAAGGATGCCGATTGTGGCACTTGCGGGCGCAGTACTGGTGCTGGGTCTGCTAGCGACTGCGGTGCCGCCGCTGTATGCGGCGCTAACTGGCAAAGGCGTCGTAGGTACGCTGCCCCTCGGGGTGCTGCTACTGATGGCCAACGGGGCGGACGCGACGGTCGCGGGTGAACTGGAATCGAGATTGCTCAAGACGAAAATGGGAAGTGCCGAGGTGGATGCGATCGTGAGCAAGGCGGTCGAACTGCAAGGCAACTGGGATGCGGAGTGGTCACCGAAATGGGGAGATGTGTACGAGGCGGCGACGCTCTTGGGGCCGATTCGGCCGGATCTCGCGGATGCGTGGAGTCGCCAATCGGTTGAACTGCTCGTGGTTCCCCGGCCGGCGGTCAATCCAGGAGACCCGCTTCCGTTTCACATTCAGATTGGAAAGACGCGTCTCAATCGGAGCGGTTCCGCTTCGATAAGGGCTGATATCGACTATGTGCGTGTCGGTGGCGTGGAGTGCGAGAGCTTCAACGATCCGGAACTGTTTGCGTCCCCGGGCTACCTGGTTGCAAACGGACCAGCGGGACGATCGGGCGGTCCGGATCAATCCATTGCCGCGGTTCGGCTGCCGCAATCAATCTCATCGGGTGAACAAGTGATCGATGTCGGGTTTCGCGTGAAGAGCGCGCCGGGCGGCACAGTGCGAGACACCACTGCCCGTTCTCAGCGAGCGCTATCCCGAACGATGGTCTTGCCGGCTTCAGAGAGTTCCACTACGCCAGTCGTTCCGACAGACCGCATTCGTCAGTTGACGCGAGCTCTTTTCGATTCGAAGCAAGTCGTTCTCCAAGTGGACTCGTGGCGCACAATCGGAAACGGGCCAGCAGAACCTGTGCGGGCGGCTTTGGAAGTAGATTCGTGGCCGAAACAAATTCCCGACCTCGACTTCGCCTTTACGGCATGGCTCATTGATGCAAGCGGACGCGAGCATTATGTTGGAGACGCGTTCACGGCGCCCTGGAGCGGCGGCGGCCAGACGGGACGGACTTTCGAAATACGAGGCGGGCTGACGAATCTCACCAATTGTCCTTCTGGATCTGTCTCGCTTGTACTTCGACCGGATGAATCAGTCGCAAAGCGATCGCCCGTTATTCGTCGCTACTACGGTGAAGAAATCAAGTTGGCCCCGAAGCGGGTGGAGTTCCGCTCGTATCAGGTCCCGGACTCTCAACGAGGATTTGGCACGCTCGATCAACTTGTGGAAGCAGCGAACGCTGTCAAGAAGTAGTGCTCATCGCAGCATCGGCTTGAGATACTGCCCCGTGTAACTCTTCTCCACCTTCGCCACCTGCTCCGGCGTGCCTTGTGCCACGATCGTGCCGCCCTTCGCGCCGCCTTCGGGGCCGAGATCCACGATCCAATCCGCACACTTGATGACATCGAGGTTGTGCTCGATCACGACGAGTGTGTGACCTGCCGCGGCCAGTCGATCGAAGACATGGACGAGCTTGCGGATGTCTTCAAAGTGCAGGCCGGTGGTCGGCTCGTCGAGGACGTAAAGCGTCTTGCCGTACGGGTTCATCGCGCGGGAGCGCATCATCTCGAATCGCTCGGCCCACTTGGATTTCTTGTCCTTGCCCTTCTTGGCGTTGGCGAAATCGTCGAGAGCGTCGGTTTCTTCAGAGTCGTCGATCGTTTCTACTCCCACCCCCCTGCCCCCTCCCTCGGGGAGGGGGGGGGAGCCTGCGGCGATGATTTCGGCCTGCTCGAGTGCGCCGAAGGTCTTGCCGAGTTCGGTCGCGAGCTTGATGCGTTGCGCTTCGCCGCCCGAGAGCTGCGTGCTGGGCTGGCCGAGCGTGATGTAATCGAGGCCGACATCGTGCAGGCATTTGAGGAATCGCAGGATCTTCGGATGATTCTCGAAGAACGCGAGCGACTGCTCGATAGTCATGTCGAGCACGTCGGCGATGGATTTGCCTCGATAGAGGATTTCCAGCGTTTCGCGGTTATAGCGCTTGCCGCGGCAGACTTCGCACTCGACAAACACATCCGGCAGGAAGTGCATCTCGATCTTCTTGAGGCCCTGGCCTTCGCAGGCTTCGCAGCGCCCGCCGCCGGATTCGCCCCGCACGTTGAAGGAGAATCGACCGGGCTTGTATCCGCGAATCTTGGCTTCCTTGGTCGCGACGAAGACCTTGCGGATGTCGTCGAAGATGCCGACGTAGGTCGCGGGGTTCGAACGCGGCGTGCGGCCAATCGGCGACTGATCGACTTCGATCACGCGATCGAGCGTCTTGGGCCACTTGAAAGAAGCATGCGCGCCCGGCTTGTCGCGCCGGCCGAGAAGCTGGTTGTTGGCAGAGACGAGCAGGATATCGTTGACGAGCGTGGATTTGCCGCTGCCGCTGACGCCCGTAACGCAGACAAACCCACCGGTGGGAAGTGCGATGTCGACCTTTTTGAGGTTGTTCTGTGTGGCGCCCTTGATCGCGATGGCGTTCTTGGTGTCGAGCTTGCGGCGTTCTTTCGGCACGGGAATGTGCTTGCGGCCGGAGAGGTAATCGCCGGTGAGCGATTCCTTGACCGCGCAGATTTCCTTGACGGTCCCTTGCGCGACGATGCGCCCGCCGTGCACACCCGGTCCGGGGCCGACATCGAGGACGTAATCGGCGGCGCGGATCATGTCTTCATCGTGCTCGACGACGAGGACGGTGTTACCGATGTCGGAAAGATGGCGGAGCGTCTTGATGAGACGGTCGTTGTCGCGCTGGTGGAGCCCGATGGTGGGTTCGTCGAGCACGTAGCACGCGCCGACGAGCCCGCTGCCGACCTGCGTTGCAAGGCGGATGCGCTGCGCTTCGCCGCCGGAGAGCGTGGCGGTCTTGCGATCGAGCGAGAGGTACTCGAGGCCCACGCCGGTAAGGAAGCGGAGCCGGTTGTTGATTTCTTTCAGGATCGGCTCGGCGATCGACTGCTGTTCCTTGGTGAGCTTCAGGTTGCTGATGTAGTCGAGCGCATCGAGGATGTTGAGTCGGGAAAACTCGGCGATATTGAGCATCGTGCCGTCGGTCTTCGGGCGGCCGATGACGTTCTCGGAAAACGCCTTGCTCGTGTCGGCCTTGTGCGTGCTCGTGAGCAGGACGTGCAAGGCTTCGAGGCGAAGACGATCGCCCTTGCATTCCTCGCACGACTTGTTGGACATGAACTGGCCGAGCCACTCTTTGACCGTCGGGTTGTCGGTCTTTCCCCACCATTCGGTGAGTTCGGGGATGACGCCTTGCCAGTTGCCCTTGCTGCCGATCTTGAGCTTGGAAACCTTGCCGGTCGCGGGGTCGCCCGCGTAGCCGTAGAGCAGCAGTTGTCGCTGGTCCTTCGTAAAGGTCGCGACGGGTGAGTTGTAATCGAGGCCGAGTGCCCTGCAGAACTTCTTCAGGCCGCGCTGGAACCACGCACGCACGGCCATGTTCTTGGCGTAGGCAACGATCGCGCCTTCGCTCAGTGATTTCGATTCGTTCGGCAGTACGAGCGCTTCATCGAGCTCAAGCAGGTTGCCGAGCCCCGAGCAGGTCTTGCACGCGCCCTGCGGCGAGTTGAACGAGAACAGCCGCGGCTCGAGTTCTTCGAGCGCGACTTCAGGATGATCCGGATCGGAAAAGCGTGTGGAATAGGTCGTGTCGCGCCAACCCCCGTCGGCGGTCTCGATCGAGACGATGGCCGTTCCCTCGGCGACACGCAGCGCTGCTTCCACCGACTCGGCCACGCGCTGGCGGGCCTCGGGTCCGAGCGAGATGCGGTCGATCACCGCATCGATGCTGTGCTTCTCGAATCGTCCGAGCTTGAGCGGGTTCTCGCTCGGGTCTTTCAGCACATCGCGCAGTTCGAGCAATTTCCCATTCACGCGAGCACGGGCCCAGCCCTGCTTGACCAGGTCTTCGAGCACATCGCGATGGAAACCCTTCTTGCCGCGGACCACCGGCGCGAGGATCATGAAGCGCGCGGGCTTGTCCTTGGTGGAGGTCTCGCTCGCCCGCGCGATGACGGCATCCACAATCTGGCTGCTCCCCATCGCGCTGATCACGCGGCCGGAGCGCTCAACGACCGAGCCGTCTTTCTTCGTCTTGGTCGGGGCCCACGAGTGGGGGATGCCGCAGCGGGCGAAAAGCAGGCGCAGATAGTCGTAGATCTCGGTTGTCGTTGCGACTGTCGAACGCGGATTGCTGCTCGCGCTCCGCTGCTCGATCGCAATGGTGGGGGGCACGCCCTCGACTTCATCGACATCGGGCTTCTTGAGCTGCTCAAGGAACTGGCGCGCATACGCGGAGAGCGACTCCATGTACTTGCGCTGGCCTTCGGCGAAGATGGTGTCGAACGCGAGGCTGCTCTTGCCGCTGCCAGAAAGTCCGGTGATCACGACAAGCTTGTCGCGCGGAATCTCGACGTCGATGTTCTTGAGATTGTGCTCGCGTGCGCCGCGCACATGGATGATGCGGTTCTCGTACGCGCTCGAGCGGCGAAGCCCGCCCGACTTGATCTCGACCACGGGGCGTGCATTGCCGGCGGCCGGCGCGGATTCGGCTTCGGAGGCGGCGTTTGAAGGGGGCACTTTGCTTCTCTCCTCGGGCACAACGCGACTGTAAGCCCGATCCGTTCGGGATTCGTTCAGAACCGAAAAATCGGCACAAAAAGACGGAAGTTTCTACCGATTCGGTCCTTGCGGAGGCTGCGCGTTCGTCGGCGTTTCTGCCGCCTGTTGTGCCGCGGCCCGCTGCGCCTCGCGCCGAGAAGCTTCGGCCGCGGCACGAGACCGGAACATCGCCAGAATCATGAAGCCGATCGCAACTCCAACGAAATAGATCCCCAGCCGGCGCAGGAAGCCCGCCCGATCGCTCGGCGGCTTGCGGTCGAACGGATCGAGTTGCTCAGGGCCGTGTTGCACGGCAGGATGGTACGGTGCAAGAAGAAGAGCGGCCGTCCCCTCCCAGGCAACGGCCGCTCGAACGAAGAAGAGGAGAGCCGATCAGCAGCGGCGGCGACGGACCGCGCCAAAGGCAAGTGCGCCCACGAGCGCAACCGAGCCGGGGGCCGGGATGACGGCCATCGCGGTGATGATCGAGCCGCCACCGACTTCACCGATCATGGTGCCCTCTCCTGTTGCGAGATTGATGCGCCAGAAGGTGCTGCGCGCGAGGTTGTTGTCGCGGACAACGGCGTAGGCCATTCCCGAAAGCCCGGAGATGTCGAAGCCGCCGAGATCGGAGAGATCCGCGCCGACCGAGCCGACCGTCATGAGCTGCCCCGCGTTCGCGGGATTCTGGATCGCGAGCACATCAAGCCCCGTGTCGAGCACGTACAGCGTGGTGGAGAGCGCGCCCGCGAACGAGTTCGTGTACGCCGCGTGTACCGCGTTCGGATTGACGCCGAAGTTCACATCGCCGGCGCGATACGCAAGGGGCGTGTCGGTCGCGGCGACCGCGCCCGTGTCCGGGTGCAGTCGCAGGTTCTGATCGACATCGCTGATCACCCGGATGCGATCGACCGTCGGATTGAAGTCAAAGCCGAAGGACGAGCCGTTCAGCGGCGTCGAGAACGACGGGCCGACCTGCGTCGCGGCACCGGTCGAGCGGTTGATCTTGTACAGGCGGTTCATCGAACCCAGCGCGTACATCTCGCCGGTGTTCGGACGGATGTCGATGCCGTGGATGACCTCGTTGGTCTGAAGCCCCGAGATCGCCACGCCGCTGAGAAGCGTCGTGGGGGTTGAGCTGTCCCACGAGACCAGTGTTTGCTGGAGTGTGACGCCGTACACCAGTTCGGCACGTGCGGTTGCCGCGGCGAGTGCACCGGCGGACGCGATGAGGATCAATCGAGACAAATGCTTCACGAGCTTCTCCTTCCCCCCGTGAAACACATCCGCGGGCGCGCCGCCACCGCCCCGGCCCGACTTCGGACCGGTTGGCAAGGCGAAAGAATCGAACCCGGCGTGTTCACCGGAACGGGGGTGTTCGCCACTTGATGTTCGTCGGCGTGCGAAACCGTTCAAAAATTTCCGGGAATGAACGAATCTACACGCGATCGGCCCGGCGAAGTACCTGTGTCACGGCGGGGATCACCCGCTGCTTTTCTTGCGCATCGCGCGGGTGATCTTGACGCCCGGCATCCCCGGGCGCTTGCGCGCCTTGGCCTCGGCCTGTTCGCCGAGTTCCGATCGTTTCACGCGTGTCGAGCCGCCGGACTTGTTCGCCTTCTCCAGGCGCTGTTCGAGATTCTTGAGCTGATCGCGCAGGATTGCCGCGGCCTCGAAGTCGAGCTTGCGCGCCGCTTCCACCATTTCTTCGCGAATAGTGACGAGCAACTCGGAGATCTCGTAGTCGGCTTCGCGTTCACGCACCGCATCGCGTGCCTGCTTGCGCCCCTTCAGCGTGGTTTCGAGCCCGCGCCGGATTTCCTTCTTGATCGTCTCCGGCGTGATGCCGTTCTTCTCGTTGTACGCGACCTGCTTGGCGCGACGGCGCTCGGTCTCGGCGATCGCCGCCTGCATCGCCGGTGTCATCTTGTCGGCGTACATGATGACGAGCGCATTCACGTTTCGCGCCGCGCGGCCCATCTGCTGGATGAGACTGGTGGGGGAACGGAGGAAGCCCTCCTTGTCGGCATCGAGAATGCAAACCAGCGAAACCTCCGGCAAGTCAAGCCCTTCGCGGAGCAAATTGACCCCGACAAGCACATCAAACTCGCCCAGCCGCAGATCGGTGAGAATCGCCACGCGCTCGAGTGTTTCGACTTCGCTGTGCAGATAGCGGACCCGCAGTCCCTTCTGATCGAGATAACTCGTCAGGTCTTCGCACAGACGCTTCGTCAGCGCCGTCACGAGCACGCGCTCGCCCTTCGCGACCCGAGCCTGGCACTGCTCGATGAGATCCGGCACCTGCCCCTGCGCCGGCTTCACCTCGATGATCGGATCGAGCAGCCCCGTCGGACGGATCACCTGCTCCGCCACTTCGCCCTGCGTGCGCTCGAGTTCGTACGGTCCCGGTGTCGCGCTCACAAACGCGATCTGCGGCACAATCGACTCGAACTCCTCAAACCGCAAGGGCCGATTGTCGAGTGCGCTCGGAAGCCGGAACCCGTGATCCACAAGCACCGTTTTCCGCGCCTGATCGCCGTTGTACATCGCCCGGATCTGCGGCAGCGTCACATGCGATTCGTCGATGATCAACAGCCAGTCGCGGAAGTTCGGCCGACGCGATGACTCAAGCCTCTCCGGCGTCCCCTCCTGCGCCTCGCGCACGCCGCGCGGGGCCGTGAAATAAGCGTTCTTGCCTGCGGGCGGCGCGAAATCGAAGTAGTCCATCAACGTGAACGGCCGCTCGCCCCGCTGGCGACCATCCATGAAACGCGAATAGTTTTCGATCCCCTGGCAGATGCCGGTTTCTTCCAGCATCTCAAGGTCGTACTTCGTGCGGCTGATCAGCCGCTGCGCTTCAAGCAGTTTTCCCTGCGATCGCAGTTCCAGAACGCGTGCATCCATCTCCGTTCGAATCGCAACCAGCACGCCCTGCATCTGCTCTTCCGGCATCACATAGTGCACAGCCGGAAACAGAAAGAACTGCCTTTCCTCTGCGAGCACTTCGCCCGACGTCGGATTTACAAGATCCACGCGATCAATCTCATCGCCGAAAAGCTCGACACGCACGGCATACTTCTCATACGCCGGCCAGATCTCGATCGCGTCTCCCCGAACGCGGAACTGCGCACGCTTGAACTCGATTTCGCTCCGGTTGTACTGCATCGCCGTCAGGCCAAGCAAAAACTCACGCCGATCGACGCGCGAGCCCTTCGTGATCGTCAACACCTTTTCGCCGTACGCCTCCGGGCTTCCAAGGCCGAAGATGCACGAGACCGATGCCACCACAACGGTGTCGCGCCGACTCAGGATGTTGCTGGTCGCCGCAAGCCGCAACTGGTCCAGATCATCGTTCCGCGACGAATCCTTCTCGATATAGATATCCCGCTGCGGGATGTACGCCTCGGGCTGGTAGTAGTCGTAGTAGCTGACAAAGTAGTTGACGCTGTTGTGCGGGAAGAAGCCGCGCAGCTCTTCGTACAACTGTGCCGCGAGCGTCTTGTTGTGGCTGATGATGAGCGTCGGCTTGCCCAGATTCGCGATGACGTTCGCCATCGTGAACGTCTTGCCCGTCCCCGTCGCGCCGAGCAGGCAGACCGCGGGCTTGCCGGCTCCGAGTCCATCGGTCAGCTGCGCGATGGCCGTCGGCTGATCGCCCATGGGCTTGAACGGTGCCACGACTTGGAAGGGCTTTGGCTGCACGGGCCAGCGTATCCCCCCGACTGAACAAAGACCCAACGCCCGAGAACCCCGCTGCAATTCCCGCACGACCGGGTCAGAAGTCCTTGCCCCTCCAGTCATTGCGGCAGGTGGCTTGGCTGGAATAACCGGGCGGACGATGAAGCCTCCATGAGGTGGATCAAGAACAAGCTCAAGGGTGAGAAAGCCGCGATCCCCGCGCCCGAACGCCCAAAGGTCTCGCGAGGCAACAAGCGATACGACACCCGCATGACCGACTCGGTCCTCGGAAGCGTCGTCGACCTTTCACCCGACGGCGCCCGCATCGTCACCCGAACCGAACCCACGGTGCGCGCCGGGCATGTCTTCGAGATCGCCATCGCCTGTGACGGCGAGCGCGTCTTCATGCTCTCACGCGTGGCCTGGACACGCAAGATCGACAAAGACCTCTGGAACATCGGGCTCCACTTCTTTGATTCCGATGCTCGCGCGCGGATGGACTTGGAAAAACTGCTTGATCGCTGTGCCGCGGGACGCGAAATGCTGCCCACGAGCGCAGAAGTGGAGGACCTCTACGCCGTACTCGGCGTTTCGCGAGAGTCGTCGCTCGATCAGATCCGCACGGCGTATCGCAGTCTTGCCCGCAAGTTCCATCCCGATCACGCGCCGGACGAGGAGTCGGCACGCCGGTTTGCGCGAATCAGCAAGAGCTACATGGTGCTGCGTGATGAGAGCCTGCGCCGCCGCTACGACCAGCTTCTGAAAGCCGCCTGATCGGCACCAACTCGCCTAACCCTTCATCGCCGCCAGCAGCTCGCGAGGCTGCTTCCGCGAGAGCGCGAGCACCGCAGGCGTTGCCGCGAGCAGCGTGAGCATCATCAGAATCACGCAGCCTGTCACGATCGATGTCGCATTCGGGCGCAGGAACAACTCCACGCCCATGATCGCTGCGTTGAGCCGCACGCCTCCGTACGAACCCTGGATTCCCATCGCCACGCCGACGAAGCACGCCGCGAGCGCGACCACGATCGCCTCCGCAAGCACAAGGCGGCAGACCACGCCCCGCGTCGCACCGACAGCTCGGAGCACGCCGAACTCGAAACGCCGCCCCTCAATCGCCGCGACGATCAGGTTCGCAACTCCCAGCGATGCGACCACCATCGACATGATCGCGATTCCCGAAACGATCGAAAGGCTTCGGGCGATCGCGCCCTCGATGAGTTGCTTGAAGAATCGCCCCGTGCCGACATCAAGCACGCCGTAGTCGTACAGCTCCTGCCGGATCTTGGCGGTCACCTCCGCATCATCGACTTCTTTGGCGAGCGACATCGAGATGATCTGCGTGGGCGGCTCATTGCCGCCGAGCAGCTTGTCGCGAAGATCGGTGCGCGATCCAAACACCGCACTCACCGCCTGATCGACGTACATGTCGCCCAGGTCAAAGAAGTTGCTCACGATGTCGAGCCCGGGGCTCGTGACGACCCCGACGATCTCAAAATCCGCCGAGTGATTCTGATACGAGATCTTCACCCGCTTGCCGACACCAAGCCCTTTCGAAGTCAGAAACTCCCGCGCGACGATGATCGCGCCGCCCGCGTTCAAGCGACGGATCGCTTCGTCACGATCGCCCTGCACCCACGTGACGTTCATCAGCCGGAAAAACGAATCCGGCTCGAACCCGATGAAGGCCGTCTTCAGAGGCTGAAGCGTGCCGATGCCAAGCCCCGTCATGCCCGGCGCAGAAATGTTCGCTCGAACCAGCGAGAGCGGGCTCGCGCCGGTCACTTCCGGCATCGAACGCAGCTTCGCGACGCTGGCATCCGACAGAGCAATCCCCGTCACAAAAGCATCGGGAAACTGAATCCGTCCCAGCCAGTCGCGAGCAAACGCGCTCCCCTGCGTCCAGATCGCGACCATCATCGCAAGCCCAGCCATCATCGCGCCCGCTGTCAAGCCATGCCGGTAGGGCGTCCGACGAATGCTCCGTTCCAGCAACTGCCGCGGCACACCAAGCACCGCGGCAATCGGAGCGCCAACAACGGAGATCACAAACGCCACCGCCGGCACTCCAAGCAGGAAGTATCCAACAAACATGCACGGCAAGCCCAGCAGCACATACATGAAAAACAGCGTGTCGGCATCGCGAACAAACGTCACCACCGCGAAGTGAATCGCGATCAGCACGAGGCCCGCGATGAGCGTCCATGTGATCGAGGACGACTTTGGAGCATCCGCTCTCGACCCAAGCGCCTTGAGCGGCTCCATGCGCGCTGCACGCCACGCCGGAAACGCCGCACCAAGCAACCCCGCAATCACCGAGCCGGCCAGCCCGACCGCGATCCCAAGATACGGAAACGCGAGCTCGATCTTGAGTTCCGAGCGGAACCACCAGATCACCACGCTCGCAAGCCCGACCCCGATCGGTATTCCCAAGAGCGACCCAGTCACACCCAGCAGCAATCCGGCAATGACCTGGCTTCCCGCAATCTGCCCGCGCGAAGCTCCGATGCAGCGCAAAATCGCAAGCTCACGCTGACGTTCGACGACACCCGTCGTCATGCCCGTCAGAATGATGAACGCCGCGGAGAGAAAAGCCAGCGTCGACGCAATGACCAGTCCGACGTTGTTGGCGCGAAGATTCTGCTCGAGGTTCGTCGTGATCTTCGCCGTCGCCTGCAGGATCGTTCCCTCGGGCACAGCGCTGCTTCTGAGTTCGACAGTCTGGGCAGGATCGCTTCCGGGCCGGAGCACGATGTCGAGTTCGCCGAATCGCCCCTGTTGATCGGTCGCGCTCGCCAGCCCATCCGGAGTCATCCAAGCCCGCGGCCGGCCCCCGAGCATGCCGTGCGGCGCGAGCCCGACAATCCGCAGCTTCAAATCCGGCTGCCCCGTTCGAACAAGTTCGATCTCATCTCCCAACCGTGCGCGCCGTGCCTCAGTCAATCGCTCCGCATCCGCACCGTCCTTCGCACTCTCCGGACCAAGATCAAAACCCGCCGGCAGCTTCCCTTCCGCCACGTTCGCGGGCGTTCCCGATATCAGCGCCGAAAGCGTGCCGCTGCGCCGATCCGTGCGCGGTTCGATCCCGCGAAGCCGATCGAGCACCGTGTGGTCGATCGCGATTTCACCCGGCGCCGTCGGCATGCGGCCCTCAAGCAACTCTACCGGCCTGAACTGCTCATCGAACCCCGGCCGAAAACTCTCGACGTACGCATTCACCGCCGACGAACGAAGCGCTCGGGGCCAGGTCTTCTTCCCGTCCGCCTCAATTTCCTTCCACGCCGGCCGCACGATGCGCAGCGCCGCCGCGGCACGCACACGCCCGCTCACCCGATCCACTTCCGGCCAGCGCTGAACCCGCTCGACCAACGCCTCATCAATCTTCTTCGATCCACCGGGTCCGATGATCTGAAGGTCCGACCCGCCCACAGCGTTCAGCATCCGGGAACGCAGCGACTCCGTCACGCTCGCCATCGCGGTGGCGACCGCGCACACCAGCCCGGCCGAAAGCGCAACGACCAGCAGCAGCAGAACGCTGCGGCTACGCCGTTGCCACAGACTGCTGATAGCGAGCCGCCACGGCGCTTTCATCCAGTCCCTCCGTTGCGATGCGGGTTGTGACCTTGCCGTCCGCCACCACAAACACCTCGCGGCAGTGCGCCGCCGCCGCCGGCTCGTGCGTCACCATGACAATGCTGATCTGCCGCTCCCGCGCGATCTCCGAAAGCAGATTCCAAAGACTCTGACTGCTCGCCGAGTCGAGATTGCCCGTCGGTTCATCCGCCAGCAGCAGCCCCGGAGAAAAATGCAGCGCCCGCGCGATCGCCACCCGCTGCTGTTCGCCCCCCGAAAGCGCATCGGGCCGGTGATCCAAACGATCCGCAAGCCCGAGCCTGGAGAGCAACTCCCGCGCCCGCTCGCGTGCAGCTTCGGAACTCGCACCGGAAAGAATCGCCGGCAACTCCGCATTCTCGATCGCCGTCATGGTCGGGATGAGGTTGAACGCCTGGAAGACGATCCCGATCTTCGTGCGCCGAAAGTCGGTCGCTTCGCTGTCGGTAAACGAATCAATCCGCTGCCCGCCGATCGTGATCTCGCCCGAGTCCGGCTTGTCGAGCGCAGCAAGCAGATGGAGCAGCGTCGATTTGCCGCTGCCCGAGCGCCCCATGATCGCATAGAAACCCGGCGCGTCGATCCGCATATCAACGCCGCGCAGCGCTTCGACTTTCCTGTCACCGATCTGGTAGGCCTTGCGAACGTTGGTGCAGATCAGCATGAGAGGAAACCAGGAAAGCAAGCAGCAGGCAGCGAACAGAAAAAAGCGAGAATCGAACATGCGGACCGGCGGTTTCTTCCGGTCCTATCGAGCCGATCGCCCTGATCTGGATGTTCGCTTTTCGCTGTTCATTGTTCGCTTTGCCCTTACGAGGCCGGATGCGCCTTGTCGTACGCCGCACCGTCCACAAGCTTCGAGAGGCCCGCCGGATCGCTGATCTTGGCCTTCAGCAGCCAGCCCTTGCCGTACGGATCTTCGTTGATCAGCCCCGGATTGTCGCCGAGCGCCACATTCACCTCGGTCACTTCGCCCGCCACGAAGCAGTAGATGTCGCTGGTCGTCTTCACGCTCTCGACTTCACCGACCACATCGCCCGCCTTGAACTTCGTCCCCACCTTCTTCATCTGGACGTACGTGATGTCCGTCAAGGCATCCACCGCGAAGCGGCTGATCCCGAGCGTGAGCGTGTCACCCTCGACTTTGTGCCATTCGTGCGATTCGGAATACTTGCGGTCGGCCGGAGATGCCATCGAATTACCTCGTGGTTGGAAATCAGCAAGAGTCCGGAGGTCCCATAAGAGTGATAGGAGACCGCCGCCCGTCCTCGGCCGAATCCATCGGCAAATCACGGGCTTCGGGATGCTAGTCGCCCCGGTACCCACCCATCCAATTCTCTCGCCAGGGGTGCTTGCAGTCGGTTTGCTCGGGCGACCGCCCCAATGTTCATTTGACGGGAATGCCCCGAGCAGGTACTTTGAACGTGTTACCTTTTTCCCCTCCGGACGGTCGTCGCTTAACGGTGCCGACCGTCTTTCGCAGGGAAACCTGGGGAAAAAACGGGGTGAGAAGGCGGTCGTGGTCGATCCGGCGTGTGCACCAGGCACCCCCGGATTTGTTGCCTCGGGCGGTACCGCTACAGTCGCCTCCGACGACGCATGCTTCTCACTCTCAACGCATCGTGCCTTCGCTCTCAGTTGCTCCCCTCTGCCGGTAGCGGCCCAGCGCTCGCGCTGGCCGACCTGCCGCAGTACACCAGGGAAGTGCTGGGTTTGGGCGGCCTGAATCTCACCACAGACTTGCTCGTCGGCGCGGACCGGCGAAAGCTCGAGCACATTCGCGAGCGGGCCGATCGGGCCGGCTGCCCGTGCCTGTTGCTGATCGAAGCCGAACCCCAGAAGCTTGGCACCGCCGATGCCGCGACCGCCGACGCCGTGATTCAACGCATGCTTCGGGTGATCGAAGCGGCACAGATTCTGTCGTGTACCGCAGCGGCGCTCCGCATCGCCGCGGACGACACCGATGCCGTTCTGCAGACCGTCTGGCCCCGGCTGCGCAAAATCGTGGACCGGGCCGAGCGCCTCGAACTGAATCTGCTCGTCAGCCCCATGAAGGGGCTCACCGCCAAGGCCGAGCGCGTCACCGACATGATCAAGAAGGTGGGGGGCTTCCGGATCGGAACCCTGCCCGACTTCCAGTTTGCGATGGAATCCACCGGTTCGGTCGAAGGCGCGGTCACCTTCCTGAGGCGGATTACCCCATACGCCAGCGTTGTGCTGGCTTCGACCACCGATTTCACCGACCCGTCGCCCGATGCCGCTCCCCCCAAGCCGCCCGCGAAGCGCCCACGCCCCGTGGAGGACGATGACGAAGACGACGAGATCGTCAAGAAATCCGCCCGCTCCGCCCAGCCTCCGGAGGAAGAAACCCCTCCCGCCAAGGGAAAGAAAAAGGGCAAGGATGCAAAGGCGCCGGACGCCGCCAAGCCCGGAAAATCCAAGACCGATGCCAAGGCCCCGAAGGCCGAGCCGCCGCCCGCTCCGGAAGCCGAAGACGAGGAAATCGAGGAACTCGACGACGCCTCGCTCGAAGATTTGATCAAGGACATCTTCAAGAGCGAGGGCGAAGAGCCACCTCCGCCCCAGGAACCACTCCCGGTCCATAAGGCCTACGACCTCTTCAAAATGGTCCACGCCGTCGCTTCCGTCGGATTCGATTCGACAATCGCGGTTGACTACCGGGGGGGCGGAGACGTTACACTGGGCATTCGGAAGAGTCAGAGAGTGCTCCGTGCCGCACTGGATCACGCGGCAATGTCCGCATGAGTCTCGACGCGAGTTGAGAGCGGACACGGATGGTCAGCGCAGTCACGCGCAGGGAGGACCGCCATGCCACTCAACTCAGGCCAATCCCCAGACCAATTCCCAGACCAGTTTTCAGGTTCAGACTCAGGTTCGACATCGCTCAGCGATTCGTCCGATCGTCCCTTCGAACTGATGGAAGTGATCGAAATCTCGCGCTCAGAGATCGAGCACATCTCCGACATGGAGCGTGTCGTGTGCGATCGCGATGGCGCGCTCGCTACGCTTGATCGCGCCCCGCAATTCGACGATCGCCCCATGCCAACGCTTCCGCGAGATCAAAGTATCGTCATCACGATCGACGGCCCCGCCGGAACGGGCAAGTCGTCCGTCGCGCGCACGCTGGCCAAGGCGCTCGGGCTCGACTTCCTCGATACCGGCGCGATGTACCGCGCCGCCGCGGCACTCGCAATCGACAACGGAATCTCCCCGACCGATATCGAAGGTGTCGTCCGCGAAACCACCAAGGCCGATCTGCACTTCGACTGGTCCAAAGACCCGCCCACCATCCTCGCCTTCGGCAAACCGATCGACCACCGCATTCGCGCTTCGGATGTCGCCGAAATCGTCTCGCCCATCGCGACGATCAAGTCGCTCCGCGAGCACATGGTCCGCAAACAGCGCATCATCGCCCAGCAGCATCCAAGGCTCGTCACCGAAGGCCGCGACCAGGGCTCGATCGTCTTCCCCGATGCAGTCGTCAAGTTCTACCTCGATGCCTCACCCGATGTGCGGGCACGCCGCCGGGCCGAGCAGTTGATGGCCGCCGGCCACTGCGCCGACCTCGGTGCAATCACCGCCGAAATCCTCGACCGCGACAAGCGCGATTCATCCCGCGCCGATGGCCCGCTGATCTGCCCGAAGGATGCGATCTGCGTGGACACCTCCGACCTCGCATTCGATCAGGTTGTCAAGACTCTGCACCGCCATGTGCTGGCGGTCGTCGGCCGCTAAAGAGCCGTCCGTGAATCGCACGCACCATTCGCCCGTCATCCGACGCCGGCTTTGTGCTCGATGCGAGAAGGAAATCCTGCGGATTCCGGTTACATCTTGCGTCTCTTTGCCTTGGTCCTCCCCCTTTGCCAAAGGGGGAGGTGGCATCGCGCAGGCTTTGCGGAGCGATTGACGCGAAGGGGGTTTCGGAAGTTGCTGCGGCAGAATCGGATTCACGCAAAGAACAACCGGAATCCGCATCATGCGGCACGACGCTCCCGACTCCCCCTGCAGGCGCCTTTCAGGCCGATTCATCGGCCTTGCCCGCTCGTAGGCCACCGCTTCAGCGGTGGTGCAAGAGAAATCGCATTCTTCTTCGATTGTCTTTTATTTCCGCAGCCCGTTTCAACGGGCTTGTCCGAGCCGCATCGAGAACCCCGACACTGTGCCTGCCTGTGTCTCACCCCGTTTCTCGCGCGCGCAGTTCATTGGCCAGAGACTCGGCGCACCCCTCCGGTTTCCCGCTATCCTCGCACCCGATGGGTCTCATACGAATTCCGATTGCAGTTTGCGTTTCTTGCATTTGTCCTCCCCCTTTGCCAAAGGGGGAGGTGGCATCGCGCAGGCTCGGCGGAGCGATGACGGTGGGGGTTTCGGAAGTCCCCGCGTCGAAATCGCGGCCACGTACAAAGCAAGTGGAATCCGTATGAAGTCCTTCCTCGAATCCCGACGCCCCGGCGGCACGCTCGGCAAAGTTCTTCTCTACGAACTGATCGGCTCGTTCTGCGCGCTGCTGTTCATCCTGTTCTACCGCGTGCGCGTACGCGGCGCGAAAAACATCCCGACCACCGGCCCCCTGCTCATCGCCGCCAATCACCAGAGCTTCATCGATCCGCCCCTGATCGGCTGCTTCGTCCGCAATCGCCACCTCAGCTTCGTCGCCAAGATCGGCCTCTTCAAGTTCGGCCCCTTCGCGTGGTTCATCAGCGCGCTCAACTCAATCCCGATCAATGACGAAGCCGGCGACGCCGGCGCGATCCGAGAGATTCTGAAAAGACTCGCCGCCGGACACGCCGTGCTCATCTTCCCCGAAGGTTCACGCTCGCACGATGGAGGCCAGAAGGCCTTCAAGCGAGGCGTCGCCCTCCTGATGAAGCGCGCCAAGTGCCCCGTCGTTCCCGCGGCAGTCGAAGGCTGCTTCGACGCATGGGGCCCCGCAGTCCGATTCCCCAAACTCATCGGCCAACGCGTCGCCGTCACCTACGGCAAACCCATCCCCTACGCCGAACTCGAAAAAGCCGGCGCACAAGGCGCACTCGACCGCATCGCCCGCGAAGTCAACGCGCTCCGCATGCAGACCAGAACCGAAATGCGCAAAGCCAGCGGCGGCTCCTACCCATCCGCCGGCCCCGGCGACTTCGACGCCGAAGGCGTGGCCTCAGGCAGCTAGAGCAATTCCATTTCCAGCCCGGCGTTTTCCTTCCAGCCTGCCGTTCTCTGCCTTCAAGCCTGAAGTACTCGGCCTTCAAGCCTGGCGTTCTCGGCCTTCAAGCCGCGGAGCGGCGACCGCCAGTAGCCTGGGGCGCCAGCCCCATGAAAAGACAAAGGACAAGGCAAAAGAATCCTCAAAGCCGCGAAGCGGCGACACCTCTTCGCTCACAACTCGCAACGCCCGAGACAAACCCGCTCGAGAGCTCAATCCGTGCTTGAGCACCGTTCCCGACGCGAACTCACAAACCGGCAAGACCTGACCGTACGAGCCCAAGCGCAGCGAAGGGACGTTGCACACTCGCCGCGAAGTACAAGGCACCCTCAGGCGATGCATCGCCCGGTGCGGATGCGAACTCTGCCGGCGGTGTGAGCGGTGGACCAGATCCGGCCGCCGCGACCGCACGCCCGGAGGACACACCTACGCGGCGAGAAACCGGCGTTTGTTCAACAGCCTGCTAAGTCGCTTCCTTTGGACCTTCGCTTCACCACATACAGCCACAGCACCGGCCACGCTGGCGTACCGAAGATGCTCAGCCATTGAACAATAAGCACCTTCAACTTTCTGAGCATCTACGCAGTTGCCATATGGGCGGCAATCTGGTCTGAGCCAATCGCCAAGATTTTGATTAAGCTGTTCGACTTGACTGCCATGATCCGTGGCGCAGTTGGCAGTGCCGAGGAAAGGCCCGTGGGGAACAAGATGCGGAAGAAATCGAATTCTCGAAGTCTCGCGATTGTGCTCGTTGCTGCGGTTCTGCTCGGAGGTTGCGAATCGATCCGGACCTACGACGGACTCGTAAATATGGGTTACTCGTCCGACTACGCAGTCGGCTACACGCGTGTGAGCAATCCGGCATTTGGACCGCTAGCAGGCCGTTGAAAAACCCTCTTTCCAGCCTGTTTCAAAAAACCGCCTGATGCCAGCGAGCGAAGAGTACGGCATGCGCGGACGCCTTCAGCACCAGCCCAGCATCTTCGTCCAGATCAATCTCG
>JAFLCN010000007.1 GCA_017303555.1 Planctomycetota bacterium
AGGCATCTTCCGCGGGCGAAGCCCTCCGCTGCGCTGCGGGCATCGCCCACGGAGAAATTGTATTGAGAAGGGCCGGTATCATCACCCAACTCTCATAGAGCCTGGCACAGAAAACGGGGGCAGGTCACTGCGACACGCCCACAATCGAGACCACATCCCCCTGCGCATCCGTCAGGATGTACCACGGCTTGCCCTGCGGCCCGCCGCTTGCAACGTGCGTCTCCGACGAGTTCGGATCGAGCTGGCAGAGCAGCTCATCAACACCGTTGTCACCAGGGCCCCAGATGTACTCCGCGCGCAGGTAGACCGTGATGTTCGGAAGCTCGCCGGCTTGTCCTGATCCTCCCCCACTTCCCCCACCATTCCTCTGCTCGCTCTCGAAGCTCATCGAGGCGATCCGGTTGCTCTCTCCATCCGACAGGATCGGATCGGTCACGATCTCCTGGATCCTTCTCACCCCGTCATAGATGAACCGCTCGCTCCGCGTGAACATCGTCGCGGTTGCCGCCTGGCCCTCTTCATCGCCAACAAAGTGCCAGCCATCCGGCGCTTCCAGCGGCGAGCTGGTTCTTACCAATCTCCCCACTCCGTCGTACGCAAAATACTGGACCAGTTCACAGGGCGCCTAGAAGCCTAGCCCGCATCATCGCACGCAAAAGACAGTCGCGCCCATAGTGGCGGTACGAGATTTCAATTAATGGCAAGTTTTAGAGAAGTGCTCCTCGCTCTCGAAGTCGCTTTCGAAGCATCACGCCGAGTCGAGCTGCCTGTTCGTCTTCATACTCTTTGAATTGTTTACTCATATTAAGAGGTTCGTTTGTGAGAGAGTAGTATGCTCCTCCGCCGGAAAACTGCTTCACAGAGTGCTTGCCTTCATGCGGCGGCGTTGGTGGCCACGGGTAAACGCGATATCCCTCAAACTCTTTCGAAAATTCATTTTCTGGATCAATAACTTTATTGAGGACCGGGCCAAAATAATTGCCCATATAAATGTCGCGGGCAAAACGAGTGCGATCGAGCGATTCGTCCCAAAAGGCATAGTGGTTGACCTCGCGATCGAAGGTTGTGGTGTGAAAGCCATAGATCAAGTCATAATAGTTTCCCGCAAGTATTTCAAATAGCGGTGCGCACTCCACATGGCCAGAATAGCATTCTTTATATTTTGAACACTCCAAGGCCACATCACAAAAAAATGAACTTAGCTTTGCGTTGCCAATGCGAGCAGCGACTTCGGTAGCAAGAGTGACGCAAAGTCTCGCGCCAAGCGAAATATTGTTGTAAGTCGGTCCAGCATAGTGGACACTCCAACTTGCATTGTAGGCGTTAGGCGATTTTGCGGGTTCGCAAGACAAAATAAAATCATGCGTATCTACGGGCAGGCTCTGAATTTGCAGGATTGTTTCCGGATTCGATGCGTGCGTTATGGACGACAGATTAATCCGCTCGTTCAGGGGCCACCACTTTGAAGGCGGTTGCGGTCGATCTCGACTCGGGTTGGGCGTCGCGAATCCACTGCCCGGAGCAATATCTGGCAGCATCGTTATTAGCCGGGTTATTTCTCCCGCCAGTTTCGGGATACTTGAGAAGCTGTTCTCAAAATAGAATACCATACAAAAATATTCATGCGCAAATAGCTTTTCAATCGTAGTTAGTCCAGTACCCACCAAGGTCGTTTCCGAGAAGGTTGACGTAGTCGGATTTCTTCCCTTTGGTTGCTTCTTTGCCAACCGATTCTCCTATCTCGATTATGTGCACTCGTCCGCTGGTATCCACAATCTGTGCGTCGGGGCGCAGCGTTCTACCGGTTACGGGGTCTCTGACAATCTTACCCGTCTTGTCTACCAGCGCCTGATTCGTCCGGAGCGTTTCCTTTCGAAAGTTCGGCTTACTCATCCAGCCCTTTTCTTTCACTTTGGCTTTCATGCCGTCCCAGTGGGGCTTTTTCCCATGCATTCGCCACGGATCCCACGGTCTCTTTGCTGCCGGCATCCCGACCCGCGCGATAATGAATCTCGCTCCGCCCTCGCTCCCGATGTCTTGGTAGCCGTTCGTTCCTGCAACCGCGCTCGAGTATGAGTCGTCCGGCTGCGACCAATCACTCGCCCAATCCAGATCAGACAACTGATTAAAGTTGTAGAGTCTATCCGTAAACCTGTTTCAAAAGGATGATTGAGCATCCAAGGTGGAGGAAGCCCTGAAAGAGCGTGGTGGATTTCTCGTAGCGGATGCACAGCCGGCGGAAGTTCTGGAACCAGCTGATGGTGCGTTCCACCGTCCAGCGGCGTTTGTAGCGGCGGAGCCTTCTGCCGTCCTGTGTGATGTTCTGCGGCTTGCGGTTCCTGCGATGGGGCGCGATCAATTCGATGCACTCGTCGTCGAGGTCTTCATCGAGCACATCCGAGTCGTAGGCCTTGTCGCCGACGATGCGTGTGGGCGTGTCGGTGCTGAGCATGAAGTCGAACAGCCCCTGCACCAGCGTGCTCTCGTGCGGGCTGGCGCTGCCCGTCGTCACTGCGACCGGCAGGCCGCGCGCATCGACCAGGACCATGATTTTTACGCCTTTTCCCGCCTTGGTGACCCCGACTCCATCCCCGCCGCCGCGGGCCTTGCTGAAGGTCGCGTCGATGAAGCACTCGTAGAGGCGGTAGCCGCCGCGCTCTTCCACGAGCAGCCCCGCGTCCCGCATGATGTTCTCGAAGACGCCTTCCTGTGCCCAGCCCTGGAAGTAGGCATGCACCGCGCTGCGTGAACCAAAGTGCCGCGGCAGGTCCTTCCACTTGGCACCGTTGTCGAGGATCCAGAAGATCGCCGCGATCACCTTCCGACGGTCCATTGGCGGTCGTCCGCCACGCGGCCGCGCGGGCACCGAAGGCAACCGAGCACACAACCAGTCCAACTGTTCGTCCGTCAACCGCATCGCCATGCAAGGCTATTCGCACCCCGCACCAGCCCGGTTGCGCGGTTTACGGATAGGCTCTACACCTATTCGGGAGACGCCCGACCGCCGACATTGTTTTTCGTTGGCAACGACCATTCACAACGCGGTCGATCGCTGAGAGAAGGACACCGCCTGTTGATCTTGTTCGGTAAGCTGACGCCGTGAGCCCACACCCCAAGATCAGGAAAACAGTGAAGTGGGTGGGCGTGGGCTTCTCTGTGCTGCTGAGTGCAGTCTTGATTGGCAGTCGGTGGAAAGGTGTGGAATTGTGGTTCCCGGGCAATCACGTTGTTGGTGTGGTGTCGGGAGTCTTGCGCGGCGAAATGCACGTTCCGTTTCAATCAACGGCACACGCGGCGGGAGTTGTCACCATCTCGCCGTCGCCGTGGCTGCTTTGGTGGTTCCGGTTGTACCGACGAGGCGCCCACGCAGTCATCGACATCCCGCTCTGGGTTCTTCTCTTACCGATGCTTCTGGCGACGATCGCCGCGTGGCGATTGGACACTCTTGCTCGCCGCCGCATCCTCGCGGGTGAGTGTGCCAGCTGCGGCTACGACCGTCCTGCAACTCCCGCCGGAGCGAACTGCCCGGAGTGCGGGGGCAAGTGAGACTTGGCCGCTGAGCGAGGTGTGCGGGTGGGGTGTGCGGGCGGCGGTGTGAGGCGTTCACGACCTACTTGAATCGTCACCGTGGCTCATCGGCATCTCATGGTAAGTATTTTTACCTAGTTTCCTGATCGAAAAACTTTGACAATTTGTCGAAAAATTTCCAAATAAAAACCAAACTAAATCCAAATTCCGGTATATTGCCACAGTGCCCAAGGCGCACCTAGTCCGATCGCCCGCGCTTTCTACATCCGTCCAACCTCTACCCACCCCTCACCCAGGCTCGATCGCTCCAAGCTCGCCCCACGCCCGGTCAAACCCAACCGCAAGCGAGCCATCCCAAAACACGTTGATCGCCGCGCACGCGCTCCGCCAGCGCCCGCGGCACATTCCACTTCTTCTCGTTTCATCGAAAGGTCCACTGCCCATGCCACGCCAAACCCGCAAATTCACCCGCGAAGAAATCGTCGAAGCCCTCATCTCCCTCGGCGCTGAACTCGGGCGCACGCCCAGCAAGTCCGACTTCTTCGCGAAACTGGGCATGAATCAGCGTCACTTTGAGAAGCACTTCAACGAGTACAACGACGCGCTCGCCGCGGCAAAGCTGCCCCCGAACATCAGGAAGTGCCGCGATGCAGATCAACTGCTCGATGACTGGGGAAACCTCGCGCGCCGACTCGGACATATCCCGCGCCTCGGCGAGTACATATCGCGGGGAAAATACAGCGTGAGCGCATTCAGGGGCGTGTTCGACTCCTGGGCCGGTGTCGCAAAGGCCTTCTATGCTCGCTCGGCTGAAGACCGCACGTGGCACGATGTCGTCAAGATCATCGATGCTCATAAGGCTCGACGCGCCGGACAACCTCTCATTCTTCACGAGCTTGAACCCGCGACCAACTTTGCCCCGCCCACCACGGCGACGTACGGCAAACCCCTCAACTTTGATTTTCTGCGCCATGCTCCCGTCAACGAAGCGGGCGTGGTCTATCTCTTCGGTTGCCTCGCAACAACGCTCGGCTATTCGGTCGAAGCGATCCAGATCGGGTTTCCCGACTGCGAAGCAAAGCGCAAGGGAAAAGACGGCCGCCTGAGGCGCGTTCGCGTCGAGTTCGAATTCGAGAGCCGCAACTTCGAACTGCACAAGCACGACGCCTCCGGCTGCGACGTCATCGTCTGCTGGCATCACAACTGGAAGGAGTGCCCTCTCCACGTCGTCGAACTCAAAAGCGAACTGGAGAAACTCGAAAAGAAAGCCGCATGATGCGCTCTCCTCGAGCAAATTCAGTCAAAGCGAAACGTTCCCGATGCAACCCCACAGATCGGCGAGACCGTGCCGTACGAGCCCAAGCGCAGCGCCGGGAGGTTGCATCCATCATCGCCCACACCAGAGAACACTCCCGCGACACACCTGAAGGCAATCCGCTCTAGTGCCCAGTGCCCAGTGCCTAGTGCCAAGTGCCTTCCCCCTCTCTTTGACAACCAAATACGTTTGCGGCGGAGCCGCACTCACAAAACCGCTTTCAGCGCGCTTCGGTCTCCGGCCGCGAAGGGATCAAGGCCTGTAGCCACCGGGTCTTCCCTTCCTCCTCTGCCCCGCCGGGGCAGGATGTTGAACGGGATACTTCTTCGACTGGTTCCGCAAGGCCGAAAGCGGCCTTGCTCTACCAGTGGCTGCAGGCCCCGGCCCCTACGGGGCCATCGCATTCAATCCCTGTTCGCCCCAACGGGGCGGCGGCCTGTAGCCACGGGTGGAGCGACGCGGCGTTGAGCGTCGCGCAACCCGTGGACCGAATCGCGCAGAGCCTCCTGCCCCGGAGGGGCAGCGGCATGGAGCCACTTCGAGCTCGCGACCCGTGGAACCAACGCACAACCCGTGGACCCGTGATTTTCTTATCCTGTTTCTGCTCCGAAGGAGCAGCGGACTCCCACGCTCCACAGACAGGCCCACCATGCCCGGTACATACTCCCAGATCCTCCTGCACATCGTGTTCTCGACAAAGTGCCGCACGCCGTGGATCACGCCCGACGTCGCCGAGCGCCTGTATCCGTACATGGGCGGCATCGTGCGGAGCGAAAAGGGTGTCCTCTACGACATCGGCGGCATCGAGGACCATGTACACATGTACCTGCGCTGGCGGCCCGACGCAACCGTTTCGGACCTGATGCGGGACGTCAAGGCGAACTCGTCCAAATGGATACACGACACGTTCCCAAATCTCGGTGGGTTCGCGTGGCAAGAGGGGTACGGCGTGTTCTCCGTCAGCAAGTCGCAGGAGAGCGCGGTCAAGGCGTACATCGCCGGTCAGCACGAGCATCACAAGAAAGAAGACTTCAAGTCCGAGCTCCTGCGGATGCTCCGCCTGCACGAGATCGAGTTTGAAGAGAGATACGTGTTCGATTGAAGGGTCGTGCCCGCCTCCTCTGCCCCTCCGGGGCAGATTGGATTTGCGCGATGGGTCCACGGGTTGCGCTCGCTCGAAGACTCGCTTGCTTCACCCGTGGCTACATGCCTTGGCCCCTTCGGGGCCATCGCGTTCGGCCCCTCTTCGCCCCAACGGGGCGGCGGCGTGTAGCCACGGGTGGAGCGCAGCCCGGCGCCAGCCGGGCCGCGCAACCCGTGGTACGAATCGCGAAAAGCCATCCTGCCCCGGAGGGGCAGCGGAATCGCGGCTCTACGGGCACATCAACACGTCATACGCCGGTGCGAACACCCCAAAATCCGCGTCATCGACAAACCCATCGCGATTCAGATCCGCCGGACACCCCGCAGGCATCGACGGGTCCGAACACACCAGCAGGTCGTACGCCGACGCAAACAGCACGAAGTCCGCATCATCCACCATCGAATCGCCGTTCAGATCGCCCGGGCACGCCGCCCCATACGTGAACTGCGCATTCGGATCGATCGCAGAAATTCCGTACCCGAAAATGGTGGACTTGATGTTCTGCGGCTCGGCCGGAGTCGTAATGCCCGATTGCACGCGGACGTTGACCGTGCCAGTTCCGGCAGGAACAACGACGTTCAACTGCGTATCGCTGATGAACGTCACGCCGGCGGCGGGGATCGCGCCGAAGAGCACGGAAAGCTGGCCGCTCGACCCGGAAAAGTTCTGCCCGAACACGGAAACCGTCGAGCCCGGCGCGCCGCCGCTCGCGCTCAACCCCGTCACAACCGGCGTCAGATCCACCATCTCGAAATCCGCATATCGCAAACTCTTCAGCCCACGCACGGAATCCTGAATGTCGTCATCATCCCACGTCACAGTGAACGCGTTGTTGGCATCGACGGAGTAGCTCGCGCCCGTGACGTAAAAGTTGCTGCCGTTGTCCGCCAGGATCAGCCCGTACGTCTTCATCGCCTGCGCGATGATCTTGGACTGCGGGTACATGTTCGAAATGTTCACGCTCGACTTCAGACGGAACCGCGACCCCATCGGGGGCTGCACGCTCGCGTTGTTATTCCCCGGGTTGGCAACGTGCGATGCGGGATAGATGTACTTGTTCAGGATGACCGCGTTCTGCAAGGTGAAGCGGAGCGGGTGACGGATTACTCCCGCCGCGAGCTCGTCGGGCCGAGCAAGGCCCGTCAGAATCGGCAATCCCGCGGCATCCGCCGACGTCCATCCCCGAGGCCGGAACGAGTTCACGTTGAGATCCCAGACAGCCTGGCTCGCCGCGTGCCACTTGCCATCTGAGTTTTCAGTTGGACGGCTCGCATTGAAGAATTCGTACAGGATGTTCGTATCGATGTCCCACACCAAGAGGTGCGAATCACCCCGAGCGCTCAAGCCGAACTTCGGGCCGTTCTGGTAATCGCCCTCGAGCACCGCATTCGCAGGAATCGGGCACGGCTGCGGATCGCTCTGGCTCGCGTAGATGCCGAGGACGACAGAAATCTTCGGAGTCGAGTTCCCGTGAACGACATTGAACGGCACGCCGTACAGATCGTTCGCGCCACCCGTCACTTCGCCAAAGTCCGGATGGAAACGGTTGTTGCCGTAGAGCGTGATGATGCTGTTCATTACCGCCGCGGAGTTCGCCGCGACGGGTGCATTCGCGATCGATTGATTCCACGGGTTGTTGGACGGGAAGAGCTGCGTTCCGAGCAGTTGAGCCTGGGCGTGGGGGGCGGGGAGTGAAGCGAGCAGAGAGGTCAATCCGGCGAGTGCGGTCGCAAAACGCTTGGGCATACAACGCTCCTGAACCCGGAATTTGGTTCATTTCCCCGTCGCACCCGCAACCCGAGACTACAAGAGGGCCGCGCCGAGTCAACGGAAATGTGGCAACCCAACTCCGATGCCTTCCGCCTTCGAATTTCAACTCAAAATCCTCCCCGTCTTTCTCTGTGTCTCCGTGTCACTGTGGTGAATTCCGAACCATTCCCCGCTACGCTCCAGGAACGGGAAGGAGCCCGATTGTTGCAGGAAGAAATGCCGAGTCCGAGCGAACTGAGTGGAGAAGCCGGAGAGCTTCTCAAGGGACTGACGCCGCCGCAGATGCAGGCCGTGCAGGCGACCGAAGGGCCGCTGCTCGTGCTCGCCGGCGCGGGTTCGGGCAAGACCCGCGTCATCACGCGCCGCATCGCGTTTCTGATTCATCAGGGCGTTCCGCCGTGGTCCATTCTGGCCGTGACCTTCACGAATAAGGCCGCCGCGGAAATGCGCGAGCGCGTGCTGACCGTGCTCGGCCACGATCCCAAGCTCACCCGCGGCCTGACCGTCACAACCTTTCACTCGCTGTGCGCTCGGTTGCTCCGCCGCTACGCCGAAGCCGCGAACCTCAAGCCCGAGTTTTCCATCTACGACTCGTCCGATCAGGCGACGCTCGCCAAACGCGTGATAGCAGAGCTTCAGCTCTCGACAAGCAACTGGCCGCCCCGCAGCGTCCTCTCCGCGATTTCCAACGCGAAGAACGATCTGCTCGATGCCGATGAGTTCGCCGCACGCGCTCACGATTTCTACTCGCGCACCGTCGCGAAGATCTATCAGGGCTATGCCAAAGCACTCAAGCTCGCCGGCGCTGTCGACTTCGACGGTCTTCTCGTTCTCACCGCGAAACTGCTCCAGAGCAACGCCGAAGTTCGCCGCGAGTGCAACGAACGCTGGCGCTACCTCCTCATCGACGAATACCAGGACACCAACCACGCCCAGTTCGTGATCGCATCGCTCATCGCCGGCAAGAACGAAGAAGGGCATCCGCCCAACATCTGCGTCGTCGGCGATCCGGATCAGGCCATCTACGGGTGGCGCGGCGCGGATATCACCAACATTCTCGAGTTCGAAAAATGCTATCCCGGCACCCAGGTGATCACGCTGGGGGAAAACTTCCGTTCGAACGCCCCGATCCTTCACGCGGCAGATCAACTGATCCGCAACAACCAGAAGCGCAAGCACAAAGACCTCTTCACCTCCCGCAAAGGTGGCGAACACGTCGAAGTGACCCTGACCCGCGACGAAAATCACGAGGCAGCGCTCGTCGTCGATTGGTTGAAATCCGTCAAAGACGAACGCGACGATTCGCCCACGTCGATCGCCTGGCGCGAGATGGCGATTTTCTACCGCACCAACTCGCTCAGCCGCGTCATGGAAGATGCGCTGCGCGGCGCCGGCGTTCCCTACACCATCGCCCGCGGCACAGCCTTCTACGACCGCGAAGAAGTCAAGAACGCAGTCGCGTACCTCCGCCTCGTCGCCAATCCCAGCGACGATGTCTCGCTCTCCCGCATCGTCAACACGCCCACCCGCGGCATCGGCTCGACCTCCTTCGGAAAGATCGAGGATTACGCCGCGGAACACGGCACGCCGGTCTTGCACGCCATGCGCGAAGCCGGCCAGTTGCTCGACGTCGTCGGCCGGGGTGCCGCGGCAATCGGCAAATTCGTCGAGATGATCGACGCCTGGACCGGTGGCGGCACATTCATGGGCGCGCAGGTTTCCACCTCGCTCGCCGATCTCGTCTCCCGCGTCATCCGCGAATCCGGCCTCGAAGCCATGTACCGCACCCAGGCCAAGGCGAGCAATAGCGACGCCGACATGGAACGGCTCGACAACCTCGACGAACTAGTCAGCTCGGCGCGCCAGTTCGAGATGGAATTCGATGCGATGGCCGACCCTGCCGCGGAAACGCGGAATGCCGATGGCCTCGCTCGCCCGAACGATCAGACCCCGCCTCTGCTCGCAATGCTCCGAGCGTACCTCGAATCAATCGCGCTCGTCGCCGATGCCGATGCAGTCGATCCCGCGCAGGGCGCCGTGACCCTGATGACGCTGCACGCGGCAAAGGGCTTGGAATTCAAAGCCGTCGCAATCATCGGCCTCGAAGAAGGCCAGTTGCCCCACAGCCGCGCCCGCGAATCGCAGGAGCAACTCGAAGAAGAACGCCGCCTCTGCTTCGTGGGCATCACCCGCGCCATGCGCCGTTTGCACATGACCAGCAGCCGCTATCGCACGATGCGTGGCATCCCCGAACGCACGATCCCCAGCCGATTCCTCGATGAACTGCCCCGCGAATCCGTGCGATTCAGCAACCAGGCCGACGCAACATCCGGCCTCGAAGATTTCATCGCGCGAGGTGAAGGTGGAAGTGGTGGGGGGGGTGGTGGTCAGCGCTACGAGCCGGAAGGCGAGTTCGCAGCAAAGGATTCCAAGCGCGCCAAGCTCGCATGGAGTTCCAGCAGCGGCACACCAAAAAACGCAGCCTTCCCCGTCGGCGCAATTGTCCGTCATCCGCAGTTTGGTGAGGGCGAAGTCGTCAGCATCTCAGCCGGCGTCAACGCCCGAGCCACAATCCGCTTCCGAGGCGTCGGCACCAAAACCCTCGTCCTCGAATACGCCCGCCTGACACGCGTGAAGTAAGCCGCAAGCGATGCGCGGAAGAAGACAAAGGCATTCGAGAGAACGCGGAGTACGCGGAGTAGGCGGAGGTGCGCGGAGGAAAGACGGGAAAGAAAGTTTCGAGCCAGTTCATTGCAAACGTGGCATCACTGAATTTGAAGCTGCGAAGCAGCGGCAGCCAGTAGCCTGGGGCGCCAGCCCCAGGAGACGGCGAATTCGATCACCAAAGCCGCGAAGCGGCGACACACTTCTGCGAGGCTGAAGCGATCCGCCACAGCGACTCCCAATCCGCATTTCGGTTCTCAACTTTCCCACTTTTTCCTCTCCTCTCCGCGAAACTCCGCATTCTCCGCCCACTCCGCGTTCCCTCTATTTCGCGAGCAATCGACGCGAACTTTTCAGCGCTCCGCCGCGCTGTATTCTCACACATGCAATCCAGGAGTTTCGCATGAAGACGATTCACACGCGCGTCGCTGGTGCTCTCATTCTCGCCTCACTCGCCGGAACCGCGTTCGCACAGAACGATGCGCAAGGTGGGGGGCAAGGCCCGGTCGTCACGATCTACAGCACGCTCAACCCCGGCCAAGGCGTGCCGCGCGATGCACTCGCACAGGCAAAATACAACGGCGGATGGTCCAACATCTCGAGCATCGTGCAAGGCTTCGCAACCGTGCGCCAATACCTCAAACTCGATCTGAAAAACGGCCTGAACGACGTCCGCGTCACCGACGTCGCCGCGCTGATCGAACCAACCACAGTCTCCTTCCAATCCCTCACCGCACCGACGATGACGCGCGTGCTGGAACAGAACTTTCAATTCGACCTCATCGGTCGGGAAAAGCTGCTGGAGAAGTACCTCGACAAGGAGATCAAGGTCGGGTCGCCGGCGGGCAACAGCATGTCTTTCACCAGCGGCACGCTTTTGAGCACTGCCGGGGGCATCGTGCTGCGCGACAAGGGGGGCCAGATCCAGATCGTGGGAGATGCGACCAACTTTGAGTTGCCGTCGCTGCCGCAGGGATTGCTTACGCGCCCGACGCTCCTCTGGCAGGTGGAAACGCAGCAGCCGGGCACGCACACGGCGCGCATCACCTATGAAACCGCGGGCATGACGTGGTGGGCGGATTACAACGCGCTCTTTGCACCGGGCAAGGACAACAACAGCGGGACGCTTGATTTGTCGGCGTGGGTCAGCATCGTCAATCAGTCGGGCGCGAGCTATCCGGAAGCGACGCTCAAACTCATCGCGGGCACTGTCAATCGCGTGCAGCCTCAAAGCATCCGGTACAAATATCGCGACATGGCGGCCGTGGCAATGGAAGACCGCGCGGACGGCTTCGAGCAGAAGTCATTCTTCGAGTACCACATCTACACGCTCGGCCGCGCCACGACGCTGCCCGACAACTCGACGAAGCAGATCGAGCTTTTCCCGGCAGTGATGAAGATCCCGTGCGAGAAGACGCTGGTGTACGACGGCCTCGCGATGGACTTTGACGATTACGGCGGCCCGATGACCGATCAGGGTTTCGGTGGGCAGGGCCGCACCACCGTGGATGTGTATCTGCGCTTCGAGAACTCAAAGGCCGCGGGGCTGGGCATCCCGATGCCCGCCGGTCGCGTGCGGGTGAGCCAGATCGATCCGGGCAAAGGTGCCAACCCCGCCGACGCCATGGCCGAATTCATCGGCGAAGATGTCTTGAAGCACACGCCGAAAGACGAGTCGGTCCTGCTCAAGCTCGGCGCCGCATTCGATGTCGTGGGCGAGCGCAAGCAGGTCGACTTCAAGGTCGACAGCAACCGGCGCACGATGGAAGAAACCATCGAAATCAGCGTGCGCAACCGCAAGGACGTGAAAACCAACGTCATCGTGCGCGAACGCCTCTACCGCTGGGCCAACTGGGAGATCAGCGGCGCAACGCAGAAGTACGAGAAGACCAACGCGCGCACCATTCAATTCCCGCTCACGCTCGAGCCGGGGCAGGAAGGCAAAGTCCGCTACACGGTGAAGTACAGTTGGTGAACGCGCGCCAACGCGACCCGGATCCGGATGCGATTCAGCGACCGGCCGCAGGCGAGCTTCCTTCCGGTCCGGGCGAATTCGGCTGGGGCGCCGGAACCGCCGTGCCCGGCGTGACAACCACCGGTTTCCCGGGCGCGCCGGCGTGCTCGACCCGCGGATCGCTCCCGGTCGCGTACTCGGGCGTCTTGCGGAGCGTGACATCCATCCGCCGCGAGAAGCGGTCGGGCACGGCCATCACGCTGTTCAATTCGCCACCGCGCGTCGGGCGATCAAAGAACTGCCACCGCATCGCGTCGGGGTTCGCCGGGTTATCCGGGTACTGCGCCTCGTGGAAGCGGAACGTCAGTTGCTTGCTCACCGGAACGTCGGCGGTCCAAATTGGCTCGTTGGTCCGCACATCCACGAGCGTCACCGTGACGGGGTAATACTCGTTTGAGATAAACGTAAATGTGTCATTTGACCGCATCGAGCCGCCGGGGCGGTAGACGTTGCAGCCCGACAGGGAAGTCAAACAGATTGCAGTCGCGAGTGCGGCGCGGCCAAAGTGCATCGAGATTCTCCAGCTCGGTCGGAAGGGTTCGGAATAGAACCGGCCGCCGAGCATCCCAGAATGTATCGGCTACCGGACTGTTCGTCGTGACTTGTGCGGAAGATCGTTCGGAAAACGGTCGGTTTTCCGTTGGATAGACTCGATCCGATGCAAAGCCCGTCTGAATCGCTGAGGATCGGCCACGGTTACGACCTCCACCGCCTCGAGCCGCTCGCGCCGGCCGGTCCGGGTCGCCGGCTGGTGGTTGGAGGCGTTCTTCTGGAGTCCGAACGCGGCCCGGTCGCGCACAGCGACGGGGATGCTTTGCTGCATGCTGTGACGGACGCCCTGCTTTCCGCGGCGGGTTTGCCGGACATCGGGCAGCTTTTTCCGGATACCCATCCCGAGAACGAATCGCGCGATTCGCGGGAGTTCTTGAAGGCGGCGGGAAACAAGGTGCGGGAGGCCGGGTGGATCGTCGCGAATGTTGACGCGACGGTGATCCTGGAGAAGCCGAAGCTGAGCCCGCACAAGCAGGTGATGCGTTCGAACATCGCGTCGGCGTTGGACATCGATGCATCGCGCGTGGGGGTGAAAGGCAAGACGCACGAGAAGGTTGATGCGGTGGGGGAGTGCCGCGCGATCGAGGTGCATGTTGTCGCGCTGCTGGTGCGTGACTGAGGCTTGTTAGTTTTTGCCGGCGTCGATCGAACGCTGGCGGCGTCGCAGGAGGGCATCGGTCAATCCCGGAAAGAGCGTTGCGCCGGCGAGGGCGATCCGCATGGGCAAGCTGGTCCAGACTTCTGCGCCGTGGGACTTTCGGAGCCGCTTGACGATCGCGTGGGCGACGACTTCGGCGGGCTGCTTCAGCCGCTCGGGCGCCTGGATGCTGACCCGCTTGCCGCCGGAGAGTCCGGCGACCGTATCAAAGAACTCGGTGCGCGTCCCGATGGGATGGACCGTGGAAACGCACACGCCCTGAGCATCCAGCTCGGCGCGCATGGCTCTGCCGAAGTGGTCCTGGAGCGCCTTAGTGGCCGAATACGCGGCGAAACCGGGCAGACCGATCTTGCTCACGCAGCTCGAGCACGCGATCACGTGGCCCCGGATCGGTCCGGGGTTGTTCGCGAGCATGTGGGATGCGCTCAGTTGCATCAGCTCGAGGCTCGACCAGAAATTCGTCTTGAAGATGCGGTCGAGCTCGGAATCGGTGTACCGCAGCACCGGGCGTTCGATTCCGTATCCGGCGTTGGAGAAGACGGCGAAGAGCGAGCCGAAGGTGGCGCGGGTGAAGTCGATCAGGCGCTGATTCTCGCCCGCGGCGGTCACGTCCATGACGAGCATCTCGGCGTGGCCGCCCAGCCCGCGGATGCGTTCGACGGCCGTGCGCAGCTTCTCCTCGCGCCGGGCGGCGAGCACGACGTTCATGCCGGCGTGTGCGCACGCGATCGCCGTCGCGAGCCCGATCCCCGAGCTTGCGCCCGTGATTGCGATCGAGCGGCCTTGAAGCCCGACGGATGCCATGCGTTACTTCTGGACGTCGCCCTGCTTGGTCTGACCGGGCGCGGGGTCGGGCGTGCCGCCGAAGGCCTTCTTGGTGTTGTCGCTGGTCTGCTCGATGTCGGTGCCGAAGCCCGAGACGGTGTTGCAGGCAACCAGCGCGCAAAGCACGAGCGTCGAAGCGCCGAGCGTGACCAGACGAGTGATGCGTGAGACCCGGGATTTCATCTGCGATCTCCAAAGTACCGCCCGTCTGATGCGGGCACGGGGCAAGCGTACACGGAGCGCATGGGGAATGCGAGCAGGCGATCGCTCACTCGGACATCATCGATTCCATCTTCACGCCCGCCGGAGCGCGGCGGACGAGCCAGCGCAGCTCTTCCAGACGCACGGCGAACGCGAGAATGCCGTAACTTGTTCCGCCGACGAGAGTTGCGGCAGCGAGCCTCGTGAAGTGCATTCGCCAGTTTGTCGGCGCGGGCCACCAGTGCACGGTGGCCCAAACGGCCAACCCCATCAGCACGGCGACGGCGAGAATCTTGGCAGCGCCGACCAGTGTGGCGCGATCGAAGACGCTTGCCTCGAGCTTGGTTCGTGCGATCCATGCGACGATGAGAGCCTGCGCGACCGAGCAGATGCCGGTTGAAAGAGCGAGCCCGGCTTCGCGGAGAAACCAGATGAGTATGAGGTTGAGCGTGAAGTTGGCGCCGACCATCGCGACGGCGACGCGCATGGGGGTCACGGTGTCGCCACGGGCGTAGAACGCTCGCGTGAGAACGTGGTTGAGCGAGTAGGCCCAGACGGCCGGCGCAAAGCACGCCACGACGAGTGCGGAACGCTCGAGGCCTTCCGCGGAGAATCTCCAGAACATCGTGTGGACAAGATCGTCGCGTACGAGCACGAGGCCGATGCTTGCGGGAACTCCGATGAAGAGCGACAAACGCACTCCCCGGCGGAGCACATCGACAAATGCGACCGAGTGACCCGCGGTGCGCGAAAGGAGCGGGAAGACCGCTGTTGCCACGGCGATACCGAAGACGCCGAGCGGGAACTGGTAGAGGCGCGAGGTGTACGAAAGGATCGAGTTGGATGAGTCGTCGAGCGTGACCGCGATGCCGAAGATGGTCGGGCCGACCAGCATGGGCCACATCGCGATCAGCGTGTCCATCATCGTGTTGAGCTGGAGGGTGCCGAGCCCGAGCAGCACGGGGATGAATCGGCCGAGCACGCGCTTTGCGGAATCACGAGCGGCAGTTGTCACGCGCGTCCATCGAACGAGTCCACGCAAAGCCGCAACTGACCACGCGATTTGCAGGACGCTGGCGATGACTGCCGCGGTTCCGACGAGGTATGCGGAGGTCTCTTTGGGAATGCCCTTCCAGATCAGCGGGATGAATGCCGCGGCGATCATCATGATGTTGAGGATGACCGGTGCGGCGGCGGGGGGTCCGAACTTGCCGTGACTCTGCAGGACGCCCCCGAGGATTGCGGTGGTGCAGACCATCGGCATCATCGGGAGCATCAGCATCATCAGGCGGATCGAGAGCACGCGCTCTTCGTTGTTGTTTCCGAAGAAGAGGACGCCGAGCAATGCGAGTTCGGCGACGACGACGATGAGGGCGGTCGTCAGCGTGAGGGCGCGGAGCGTGAGCGAGGCGAGCTGGTCTGCCGCGTCTTTTGAGGTTTGACGCAGCGTGGTGTATTCGGGGAGGAACGCGGCGGAGAGGGCGCCTTCGCCGAAGAGCCTTCGGAAGACGTTTGGAATCTGGAACGCGGCGTTGAACGCGGAGCCGACGCCGGTGTCGCCGAAGAGGCCCGCAGTGAGGACATCGCGAACGAGGCCGGTGAGCCTTGAAACCAGGGTCAGGCTTGCGACGACGCGGATTGCGGCGGCGAGGACGCCTCCGAGCGCGTGCATGTCGTGTGGGGACTGAGCGTTTGGCGCATCGGCCGCGACGGGGTTCGGATTTACCTGGGTGTTCTCTGCGTTCATCGCCGGCTGTTTCATCGGCTCAGGCGTCCCGCGGCGTACATCCCGCTGATCGCGAGTGTGATACCCAGCGTGTTGAACGCCAGATCATCCCATGCGCAGGTCCGTCCGAGCGCGGGGATAGCCTGGAGGCCTTCATCGATGCAGGCATAACCGACTGCGAGAAGCCAGGTGAGCGAGAGATTTCTTGCGGAGAAGACGGGGCCGAAGAAGCCGCATGCCGCGGCGAGCAGCGCCCAGCCACCGAAGACGATGAGGTGGACCCAGAGATCGCTGCGTTCGACCGGGCCTTTGACTTGAAGGTTCGGCCAGTGCGTGCCAATGAAGAGCAGGACGGCGTACCCGGCAAAGAGGGGGCGCGGCATGCGGAACACGCTCATGCCGGTGTGCTCGCTTGGGCGGCTTCTGTCTTCTCAGCGTTCGAGATTGACGGACGCGTGACCACCAGCGGCACTTCGCCCTGTGGCGTGGTCTGCGGGCGACGACCAGCGAGGAATGCCTCTGCGAGTGCGCGGTAGTCTTCAGCGCCGCTGGCGAGGGGAGCGTAATCGAAGATTGTCTTCCCGAAGCTGGGGCTTTCTGCGAGCTTGATGTTGCGGCGGATGGCGGGGCGGAAGACGACGGCGCCGGTCCACGGTGATTCGCTGGCGCGGCCGCCTTCGAAGAACGCGTCCAGATCTGCCACGACTTCGCGGGTGTGCGTGCTTGCGGCATCGTGCATGCAGAGAACGACGCCGGCGACTTTCAATCGCGGGTTGATCGCCTGGGGGCCGCTCGCGAGGAGCTTGACGGTTTCGAGCAACTTGCCCACGCCCTGGAGCGCGAGGAAATGTGCCTGCATCGGGATGAGCACTTCGTCGGCGGCGGCGAGGGCGTTGAGCGTGAGCAGGCCGAGCGAGGGTGGGCAGTCGATCAGGACATAGTCGACGCGGCCGGCGAACGCTGCGATCACGCGCTTCATGCGCTCGAGCCGATCTTCGGCGGCGGCGAGCTCGGTTTCGGTTGCGGCGAGATCTGTGTGGCTTGCGATGGCGAGAAGATTGGGCGAGACTTCACGGGCGGAGGCGACGGCATCCGTCGCATCGTGAATCAGGTCGTAGATCGAGCGACCTTCGGCGCCATCGATTCCGAGGCCGAGGGTTGCGTGCGCCTGCGGGTCGAGGTCGATCACGAGTGTTCGGTAACCGGCCTGCGCGATGGCGGCGGCGAGGTTGATGGTGGTCGTGGTCTTGCCGACGCCGCCCTTTTGATTCATGAGCGCAATGCAGCGTGGCTTCGAGAGCGAGGATGGGACCGAATCGTTCATGCCCGAGTATACGAATCGGCAGAATCCGCGCGACGGCAACACCGCGAATGTTCTTGCGATCACCGGGCCGAAGCGGCCTCGCTTGCCACCCGCAGGGGCTCGGCCTGTGCGGGCTCGGGGGGCAGGATCGCCGCTCCGTTCGACACCAGCACCCCGGGCGTCGCCCGCTTGGCGTCGG
This sequence comes from Planctomycetota bacterium, assembly GCA_017303555.1. Taxonomy (GTDB): domain Bacteria; phylum Planctomycetota; class Phycisphaerae; order Phycisphaerales; family UBA1924; genus JAFEBO01. The sequence continues at coordinate 17,900 of JAFLCN010000007.1, forward strand.
AGTCGATGGCCTGCTGCTCGATGAACTTCCGGCGGGCGATCTTGATCGCGGTGACGCCGATGAACGACGCCAGCATCAGCGCGATGATGTAGACGACGCGTGCCCGGCCCATGCTGACCAGCACGCCCAGACCGGCAAAGCTCGCTGCCATCCCGTACAACACGAGCACCGCGCCCTTCACGCCCAATGCCCGCTTGAGCATGTGGTGAAGGTGATCGCTGTCGGCGCTCGAGATGCTCTGTCCGGCCATTTTGCGGCGGACGATCGCGAGGCAGGTATCGATCAGCGGCACCGCGAAGACGATCAGGCCGGCCATCACCAGGTGCGTCTTGTCGGTTGCCCCCAGCGTCAAAATGATCACGATCGTCGTGTAGCCCAGCAGCAGCGATCCGGCATCACCCAGGAAGATCGTTGCCGGGTTGAAGTTGTGGGGGAGGAAGCCGAGGCACGCTCCCAGCAGGGCCATGCAGAGCACGAGGCGCTGCGTGTCGCGCACGCCGTCGTCCGCCGCGGCCAGACCGAGCGAGATAATCAGCAGCCCCGCGGCACTGATCGCGGTCGTTCCCGTCAGCAGGCCGTCGAGTCCGTCGATCAGGTTTGTCGCGTTGCACGCGCCGAGCACAAAGAACCCGATGATCGCCGTGCCGACCCAGTAGACAAGGTCAAAGTGGAGCGCGCCGCCCTCAAAGCCGGGCACATGGAACGGTATCGGCAGCGTGAACACAAGGTTCGGATTGCCCAGCAGGGTGCCCAGAGGCGCCAGGATCTGCGCCGCGACGCGTGCGCCGATGTCGTCGATTGCGAGCAGCGCTGCCGCGAACAGAAGCCCGCCGATCTTCACCCGCGGCGCAAGCCCCCACACGTCGTCCAGCAAGCCCACGACGACGACCACGGTCATCCCGAAGAGCACAAACAGCGGGACGATCCGCTGTTCCTTGTCGGCCTCGGAAACGTGCGAGGACGGGTGATACTCCACCATTCCGGCCCATCGAACCGACGCGTAGCTGTACAGAATCGCCGCCAGAATTCCAAGGAAGACCGCGACGCCGCCCAGGTAGGCCACGGGCATCCGGTGTACCTTGCGCGCCTCGCTGGGCCGATCGATGACGCCGTACGTCAGCGCCAGCCGGCGCATCAGGGGCGTTGTGAGGAGCGTCACCACGAAGGCGATCGCCATCACCCAGGCGTATCCGTTGAAGATCTCCCAGCGCGAGCCCTTGACGATTTCCGAGGTTGCCGGCGTCGTTTCGGCGGCGTTCGCCAGGGTGGCGCACGCGGCGGCACACGCTCCGGCACAAGCCGCGAACGGCCACACCGATCGGAACGATCCCCCCGCGCCCACGCTTCGCTCCGGCGCCCTGTTCACTGCTGACATCCTTCGCGCGAGGCGCCTGCCGCGCTGCCCGAGAGCCATCCGGCCACGTCCCGGATGGTCTGCTCGAGGCTTTTTCGAGGCTCGAACCCGATCGCCTTCCGGACCTTTGTCAGATCCGGTCGTCGATCGGCCAGGTCCTCGAAGCCCGGCGGGTACGCCTCACTATAGGGAACAAACTCAATCCCCGAGCGCGACTCGGTGAGCCGGATGACCAGCTGGGCCAGGTCGCGGATGCTGATCGAGCGGTCCGATCCGATGTTGAACACCTCGCCCACGCACGCCCGTGTGCCCAGCAGAGTCGGGAGCGTCCGCACAACGTCCGAAATATCGCAGAAACAGCGCGATTGCTTGCCCTCTCCGTGCACCTTGAGGGGTTTGCCCGCGAGCGCCGCACCGACAAAGCGGGGCAGCACCATGCCGTAGTCGCCTACCTGTCTCGGGCCCACCGTGTTGAAGAAGCGGGCGATCACGACGTTCAGCCCCCGTTGACGCGCGTAGCTCAGCGCGAGGTACTCATCGATTCCCTTGCTGTAGGCGTAGCACCAGCGCGAGACACTGGTCGGGCCGTAGGTCACATCGTCGGTCTCGCTGTAGGGCGATTTCGCGCTCTTTCCGTACACCTCCGAGCTGCTCGCGATCAGCGTCGGGATGCCTTTGGTGGCAGCGCCGGGCGCCGTCCGTGCCGATGCAAAGTCCAGGAGCGCCACCGTCTGCTCGATGTTGGTGCGGACCGCGGCGATCGGGTCCTTCATCACAAGGCCGACGCCAACCGCGGCGGCGAGGTGGTAGATCTCATCGAACACCTCGCCCGGGCCGAGCGCCGCGAGCGCCTCGCCGAGGTCGGCCTCGATGAATCGCAGGGCGGGATGGTCCGGCAGATTGGCGCTGCGTCCGGTTGAAAGGTTGTCGATGACCGTGACGCGATCGCCACGAGCGAGCAGGTATTCGCTCAGGTGCGAACCGATGAAGCCGGCGCCGCCGGTAATCAGCGAGCGGCGCGAAGGGGCGTCGGAATGGTTCGGCGCGGGCGGCATCGGAGGCCCTCTGGAAGGCCAGGCGGAGCCTACGCCGCGGCCGGGGTTTCGGACGGATTCTGGTACTCGTGGGTCGCACGCATGTTGCCGCGGATGTAACCGCCGGCGGAGGGCTTGACAGCGTTGACGACGACGCCGAGGAATTCGCCCCGGGCGTCGCTGAGGTCGTTTCGCAGACGCCCGACGAGGCCGCGCTTCTCGCCCATTGCGCGGACAACGAGGCAGCTCGCGTCGGTGCGGTTGGCGACCGCGAGGCCGTCGCTGGCGACGAGCGCCGGGGCAACGTCGATGAGCACCAGGTCGTACCGTGCCTTCAACTCGGCCAGCAGTTGACCGAAGCGTTCGCTGCTGAACATCTCGAACACGCGCTTCTCGCGCGAGCCCGCGCTCAGAACGTCGAGGCGAGCATCGCTGGTGTGCTGGATCACCTCGTCGATCGAGGCGCCGGTCAGCACGTCCGCCAGCCCGGGCGTTTCACGGAGCGCGAAGACGCGGTGCATGCCCGGACGGCGGAAATTGGCGTCGATCAGCAGCACCTTCTTGTCGGAGGCCGCCCAGGCCAGGCCCATGTTGCACATCACGCTGGTCGAGCCGGAGCCCGGCATGCCGCCGATGACAACAAGCGACTTGTGCCCGGCCTGTCCGAGGCGCTTGGCCATGACCGAGCGAAGCTGGCGGTAGTTCTCGGCGATGACGCCGCGGGGTCGATCGCGGAAGGTGGTCTCGATCGCGCCGGAGCCGGAAGGGTCTTCGGATGCGTCGGGGATCCAGCCGAGCAGCTTCATGCGGGGCATCAGCGCGATATCGGCCGGGCCCTTCACGCGGCTGTCCATCAACTCGATCGCGAGGATGAGCGCCGAAACGAGGCCGACGATGCCGAGCATGGATGCCGGCAGCACGACCATCAGCTTCGGCGACGAGACCTCGCGCGGGAGCTTTTCTTCGCTCGCCACCATGACGCGGTTGGCCGTCGGCAATTCGGCGAGCATCGACATCGTTCGCTGCTGCTCGGTGAAGTTTGCGATCGAGCGCTGGATGTTCCCGATTTTGTCCTCGAGATCCTTCACCTGCGCCATGGTGCGGGCGGCGACCTGCTGCTTGTCGCTGATGGTGTTCCGCTCGGTGGTCATGTCGCGGGCCTGGTTCTCAAGCGACTGGAGCACGATCTTCATCTGCTCGAGGTTGCTGTCGAATTTCTTCCGCATGGCGGCCTGGCGTTCGGCCTCGAGGTTCTGCTTCATGCCCTGCAGGAGCGAATCGGTGCGCTTGTACTCGCGGTGCTCGCGGGTGAGCCCGCGCATCAGCATGCCCTTCAGCTCGGCCTCGGCCGACTGGATCTGCTGCTTGAAATTGATGATGAGGGGGCTTTCTTCGACCTCGTCCTTGATCTGATCGGTGAATTGCACGCCCGCGGGATTGTCGAGCTGGTCCTGCAACTGCTTGATCGAGACCTGGCGGAGCTGGATCTGGTTCTGCACGTCGAGGATCTGCGTGTTGAGGATGTAGAGACGCTGGAGGGTTTCACTGCCCTGCTCGTTGATGGTGGTCACGCCGGCGTCGCGAAGAAGGGCGTCGCGACGGGTCTGGAGATCGCGCAGTTCGTTGTTGAATTTTTCGAGCTGCTGCTGGATCTGATCGCGCTGCGTCTGCGTGCTGCTGCCGGCCACGCGCTTCAGCTCGGTCATGTACGCCTCGCGCAGCAGTTTCGCGAGCGCCGTCGCGTCCTCGCGCCAGCGGCAGGATGCCGACAGTTCGATCAGCCTCGTGCCCGGGATGATGCGGGTCTTCGCCACGCTGTTCTGCAGTTCTTTCACGGCCGCAACGATGTCCAGCTTGCCGCCTTCTTCGAACTGGCTGGTCCAGAGCGGGGCTTCGCGGCCGAGGCGCGGGTCGGTCGCCACGCGGTTCAGCACGTCTTCGCGCGTCATCTGACGCGCCTGCGTCAGCATGAAGCGTTCGATTTCGTTCTGGCTTTCCATGTTGCCCGTTGCGGTGGGGCTGATGATGCTCGCAGAAGGCGTGTACGCCTCGAAGACCGACGCGCTCGTCCAAACCGGCTTGAACTTCAGGAGCAGCACATACGCCACCACGCCGACGACCATCCCGACTCCGGCAGCGCCGGCGAGGATGTACTTGTACTTCATCAGCAGCTTGATGGGATCGATCGCAACGCCACCGACGCCACCCCCGCCTCCGGCCGCGCTTGGCGAAGGTCCGCCCGAAGCCGGACGCGGGCTGCCAAGTCCTTGTGGTGCATTCATCGGGCCCGGAGTCGTCGTCATGGTGCTACCTTCTTCAAACCGGCTGTCGTTCTGTTTCTGATAGGTCTTGCTCGCTCGGAGCGGTCCCCATCAGGCGGTTCGGCCTCCGCGCGCTCGGTGTTCGTCCGAACGGAGGTCGCCGCTCCATATAGATCGGCTGTGGACGTGAAATCCTGAGCCTCAAGGTCCTTCGAGCAGTTTTTCCAGTCGTGCCATGTCCTGTTTTTGCTGATCCTGGGTCAAACCCTGGACCTGCTGGAAGAGGACACGGGCTTTGGACAGGCTCGCTTTGGCTTCATCCCGCTTTTCCATCTTGATCTGCAGATCGGCCAGGTGCAGCAGGATCGTGACCTGCGTGGATGGAGCGGCCGGGATGGCGAGAGCGCGCTCGAGCACTTTCTGCGCTTCCGCCAGATTGCCGGTCAGCATCAGAAGCAGGCCGTAGGTGTCGAGGACTTCGGGGCTCTTGGGCTTGAGCTCCACGGCCCGCTTGGCGAACTCGAGACCTTCGGACGGACGGTTCAGGTCCTTGCCCAACAGATAGGCGAGGTTGTTGAGCGTGTCGGCGTCTTTGGGATCCTTCTCGATGATCACCTTCATCGCGTCCGCGGCCTTCTCGAAATCTCCGGCGAGGTAGAGCCGTCCCGAGTATTCCCGGCGTGCGAGCACCGCAAGCTGCGGGAGCTTTGTGGTCTCCGCGACGCGCCGAACGGCATCGATACCGGCTGTCTTCGTCGCCGGATCATCCGACTGCAGCCGAGCCCGGAAGAAAGCGACCCAGTCGGGCTGAATCCCGTCCTTGCTGATGGCATCCAGGGTTGCCGCGAGTTCCTTCGCGCCCAGCAGCCGGTAGGCCGTCTGGAACCAGGTCTGCATGACATCCACCTGGTCGGCGGGGAGCAGCTTGATGGATGCTCCGACATCTTTCCGCGCTTCCGCGGGCTGGTTGAGGGCCCGGCGCACGCCCGCGCGAGCGAGCAGCAATTCGGGATCCTTTGCGATGCGATCCTGGACTTTTCGGAGCGTCGCCTCGGCCTCGGGCGCGTTGGGCGGCTTCTGCGCGAGGAGCGCGTTCACGTACTTCACAACGTGGGTCGTGCGTGAGTCGTTGTTGAACGCGGTGCGATAGAACGCCAGTGCGCGGTTGCCGCGGCCGATGGCGTCGAAGAGGTCGCCGATGTTGGCGTAGAGCGTGCCGGGGGCGCCGCGGCGCTTGGCCACATCTTCGGCGAGAGCAACGGCTTCGTCGTCGCGATCGTCGGACGCGAGCATCCGCAGGCCGAGCCCGAGGATCTCGTCCTGTGTGGGATCGATGAGCAGGATCGCGCGGATCTCGTTGATGACGTCGTTCTTCTTGCCCTGCGTCTGGAAGATCACCGCGCGGAGCTGGTGGGCCTGCCACAGGCGCGGATCGAGCTTGGTGACCTGATCGAGATCGGCGAGGATGTCCGCGACGTTGCGCTTCATCTCGATCGACGCCTGCGCCCTCTTGAGGAATACGCCGGCGTTGCCCGAGAAGGCGGTGACCGCCTTGTCGAGGATTTCCATCGCGCCCTTGCTGTCGCCCCGGCCCATTGCCGCATCGGCACGCAGGAGCATCGCGACGGGGCCTTCCTGGCCTTCCTTCGTCAGGAGCTGCAGTTCCTTTTCGGCCTCGTCGAACCGACGGACCTGGATGAGCGCTTCGGCCAGGCGCAGACGCACCGTGTCGTCGGGCGCGTCCTTGTTCGCGTCGGCGATGGCCCGAAGGGTCTGGATCGCCTTTTCGGTTTCGGCCATTTCCAGGTAGAGCTCGGCGAGCATGCGGTCGGCCTGCAAACGCTTGGGATCCTGGAACGGCCGCGCTTCTTCGAGCGCCGCGACCGCGCGGTCGGGCCTGCCGCGGGGCACCATGAAGCGGGCGAGCGCCATGAGCGCCTCGCCGGCACGGTCACCGCCGTTGGGTTCGGCCTTCACCTTCATGGCGTAGTCGTGGAGGACTTTCTCGGCGCCCGCCAGATCGCTCTGGTCTGCGCTCCAGATCGCGGCGATCGTGGCGACATCGAGGCCGTCGGAGCTGGCGCGGAGGGCGTCGATGCGTTTGCGGGCATCGTCCCACCGGCGCAGCTCGGTGCTCAGGGCGGCGGCCTGCACCTGGTACAAACGGTTGTTCGGGTCGCGTGCGAGATCGCGCTCGCGTTCTTTCAGCGCTGCTTCCTTGTCGCCGACGGTTCCCTCGAGCTTCAGCCACTCGTCGCGGATCATCAGCGATTCGGCGAGCAGCTTGGCCTTGTCCTGCATCAGGCGGAGCGCGTCGTCCGACTTGCCCGCGGCCTGGAGCGTGGCCGAGTACTGGAGGATGGAAGTCGGGTCATCGGGGCGCAGCGCCATGGCCTTCTGCATGCTGACGGCGGCATCGGCGAGCTTGCCGTCTTCCACCTGCAGCGCCGCGAGCACGCGCCAGGCTTCCACGTTGAAATTGAACCGCTGCGATGCCTGCGCCAGGGTGGAGATCGCTTCGGCGCGTCTGCCCTGGGAGGCGAGGACGCGCGACTTGAATGTCGCGCCCTCGTACTTATCGATGTTCTTCGCGATCGCCTTCTCCGCGTACTTCTGCGCGACATCGATCTGCTTGTCGCGGAGGGCGCGCAGGAAGAGCGTCTCGATCGCCACCGGCTCTTCGGGGAACTTCTGCTCGAGCTCGGTCGCGAGTTCCTGCGCCCGGGCCTTGTACTTGTCGCCCGCGTTGGTCAGGATGCCGAGCTTCATCACGATCCGGTCCACGTCGGTGAGATTCGGCGCGAGGTCCACGGCCTTGAGGTTGGCCTCGACCGCGTCGCCGGCATCCAGGATCGAGAGCGCGGACTGCAGGTTCTTCCGCTGGGTCTCGTTGGTGTTCACCTCGAGCGCCTTGCGGATGATGGCCTTGGCGCCCTCCACGTCGTTCGCCATGGTCCGCTGCTGCACCAGGGCCTGCGTGATCAGCGCGTCGTACTTGAACTTCTCCGCGCCTTCCTGCAGGACCTGCGTGGCGCCCTTTTCGTCCCCGAGTTCCCGGCGTTTGCGGGCTTCGGCCACGACGCGCGAGACCGGGTCGTCGATTTCGCCCCGGCCGAGTTCCTGCTCGACCGCGCGCTTGCGGGCCTTGATCGCCGCGTTGTCGGGGAGGAGCGAGAGAGCGGTGTCGTAATAACGCATCGCGTCGTCGTTGTTCTTGAGGCGCAGCTCAACCTCCGCCAGCATGACCAGCGCCTGCACGTTTGCGCTGTTGATCGACAACGCACGGGTCAGCAGGTCGCGCGCCTTGCCGGGCTGGTTCAGCCGGAACGAGGCGTTCGCGGCGGCGACCAGCGCGTCGGCGTCCGATTCGTTCACCATCGCGAGGTAGCTCAGCAGGAGCTGCTGGGCGCCGGCGTAATCCTCCTGGGCGAGCTTCAGCTTGCCGTCCACGAAGAGCATCCGCATCGAGCTCTCCGGCTCGACCTTTGCCAGCTCGGTGCGGCTGGCCCGGGCCCGCTCCAGCCAATCGGCCTTCAGTTTCTTTTCCTTCGCCGGATCCGTGTCGGATGCGCCCTCGAACGCCTTCAGCGCGAGCGCCGCCTGCCGGAACAGCGCATCTTGCTTGCGGTACCAGAGCAATCGACCCGAGACGCTCAGTTCCGGGTTCGGCAGGTCACGCACCTTCTGCAGCGTCGCGATCGCGGATTCGTAGTCGCGTGCGAGCGAATCCGCATCCGATTTGCTCATCAGAAGCGCGGCGTCGTTCGGGCGCGCTTTCAGCGCGAGCTCCAGCGCCGCTCTGCTCCGCGGGAGCTTGCCCGAATCGTCCAGTTGCAGCTCCAGGTACGCGAACTGCGAGACCAGCAGCGCGGTGATCTGCGAGGGCTCCATCGCGTTGATGATCGCGGCGGCCTCGTCCAGCGCCTTGGTCGCGTCGGTCCTGAGTTGCTCGGCGATCTTGCGCCGATCCTCGACCTTGTTCAGCGCCGAAGCCTGCCGACGCGCATCGGCCAGCAGCCAGCCGATCGTCAGCAGCTTCGTCCGCGGCTCGCTGGGGTCCTTGGCGCGATACTCGCGGATCACGTTGCGGCCCTTTTCGGCCTCGGTGATCGCGTCGTCGGGACGCTGGTTGTTCAGCGCCTGGTCCGCCTTGTAGATGTACCAGTTGTGCAGCCCGATCAGGCTGTCGATGTCGGTCGGATCGGCCTTCAGCGCCGCCTCGAAGTCCGCGCGGATCGCGTCGATCTCCGAGTCTTTCAGGTTCTTTGATTCGGTCAGGATCCGCAGGTTCGCCAGCGCGCGGTACCGGCGCAGCGATTCGCTGTCGCCTTCCTTCGCGTCGCCGAACTGGGCAAGCGCGTCGGTGGTTGCCTGAGCCAGGGATTCGGCGAACTGGCGGCTGTAGCCCGCGTTCTCCAGCGTCTGGAGGTACACGCCCAGGTGGTCTTTGTGCGCCTGCACGTCGGTTCTCTGCAGGTCCGCGATCTTCTTGCGCACCAGCGTGTACTGCGGATACTTCGAATCAAAGAGCGTCTGCGTCGTCGGTGCCAGCTTCTCGAGGGAGTCCTTCCACTTCTTGAGATACTCAAGGTTCGTGGCGTCCTTGTTCACGGCCTTGCCGTAGGCCTTTTCGGCCTCTACCGGCTTGTTCGCCGCCATCAGCGCGTCGCCCTGCTTCGCCAGGTCCGAGGCGGACTTGAACAGCACCAGGTACGCGGCGGCACCGACGCCGCCCGCGAGCAGGACAAGCCCGCCGACCAGGATCGCGACAAACTTCGTGTTGACTTTCGACGCCATGCGGCAAGCTCCGTTTCGCTCGAATCACTCGTGATGCGCCGTCACCGGCGGGTGCGCTTCCGCGCCCGCCTTCACGACGCATCGTTGCTTGTTTCCTTGGCCGGGTAGTTCCCGGCTTGCACTTCGACCCAGTCCGGCACGCAGCGCATGACCTCGGGGAGGAGCTCGCTCATCAGGCTCGACGCCTGCTCCGCGAGTTCTTCCGGGCTCCGCACCGACCGGCTCGTGAACTGAACTTTCAGGTAGTAGGCGTAATCGCTCTTGAGGTCGAACGCGAGTAGGCGCACCTCTTCGGCGCTGCTGACGTGTCCGCCGTTGGCGATGAACAGGTAGCCCGCGTAGAGCTTGGGGCCGTTGACGTTGGAGGTTGCCGCGAACTCGGTGATCCGCAGCTTCATCTCGCCCGGATTGCGTGGCAGTGTCACGCTCGAACCCGCGCCGTCGGGCGACCAGTTGGGAACGCGTTGCCGGAACCAGCCGGACTGCTCCGAAGCGCTCGCGCCCTGATGAGGGGACCACAATTCGGGATTCAGCTTGAGGGGCAGGATCTCGGTGCGGAGCGCTGTCATGCCGCCGCCGACGTAGCAGCGCTCGGGGATGTGGGGCACGGTGTCCACGCCCCCGGTGTAGTACGCCGCGTGGAGTTGGAGCTCCATCGGGGGCTGATCGGGCTTGCGGTCCTTGCGGACGAAGGTGCGGGTGATGTAGTTCTTTGTTCCCAGCGTCTCTTCGATCTCGGCGGATTCGAGCTTGTCGGTGCCGACCTGCTTCCAGCTCGGAGTCTCGTTGGGCAGGGAGATGAGGGCGCGGTTGCCGGGGGCCTGGATGGCTTTCTTTCGGAGGTGGATTCCGGCGTAGTGGATTCCCGCCGTCATGCTCGCGTCGCAGATGAGCATGACGATGATCGACAGCACGTACGACGGCCGGCGGAGCGCCGCCCAGCCGCGGGTTGCGCGCACGGGAGCATGCTCGGTTTGCTTCGGAGCCGGAGCTTCTTCCACGATCTTGGCGAGCGCCCACACGATCCCCAGGAACAGCAGCAGCCCGGGGAGGAGCAGCAGCGTGCCGATCATCATGTGGGCGTCGCCCTTGGCCAGTTCGCCGTCGAACGTGCTCGCGATGCCGAGCACCGCGACGCGGATGACGTTCATGAAAATCGCGACCGGCAGCGCCAGAGCGATCACCGCGACGCGCTGCCACCAGTACTTGGCGGAAATCAGCGCGACCGCGCCGGCGAGCGCGATGAACGCGATCACCATCCGCATGCCCGAGCACGCCTCCGCCACGTTCAGCGGGATCGACGCGCCCCCCTTGGGCGTTACGTGCAGCGTGTTGCCGTCGACTTCCACCGCAAAGCCCATCAGCGGCCCGAGCATCCCGAGCATAAAGCCCGCGCCCTGGCTCGCGATGAGCTGCAGTTGGAAGGTGATCTTGATCATGATCATCTCGCTGATCGTGATCGCAAAGACCAGGTAGGCGATCGGCAGGAACAGAAGGCGGAACATCTTCGGCCCCGTCAGCCAGAGCGCAAGCCCCGCGATCGTCAGCACGATCGACAGCCCCTGGATCATGTGGTTCTTGATCACCACCACCGAAACAAAGTACGCGCCGATTCCCAGGAGGAACGGCAGCACCCCGGGCCAGAACGTGCTCGTCGGTGTCCGCACGACCCGATCACGCTCGCGCCAGAGCAGGTACAGGCTGATGAACGGAATGACGTACGCGTGACCCCAGTCGCTCGGCGCCCGCAGCGACATCCAGTGCTGGCGGAGCAGCCAGTGCCAGAACAGAAACGCGATGCCGATTGTCAGCAGCGCGGACAAGAACACCTGCGGCGGCGTCAGCAGCCCGCCAACCTTTGCTTCTTCCGGTGGTCCGCCCGCGCGCAGACCCGCTCCGGGATTGAATCCCGATAGACCGGTTCCGGCGGGCACGCTTTGAGGGACCGTCGTCAACGCTTGAGATCCTTGACTCCACGCGGTCCGGAAACAGTCCGGAGCCGAATCGAAATCAGGGAGTGATTCTTGGCTGATCGGCCACTTCAGCCCCGGCATCAAGCCCGGGAATCCAAAGGACAGCCGGCCGACAATTCGGCATCACCCGTACGGAAACCGTCGCCTGTCCGGTTCACGTCCCGAGCATGAATTTCATGCCAAACGCGCACGTTTTGCCGGAGATGGTCCGCTTAGTTGTTGAAGACGTTCACCGATTCCGGCGGGACACCGAAGATGTCCGAGCCGAAATTGCGATCGATCACCAGGCCGAACCCGTAATTGGCTCGGAAGCCGTTGCGAATGACCGCCAGCGGGAACGCCCAGAAGTTCGTTCCGACGTTCACCATGTCGTCCGCTTTCAGATACACGTCGGGCTGGGTGCCTTCGGCAATGGCGCGCATATCGAGCCGCACCATCGCCTGCTGACCGTCTCCGACGACACGGATCAAGTCCACGCGTTCGGGAATCGCCAGATTCGAAAGCCCGCCCGAGGCGGATGAAACCGCCCGCAAAAGGGTCAAACGCCCGGTTTCTGAAAGGTTGTACACACCCGGCCGGTTGACCTGCCCCGCGATATACACCTCGCCCCGGGGCATCGCCGGAACGCGGATGATGTCGCCCGGGCGCACGACGATGTTCAGCGACGTATCGCCCGCCATGAGCTGCTGGAACGGAACGCGGATGATCCGCTGCGCCACGACCCGACGCTGTTCTGCGGGCAGGTCCTTCTTGGTTTCCTGCCGGCCCGAAGGCGACGTCGCGAGCTGCACCCATTTGCCGTCAATGAAGACCCAGGAACTCTGAGGCGCTGCCGCGCCCGGGGCCGGCTGAGCGGTGCGGCCTGGTTCGGGCAAGTCGATGGTTGGGCTAGTTCCACGTCCGGCGCTCGGTTCATCGCCGAACCGGCTTTCGCGCCTCGCCAAAACCGGACCGGACGTGTAGCCGGTCATGATGCCGGGCGAAGGCAAATCCACCGGCGGCTGCGCGGGTTCCTGCGGCTTGGGCGCCGGGGCAGGATTCTGAGGAGGCGGTTGGACCGGCGGCTGAACCGGTGCGGGCGAAGGAGCGGGAGCCGGGTTCGTTGGAGTCGGAGAGGGGGTAGGGGTGGGGGTAGGGGTGGAAGAAGGCGTCGGAGCCGGGGAGTCCGGCATGGGAATCGGCGGCTCGCTGCGGGGCTGAGGGGCGGCCTGATTGGGCTGGCCGGGAGTGGCAGGGGCCTTGTCGCCGGGTTGCGAAAGCTGGTCGATCAAGTCGATGAGCGATTCGCCGCTCTTGGGGGGCTCGGTGCCTGTGGGCGTTTCGCCGTTTGTTGCGGGGCGGGCGGGGCCTGAACCGCCCGGGAGGGGAGAGCGGCGGGTGTCGCGCGGGCTCATCGCGCGCTCATCGAGCTGAACCTGCCGGATGACGAAGACCTCTTTGGTCATGTCGTCGATGCGGCCGCCGGCGGTGATGGCTTCGATGAGCTTGTAGTCGATCGAAGGGATGAAGTAGGGGCCGGGGCGTTCGATCGCACCGATCATCGTGAACGTCTGCTGGCGGAGTTCGCGGATATCCACGCCGACGAGGGGGTCGGCAACGAACTTCTTCATGGCGTCGGAGATCGTGTCGCGGACCTGTTCGACCGACTTTCCAGAAACAAAGAGACGGCCGAGCTGGGGCAGTTCGATCATGCCGACGGGATCGACCACGCGCTCGAACAATTCGGGCGGTCCGCCGGTGGTCACAAAGTCGTAGATTTCGATCCGCAGCGCGTCGCCGGGGCCAACGCGATAGTCGCGCGGGTCGGTGTAGAGATCTTCGGGAGTGGGCGAGCTGGATTCGACAAGGTCGCCCTTGGCGTCCTCGATGCTGGCGATTCGTTCGAGAACGGGCACTTTGGTGGGGGTGTGTTCCCAGCGGCCCATCACGCTCGGATCAATAAAGGAGTCTGATTCGCAGCCGACCATCGACACTCCGACGACGCCTCCGGCCAAAGCAAGGACCTTGGCGGTCGTGCGGCGGAGTGCGGAGCGGCAGAAAAAGGGGTTGGTCGCTGGGTCGGTCGGGTTCAAACTGGGCTCCTGGCTCGGCATCGGTCGGTCTCTCTCGGTGGCGGACCGAACGTCCGCACCGTATCACCTGTCGCTCTGTTGTCAAACCTATCTCGGTCGACCCCGTCAGGTGGGTGGGGGTCCTTTCCAGGCCTTTATCGGGTCCACATACTGCATCGGCTGATTCCCCGGAGGGTTTTGATCGGACCTTCGCTTCCCGGTCAATGAAGGTTCGCGCAGAAGCTGCTTCGAGGTTCGGGCGGGGGTACTCGCAACTGGGGTGCCGCGGACCCTAGAGTTGGCTCTCCCATGACCCCTCCGAACGGCATTTTGCCCCCCGGGATGACCCCCGAAGCCCTTGCGAAGACGCTGGCACGCCATCCAAGGCCTGCCGGCGGCGACCCCTTGCGCCGGGTGGATCAGCCACTTGTCAGTCTTTCGGGGATGATTTTGAACAACCAGGGTTCGGGACCTGAGCAGTTGCTGGTGAAGCGCAAGCCGGCGTGGTTGAAAGCCAAGGTGCCGGGAGGTCCGGGGTACAACCGGCTGCGCAACATCATGTCCGAGCACAAGTTGCACACGGTCTGCGAGGAGGCGGGCTGCCCGAACATGGGCGAATGCTGGGCGCGGGGCGTGGCGACGATCATGATTTTGGGCGACACCTGCACCCGGGCGTGCGGCTTCTGCAACGTGAAGACGGGGCGGCCCCAGGCTGTGGACCGGGATGAGCCACGCCGGGTTGCTGAGAGCCTGGCCCTGATGGGTCTCAAGCACGTTGTGATCACGAGCGTGAACCGCGATGAACTTTCGGATGGTGGGGCGGGAATCTGGGCGGACACGATCATCCGGACGCGCGAATCGTGCCCGTCGATGAGCGTCGAGGTGCTGATTCCGGACTTTGAGGGGAACTGGCCGGCGCTGCAGATGGTGATCGATGCGAAGCCGCACATCATCAATCACAACCTGGAGAGCGTGCGTCGGATGTATCCGGCGGTGAGGCCGAGCGCGAAGTTTGATCGATCGGTGGAACTGCTCCGGCGCGTGAAGGAGCAGGGGGGGGTCGCGAAAACGGGGATCATGGTCGGCATCGGTGAAAAGGACGAGGAAGTGCTGGCGCTGATGGATGAAGTGATTGCGGGGACGCAAACGCCGAACGGCGCCTGCGACATTCTCACGATCGGGCAGTATTTGCAGCCGACGCGGAACCACCTGCCGATGGATCGCTGGGTCCATCCGGATACGTTTGCGATGTTCAAGGAAGAGGGCCTGAAGCGCGGGTTCAAGGTCGTGGAGAGCGGCCCGCTTGTGCGGAGCAGCTATCACGCGGATCATCAGGCGGATGTTCTGACGGATATTCTGGCATCGCGAAAGTGAAGCGTATAGCGTGGGCTTGACGCGACCGTCGGATTGTGCTATTCTCACAAACGCAGAAATCGCATTCGCAAGGTGCGACCTGTTGGAGTACGAACCCGAAGAGCTTGCCTGCCAGTTCTTTGGGCGAGATTCAATTTCTTCCAGGTTGGCCGCGACGCGTGGATGCGTGTTGGTAGGTGCGGCAAGCCTGAGGACTGGTGCATTGCACGGACCGGAAGATCTCGGTCGCGTCGTGCCTTGACCTCAGGAGATTCGACATGCCGTCCGATGTATCTCTCCGTGATCTGCGGCGAGTTCTAGAGCAAGTCGGTTACACCCTCGACCGTGTCAAAGGATCTCATCATCACTTCCGAGGACCCAATCTCCCGCCGATCGGCTTCCCCGTCCACCACGGGAAGGTCAAGGCCGTCTACGCCCGGCAGATCGAGCGGATCATCAAAGGGCTCCGCGCGTCGGGCGAAGGGCGCTGATGCCGCGAATCGTCCGGTTGCCTCGGCGCTTTGGAAACAGGCGGAAGACCTTGCACGTCAGTATCAGCTCGTTGTTTCTCGGGAGCCGGGCGTGGGTTTCCTGGGGCGCACCGTGGAAATGCCGCTGGTGATGGCCGACGGAAAAACGATCGACCGCTGCGCTGCCGAGACGATTGAAGCGACCGCCTTGGCGATTTCGGCGATGCTGGAACGAGGCGAACGACCTCCATCGCCTGCGGGCGACGAGAAGCGAGAAGTGCAGCTCAACGTGCGGCTGACAGCGCTCGAGCGACTCGCGCTTGAAAACGCGGCGCGGCGGGAGGGTTATCGCTCGGTCTCCGACTTTGTTCGTGCCGCGGCGCTCGGTCGTTCGCGCGTTGCGTAGCCCCTCACGTCGGTGCTTACTCTTCAGCTCGATTGATGTCCCCCGAAGTCATTCAGGCGCTTGTCGGCCTCCTTGAAGCAAAGGACATGAGCACCGCTGCGCACACGTGGCGAGTGGTGCTTTACACGCGCGCACTCGGAGAGCGAGCAGGCGCGGACCACGATCTGCTTGAGCGGCTCACGGTCGCGGCAGCACTCCACGACATCGGGAAGATCGAGATCCCGTCGAACATTCTGCAGAAACCGGGGAAGTTGACGGCGGAAGAATTCGAGGTCATGAAGACGCACACGACTCTCGGGCACGAGCGGCTGGTGCGCATGGGTGAATCGGACCCGGTGGTGCTGGACTTGGTTCGCTCGCACCACGAGCGGTTCGACGGACTCGGGTATCCGGACGGGCTATCGGGAGACGGCATTCCGGTGGCCGCGCGGTACTTCGCGGTGATCGATTCGTTCGATGCCATGACGAGCCTGCGTCCGTATCGGCGCGAAACGGGCGAGGGCGCGGCGGAGCGTGCGATCGATGAATTGCAGAAGGGGATTGGAAATCGGTACTGCCCGGGGACTGTTGAGTTGTTCGTCGGGATGTACCGGACGGGCGGGCTGGCGTGGATTCTTGAGTATTTCAACGATGCGGCGCAGGTTCCGGCCCTGAGCGGGCTTGCCGAAGTTTCGCGGAGCAAACCCGCGGCCCGAAAATGAATCGTCGCGGCGAATCGCCCCGGACGCGGTCGCGCCATAAGCTTCCTCCCGCTCGGCGATTGCTCGCCGGGCCCTGATGGTGGCCATAGCTCAGTTGGTTAGAGCACGAGGTTGTGATCCTCGGGGTCGCGGGTTCGAGTCCCGTTGGCCACCCTTCGATCGTGTGCGGCGCATCACAGCCCCGCGAGTTTTTTGAGTGCCAGCACCAGGTCGGGCGGCACGATCATCGCGCTCAATCGCGTCTGCTTGACGAGGCCGAGGGTGGCGAAACGCCGGTCGGATTTCACCGCTTCGAGCGTGACCGGAACCTTGACGGGTTTGAGCGCCTTCAGGTCGATGACGGGAAACTTGGTTTCGCCCAGGGCGGTGTTGCCGGGCTTCTTCGGGTCGGGGTAGGCGTCGCGTTCGATCTTCGCGAGCCCGACGATCGCCTTTTCGGAGCCCGTGTGATAGATGAACGCCTCGTCGCCCTTGCGTGCTTCGCGCAGGGCCTTGAGCGCGGCGGGATTGGTGATCCCCGTCCAGGTTGTTGCGCCGTCGCGTTGAAGATCGGCGAAGGAGTACTCGCCGGGTTCGGTCTTGAGGAGGAAGGTCGCCATGGCGTGGGAGCGACATGGTAGAGCGCGCGGCGATCGGGACCGGAAAGATTCAGGCGGCCTTGGCGCGCTCGCACGCCGCGACGACGTCGGAGAGCACGACCGCGGATTCTTTGGCGCTCTTGGTCCAGGCGAGCATCTGGAGCGCGCGTTCGACGGCCGGGACCATGCCCGCGAATCCGAGCGCGGGGGCGGCCCCGGCGATCATGAGGCAGACGCGTTCGCATTCGGGCGCGTTGTCGCGCTCGATCGCGCCGCGGATGGTCTCGGCGGCGGCGTGGAGCTCGGCGATGAACTCGGGCAGCACCTCGGCGGCGGGATCGTCGCTGGCGATTGTTGTGGTGGCCGAAGCGCTCGCGGAGGTCGAAGCGTCGCCCATGAACTCGGCGAGAGCGCGGAGGAGCCGATCGCAGCTCAGGGGCCTGCCGAGCACGCCTTCGCAGGCGGCACCGCGTGCGGCGTTGCGTGATTCGCGCGAGACGTCGGGGGTGATGATGAGGACCGGGGTGCGCACGCCGACGGCCCGCACGGCCGAGACAAACTCGGCGGCGCTCCCGTCGGGGAGGTTGAGCGCCACGAGCAGAAGATCAACAGGTTCGCGGAGCGCCGCGAGGGCCTCGGTCTGCGTTGTGCAGGTGCGGACGCGGATCGCCGTACCGGCGGTGAAATGGCGGATGAGGCGCTGCTCCTGTGCATCGGGATCGACCACGAGCAGGGAGCCGGAAAGGCGCTCGGGGGTGACGCGTTCCTGGCTGTAGATTTCCGCGCCGGCGTCCAGCGAGACGTATTCCTTCGCGTCGATCGGGCGATCGAAACGGACGCCGAGCTCGTGGACCATGCCCCCCCGGTGCTTGCAGCGGGCGAGGGTGCCGAAGATGCCGACTTCGCCGCGGATGGGGTGGGGGAGCCAGACGACGGCGCGGCCGCGTTCGTGCAGATAGGCGTTGTGGAAGAGGGAGATGCCGCCGCGCGAGAGATTGCGGCAGGCGAGTTTCAGCAGGAGCTGCGTGCCGCCGGGCTGGTCGATCTGGATGCGGATGCGTTCGCGATGGAAGGGCCAGCGGACGAAGTCGCGTTTGAGCTCGGAAGGTCTCGGGCCGTCGAGCGCATCGAGCCGCGTGGCGAGGGCGCGCACACCGTCGAGATCGATCCCGAGGGTGTTCTTGCGGGCGCCGACCGAATCCTCTGCCCAGTCACTCTTGTTATCCCAAGCGGAACTCTCGCGCATGTCCATTCGATGATCCCTCGACCCGCCACGCCGGAATTGAGCGTTGTTGGATCGGTCGGGCGTGGGCACGGGATGAGGTTCCGAATGAGACTTAGCGCAGCGTGTGCCGCCGAAGGTCCGGAAGCGTGGTCAGGCGGCCCGGCGGGTTGCCTGGGCGCTCTCGCACGCACCGATGATGCGCTGGAGTGTCGGTTTGGAGGATTCGACCGAACGGGTCTGGGTGAGCGACTTCACGGCCTGGTCGGCGAGCGCGCCGATGCCGGCGAAGCCCATCGGGGGCGCCGCGGACGCGATCTGTGCGCAGATGGCCTGGGTGGCATCGAGCTCGTTGCGTTCGAGGAGCGCGCGAAGATCGCAGGCCGAGGCGTGCAGGCTGCGGACGAACTCGGGGAGCAGCGAGATTTTCTCGTCGGTGGTCTGCATGGAGCTGACCGTGGATGCCGCGGACCGGCCGACGATGAGGAACTCGCCGAGTGCGCGCGTGAACACGTCGCGTGTGAGGGGCTTGGCGAGGACGGCGGCGGGCTCGAACTCGCGGAGGATCCTGCGCCGTTCATCCGGGCCTCGTGCGGTCACGACGAGGATCGGCGTTGCGAGGCCGCTCGACGCCGCCTCGCGTATGAACACGCCGATGTCGAACTTCTGCTGGTCGGGGTCGGCGATGATGAGGTCGGCGCCCTCTGCGGCATGGGCGAACGCCGTGGCCTGGTCGCCCGAGCAGCGGAGGCGGATCTCGGTCCCCTTCAGGAAGCTCTGGACGAGCTTGGCTTCCATATCGCTGGTTCCGGCGAGCACGATGCAGCCACGCATCTCCTCGTCCTTGACGTTCTCGAGGGTGAACCAGTCGTCCAGCGGATCGAGCTGCAGGAAGTCGGAGGGCTTGATCGGCTGATCGAACTTGATGCCGAGCTGATGCACCTGCGCCCGCACGTGCGAGCAGTGCGCCACTTTTCCGACGACCGAGACGTTGCCCCGCGCCGCGTTCTTGAAGCTCAGGATGATCTTCGTGCCCACGTGCAGGAATGAATTGTGCAGCAGGGCGGCGCCGCCGCTGGAGATGTTGCGGCAGACCACGCTCAGCTTGGTCGGCACACCGCCCGCGTGGTGCACTTCCATCTCGAGCGAGGCGAGCCGGAACTGGCGGCGCTTGAAGCGGCGGCTCTTCGATGCCGCGGCCTTGTCGGCCTCGTCGAGCCTTTTGAGCAGCGCCGCAAGATCGGTGATGCTCATGCCGAGCGTGTTGATGCGACCGACATTCTGCGACGTGCTGTCCCGGCCTTTGAGTTCTGCCATCGGATAGTGCCCCCGTGTGTGAAGTATCGGGAGAATCCGGGCGGACTCTGAGGGCTGTGCTGCGCGAGGTGACACGGGTTTCACGGACGGCCGGAATAGACGGCACAGTTCCCTGCCGGCCCGCACCCCGGCGGTTACACGTCGAGGTTTTTGACTTCGAGCGCGTGGTCTTCGATGAACTTGCGCCGGGGCTCGACATCTTCACCCATCAGGACCGAGAACAGCGCATCGGCGTTGCTGGCCATATCCCAGTTGACGCGGAGGAGCACGCGCTTGGTGGCGTCCATCGTGGTCTCCCACAACTGCTCCGCATCCATCTCGCCCAGACCCTTGAAGCGCTTGATCTCGAGCCCGCGCCGGCCGAGTTCGTGCAGCGAGGCGAGGATCTCGAGCAGGTTGGCCGCCTCGATCACGCGGGACGTGCGGGGATTGAGCACCGCCTTGACCATCCCGGTTTCGGCAGAATCTTCGGCCGAGCCATCGTCGTCCGCTTCGGCGGGAGTCTCCGAGGCTTCGGGCGCGTGCGGGGCATCACCGGTGATGACCCACGCGAACTTGGCGGGCATCTTCTCGCCGGAGGCGGACTCCTCGCGGACGAGCGCGAAGTCGTCGATCGAGAGCCCGAGCGAGGCGAGATCGTGGAAGATGCGTTCGAGCTCGCGGTTCTCGTGCAGCTCGCGCACGACGGCGACGGACTCGCCCGCGATGCCCGTGCCTTCGGCGCCGCCGGCATCGGCCAGACGGAGCTTGTGCCTGGCGAGGATTTCGAGGGCCTGCTCTTCGGTCCAGGCGTACTCCTCGCCGGCACGCCAGTTCACCCGACGTGAAGGCAGGCGGTTCTTGCCGGAAGGGTCCTTGCTCCTTGCCGACAGCAGATCGACAAATTTGGCGCCGCGGCGTTCGGCGATCGTGACGAGTTCTTCGAGACGAGAGAGGAGGAAGATGACGCGCTTGAGCTTGTCGCCCTCGATGCGGGCGGATTCTGCCGCGTCGCGTCCGGGCGTGACATTCAGGATGTCGCGGACAACGAGCACGGCATTCTCGAGGCCCAGGCTGGTGAGCGAATCGTCCAGCGTCTTCTCGTTCAGCACATACCACGCACGCTTCGCTTTGCCGTGCCCTTTCGCAACCTGATAGAGCGGAGGCTGCGCGATAAAGATGTGTCCCTTGCGGACAAGGTCGGGCATCTGACGGAAGAAGAACGTGAGCAGCAGCGTGCGGATGTGGCTGCCGTCGACGTCGGCGTCGGTCATGATAATGATCTTGCCGTAGCGGAGCTTGCTGAGATCAAGCTCGTTGCCGATGCCGACGCGGAGCGCTGCGATCAGCGTGCGGATTTCTTCGAAGCCCAGGATCTTGTCGATGCGTGCCTTCTCGACGTTCAGGATCTTGCCCTTGAGCGGGAGGATCGCCTGCGTCTCGACGTTGCGGCCCTGCGTTGCGCTGCCACCTGCCGAGTCACCTTCGACGATGAAGATTTCGGCCTCATCCACGTTGCGGGTCTTGCAATCGCGGAGCTTGTGAGGCATGCTGCCGCTGTCGAGCGCGGTTTTGCGCCGGGTGAGTTCGCGGGCCTTGCGGGCTGCTTCGCGAGCCTGTGCCGCGACAATGCCCTTGAGGCAGAGCCGCTTGGCTTCCTGCGGATGTTCTTCCATCCAGTTTTCGAGTGCTTCGCCCACGGCCTGCGAGACGAAGGTTTCGATCTCGGGGTTGAGGAGCTTTTCTTTGGGCTGGTTGTTGAACGTCGGGTTCGGCAGCTTGACGCTGACGATGGCGACGAGGCCTTCGCGCAGGTCTTCGCCGCTCGGCACCGGGTCTTTGTCTTTGATGATGCCCGACTTCTTCGCGTAGGCGTTCATGGTGCGGGTGAGCGCAACCTTGAAGCCCTGCGCGTGCGTGCCGCCATCGATGTTGTTGATGTTGTTGGCGAAGCTCAGCAGCGTTTCGTTGTACCCGTCGTGGTACTGCATCGCGACTTCGCAGACCAAGGTCTGGGCGGCATCATCTCGACGCAGATACACGGGCGATGCAACGGCGTTCTTGCCGGTCATCAGGTACTGCACGTACTCAAGCAACCCGTTCTCTGCACGGAACGTCTCGGTGCGCACCTTGCCATCCGGGCCGACGCGTTCGTCGGTCAGCTTGATCGTGACACCGGGGTTGAGGTACGCCAGCTCGCGTGAACGCGTGGCCAGCGTTTCGAAGCTGAACGTGGTGTCCGGGAAAATCGTCGGATCGGGCCGGAACGTGACGGTTGTGCCGCGGGTTCGCGTCGAGTTTGCGGGGATCTTGCCGATCTCGTGCAAAGGCGTGGTGACGCGGCCTTGTTCGAAGCCGATGCCGCAGATCTTGCCATCGCGATAGACCTCGGCATCGAGATACTCGCTGAGCGCATTCACGCACGAGACACCCACACCGTGGAGGCCGCCCGAGACCTTGTACGCACTGCCTTCCTGCTGGAACTTTCCGCCGGCGTGCAGCTTGGTCAGCACGATCTCGATCGCGGGCTTGCCGTTGAGCGCGGGATCTTCCTGGTTCTTCATCACGTCGGTCGGGATGCCGCGGCCGTCGTCCATGACCTGGCAGGAACCATCGGGCTGAATCGTCACGCTCACAAAGGTCGCGTGGCCCGCCATCGCTTCGTCGATCGAGTTGTCAACGACTTCGTACACGAGGTGATGCAGCGCGTTGATGCCGGTGCCGCCGATGTACATGCCGGGGCGCTTGCGCACGGCTTCGAGACCTTCGAGGACCTGGATCTGCTCGGCGCCGTAGTTGCCGCTGGTCGCGCCGGGGACTGCGGGTGTCGGAGCCGGAGTTGAAGGAGCAGCAGAAGAATTCGACGAAGCTTGCGTCACGGGTTTTACCTCGATCTGCACGCTATCGGCCGCTGGGTCGGCGACCGGTTGAGCGTGGGAATTGGAGCGAGCGCGCGTCATGCGGAGAGGCAATTCGGATCACGGACACGGGTCAATTCGAGCCGCTCGGACGGACGAATTTCGATGCGGAAACCGGGCCTATCAAAATGCAAACTCTGGCACGAAAAAGCGAACAGGAATAATAGGCAAACACCCGTGAAAATCGGCGAAATTTCGGCGATTTCTTGATGAGAAAAAACCCCTGATTTACAGGGGTTTTTGAGCGCTTTTTACGGCTTCGATGTTGAGCGGTTTTTGGAGCTTTAGAACGAGCTTTCCAGCTTCTGTTTTTTCGGGGCAAACGCCGCCCGCATGTCGGATTCCACGAACCCAGCAGGCGCGGTTCCCGATGCCGCGTAGCGGTAGAGCGCCGCCACC
Organism: Planctomycetota bacterium; assembly: GCA_017303555.1. Taxonomy (GTDB): domain Bacteria; phylum Planctomycetota; class Phycisphaerae; order Phycisphaerales; family UBA1924; genus JAFEBO01. Next base: position 40,713 of record JAFLCN010000007.1, read on the forward strand.
AGAATCATCTGCATCGCGCTGGTGACGAGCGCCGTCAAGAAGATCAACACCATCGTGACCGCACCGCCGACCACGATCGGAGCCCAGTGGTGGAGCTTGATCGTGAACGCGAGGCCCACAAACGCCGGAATCGTCGCGACGATGTACGCGAGCACCATGGTCAGCCCCAGCCCGATGTTGCTGACAAGCGCGGTTCCCCACGACTTGGTCATGACATTCACCGAGCGTTTCAGCGCATCCACCGGACCGACGCGTTCCACCACCAACACCGGCACGACGAAATACGTCGCGATGCTCCACGCTGCGCCGAAGAGTCCGACGACGATCTTCCCGATAAATCCGACGCGTTCCTCGATCATCCGCAGAACGCTGCCAACGGTTGCCGCGAGAAGCGACCACGCGATGATCCGCCCCAGCAACCCGTTCGCGGCGTGCAGCCCTCCCCGCACCGTCGGCGTCTTGCCGTCAAAGCGCTCCATCGCGCACGAGACGAGCGCGGTGTTGAAGTACACCATCACGGTGTAGCTGACGAAGTAAAACAAGAAGGACAGCCCCGCGCCGAGGGCTTTCATGCCGAGCGTGATTTCTTCCTTGCCGTTCTGGCTCGAGATGTCTTCGAGCAGGCCGGTTGCGATGATCGGCGTCGCGAACGAGATCAGCACGGCCAAGCATGCCGCGGCACTCAGGAGCGGGAAAATGACCAGTTGCTTGTCCTGACGAAGAACGTGAAAACTCTGCGTGAGCAGGGCGCTGCTTCTGCGAAAAATGGCCATCGCGATCCTCCCGTTCTTGCTTCGGGATTCGCTCGGCTCAATTCCGCGAATTCCGACAGATCATCCGGCGCGTTGGACTCGTCACCCGGCGGCGGCTTGGGCCGAAAACCGCTTTCCGCCTGCAATCAGGGCACAATCTTCACATCGCTGATTTGCTCGACCAGCATCTCGTAGAGCAGCTTGATGTCTTCATCGCCGAGACGCACGCAGCCCATCGACTTCTGCTGGCCGATCGAATCCGGCTCGACCGTTCCGTGCAGGCCATAGCCCGTGATCGTCTTGCTGTCGCCGATGCCCTCGATCCCCATCCAGTACTCGCCGATCGGGTTCTTGGGGTCATCCGCGTGGAACTTCTGGCCCGTCTGCGGGTTCACCCAGTGCGGGTTCACCAGCTTGCTCTTGGGCTTGACGACAAAGCTGCCGAGGGGTGTGCTGTTGCCGGTGCCCAGGCCCACCTTGAACGAGCGGATGAACATCCACGAATCCGGATCGTCCGGCGAACCCTGGAAGAGGTCGAGCCGGTATTCGCCCTTGTGCACGATGGCGTGGAACGGGCCACGAACGAGCTTCAGCTTCTGGCCCACCTTCAGCGAGTTGCCCTTGATGCCGTTGATGCGTTCGACCAGTCGCCAATCGACCGCCAGTTCGCGGTTGCGGGTGATCTTGATCAGGTTGTCGCCGCTCTTCACGACGTAGCTCTCGGCCATCGGATCGCCCGCGAAGACCTTGGGCGAGAAGAGCAGGTCGGCGTTCAGCGCGGCCATCCGCTGGCGGATCTTTTCCTGATCCTCGCGCACGGCGTTGGGGTTGTGGAGCGCCTTGTTGAACAGGGCGCGGGCTTGGAGCAATTCGCCCGCCGCGGCACGCTGCTCCGCCGCCTGAATCTGCTGCGTGACTTCACTCGTGCTGCCGGTCGGCGCGAGTGAAACAGGCTGGTTCGGTTCGGTCGGAGTGGAGGTGGAGTTGGCCGCACCGGGCGTCAGATCCTTCCGCGTGACATCCACAGCGCCGGGGCGACCGGAAGGATCGGTCGCGGGGGTCGAAGTCGGCGAGGAGGTTGTCGTGGTGGGTGAGCCCGAGGGCGGCATGATCGGGGGCACATTGCTGCGGACCGGACTTGCGTTCGCGCTGCCGGCCGGCGAAATCTGGGGCGGCGTCTGGGTCGAAACGGGTTCCGGGCCGGCGCTCGCGAGTGAAATCGTGGCGGGCGTGTGTACAGGAGCGGCAGCGGCTGGGGCGGTGTGGGTGGTTTGGGGGGTGGGCTCGGTGGGCTTCTGGCTTCCAGAAGGAATCGGCGCCGCCGCTCGGGCAACTTCCGACTTGGCATCACCGGGCGGGAGCGTGCTGGTGGCCGAGCGGCGGTTCATCACCGAGAGGATGCCCCAGACCGAGCCGGCAGCGACGATGAGTGCCGCGGCGATGACCATCACGGTCCTTGCGCCGTTGGCGGCCACGCTGCGCTGGTTGTAGACGTAGGAACGACCGATTTCGGACTGACGCTCGGTCTGAGACGGAAGAGCCATGAACAACCTCCATGCAAGCCCTGCAAAACCCGGGCCTTTATCGACCGGCGGGGCCTGATCGGCACAATCAGGACGCCCGCACCCGGATCACGCGTGATTCGGAGACGACCGTCGAAACCGGCGCATCCATCGCGCCGGCGGGAATCCGCTGCAGGATCATGCGGTCGGGGGCGAGGCCGATCGCGTTGGCCCCGAGCGCGTTCTCCAGCAGGAACCGATCATAGAAACCCGCGCCGCGTCCGAGGCGGTTTCCGGCGGGGTCAAACCCGAGCCCGGGCACGATGACAAGCTGGAGCGAAGCGGGATTCACATCAACGCAGGTGGCCCGCGGCGAGGGAACGGACGGGCGGTCGGGGTGGCGCGGGCCGGCTGTTGCGTCGGCCCAGCTTTGGATGCGGACCGGCCGGAGAATGCCGCCTTCCCAGTCGGTGCGTGGGACGGAGAGGATCTTGCCGCGGGAAAGGGCGTGCTCCGCCAGCGGCCCGGTGTCGATCTCGCCGGGCATCGAGGCGTACAGCATGATCGCGCCGGCGTTCTGCCACTCGGGGAGGGAGATGGTCGTCTCCGTGATGCGCCGAGAAAGCGTGGAGAGTTCGGCGGGCGGGAGCGACCGCCAGAGGGTGCGGAGCTCGGCCCGCGCGGCCTTTTTCTCGGAGTCGAGGCCTTCGATCATGCGGAGCCCTCGGACCGCCGGAGACGTCCGGCCCGGCGCAGTGCGCGGAGTTCTTCGAGGCGTTCTGCCAGCGATTTTTCGAGTCCACGGTCGGTGGGGCGGTAGTACTGCTTCTCGACGCCGAGATAGTCCTGGTCGTTGATCGCTCCCGAGTCGCCGTGGCTGTAGCGATAGCCCGTGCCGTTTGCGGGGGCCGACCCGGGCGCTGGGGGGGCCGAGTTGCCGTCGCGCAGATGGACAGGGACCGCGATCGTGCGACCTTCTTTGACGTCCGCAAGGGCTTCATCAATTGCGACGTAGCTGGCGTTGCTCTTGGGGGCGAGCGCGAGGTAAGTCGTGGCCTGCGCGAGGATGATGCGGCCTTCGGGCATGCCGATGCGTTCGAGCAGTTCCCACGCGCTCTGCGCGACCATGATCCCGCGCGGATCGGCGTTGCCGATGTCTTCGCTCGCGAGAATGGCGAGGCGCCGGGCGATGAAGCGCGGGTCTTCGCCCGCATCGAGCATGCGTGCGAGCCAGTAAATCGCGGCATCCGGATCGCTGCCCCGGACGCTTTTGATGAATGCGCTGATGCTGTTGTAATGCTCGTCGCCGGTTCCGTCGTAGACCGCGGCTTTTTGCTGGATGCTGTCTTCGGCGTCGGAGCGGGAGATCGAAAGAGACGAAGAGACGGAGAGAGGAAGAGACGAAGTTTCGCCTTCTCTTTGTCTCTCCGTCTCGCCTTCTTTTTTTCTCTTCTGCGAAAGCACCGCAACTTCGAGCGCGGTGAGTGCGCGGCGGGCATCGCCATCGCTCTTGGTTGCCCAGACGCGGAGCGCCTCATCGTCGGCGGTGACGTTCAGCTTTCCGTAGCCCCGCTCCTCGTCGCCGATTGCGCGGCGGAGCACTCCGACAATGTCGTCTTCGCTCAGCGGCTCGAGCCGGAAGAGCGTGCTCCGGCTCACGAGCGCGCTGTTCACCGCGAACAGCGGGTTCTCGGTTGTTGCGCCGACGAGCGTGAGGATGCCCCGCTCCACATCCGCGAGCAGCACATCCTGCTGCGGCTTGGTGAAGCGATGAATCTCATCGAGGAAGAGAACGGTCCGCCGCCCGCTCCGTTCCAGCCGCAGCGCGGCCTCGTCCAGAATCTCGCGGATGCGCTTCACCCCAACGCTCGAAGCGTTCTCGCGCTCGAAGTGCCGCTTGGTGAACTGCGCGATCAGCTCGGCCAGGGTCGTCTTCCCGGTTCCGGGCGGGCCGTGCAGAATCAGCGACGTGATGACGTCGGCTTCGAGCATGCGCCGGAGCAGTTTCCCCTTGCCCAAGATGTGAGTTTGCCCCGCGAATTCATCGAGCGTGCGGGGTCGCATCCGCACCGCCAGCGGCTCGACCGCTCTGCGGCTCTGCTCGCGCTGCCCGGCCCATAAATCCCCGCGATCCATCGCGACACTGTCCTTTCCGATTCCCGAGGGGGCCGCACCGGCCCGATCGCGCGAGTGTACACCCAAACATCTCCTGACCATAAACACGGCCGGATGTAAATCAGGTTCTTTCCCTCACTCGACAAAGCAAGTTTGCAACGGCTAGCATCGCGTCGCGTGACCTTCACAATTCTCACGACCATCATCCTCATCGCGTCGGTGCTCGGGCTGCTCGCCTGGGCGAGCGCGGCACTGGTGCGGAACGACCGCGCCGACCCGATGGCCGGGATTCTGGTCGGGATTATGAAGCTCTACGCCCGCGTGATGCAGCGCGTTCGCGTCGAAGGGCGCGAGCACATCCCCGATCGGATTCACGCCGGGCCGCTGATCGTCGTTTCCAACCACACGGCGGGGGCGGACGTTCCGATTCTGCAGAGTCTTTGCCGCTTCGAGATCCGCTGGATCATGGCGCGCTCGATGCAGATCGAGAGCCTTCAGTGGTTCTGGGAATGGGCGAACGTCATCGGCGTCGATCTTGGCGCCCGCGATACCAAGGCGATGCGCGAAGCGATCCGCCATGTGAGCAGCGGGGGCGTGCTTGGAATCTTCCCCGAAGGGGGCCTCGAGCGCCCGCCCCGCCAGATCATGCCGTTCCAGCCGGGCGTCGGCCTGCTCGTGAAGAAGACCGGCGCTCGCGTGCTGCCGATTCTCATTTCGGGTACGCCTCAGGTTGAACCCGCGTGGGCCAGCTTGTGGCGGTTCGGGTGCGCCCGCGTCCGCGCGTTCCCGATGATCGATTACTCCAAGATGGAACTCAGCGCGAGCGAGATCGTGCAGGATCTCCAGCGCCGCTACGAGGAGTGGTCCGGCTGGCCCGTCAACCCGCGCGGCCCCAAGCCAGAGCGGCTTTCACAGACGGCAAAGTGTGACGGAATCAGCACGACTTCGGTGCCCGCATCCGAGCCTCTCGCCGCACGCGACGCTGCCTGAATCGCTTTGCGTGAACACGAAAGCAATCGGAAAGCGATTTTCACCGCAGAGTCGCAGAGTCGCAGAGATCGCGGAGATCGCGGAGAGAAAATCAAGTCATCGTTGCATGAACGGCGCGTGCCGCCGGCATTGATGACTGCGCACAAACAGCCCGTCTTTCTCTGTGTTCTCTGTGTTCTCTGTGGTGAAATCGCTTTTCCTCTCTCGACCACTACCGCCCCGGCAACTTCACCGCTCCCACCAACTCCGAGATGTTCTTCGCCCCCTGATCCGAAACCCACTTGCTCAACCCCTGCGCAATCTTCTTCGGCGCACGCGGATCAACAAACAGCGCCGTCCCGATGCCAACCGCGCTCGCGCCCGCCAGCACAAACTCCGCGGCATCTTCCCAGTTCATCACGCCGCCGAGTCCGACGATGGGTGTATTGGTCGCTTTGCAAATCCCGCGATACGCATCGTGCACCAGTTTCACCGCGATCGGATGCACCGCCGGCCCGCTCAATCCGCCCGTGACATTCGAAAGCCGGGGTTCGCGCGTGCGCACATCGATCGCCATCGCGGGCACTGTGTTCGCAATCACCATCGCATCCGCGCCCGGCCTCTGATTTGGCCCGTTCGGCGCTGCGCCGCTCTCGATCGCAGCGCGGCAGATCGCCACAACTCCGGATTCTCCAGCCGATGCGTAACCCATCACAGCCGGCGAAATCTTCACGAACAGCCGCGTCTTGGTGAGCACCGGCCGCAGAGCCGAGATCAGCTCGCGAAGCAGCGAAGGCTCCGCTCCAAACTCGCACCCGTGCTTGACGTTGGGGCAACTGACATTGACCTCCACCGCCGGGATCGCATCGACAGCATCCATCGCCGCCGCAACCGCAACGTACTCGTCAATACTGAACCCCGAGATCGACCCAATGACTTTTGCAGGAGCCCCCTCCCCGTGGGAGGGGGTTGGGGGTGGGTTGGTATTTTCAGTGCGTGTCGTCTTCCCCACAAACCGCTCAATCCGCGGCACAATCTCACTCTTGAACTTCTCGAGCCCCACATTCGCCAGCCCAATCGCATTCATCATCCCCGTGCGATGCTCGATAATCCGCCAAGTCGCATTCCCCTCGCGCGGCTCGCGCGTGATCGACTTCGTCACAATCGCGCCGACGCCTCCGGCGGCCGAAAGTTCGGCGACATCGGCGAGTTCGTCGAGATAGCCGGAAGTTCCCGCCGCGAGAATCAGCGGCGAACCCAAAGTCATTCCGGCGAGCTGTAAGGTCAGGTATTGTGGCATCCGAAGCAGGAAGATATCATCCATCTCCGCTGCAAGAGATGTGCTCCATTTGCAAAGCTGAACTACCGAATTCGTTGGGGTCGGCCGAAGCCACATCTTTGTGTCCAGCATGCGGCGACATGAGCGCTCAGAATCAATCGCAACAAGCCAGCAACCAAAATCGAGCCTCTGTTTTTCTAAGCTCCGTGGCTTGGGGGCTATTTGTTGTTGTGGTCGCGATTGCGATCGGGCTGCTCGCGCTGTCGACCGACATGCGGTTCGCGATCTTCGGAATTCCGCTCGGCGTGCTCGGTGGTGCAGTCGTTGCGACGGCCAAGGCAGAGTTCCCGGGCACAAAATCCGGAACGCCGCAAACCCATCGCGGAGTTCTTTTCACGCTCGGCGTCTTCGCCGTTTCTCTGGGCGTAAACGCTGGCGTCGCGTGGATTGCCTTTACCCTTTTTCACATTCCGACCAAGATCTGCTGAGCAGAGGTCCACTCAACTCGCCGCGCAGGCAGGTGTTGTTGCGGTGCTTGTAGAATAAGGCAGCGTGTCCAAGCTCATCTGCCCAGGTTGCAACTACGAATTGAACAGCGTCGTTCCGCCGAACGATGACGTCATCGTCTGTCCTGAGTGCGGCGTCCGCGTCACGATCGAAGATCTTTACCGGCGCATGTTTGTCAGCAGTTCGAGCGACCGGGGCGTTTGGGCAAGCTACGTGATCGGCGTGTGCATCGCCACCAGCTCCCTGTTCATCGGTACGCGCGGCGTTCAGTACGATTCCGAGTACTGGTTGAATCGAACGCTGCCGATCTGTCTGGCGATCGGCGTATTCGTTTACGCGGCGGGCTCCACGTTCTTCTTGCTCGCCGAGCGTCGGCGGATGGAAAATGCGCCGTTGGGTTTCGATCGAATCGTGGGTCGTTTTTGCGTTCGATTTCTCTTGGCGCTGGTGACTGTTCCCGCGGGCATGGCAGTACTTTGGTTGGTTGTCTCGCTCGGGAAACACCTCTTCTGAAGCTGGTAGCGTGCATGTTCACGAGAATTGCGCTACCGTCGCTCCATGGACATCGCCCAGCGTATCGCTCAATTCGAAAACATGGTCCAGGCCGACCCGACCAACGACATGGCCCATTACTCCCTCGGCAACGCTTATTCGCAGGCCGGTCGCCATCGCGACGCCGCCGAGAGCTATGTTCGCTGCTACCGCATTAATAAGGACATGTCGAAGGCGTACCAGCTCGCCGGGGCCGAATTCATCGCCTGCAACGACAAGCCGCTCGCGACTGAGGTTTTGAAAGAGGGCTACACCGTTGCTTCGCAGCGGGGCGACTTCATGCCCAAGAAGGCGATCGGCGATCTGCTCAAGCAACTCGGCGAGCCGCTTCCCGAAGTCGAAGGCGCGAAGGTCGAAGTCGCGATGCCCGAAGGCACGTTCATGTGCAAACGCACCGGCCGGCCGGGCACCAAGCTCCCGCGTCCGCCCTTCAAAGGCCCGATCGGCAATTGGATCTTCGAGAACATCTCCTCGGAAACCTGGCGCGAGTGGATCGGTCAGGGCACCAAGGTCATCAACGAGCTGCGTCTTGATCTCTCGCGCGACGATCACGCCGAGACCTACGACCAGCACATGCGCGAGTACCTCGGCATCGATGAGACGTTGTATCGCGAACTGTCGGCGAACAGGTAAATCAAGTCGAAGGCGGGAGAGAGCGCGGAGCACGCGGAGAATGCGGCGTTTCGCGGAGTGAAGAAAGAGATGCTGTGAGAGTCAAGACATCGGCAATGCTGACATCAGTCGCATCTGCCGGCTTCGCCACGTTGCAGGATTCCGAACTCCGAACTTCTCTCTCTCTCTCTCTCTCTCCCTCTCTCTCTCTCTCTCTCTCTCTCTCTCTCTCGAACTGAATCCCGCCTTTCCTCCGCGAAGCTCCGCCTTCTCCGCGCACTCTGCGTTCTCTCGACTCTTCGCCTTTCTCCCATCGCATACCCTCTCCTCATGCGCCGCGGCCAGACTCGACGACCCAACGACACCGATCCGGACGCCTTCAGCAAGCAGCAACTGCTCGATGCCGCGGACATCTCATCCAAGACGTTCGATGCGATCCGCAAGGCTTCGCGCGTGCGGGGCCCTGGCCACGGGGGCCTGAACTGGATGTTCAGCCGCGCGGATATCGAGGCGATTATCAAGAAGGCCGACAGCGGCAACTTCACCGAGCGCGGGCCTGCCGCGGCGGAAGCGTGGAGGCTGCTCCTCCAGAACGGTCTCCCGCCGGAACCGACCGATGAAGACGAGTAACGCGTGCCGGGCGTGGCTTACTTCGGATAGAACGGGCTGACGGCGCTGTCGTCGCCCATGCCCATCGCGGCGTGCCCGCGGTCGCGCTCCTGACCGACCTCATTGAGCAGGCGCTTGGCGTCGTCCAGATTGGATTCCGCGATCGCTTCCTCGAGGCTGATGAGCTTTTTGAGCAGCGTGAGCATGTGCGAGCGGTAGGCCTGCTTCAGCTTCGCCTGGGCGGCGTCGTCGCCCGCCTTCTCGAGCAGTTCTTTGGGGAGGGGCAGCCCCTTCCCGATCACGCAACCCCTCTGCATCTCGTTGACGTGCGCCAGGTTCTCATCGCGTTTCGAGGCGTCGGTGATCTGCCCGTTCAGGGCTTCCATCGCACGGTCCATGATCTTCATGGTGCCTTCGACGCTGATCCGCCGTTCGCCCTGCTGGCGGGGCGCGGGTGCGCCCTCCTTCGGGGCGTTCGGAGCGGGCTGGGCGAGCGTGGTCACGGCGGCAAGGACGGCGGTCGCGATCGAGAACATGTCGGCTCCTGCTTCGGGCTGCCCGGTTCGGATCGTCTCCGGATGGTCGATCCCGATCGGGCGGATTGTGCAATACTGGTTCAGCGCCGTCGTTTGGCGGACGGTGACCACAATTCGGAAAATCCACGGAGAATTTCAGATGAAGCTCGGCCAGTTGATCGTGAGCGGAATTGCCGCGAGCGTGCTCTCCTTCGGGGCGCTCGCGCAAGAACAGCAATCTCAACCCCAGCGCGAGCCCGGTCAGCGTGCGCCCGGCGGCCCGCGCGAGGGTGGGGGCGGTTTCGGAATGGGCGGGCGTCAGCTCAGCCCGGAACGGGCTGCTGCTGCCTGGAATCTGCAGGCCACCGGGGTCGCGGGACGCCTCGGCCTGAATGCGGAACAGACCAAAGCGCTTGTCTCGGCGTACGTCGCGGCACGCCAAAGCCACAACGCCGAAGCCGACAAACTTCGGCAGGAAGCCATGCAGCGTCGCGAAGAGGGTGGCGGCCCCGAGGGCATGCGTGAGATCATGACCAAGCTGCAGGAGCTGGACAAGTCGCAGCGCGAGAGCCTCGAAAAGTCTCTCACCGGCGCGATCGGTGCGGACGCGGCCGCGAAGGCGATTCCTTCACTCGGGCTGTTCAGCCGCCAGTGGGACAACCTGACCGACGTCTTCTCGACGTTCAAGCTCGATTCCGCCAAGCAGCAGGCGGGGCTGAACGCGATCGAGGAATTCGCGACGACCAGCGGTGCTGCACAGCTCCGCGCTCGCGCCGCGCGCGGACCCGACGGCGGGGGCGAGGGCGGGCCGGACCGCGAGGCGATGCGTGCCGCGGCGCAGGAAAGCCGGCAGAAACTGCTCGCGGCGATGCAGCCGATCCTGAACAAGGAACAGCTCACCAAACTCGAGGAGTCGATGGGTGGCGGTGGCCGGGGTCCGGGTGCTGGTGGGCGTCGGCAGGGCGGCGGTTCGTAAACCAGGGTCGGCCTGAAGCAGAATGAAAACAGCCCCGAACGCGGGGCTGTTTTTCGTTGCATTGCGGAACTGGCCGGCGCGATCAATCCTCGTCGTGGTCATCTTGCGCGTTCTGCGCAGCGACCTGCTCTTCGAGTTCTTCGATCGACTTCTCTTCGGCGAGCTTCTCGCCCCGGGCGATGGCCGCGGCCTTTTCCTTTTCGATCTTCCGCTTGATCGCGTCGATCTTCACCTTGTCGGGCGCGACGATGATGCTGGCCTGCTTGCCCATCCAGCGCGGGGTTTGTTCGATCTTGCAGACGTCGGCGAGCGCGTCGGCGACCTGGCGGAGGTTCTGAAGACCGAGATCGCGGTGCGCGATCTCGCGGCCCTTGAACTTCTGCGTGACCATCACCTTGTGCCCGGCGATGAGGAAGCGCCGTGACTGGTCGATGCGGATCTGGATGTCGTGCTCACCGATCTTGACCGAGCGGCCGAGGCGGACTTCCTTCATTTCGGTTGACTTGGATGCAGCGCGCGTCTTCCGGGCTTTCTGCGAAAGCTCGTACTTGTACTTGCCGTAATCCATGATCTTGCACACCGGCGGGCGTGCATCGGGCGAGATCTCGACCAGATCGAGGCCGAGTTCCTGCGCCTTCTTGAGCGCATCGGGCGTTTCGAGAACGCCGAGCTGCTCTTCTTCCGGTCCGATGACGCGGATCGGGGAGAAGCGGATCATGAAATTCACACGCGTCCGAATGACCGGACCACTCTCGCGACTGAATCGACCGAATGCGATGGGAAACTCTCCTGACAAAGTGACGCGGCTGTCCTCGCACGCGACCGGGACACACGCCCGATCTTGTAGTTTTCAGAACTCAAGTTTTGCCGCGACGATGGAATCCTAACAGATCACGGCCCTGGAAGCAACAGGTTCCGCGAGAGATTGACCCAGATGCCTTGGATTTCAGCGTGAAATCGAGGTTAGTTCCGCATCAACAGGATGATGTTAAACCCGACGCTGACCACCAGGCTGATGATCAGCCCCAGCACCAGATAGGGGTTGGGGGCCCGGCGTCCCACGCTGCGGTCCTGCGCGATGAAGGCCTCGGCCGAATGCTCGGCTGCGACCAGCGCGGAAATGTCTTCCTGCGGAAGAACGTCCTTGTGCGCGATCGGGGGTGAGCCTTTCTTGCGAACCGCGCGCAGGTCGATGAGCAGGTCTTTGCAGCTCTTGTACCGGGCCCGCGCATCCTTGGCCATCATCATCTCGATGACTTCGGAAATGCCCGCGCTGAGCTTGGGGTTCACGTGATCCGGCGGGACCAGTTCGGACTTGAGATGCTTGTGCATCACGGCCGAAGGGTTTTTGCCGTCGAACGGGACGGTGCCGGCGACCATGTGATAGAGCGTCGCGCCGAGCGAATAGATGTCGGCAGCAGCGGTGATGTTCACCTCGCCTCGGATCTGCTCCGGGCTGATGTAGTACGGGGTGCCGAACGCCTTGCCGGCCTCGGCCTCTGCCATTTCCTTGTCGTTCATCGCGCGGGCGAGGCCCATGTCGGCCAGCTTGGCGACGCCTTCCTTCGTGATCATGATGTTCTTGGGCTTCACATCACGGTGGATCAGGCCTTTTTCGTGCGCGTGCTGCAGGGCTTCGGCGATCTGGATGATCACGTCGATCGCTTCGCCTTCCGGATAGCGCTTGTGCTTGACGATGTCGTCGAAGACCGTGCGTCCGTCCACGAACTCCATCACGAAGTAGTGGAACTCGCCCGACTTGCCGACGTCGTACGCCTGCACGATGTTCGGATGGTTCAGCGCGGCAGCGGCGCGGCCTTCGGCGTAGAAGCGCTCGATGAACTGCGGGTTGCTGCTGAACTTGCGGGGCAGGATCTTGATCGCCACCACGCGATCAAGGCTGAGCTGCTTGGCCTTGTGCACGGTCGCCATCGCGCCCGCGCCGAGCTTGCCCAGGAACTTGTAGCCGGCGATCTTCTGGCCGCTGCGTTCGGCCTCGAGCTGCTGCTTGAGACGCGCGAGCTGGCGTTCGGTGGCGTAGCGGTTGTTGACCAGCACGTGCATGAGCGACGCCTGGTTCTGCTCTTCGCTCTGGTTCTGGCGGACCATTGCCAGGCAGTGCTCGACTTCTTCGGGCGTTGCAAGGCCTGCATCGACGACCATGCGTGCGACGAGGGTGTCGACGTTGGTGCCGCCTTTGGCGACTTCCTGCAAATCGGTTTCGATGGCTTGCACGGTTGGGGCCGGGCCCGGATCGCGCGGCACGAGCTGGGGCGTGGCGCCGGGGTCGCCCGCCTTTGATCCCATTTGGGAGCCCATGCGGGCGGTATCGCCCGGTGAGCCGGCGCGGCTGCCGCCCGACTGATTGCCCAGTGGATTCGTATCGCCCGCGTCGGGCCTGAGAGGAATGGATCCGGAGTTGTCGGTCACTGAATGTCGTCCATGTCCATTCGAGAACGGGGCAGGGGCATGACCGTTGAAGGTCGCGGCATGCCCGTTGGTCGCCGGGTGGCGAGCCATCGGGTTATCGGCCGGAAGAATAGCGGGAATAGGTCCGCCTGCCGGAGAAGTGCGAAAAGGTTCGGAATTCGACATCATGTCGCAAGACTCCCGCCCATCGCCCGCTCATGGCGTTCGTCGTGGGTCGAGGGCCGGATGAGAACTTGCGTCCGGTCCGCCACGAGGTTGAGGCGTCCTCAGGCCTCACCTGTCCATACGCATGGCGTCGGGGGCGGTTGCTGTCCGAGAACCGTTCAGCGGCCCATCGCACGCATCGTCTGCCTCGGGTCAAATTCCGAGCGCATCTGGTTCAGTGCCGCGACGCGCTTTTCGGTGGGGGGGTGGCTCGCGAACAGGTTCAGAAGGGAGTTTCCCACGAGGGGCTCGACAATGAACATGCTGTTCTGAGCCGGGTTTGGGTTGTGCATCGGGATGCGCTGGCTGTAGGCATCCAGTTTCTGGAGCGCGGAGATCAGCCCATCGGGCGAGCCGGCGATCATCGCGCCATCGTGGTCGGCGACGAATTCGCGGGAACGGCTGATCATCGCCTTGATGACCGCAGCACCGACCGCCGCGAGGATGATGGCGAGAAACGCGAAGAGAGGATTGCTTCCTTCTCTGTTGTTTCCGTGCCCGCCGAGCATGAAGCCCCACTGGGCGATAAAGGCCAAAACGCCGGAAACGGTCGCGGCAATCGTGCTGATCAGCGTGTCGCGATTCTTGATGTGAGCGAGTTCGTGGCCGATCACGCCCGAGAGTTCCTGATGGTTCAAGAGCTGGAGCGCACCCTGCGTGACGGCGACTGCCGCCTTGCTCGGGCTTCGCCCGGTCGCGAACGCGTTGGGCGCCTCGTGCGGGCAGATGTACACGCGGGGCATCGGCAAATTGGCGCGCTGGCTGAGTTCTTCAACCATGGCGTAAAGATCGCCGCCGTTCTCGCGCGTCACCTCGCGGCCCTGCATCGCGGCAATGGCGATCTTGTCCGAAAAGAACCAGGCCCCGAAGTTGGTGGCCACGCCGAAAATGAGCGCGATGGTCAGGCCCTGCTGGCCATAGAAGCTGCCCACAAACAGGAACAGCCCCATCAGACCGCCTAAGAGCAGGGCCGTTTTGAAGTTGTTGATCGTTCGAACCACTCTCGATTCTCCTGCAAAGCCTCAGCCGGCAACGCCGGCCTGGAGGGTACCGGTCCCCGTGCATACGGCCTGCCAACCCCCCGGTTCTCGGGCTTGGCATGAAGTGTGGTTTTGGCGGCGCATCGGGCGTGGTGCCGCGCCCGGGCTCGTTGCACGGATGCCAAATGTGTACTATCCTAACAAATAACTGCCAAAGCGGCGGTTTATGCCGGGAGCGCCGGTGCAGAGCGCCTGCGGGACGAACCATCGGGGGTTACGTCCCGTAACTTTTCGCAGGGGAAGGGCCTTTGGGGTATCCTTCACCTGACTGCGGCGAGGCTTGTGATTACTCACCGGCTTTGACGGACATCTGCAGGTCGCGTGGAGCGCGCGACAACGGTCCGGGGTGGGATGCCCCAGGGAACTGAAGAAGTGAAGACTCGTAACGATGTCCTCGTTCTATCTCCTTGGCGTGTCCAGGGTTGGAAGCTCGCGCTGCGGTTTGGGCTTTCGGTGGTTGTGGTGGGCGGCGTTCTTGGGATGACGGCGTATTCGGCGATTCTCGCGAAGGAAGCCCGTTCGGCACAGCCCCTTGCGGCGATTGAACTGGTCGATAGCGAAGCCGACGAGCAAATCCCGCTTTCTATGAGCGCGGAAACGCCCCGGGACGCGCAGGCTCCGGAAGGCCGTGCGACGGAACAGTCGGCGGCGGCTACTTCCCAGCGGAAGATTTATCCGGCGGGGACGCGGTTTTTCGACAATCGGCCCGTCCGCGCTGCAAAGACGATTGAAATGGTCGTGACGGCGTACAGCCCGGATTGGCGTTCGTGCGGCGACTCGGCCGACGGCATCACGGCGACGCTGCACCACGTGACCACCAACGGTGCGAAACTGGTTGCCGCGGACCCGAAGTTGCTGGCGTACGGCTCGCTGCTGACGATTCCGGGGTATGACGCGGGCAAGGTGGTTCCGGTGCTCGACTGTGGTGGGGCGATCAAGGGGAATCGGCTGGATGTGCTGTTCCCGACGCACGAAGAGGCCCGCAAGTGGGGCGTGCGGAAACTGAAGGTCACGGTGTGGGAGTATGCGGACGGCCTGCCGCGTGAGAACCCGCGAACGAAGCGATAAGAAAAGATGCGGCGATGGGGGGCGTAGGGTTGGGCCGTGCTGATCACGCCCGCGAATTCGCTGCCGCGCACTCTGGAGGAGCTGCTTCCGCCGGGCCTTGCCTCGAAGATCGATCGGCTGGACGTCTTCAGCCGGCGGGTATTTGCGGGGAAGCTGCCGGGGGAGCGCCGGAGCAAGCGGCGGGGGCGGAGCGTGGAGTTTGATGATTTCCGCCCGTATGTCGCGGGCGATGACCTGCGCCACATCGACTGGAACGTGTACGGCCGGTTCGAGCGGCTGATTCTGAAACTCTTCCGCGAGGAGGAGGACATGGCGCTGCACGTGATTCTGGATGCGTCGGCATCGATGGGAGCGGGCTCGGAACCGGCGCGAGCCGGGGGCGAGGAGATACCGACGAAGAGTGTGTATGCGCACCGGCTTGCGATGGCACTCGCGTACGTGGGGCTTGTGAAGAACAACCGGGTTTCGGTGGCATCGTTCGGCGGCGCGGGGGGGACAAGCGTGCTGCGCGCCGTGCGGGGCCGATCGAGTCTGCGCCGGATCTCGGATTTTCTGCTTGGGTCGCTCAACGCGGTTCCGGGCGCGCCGGATTTCAACTCGGATCTACGGTCGATCGCGGCGAGGATTTCGGGGCGTGGAGTGGCGGTGCTGATCTCGGACTTGCTGGCGATGGACGGTGTTTCGGGCGGGATCGCGGCGATCGGCGCCGCGGAGCACGGGGCGCTCGACGCGTACTGCCTGCAGGTGCTCGCGCCGTCTGAACTTGATCCGGGGAGGAGCGCGGCGCAGGGGCTGACGGGAGATCTGCGGTTGACGGATGTGGAGACGGCGCGTGGGCGCGAGGTGACGGTGTCGCCGGCGGCGATTGCGCAGTATCGGAAGAACGCGGGGGCGTTTGTCGAGGGGTGCCGGGCGGCGTGCCGCGCAAGGGGGGTGTCGCACTTTCTTGTGCCGACGGACACGCCGATCGATCGATTGGTGGTCGATTCGCTCCGCCGGGGCGGGATGATGCGTTAGGCAAGCGGGAACGGAGCGCCGGCGGCGGATCGGGCGTTGCTACTCATCTTTCGACTTGCGCTTGATGTCCATGGCGTGGGCGCGCGAGTACTGCTGGATGTCCTTGAATTTGCCGCCTTTGTCGCGGACGGCGTAGAGCTTCTTGCCCTTGCTGCTGTAGAGGACGGTGCGGCGGGCCTTCTTCTTGCTGGACGATTTCTTCTTGGCTTTCTGTTTGGCTTTCTTCTTCGCTTTCTTTGCCATGGATCAGTACCCCTGTGCCCCGGGTGAATTTCACGAGGGAGCGGTCGGAGCATACCGCGCCGTGCGGCGGCGTGTACCCTGCGAGGAACTCCGGCATCGGAGTTGTCGGGTGTGCAGGTGATCGGAGGATCGGATGGTTCACAGCGAAACGTTTGTAGCGCCGGCATCGATCGAGCACAGGCCGATCGAAGCGGAGCATCTGCTCAACAACCTGAAGTGGCGGTATGCCGTCAAGAAGTTTGATCCGGCGCGGGCGATCGAGCCGCACACGTGGGCGGCGCTCGAGCACGCGGCGGTACACGCCCCGTCGGGGTTTGGCTTGCAGCCGTGGAAGTTCATCGTGGTTTCGGATCGCGCGCTGCGGCAGGAGTTGAGAGGGGCAAGCTGGAATCAGCCGCAGATCACGGACGCGTCGCACCTTGTGGTGTTTGCGAGGAAGACCGGGGTCGGTCGGGCGGAGGTGGACGCGTACATCGATCAGATCGCGGCGGTGCGGGGTGTGGAAAGGGCTTCGCTTGCGGAGTTTCGCGACTCGATGCTCGGGTTTGCGGGGCGTGCGGGCTTCGACGTGCAGGGGTGGGCGGGGCGGCAGGTGTACATCGCGCTCGGGGTGTTCCTGACATCGGCGGCGATGCTGGGGATCGACACGTGCCCGATGGAGGGTTTCGACGCGTCCAGGTACGACAAGATCCTCGGCTTGACCGAGCAGGGCCTGGCGGCGCAGGTGGTCGCGACGGCGGGCTACCGGTCGGCGGACGATCCGTTCGCGGCGATGAAGAAGGTTCGTTTCAGGCACGGGGACGTGGTCGTCCGCCGGTGAGGGCAACGTGCCCGGGGGATTCGCGGTAAAGTGCCCATCTTGGAAGGTGGGTTTGCCGTGAACGGACCGAACGACAAGCCGGGAAATGCCGGATCCGACGATCTTCCGACGTCGCCGGTGGGCTCGCCGGCGCCGAGGCCGCCCAGCGGGCACGCGGCGGTGCCGCCCCGCGCGCACGTTCCGTTTGCTGTGCCGGTGCAGATCGCCGGGTATCGAATCATCCGGCTGATCGGCGCGGGCGGGATGGGGCTGGTGTACGAGGCGGAGCAGGAGGCGCTGCAGCGACGGGTTGCGCTCAAGCTCATGCAGCCGGGCGCGGTGAACGGCGAAGCGCTGGCGCGGTTTGAGTCGGAGGCGCGTGCGCTGGCGCGGCTCAAGCACCCGGGTATCGCGCAGGTCTTTGACACGGGCGTGCATCGACCGGGCGGCGGCGGCGCGGAAGATTCCTCGATCGTGCCGTTTCTTTCGATGGAGCTGGTGGAGGGCAGTTTTACGCTGCAGGAGTTCTCGGAGCGGAGCGGCGTGGCGCTGCAGGACAAGCTGCGTGTGATGCTGGATGTGTGCGATGCGCTGGAGCACGCGCACGGCGAGGGGGTTGTCCATCGCGATCTGAAGCCATCGAACATTCTGGTCAATCCGGCGCGGCTGGGCACGCGGTCCCGTACGGGCGTGCGATCGGAGACGGGGACCGGTACATCGGGCGGATCGGAAGGCGAGGGCTCCTCGATCAAAGTCATCGACTTCGGCATCGCAAAGGTGTTGGGAGACGGCTCGCGGACGATCACCTCGCGCGGGCAGATTGTCGGGACGCCAACGTACATGGCGCCCGAGCAGTTGATGGGAGGGTCGGTTGACAATCGGACGGACGTGTATTCGCTGGGTGTGATTTTGTATCAGCTCTGCACGGGGAGGCTGCCGCTGGCGGTGCCGCGGGGCCTCGATCGGCACGGACTTGAGAAGGCGCTGCGCGATGCAACGCCGGCGCCGCCCCGGACGCTGGATCGGAGGCTGGCGGGCGATCTGGAAACGATCATCCTGAAATGTCTGCAGAAAGCGCCGGCTGAGCGGTATCAGAGCGTTCACGAATTGCGGGCGGATCTGTTCGCGTTTCTGCACGGCGACCCGATCCGCGCGACGCGGATCAGCGCATGGACGGCGGCGTGGCGGACGGTGGGGCGGGCGGGTGTGCGTCGTCCGATCGTGTCCTTTGTGTGCTGCGCGGGCGGCGCGCTGCTGCTGGCGATGCTGCTGGTATTTCCCGCGGTTTATTTCTGGACGGGGGCGGGGCTTTGGTTTGCGAACTCGGTCGGGGTCTTTGCGCCGGCGTCGGGCATGCTGGGCGTTTTGCCCGACGTGCGGGTCGTTGCGATCGACAACGAGACCGACTTCGAGTCGATCGCGAAGCGGGAGGAGTTGAGCGGAGTTTCCAACGCGAACATCCGCACGGCGCGGCTCATCCATGCGAGGCTTCTGTCGCGGCTGGCGAAGGCCGATCCGCGTGCGGTGGGATTGGACATCACGTTCCGGGCGCCGTCGGAGTTTGATGGCGCGCTGGTCAAGGCGATCGGCGAGCTTCGGGATCGTGGTATGGGCGTGGTGGTGGCGGCACCGACGTGGGGGTTTGGAGCGGACGGGTTGGCCGAGATCGCGCCGGACATTGCGCGGGCGGCCTGGGCCGGAGCGCCGACGGGCGGATTCATGGGCGCGGATATCTGGTCGATGGACATCGCGCTCGAACGCGACGCGACGGAGGTGATCCCCGGCTTTTCGACGCTGGTGTTTGCGGCGTGCCGCGCCCCGGATTCAGAAGTAGCGGTTTCTTTGCAGAACGGGATCGCGGAGATCCGGTACTTCAAACCGGGGACGCAGCGGCGGGCGACGGTGCGTGCGGCGGATCGCCTGCGGTACTCGGGTGTGCAGAAGGTGACCGAGGCGGACCCGGAACGGGGGCTGCTTCCGGGCGATCTACTGGCCGCGTCCATCGTGCCGCTGCCGGTGACGGCGCTCGGGGCATGCACCATTCCGATCCAGAACGTGCTGGGAATGAGCGAGGCTGAGCTTCGGCGGGAGTTTTCGGGGCGGCTGGTGCTGATCGGCAACGTGTCGGACGCCGGGGGCGATATCCAGGTATCGGAGACGGGCGTTCGCGTTCCGGGCGTGTGGACGCACGCGGCGATGGTGCAGCAGATGTTGCGCGATGAGATCGTGGACACGCCCAACATGAATGTCGGGTGGATGGTTTCCGGGTTGCTGGCGTTGCTGGGGACCGGAGCGGGATTCGGATTTGCGCGGGGGTGGCGGGCGCTGGTTCTGGTTGGGGCTTTGACGGTGATTGCGGTTTGTGTTAGCGTTTTGATGCTGCGAACGGGCGGGATGTACTGGAATCCGCTTCCGGCGATCGCGGCAGGGTGGCTGGGCTGCGGGCTCGCGTTGCTGGTGACGCACGAGGGGCGTCGGACATTCGCGGCTCGCTGAGGAGCTTTTGGAATGGAACGGATCACACGGAGAGCGACCGGTCGCGCGCCAATTGTTGCGTTGGTGCTCGCTTCGTTGGTTGGGGCGACGGGCATGAACGGATGTGCAACCGGGCACGATGACGGGGGCCGGGCGCAGGGGTCGCCGATGGCGATCGGCGCGGGCGCTTGGTCGGAATCAAAGAACGGATCGGTGGCCGTCTCGAAGGATGGCGATTTCTGGGTCGGAAAAACCACGAAGAAAAACGAAGACGGATTCATGCGTCAGGTGTTTCGATACAAGGTGAACCGCCTTCCGGAGAAGGGGACGGGCACGCCGTATTGGATCAGGTTCACCGGCAAGCGCGAGACGGGGCAGTTCACGACCGACTTTGACACCAGGCCGCGTCCGGTCTTGCGGCCTGCGGGCACGGGCGCTCGTGACGAGGAATTGGAAGAAATGGGCATGGTCATGCCGGACCCCGGCACTGCGGTCGTCAACGGAACCGCGCCGCTGATCTCTGTGAAGAAGGCCACTGTTTCATCCGTGGGGACGATCTTTGCGATCGAAGCGAATCCTTCGGACTGGTTGCTCACGGTGATCGCAACGGAGCCGAATCACCCGGTGCTGATTCACTTCCCGGAATCTCGTCTGCCACCAAAGGCGCTGTATGCGGGCGAGTCCATCCGGTACGGGGACGGCGCGACGACGCCGAGCGCGGGTGTGATGGAGAACGAAAGCCCGTCGGCGATCGCGCTCCGCGACTATGCGATGTGGGTTTTGAATCAGACACCCTGACCAGCCTCAGGCGCGCCCGAGCTTGTAGGCCAGTTCCGCGTACTCCTGCATCGGCCGGTTGCTGTTGAACTGGCTGCCGTTGAGCGCGATCGCGTGGCGCATGACCTGGAGCCACATGGGCCGGTCGTTGTAGTACATCGGGAGGATATCGCTTTCGAGGTGCTTGTAGATCGAGGCGGCGTCTTCTTCGGGGGGCGTGGATGCGTGCTGCGCCGCGTTCACTTCGAATGAATCGCGACCGATGGTCCAGCCGGTGACGCCTTCGGCGCAGCCTTCGAGCCACCAGCCATCGGCGGTGGAGAGGCTGGGGACGCCGTTGAGCGCGGCTTTCATGCCGCTGGTGCCGGAGGCTTCGAGGGGGATGACGGGGTTGTTGAGCCAGAGATCGACGCCGGCGACGAGCGACTTGGCGAGGGTCATGTCGTAGTTCTGGAGGAAGACGCCCTTGATGGCGGGGGAGAGTGACTTCAAGCGCTCGATGATGCGCTGGATGATCTCTTTGCCCTGGTAGTCCTTGGGGTGGGCTTTGCCGGCGTAGATAATCTGGATCGCGCCGGCTTTGGAGGCGATGGAGCGCAGACGGTCGAGATCGGAGACGAGCAGATCGGCACGCTTGTAGCCGGTGGCGCGGCGGGCGAAGCCGATGGTGAAGACGTTTTCCTGCATCGAGACGCCGGTCTGCTTCTGCACGATGTCGAGCAGGCGCTTCTTGGCGGCGGAGTGCGCGGCAGCGATGGATTCGTCCGAGGCGAAGAGAGCGCGGCGGACATCGCGGTAGTCGGCGCGCCAGTTTGGGCCGTTCTTGTCGAGAATGGACTGGACTTCGGGTGAAGCCCATGTGGGGGCGTGGATGCCGTTGGTGATGTAGTCGATGCGGGCGCCGGGGAACATCTCGCGGCTGACTTCGGCGTGACGCCGGGCGACGGCGCTCGTGAAGTTGCTGTAGAAGAGCGCGAGGCGCGTCATGTTGAGCTGGTTGTGATTGACGTACGGCGCGCCGTCGTAGATGGCGGATTGCTCGCCCAGCACTTCAAAGACCATGTCGAGCGGGAACTGATCGTGACCGGCGGCGACGGGCGTGTGCGTGGTGAAGGCGCAGGCCTTGCGAACGGCGTCGATGACTTCGGGGTCGGCGGGGCTGGTCTTTCGCTTGTACGAATGCTCGGCGAGCAACTCGACCGTGACGAGCGCGCCGTGACCCTCGTTCATGTGATAGGTCTGAAGGTTGGCGCAGCCGAGGGCGCGGAGCATGTAGATGCCCGCGATACCGAGCAGGCCCTCCTGCACGAGGCGATGGCGGTGATCGCCTCCGTAGAGAGCGTCGGTGATCTGGCGATCTTCGGGCTCATTCTCCGAAAGATCGGTGTCGAGGAAGTAGACGGGGACGTCGCCGCCTTTGGCGTGCGTGGGCTTGACGGTGTACTTCCAGGCCTGGACCGTGACCTTGCGGCCGTTGAGCTTGACGACGACGCGGGGCGATTGGAGTTCGAGCCGGTCGGCGGGATTCCAGCGGACCGGGGCTTCCTTCTGCATGCCGGTGGCGTCGATGGATTGATCGAAGTAGCCTGCGCGATGGAGGAGGGTGATGCCGACGACCGGGAGGGCGAGATCCGCGGCAGAGCGGAGCAGGTCGCCCGCGAGAATGCCGAGGCCGCCCGAGTAGGTCGGGACGAGCGGGTCGACACCGATTTCCATCGAGAAATACGCGACGCGTGCGGATTCGGACATGCGGGCCTCCGTGCCGGAAAGGGCGAAGTGTACCGCTTCGCCTGAAAATGCGCGATCGCGTATGCTCCAAATCCTTTCGAGCCCTGATTCTTCGGCTAGACGTATGCCCGACCCTCGTGAAACTCCCGCGATGCAGCAGTACTACCGCTTTAAGAAGCGGCATGAGGGCTGCGTTTTGCTGTTTCGTATCGGTGATTTTTACGAGATGTTTGATGATGATGCGGTCGCGGTGAGCAAGGCGATCGGCCTGACGCTGACGCAGCGGACGGCCGGCGTGCCGATGGCGGGGATGCCGTATCACCAGCTTGAGACGTATCTCAAGAAGCTGATTGATAAGGGATTCCGGGTTGCGGTGTGCGAGCAGACGGAACTTGCGGAGAACGCAAAGGGTGTTATTCAGCGCGATGTGACGCGCGTGCTCACGCCGGGGACGCTGGTGGATGGGCCGCTCTTGGAGGATGGCGCGGCGATCAAGCTGGCGGCGATCTGTTTTACGGAAAGCGGCGAAGAGTCGGACGCCGCGATCGCGGTGGTGGATGCCTCGACGGGGCAGTTCAGCCTGGTGCACGCGAGCGGGCTGGCGGGTGGTGCGGCGATCATTGATGAGTTGATGAGGCGGAGCGTGCGGGAGTTGTTGTATCCGGCGCTGGCGGATGGGACTGTGCCGCCACGGGTGAAGCGGTGCTTGAGCGCGCTCGGAATTAGCGGCACGCCCCGGCCTTCGTGGCAATTCCGGATGGATGAGGCACGCGACGCGATCACGGGGCACTTCAAGGTGAAGTCGCTCGCGGGATTTGGTGTGCGCGATGATGACGCGGCGGTGAGCGCTGCTGGCGCGATCCTGCGGTATTTGCAGGAAACGCAGACGCCGGGCGCGGAAGAGGGGAAGGCATCGGTCGGCCGGGGCACGCTTTCGCATCTGCGGCCGCCGACGCTGGATATTCCCGGCGATTCGATGATTGTGGATGCGGTGAGCTTGCGGGCGCTCGAGATCGAGCGGGTGATTCGCGCGGCGCCGGGGTCATCGGATGCTGGCCTTGAGGGATCGCTGCTTGGGGTGTTTCTGACCGGGCCAAATGGGGCGGGGGGCGGGTCGGTCTGCCGCACGGCGATGGGGAAGAGGTTGCTGCGGGAGTGGCTGTGTCGGCCGGCGCGGCAGCGCGAGACGATCGAGCGGCGGCACGGAGCGGTGGCGGCGCTGTGTGAAGATCGGCGGCTGGCGACGGAGCTTCGCGAACTGTTGCAGGATCAGCCGGATGTGGCGCGGATTGCGGGGCGCGTTGCGCTGGCGCGGGCGACGCCGAGGGACTTGGTGGCGCTTGCGAAGGGTTTGTGCCGCGGCCCGGCGGTTTTGGAGCGGATTGCATCGGTGCCGGCGCTTGCGAAGAGCGCGGCAGAGCTTGGTCGGGTTGCAAAGGAACTTGCGGCGATCGGCGAGAAGACGGTTGCGAGCTGCAACGACGAGGTGCCGACGCACCTGCGCGAAGGCGGGCTGATCAAGGATGGGATTGATGCCGAGCTCGATGAGGCACGCTCGCTTCAGAAGGATGCGGGCGCGTGGCTGGTGCAGTATCAGGAGCGGCTGCTCGCGGAGCATGCTCTGCCGGGGCTGAAAGTCGGTTACAACAAAATCTTCGGGTACTACATCGAGCTGACGGCGTCGCAGGCGAAGCAGGCTCCGGCGGCGTTCACGCGGAAACAGACGCTGAAGAATGCCGAGCGGTACATCACGCCGGAACTGCATGAGTTTGAGCGGAAAGTGAGCACGGCGGAATCGCGGGCGTTGACGCGGGAGCGCGAGTTGTTCGATGCGCTGTGTGCTTCGGTCGCGGCGAAGCTTGCGGATCTTGCCGTGTTTGCCGATGCGATCGCGGAAGTGGATGTTCTGCTCGGATTTGCCGAGCACGCTTCCCGCGCGGGCTGGGTGCGGCCCGAAATGAGCGACGACAACACGCTCATCATTCACGACGGGCGGCATCCGGTGCTGGAGCGTTCGCTCGGGCGTGATTTCGTTCCCAATGACGTCGAGATCGGCGCGGCAGAATCGCCCGCGATGGCGCTCATCACCGGGCCCAACATGGCGGGCAAGAGCACGTTCATTCGGCAGGTCGCGCTCGTTACACTGCTGGCGCACGCGGGTTCGTTCGTTCCCGCGGCACGGGCGACGATCGGACTTTGTGATCGCATTTTCACGCGCATCGGCGCGGACGATGCGTTGCACGCCGGGCAATCGACGTTCATGGTCGAGATGACCGAGACTGCGAATATTCTCCATCACGCGACGCCGAAGTCGCTTGTGATTCTGGATGAGATCGGGCGGGGCACGAGCACGCTGGATGGGCTTTCGCTGGCGTGGGCGATTACGGAGTATTTGGCGGGGAAGGGCTGCCGCACCCTGTTTGCGACGCACTATCACGAGTTGACCGATCTTGCGGATCGTGAGGATCTCGGATTGATGGGTCGGATTCGGAATTTGCATGTCGCCGTGCGCGAGTGGCCGCTCGATGGAAACAAGCCGAGTAGCGGAGCTGCGCCGGCTGGCGAAACGCAGATCATTTTCCTGCATCGCATTCTGCCGGGGAAGACGGATCAGTCGTACGGCATTCATGTCGCGCGCCTGGCGGGGTTACCGCAGTCGGTGGTGGGGCGGGCGCGGGAAGTGCTCGCGAGTTTGGCCGTGCATCACGGCTTGGGCGAGCCGGCACCGGCGGCCACGGCAAAGGCGAGTGCGCCACCCAGCGGCCAGCTTGGGCTCTTCACCGAGTACCTGCATCATCCGGCGGTCGATGAACTCAAAGAGTTGAAGCTGGATTCCATGAGCCCGATGCAGGCGTTTGATGCGCTGCGGCGGCTGCGCGAAACGGTCGAGCGGGCATCGAAGTCGTCGGGTTGAGCGGGCCGTGATGTCGCGCAGCGAAGGGTCGTGCCAGCGTCCATTGGGTATGCGATAATCCCGCGTGCTTCGGCTGACCAATCTTCGCAAGAGCTACGGCAACATTGTTGCGGTGGATGGCATTTCGCTCGAGGTGCGCCGCGGCGAGGTGTTCGGGCTGCTCGGGCCGAACGGCGCGGGGAAAAGCACGACGATCGGGATGAGTGTCGGGCTGATCACGCCCGATTCGGGCACGGTCGAGATCGAGGGCGCGGGCGCGCCGACGACGGACCGTGTGCGGGGGCATATCGGCATCGCGCCGCAGGCGCTCGCGATCTACGACGACTTGTCGGGCACAGAGAATCTCTCGCTTTTCGGCCGACTCTACGGGCTTGGCGGGCGCGAACTGAAAGATCGGGTTCATCGCGTGCTCGATCTGGTTGGGTTGCTGCCACGGTCGAGCGATCGTGCGGGCGGGTATTCGGGGGGCATGAAGCGCCGGCTGAATCTTGCCGCGGCGTTGATCCATGAGCCGCCACTTCTACTGCTCGACGAGCCAACGGCGGGCGTCGATCCGCAGAGCCGCAACAACATTCTCGATACGGTGCGGGACCTGGCGAAGGCCGGAAAAACGATCATCTATACCACGCACTACATGGAGGAAGCGCAGAAGCTCTGCGATCGCGTGGGGATCATCGACAAAGGGAAGCTGCTCTGCGTAGGCACGGTGGATGAGCTTGTGATGGCGCACGGGGGCAAGAGCATCGTGCGGATCGAGCGGGCGGAGAAGCACGAGCGATTCGAGACGGATGCGCCGGTGCGGGAAATCTCGCGCGTTCTTGCGGGCGCGGATGCGGGTGATCCGGTCACGGGCGTGCACATCGATCGGCCGAATCTCGAGAGCGTGTTTCTGGGAATGACGGGAAGGAGCCTGCGCGACTGATGGGAAGCCTCGCGGGAATCCGGGCGATGTGGGCGATCGCGTGGACCGACGTGCGGCTCTTGCTGCGCGATCGTGCCGCGGCGTTCTTTACGTTTGTTTTCCCGATCATTTTCGCGATCTTCTTCGGGCTGGTGTTCGGGGGCGACGCGAAGAAGGGGAAGATCGAGATCGCCGTGGCACAGCTCGATCAGGGCTCGCTCGCGACCGAGTTTGTGTCGAGCCTGAAGCAGATGGATGGCTTCAATGTGACGTCGGTCGCGTCGGAAGCCGACGGCGAGAAAGCGGTGCGGGAGGGCAAGGCTTCGGCGTGCATCATCATTCCCGGAGGATTCGAGAAGGGGCTCGACAGCATTTTCGCGAACGGCAAAGGGCCGGAGGTTCCGGTGCTGGTGGATCCATCGAAGGCCGCGGATACGGGTTTGCTGCAAGGGCGGCTGATGGAGCAGAGCTTCGCGATGATGGCGAAGTCGATCACGCAGCCGGAGCGGATGAAGAAGCAACTGCAGCAGGCACGCGACATGATCGCGAAGTCGAAGGACATCGATCTGAGCCGCAAGCTGATGTTCGGAACGCTCTTTCAGAACATCGAGACCTTCACGAACGATGCGAACAAGCCGGGCGAAGATGGGAAGCCAGCTTTTAGCGACAACGCTCTTTCGGGCTTCAGCCCCATGCAGTTCGAGATGAAGGACATCCGCAAGCAGCGGATAGGGCCGACGAATGCGTACGAGGTTTCGCTGCCTCAGGGCATTGTGTGGGGATTGATGGGCTGCGTGACGGCGTTTGTTTCGACGCTCGCACGCGATCGGCAGCGGGGGACGCTGGTGCGGCTGCGGAGCGCGCCGGTGTCGCGCTGGCAGATCGTGGGCGGCAAGGCGATGGCGGGGTTCGTCTCGTGCATGCTGGTGCAGTGGCTGCTGATCGGGATTTTCGCGATGTTCTTTGGTGTTCGCGTTCCCAATCCGCCCATGCTCATCGTGGCGACGGTTTTCTCTGCGTGTGCGTTTGTGGGCGTGATGATGTTCCTCGCTGTGATTGGACGATCGGGCGAGGGTTCGGCCGGGTTTGGCCGCAGCGTGATCCTGATCATGGCGCTGATCGGTGGCGGAACGCTACCGGTTTTCTTCATGCCCGCCTTCATGAAGCCCGTGAGCATGGCCAGCCCGTTCAAGTGGTCGGTGGATGCGATCGAAGGCGCGACCTGGCGCGGGTACGACTCGCAGCAGATGTTCCTGCCTTTAGCAGTGCTGGCCGGCGTCGCGATCGGCGGCTTTGTGCTGGGTTCGATGATGTTCCGGCGCGCGATGCGGGAATAGTCCTTTCGTTCGCCACTTGCCCGCCGTAAAGTTCCGTACCCGGGCGGGTAGCTCAGTTGGCTAGAGCATTCGCTTTACATGCGAGAGGTCCAGGGTTCGAGTCCCTGCCTGCCCATTTTCCTGCCGCGGCACACACGTGAACGCACTCGATCTTCTTTACATCACCGGCGGAGCGATCGCATCGCCGTGGCTGCTGCGCAAGCAGCGTGCGGGGTGGAAGGAACGATTTGGCAGGATCGATGCGCTCCCTCCGAAGAAGCTGCCGCGGCTGATGATTCACGCTGTCTCGGTGGGCGAAGTGAATGCAATCCGCCATCTCTTGCCGCTGCTCACGGCACCTGCCGACGGCCCCGCGGCTGAAGTCGTCGTCACCGTCGGCACCGACACCGGCCTCGCTCGCGCCAAAGAGCTGTTCTCGAAGCAGGCAACTGTGCTTCGCTATCCGATCGACCTGTCATCGAGCGTCAAGCGATTCCTCGATGCCGTGCAGCCCGATGCGGTTGCGCTCGTCGAGCTTGAAGTGTGGCCCAACTTCATCAAAGAATGCGCCCGGCGCCGGATTCCGGTGGCGGTCATCAACGGCCGCCTGAGCGAGCGATCGTTCAAGGGGTATCGCAAGCTCAAGCCCGTGCTCGCGCCAACCTTCGCACGGCTTGTGGAAGTCGCGGCACAGGACGAGGACTATGCGGCGCGGTTTCTTGCGATGGGCGTCCCGCGGGAGCGCGTGCGGATCGCAGGCACGATGAAGTGGGATGCCGCGGTTGTGCCATCCTCGCTCGATGCACCGATCGCGGGTGCCGATGAACTCGCGAAGGGGCTCGGCATCGATCGTTCGCGCCCGCTGATCGTCGCGGGGAGCACCGGACCCGGCGAAGAAGCGCTTCTGCATCGGGCGTGTCCGGCGGGGGCGCAGTTGCTGTGCGCCCCGCGCAAGCCCGAGCGTTTTGATGAAGCCGCGGCGGCGCTTCCCGGCTGCGTGCGGCGTTCGGCGACGAAGGTTTCCGGGGCAGCGCCGACGGGCGCTCGCGATCGTTTTCTGCTCGACACCATCGGTGAGCTCCGCCTCGCCTATTCGCTCGCAGACGTCATCGTCATCGGGCGGTCTTTCATTGATCTGTTCGGCTCCGATCCTCTCGAGCCCGCGGCACTCGGAAAGCCCATCCTCATCGGGCCCCGTTACGGCGATTTTCAGAACGTCGTGCAGACGCTGGAACGCGCCGGGGCGATCCGTATCGTGAACCCGGAGCAACTCGGGCCGGTGCTTTCCTTGCTCCTTGCGAATGCCCCGGAGCGTACGGAACTCTCGAACAATGCCCGTGCCGCGGTCCTGGCAAATAAAGGGGCGAGCGCCAAGCACGCTTCCATGCTGCTTTCGCTGCTGAAGGGGGATTCCGAACCGGCTGGCGAGTAGCCGTGGGCATTTACGCGTTTTCTGGTTGAAGCAATTCCAATCTTCCGGGCCGACGCGTACCATTACCTCTTGGCCCCGAACAGGACACTTCCAGATCAAATCTGGAAGTGAACCGGCGCGGGTCAAGCGGGGTGAACACTCCGAACGAGTCGAGGGCGTAGCTCAGTTGGTAGAGCAGCGGCCTTTTAAGCCGTAGGTCCAGGGTTCGAGTCCCTGCGCCCTCATTGCTCCGGCGAAGGAGCGCGACACGGATGTTTTTCGGCCCGCTCGCGCGGCGTCGGAGGGAGAACGGTTGCTCCACGTTTTTCATGCGGCATGGACGGTCGGACAGTCGGCAACCGCCACCGGTCCGATGCTTCACATCTGGGGCGAGGACGGGGCGAAGCTCCCGTCACTCTCGCGCGCCGGATCGGGCGAACATCCGCTGGCGCTCGACATCGCGACGATCCGTGCGCGGCTGGGAACGGTCTTCGGTGAGGATGCCGTTCCGGCGTCGTCGATTCAACTCGAGCTTCCGAGCCTGGGCGGGAGCGTGCAGCCGAGTTCGCACCTGGCGCGTGCCGCGGGCCATCGCGCGGAGGGCTTGCTCAAGCTCGAGACGGTGGCGGTTCCGTCGGTCGCGATCAGCGCGCTGCTCGCTCCGGTTGCGCTCGATGCGTTGCTCGATGATTCGCCCCGCGCGGGCTCCGGCGCGAACGGCGGGAAGACCGATCTGATCGGTGCTTCGGTCGTGTTCTACGGCGCAGCGACGCGCCTGGTCCGCAGTCTTCTGGCCCAGCAGCGGTTTGTTCCGATGATTTCGCAGCACGGCGTTGGCGGATCCGGCGATTTCCGCGGGCTCTGGCAGCCGTGGTTGAGCGACGAAAGGACGGCGGAACGGGTCGCTGCGCTGGTGCGGGGAATGCCGGCGATCGCGCGTGCGAGCGTGGACGCGTTCGAGCATCAGCCGTGGCCGATCGTGGAAGATTTCCTCTGGCGGGTGCTCGATGCGCAGTGCCGGGCCACCCTGACACGCGAGGATTTCTATTCGTCTGTCGGCGAGAAAGACGCGGCAACCGATCTGCACGTCGCGTGGCTGCAGGCTCTTCTCGCGCAGGGCAATGCGGTTCCGGCCACAAACGTGCGTGGGCAGGAACTGGCCCGACGCGTGCGGCAATGGATCGGCGGGCTGGAAGAACGCGGCGCAAGCTCGGCGTGGCGCCTGATGCTCAAGCTGAACGAGCCGATCCCGGAAGAGGGCGAAGAAGACGCGCAGTGGGCCCTGACGTTCCATCTGCAGAGCGTGGATCGGCCGGCGCTGATCGTTGACGCGCCGGATCTGTGGGCGCTGACCGGCGACTCGATGACGATCGAGGGAAAGCGCATCGATTCGCCCCAGGAGCTGCTGCTGGGCGAGCTCGGGCGTGCGAGCCGGATCTACAACCGGCTCGAGAAGGCGCTCGAGGACTCCGAGCCGGGGAGCGTTGAGCTTTCGACGCGGCAGGCGTACCAGTTTCTACGCGAGTTTTCGCCGGTGCTGCAGGAGCAGGGCTTCGGCGTGCTCACGCCCGACTGGTGGGATTCGCCCCTCGCCAAGCTCGGCGTGCGTCTGCGGCTCGACAGCGATTCGATGAGCGACGTGATGGGCCAGGGTTCGGCCGGCGGAAGCACCGCGTCGGGCCCCACGCTCGGCATGGGCGCGCTCGTTCGCTACCGCTGGGAGATCGCGCTGGGCGATACCACGCTCTCGCTCTCCGAGTTCGAGAAGCTCGCGGCACGCAAGAGCCCGCTCGTCAAGGTCAACGGCCGCTGGATCGAAGTCCGGCCCGAAGATGTTCAGAGCGCGATCAAGTTCGTGCGCGACAACCCCGGTGGCGAGATGAAGGTCGCCGACGCGCTCCGCATCGCGTACGGAACTGATCCGCGCGAGACCGGCGTGCAGATCACCGGGCTCGAAGCGACCGGCTGGGTCGCGGCGTTGATGAATGCGGAAGCCGCTACCCGCCAGCTCGAAACCATCAAGCCGCCGGAGCGATTCCACGGCACGCTCCGCCCCTATCAGGTGCGGGGCGTTTCGTGGATGGCGTTCCTGGAGCGGGTGGGACTGGGCCTGTGCCTGGCCGACGACATGGGCCTGGGCAAAACGATCCAGTTGCTCGCGCTGCTCGCGTTTGAGCGCGAGCAGTTGAACGCGTCCAACGCGGCGCTGCCCCCCGGCACGGCCAGGGCCAAGATGCAGCCGACGCTGCTGGTCGTCCCGATGTCGGTGGTCGGCAACTGGATGCACGAGACGGCGCGTTTCTGCCCCGAACTGGCGGTTTTGACGCACCACGGCGCCGATCGCCTGAACGAAGACGCCTTTGTCGAAAAGGCCCGCGCGAGCGACATGGTGATCACCACGTACTCGCTCGCGCACCGCGACAAGGAGCTGCTCGCCAAGGTCGCCTGGGGCCGGCTTGTGCTCGACGAGGCGCAGTACATCAAGAATCCGGGGGCGAAGCAGAGCCAGGCCGTGCGGTCGATCTCGGCGGAGCGCCGGGTTGCACTGACCGGCACACCGGTCGAGAACCGCCTGAGCGAACTCTGGTCGATCATGGATTTTCTGAATCCGGGCTACCTCGGCTCGGCGGGGAGTTTCCGGCAGCGCTTCGCCGTCGGCATCGAGCGCTACCGCGACCGCGCGAAGCTCGAACAGTTGAAGGGGCTCGTCCGCCCGTTCATCCTGCGCCGCCTCAAGAGCGATCCGACCGTCGTGGCCGATCTGCCCGAGAAGGTCGAGAGCAAGGAATATTGCCCGCTCACCAGCGAGCAGGCAACGCTCTACGAGCAGTGCGTCCAGCGCATGCTCAACGAGGTCGAGCGGAGCGAAGGCATCCAGCGCCGCGGACTGGTGCTTTCCGCGCTCATCAAGCTCAAGCAGATCTGCAACCACCCGACCCAGCTCCTCAAGGACTGGCAGGAGGGCAGCCTGAAGCCGCCGGTCGTCGAACGCAGCGGCAAGTGCATCCGCCTCATCGAGATGCTCGACGAAGTCCTCGCCGAGGGCGACCAGGCCATCGTGTTCACGCAGTTCCGCCAGATGGGCAACCTGCTCGGCGCGATGCTCCGCCATCACCTCGATCGCGAAGTGCTCTTCCTGCACGGCGGCACGACGCAGAAAGAACGCGTCCAGATCGTCGAGGATTTCCAGAAGGCCGACGGCAAGAACCCCATCCTGCTCATCAGCCTCAAGGCGGGCGGCGTGGGCCTGAATCTGACCGCCGCGAGCCATGTTTTCCACTTCGATCGCTGGTGGAACCCGGCGGTCGAGAACCAGGCAACCGATCGCGCGTACCGCATCGGCCAGACTCGAACGGTGCAGGTACACAAGTTTGTGGTACGGGGAACGCTGGAGGAACGCATCGATCAGATGATCGAGTCGAAGACAGAACTGGCCGAGAACATCATCGGTTCGGGCGAGCGCTGGCTCACAGAGCTCGATACATCGCAGTTGCGTGAACTGCTGACCCTCCGAAACGACGCGATCGCCGACGAAATCTGACGTTATGTCCAGCATTCCGACTCCAGACCCGAATCCGAATCCGCCCCGCCCCGCGGCGACGACGCCGTTCAAGCCCGGCGTGCCCGCATCGCTCCAGACCCCGCGCCCGCAGCCCTATACGCGGGCGCCCAAGCCGCTGCCCATGAAGCCCCGCCGCGTCCGGGGCGGCGTGAAGATCTCGAGCACCGAGCAGGCCTCGCTCTGGACGGAAAGCTGGGCGGCGCAGCGCTGGGTCCGCATCATCGAGCAGGCGGCGCCCGGCAAGCGCGCGGTCGACGGACTGGAGTACGCGTCGCTCGGTCAAACCAAGTCGCTGATCGTCGAGACTTCCACGCTTGTCGCGAGCGTGCAGGGGCGTGCGGAGCGTCCGTACCAGGTCAAGTTTCAGTTTGATCCGTTCACGCCCGAGCAATGGGAAAAGGTCGTGGCGGTCATGACGGATCAGGCCGTGTACGCCGCGAAGCTGCTGGCGGGCGACCTGCCCACCAACATCGAAGACGTGTTCGTTCCGCTGGGTTTGAAGCTGTTCCCCACCGAATTCTCGGAGATCGCGTTCTCGTGCACGTGCCAGGAGCATCAGGCCGAAGAACGCACACGCAGCGCCGCCGCGGCCGCGGGCCAGAGCGCCGGCCCCTTGCTCTGGTGCAAACACGGCGCGTGCGCCGCGTATCTGCTGGCGCAGCGCCTCGCGAGCGATCCGTTCGCGATGTTCAAGCTTCGCGGGCTGGACGGGCAGGAGTTGCTGGAGCGGCTGCGCCA
The DNA here is from genome assembly GCA_017303555.1 of Planctomycetota bacterium. Lineage (GTDB taxonomy): Bacteria > Planctomycetota > Phycisphaerae > Phycisphaerales > UBA1924 > JAFEBO01. The sequence continues at coordinate 73,724 of JAFLCN010000007.1, forward strand.
TAGCCGCGCCGTTGCAAATTCATCCAAGACGAATCCCTCGGTGTACGCGGGGCGTGTTCCGGGCGTTTCCGATACCGGCGTGGTTGCGTTCGAAGCGACGCGTGATTTCTGGGAGCTGAATTCCGACATCGAGCATCTGGATGCGCCGATCGTTCCGCCTCCGGTGAGTCATCCGCTGCTGCGCCGTCTGGGGCCCAGCCCGCTGACCGGACTCGCAAAGTCCGGGGGCGATGCCCCGGCGTCGTTCCCTCTGGTCGGCCTGCTGGCGAGTTGCTACGAGGTGATTAGTGAGGCGACTCTGCGCGAGGAGCGTGGGCAAGATTCCAACAACGCTTCCTCTTTGCCCGCCAGTAATTTTTGAAGTCGGGCAAGTTCGGTTCATGCTGATCTGAATGTCTCGTTTCCAAATCCATAAATTTGTGGATTTGGAAACTCAATATTGTGGAATTTGACCGCGAGCAAAGAATTTCATGCAGAGCTTGTTGACAAGAGCACTGAATGGAGTTAGCGTGGGTTCGTTCGGGTCTGTGTTCTTGCAAGTGCAACCGCAAACTTAGTAAGGAGTGCGAAGTGACTGTTCGCGCAACGATGCTCGGTGGAAAAAGCGGTGGTGGTGGGGGGGGGGCTTGTTGCCGAGTCCGACTGGATCTCGCCAAGACACGAGCGCTGACGCAGAACGCTGCTACTGCGCTTGTCGCAGTTGCATTCATTTGGGCAGCAGTCGCCAAAGCCATCGAACCTGAGTCGCTGGTGTCCGTGCTGGAGACGGCGGGCCGTCTTTCGCGTGTGACCGCGGAGCGGCTTGCGTTGGCGGTCGTGCTCTTTGAGTTTTGCCTTTCTGGATGGATTCTGTCGGGCGTGGCTCGCCGTGCGGCCTCGCTCACGGCGACGGGCTTTTTGCTTGGCGCGAGTTCATTTATGGTTTTCCTCATGTATTCCGAGTCTCGGAGCGGCTGCGGATGCGGTCTTCCGACGTTCGGGCTATCGCCAAAGACCGGGCAGTTGCTGGGAATCGTTCGAAATGCCTTTTTGATCGCGATGTCTCTCTACGGCGGACGTTCCGACGTATGGGCCGCGATTGGATCGGGGAAACCGGAAAGGAACTGGCAGAATGAAACTGTGGAAAGCGTTCTATAGGAATTGTGTGCGTCTCGGTTTGATCGCCGCGTTCGGAACTGTTGCGGGTGGCGTGCTCGCCGACGAACATTGGGGCAACAACGTCCCGCACATCTGTATCGGGTGCAACGGGTACGTCAACGGCGTCTGGGTGCAGTTGCCGTCGTACAACTGCCCGACCTCAATTTTCAATCCGGCGAGCTGCTCCTGTCTGCGAGCGTACGACACGAACGGAAACTGCATTCATATGGAGAACCGGTGCGCTTACGTGTCGGTGCTGTAATCGCAGCCGCGCCCATCCATGTCGAAAGACATTTGGGCGTCATTCTCGGAGAATTCCACTATGGAAAGATGCGCAGTTTTGAGGGTCCATTGGCGATGGTGCTTGGGTGTTGGCGTTGCGGTGTTTGGTGGTGGGTGGGCGATCTGGACGCTTCGTGGTCCCCATGTCAATCTTCCGGAAGGAGTTCGCGCGGGCATTGACTCGGTCCCGGTTCTTTCCGTTTCGAGCCGGAGTTCCCCCGCTCAACCCGTTGGCTTCGAAGAGCTCAGGGCCAGAGTCCAAGCCGAGGCGCAACGGAGCTTTGTCGGCGGGGATTTCAGCGGGCTTTCAACAGAAGATCGTCGTTCGGCCGCGAGCGAGGTTGCCGACACCGCGGGCGTCATTCTCACGCCGGACTACGAGCGTTATTTGCAATACTGCCGCGAACGAGGGGAGGAGAAGCCGTTCATCCTGACTCTGCCGGAATCTCAGCGTTCCGAGAGCTTTCGGACACAGTCCGCATCGTTTATCGGGCAGCCGCTACGCGCCGGCCCCATGATCATGCGTTGGAGGTTCCGTTCAGGAACGGAGGTACAAGTCAAGGACATCGAGCCCATCTCGATGACTCCGAAGCGATCGGCAGGCGTGACCGGTCGGCTGCCGACCGACTATCTCGATGCGATCGAGTGCGTGTTCCCAACAAGCGCGAGGACTGTGGCCGGTGAGATTGTCCCGTGCCGTGTGGGTATCTGGGTCGGAAGAACAAGGAGCAGTCCGCAATGGAGAGCGCTTCGGGTCATGATCTACGACATCCCGCCGGTGGGAAAATCCATCCACTACCCGCCAATCTAGCAGGCCACGCGTTTACTTTGATAGAACTGCTTGTTGTGATTGGGCTGGTTGGCGTGCTGATCGCGCTCTCGGTTCCTGCCCTCCGCGTTGCTCGGGCCCGGGCGTTCGACACCGTCAGCTTGGCCAATCTGCGCTCGATCCATGGTGTTGTCGAGACTTATGCTGATCGGTACAAGGGCCAGTATCCCGTTGCGCAGGAAGGCGTGAACTATCGAAATGGCTGCGCTGGAATTCACTCCGGATTCCTACGCTGGGCGACAACATACGCTTGGCCGGCCGTCATTCACGAAGTGCTCACATGGGACGAAGGCCTCGCTTTCTTCTTGTCGCCACGTGCCCGACGCGATTCGTTGGCGGCGAATTCGCCATTGTCCCCGACATGCGGCTGGCCGACGTCGTACTACTTCAGTCAGGCCTTCCTCGCTCGCCCGGAACTGTGGGCCCGCAATCCCGTTGCGGGCACCGACTCCGACATCAAGATTTGGCTCCGATCCGTTTACCAGGGCGATGTGCAGTTCCCGTCGAAGAAGGTAATGTTCTGGGATTACGAAATGCCCTATCTCGGGCGACGATTGCGAATGGATAGCGAAGGCAATCTCGAGGAGGCATCTCCGACGCTCTTTGCCGACGGACATGCACAGCTACGCATTCAATCGAACGCTTCCAAGGCGATTCCAACCACTGCCTGGAACACCAATTTTCCCGTTCAACGATGGCATAACACGCAGGACGGGGTGCGCGGCTTCGACGAATAGCCGAGCGCGGCCGCCCCGTGTGAATTGTTGAAAACGGCGGGACCTTGCGGAAAACTCAAACGCGGATTGAATGCTGTCCGAAGGATCGAACGAACCGGTTGACTTGGAGGTCGGTAGGACTCCGCATGCTCTTCATGGTCATCGAGTGCTTCAAACCCGGCAAGGGTGACGAGGTTGGATCGCGCTTCAAAGCGCAGGGCCGCATGATGCCCGCGGGCGTCATCTACCGCGGAAGCTGGCTGGAGCCGGATTCCGGCAGGTGTTTTCAGGTCATGGAGGCTCCGTCCCGTGGCCCGATCGACGAGTGGATCGGGAACTGGTCGGATCTCGTCGATTTCGAGGTCATTCCGGTCGTGACCTCGGACGAGTATTGGAAAATGCAGGAGCGGAAGGCCTCGACCCAAACGTCGTGACCCTGGCCATCCTGACCGAGCCCGAACAGCGATCTCATTTCACGCGGTGGTTGGCCTTCTCGGGCGATCCTCCCTAGACTTCCTCCCACTTTGGAACCGACCGCGACGGACGCCAGCCAAGTCTTGGGCAACCAAGCTCTGGGAAAAGGCCGAGGCGCGGTTTGGGGCTTTTCTATCGCGGCTGATGGAAAGTCCAGTTCCCGACTCGAGACGAAAGTTTCGAGCACCTGTTGCCGCGGCTTCCGCACCTTGCGATTTTTCGCCGGGGACGGGACCGCGAATGGTCCGTCCGCTGGTCGCCTCGAAACCCATTGGGTTGCGAGAGCATGCAAGGAGTCATTGTCGGGAGCCACACCACCAGTCCGCGAACCGCGAATTACTGGGCGATGGTGTAACGGTAGCACAGCAGATTTTGGTTCTGTTTGTCAAGGTTCGAATCCTTGTCGCCCAGCTTCTTTTTCGGGCACGCGCTTCGAGCGCCGCCAACACATGAGCACCTCAAACAACAACTCCGCACCCTCCGCCATCATCCTCGCTGCCGGCAAGGGCACGCGCATGAAGAGCGATCTGCCCAAGGTCGTTCATCCGATCGGTGGCCGGCCCATGGTCTGCGCCGTGGTCGATGCCTGCCTCGCCGCCGGATGCAAACGCATCGTCGCGGTGGTGGGGTATAAGCAGGAAGATGTGCGTGCCGCGCTCAAGGGCTACGACGTCGAGTTTGCGGTGCAGGAGCCGCAATTCGGCACCGGCCACGCCGTGCAGTGTTCCGAAGAGATTTTCAAAGCCGCGGGTTATCCGGGCGACACCTTTGTTCTCTGCGGCGACGGCCCACTGATCCGCCTCGCAACGCTCGAAAAGGTGCTGAAACGCCATCGCGAAAAGCACGCGAGCGCGACGCTCGCAACCGCCATGCTCGATGATGCGACCGGCTACGGACGCATCTGGCGTGGAACCGATGGCCGCTTCAAGGCGATCGTCGAACAGAAGAACTGCACGCCCGAGCAGCTCGCGATCAAGGAAGTGAACCCTTCCTATTACTGCTTCAACACGATGGATCTGTTCCGCTCGCTCAAGCACGTGACACGGAACCCCGTCAGCGGCGAGTACTACCTGACCGACACCCTGAGCCTGCTGCTCAGTGAAGGCAAGACGGTCGAAGTGATCGAAGCGGTTCCGCCGGAAGATGTGCTGAGCATCAACACGCTGGAAGATCTGGCGAAGGTGGACGCGATCTACCGCTCGCGTCCGGCGATCAAGGCTTCTCATCCGCACAACCTGACGACGGGAGCCGCCCGATGAACCACGGCGCGAACGGCGATCTGAAGATCTTCGCTGGTCGTTCGAGCGAGGTGCTCACCGAGCGCATGTGTGCGCACCTCAAGATGGACATGGGCGCATCGCACACCGTCGTCTTCCCCGACGGCGAGTTGCTGGTGAAGCTGGAAGAAGATGTGCGGGGGCGCGACTGCTACGTCGTGATCTCCACGTGTGCGCCGGTCAACGACAACCTGATGGAGCTGCTGACGTTCGTGGATTGCCTCCGCCGCGCCTCGGCGGCGCGGGTTACGGTCGTCACGCCCTATTTCGGCTACGCCCGCCAGGATCGCAAGGACGAGGGACGCGTGCCGATCACGGCCAAGCTCGTCGCGAACCTGATCACCGCGGCCGGCGCGGATCGTGTGCTCGCGGTCGATCTGCACGCGGCGCAGATCCAGGGGTTCTTCGATCTGCCGGTGGACCATCTTTCTGCGACGCCGGTCTTCCTTGATTACTTCAACACGGTCCGCAAAGAGCTCGGCGATCTCTGCCTCGTCAGCCCGGATGTGGGCAATGTCAAGGTCTCGGAGGGCATGGCCAACCTGCTCGGTGGCGATCTGGCCATCATCAACAAGCGCCGCCTGAGCGGATCGACGGTTGTCACCGGCAACCTGATCGGTTCGGTCGAGGGCAAGACGGTGCTGATGTTCGACGACATGATCTCGACCGCGGGCACGGTGGTCGAGGCGGCGAAGCTCGTGATGAACCGGGGCGCGAAGCAGGTGATCGCCGCCGCAACCCACGGCGTGCTCGTCGGCCCGGCGCTCGAGCGTCTCTCTTCGGATCTCATTTCCAAGGTGGTCGTCACCAACACGATCCCGCAGGGCGATCGCGTGGGGCCGCTGAAGGGAAAGCTGGTCGAGCTCTGCGTCAGCAAGCTGCTGGGCGAGGCGATCAATCGGATTCACAACAACCAGTCGGTCTCGGCGCTGTTCCAGAAGAACGCCGGCACCAAGAGGTAAGAACCAGTTCCCACAACCAATCGAAAAAACAATCACTCAATCAGTCATTGAACCAGTTCAGAAAGGATCGATCTCATGCTTCAGAAGACCCCCGTTCTCCAGGCTCAGAACCGTGACAAGACCGGCACCCGCTATTGCGACCGACTCCGCTCCAAGGGCCAGTTGCCCGCGGTCGTCTACGGCCACAAGCAGGCCCCCGTGTCGATCGTGCTGAACTTCAAGGAAGCCGTCAGCCACTTCAACAAGGGCGAGAAGATCTTCCGCCTCGGCATCGACGGCGCGAAGGACAAGGACGGCGGCCAGGTGGTCCTGCTCAAGGACCTGCAGTTCGATCACCTGGGCACCAACATTGTCCACGCCGACTTCGCCCGCGTTGACCTCAACGAGCGCATCCGCACCCGCGTCTCGATCCACCTCATCGGCGAGGCCAAGGGCCTCAAAACCGCCGGCGCGATTCTCATGCACCCGACCAACGAAGTCGTCGTCGAGTGCGTGGTCACCGAACTGCCCGAGTTCATCGAGCTCAACATCGCCGACCTCGATGTCGATCAGCAGATCAGCGCCGCGCAGCTCAAGCTGCCGGGCGCGAACATGAAGATGATCACCGATCCGCACGCCATCCTGGCCCAGATCGTGATCCAGCAGGAAATCGTCGTCGGCGAAGCGACCGCCGCCGCCACCGGCGCTGCCGAGCCCGAAGTCCTCACCGCCAAGAAGCCCGACGGCGATGCCGCCGCGGCCGCTCCGGGCGCGAAGGGCGCTGCCGCTCCTGCTGCCAAGGGCGCTGCCCCGGCGAAGGGCGCTGCCGCGCCCGCGGCCGGTGCGAAGCCCGCTGCCGGCGCTCCCAAGAAGTAAGCACGCACGAAGTGATCGCCATGAAACTCATCGTCGGCCTCGGCAATCCCGGTCCCGAATACGCCAGAACGCGGCACAACGCCGGGTTCCTGGTGGTGGACCGTCTTGCCGACACCCACGCCGGAATGGCCGGAGGGGGCGCGATTCCAAAGTCGCGCTTCCAGGCCATGACCGTCGAGGCCGACATCGGTTCGGAAAAGTGTGTGTTCATGAAGCCCATGACCTTCATGAACCTTTCCGGTCGAGCCGTGAGCGAGGCGATCCGCTTCTTCAAGCTTCAGCCCGCGACCGACCTGCTCGTGATCGTGGACGATTTCTACCTGCCGGTAGGGTCGGTCCGCATCCGCGAAGCCGGCGGCACGGGCGGGCACAACGGGCTCTCCAGCATCGATCAATCGCTCGGCAACGGTCTCTACCCGCGCGTGCGTGTCGGTGTCGGCGAGCGGCCAAGCGGCGGCAAGCCCGCGAACTGGGATCAGGCGGATTACGTCCTGTCCAGATTCGCGGACGACGAATGGACGGAGATGCAGCCGGCCTTCGATCGCGCCGCCAAGGCGAGCGAGGTCTTTGTCCGCCGCGGCCTCGCGGCGGCCATGAACGAGTTCAACGGAAACGCCGAAGCGCATCGTTCGCGCCAGGCGAGCAAAGCAAGTCCGGACAGCCCGCGCAGCGCGAGCGGTCCTTCCAGTCAGAATCAGTCCCAATCTCAGAAAGTGGAGTAATTCTCATGCCCGGAAAACGCGTTTATCAGTACGAAGCCATGTTCCTGTTCGGCCAATCGACCGCGGCGGATCTCGCCGGCTGCGTGGCCCACCTCAACGAGATCTTCGCCCGCGCTCAGGCCGAAGTCGTCGCCATGCGCAAGTGGGACGATCGCCGCCTGGCCTTCGAGATCGCAGGTCAGAAGCGCGGCACCTACATCCTCGTCTACTTCAAGGCCCCCAACGAGTCGATGCTCGGCTTCGGCCGCGACTGCAACCTGTCGGAAAAGATCCTCCGCCACCTGCTGATCCGCGCCGATCACATGACCGTCGAGCAGATGCAGGCGGCCGACGGTCGTCGCGAACTCGAACTCGAAGCCAAGATGCGCGCCGAAAAGCCGCAGACCGCCGAACCGGCCTCGGAGCCGGTCGCGGCCGGCGCCGACGGCGAGCAGGCCTGATTCACGCGGCTTTCGAGGCAGTTTGACCCGGGATTCGCTTCGGCTTGCGTCCGAGGTGGATTCCTAATATACTCCGAACACGCAGCGGCCCGGGTGCCTGCACCCGGGCCACTTTCTTGATCCGTTCTGAGAAGGAGATCGAATGGCAACGTCATTGAATCGCGTGCTGCTGATGGGCAACCTGACCCGTGATGTCGAACTGCGTGCAGTGGGTGGCAGTGGGCAGCAGGTGGCCAACGTGGGTCTTGCGCTCAACCGATCGTTCACGACCGCGAGCGGCGAGAAGCGAGACGAAGTGACCTTTGTCGATTGCGAAGCGTGGGGCAAGACCGCGGAAGTCATGCAGAAATACCTCGGCAAGGGCCGCCAGGTCTGCATCGAAGGGCGGCTCAAGCTCGACACCTGGGACGACAAAACCACAGGCAAGAAGCAGTCGAAACTCAAGGTCGTCATCGAGAGCTTTTACTTTGCCGACAGCAAGGGCGGCGGTTCGCAGGGCGGGGGTGGAGGTGGTGGTGGGGCTTCGTACAACGACGAAGACAGCCAGCCTCAGGTCAATACCCGACCCGCAAATCGTGCGGCCCCGAGCGCCGCTCCGATGGGCGACGACGATATTCCGTTCTAGTATCTCGACCCCGGATTTCGGCTTTGGCCGGATGGTGGGGGATGACAATTTCAGATTTCGCGTTGGGGCGGTCCCGGCTTGTTGCCACGGACTGCTCCTAACTCCAGTCGCCACCGTGCAAACAGCCGGGCGACCGAAAGGACAGCGGCATGAACAAGAACGTCAAATTGCTTCTTACGGACAACGTCGAAGCCCTCGGCATCGTGGGCGACGTGGTGAACGTGCGCACCGGTTACGCCCGCAACTTCCTCCTGCCCCGCAATCTCGCGACGCAGCCGAGCGAAGAGAAGATCAAGGCCCTCGCCGCCAAGCGCGCCGAGGCCGAGAAGATGATCGCTGCGCAGCGCAAGCAGCGCGAGGCCCTGAGCGAGAAGCTCCAGGGCGTCGAGATCCACCTCACCAAGTCGTGCAATGACCAGGGCATCCTGTACGGCGCGATCACCCAGCAGGAGATCGCGGCAGAGCTCAACAAGATGGGCCACGGCGTCAAGCCCCGCGATGTCCGACTCACCCAGGCGATCAAGCGCATCGACAGCTACGACGTGCACGTCAAGCTCGACAGCGATCTCGATGCGACCCTCAAGCTCTGGGTTGTTTCCGATCGCCCGCTCGATCTCAAGAAGGACCAGCCCAGCGAGGCGGCGGCATCCGAGCACGCGGCATCGGCAACGGCCGAAGCGGAAGCCAAGCCCGAGGGCAAGAAGAAGGGCCGCAAGGACGAAGCCGGCGACGAGGCCCCCAAGGCCGAGAAGCCCAAGACCGGTTTCGGCAGCAGCGAGAAGCCCAAGGCCGACGCCCCGAAGGCCGAGGCAAAGGAAGGCAAGAAGGCCGCGAAGGCCAAGTAAGCAGCGGTTGGTTCGCTCAATCAGCGCAAAGAAAGGCCCCCGGGTACGGGGGCTTTTTCATGGGCTGATATTTTGCGGGCCCGCCGGCGGGAGCTTCGCTGAGGCGTCAGCGCTGGGGAGTTTCCATCTTCACGGGCGGGATGAACTTCGCGACGAGCTTGTTGCCGACGCCCCACCCGACGATCTCCGTCCCGGCGCTGGGCGCGAACACGAGCTTCAGGCGCTTGTCCGGGGTGCTTCGTGAGATGCTGGGAAGGTCGCCGACGGCCTGGATCGGCTCGCCGATGATGTAGCGGATCTCGACTCTTTGCGGATCCTGGAAGACGTATCCGACGGCGTCGTACCGGACGCCATTGGAATCGATGACGAACGGGGCTGCGGGAGTGGACGAATCGTTCTGGGCTTCGCGTGCCGCGGCACCCGTGAGCCCGGCCTCGCCGACGTCGGGCCCGACATTCACCATCAGCAGCAGAACCTGGTCGGGCGGAGCGAATCGATCGACTCGGAGGTTCTGGTCCACGCCCCGGTTCTGTGTGTCTTTGGGCGAGAGGACGGTTTTGCCGCTGACAATGCGACCGTTTGTCACGGTGATTCCGGAACCGAGCGTTCCGTCCTGCAGGACAAGCCCGATCTGGTTGGTGGCCTGCACGCCGGCCTGGGTGGGATCGTTTCCGCCCAACGTGATGGTGACGGCCTTGCTCTCGTCGATCGTCCCGCCGGCCTTGCCCGACGTGAGCTGCCCGGCGGAGATCAGCGCGTCGCGCTTGCCCCGGTTCTCGAGTTCGAGCGGCTTGAACTTGTCGTCCGAGCCGTCGAAGCGGATGCGGGTTCCCTTCACCACGATGGCGACCGGCGTCTGATCCGCGGGGACCATGAACTCAAACGCCCAGTTCGACTCGGAGTCCCCGCCCAGCGAGGCGAGGTAGGTGTCCTTCGCGTCGAAACGGAACCGCGCGATCGAGGTCTTGCCGGCCTGTGCCTTGCCGATCATCGCGTTGGGGAAGATCATGTTCGGGTTGCCGCTCGAATCCTCGGTCACGAGGTAGAGCTGCCCGTTGCCAAAGATGACCTGCCCGCTCGTTCGTTCTTTCGCGCCGGCGCGGAACTTCATGATGACGCCGTGCAGGCGGGCGTCCTTGCCGATGCTCTCGCCCTCGAGCGTCTTCACGGCCTGGGGCGTGGCGTCGAACGAATCCGCCTTGAGATCGTTGGGATCGCCGGTGGTGGCCGGTGCCGAAGTACCGGGCTTGGGCGCTGCGGGCGCCGTGAGCTTGGCGGGGTCGAGCACATAGCGGCCGATGATCTCGAAGTCCTTGCGATCGAGCGCGTTCCGCGCGGTGCCCGCGTAACCGGCGCGGGTGGAAGCGACGAAGACCGCCGGATCGGAGTTCCAGATTGCGAGCGGATCCGGGCTCGAGAACGAACCGTGGCTGAGGCGGGAGTAGATGTTGGCGGTGATCCGATCGGTGGGGACCCAGAGGGCCGGGCCACGCTGGATATTGCCGGCCGGATCGCTCGCGATGGCGGTGTATCCCCACGCGTCGTTCCCGATGCGCATGCCGGAGAGCGCGAGCACGCTGATGCCGGAGATGATGGTGCCCGAGATGACGCCGAAGATCGAGCCGACGATCCAGTCGCCGGCGGGCGAGAACTTCAGGTTCTTTCGGATGAGCGAATCGGTGATGGCCCGGAGGATCGCGAGCGAGATCCCGAAGGGGATTGCGAGGCCGGCGCCCCAGGCGATATCGGCGAGCAGCGAGCTCATGCCGCGCGATCCGGCGCTGCTGATGAGCCACGCCGCGACGTGCTCCCAGAGCCCGAAAGCGATCGCGCCGGCGAGCACGACGCAGACGCAGTTGAGAAGAGAAGAAAAGCCGCCCCGAGCGCCCCAGGCGTACGCGACGCCCCCGAGGATCGCGATGGCGAGAATATTCATGATCATGCGAAGGTCTCCGGACGTTGTTCAGGCGTTGGGCTTGGCTGGTTGCTTGGGAGCGGAGGGTGCCGCTTTGGTTGCTTCTGCGGTGATGCGCAGGACTTCTTCGACGCTGGTCACGCCGTCGATCGCCTTGCGGAGCGCCGCCTGCTGGATCGAGGGCAGCCCGCCCTTGCGGAGCTCGGCCTTCAGGCCCGCCCAATTCTGTGAACGGATCATCTCGCGGGCGGCATCGTCGATGTTGAAGACTTCGAACGCACCGTCACGCTGGAGGTAGCCGGTCCCCTGGCATACGGGGCAGGTCTCGGGCTTGTTCTTGACCAGGACCTCTCCGCCCTTCTTGAAGAGCTGCTTCACCTTGTCGGGAGGAAGCCCGAGCTTCTTGAGCACTTCGGGCTGGGGCTGATACGCCTGCTTGCAGTTGATGCAGAGCTTGCGGAGCAGCTTCTCGGCCTGCACGCCCTGGAGCGTCTTGGCCGCAACGTCGGCGTCGCCGATCAGGCGCACCCAGGCTTGAATCGCTCCGACGGCGCTCTCGGCGACGATCGAGGCGTACACGCGGCACTTGTCGGGATCGGCCTTGCTGATTTCCTTGGCCGTCTGCGGATCGGGGATCTCCGCGACGCCGACGATATCGGGGTCGCGACGGAGGATGGATCGGACGAGCGTGGCGAAATCCGGGCCTTCGGACATCGCGTCCCATTTGTTCTGCCGGATGCCCTCGAGTGCGTCCTCGATCTCCATCTCGACGGTCTGCACGTTGTTGGTGTAGGCGTCGTGCATCTTCATGACGGTGTAGAGCGCCGTCGTCCGGCCCCCTTCGGGCAGCGCGCTGATCACGACCGTGCCGCCCCGCGAGGTTGACCAGTTCCGCACGACCTCGATCTGCTCCGGCGTCCAGCCGATCTGCTCGGGGGTCTTTCGGACCTGCTGCTCGGGGTCGATCAGGACCGTCAGCTTCTGCCCCGATTGCCCGCCCGAGGTCTCGATGTGCAGCTTGTTCTTGGCCGACCCGCGCTCGACCGTGAGGTCCGACGCCTGCTTCTTCCGCCGGTCCGCGACGTCGAGCTTGGCCGAGGCCTTCCAGAAGTCGATGAGCTTCACGCCGTTCGCGGCGGGCATGGTTTCGCCCGGTGTCTTCACGCCGTCCACGTTGAAGAGAATGTGATACGCGTCTTTGGCGCTCGGCGCGATCTCGATGCGGGCCGAGCGGATGTCGAGGGCCTTGATGAGCATGTTCTCCGCCGCGAGGCGCACCTCGAACTCGGGAGAGTCGGTCGCCGGGACATCCACCGCCGATTTGTCCATGCGACGGAAGACGAGCACGGAAGTGCCCGCCTTGCCCTTGGCTTTCTTCTTGCCCTTGCCCTCCGCGAGGCTGGCGATTTTCGAGAGCTCAAACGAGACCTTGCCGCCTTCGGGCACGCGCTCGTCGCGATTCGCGACGACGACATACGCGACGACGCTGCTGGCCAGGATGGCGCAGAAAACAAAGAACGAGACGATCCACGTGAGCGAACCGCCCTCGCCGAGCGAGGGCATGAACATGACCGCCAGCAGCGCCAGCAGGCCGGCGGCGCAGTGGATGTAGTTCCACATCTCGCGTTCGAGGTAGAAGCGCGCGGCGTGCTTGTCGCAGACGGTGGAAACCGCCCAGGCCCACGCCAGCAGCGGGAGAACGAACAGAACGGGTTTCCACCAACTGACGAGAGTCAAAGACTCCGCGAGAGTCGGGATCAAGGCGTGCGTCTCAAAGCCCATGCAGGCCTCCGTCCGGCGGGGTGCCGCCGGAATGCCGATATGAAACCGCCGACCATGCGGGATCGGCGGGGGGAGGACAAGGATAACACGCACCGGGAGGAATTGCCCGTTCCCGGGCCGGATCGGGCGACGATCACTTGAGCTTCTTGAGCATCATGTTCAGCTCGTCGACGTTCGGGCTGTTCTCCTGGGCGACGCGGAGGTGGATGTACTCCTGCTCCACCAGCTTGACCAGCGACCGGTTGAAATCGACCATGCCCTGCTGCTCGGCCTCGACCGCCTTGAGATACTCCCGGAGCTCGCCTTCGCGGGCCTCCAGGATGAACTTGCGAACGACGCCGTTGTTGATCAGGATCTCCAGCGCCGGGATGCGCGGAATCTCCGGGTGGAGCGTCGGCAGCAGCTTCTGGTAGACGAACGCCCGCATCTGATACGCCAGGATGCGCCGGACCTGATCCACCTCTTCCTGCTCGAACAGGCCGTAGATGCGGCTGAACGTCTGTGTCGTGCTCGAGGCGTGGATGGTTCCGAAGACCAGGTGGCCGGTTTCCGCGGCGTGCAGGGCCGCCTCGAACGTCTCCTGGTCGCGCATTTCGCCGACCAGCACGATGTCCGGGTTCTCGCGCACCAGCGCGCGGAGCGCGATCTTGAAATCCAGGCAATCGAGACCGATCTCGCGCTGGTTGATGGTGGCCTTTTTATCTTCGAAGATGTATTCGATGGGGTCTTCGATGGTGACGATGTGGACGCTCTTGCGTTCGTTCACGTAATCGAGCATCGAGGCGATGGTGGTGGACTTGCCCGAGCCGGTGACGCCGCAGAGGAGGACGATGCCCTGGGGCTGCATCGAGACGTCGGCCATGATCTGCGGGAGATAGAGATCCTCGAACTTGCGGATCTTGCTGGTGATCAGGCGGGCCGCGACGGAGAGCTTGCCCCGCGCCTGGAACAGGTTCACGCGGAAGCGGTTCCTGGCGTCGTAGTCGTACGCGAAGTCGACCGAGCCGAACTTGTGCAGGTCGGCGATCTGCTCTTCATCAAGGATGTGCTTGGCGATGTCCCAGAATTCTTCGCGGCTGACCGGCTCGCAATCGAGCGGCTTGAGCGCGCCGCGCATGCGGAGCTTGGGAACCTGGTCGGACTTCATGATCAGGTCGGAAGCCTCGAGCTTGATCGCGGCCTGGAGGAACTTGCCGAAGCGCGTCGCGTGCGGATCGTGCTTCTGGTCGGGCATCGAGGCGATGTGCCCGGTTGGGGCGGCATCGGTCTGAGAGTCGGTCGAAAGTGACATAGGTGTCGGGCTCCCGGTTGAAGCGACGCCGTGCGGAGGATGAGACCCGGAGTCTCCCCTGGGGCGAGAATCGACGGCCCTTCCGGGAACGTGAGACTCGCGAGCCGCCGACGCATGCGAAGATGAACCGCTCAAAGAATACCTCCATCGCCCGCCCACGAGAAGGCGCGGAACGACTCAAAACCACGATTTCGACTGTCCCCCCGAGCCCTTGCGGTTCTCTTCCCCGACAGCCGCGGGACGCCACGAAGTCTGTCCCGCCTTCAACGGGTTCGATTCGCCTCGGGCCCGGCCGGTGTTGCAAAAAGCGGCGATTCGCCCGAAATCGTTTTCAACCGACAACCGGAAGGCTCAAAGGAAAGAAAAACGCCCCGGAGACCTCTCCGGGGCGCGCGAAGTTCGTGCAAATTTCCGCGCGATGGCGGGCGATCAGTTCTGCGTGCCCTGAAGGACCGAGTACTTCAACTCCGCCGCTTCGAGCGAGAGCGAAGAAGTCACGACCACGCCTTCCGCGGCAGCCTGCTCGCCCTCGAGCGGGGGCAATTCCGTCGGCTTCATGCCGAGGAAATTGATCTCGAGCTGGCGCTTGATCTTCTCCATCGCCTTGTTCTGGATCTGACGCACGCGTTCCTTCGTGACGCCGATGATCTGGCCGACCTGTTCAAGGGTCATTGGCTTCTCATCGTCGGTCTTGTGCTCAAGGCCGAAGCGATGCTCGATCACCGTGCGCTCCACGTCGGTCAGTTCGGCGCGGTTCTCCATCACAATCCGCTTCACTTCTTCCGCGGCGTCCTTCTCGAACGTGAACCGCTTGGTCTCGAGGAAGTTGGACTTCTCGAGCTTCGGATCAAAGTCGGTCGGGAAGCGCTGGCGGTACTTGCTCAGCTTCATGCCCTGACGGCTGAAAGCCTTCAAGATGGCGCGGCAGGCGTACGTGCTGAACTTGTAGCC
This sequence comes from Planctomycetota bacterium, assembly GCA_017303555.1. Taxonomy (GTDB): domain Bacteria; phylum Planctomycetota; class Phycisphaerae; order Phycisphaerales; family UBA1924; genus JAFEBO01. Next base: position 88,827 of record JAFLCN010000007.1, read on the forward strand.
ACGCCCCGCATCGAACTTGTCGACGGCGCGGAGCAGGGCCATGTTGCCTTCGCTGACGAGATCAGCAAAGTCGACTTCGCTCATGCGCGTGCGCTTGGCCATCGCCAGCACCAGCGCGAGGTTCGTCTCCGCGATCTGCTCGCGGATGCGCTCGCTCTTGCGGTGCCAGCGGAGGATTTCATCCGCCTGCTCCGGGCTGGGCAGACGCGAAGCGCGGGTCCACACTTCCTGCTGCAGCTTCCACACGCGATACCGCGCGTAGTTGAACTGATGGAAGAGAACGCGCTCTTCGGCGCCGGTGAGGATCACCTGCTGTGCGCTCTTCACGGTGCGCGTACGCGACGTGCTGGACAGATCATCCATCACGGGGTGGTACCAGGTCGTGTCGGGCTTCTGAATGTCAGGAGCCTCGTCGTAGATCTTGCCGAACGCGCCCTCTTCGTAGAAGACGGGGCTATCGATGAAATCCTGCTCGACCGACAGGATCGTCGCGAGAAGGCGCTCGTCTTCTGTGCTCAGGCGCTTGCGCACCACGGCCTTGCTCGCCGGTTTCGACAGAGCATCGACCGCGGGCTTCGCCGCGCGCTTCCCGGCCTTGGGTGCTTCGGGCGCCGTCGCGGCGACCGAAACTCCGGCACGATTGCGTCGCCGGACCTGCTCCAGCGGGCCGACGCTTCGTTTTTCTCCAAGCTGCTTCATGGCAACCTTCTTCCTACCCACGGACGCCCGTGGGCCGTCCTTACTTTCACTCCGGGAGTCTGCCCCCGGCTCGCAACCATCCCGACGAACTCTCCCAAGCCGAACTCCAGATTCCGAACATCTGCTGACCTTCGGATTCCGCCTCTACCCCCCGAGTTTCCACGTTTCCGCGGGTTCTCGGAAGTCCTTGAACATTGATCGCCCCCGCTAGGGGGCGCCAGTGCCCTGTATACGCTTCCAAAGCTCGCAAAGTTCCTCTTTCAAGGAGCCGCGGCAACACCAAAACCGCCCGACACACACACCCCGGCGAGCATTCGCTCGCGAGAGCACTGCTTCCAACGTCACGCCTGATAAAAACGCCCCAACGAAGCCGAAGCCCACCCCGCTTGCAGCCGCCCCGCCCCAAAGACTTTGCGAAATCCGTCCTTCCCACGAATCGCCGGCGTCATCCTCCGCCAGCCCGAGACACGCGTGCCTCCGGAGACCCGATTTTACAGGAAACTCGGCTTCCTGCCAAGCGATACGACATGTTATCCACAACCAAAATGAAATTAGGCATTAGTTCGGTATACAATCGCGCGAAGTCGGCCGATCGCACCGCAATTGCGCGGCCAATTGCATCCCGCTCCTCCGCAATTCTCTGGAGTTTCAACCATGCCGTTCACACTCCCCGCTCTGCCCTATGAAAAGAACGCGCTCGAACCACACATCGATGCCGCGACGATGGAGATCCATCACGGCAAACACCACAAGGCCTACGTCGATAACGCCAACAAGGCGCTCGAAGGCACCAAGTTCGCCGACATGGACCCGATCACCGTGATCAAGTCGCTCGGTGACATTCCGGAAGACAAGCGCGGCCCGGTCCGCAACAACGCCGGTGGCCACGTCAATCACTCGATGTTCTGGCAGATCATGGCCGCGCCGGGCAAGGGCGGTGGCGGCGAACCGACCGGAGCGCTCGCCGCGGCGATCAATGCCGCTTTCGGCTCCTTCGCGACGTTCAAAGAGAAATTCCAGGAAGCCGGCACAAAGCGCTTCGGCTCGGGCTGGGCGTGGCTCTGCGTGATGCCCGGTGGGAAACTCGAGATCTGCTCGACGCCCAACCAGGACAATCCGCTCATGGGCAAGGCGATCGCGGGCTGCGACGGCACGCCGATCCTCGGCCTCGATGTCTGGGAGCACGCGTACTACCTGAAGTATCAGAACAAGCGCCCGGATTACATGGCGGCGTGGTGGAACGTGGTGAACTGGGCGAAGGTCAATGAGAACTTCACGAACGCCGGCGGGAAGTAGGCCTAGTTGCGTCAGAATCGGTTTCGTCTAAACGTAGATCCGAGGCCAAATTGGAACGAGACTACGACCCACCGCTTCGCGAACTGATTGAATCTGCCGCTCACGTTCGCCGTCGTATGGGAAAGTCATTGTCGTCCGAAGGAATGTGTCGAGATGTCTCGCTCGCGACACTTCTCTCCGTCCGACATCAGCACTTTTCAGCTGTAGCATGCTACGGAAAAGTTTTGATCGGAGAGGCGGCATATCCGCATTGGTGGTGCCGGTGGCGCAACACCATCGTTGATCCAACGCTTGACCAGTTCGGAATTTTTGATGAGGTCCACGTTCAACAGGAGGGCGAAATCTCGCCAGCTAGGTATATCGAAGAGTTTTGCTTCATAGTCGCTCCAGATCGACTACGTCGATTGATGCCTCAAGCTCAGGGTTAGCCGCTTCTCCGCCGGGATCGTGAAATCTGTTCGACCGCATACGCTCAAGTGTGCACGGGACGTCGTGCGTTATGAAACGTTTCCTCTTAACGGTCTTTCTCATGACACCAATCCTCGCCGTCGCGTCGGTTCTGTACATCTTCGCTCTGGGTGCGAACAACCCGGACAAGCAGATTGCGCATGTGCCGCGGGTTGGTGCGGGGGCGGGCGCGACGGGTGGGGCGAACGCGATCGGCGAGCTCTTTGCCGGACACAAGGCGACCGGAGAGACGCGTGAGGCCATCGCCGAGGCGAAGGCGAACGAACTTGCCGCGGCAGATGTCGCCGCGGAAATGGTGAAGCCGGAGAGCCTCCCCCAGGGCTTCATCATCGTCGTCGATGACCCGTCCAAACTTGCGAGCCTCAGCAGCCCGATCTTTATCGCCGGGAGTTTCAACGGCTGGTCGGCGGGCGATACGAAATTCAAACTCACTCCGCAGAGCGACATGCGCTGGCGCATCGAGTTCCCGCAGTGGAAGGGCGGCAGCGAATTCAACTTCAAGTTCACGCGGGGAAGCTGGGAACTGGAAGAGCTGAAGGATGATCTGACGCCCCCGACGAATCGTGCGCTGCCCCTGATCGACGCGAGCAAACTCGCGCCGGGCGAGAAGCCGGTGCTTGAGTTCAAGGTCGCAAAGTGGGCGGATCAGAAGCCGGATTACAAGAAGCCCGAAGATGCGAACGACGCGTACAGCCCGAAGAAGATCACCGGTGACTACCGGCGCGTGCAGGTTGCCGGCGCGCCGTTCGGTCAGGCCAATGCTCAGCGCGAACTGATCGTCTGGTTGCCTCCGGGCTACGAGGCGGGCGCGAAGGCGGGAAAGAAGTTCCCGGTGCTGTATCTGTTCGACGGCCAGAATCTTTTTCAGAAGCACTCCGGCGTGCCGGATGAATGGCGCGTCGATGAGACCGCGACCGAGTTGATCAAGGCCGGCAAGATCGAGCCGCTGGTGATCGTGGGCATTCCCAACGCGGGCGCGGGGCGCATGCGTGAATACATGCCGGTGAAGGCGCTGCCGAATGTCGAGCCCGGCGCGAATGAGTTCATCGCGTGGCTTGTAGATGAAGTGGTGCCGAAGGTGCAGAGCTTGTTTGCGGTCGAGCGCGATCCTTCACGCGTGGGCATCGGTGGAAGCTCGCTCGGCGCGGTGATCGCGATCGAGGCGATCAATCAGCACCCCGAGATGTTCGGGCTCGCACTGCTCGAAAGCCCGGCGCTGCGTGCGGGAAACCCCGAAGCGTGGAACACGTGGATGTCGCAGATCAAGCACTGGCCGAGGCGTGCGTTCGTCGGCGTGGGCACCCGCGAGATGGCCGACAAGCCGGCGACGGATGCAGGCAATGTGGCCTACACGCAGTCCGCGGGCGCGCTCGAGAAGCTCATCAGCTCGCAGCAGGGATCGTCGGGCTCGAAGTTGGTCGTCGAGGCTGATGCTGTGCACAACGAGGGCGCGTGGGCGAAGCGCATGCCGCAGGCGCTCGAGTTCCTGTTTCCGGCGAAGAAGTAAGTCGCATGCCGCTGAAGCCCGGGCAGTTTCGCTGGTTCTTTCCGAATCTGGCCGAGCCAAAATTCGCTGCTCGGGCTGACTTCCGAGCATGGTCTTATGTTGTGCCCCGAACGCGGACAGCAGTCCAATCTGGAAGAGCGCGGAATCACCCCGGAGCAACTGCTTGCGTGAACGCGGTTGAGCACGCGATCACTCGCACGCCAGCGTGTTGTACGCGTTGACGAAAATAATGAAGTCTGCGTCATCGACCAGGTCATCGTCGTTCAGGTCGGCGGGGCAACCGAACGGCATCGCCGCGTCTTCACAGACCAGAAGGTTGTAGCCGGTCACGAACGAGGTGAAGTCGAGATCGTCCACGAGGCAGTCGTTGTTGAAATCGGCGGGGCAGAACTTGGCCTCGATGCCGAATCCGAGCGTCGCGGCGTGCGCCTGCACTTCTTCGGCGCTCAGTACGCGCTGGTAGAGAGCGAGTTCATCGAGCCCGCCCGTGAAGAAACGCGTGAAGTCTGCCGCCTTCTGGATCCGGAATTTGCTTGAAGCCACATTCACCGGAACGGCGCCGAGCAGCGATTCATCGCGCGTCATCTCGGCGAGTTGGCCGTTGATGTAGAACTTTGTCCCCGTCAGCGAGTTGTTCGTTCCGTTGTTGGAGTCGCGCGTCCAGACCACGTGATACCACACGCTCTGCTTGGTGCGGCAGACCGTCCGCAGTCCCGAGTTGTAAAACCCCGCGAAAAAACGGTCGTAGTTGTTGCCCTGAATGCTGAACCAGACGCTCGTGCCCGTGGGGTTTGTGCCCCACCAGAGCATCGGCGCCCAGAGAGCGCCCTGGCTGTCGATCCGCACAATCGCTTCGGCCGAGAATGTCGGATTGCCGGTCAGCGATGCGGGAACGGCGTTCAGTGATTCGATGTAGGGCTGCGTGCTCGCGTTGAAGCGCACGCCCGTATCACCCCCGGATGTGGGCTCGGAGTAGATGACGCCGTTGAATGTGGTTGCGTTGTACCCCGCACCGAGCGAGCCGTGGTTGATGATCGCGCCGGACGCCTCGTTGAACCGGTACCACAGCACAGGTTGGCTGGTCTGCACTTCATTCGCGAAGGATGCCGGCGCGGCGTCCGCGCGGCCCGCAAATGCCAACAGCACGATGCCCGAACACAGCAGCGTTTTCATGGGGTGTTCCCTTCTTGCTCCTGCGAACGAGCATAACCCAGAAGGACGCAGCTGCAAATGAAAAACAGTTGTCCGCTCAAGACCACAGTTCTGGTGGCCCCAGTTCAAGCGTTTTTCAGGACGATGACCGGCTTGTGGCTTGCGCCCAGGACCTGCTTGCTGTCGGCCTTGAGCCACTGCTCCAGCACGCCGGCGTAGACGCTGCGGAAGTCGATGAGGTACTTGAGGTCGCCCTGATCGAGATCGGTGAGCGAGGGGTGATTGCCGATGACGCCGGGGCGGACCATCGGCCCGAAGAGGAACATTGGTGCCGCGGTGCCGTGATCGGTGCCGCCGCTGGCGTTCTGTGCAACGCGCCGGCCGAACTCGCTGAAGCTCATGGTGAGCACGCGTGAGTCGTTTCCCTGCGCCTTGAGGTCGGCGTAGAAAGCCTTGATCGAATCCGCAAAGTTGGCGAGCAGATTGCCGTGGCGACCCTGCGCGCCGCCCTGGCCGCTGTGCGTGTCGAAGCCGCCGAGGGTGACGTAGTAGACGCGGGTCTTCAGCCCCGCGCGGATCATCGCGCCGACCATCTGCAATTGGCGTCCGAGTTCGTTGCCCGGATAGTTCACCAGGCTCTTCTGTGCCACGGCCTTTCGGATCTTGTCGCTGCTGATCTGCGCATCGAGCGCGGTGCGCATCAGGAAGTCGGCGTTGGAATCGCCGCCGCCGGAAGCACCGCGACGATTGAGGTCGTGATATGGCTCCTTCAGAGCATCATGAATGTCTTCGCCCGACCAGCGGAAAAGATCGGCAGATTCGAAGCTAACCGGCTTCGTCGCGCGGCCCTGCAGCGCGAGCGGCGCGGTGCGCCCGATCGCGATGGGGGGATCAATCGCAGTCATCGGACCCGCGGCAGGTTTCTTGCTCCCGTCCGGCTTGCCGCTCTCGCCTTTGCCGTAGCCGCAGCATTCGTTATCGATGTAGCGACCAAGCCAGCCGTCGCCGGTCGCATCGCGGTCGCCGGTCTGCCAGATATCCATGCTCTTGAAATGCGAGCGATCGGGATTCGGATAGCCCACACCCTGAATGACCGAGGCCATCCCGTTGTCGTAGAGCTCCTTCAGCGCCGTCATCCGGGTGTGCAAACCGATGCCGTCGGCTTCGGTGAGCTTGAGAACTTCATTCTGACGCACGCCGATGCCCGCACGCGCCTTGTAGTACGCGTCCATCCCGTAGGGAATGACCGTGTTCAGGCCGTCGTTGCCGCCGCCGAGTTGGACGACAACAAGGATGCGATCCTCATCGACGCCGGGCGTGCTCGAAAGCCCATCGGCCATCATCCCCGCCATCGCGTCGGCAGACGAACCAAGAAAAGCCGGGATCGTCCACGCGGTCGATGCAAGCGTGAGACCGCCGTACAGAAACTTGCGGCGGGTAAAAGCGGGGGAGTTGTGCAGGTCCATGGGAGCTCCGGCTGAAACGGTTTCGAGCGGTCAGTGGAAAGTGAACAGTGAAAAGCGAACATGCAGAAGCGCTGAATTACGCCCGGATCCATTTTCGCTTTTCGCTTCTCACTTTTCGCTTTCAACAAAGCTGATACTCCGGCATCGCGGTGATGAGGAGCAAGTATCCGATCACGAGTTCGCGCGACACGCCCCCGCCGACTTTGGCGGAGAGCGAGGCGAGCGCTTCTTTCGATTGCTGCGGCGCGCTGCCGATGGTGAGGCGGAGCAAGTAATCCGCGACCGCGGCAGGATCCTTCTCGCTGCCCGGGTTCGCCTTCGCCATCTCCGACAGCAGCGGCATCGGGTCGTACTTCATCTCGTCGGCGTTGGCGTCGTAGCCGCGGGGTTTCTTGCCCGTGAGCAGAAACGCCATGATGTTCTGGCGCACGAACATCGTGCTCGTGTTGATCCACGAGCGCCCGCCATCCCAGCCCTTCACACTCGGCGGGAAGAGCAGGTTCTGGCCCATGAGATCGAGCGCATCGTTCAGGATCGAGAGATCACGGACCGGCGTGTCGAGCGAGCGCACCGCGCCCACGACAAGCTGCGTCGGGCTCTTGATCTGCTCGTTCATGATCTTGTCGTCGTAAAAATGCTGGCTCAGGAAAAGCCGGCGCAGCACCGGCTTCAGCTCATATTTCGAGGAGCTGAACGCGGCCGAAAGATCGCGCAGCGCCGCCTGCTGCGGCGCGGGCAGGTCGTTGTAATCCGCACGCTCGAGCGGCGGCAGTTCCGCACAAAAGTTGTGGTACAGCTTCCGTGTGATGAACCGTGAAACGCCCGGTTGTTCGAGGATGATCTTGACGAACGCATCGCCATCGAACGCGCCCGTGCGCCCGAGGATGGTCTTCGAGCCCCCGTCGTGGTTGTTCTTCTCGAAGACGAACGTGTCGTCCTTGAAGGTGTAGCCCGTGAGCGACCGCGCGCCTTCTTTGATGTCGTTCTCGGTGTAGCCCCCGATTCCCAGGCTGAACAGCTCCATGATCTCGCGCGCGAGATTCTCGTTGGCCTTGCCCTTGCGGCTCGTGTCGTTGTTCAGATACTTCAGCATCGCCGGATCGCGGATGATGCCGTAGAGCAGGTCGCCGAAATTGCCCAGCGCGTTCTTGCGGAACAGCTCGTTCTGTATGAACATGTGGAAGCTGTTCTCGATGTTGCGGTAGCTGGTCGCAAAGTGACCATGCCAGAACAGCACCATCTTTTCTTCGAGGGGCCGGGGCGTCTCGATCATCCGCTTCAGCCACCAGCGCTGCACCTCGCCGATCTGCTGGCGATCCTGCCCCTGGCGACGCTGCTGTTCCACTCTGAACTTCGCGAGCGCATCTTCATCTTGCCTTTGCCGCGCCGCCTGATACGCCTTGCGCTCTTCCGCGGTCGGCTCGCGCATGATGTTCTTGTCGAACAGGTCTGCGCGGGGCCGGTCGCCCGGCGCATTGGCCGGATCGATCACGTACTCCACGGCCTTCTGCGGGCCCCAACTCGCCAGCGTCTGAATCTGGACGGGCGTGCCGCCGAAACCCGCGCGCCACAGGAGGTGGCGTGCTTCCTCGTAGCCGAAGTTCTTTGGCGCGATCGGCGACATCGAGCCGGTCATCGCTCGCTCGGCCCGCTTCGCCGACGCTCCGCGCGCGGGGGGAGTCGCCTGCGCCGGATTGGCGGCCGGATTCGAGGGCTTCGCCGCCGTCTCGGGCAGGGAACTGGACTTGTTTTCCGGTGAATCGGCCATGCAGCGTCCCTCGGGCCTCCCCAGACTAACGCATCGGGCAAGTCCCGATTGCCGCGGGAAACAAACGAGCCTGCAAGTTCATTTCAGGCCTCATAACCCGGCGACGGCCCGGTCCCATGACGCATTCGATTCAGGCCGGGGTCGGAGTTCCCGGAATCGGCGAAAGCGGCTTGGGCGCAAGCATCCGGCCCCAGAGCATCATGATGGTGGTGATCGCGAGCAGCAGGGCGCCGTTCGCCTGGTGCGCCGTTCGCATCAGAACTTCGACGATCGAGTTCGGCTCGAGGCCCGTTCCACCCAGGAAGAACGTGAGCCAGCCGAGCATGAACTGCAACGCGACGCACACCGCTCCGAGCAGGCCGATCCGGCGCACAAAGCGCTGCGCGGGCGTATCGGGAGTGCGCAGCCCGCCCGCCGCGAACGCCGCGAGCAAGACGAACACCATGACGACCAGAGAGAACCCCATGTGCGTCCAGAGCGCGTGTGCCGAGCGCGTGTGCCGGTACACGGCGCCAAAGACAAGCTGCAGCAGCGTGGTGTGCATCGCCGCGGTTGCGAAGATTCGGAACGTCTTCGGCTTCACGCCGGTGTGTCCGAGCTGCAGCACTCCCGAAGCGACCGCCGCCTTCACGCGTTGATAGAGCGGGCTGAGATAAACCCCGATCGCGACGAACAGGCAGAAGATGACCTGCGCGAGAATTCCGTGGAAAACCCGCGCCCACTTGGCGTCCTTCGCCGCTTCCGTGCTGCCCTGCAGCACCCGCATTCCGCCCAGAATTCCCTGCGAAATGACCAACGCCAAGACCAGCAGCGCCAGGAATTTCAGGAACCCGCGCCGGTCGTACAGGAACACGAGCACGCACAGGATGATCGCCGTCAACCCGATCAGGGTGCCGAAAAGGCGGTGGCTGTGTTCGAGGTAGACCGCCGGCGTCGCACGCGGGCCGATCGGATACAGGAACATGTTGCTCCCGTAGGTGTTCGGCCAATCCGGTACAGCCATGCCCGCGTTGCTGCTCGTGACCAGGCCTCCGACGATCAGCAGCGGCACGACGGCCACCGCCGCGACAATCCCGAATCGCGCCAGCCAGCTTCGGCGATTCTCTTCCACGTCGGTTGCGCGATGCCGGGGCTTGCTGAGAACGCGCCCGATCGCTCCGCCCACCACACCCAGAATCGTCCCCAAAACGAGGAACCCAAGCGCGATCAGGATCGCCCCCGGACGGAGCGTCGCCTGCCCCATGGCGCCCGGGGCCGGATCCTCAACGAGCTTGGAGCCCAGGATCAGCAGCCCGGCTAATGCGCTGACGAAACCCGCCGCGGCCGAGGCCGCAACCGCCTCACCCCGGGTTCGTCCTTCTTTTCCAAAGGATCTGGCACACACGATCAGCGCAAGCAGCCAGGCCGCAAGTATTGCTGCCACAGACACTTGCTCGGGAATTCCAAGCCACGGCAGGTGGGTTACGAACCAGGTCCACCAGACGACGACCGTTGCCGCGAAGGCATCGGTCAGGACGCTCGGGCGGAACAGCGTGCGGAGTGCGTTCATCCGACCTCCGATGAGACTTAGTCTCAACTAATACAATCCAAACGGACCTGACTTGACAGCTGGCGATCGATGCGAAGAAATTACGGTCCTACCGGAAAAGGCCCGGTCTGGACGATTCTACGCTGGTCGGCTTTCGTCCTGTCCGAGCCTTGGGTTTTTGTTATCGAAGTCTCCAACCGGGAGGGCACCGGGTGTCAGTCCTATTTCCGAAGTGGTTCAACTCGTTTCCCACGATTTCAGCCGTTGGCGGGGCTGGCGCGTTTCTGACGGTCGTGGCCGCATTCTGGTACTACGCGACTCCCAAGTTCTGGGCGGTCGGATATCAGCCGATTCAACCGGTTGAAGCGTTCAGCCACCAGATCCACGCGGGGCGGCTCGGGATGGATTGTCGCTACTGCCACACAAAGGTGGAAATCTCGGCCGAAGCCAACGTTCCGGCTGTTGCAACCTGCTACGGCTGCCACGCGGAGAAACGGCTCGCGGCATGGCAGACGCAGAAGGTCGGCCTTGTGCGCCAGACGTACGCCACCGACACTTCGATCGAATGGCGGCGCATCCACAAGCTGCCCGATTATGTGCGGAATTTCCCGCACAACACGCACATCGCGGCGGGCGTCTCGTGCTATTCGTGCCACGGGCAGATCACCGCGATGCCGGTTGTTCACCAGGTGCAGCCGCTTTCCATGAGCTGGTGCCTTGATTGCCACCGCAATCCGGAAGCGAACCTGGTTCCGAAGGACCGTGTCACGCAGTTGGTGTGGGTGCAGAAGTTCCTGGAAGACCGCGGGATTGCCGCGGCCGGCGCGATGGGGAGCGGCGGCACGCAGCAGCCGACCCCGGGCGATGTAGTCCACTCACTGAAGCGTCAGCCCCCGCAGGGCTGCGGCGCGTGCCACTACTAGTTGAATCCACGAATCGCGAAGGGCCGCCCCTTCGAGAAGTCACAAGGACCTCGGCATGAGCAAGTCCGATCAGTGCCCTTCGACCGCCAAGGAAGGGCCCAAGCAGCAGAAGAACAAGCAGGAGCTGTCGCGTGAGCGGCGCAGCCTGCTCACGGCCGTAAACGGGCGTGCCGCGTGGCGCAGCCTGGAGGAAGTCGAAGACACTTCCGAATTCCGCGACTTCCTGGAGCGCGAGTTCCCGGCGGGCGTGACGGACTTCCTGAGCGGCACGCGTCGGACGTTCATGAAGATCATGGGCGCTTCGTTCGCGCTCGCGGGCGCCGCGACTCTGCCCGGCTGCCGCCGTCCGGATCACAAGATTCTGCCCTATTCGCAGCATCCGCCGGAAGATGTGATTCCCGGCAAGCCGCTTTTCTATGCGACGAGCATGCCCCTTCCCGGTGGCGGCTCGGAAGGTCTGCTTGTTGAAACGCACGAAGGCCGACCGACGAAGCTCGAAGGCAATCCGCTGCACCCTGTGAACCGCGGGCGCAGCAGCGTCGCGGCGCAGGCGAGCGTGCTGTCGCTGTACGACCCGGATCGTTTGAAGGAACCGGTGTTCTTCAACCGCATGCGGAACAGCGGCGCGGGCGAACACCTTCCCGCGACCTGGGACGACTTTGTGAAGTGGGGGAAGGAGTACTTCCCGCGCTTCGATAAAACGCAGGGCGCGGGCCTTGCGATCATCGTGGACAAAGTCGGCGGCCCGAGCCGCGACGCCGTCCGTGATGCGCTGCTGAAAAAGTGGCCCAAGGCGACGTGGATCGCGTACGACGCGACGGAAGATCTCGGCCCGGCGCAGGGCGCAAAGGCGGCGTTCGGCGCCCCGATGATCGACGTGATCGACTTCTCGAAGGCCAAGGTTGTGGTGTCGTTCGATCGCGACTTCCTGACCGGCGAGGGCCGCTCGCTGGTTCACGCGCGCGATTTCGCTTCGACGCGCCGCGTCGAAGAGCTGACCGACGAGATGAGCCGCCTCTACATGTTCGAGAGCGGCTTCTGCCTCACCGGCGCGCAGGCGGATCATCGCCTTCGCGCGACGCCGAGCAAGGTGCTCGCCTGCCTTGTTGAACTCGCAAAGTTCACGCTGCCCAAGCTGGGCGGCGGGTTCAACGCGGCGTCCGATGCGCTGGCCGGAATCGCGACCGCTTCGGTCACCGACACCGACCGCAAGTTCATCGAAGAGGCCGCGAAGGACCTGCTCGATCCCGCCAAGAAGGGCCGGACGATGGTTCTGGTTGGCGCGCACCTGCCGGCACCCGCCCACGCGATCGCGCACGCCATCAACGCGGCGCTCGGTTGCACCTGCATCGGGTTCAACCCGATGCCCGCGGAACTCGCGGCGGATTCGCGTTCGGCCATGATCGCTCTCACCGAGGCGATGAAGGCCGGCAAGTACGAGAGCGTGCTCTGCGTCGGCACGAATCCGGCGTTCACAGCGCCCGATTCCACCGCTTTCGCCGAGGCCTTCGCGAAACTCGAGGGCGGCGTCTCGCTCTCGGTCGGCAAAACCGAAACGAGCGAGTTCGCATCGTGGAACCTCAACGGCTGCCACTACCTTGAATCGTGGGGCGACACGGTTTCGCACGAAGGCGTGATCGCGCCGATCCAGCCGATGATCGCGCCGCTGTATGCCGCGGCCGACGAGAACGGGCACCGCACCGGCCAGTCGCCGATGAGCGAGATCGAGTTCCTCGCGTTCATCAGCGGCGATCTCCGCGAAGACGGCACCCCGCGCGACGGGTACGAGATTGTGCGGCGCACGTGGAAAGGTGCTCTCGGCGCGAAAGTCACCGACTTCGAGAAGGCCTGGAAGCGGGCTCTGCACGACGGCGTCGTCGCGGGAACGGGCTTCAAGCCGGCATCGCCGAAGGCGGATGTCGGCGCGATCGCGGCGTCGTGCAAGGGTTTCAAAATCGAACAGCCCGCTCCGGGCACGCTCGAGGGTGTCATCCGCACGGGCTGGATGCACGACGGACGCAACACCAATATTTCGTGGCTCCAGGAGCTTCCTCAGCACGGCACGGCCGTGGTGTGGGACAACCCGGTCTCGATGAGCCCGCGCACCGCCGAGCGACTCGGCGTTCTGCCCGCCAACGCGACGGTCGAAGACCCCGAGACGATGTACACCAAGCAGAAGTACCCGGCGGGCCACGTCGCCGAGTTCACCTTCAACGGCCGCACCGTCCGGTGCGCCTGCTGGATTCTGCCCGGCATGGCGGACGACACCGTCATCTTCCTGAACGGCTACGGACGTCGCAAGGCGGGCCTTGTTGCCGACGGCGTCGGATTCGATGTCGGACAGATCCGGGGCGGTTCGGGCAACTGGCTCGCCTCGGTCTCGTGCAAGGACACGGGCGAGATGCACCCGATCGCCAGCACGCAGATGCACTGGAGCCTCGAAGGACGCACGGCGATCGTCCGCAGCGTCGATCTTCCCACCTACCAAAAGTTCGGCGGCGACGCGATCCCCGACAACGACACGATCTACGCCCGCAACAGCTCCGGCAAGCTCAACTTCGCCGAGCGCCTCGGCGAGCTGTCTCACACGCCCCCCAACAACTCCATCTACATCAACCCCTTCACGCGTTCCGCGGCGGATGTTGACCCCAACGACCCCGGCTATCTCGCCGTCGGCGGCTGGTCCGACAAGCTCCGCAGCAAGGACCCGCAGCCACCGGATTTCGCTCAGCGTCACCAGTGGGGCATGACCATCGACCTCTCGACGTGTACCGGCTGCGGAGCCTGCACGATCGCCTGCCAGGCGGAGAACAACATCCCCGTCGTCGGCAAGAAGGAAGTGGCCAAGGGCCGCGAGATGCACTGGATCCGCGTGGACCGCTACTTCGCGGGTTCGTACTTCGATCACGAGAATCCGGGCAAGATGGACTACAACGCGCCCGAGTTCATGCTCCATCAGCCGGTCGCCTGCGTGCAGTGCGAGAACGCTCCGTGCGAGACCGTCTGCCCCGTCAACGCCACGGTGCACGGCAACGAAGGCCACAACTTCATGACGTACAACCGCTGCATCGGCACGCGGTACTGTGCGAACAACTGCCCGTACAAGGTCCGACGCTTCAACTTCTTCGAGTACGGGCTCACCAAGTTCAACGGCGGCTACATCGGCCAGGAACTGGTTGATTCCATCGCCCCCGATCGCGGCGGCATCACCGGCTCGGGCGAGCACAACAAGATCAACCCGAACCTCATCCCGCCCCGTCTCCGCGACAAGCTCGATCAGATCACGCGGATGCAGAAGAACCCCGACGTGACGACCCGCATGCGCGGCATCATGGAAAAGTGCACCTACTGCATCCAGCGCACCAACTCGGCCAAGATCGAGGTGCGTTTGCAGGACATCGAGTGGGTGCCGGACGGGTTCGTGCAGGTCGCCTGCCAGCAGGCGTGCCCGAGCGATTCGATCGTCTTCGGCGACATCCTCGACCTGAACACCGAGTACACCGAAGCCGATGGCGGCAAGCGCAAGGGCAGCCGCGTGTATCACACGCGGCGCAGCCGGCGTTCGTACCTGCTGCTCGGCTTCCTCAACACGCGTCCGCGCACCAGCCACCTGCTCCGGGTGAACAACCCGAATCCGGCGCTGGTCGATGCGACGCGCAAGGCCGCCTGGGATCACCCGTTCCACGGCTCGCATGATGCCGGACACGGCGATGGTCATGGAGCGGATCACGGTCACGAGGGCGACCACAGCGCACCGAAGGAGAAGGGACATTCCTTCTTTGACCCTCGTAAGAAGTCTGACGACAAGGGCTACGCGCTCAGCTTGAGCGTTCTGAGCGGCGGAGGTCTCGCGTGACGACACTGCATCCTGACGAATCTGCCGCCCGGCGCCTCGCCGGCCTCGCGACCGGCGAACTGCCGACGTACCCGGTGCCCCCGGGCACCGGCGACGGCTCGCTGGTGGACGACCCCGCGGTTCGTGCGCCGCTGGTTCTGAACAACCGTTCGTTCCACGACATCACCGAGATCGTCTGCGGCTACGCCGAGAAGCCGCCCGGAAAGTGGTGGCTTCCCCTCTTCGGCCTCTCGTTCACGATCGCACAGATCGGAACGCTCTTCATCATCTACCTCATCATCACGGGCATCGGCGCCTGGGGCATGAACAACCAGGTGGACTGGGCCTGGGATATCACCAACTTCGTTTTCTGGATCGGCATCGGCCACGCCGGAACGCTGATCTCCGCGATCTTGTGCCTGCTCAAGCAGAAGTGGCGCACCGCGGTCAACCGCAGCGCCGAGGCGATGACCATCTTCGCCGTGATCTGCGCCGCGACCTTCCCGGGCATCCACATCGGCCGCCAGTGGATGGCGTGGTTCCTCTTCCCGATCCCCAACTCCAACGCCATCTGGCCCAACTTCAAGAGCCCGCTGCTCTGGGACGTCTTCGCCGTCAGCACGTACGGCACCGTCTCGTTCCTCTTCTGGTACATGGGCATGATCCCCGACTTCGCGACACTGCGCGACCGGGCGGATCTTCGTCTCCGCCGCAACGCCGAAGGCCCGCGCGTCCTCCCGTTCCTCGCGCTCCGAACCGACGCGGTTCGTGCCTACGTCTACGGGTTCCTCGCCCTGGGCTGGCGCTTCAGCAGCCGGCACTGGCACCGGTATGAAGTCGCGTACCTCGTGCTCGCCGGCATCAGCACGCCGCTGGTGCTCTCGGTGCACTCGATCGTGTCGTTCGACTTCGCAACGTCGATCCTGCCCGGCTGGCACACCACGATCTTCCCGCCGTACTTCGTCGCGGGCGCGATCTTCGGCGGCTTCGCCATGGTGCTGCTGCTCCTGATCCCGGCGCGTGAGCTGTTCCCGAACATGAAGGACCTGATCACGCTCCGCCACATCGAGAACATGGCCAAGATCATCCTCGCCACGGGCATGATCGTCGGCTTCGCCTACTCGATGGAGTTCTTCATCGCCTGGTACAGCGGCAACGAGTACGAATCGTTCCTGTTCACCCACGTGCGTGCCCAGGGTCCGTACGCGTGGGCCTACTGGACCATGATCTTCTGCAACGTCGTCACGCCGCAGGTCTTCTGGCTGAAGTTCTGCCGCCAGAGCCCGATGATCGTCTTCATCGTTTCGATCTTCGTGACGATCGGCATGTGGTTCGAGCGCTTTGTGATCATCGTCACCAGCCTCCACCGCGCCTTCCTGCCTGCCGAGTGGAGCATGTTCTGGCCGACGGCGGTGGACATCGGCATCTTCGTCGGTTCCTGCGGCATCTTCCTCACGCTCTTCCTGCTCTTCCTCCGCTTCCTCCCTGTCTTTGCGATGGCGGAAGTCAAGGCGGTCCTGCCTCAGGCCAGCCCGCACCACCATCCGCCCCATCCGGGCACCGGTGGGCACGAACACGGAAAGGACGGCCACTAAGCCATGGCAAAGCAACGCAAGGTCTATGTGACCGAGGGCGGCGAGCCGGTGTACGGCGTCATCGCCGAGTTCGCGACCCCCGCGGATGTTTACCACGCCGCGGAAAAGATCCGCGACGCCGGTTACTCGCAGTGGGATGTCTACGCCCCGTTCCCGATCCACGGCATCGACGAGGCGATGGGGCAGAAGCGCACCAAGCTTCCGCTCGTGTGCGCCTGCGTCGGCTTGACGGGCGCGGGCCTGGGCTTCCTGATGCAGTACTGGATGAGCGGCGTCGATTACCAGCTCGTGGTGCAGGGCAAGCCCTACGGACCGTGGGAGCCGTTTGTCCCGATCACCTTCGAGCTGGGCATTCTCTTCACGGCGTTCTCCACGCTGATCTGCATGCTCGCGATGAACGGTCTGCCCCGGCACAATCACCCGCTCCTGAAGAAGGAACGGTTCCTCGGATGCAGCGACGACACGCTCGCGATCTGCATCGAGAGCGCGGACGACAAGTTTGATCCGGATCAGACCCGCGCGATGCTCGAAAAGCTGGGCGGCAGGAACATCGATCTCGTCGAAGGCGACTGAAGCACACACAACGACTCACCGAGCAACGGATGAACATGAACCATCACATCAGGAACGCCGGGACCACGCTCGCGATCGCCGCGGGCGTGCTCGCCGCGCTCGGCGCGCAGGGTTGCCGGGGCGACCGCAGCGACAAGCCGCCCCGCCAGTTCTTCCCGGACATGGACGATCAGCCGCGCTGGAAGCCCCAGGGCCAGACCCCGTTCTACGCCAACAACCGCATGATGCGCGAGACGCCGGCGAACGTTGTCGCGTTCGGTCGCGTCGGCCTCACCGGCGATCAATCGTGGGGCAAGCCGTGGGCAGAGCAGCGCGTCGGGCTCCTCCGCGACGGCGAGGCGGTGTACCTGGGCACGAGCGGCGTGAACGCCGACGGCACGCCCAAGTACGTGGACAAGATCCCCTCGTCGATCGAAGTCACGCCCGAATTCATCAAGCTCGGCCAGACCAAGTACAACATCTATTGCTCCGTCTGCCACGGTTTCGACGGCTCGGGCAAGGGCATGGTCGGGCAGGCCTGGTCGTACCCGCTGCCGAACTTCTTTGATCCGAAGTACAAGGATGTGGCGCAGTACACCGGCAAGGACGGATACATCTTCCACACGATCCGCACCGGCGTCACCACGAACGGTGAACAGAAGATGCCGCCGTACGCGCACGCTCTCAACGAAAAGCAGGCGTGGGCCGTCGTCGCCTACTTCAGGGCGCTGCAGGAGTCTCGCGCCGTTCCGCTTTCCGATGTGCCCGAATCCGAGCGGCCGGCACTCGAAGAGAAGCTGCGGGCCGCGGCAGCAGCGGCACCGGCCGCGACACCCGCAACGCCCGCCCCAACGCCCGCTCCGGCGCTTCCGGCGAATCACCCGACGCAGCAGGGAGGTGGCAAGTGAGTTCCATCGCATCCCACGGGCACGACGCCGTGCTCCACAACGATCAGTCGCACGAGCATCTGCTCCGCGACAGCAACGTCCGTTACACCGGCGGGGGCAGCCTCTCGACGCTGTTCCTCGTCATGGCCGTCCTGGGCCTGGGCGCGACCATCGCCAGCGCGTTCATGTACACCGGCAAGCTCCACGCCATCGCCAGCTTCCAGATGGCAGCGATGGGCTGCCTCGCCATGTGCCTGGGCGGAATGTTCTTCACGCTGGTCATGCACCTGATGGCCGCCGGCTGGTCGATCACGCTCCGCCGTCAGTTCGAGAATCTCATGGTCTTCGCGCCGGTGATGCTGATCGTTGCGTCGATCGTGCCGCTCTACGACCTGTTCATCGGCAACGGCTCGCTGTACCTGTGGATGAACGACAAGTACCGCGCCGACAGCATCGTCCTTCAGAAGAAGATCGACTTCCTGAATCCGAGCTTCTTCTGCGTCCGCCTGATGCTGTACTTCTTCATCTGGACGGTCATCGCGTGGAAACTCAGCGGCTACTCGCGCCGCCAGGATGAAACGGGCGACAAGTGGCTCTCGAACAAGGCCCGATTCACCAGCGCCTGGGGCATGCTCGCGTTCGCGCTCTCAACGGCGTTCGCCTCGTTCGACCTGCTCATGTCGATGGACTTCCGCTTCTTCAGCACGATGTGGGGCGTCTACTACTTCGCGTCGACCGCGTTCAGCGGCGTCGCGGCCCTGGTTCTGATCATCGTCCCGCTCCGGCGCGCCGGGAAACTCGAAGGACTTGTCACTTCCGAGCACCTGCACGATGTCGGCAAGCTCATGTTCACCTTCACGGTCTTCTGGGCCTACATCGCCTTCAGCCAGTACTTCCTCATCTGGTACTCCAACGTCCCCGAAGAAACCGTCTGGTACCTCGTCCGCAAGCGCGACGGCTGGCAGTTTGTCTTCTTCCTCCTCGCGATCGGCCACTTCATCGTGCCGTTCCTCATCCTGCTCTTCCGCGGCGTCAAGCGTTCCCCGACCGCCCTCGCCATCGTCGCAATCTGGATGCTCTTCATCCACTTCACCGACATGTTCTTCATCGTGCGCCCCATGGTGACGACCCGCTTCGCCGAGGGCACGCCGCTCTCACCCGCTGCGGGAATCTGGGTGGACCTTGCCGCGGTTTTCGGCATGCTCGGTCTTCTCGGCCTTCTGCTCGTCTGGCGCGTCCGATCCAGCCCGCTCATTCCGCTCCGCGACCCACGTCTCCCGGAGGCGATCGAACACAAGAATTACGTCTAACAACCGATTCTGCCGGGGCTTGGAACCGGCAGACCGAATCCGTTTGCCTGCTAGAATGTTCCGTTTGACAGCAATTTATCCCGTCCGGCAGTAACGACACTCGTTTCCGCCGGGCACCGAGAGCACCGCATGTCGAGCCACGATCAAAGCGCCCACGGCCATGCAGACGACTGGCACCACCATTCCGCCGCGGAAGGGGTACCCCAGCACGAGCATGCCGCGACCATCAATACGGCGAACACGTTCATCGTGCTGTTCGTGATCTTCGGCTTCACGGCGGTGTTCATTCTGGTGACGATTCTGTACTTCAACGTGACGGTGCGTCAGGTGCAGGATGCGCGGGTGGAGACGATCGGCGGCGCGCAGATGTTCAATCTGATGAAGGGGCAGATGGAAGCGGATCTCTCGACCTTCGGCGTGGTCGATGCGGAGAAGAAGATCGTGCGGATCCCGATCGATCGGGCGATGGACCGCGTGGTGAGGCAGTATCAGGGCAAGTAGTTGGTGCATGTAGTCGGGGCAAGCGAGAAGAGCGAGTGATCGCTGGGAGAATTTGGTGAAGGGTTCGTGTCGTCAACTTCTGGCCCTGGCAACCGGCGCGATGATCGCGTCGGGGGCGGCGGCACAGATCGCCCGGGGGTACGACCCCTCGAAGCAGGGCGTCGCGCCGGCGACCGGAGCGATGACGAGCGGGCTGGACACCGAGCAGAAGATCGGCGCGTTCGTGCCGATGGAGCTGCGATTCACCAGCGCCGAGAACAAGCAGGTTCGGCTCGGAGATCTGTTCGATCTCGAGAAAGGCTCGGCGAACTCGGGCGGGAAGCACCGTCCGGTGCTGGTCGCGCTCGTGTATTACGACTGCCCGGTTGTTTGCAGCGCCACGATGGACAAGCTGATCGGCGCGTTCCGGAGGCTCGATTACAAGATCGGGCGCGATTACAAGGTTGCCTATTTCAGCTTCGATTCGACCGAGACCGCGGCGCGGGCGATGCAGGTCAAGCAGAACTACATCCTGGGCGGCCTGCCGGAAGGCATGAGCGACGGCGGGAAGATGACCCCTTTGATCGCCGACAACTGGAATTTCTTTGTCGGGACGGCCGCGGCAAACCGGGAGCTGGCGAACTCGCTTGGTTTCAAGTACCGCGCGACGGACAACGGAGAGTTTGCGCATTCGTCGGTGTTCATGATCCTGACGCCGGACGGTCGTGTGGCGCGGTACCTGTCGCCGTTCCTGGGCGACGAGAAGGCGCTGGCCGAGCAGATGAAGTTCGCG
Organism: Planctomycetota bacterium; assembly: GCA_017303555.1. Lineage (GTDB taxonomy): Bacteria > Planctomycetota > Phycisphaerae > Phycisphaerales > UBA1924 > JAFEBO01. Next base: position 109,086 of record JAFLCN010000007.1, read on the forward strand.
CTGATCGAGGCATCCGACGGCAAGCTCGCCAAGGGTGTCAGCGAGCTGATGATGAGCTGGTGCTTCATGTACGACCCGAAAGCGGGCGCGTACACGCTGCAGGCGATGCGGGTGATGAAGATCGGCGCGATCGTCTCGATCGCGGCGGTCGGTTCGCTTGTGATGGGGATGATGATCATGGAGCGAACCCGTCGGCGGCGTCACCCGCTTCCGGCATCGATCGCGGGAAACGGGAACGGTTCGGACGGCGGTGACGGGGGCGACACGGGAAGCGGTCAGAGTCGGTCGGGCGGGGTTTCGGTTTCGGCTTGAGTTTGCGAACGGAGTGACGGTGTGCTGAAGACTTTGACAAACAACTCGATCTCGACGCTCGCCGAAGGCCCGCAGGGGTGGTGGGCGGTCGGCTGGAGATGGTTCTTCCAGAACTTCGGCGTGAACGAGAACGCCGCGCTCACGGACAAGCTGTACATGGAGATCTTCTGGATCAGCGTCGGCTGGTTCGTCTTCCTGATGGCGATCATGCTGTTCTGCGTGGTGAAATACCGGCGGCGTCCGGGGGTGCCCGCTCCGTACAGCCCCTCGCACAACACGCGACTGGAGCTTGTGTGGACCATCGTTCCGTGCTTTTTCCTGTTCTACATCTTCCTGCAGGGCTTCCACGTCTACGTCGATAAGCTCGTCGCCCCGGGCGATGCGCTGCAGATGACGCTGACGGCCAAGAAGTGGGACTGGACGATCACCTATCCAAACGGAGCATCGAGCCCGGAGCGCACGCTCATCGGCGCCGACAGCATGCAGTTCGGCGGCGAGAACGGTTCGCCGGGCGCGCGGCCCGTGCCGATCTTCTACATGCCCGGCGATGTCCCGGTCCATATCAACATGATCAGCCAGGACGTCATGCACTCGTTCTGGGTGCCTGATTTCCGGGTGAAATTCGACGTCTTCCCCAACCGGTACACAACCTACTGGTTCGAGGCCAAGCTCGCGGACCAGTCTTCGAGCTTCCTGAAGGACTCGAACGGCAAAGAAGTCATCACCGCGCAGGGAAAGAAGGTGCCGTTCATCGACCACTTCATCTTCTGTGCCGAGTACTGCGGCGACCAGCACTCGGAGATGCTGGGCATCATCCGAATCGTGCCGATGGACTACTACCTCGCCAAGACCGAGGAATGGAACATCGAGGGCAAGAGTCCGGAAGAAATCGGCAAGCTCGTCTTCTCAGCCCAGGGCTGCAGCGCCTGCCACACCGTCGATGGCAGCAAGGGCGCCGCGCCGACTTGGAAGGATCTCTACATGAGCCACCAGCCGACCAACCAGGGTTCGGTGCTGGCGGACGACAACTACATCCGCGAATCCATCTACACCCCGGCGGCCAAGCTGGTCGACGGCTACCCGAGCAACATGCCGGTGTACACGACGGCGCAGATTGATGACAAGCGCCTGCACGGATTGATCGCGTACATGAAAAGCCTGAGCAAGTTCACTCCCGCCGCCGGAGCGCCCGCCCCGGCCGAGACGCCCGCACCCGAAAAGAAGTAATCAGCCCGGATCAGAATCGAGGCACGCTATGACCACGCTAGATAATTCCAGAGCCCACGAACTCGGAGGGGGCCACGGCCACCACGAGGGCAGCTACCTGACTCCGAAGGGCGGTTTTTGGACCACCGTTTGGGACTGGGCGACCACCGTCGATCACAAGAAGATCGGCGTGATGTACATGGTCGCGGTGCTGTTCATGTTCTTTCTGGGCGGCCTGGCGGCACTGGCGGTTCGCACCGAACTGCTCGATCCCGTGCGAACGGTGACGGTGCAGGCGACCGATGCGGCCGGCAAGCCGATGGTGGGTGCCGACGGCAAGCCCGTCATGAAGACCGTGATCGAAGGTCAGACGCTCGCCCGCTGGTTCTCCAAGGGCGGGGGCGAAGCGACCAGCATCGACTACGGCAACCAGCTCTACAACCGGGCGTTCACCCTTCACGGGGCGATCATGGTTTTCATGGTCATCATCCCGAGCATCCCCGCTTCGCTCGGTAACTTCTTCATCCCGCTGATGCTGGGCGCCAAGGACGTTGCGTTCCCGCGATTGAACCTCTTGAGCTGGTATGTCTACGTGACCGGCTCGATCTTCGCCGTCGCGTCGATTCTGATCGGGGGTGTCGATACCGGCTGGACGTTCTACACCCCGTATTCAACGACGACGGATGCGGAGCACGCCAACGTCGTGCTCATGGTGCTCGGCGCGTTCATTCTCGGCTTCAGCTCGATCCTGACGGGCCTGAACTTCATCGTCACCGTCCACAAGCTCCGCGCCCCCGGCATGGGCTGGTTCGACATGCCCCTGTTCATCTGGGCCATGTACTCGACCAGCATCATTCAGGTGCTGGCAACGCCGGTCATCGGCATCACGCTGCTGCTGCTGGTCTTCGAGCGCATGTTCAAGATCGGCATCTTCGATCCATCGCTCGGCGGCGATCCGGTGCTCTATCAGCACTTCTTCTGGTTCTACAGCCACCCCGTGGTGTACGTGATGATCCTGCCGGCCTTCGGCGTGATCAGCGAGATCATCCCGGTGCACTCGCACAAGAAAATCTTCGGCTACCGCGCGATCGCGTTCGCTTCGCTCGGAGTCGCGCTCGTCAGCTTCCTGGTCTGGGGCCACCACATGTTCGCCTCCTCGGGTGAACTGGGCGCGACCGTCTTCTCGGCCCTCACCTTCCTCGTCGCGATCCCGACCGCCGTCAAGGTGTTCAACTGGATCGCCACGCTGTACAAAGGCTCGATCGCGCTCACCACGCCGATGCTCTACGCCCTCATGTTCCTTTTCCTGTTCTCTATCGGCGGGCTCACCGGCCTGCCCCTGGGCGCACTCGCCACCGATCTGCACCTGCACGATTCGTACTTCGTCGTCGCCCACTTCCACTACGTCATGATGGGCGGCACGATCATCACCTTTGTCGCCGGCCTCCATCACTGGTGGCCCAAGATGTTCGGCAAGATGTACAACCAGTTCTGGGCCAACGTCGGCGCCTGGCTGGTCTTCATCGGCTTCAACCTGACGTTCTTCACGCAGTTCTTCCTGGGCACGCAGGGAATGCCCCGCCGGTATGCCAGCTACGTGCAGGAGTATCACACTCTGCACGTCTGGTCCACCGTCGGTTCGTACATCCTGCTGGTCGGCTTCCTGGTTCACCTGTTCGTGTTCATCCACTCCCTGGTTGCCGGGCGCAAGGCTCCGGCCAATCCGTGGGGCGGCCTGACGCTTGAGTGGGAAGCCGAGAGCCCGCCGATCGAGCACAACTTCGCTCACGAGCCGATCGTGACCCACGGACCGTACGACTTCGAGACGACGGTTCCGCCCCACTGGAACCCGAAGGACTATCCCCTCCCGCACCTTCCCGCGAACGCGCACTGACCCAGCACTCACCGAGAATCAGGCATGACCACACTTGATACACGATCGAATCCGCTGGGTGCAGATGTGCACGGCCAGAGCCCGGGCTGGAAGAAATACCTTCCCGGACACCACTGGCGCACGGCGGATGAAGAGTTCGATGCCTGCACGCTGGGCTTCTGGCTCTTCCTCGCGACGGAAGTCCTGCTCTTTGCGGGCCTCTTTGTCGGCTACACCATCTTGCGGTACAAGTTCCCGCAGGCTTTCACCAACGGCTCGTCCTACCTCGACTGGCGCTGGGGAACGCTCAACACCGTGGTGCTGCTGCTCTCTTCCTACACGATGGCCGCATCGATCCGGGCTTTCCAGCTTGATCGTCAGAAGCAGGGCAAGATCCTGCTCTCCGCGACCTTCATCTTCGGGCTCGTCTTCCTGCTCATCAAGTTCACGTTCGAGTACACGCCAAAGCTCTCGGGCTGGTTCATCGCTTTCGATCCCGCCCTCCCGCACTACGCAGCTCTGGTCGATGGCGAAGCGCTCTGGGGCCTGTTTAAGCACGTCGAGGGCTACGGGGGCAAAGCGCCCGGCCAGTTCTTCTCCTACGCCTTCTCCGAAGACCCGTGGGAGCCGCTCTGGTGGAGCATCTACTACTGCGCCACCGGCATCCACGCCCTCCACGTCATCATCGGCATGACGCTCATCGCCTGGTGCTTCCGGCGCGCTGTCCTCTACAAGGCCTACGGCCCCTCGCACTACACCATGGTTGAGAACACCGGCCTCTACTGGCACCTGGTCGATCTGATCTGGATCTTCCTCTTCCCGCTCCTCTACCTCATCCACTGACGACACCGCCTCTCTCTCTTCGTCTCTCCGTCTCTTCCTATCCCTCCGCCCTCCGAGACCCCGCATGAGCACTCCACACGCCGCCGCCCCTGAAGTCTTCGACGAGCTCGATCCGCACGGCATGGGCGCGTACACCAAGCACTCGCACCACATCGTCTCGGGCATGACGCTCATCTCGATCCTCATGATCCTGCTCGGGTTCACCGCCGTCACCGTGGGCGCGGCCCAGGTCGAGAAGTGGATCGAAGCCTCGCTCCACTACGAGCTCCCCCGGTGGGTCAACGTTCTCGTCGCGATGAGCATCGCGACGGTGAAGGCCACGCTGGTCCTCATGTTCTTCATGCTGCTCCGCTACAGCAACCCCATCAACACCGTCGTCTTCCTGTTCTGCCTGCTCGCTTTCGCGCTCTTCCTCTTCTTCACACTCCTCGATCTCAGCACCCGCGGCATGATCAACCCGATCAAGGCTCATCAAGTCGAAGCAGGGGGAATAGGCGGTATCCGCGCCGGATGGCGGGCCGACGCGCCGATCATCAACCAGGCGCCCGTCGTCTTCTGGCGTGAACGCAAGATCGCGGCGGTCGGCATCGAGCGCTACAACGAACTCAAGAACATCCTGACTCATCCGCACGAGCATCACGCCGCCGCCCCGGTTTCTTCCGGCAATCTTTCGGGCAATCGCCCCGGAATCACGCCCGGTCTTTTCGAAGCCGCGGCTCCGGAAGCCCACGACGCGCACGCACCGCACGGCTCCGCCCCGGCACACGCCCCCGCGCATGCTCCGGCCGAACCGGCGAAGCACTGACCCATCGAAAGGAGACGCACCGTGAACATGGCGCGCCGAATCGCGCTCGCGGTCGCGGTTCTCTCCGCTGGGGGGCTTTGTTTCAGCGTGTACTCGATGGCCATGCGCGTCGCCGAACACAACAAGCGCGAACGCAAGGTCTATTTCTTCAAAGAGGTCCTGAAGCGCGACTTCGTCTACCGGGGCGTTCCGGTCCACATCACCGACATCAACCCCGGTACGCCCGATTGGCACATCAACATCGCCTACGGCGATGAGAACCTCCGGCTCCGCGTCGCGGTTCCGGGGAATCCGAAGCTGCCCGACCTTATCGCCCACAACGACTGGCTCCGCGTCCTGCTCTTCGCCGAGGCACGCCAAACGTCCGCCGCGGCACTCGAAGAAAGGATCAAGCAGGGCGAAGTGCCCGAACGCCTTGCCATCGTCACGCGCTCGCCCCTGCCGGGAGCAGAGCCCGGCAAGTGGCAGGATGTCTGGAAATCAGGCTGGGCGTACGACTTCTACGAGTTCGACAAGGGCGCCTTTATCCACGAGCGCTACACGTATCCGACCGGCAAGCCGAACCGGGATCCCAAGCCCGGCCAGCTCCCGCCGGATACGTGGCAGTTCCAGGCCGCTTCGGCCGTTACGCCCCAGACGCAGCGACCGAGCAATCGCTTCACGATGGATGCGCTGAACGCCGCGGGTTGGACGTTGCCCGCCGCGGCATGGTCCACCATGCTCCTCCTCGGCTCCATCGCCGTCGTCGTCGCCCCCAAGCGCCGCCGTGCGACCGTGCCGAATCAGGTCTGACAAGAACTCCGATTGCTCAGTGCGCTCCCTGCGCCTTCGTCTTCCCTGTTTGCCAAAGCGGGGTTTTGCACGAATGCAATGCAATTTCACCGCGGAGTGGCAGAGGTCACAGAGAAAGACGGGTGCATGGAATGCAGATTGAACACCACGCTCGCATCCATCCCGCATGAGACGAATCCGCCGATGCCGTGAAAATTCCTCAGTCGCGAAAACCCCCGCATCACCGGAACACGCTCGTGTTGCCGCTGTAGATGATCTGGCCGATGTCGTTGCCGACCTTCGCCATCACCAGCCCGAGCAGAATGATCGCCAGGAAGCTCGCGACAAACGCCTCGGTCGTCGCGCGTCCAACACCTTCGGCGCCCGGGCGGCAGGTGAATCCCTTGTAGCACGCGATGACGCCCATCGCGGCGCCGAAGAACAGGCTCTTCACCAGCCCCTGCGTGATCTCATACCAGTTCACGAACATCTGGCTGTAATAGAAATACTGTTCGCGATCCGCACCGTAGAAATAGATCGTGATGAGCAGGCCGCCCAGCACGCCGCACAGATTCGAAACAACCGTCAACGCCGGGATCATCACGACGCACGCGACAACCCGGGGCACAACCAGCACGCGCACGGGATCGCTGGCCATCGCCCGCATCGCGTCCAGTTGCTCGGTGACGCGCATCGACCCGAGGGCCGCGGCCAGCGAGCAGCCGACGCGGCCGGCCAGCATCACGCCCGCCAGCACCGGCCCGAGCTGCTTCACGACGGAAATATTGATGACCCCGCCCAGCCGGCCTTCCTGGCCGATCGCACGAAACTGCGGGTATCCCTCGAACGCGAGGGTCATACCGATGAAGCCGCCCGTGAGCGCAAGCACCGGAATGGAAGTGGTTCCAACGAAGAAGAGCTGCGGCATCAGGCGATCGCGCCGTGCCCAGGTCCGAACGTGGGGCAGCCCCATCAGCACCTGTCCGCAGAACCGGGAGAAATGCGCCGCGCCGATGACCATAGCGACGATCCACTGCCACGAAAAGCGGATCGACTCGCGAATGCCCTCACCCAGCGAAACGATCGCGCCGAAGATGCCGCGGGTTTCGGATTGGATCGCGCGTTCGTCCATCGGTGGCAAGCGTAGCGGGCGTTGCTCGGGCGAAATGAAAAACGCCCCGCGTGTGCGGGGCGTTTGAAAGTCCGATCCAGCTCGAATCTACTTCGTGATCTCGGGTGCGCGGGCCGGCGGGGTGGAACGGCTCGGCGAAGCGGTGGTCTCTGAATCCGCCGGGACCGACTCGTTCATCGTCGTGATGTCGGTCGGGTTCTTGGGCAGCATCAGGAAGATTTCTACGCGCCGGTTCTGAGGCGTGTTGCCGCTCGAGGTGTTGGGAACCAGCGGACGGAACTCGCCCCAGCCGGCCACCTGCATCTTGCCCGGCACCACGCCGTCGCCAACCAGAGCAGCCCGAACGCTGATGGCGCGGGCGGCCGAAAGGTGGACGTTGGTCGGGAACCGCTTCGCCGTGTTGGCGCTGATGCGCTGGGCATCGGTGTGGCCCAGCACGATGACTTCATACTTCGCGGTGACCGGGTTTTTCAGGATGCCGGCGAGCGCCGCGATGGCCGCCTGCGCCTGGGGCTGGATCTGATCCGAACCAGATGCAAAGGTCAGGTCGGAAGCGAATCGCAGCATGCCGCGGGTCTCGTCGTACTTGAGCAGTTCGGGGTACTGGGCCGCGAGTTCACGGAGCAGGGCATCGGTGTCGGCATCGAGGGGCGAAACCGAAAGGCCCTTCAGGCGCGCCTCGAGGTCGGCGAGCGAGAGGCCCGATTCACGCATCCGGCGCATCAGTTCGTCGTTCTGAGCCTGAAGCGCCGCGAGGGCGGCCTCGGTCTTGGCGAGCTGCTGACGCGTCATGTCGCGTGCGGCAAGCGCATCATCGCGCTCGCGCTGGAGCGTCGCGTTGCGATCGGTCAGCCCGCGATTGGTCTCGTAGAGACGGTCGTACTCGCCCTGGTTGACGCACCCGCCAAGGCCGGCCGTCAGGCATGCGATGCCGAGAAGAGCCGGAAGAAAACCGCGTCGAATTCCGCTGAAAAGTGACATTCGCCATTCGCTCCGTGAATTTGGGCCCGCGCTCCGGGCCGATGGGCCAAGAGCCGGGCAGGTGTGCCGCGCGATCGTATCCTGACCCTTGTTGACCCGGCCGCACCGTGTGCAAAAAGGTGCGGTGTCCGGCACCTTCTATCGGAACTCGCGCGCCCTTGCCATGAATCCGCCGCTCTTCCCAAACCCGCTTGTTTCCGGCACTTACCGCATCGACTGCGCCGGGGCGATCGACGCCGCCTCCGAACCGGTGGCCCTGGCTCCCGCTTCGATCCTTTTGGCCGTCGCGCCCGCTGGAACGCGCATCCTCGCAGCCGATTCGCCCGGCCTGATCGATCACCATCCCGCGGCACGCACCGCGAAACTCGTCTCGCTTCCCGATCACCTCGTTACCCCCGCCTTCGTCAATGCCCACACCCACCTTGATCTCACCCACATCGGCCCCCAGCCCCGATCCGGGTTCGCGTCCTTCGTCGATCTGATCCGCAGCCGCCGCCTTGTGGAGCCGGGCGAGATTCGTGCCTCGGTGCTGCTCGGTGCCCGCCTTTCCCGCGCCGGCGGAGTGGCGGCAGTGGGGGACATCGCCGGAGCCGTACGGGGCAGCGCTTCCATTGAGCCGTTCCTGGCCCTGCGAGATTCCGGCCTCGCCGGCGTTTCGTTCCTCGAGTTCTTCGGAATGGGGAGGTCGATCCCGCGAGCGCTCGCCCGCGCCGACGAAGTGGCCGATGCCGCGCTCGCGCTCCCGGCATCGCGCGTTCGGCTCGGCTTGCAGCCCCACGCGCCTTACTCGGTCGCCCCGGATGGCTACCGCCACGCGATCGCCCGCGCCGAGCGTGATCGCCTGCCGCTCGCGACCCACCTCGCCGAATCGCTCGAAGAGCGCGCGTTCATCGCTCACGCGAAGGGCCCGCAGCGAAGCCTGCTCGAAGCGCTTGGACTCTGGGATGATTCGTTGCTCGCAGAATTCGGTCTGGGCAACACCCCGGTCGAACATCTCGCGCGGGTGCTCCGCGGGCGCTCATCGCCGATTCTGCTCGTGCACCTGAACGATCTTTCCGACGCCGATGTCGCGCTGCTGACCGAATTGAACACCCATGCGCCGATCCATGTCGCCTACTGCCCGCGCTCGTCCGAGTTCTTCGGTGCGCCAGAGGAGTTCGGACCGCATCGTTACCGCGAGCTGCTCGCCGCGGGGATCAACGTGTGCCTGGGCACCGATTCGATCGTGAACCTTCCCGAGGCGCAGGCCGCTGGAGACTCCGCGCGGATCTCGCCGCTCGATGATGCCCGATTGCTCTGGAAACGAGACAGGGGCGATCCGAGCCTGCTGCTGGAAATGTTGACCGTTCGCGGAGCCTGCGCGCTCGGACTCGAATCCTCCCGCTTCACGCTGACTTCCGGCGCCGAGATCGAGGGCCTGTGTGCTCTGCGACTTCCGGAAACGGACGGCAAAATCTCGAACATTTCGGGCGAATTGCTGAGTCAGGTTCTCGCCTCCGAATGTGCTCCGGATCGGCTGATATAAAGAGCCGGAATTCGCCGTGATTTCCGCTCGCAAGCCGCACATTCCCGTGCCCGCAAACCTAAACTTGCAAGCCGCCTCAAGAACGCGCGGCAAAGGGCTTCCATGAGCGCAAAGTGGCGTCGTAGTCTCGCGTGGGATGACCGGTTTTTCCCCTCCTGGGCATGGCCCTTCAAAGCCGTCCTGCGCACTTTTTCTTCGATCCCGTTCGCCGTCGTGCTCCTGATTCTCGTCGCGTTCTACGGCATCCTCGCCAGCGTTCCCGTCGGCGTCATCGTGCTCGGGCTGACCCAGCTTTTCTACGGTGTCACGCTCATCGGGCTGATCGCGGTCCTCGCGGCGGTGCTCATCGTTCCGGTGCGATTCCTGGTCGCCGGGCCGACGCCGCGTTTTCTGGGGATGATGGCCGCGGTTCTTGTGGCCATCGGTGTTGGTTCGCTGGGGTGGATGCGGTTCCTCTGGCCGATTCTGCATTACGACCCGGTCACGCACTCGGGCGTGCGGTTCTTTGCGTCGTTCATCGAGGCCAATCAGGCGACAACGCTCAGGCGTTTGCCCGGCATGGAAATGTCGGAGCTGGAGTTCTACGGCTGGTGGCCCTTGCGGGTGGTGCTGGTGCTGTTCGTGCTGAACATGATCGTGGCGACGCTGCGGCGCATCGAGTTCAACTTCAAGAACATCGGCGTGCTGACCGTGCACACGGGGATCGTTCTGATCGGCCTGGGGAGCATCTACTACAACGGCCTGAAGCGCGAGGGCGACACGCTGCTGCTCGCGGGGCAGATGATCCCGGCGAGTGGAGCGGCGGCAAAGGAGCCCGTTCCGGGCCCCGCCGTCAACGCGTTCTACGACAACACGCGTGTCGCGTTGTACGTGCAGCAGATCAAGCAGTGGGGGCCCAACGGGCTGGAGCAGCGTCCGATCGCCGGGATCCCTCGATACAACGACTACAACCTCGAAGCGTTCGGCGCGGATTCGATTCTGCAGACCTCCGGCCGCCGGAGGCCGTGGGAAGCGAGCAAGTCGCTGCCGGCGCTCGATCTGCCGGTCCCGGATTCGCAATCCGATCTCGTTGATCCCGATATCAAGTTCCGCGTCGTCGGGTACGCCTCGTACGCCGAGACCACCGAAGATTGGCGCAAGGTCGATCCGGCCTCCATCACGAGCTTTCGTGAAGGATTCCGGTTCAATCCGCTCCGCTCGGTTTTTCTGCTGAGCGATCTGGCGGACGAGACCGGCAAGAAGAGCGAGAAGCCGGTTTTCTCGTTTAATTTCCTGCCGAACCTGCCCGCCCGGCGCGTCGCGGTGAACGACGTGCTCGGGCTCGAGTACACGCTCGGACCCGAGTCGGGCATGACCGACCAGCGCTGGACCGATCTGACCGTTCAATTGCCGGTGGACACCGAGCACGCGCTCGTCGTCGAAGTTCCGTCGGCGAAGCCCGGCGAACCGCCTTTGCGCAAGGTCGTTCCAGTGCAGGTGGGCACGGAATTCAGCATCGGCGGCTACAAGCTGAAGGTGGAGCAACTCACGCCCGAGCCGCCGTTCCCGATCGTCACCGAATCGCACAAGGGTGCGACCAGCAGCGTGGCGGTTGTGCGCGTGCAGCCTCCCGAGGGCGATGGGTACACGCGCTATGTCTATCACCGCTTTTCGGAATTGAACCAGGACATTCTCGACACGCCCAAGCCTGATGGACGGATGAACCGGCGCGATGCCGATCCTTCGATCCGCATCGCGTACATCGACGCCGCGATTGCGCAGGTCTATTTCGATGAGCGTGCCGGGCCGAACGGCACAGTGACGACGCGCGCCGCGGTCCGGCAGCGGGGCGGTGCGGTGCGCATTGTGGAAGAACTGCCCGCGAGCGGCCTGCTCGCCGAGTTTTTTCCCAAGCTCAGCCTGCGGATCGATCAGCGCTGGCCGCACGCCGAACGCGCCGACCGGCCTCATCCGGTTCCGGAAGATGAACGCGACAAGCGCCAGATCGGTACGCACGACAAGGCGCTGCTGGCCGTCGAGATCTCGATCGTTCCCCCGGGACAGTCGGGCGCTGCGCCGCTTGCCAAGCCGTGGTCCACGATCGTCTGGCTCCCGTTCCAGAAGTTTCTCGGGATGCAGAAGGATGCCGTTCGGCGCGTGGAACTGCCCGACGGAAGGCAGATCGAGCTGACGTTCGGACGTCTGCGCCACGTGTTCAAGGACTTCGCGCTCCGCCTCGTCGATTTCAAGATGATCTCGTACGACCACCGCGGCGCGCCGCGAGACTTCGAGTCGATCGTTCGCGTCGAGCCTTTCGGAACCGATGCGTCTGCGTTCGTGCCCTATGTGCACCCGTGCAGCCTCAACGAACCGCTGACCGCGCCGTTCCTCTGGACGGATTCTCGCCCCTGGGTCGTGAACGCGGCGATGCGGCTCTCCAGCGGCCTCAACCCGAATCAGTTCAAGATGAGCCAGGCGGCATGGGATCAGGAAGGCTGGCGCGAGTCGCAGCGGCTCGCCGACGCGGGGATGGTCTCCGCCCCGCGCGCCCGCTTCACCATTCTGCAGGTGGGCAACAACCCCGGCATTCACATCATCGCGCTCGGCGGCATCCTCATGGCCGTCGGCATTCCGTGGGCTTTCTATCTGAAACCCTACCTCGTCCGGCGCGAGAAGCGCCAGATTCAGGAGTTGGTCGCCAAAGGCGAGTACCAACCGCCGGGCCGCAGGCCGGGGCCCGAAATTGTCGTTGTCCGCAAGCAGCCCGCTCCCGTTGAAACCGTTGCGCCCTAGAACGGCGAGAGGTTCTCCATGAATCGAATTGCCCGCTCTTGCTTCCGCCTTCTCTGCTGCTCTGCCGTTCTGCTTCTCTGCTGCTCTTTTCCGGCCCTCGCCCAAACCGCGCCCGACGGCAACGCGCATCCCGAAGCGCAGCCGATCGCCCGCGAGGCGGCAGAACTGCCGAGCCCTTTCGGTGAGCCGCTGCCGATCGGGTCGTCCCCCTCGATCGCCGAGAAGCACGCGTTCGCGTCGAAGCTCGATCTCGAGCCGCTCCGCTCGCTCGCCGTCTGGCACGATGGGCGCGTCAAGGTTCTCGACACGCTCGGGCGGGAAACGGTCCTCAAGTTGACGGGGAAGCGCCGCTATTTCGATATCGTGCCGACCGACGGCGCGATCGTTGATATCTCGGGTCTGCCCTCGGGCGCCGGGAAGAAACTTAATTACGACCCGGTCTTCACGCTGCTCGATCTCGTCATCGATCCGGCGTACTACTACGACCGGCCGCTGCTCACGGTGGACTACCTGCCGCTGCGCCGAGTCTTTCTCGAAACGGCTTTTCCGAAGAGCGACGGTGTTGCCGAACGCTGGCTCAAGCTGCAGCGCATCAGCCCGCGCATGGTGAACGACTCGGGCAAAAAGATTGCCGAAGAGTATTTCGCGGAAGCCCCGTACCGTGAAGCGCTTTCCCGACTCGACCAGCAACTCGAGATGTGGCGATTGAGCAAGGCGAACATCGTGCTCGTCGCACCCGACTCTGCCGACAAGCCTTGGCTCCACCTCTCGCAGCTCCCGCCCGACAGCCCGGCCCGTGCCGCGGCGGCCAAGCTCGGCGCTGCCTGGCGTGAACTGGACGCGACGAAGGCCAACGCCGCGATCGCTGCGCTCGCATCCGAGTTACCCAAGATCGGTGCGGAGCAGTACCCGACATCCCGCCGCTCGCTCGAGCTTGCGTACAACCGCTCCAACGCGTTCGAGTGGGGGATGTGGGCGTATTTCCTCACGTTCCTGGCGCTCGTGCTCGGCTTTGGCACGGGGCGCACGTGGCTTCTGAAGACCGGCGTTGTGCTTCTCGTCGTGGCGATCGGCCTGCACACCTTCGGCTTTGTGACCCGTTGCCTGATCGCCGAGCGATTCGCGATCCAGAATCAGTTCGAGTCGATGACGGGGCTCTCGCTCTTCGCGGCTGTCGTCGGCTTTGTGATTCTGATCTTCAAGCGGCAGTACCTGTTCGGTGCCGCGGCGGCCGGTGTGGGGTTCCTTGTCCTCATCACCGCGACGCAGACAGCGATCCCGGGACAGTCGATCGAGCGTGAGGCGGCGATTCTGAACACCAGCATCCTGCTGAAGTACCACGTGACCACCGTGCTCGTGAGCTACGGGCTGATCTCGCTCGGTTTCATCATCAGTTCGTTCTATCTTGTGACGCACTACGCCGCGAAGTTCCGGGCCGCATCGAGCGCGACGGTTGTTGCGCAGGTGGCACTGGGTTCTGCCGGCAGCCCGACCGTGACGGTCAACGAGCCGCCCGCGGAGTTCTCGCCGGCGCGTCAGAAAACGCTGGATGAGCTCGATACCGCTCAGATGACCGTGCTCCAACTCGCCTTCTGGACACTGGGCGTCGGAATTCTGCTCGGCGCGTGGTGGGCGGATCATTCCTGGGGGCGCTGGTGGGCGTTTGACCCGAAGGAAACGTGGGCACTCATCACGTGGATCGTCTACCTCATCGTGATCCACCTGCGGTTCACCACGGGCAGGAACAAGGCGCTTGTCACCGCGTGGCTCAGCGTCATCGGGTTCATCGTGATGCTCTGGACGTATTTCGGGGTCAACCTGCTCCTCCCCGGATTGCACGCGTACGCCTGAACCGATTCATTCTTTCCTGTTGCCCGTTGTGTTCTCCGTGTCCCTTGTGGTGAAGCTTCACTGTGACCCGTTGCACACGTTCTTTCTTTGCGAGAAGCGCGATCGAACTCGCGCCCGCGCTCATCGGCACACGGCTGGTCCGCCGGCTTCCCAAGGGCTCTCTCGTCGCCGGGCGGATCGTCGAAGTCGAGGCGTACACGGGTGTTCGCGATCGCGCAAGTCACGCCTTCGGCGGACGACGCACCGAACGCAACGAGGCGATGTACGCGGAGCCGGGAACCGCCTACATCTATTTCACCTACGGAATGCACTTCTGCCTCAACGTGGTCTGCGCTCCGAAGGGAGTGCCGGAGGCTGTTCTAATTCGGGCGATCGAGCCCGAACCCGCCTCGCTGCCGGCGATGCGGGCGTTTCGGAAGTTGGAGAATGAGCGGCTGCTCTGTTCCGGCCCAGGGCGGCTTTGCCGGGCGATGGCGATCGACCGCTCATTGAACGGCATCGATCTTTGCCGAAGCAAAGAACTCTGGCTGGAACCGGCCGAGAGAGAGGCCCGCTCCGTCGTCCGATCAGCCAGAATCGGGATCGACTACGCGGGAAGCTGGGTTCAGAGGCTTCTGCGCTGGTCGGACCGAGCGAGCGAGCACCTGAGCAAGCCGGCGCACGGTAAGCGTTCGGTTCGGAAAGATGCCCGTGGAACAAAGAATCGCAAGCGGACGTAGAGTTTGCCGAATCAAAGAGGTGCCGCGGGCGATCGAAACACGGTCGCCGGCGTTACGCGGGAGATTGCACGTTGTCCGAGCATTCGCCTCAGTTCCCCAAGAAGCCAGCCAAGAAGCCGGTGCACCCGTCGGGCGGTTCGTCCGAACCCGGGAAGTCGCCGATCCAGGTTGATTGGACCCTGCTCAAGAGCCTGGCGCCCTACCCGGCGGAAGCGTTCCACTTTGTGAGCGAAGGCCTCGCCCACACCGTGCAGTCGATCCACGGGCAGCGCGACAATTCGAAAGAACTGACGCCGACGGACGAGAACCGGCACATCAACGGACGCCAGCTCTGCCTGGGCCTGCGGAACTTCGCTCTGCAGCGCTACGGCCTGCTCGCACGAACGGTCCTGCACCGATGGAACATCCGAGGGACCGAGGACTTCGGCAAAATCGTCTTCGCGATGGTTGATGCGGAACTGATGCGCAAGACCGAAGAGGACACGCCGGAGGATTTTGAGCACGTCTTCGATTTCCACGAGGCGTTCCCCGACGTGCGCGACGTTTCCCGCGTTTGATGCGGTCGGCAGCGCCCGCCTCTCGGATTCTCGCTAGTCTTAGTCCGTGGAATCCCGCGGCAACAAAAGCCCATCGCCCGATACGGCCCCCGGCACGCCGCTCGACTGGAAGACGATGCGTCTCTGGCAGATCCAGCCGGTGCGGGATGTGCTGCTTTTGCTCGTGATCGTTGGGATCGTCTACCTCGGCTATCTGGCCAGCATCGTCACCGTCCCGATCCTGCTCGCGCTGCTCCTGGCGTATCTCTTCGAGCCGCTGGTCGCCTGGCTGGTGGGCAAGAAGATTCTGTCTCGGCGCGGGAGCGCGATGCTCATCGTCCTGCTCGCGGTGCTCGTCATCGTCGTGCCCACCATCCTCGGTGCGACGTTCGGCGTGGTGCAGGGCCTGCGATTCGCCGAGACAACGACGCGGAATGTCGATCTGCTCATCAAGTCGGTCGAGAAGCCCGACGACGAGCAGCTCCGCGGCCGGATCGACAGCGAGGGCTGGGGCCGCGTGCGCGACTTCCTCGTGAAGGCGAATAAGAAGCGACTGGAAGCCAAGGACCCGGAGCACGAGACCGAGGCCGCGGGCATTGTTCAGTCGGGCCTCATCTGGCTCCGCGACAACTCGCAGGAGATCGGCAAGCAGGCGGCGCTCACAAGCGTCGGCGCGTTTGCGGTCGCCGCGAGCCTGCTCCGTTCGCTGGCGTTTCTGATCTTCGGTGCCGCGCTCACCGCTTTCTTCTTCTACTTCTTCTGCACCGGCTGGGGGAAGGTGCTCGCGTTCTGGGAGAGCCTGATCCCCGAGAAGCGCAAGTGGCGCGTCATCGATCTTGTTCACCAGATGGACCAGGTGATCGCGGGGTTCGTCCGCGGTCGGATCATCATCTGCGCGATCATCGGCGTCTGGGCAACGCTCGCGTACTGGGTCATCGGCGCTCCCGCGCCCCTGGTCTTCGGCCCGCTCGTCGGTGCTCTTTTTATCGTGCCGTACGTGCATTCACTCATGGTGCCGATCGTCATCGTTTCGATGGCCATCGACCCAAGCGGCATCGCGTGGCAATCGACCTGGTGGTGGATCGTGCTCGGCCCGATCATCGTCTATATGTCCTGCCAGTTGATCGACGACTATGTGCTCACGCCGACGATCCAGGGCAACACGACCGGGATGGATACGCCCACCATCGTCTTTGCTTCTATGGCGGGCGGTGCGCTGATGGGCGTCTACGGACTGCTCATCGCGATCCCGCTCGCGGCGTGCATCAAAATCCTGCTGCGCGAGGTCTTCTGGCCCCGATTCAAAGCCTGGGCCGAGGGGCGAGCACGCGACTTCCTGCCGATCGAAGACAAGCGGTGAGGAGCGGCTGTCGGCGATCGGCCGGACTTACCGCATCCACTGCGCGGGCACGTCGCCGTGCGCCGCGAAGATGCGGGAGCGGATGCCGCCTCGGCCTCGCCAATCGGTGCGGATGAGCAGCCAGGTTGGCTGCATCAGCTTTGCGAGGTGATCGCGGATCGTGTTGGTCACCGCTTCGTAGTAGATGCCCTCGTTCCGGAAAGATTGGTAATACAGCTTCAGGCTCTTGAGCTCGACGCAGGTGCCGCCGGCTTTGGCGCCTTTGGGCTGGTAGATGAGAGTGACCGAGCCGAAATCCGGGTGACCGGTGACGGGGCAGACACTGGTGAACTCTTCGTTCACGTGTTCGATGACGAAGGGTGTCTCGGCTGGGGTCGGAAAGGCTTCGAGGAGTTTGGCGTCGGGCATGAGGTAGGGTAGCGATCAGCGGTACTTGTTGATCAGATCGATCACGTAGGTTTGCCGCGGGTCGAGCTGGACGCTGGTGCGCAGGTGCTGGAGCGCCTCGGAGCGGAACGCATCGTTTTGGCGCTTCGAGAACTCGTACTCGTTGAGCAGGCAGACGCCGATGCCGGTATGGCCGGGGGCGTAGTTGGGGTCGATCTCGACCGAGGTGCGGAAGTTCTTCAGCGCCTCGTCGTACTTGTAGAGCTTGAACTCGGCGAAGCCCATGCGCTCGTACGCGGCGGCGGAGGGCTGGATCTTGATGACCTGGTTCAGCGTGTTGACCATCTCGTCGTACCGGCCGACCTTGCCGAGGCTGTTGGCGAGGTTGAGCAGCAGCGGGGGCGAGAGCTCGACCTGTTCGAGGGCCTGGCGGTATTCGTTGACGGCGTCCTGGTGGCGGTTGAGCGCGCCGTAGATGGAGCCGAGATTGGCGTGGGCGGGGCCGCTCTTGGGATTGATCTGCACAGCGCGCTGCGCGTAGGGCAGGCCGCTGCCGGGCTCGTTCATCTCAAGGTAGGCCGTGGCGATGTTCAGATTGGCATCGAAGTCGTTGGGCTTGATCTCGAGCGCCTTGAGGTACGCGCGGACGGCGTCCTGCAGGCGGTGGAGCAACTGGAACATCAAGCCCTGGCTGTAGCGGGGCTCGAAGCTCTGGGGCTGGAGATCGGCGGCCTGGCCGTATCGGACCGAGGCCGATTCGTAATCTCCCTGTTCGCGGTAGATCTCCGCTGCGCCCATGTAGGCCTGGGGCAGGCTCGGGTTGTTCTCGATCGCCCGCTCGAACTCGATGAGGGCCGGTTTTTTCATGCCGGCTTTGGCGAGCGCTTCGGCTTTTTGCAGAGAGGAAAGTGCCGCGCTCTCGCGTGTCTTGGGGGCCGTCTCGGGCACATCATGCACGGTCACGGGCGTGGCGGATGCTTCGTTCTGGTTGCTTGCGGGTCCGCTTCCTCCGCCGCCCCCTGCGCAGCCGGTGAGGGCCGCGGCCGTTCCGGCAAGGAGGGCGAGCGAGGCAAAACGGTGGTAGTTCTTGAAGTGGCCGTGCGTCATGACTTCCTTGGATCGGCGTTTTTCAGGGGGTTTCTGGACCGTGATTTGCCGGAGTCTGTTCGGATGGGCTTTTTTTCATTCCGGGGCCTGGTTCGGGAAGGGCCGGCCCGGACCGAACCGGAGAGGTCCTTGCCGCTTCGCAGGCTCCGGAGCAAGGCAAGATTGATTGCATCCCAGGAACGCCCCTTTTCGTCCTCCCCTTTGGGGGTTTCGAGGATCATGGGTACGCGGGCGAGTTTGGGGTGGTTCACAAAGGATGCGAAACCGGAGGCGGAAAGGGCGGCTAGGGTGGGTTTGCCACCGATTGTGCCGCGGCCGAGGTGCTCGTGGCGGTCGAGCTTGGAGCCGGCTTTGCCTTTGGAGTCGTTGAGGTGCATGGCGCGGAGGTTGGCGAGGCCGCAGATCTGGTCGAATTGCTTGATCGCGGCATCGGCGCTTGCCTTGGTGGACATGTCGTAGCCGGCGGCGTGCATGTGGCAGGTATCGAGGCAGAAGCCGACGCGGGCGGGTTCTGCGGATTTGTCGATCGCGGCGGCGCGGATCTGGGCGAGCTCTTCGAATTTGCCACCGAGCTGCGAGCCGGCCCCGACGGTTCCTTCGAGGCAGACGACGGTGCGAAAGCCCTTTGTTCGTTTGAAGAGTTCGCCGTAGGCCTTGGCGATGCGGGCGATGCCTTCGGCAGCGCTCGAGGTGGTGTACGCGCCGGGGTGATGAACGAGGATCGGGATTTCGAGGGCTTCGCAGCGCTCGATCTCGAGGGTCATCAGGTCGACGGACTTTTTCCAGAGTTCATCGTCCGGGCTGGCGAGGTTAGAGAGGTAACCGGCGTGGCTGACGACGCGATCCTGCCAGGCGAGGCGGCGGAGTTCGGTGAGCCAGTCCTTGACGGCGACCGGATCAAGCGGCTTGGTGTTCCACTGCTGCTGGTTTTTGGTGAAGACCTGCACGGTGTCCATGCCGTAACGCTCGGCTTCGAGGAGCGCCTGGTGCATGGAGCCGGAGATGGAGAGGTGGGAGCCGAACAAGAAGGGAGGTTAGGGGGAGTAGGGGGAGTAGAAGGGAGGCAGAGCAGCAGCGCGGCAGATTGGCAGATGTGGGATGTGGGATGTGGGATGGCGGATGTGAAATGCCAGATGCTTGGGGTTTGTTGCGCGGGTCTGTTTGGGGGGCTAGGTGGGTTCGGTGATTTCGAGGACCTGGTTGGTGGGTTGGTTTTTGAGGGTTTGGGCTTTGCCGCTGGGCCAGCGGATTTCGATCTCGGTGATTTGCTTTGCATCGCCGAGGCCGAAGTGCTGGGTGAGATCGGATTGGCTGCGGAAGCCGCTGCCGGCGTTGACTTCGCGGAGCTGATTGACGGGCGCGCTTTGGATTGTGGCGCGCACGGTGATGCGAGCGCCGATGGCGGCGCGGTTCGACGCTGTGCCTTTGAGTTTTACTTTCGCCCAGTTCGCGGGGTTCTTGGTGTCGTTGTGGAAGAGCTTGGTCAATTCGCCGTCGCCGGGGCGGACGGGCCATTGGCCGAGGAGGACATCGACGCGGCCGTCGTTGTCGTAGTCGGTGAGCGCGCAGGAACTGGTGTAGAAGACCTGGTCGGTGAAGCCGGGGAGCGCGATGCGTTTGAAGGTTCCGTTGCCTTGGTTCTGATAGATGAAGGAGCCTGCGCCCCAATTGGGGACGATGCAATCGAGGTCGCCGTCGTTGTCGAGGTCGCCCCATTGAATGAGGCCGGCGTTGGTGGAGAAGAGTGCGGCGTCGCCGAGGGGGGCGGGTTCGAGTGTGCCGCCGACGTTTTTGAAGAGGAGAGCGTTGCCGCCTTGGGCGCAGGCGATGGAGAGATCGAGTTGGCCGTCGTTGTTGTAATCGACCCACGAGGAACCGGAAGCGGGGAAGGGGTTGGCATCGAGGCCGTTGATGGTGGCGGGAATGAATTTCCAGTCGCCGGTGTTTCGGAAGAGCGCGGCCCTGCCGCTGTTGTTGGGCATGAAGAGATCGGGCTTGCCGTCGCCATCGAGATCACCGAAGTACGCGCCGCCGGTGGAGGACTTGCGCTCGGCGACTTCGCCGCTCATGCGGGTGAAGCCGCCTTTGCCGTCTCCTTTATAAAGGAAGCTGACATCGGGACCGGCGTAGGCGTTGTTGCACATCAGCAGGTCGATCGCGCCGTCGGAATCGATATCGGCGAAGACGGAGGAGAACGCGTTGCCTTTGTCGGTGTGGACGGGCGACGCGTCGATGATTTCGAAGCGGCGGTTGCCGATGCCGCGGGCGAGAACGGAGCCGGAACCGAGCTGGCATGAGATGACGGCGTCGAGCTGGCCATCGTTGTCGAGGTCGGCCCAGGTGCTGCCGCTGCCGTAGGTGATGGCGTTGGTGAGCGCGTTGTTTTCGTCGAGCGTGAAGTGGCCTTTGCCGTCGCCCCAGTAGAGGCGGCTGGGCTGGCGCTCGGGTTTTTTGGAAACGTCGTAGCCGGCGGTGACGAGGATGTCGACGTTGCCGTCACCATCGATGTCGAGCATGCTGACGCCTCCGTTGCTTTTGTGGTCGGAGGTGAGGTGTCCGGCATCGACGGAGGTGAGCGTGATCTGCGCGCGGGTGGTTCCGGCAATGCAAAGAGTGCTCGCGATCGCGATTCGAAGAAGATGGTTCATTTGGTTGCTTCCGGAACTTGGAGTGAAGGGCAGTGAGAGAATTGCCGCGGAGAACGCGGTGTTGATTGAACCGCCAGGGAGCGTCGAGGTTTCCGGGCGGGGGCGGGGATGCGCAATTGCGTGCAAGAGAACGAGCGAGGAGGGGTGGACAGCTGATTGGTTGCTGCGCGAACGACGCCCGCCCCCAACGCACGCTCCCATCCGGGACGGGCTTCGGAGTGCGTGATTCGTGCGTTGGGAGAGTTGGTGTTGGCTGCGTAGACGACTCCCACCCCCAACCCCCTCCCTCGGGGAGGGGGCTTCGGAGGCATGCACTACGATCGGAAATGGCTGATTTTCTGAAGGATCGGATTGGTGTGGTCACTGGTGCGTCGTCGGGGATCGGGGAGGCGGTGGCGCGAGCGCTTGTGGATGCGGGGTGTCCGCTGGTGCTCAATGCGCGGCGGAAAGCGAAGCTGGAATCGCTGCGGAAGGAGCTGGGCGATGAGGATGTTGCCATCGCGCCGGGCGACTGCGCGGACGCAAATGTCATCACCCACATGCTCGATCTGGCGCGGGAACAGTTTGGGGGAGGCAAAGGAAAGATCTCGCCCAAGCGCGATGCGGATCTGATCGTGATCAATGCGGGGCGGGGATTGGGCGGGACGGCGCTGACATCGGATGAGAGTCAGTGGGATGACCTGATTCGGACGAATATCACGGCGGCCGCGCGGTTGATTCGTGCGGCGGGGAAGCGGCTGCTCGGGTCGGTGCCGGAGAACGAGATTCGGCACGACGGGAAGTGGCTTGAGAAGCCCCGCGATATCGTGATTTTGGGTTCGGTGGTGGGGCGGCACGTTTCGCCGTTTTCGAGTTTTTACTCGTGCACGAAGGCGGCGGTGCAGACGCTGGCCGAGGGGACGAGGCGCGAGCTCGGGCCGAAGGGGATTCGCGTGACGCTGGTTGAGCCTGCCTTTGTGACGAGCGAGTTCCAGGCGGTGGCGGGTTACTCGCCGGAGTGGTACACGCAGATGGTGGAGAAGTTCGGGCCGATGCTGAGCCCGGCGGATGTGGCGCGGGCGATTGTGTTTGCGGTGAGTCAGCCGGCGCACGTGCACCTGAGCGATTTTTTGATCCGGCCGACGCGGCAGGAGTATCCGTGAGCGCGGGTTGAGTGGGCTTTCGTGCGGCGCGGGTTGATGGGGTGCAAGAATGTGTGTTCGGTCTTGCACCGTTGAGAATGGCGGTGGCCGCGCGGCGGCTGATGGGGATTTTGCGGTGTTTGCGGCGTGGTACGACGCGCTGCTTTGTCCGTAGTCAGCGTTGAATCGAAAGCGGATGGACTTTCACGGTGTGTTCGCCTTCTACGTCGACTCGGCCGCCGAAGGTTTGAATGACTTCGATGTTCGTGCGAGCGTGCTGGGTGAGCGGGCCGGTGGCGTACGTGCCTCCGGCGAGTAGCGCGAGGGGGACCATGAGTTGATCGGCGAGGTGGGGGCCGATGGGCTGCTTGTGCGCGATGTAGTCGCGAGCTTCGGTTGCGAGCTCTTCGGCGACTGCTTCGGAGGTTTTGGCGCGTTCGCCGATGCTTGAGAAGACTTCGGTGATGTGTTCGTATTCGAGGTGGAGGAGGAGAGCGTTTCCGGGTCCGACGGAGTTTTCTACGCCGCGGATGGAGCACTCGTGCGGCTCGATGCCGAGACGGCGCTGGAGCACGGCGAGTTCGCGTTCGCCGACGGAGCCGGGGACGCGCGAGAGAAGTGCGCGGGCGGATGCGCTGACGCGGTTGCCTCGATCGAGGATTTCGATCGTTTGGATATCACGAGGAGGATCAACTTCCACGATGATGCGGCCACCGCCGGCGGGGTAGAAGCCGTGACGTTCGAGGCGGGCGCGAACGACAGCGCCGGCGCGGAGGAGAAGTGGGAGCAGTGCGCGTTCGAAAAACTCGAAGGGCGGGGCCATGCCGTTGTGCGTGCCGCCTTCGACTGTGATGGTTGAAGGGGCTTTCGCGATCAAGAGCGATGGGAGGATTGCCTGCAGGACCATTGTCGTGCTGCCGGCGGTGCCGATGGGAAAGTGGTATTGGCCGGGGCGCACATCGCCGGGTTCGAAGGTGATTTCCTGCGAGCCGACGGCATCGCCGGAGACTTTGGCGTTGCAGATCGATGCCGCGGCCTGGACGCAGGTGAGGTGTTGGCGCATGAGGCCGGGCCTCTCGCGACCCGCGCGGATTTTGTGCATGCGGAAAGGGCGACCGGTCGCCATGGAGAGGGCGAGGGAGGAGCGGAGGACTTGGCCGCCGCCTTCGCCTTGCGCGCCGTCGATCTCGATCTTGGCGTTTTGGATGGAAGCGGGCTTAGTCATCGGCCTTGTCTCCATCCTTGATGACGAAGCGAGCCTTGAGGCTCGCGACTTCGCTTGCGAGGCCGGCCTTCTTGACGCTCGACAGAACTTCTTCGAAGTCTTTGTACGCGCGCGGGGCTTCGTCGCGCGGGTAGGTGCGGCAGTTGGTGAGAATGTCTTTGTCGTCGAAGCTCTTGTCGATCTCGGCCTGATCGAGCGTTTTGTTTGCGGCGGTTCGGCTCATGCGGCGTCCCGCGCCGTGGTTAACGCTGTAGCAGGAGAGCTTCGCGCCTTCTTCGGCGACCATGACGCTGGAGCCATCCTGCGGATTTCCGGGGAGGAGGATCGGGTGGCCGGTGCCGTAGAACGGGGTTTCTTTGAGCGCGTGGTGGCCTGCGGGGAACGCGCGGGTTGCGCCCTTGCGGTGGACCCAGGCTTGGCGGTTGTTCACAATCTCCTGGCGGGCGATGTTGTGGCTGATGAAGTAGACAAGCTGGCCTTTGGTGCCGGGAAGGACTTCCTGGAAGGCTTCGAGAACGAGCGCGTTGATAAGCATGTGGTTGACGGTTGCGAAGTTGGCGCCGAGGGACATGTCGTCGATGTAGGCGTTTGCTTCGGGCGAACCGAGCGGCGCGTAGACGAGTTCGCGGTCGTTGCCGGGCAGGGGGATATCCCACTGTTTGAACTTGGATTGCAGGGATTTGAACTGACCATCGGCGAGGAGCGCGCCCCAGCCCCGGCTGCCGCAGTGGGAGAGGAAGGCGACATGGCGATCGCGCAGGCCGAAGACATCGGCGGCTTTCTTCGCGCGATCGTTGTTCTCGACGTGGACGATTTCGCACTCGCCGAAGTGGTTGCCGCCTCCGTAGGAGCCGAGCTGTGCGACTTTGTTGCGAAAGACTTCGGCGGGCTTTCCGGAGCTGATGAGGCGGTCGAGGCGCGCGCGGAGGGCGTCGGCGGAACCGTCGTGGCCGGTGTGGAAGGAGTCTTCGCAGCGGGCCGCCCACTCGGTGGGGATTCCGATTTCGGAGAGGACGCCTGAAGAAGCACCTTCGATGACGACGCGCTTGCCGAGTTCGACATCGATGTGGCGGGCTTTTGGCGCGTGGCGCGAGCCGCGGCCGGTGCCGGTGGGCGTGCGTTCGAGGATGGCGTCGATGAGGGCGCGGCGGGTTTTCTTGTCGCGCACGGCATCTTCGGGCAGATCGAGTTGGAGGAGGCTCATGCTGCACTTGATGTCAACGCCGACGGGGCCGGGATAGATGTGCGTCGGCGAGACGAGGACGCAGCCGACGGGCGCGCCGTAACCGGCGTGGGCGTCGGGGTTGAGGACGATGTCGGTAACACCGGGAGCGCGGCGGGAGTTGAGCGCCTGCTTGATGCAGAAGTTATCGAAGGTGGAGCGGATTGCTTCGGTGCCGACGACGGTGATGGGGGAGAGTGCGCCATCATCGACGGGGATGATGCCGGTGGCTTCGCTGGTGGGGATGATGCAGGTGTTGAGCGCGGGCTGGTCGGAAGTTTGGGTGGAGTGGTTGGACATGGGAGGCCTTTCAGAGAAGCTAGCCGAACTGCCGCGGGGACTGGGGGGCTGACTTTCAGCGCCGGTGCCGGGGTTGCGATGTTCGCAACGGATCTGCTAATGCAGGTGGCGTGCCAGAGGGGAAGTGGTCGCTGTGCGTTAAAAACGAGGGTTTGGGAGAAAGAGTGGGTGGAGAGATTATCCATTGGTATAAAAGACGATAGAATTTGATCGCATGAAGCTGAAGCGGGTGATTTTCGGGATGGTGGGGACGACGCTGGATACTGGCCGCGGGCCGGAGCGGTGGGAGCGATGGCGACCGACCGTGTCGCTTTGCCAGCATGAGGACTTTGCGGTGGATCGGCTGGAGTTGCTGTATCCGCGACAGGGGATTTCGCTGGCGAAGCAGATCGTGGCGGATATTGCGACGATCTCACCGGAGACAGAGGTGCGGCTGCATCATGTGGATCCGCGCGATCCGTGGGACTTTGAGGATGTGTATACGGCGCTGCACGACTTTGCGAGCGCGTATGAGTTTGATGAGGATGAGGAGGAGTACCTCGTCCACATCACGACGGGCACGCACGTTGCGCAGATCTGTTTGTTTTTGTTGACGGAGACGAGGCGGTTTCCGGCGAAGCTGATTCAGAGCAGTCCGAAATTTCGGACGAACGACCCGACGGGCGACTACCGGATCATCGATCTTGATCTGTCGAAGTACGACAGCATTGCTGCGCGGTTTCAGAAGGAATTTTCGGACAACGTTGCGGGGTTGAAGTCAGGGATTGAGACTCGGAACGGCGCGTTCAACAGGTTGATCGAGGAAGTGGAGCATGTTGCTGCGCATTCGGTGGATCCGATTTTGCTGACGGGGCCGACGGGCGCGGGGAAGAGTCGGCTGGCGCGGCGGATTTATGAACTGAAGAAGCATCGGCGGCAGATGGAGGGTCCGTTTGTTGAGGTGAACTGCGCAACGCTGCGCGGTGATGGGGCGATGTCGACGCTGTTCGGGCACAAGAAGGGAGCGTTTACGGGAGCGGCGGCGGATCGCGCGGGGCTGCTGCGCTCTGCGGAAGGAGGGATTTTGTTTTTGGATGAGATTGGAGAATTGGGGCTGGATGAGCAGGCGATGCTGCTGCGGGCGGTGGAGGAGAAGCGGTTTCTGCCTCTGGGGTCGGATGAGGAAGTGACGAGTTCGTTTCAGTTGATTGCGGGAACGAATCGGGATTTGCGGGCGCGGGTGGAAGCGGGCGAGTTTCGCGATGATCTCTTGGCGCGAATTAACCTGTGGACGTTTTGTCTGCCGGCGTTGAAGGATCGGCGCGAGGATATTGAGCCGAATCTGGAGTTTGAGCTTGAGCAAGTGGCGAAGCGCACGGGGCGAACGGTTGGATTCAATACCGAGGCGAAGGACGCGTATGTGCGCTTTGCGATGAGTGAGAGCGCGACGTGGGATGGGAACTTTCGAGATTTGTCTGCGTCGATCTCGCGCATGGCGACGTTGACGCAGACGGGAAGGATTACGGAAGAGGTTGTGCGGGCGGAGGTTGCGAGGCTGGGGATTTCGTGGGGGAGGGGGCCTCGGGCGGTTTCGGCGGATTTGTGCGCGGAGGTGATGGGTTCGGAGCGGGCGGCGGAGCTTGATCGCTTTGATCGCGTGCAACTGGCGGATGTGCTTGCGGTGTGCGCGCGGAGCAAGAGTGTTTCGGATGCGGGGCGCGAGTTGTTTGCGGTGTCGAGAGCGCGGAAGAGCAGCGTGAATGATGCGGATCGGTTGCGGAAGTATCTGGCGCGATTCGGGCTGACTTGGGAGATGATTTCGAAGTGAGTTGGAGCGAAATCAGCGCAGGGGTCGGGCATTGCGGAATCGGCAGTGTCGCCGCGTTGCGGCTGTGATGGTTGATTTGCTTTGTCCTGGGGCTGGCGCCCCAGGCTATTGGCGGCCGCTGCTCCGCAGCTTGGAACAGCGGAGCGCCGTGGTTGAATTGAAGTTGCGTTAGTTTCCGGCGGCGAGTGACTTCAGAACTTGTTCGAGTCCTTCGACGACGCGGGCCATGGAGTTGTAATCGAGGGTGTCGGGCGTGTCGGTTGCGTTGTGATAGTGGGGGTTGCGGAAGTTTGCGGTGTCGGTGACCATGAGCGCGGGGTAGCCTTCTTTCCAGAAGCCCCAGTGATCGGAACGGCCGACATCGCGGATGAAGTTCGGGAGTGCGGCGCCTTCGCTGGGAAAGCTGGCCCCGGTGCGGAATGCGTGGACGCATTGCTTGACGAGTGCGCGGTTGTTGTAGTTGGAGACGAAGGCGATGAAATTGCCGGTGGTGGGGTAGAAGCTTGAGAGCGGCGCCGGGTACTTCTGGGAGTTGGGAGCGTCGGTGTAGTAGCCGAGCATTTCGAGGCTGAGCATGGCGGTGATGTTGTCGTTGGCGGCGCGGGCTTTTTTCGCGTAGATCCAGCTTCCCATTTCGGATGTGCCGCCGGTGGGGAGCTCTTCGTTGGGGAAGAGGACGAACTTGATGGTGCGGGGTTGGGGCTTGTCTTTGAAGGAACGGGCGAGGGCGAGGACTGCTGCGCAGCCGCTGGCGTTGTCGTCGGCGCCGGGGGAACGCTGGGTGGTGTCGTAGTGGGTGCCGATGAGGATGATTTCGTTCGGGAGTGAGGTGCCTTTGAGTGTCGCTTCGAGATTTGGAGTGAGGCTGCCCTTGGTGGGGAAGGAGTGCTCGTTGACGGCGTAGCCGGCGGCTTGGAGTTGTTCTTTGAGATAGAGCGCGGACTCGGCGAGTTCCTTTGGGTGATAGATGCTGCGCTTGCCGATGTCGGAGGCGAGGTGGGTGACGGTGGTGCGGAGGTCTTGCGCGAGTGTTCGTTGCGATGCGGTGAGTGGTGGGAGTGGGCCGCGGAACGACTGTCCGGGCATGCTGATCATGGCGGCGTAGAAATAGAAACCGGAAGCGAATGCCAAGATCAGGAGGCATGCGGCGAGAGCGAGGCTCCATGTTGCGAAACGGCGCCAACGCGGTTGCGACATAGTGGCAGAGTAGCGGTGATCGGGTGGCGCCCGCGAAAGGGCGAACATGACCGTTGCGATTTCGGGCAGGACGATGTAGTCTGGGGGCGCCTCGCGGGACGATGTCCCGTAGATGCGAAGAGGAGAAGCACAATGCGCAAGTGGATCTGTGCGGTCGGACTCGTTGCGGCGCTGGCTTTGGGCGTGTCGGCGCGGGCTCAGCTTGCCCTCGGGACGAGTTTCACGTATCAGGGGCAACTCAAGGACGGCGGCGTCGTGGTGAACGACATCGTCAGCATCACGCTGCAATTGTTCGATGCGAACACGGACGGGGCCCAAGTCGGGCCGACGCAGAACTTTGCTGGGGTCGCGGTGTTGAACGGAACTT
The DNA here is from genome assembly GCA_017303555.1 of Planctomycetota bacterium. Taxonomy (GTDB): domain Bacteria; phylum Planctomycetota; class Phycisphaerae; order Phycisphaerales; family UBA1924; genus JAFEBO01. The sequence goes on from JAFLCN010000007.1 coordinate 137,153, forward strand.
TCACGGTGCAGCCGGACTTTGGCGCGGGAGTGTTCGCGGGGAGCCGGCGCTGGGTTCAGGTGACGGTGAACGGGGAAATTCTGGCGCCGCGGCAGGAAATCACGCCCACTCCGTATGCGCTGTATGCGATGAATCCCGGGCCGCAGGGGCCGGCTGGTCCGCAGGGGCCGTCGGGCGTGATCACAACGGTTTCGAGTAACGCGGGAGTTGGGTCTAACCTTTCCGCATCGAACAATGGTGTTTGGGCGTTTGCGGGTTCGGTGCCCACCATTACCGTGGGGGCCGGGCAAACGCTGCATGTTCAAGCCACAGCGGCGATCGGAATCGCTGCAGGCGGAACTGCAAAGGCCATGGATTACAACGTTGGGTTTCGAGCGTCTGGCTCGACCTCGGCGCCCACTGAGCTGGCGATTAATTCGTATCTGACTGTGAAGCTGCTCCCCGGACTGCGGCTGCCGTTTACGGCGAGTTACAGCCGATCGGGTTTGGCGCCGGGAAATTACCAGGTTGGCCTGATCGTCCGAGCGCCAGGCACGGACGGGGGCGCGTTTAATGACAACGACTGGTCGCTCGTGCACGTGTGGGTCAGCCAGCCGTAACGACTAAGGAGATCTGCGGGGGCCAAAAACGAAAAAGGCCCCGAGCGATCGGGGCCTTCTTTATGCGTGCGCTGATTTACGGGAAGATGCCGCGGGCGGCGTAGGCCTGGTTGAGGCGTTCGCAGGCGGCGATGTATGCCGCGGAGCGGAGATCGCAGTTGTACTTGCGGCGGGCATCGCGGGTCTTGGAAGCGGCCTTGACCATGTGCTTGTTGAGCTCGCGATCGACGTGTTCGAGATCCCACATCTGATAGGTCTTGTTCTGGACCCATTCGAAGTAGGAGACGGTGACGCCGCCGGCGTTGCAGAGGATGGCGGGGAGGACTTCGATGCCGCGCTCGGTGAGGATGCGTTCGCCGCCGGGAGTCGTCGGGGCGTTGGCGCCTTCGGCGATGACGATCGCGTTGATCATCTTCGCTTCTTCTTCCTGGATCATCTGCTCGAGAGCGGCGGGGATGAAGACTTCGACCTTGGTCTTGTAGAACTCTTCCTTGCTGACGGCGGTGGCGTTGGGATAGCCGCCGACGCCGCCCTTCTTCTGGACGTAGGTAGCGAGCTCGTGGGCGTCGATGCCCTTGTCGTTCTTGAGGAAGCCGGTGTGGTCGGCGACGGCGATGAGCTTGGCGCCCTTGTCCTGGAAGATCTTGGCGGACCAGGAACCGACGTTGCCGAAGCCGAGCACGCTGAAGGTGCACTGATCGGGCTTGAGGTTGAGTTCGGGGAGCATCTCGACGAGGGTGTCGACGACGCCCTGGCCGGTGGCTTTTTCGCGGCCGAGCGAGCCGCCGTATTCGACGGGCTTGCCGGTGATGACGGCGGCGGGGTCCTTGCCTCCGACGTCGGCGAGGAAGGAGTAGGTGTCGGCGATCCAGGCCATGTGCTGGGCGTTGGAGCCGACGTCGGGGGCGGGGATGTCGTAGTCGGGTCCGATGCCGTGGGCGATGGCGGTGGTGAAGCGGCGGACGATGCGCTCCATCTCGGCGTTGCTGTGCTTGCGCGGATCGACCTTGACGCCGCCCTTGCCTCCACCGAAGGGCACGCCGACGAGCGAGCACTTCATGGTCATGAGGAAGGCGAGCGATTTGACGTCGTCGAGGTGGACGTCGTGATGGAAGCGGAGGCCGCCCTTGTAGGGGCCGAGCGCGTTGTTGTGCTGAACGCGGTAGCCCTTGAAGAGGCGGTAGTGGCCATCATCCATCTTCACGGGGAAGTGGACCATGATCTCGGTCTTGGGCTGCGCGAGGATGATCTGCACGCGGTGCGGCAGGCCCATCAACTCGGCGGCGTAGAGCATGGAGCCGACGGTCTGGCGATAGAGGTTGTGCGCATCGGTCGGGAAGCCAAGCTCATCGAAGATGGGCGAGTTGAAGCTCGCGGGCGGAACGTTCTTCGGTTTTTGCATGGGTGTGGGAGCCTTGGCGAGAGTGGTCATGGATGTTTCCGCAGGTGAACTGGCGGAGAAGTGGTCGGCACGACGGGCTGACTGATTGCCCCGGCGACCCCTCGGCTTCCGCTCGGCCGGGCCTGAATAGTAGATCAGAGGGCATGGCGGGGTAAAGGCAACAGGCCGAGGGCGGAAAATGGGTCGGTCTGGCGCGATTCATCACAAATGATGTGCGTTTTCACGCCTGAAAGGCGAGCGGAACGCAATTCCTCCAATAGGGGCAGGGTTCGTTATTCTCGACCGCCCTATTCCGGAGATCGACGTCGCCATGAACGAACGTGACCAGAACGAGATCGCTGCCAATGCAGACGCAAGTGAACGCTTCACCGACGCGGGGATCGACCGGCCGGTCCGTTACAGGATCGATCCGAGCAAGATCACATTTCAGGAGTTTCGATTCGGCGCGACGTTTTCGAATGCGGTGTTCTCCTGGTTGCTCGTCCGCACGCTCGGTTCGCCCTTTCCGGGCTCAACCGATGACCCGCCGGTTGAATTGCTCGAAGACTTCACCGTTGAAGAAACGGGGCTGCCCGAAGAAACGAGGCTTGCGCTCAAGCCCATGCGGGACGAGCTCGAGGCGCTCGGATTTCATTCACCCACATTCACGTATGTCGACGATTTTCAACACTCGACCAAGACCTGCCTCGCGACGTTTGCCCACCGATCGGTACGCGCCGTTGGAAGGGTGCATCTGCGGACGTGGCGTCCGGGCAAGCGTGTGTTTGAGTTTGCTTTCTTTGAATTCATCACCGCCTTTGAGGACGGGACGTTTTTGTGGTCGCTCTCGAGCAAGCAGGACATGCTGATTCCCGAGGTCTGCAAGACCGTCCGGGCGGAGAAGGCGAGCGCGGCCGAGCTTTACCGGCTGCACACGGCGGAACTGGCGAAGGCTTCGCGTCTACGGGGGCTCCCCGCGTTCACCCGCGGCGAAGCGATGGCCATTGCCCAGCGGCTGCACGAAACCGTTCGCGATGACTTCCTCGAGCGTGGCGTTTTCGTGCAAGAGGAGTCGATCGCCGGCCAACCAGCGAGCCGCGTCTCGGAATCGAGATATCCCGAGGTCATGGCGGAGCTGGAAAAGCTGGAACGACGAACGACGAGTTGGCGAGCGGCGATTGTGATTCTGGTTTTTTCGCTTCTTATCTTCATGGGAATCGGATTCCCAGGGCAGGTATCTTTTCTGAGGCTGCTCGCGCTAGTGCCGATCCTTCTCTTCCACGAGGCAGGTCACTACCTCGCGATGCGATGGTTTGGATATCGCAACCTCAAGATGTTTTTCATTCCGGGGTTCGGTGCCGCCGTGAGCGGGCGCCATTACAACGTGGCTGGCTGGAAAAAAGTGGTCGTGTCGCTGATGGGGCCCGTGCCGGGGATCGTGCTCGGCATCGCGATCGGCGCGTGCGGGATCTACTGGCGATCGCAGCTTGCAATGGAAGCGGCGATGCTGTTGCTGGCGCTCAACGCCTTCAATCTGATTCCGATTCTTCCCTTGGACGGCGGACATGTTGTGCGGACGATCATTTTCGCGCGGCACTATTGGCTGGACATCGGGTTCCGTGCGATCGCAGCCGCGATTGTAACGGGGTTCGGGGTGTTTGCGAGGAGCACCATTCTGATCTTGGTCGGCGTGTCCATGTCTCTGGGGATTCCGCAGGCGCTCCGCGTTGCGAAACTGAGCAAGGAGTTGAGAGAGGAAGGATTCGAGCCGGTTTCGCAGGACAGCAACACAATTCCTCCTGATGTTGCCGACGTGATCATTGATCGACTGAAGGAACGCGATCCGAAGCCGGCGCATCCGAAGCTGATTGCGACACGCACCGTAAATATCTTCGAAACGTTGAATGCCAGGCCGCCGGGATGGTTTGCGAGTTTCGGCCTGCTTGCGGTCCATGTGCTCAGCATGGCCGCGGCGGTGATGTTTGCCTTGATTCTCATGGTCGCGCAGCGCGGGCCACTGAGCGACTTTGTGCGAAGGGCGACGGAATCTCCAAAGCACGCGATTTCGTCGGGAGATGCGGTCCTGACGGCGGGCGCGGTTCCGACTTCGGCGGACCAATCCGCGTTGAGTGCAACTTTTAAGGATCGTCAGGCGGCGGTTGAAGCTTTCGAGGCGATGAAGAATGAGAAGAGTTCGGATCGCTCGATCGTTCTGTTCGGCGACACGATTCTGATCACGATGCCGACGACCGAGCTGCCGGTACAAGTTCGCGAGCTCACGAGGCTTCGGGGGCTCGGCGCCGAGGTTGGTTTGTCCAACTCTATGAAACTCGCCTTCCGTTTGACGGCGATCGCTCCAAGCACCGAGAAGGCCGCGGTGGTGACGGAAGGCCTGAACAACTACTTCGATCTGTATGGTCCGGAATCGTTAACTGCACCGTGGTCTTCCACGCGGCTTACGCCCGAACAGTTGCGAGCCAGACGGACCTTCGTGAAGCTCACATCGATGGATTTTTCGGATGACCCGGAGTTGAAAAAGCTGGAGGAAGAACTCGCTAAGTTTGATGATGAGAAGGAAACGCCTGAAAGTAAGGCGCTGCAGGAGAGATACAACAAGCTCACGCGAGAGTTTGAGATCAAGAGCGCTCGTTCCCTGTCGATGAATCCTTCACTCGATATTGATCGGGAGCTTGTGGCGGAGTATCTCAAGATCGCCGAACGCTCGGTGGGGGAGAATTTTCGCGAACATTTCGCAGAAGTGGCGGCGCCTCGCTTGGGTGTTGCCGATCCGAACGTCGACTTGACCGCCAGTTCTTCGGGGTTTGCGATGCAACGCGGGACGCACGTGGATATCTCGAATTTGTACTTTGATCACATCGCGGACGGCGCACGGGCGCTGGTGGGATGGCTGGAATCCAACGGCTTTCGAGATATTCGATACGACCTGCACGACTGGGGCACTGCGGAAATGCTGCTCGATCGTCGCGGCGATTCGACAAGCACACCTCCCGCGGGTGCGTCGCCACCCAAGTAAAAGTTGCTTTCGCGTGCCGCCGATAGAGCCTTTGATTGGGTTCATGATTTTGTACCTCGCGGCAGATCTCATTTGGGCAAGCAAGATCAAGGCGACCGCCGAGTCGTTGGGCTTGCCGTGCCGCCCCGTCCGGAACATGGAGATGCTTGGGGCGAGACTTGCGGACAGCGAGGTCCGAGCGCTCATCCTGGACTTGGACGTCGCCGAGATGGCGATGCAGATGCTGGCGCATGTGCGAAGTGATGAGTCGGCGAAGAGAGTTCGCGTGCTGGCGTTTGGGCCGCACGTCGCGCGTGACGAACTGAATGCGGCGAAGCAAGGTGGAGCGGATGAGGTTCTCACACGGGGCGGGTTCGATCACAACATGGATCAGGTGTTGCTGAGGCTGGCGGGAGTGGGCGGTTGAGCAGCAGCCTGCGAAGCCCGCTGGATCGCGCCGCGCCGGCGATTTTTGTGGCGGTCGGAATCATCGTTGCCGTGGGCGTTGTGCTGGTGAACAGGTACCGCGACAACGAGGTCGCCGTCTGGTCGATCGTTGGTATCTCTTCCTTGGCCGCGGCGGTCTACTGGCTGCTCACAACATTCAGCCCGATCATTCATCGACGCGTGTGCAAGCGGTGCGGGGCGACTGCTTTGGCGGAGCGATCGAACTGCGGGAAGTGTGATGCGGAGATCAACTGGCGGACGGTGCGGTCGATTCCGAGCGTGCCGGATTCGTCGATCCCGTGTTTGCGAGCGGCGGCAACGGGATGGAACCCGTGGTTCATCGTCGTGCCCGGTGCGCTGCTGTTGTTTGTGCTGCTGATCTGGACGCCGTTGATCTTTGTGGCGCTCGGAGCAACGGTGTTTTTGAGTTTGCCGTTTGCGGGATTCGTGAATCGGCGGCGGATCGTCAAGCTGATCGAGAGGCTGGAGGCATCGGACGGTCGGCTGTGCAGCGTTTGCATGTATGCGCGTGAGGATGGTGGGGATCGCTGTCCGGAGTGCGGATTGTGGGAAGCGGAAGGGGATTTGCAGGCGCAGTGGGAGCGGTCGGGACTTTGGGCGAGGCGGATTGATGCTGTGGAGCCAGCGGCGGCGGCGCGTGCCGAGCGGGTTGCGGAAGTTGTGCGATGATTCCGAAGCATCCGGCGCATTCTGCGGCGAGGCGCAGGTGGATTCTTGCGTATCCGCCTTTTTGTCTTGCGACCTTGCTGATGACTCCGGCAAATGCGGTGCCGTGGTTTGAAGTGGGGGTGGTTTCGGGCTTGTTCGTCGTCATGTTGATCTGCGAGTTTGTGTTGATGCCGCGGATGAGTTTGCCTCCGTCTCGGCGGTGTTCGCGGTGCGATGCGCGATCACCCAAGAGCAGCGATGCATGTGTGGGATGCGGGCGCGAGTTTGTTGTGGACAAGCCGGTGCTTTACCCGGTCGATCTGAGTTTGTTGCCTGCCTCGAAGCGGGCCGGGAAATTCGCGACTGGTATTGCTGCGGCGGTCACGGTCTTGGTGCTCGGCGTCTGGATCTTCCTTCCGCGCTTCGGCGGTCAGCTTGCCGTGATGACGTTGTACTTCTGCATGATCATTTACGGCTTCGAGTTTTCGAAGTGGATCTTCCTCAATCGCATTGCGCAGCAAGTTGAGCGGCACGCAGGGGCCGTGTGCACGCACTGCGTTTATCCGATTGATGAGTCGATGACGGTGTGTCCGGAGTGCGGGGCGCGGGAAACAGCAAAGGCGGCGCGGCGTGATTGGCTTACGACCGGGTTGTGGCTGCCGCGGGATCGGGTGCTGCCGGTCGAAGGCGCGGCACCGTTGTCGCCGAGCCCCTGAAGGCACCGAAGGCGTCTTTTGGATGCTGGCAAGGACAAATCGCTGGGTTTGAAGGGGTGTTGGAGGGGTTGCGGAAAGGCCGGTCGGGGGGTAGCGCGGATCGTTCTCCAATAGGGGTTCTTGCCTAAACTTCTGCCCTGTCGGTTGGTCGACCGACGCCGGGTTTGCCGCGAGTGTTCGCGGTAGCCGGAAAGTTCTGCAAGGACGCCAACGCCCCCGTTCCTCTCCAAAGAGAGGGGGCAGACCGAGGTCCGAGTTCCGCAAGAGCGGAAGTGGACTGCGGTTTCGGTGCCGACGCGTGCGCTCGACCGGCGTGACGTGACGCACTTCGAGGAACCAAGAGAAAACATGATTGATGAAAACCTGATCGCGTCGCTCAAAGTGGCTGACTCGGAGGCGGAGGCTCTGTTCCGCGAGGCGTACGGCCAGAAGGCCGCCGTCGGACAGTCGGGCTACATGGACTCGTTCCTGAGCGACCAGATCGAAGGCCTTGCCGCGGGCAAGCTGATCAAGGGCAAGGTCATCGGCTTCGCCGGTGACGATGTCGTGATCGAAGTGGGCCTGAAGAGCGAAGGTCTTGTTCCGAAGGTTGAATTCGAGAACCTCGAGAGCTTGAAGATCGGCGACACCTTTGAGGTGCTGCTCGAGAACCTCGAGGGCGAAGGCGGCCTGATCGAACTCAGCAAGCGCAAGGCCGATCGCATGATGGCCTGGCAGAAGCTGCTCGACACCACGAAGGAAGGCGACGTTGTTGAAGGCGCCGTCACCCGCAAGATCAAGGGCGGCCTGCTCGTTGATATCGGCGGCGTGAACGTGTTCCTCCCTGCTTCGCAGGTTGATGTGCGCCGTCCGGGCGATGTGGGCGACTACATCGGCCGCAAGGTCCGCGCCAGCATTCTGAAGATCGATACCGAGCGTCGCAACATCGTGATCAGCCGCCGCAAGCTCATCGAAGAAGAGCGCGACCAGGCGAAGAAGCGCCTCATGGACACGCTCAAGGAAGGCGACATCATCAGCGGCGAGGTCAAGAACATCGCCGACTTCGGTGCGTTCGTCGACCTGGGCGGCATCGATGGCCTGCTCCACATCACCGACATGTCTTGGGGCCGGATCAACCACCCGAGCGAGATGGTGAAGGTCGGCCAGAAGGTCGAAGTGAAGATTCTCAATATCGACCGCGAGAAGGAGAAGATCGCGCTTGGCATGAAGCAGCGCGAGGCTTCGCCGTGGGAAGAGATCGAGAAGAAGTACCCGGTCAACAGCCGCATCAAGGGCGCGGTCGTCAACCTCATGTCGTACGGCGCGTTCGTGCGGCTTGAAGATGGCATCGAAGGCCTCGTCCACATCAGCGAAATGTCGTGGACGCGTCGGATCAACCATCCGAGCGAGATCGTGGCCCCGAACCAGGAAGTCGAAGTTGTTGTTCTTGAGATCAACAAGGACAAACAGGAAATCAGCCTCGGCATGAAGCAGACCGAGGTGAACCCCTGGGAGTTGGTGGGCGAGAAGTACCCCGCTGGCACCATCATCGAGGGCAAGGTGCGGAACCTGGCCAACTACGGCGCGTTCGTCGAGATCGAGCCGGGCATCGATGGCCTGCTCCACATCAGCGATATGTCGTGGACCAAGAAGGTCACGCATCCGAACGAAGTGCTCAAGAAGGGCGACACGGTCAAGTGCGTGGTGCTCGAAGTCGACCGCGACAAGCAGCGCGTCGGCCTGGGCATGAAGCAGCTGACCGAAGATCCGTGGCTCACCGCGATTCCCGAGCACTACAAGCCGGGCATGGTCGTGCGTGGCAAGGTCACCAAGATCACCAACTTCGGTGTGTTTGTTGAGCTCGAGTCGGACCTCGAAGGCCTGCTCCACATCAGCGAACTCGCCGACCACAAGGTCGAGAATCCGCAGGATGTCGTCAAGGCCGGAGACGAGGTGGATGTCAAGATCCTCCGCGTCGACAAGGCGGATCGCAAGATCGGTCTGTCGCTCAAGCGCGCCCAGTGGGGCGATGCAACCGGCGGCGGCGAAGCCGAGGGCGAAACCACCACGAAGAAGGCCAGCAAGAAGGATTCCCCGACCCGCGGCGGCATGGACAGCCACGACGCCATGGGCACGGACAAGATCAAGTTCCAGTAGTTCGAGTCACGCCCCTCCGGGCGTGAGATTGGGCTTCGAAAACTTGTAACTGCAAAAACCTCAAGCCCCCGCCGACTGGCGGGGGCTTTTCACTTTGTCGCACCTGAAAAAAGCGAGCAACACACGGCGTGCGACGGAGGTAAAGTCACTGTGCAGCGCGAAGCGCTCGGCGCGGCAACGAAGCGGGGTTTCGAGCCAGTCAGGCCGGGAAGGGGCTCAGGCCGGGTCCCGGACGTCTGGTTCAGCACATCGCGAGGAAGCTGAGGATGAACAGAAGCGAGATCTTGCGGCGGCTGTCGGTCATGGAAAGAAGGAGCTTCATGTCTAGGTTTCCTTACTCGTTTTTGGATGTGCGGGTCGCGTTGCCGCGGCTCGTGGTGGACATGATGCAACCTCCGTGCCGGAAGGGGTGCCGGGCACGCCCGCAAGCGCCGGAAGTCGGCGGAGTCGTTTTTCTCGGAACTGGGGCGTTCTCGGGCGTGCGACGGGAGGCCCTGTTGCCGGTTTGCAACGCGGGGCGTTCGCTGGCGGCGACGGTGTTGATGGGCGTTTTTATTGCACTCGCGTTGCCTTTGTCCGGTGCCGCGGCGCAGGACACGCTGCCGAAGCATCCGGACGGGGAAGAACGCAAGGTCGCGGCGATTTCGCAGGAGATGCTGCAGCCTCCGAAGCCCGACGCGATGATGAAGGCGTTTGGAGAAGTTCGTCGGTGGGTCGATCGCTGGGAGATCACGCCGACGGATGGAACGTCGAAGTTCGGGAACTCGTCCGGAGCGATCTGCCTGACGCTCCGGTACGGCGGTCGGATCGTGGGGCGGAGCGTTGAAGTCGGCGGGCCCGATGCGTTGGAGCGGGCGGCGCGCGGTGCGATGAAGGACGCCTCAGCGTTTTTCGGAGAGAAGGGCAAGCCGCAGAACGCGGGGCGGATCGCGATCCTGCTCGAAGCCGCGGGCGCATTGATCCCGTACGAGCCGTCGAGCTACGACGACACCGATCTGGAGATTCCCGCTGGCATCGACGGGGTGGCGGCGCGAGCGGGCGAGGGCGATCGGCAGCGGCTCCGCATCGTGTTTCCTTCGATGATGCTGACGTTTGGTCACGGCGCGGAGCGCACCGTCGGTTCGGGCGGGCAGGCGCCGGGCGATGCGCTGGCGGCGTGCGCCGCGAATGTGCTGGAGGACCCGGCGGTGGGGATCCGGAGCGATGCCGCGAACGATCCCGCGAGGTTAATGAAGGACCGCAAGGTGACGTTCTACCGGTTCGAGGTTTCGCAGCTTGCGCAGATCTCGCCGGCGGAGTCTCCGGTGTTTCTGTATCGGCAGGGCAAGGTCGTGCCGGAGCGCGACGTGAGTGTCGCGTCGATGAAGGCGTGGGCCGAGGGTTTGACGAATCACCTGCTTTCCCGCGTCAGCGTCCATGAAAAGGGGGCGCTGGTGAGCGGCTTGTACTCGCCGATATCGGGCGCGAGCGTGGTGCGGGCGGAGATTGCCGAGCAGGCGTTGATCGGCATGGCGCTCGCTCGTGCTTCTCAGAGCGGCATTTTGAGCGCGGATGCGGCGTCGCGTTCTCAGGACGCGGCAAGGGCGATCGTTCGGGATCTGGCAACGGCGGACAGCGAGAAACGCAAGGTCGAAACGTCGCCGATCGCGTCGGCAGCGCTGCTGCTCACGGTGCAGACGCTCGCGATCGACGCGCCCGAGGCGAAAGAAGCGCTCGTCTCCGCGACGAGAACCGTTCGCGGTCTGCTGGAGGGGTCGGTCAAGGCGCCTTCGGTTTCGGCGCTCGGGGCGTGGGCGGCGGCCGGCGCGGAGAGCAAGCCGGAGCTTGTGGGCGCTGCGAAGGAGGCAGTGCCGGCGATATTTCGTGCAGCGCCCGTCGAGAAGCTGGCGGCGGCGATGCCGTGGATCGTGCTGGCCGCCCGGAGCATCGACCCCTCGGGCGAGATCGCATCGGCCCCTGTGCTGGATCAGTGGCGGGATCTGGTGTTCCAGTTCGCCATGAGGCCTCAGGATGCCGGCCCGGATGGCGAGGACCTTGTCGGCGGCTTCGTGATGACCGGTTCGCGTGCTCCGCTTCCTTCGGCGCAGAGTCTCCGGGTGATCGCGGGGCTGGCGGCGATGCTCAACGACGACCGATTGACGCCCCCGGCGGAACGCGCGAAAGAGATTGCGAGGCTTGTGCCCAGCCTGCGGTTTGTCCGGCAGTTGATGGGCGATGAGTACAACGGGGCGATGTATGTGGACCCTTTGCGGGCGGAATGGGGCGTCCGAAATTCGCTGTGGGATCAGCGCATGAGCGGGGAGGCGAGTGCCCTTGCGCTGATCGCGCTGTGCGAGGCTGTTGAGGGCGCGCAGCGGGCGGATTGAGCGCAGCGGGCGGCCGGGCCGGGCCCGCTTTGCGGCGTGGGTGAAACTTGAAAATTGGGGCCGGGGAAGCGGCAAAAACATCTGCAAATTACGGGGTTTTCTCCCATGCCTGCGGGAGAAATATCGCGGCGTTTTGACTAGAATGGGAGTCGAATTTCGGCCCGATTTCGCGGGCTGAAGAAGGCGCCGCCGGGGCGACTGCCGATCGCTCGCGCCCGCCATTCTCGGAGGTACGGATGACCGATGATTTGAACGCAGCTCGCAGCCCGGATGCAGAGATTCCCGGCACCGGCGGCGGCAACGCCGACGCGGCGTCTGGTGGGGGGGGCGGGCGCGTCCTTGATCTCGACATCCAGCGTGAGCTGCAGGATTCGTACCTGACGTACGCGATGAGCACGATCATGGACCGGGCACTGCCCGACGTCCGCGACGGACTGAAGCCTTCGCAGCGGCGCATCCTGGTCGCGATGAACGATCTCAAGCTGCGCCCCGGCCGGAAGCACCTGAAGTGCGCCAAGATCGCCGGTAACACCTCGGGCGATTACCACCCGCACGGTGAAGCGGTTGTCTATCCGACGCTTGTCGGCATGGCTCAGAAGTGGCGCATGCGTGTGCCCCTGATTGATCCGCAGGGGAATTTCGGTTCGATCAACGGCGATCCGCCCGCGGCTATGCGATACACCGAGGCCCGCATGATGCACGCGGCGGTCGATCTGCTCGCCGATCTCGAGTACGACACGGTTGATCGCCAGCCGAACTACGACGACCGCTTGCTGGAGCCGAAGGTGCTGCCGGGCAAGTTCCCGCAGCTCCTCATTAACGGCGGCATCGGCATCGCGGTCGGCATGGCAACAAGCCTGCCCCCTCAGAATCCGCTCGAAGTTTTCGATTCGATCATCCGCGTGCTGGAGAACCCGGCGGTCACGCTGATGGAACTCATGCAGGATGTGACCGACGCGAGCGGAAAAGTTGTGCGGGTCGGCATCAAGGGGCCGGATTTCCCGACCGGCGGGACGATCCTGGGTCGGCGGGGCATTCTGGAGGCGTACGCGTCGGGGCGCGGGCGCATCACGGTCCGCGGCACCTGCCGCATCGAAACGCTGGGCGGCGAAGGTTCCAAGAGCGAGCGGCACCAGATCGTCATCGATGAGATTCCGTACAACAGCTCGCAGGAACTGCTGCTGAAGAAGATCGTCGAATCGGTGGAAGAGGATCGCATTCCGGATGTGTCGGATGTGCGGGATGAGTCGGGTCGCGAGGCGGCGACGCGCATCGTGATTGAGCTGAAGCGTGGGGCCGATCCGCGCGTGGTCGAGAAGCAGCTCTACGAATTCACGAGCCTGCAGGACACGTTCAGCATCATGAATATCGCGCTGGTGAATCGCCAGCCGCGGACGCTCGGGCTGCGGGAATTGATCGATCTCTACATCGAGCACCGGCGCGATGTCATCCGGCGGCGCACCAGCTTCCTGCTCCGGCGTGCGAAGAAGACGGCCCACGAGTTGGAAGGCCTGATCTACGCGGTCTGCGATATCGACGAGGTGATCAAGATCATCCGCGGCAGCCGCACGCGAGAAGAGGCAATTCAGAAGTTGATGGATCGGCGGTTCCAGATTGCATCCACGCATCCGTACGCGCCGAAGCTTCCGGAGCGGCTGAAGAAGATGCTGCGTGCCGCGGATTCAGCGGGGGGCGTGCTGCTTTCACGCATTCAGGCGGAGGCGATCGGTGCGCTGCGTCTTATCCAGCTCGTGGGCCTCGAGATCGAGAAGCTGGTCAACGAGTACAACCAGCTTGTGAAGGAGATCGAGGAATACGAGTCCATCCTCGCCAGCGAGACCAAAGTCCGCGGCATGATCAAGGACGACTGCGAAGAGATGCGTCTGCGCTACGGCATCGGCAAGCTCGCCGAACGGCGGACGACGATCGACGACACGGAAACGGATATCACGATCGCCGAACTGATCGCGAAGGAAGATGTCGCGATCACGATCAGCCATCAGGGGTATGTGAAGCGTGTGCCGCTCGATACGTATCGCACGCAGGGGCGTGGCGGCAAGGGCATCCGCGCCGGCGACGCGAAGGATGAAGATTTCATCGAGCACGTCTTTGTCGCGGGCACGCACGATGATTTGCTCTGTTTCACCAACACCGGTCGCATCTTCAAGATGAAGGTGTATGAAGTGCCGGAGATGACCCGCACGAGCAAGGGCCGCGCGATTATCAATTTGCTGGAGCTGCGCGAGGGCGAGAAGACCCGCGCGTATCTGGCGATCAAGGACTTTGAATCGGGCAGCAACTTCCTGACCTTCTGCTCGAAGGCGGGCATCGTGAAGCGCACCGCGCTGAAGGATTACCAGAACGTCAACCGCTCGGGCATCATCGCGGTGGGGCTCAAGGAGGGCGATTCGCTCCTCGACGTCGTTCTCACCGGCGGCACCGACGACATCATGCTTGTCACGGCCTCGGGTATGGCGATCCGCTTCCCCGAAGAAGATGCCCGCCTCATGGGCCGCTCGGCTGCGGGTGTGAAGGGCATCGAGCTCGACGATACCGATGAAGTCGTCGGCGTCGTGCAGATCCCGATGAAAAAGGATGCCGACGGCGACCCGATCACGGTTGACCCGAGCATCTCGCTCCTGACCATCTCCGAGAACGGCTACGGCAAGCGCACGCTCGTCGATGAATATCGCGTCCAACCCGAAGAGGGGAAGGCGCGAAGCCAGTCGCGAGGCGGCAAGGGCCGGGCGGACATCAAGGCCACCGATCGCAACGGGCGCTCTGTCTCGGCGCTGGGCGTCAAGGATGGCGACGATGTTGTCGTGGTCTCCAAGGGCGGCCAGCTTGTCCGCGTCAAGGCGGGCAAGATCAGCCAGATCGGGCGCGGCACGCAGGGCGTGCGCGTTGTCAGCCTGCACGAGGGCGACAAGGTGATCTCGGCGGCACGGATCGACGAGAGCATCGCCGGAGACGGCGGTTCCGATGGGGCCGGAGAGGCTCAGCCGGGCGATGAAAACGCGCCGGCGGATCCACCCTCGAAGTAGTCCAGAAGGGCCCGGTCATTCTGGTACGCTCTTCCCGGCAACAGAATCCCCGGGGAGTCGGCCATCATGGACTTTGAAAGGCTTCTCAGTCGGGCGATCGAGACGGGCGCATCGGATGTGCATTTGCAGGTCGATGCACCGCCCATGCTGCGCTTGGGTAACAGCATCCGCCATGTCGAGGGACCGCCCCTGACCGAAGCGGAGATGCAGGCGTTCCTCGGTTCGATCGTGCCCCGCCATTTGGCGGACGATCTTGCCGGGTCCGCATCCCGGGGGCTCGACTTCTCCTATGCGATGCCCTCCGGTGGCCGATTTCGGTGCAGCGCGTTCCGAACGAGGGGTCGCTTCGGGATCACGATGCGGATCATCCGAACGTCGATTCCGTCGATCGATGTGCTCAAACTGCCAAAGGTGGTTCACGACATCGCGCTCTCCCGGCGCGGGCTGACGCTTGTGACCGGGACGACCGGTAGCGGCAAGAGCACGACGCTTGCGGCGATGATCGACCTGATCAACGAGAATTTCCGCACGAAAGTCATCACCGTCGAAGACCCGATCGAGTACCTGCACACCAACAAGAAGGCGCTGGTCTCGCAGATCGAGGTGGGCTCGGACACCACATCGTTCGATCAGGCCCTGCGCCAGGCGCTCCGCCAGGACCCGGATGTGATTCTCGTCGGTGAACTGCGCGACGTCGAGACGCTCCGGACCGCGCTGCGGGCGGCCGATACCGGCCACCAGGTTTTTTCAACCGTCCACAGCGCCAACGCCCCGCAGACGATCGAGCGCATCATCGCGATGTTCCCGGTGAACGAGCACAAGCTGCTGCTCGCCCAGCTCGCCAACTCGATCGAGGCGATCATTTCGCAGCGGCTGATCACGACGCGGGACGAGAAGCGCCGCCCGGCGATCGAGATCCTGCGGGGCGGGCCGGTAACCGCCAAGTACATCCTGGACGGGAAGATCTCGGAACTCGCGAACTACCTGCAGATGGGCGAAGCGGGGATGCAGAGTTTCGATCAGCATATTCTGGCGATGCACGCCACCGAAGAGATCAGCGGGACCGAGGCGATGCGGTTTGCCTCCAACCCCGAGGCGATGGCCATGGGGCTCCGCGGGATCAAGCGCACCGCGGGTATCGCCTGATCCGTCCCAGTTCCGAATGAACGCCGAGGAGCCTTATGACCGAATCGTCTCCAGTGCTGGTTGAGAATCTCCCGGGCGTGGTTGTGGTGCGGATCGTCGCCGAAACGATCAACGAGTCGAATCTTGCCGCGGTGCGGAGCGCCGTCGCCCAGGCGGGTGAGCAGTCTCCGGGCGATGTTGTGGCGATGGATATGGCCAAGGTCGGGTTCATGCCGAGCGTTTCGCTGGGGGGGTTGATCCAGTTGAGCCAGTTGTTCAAATCCCGCAAGCAGCGGTTTTTGCTGGTGGGGCTTCAGCCGACGGTGCGGGAGATGCTGGTGCTGACGAGGCTGGACCGGGTGTTCGAGATCCGCGCCGGACTTTCCGAGATCTAGCAGGTCGTTGAAGAACCACGATTGAAGACAGCCGGACGATCCTTCGCCGGTCGGTGCGATGTATTTCGCGGGTGTTTTTATTGGACGCGGAACGCCTGCTGCGGCTTGCGGCCCGTTCACCCCGGCAGCAGCCTGCTTATCCGTATCAGATTCAGCGCCGAGAGCGCGATGTCGGCCAGCTGCTGGATCTTCCATCGGCCCACCACC
>JAFLCN010000008.1 GCA_017303555.1 Planctomycetota bacterium
CGAGTACATCGAAATGTTCTACAATCGCAGGCGTCTGCACGCCGCGCTCGACTATGTCAGCCCCGAACAGTTCGAGGCGAGTCGGCGTGGTTGATCAAAGTGTGTCAACGGAAACTGGGTCAGGTCACTATGAGTTCGATCCGAGTGGTTTGATTCGGTCGGTTGATCGAAAGACCAATGGTGGGTTTGCCGAATTCGAGTATGCGCCAGAATACTCGATTGGCGTAGTGCGAAGTGTTCGCGTGAATGGTCAATCGGGACCCCTCGAGCTTGTTGAAGTTCTGGACGCAAAACGCACCGGCGCGCTTTTTCGGCTCGAAACAGCGGGTGAGGCGCTGCGGGACCTTATCGGCCGATTCAACGCGACGCTCCGGTTGAGTCCGAGTGGAAGCGCGAGACTGGAGGGTCGGACGGAACGTGCATCTCAGCCCGAAAACGGAGCGACGGCAACGCCCGCCACAGGTTCGGCGGCCGCGGTCGGGCGTTCATGGCTGGCAGCAGGCGCGGTCTGCGTCGGCGTGGGGTGCGTGTTTTGGATTCGGCGACGGTTCGGAAGATGAAGCGCAATTTGCAGAGTTTCTCGCTCGCCGGCGTGGTGCTTATTGCCGCTGCGATGCTTGTACTTGGTCTCGATAAATTGGCAGCACCGGATGACTTGGCGTCGGCACTCCGGGAGCACGGAATTCTCCCACTTTTTTGGCAAGGGGTTGCAAAGCGGAGCGTGCCAGTTGCAGAGATTGCGGTGGCGATCGCGTCTATCTCGCTGGTTTGTACAAAATCGCTTCGATGGCTCTCACCGATTCCAATTGCGCTTTGGTTCGGCATTCTTCTCGCGTATTCAGCGGCGGCACTCGCCCTCGGCGCTTCGGGTAGTCTGGGATGCGGCTGCGGAATGCGCCGAGGCCCCATTGAGACATGGTGGCCTCTTGTGATGCAGAATGCCGGGACACTTGCATTCATTATGGGGACGGCGTTTGTCCTGCGAGGCGATTCCAACGCACACACCGGAGGGTGCTTGCGCTCGTCCAAAATTTCCAGTCCCTCAGGCTAGCCGGGGAATTCCTGTTGCGACCGAACGCATCGGGGAAAGGGAGACCGCACTCGAATCCCAGAACGCAACGCCCCCCGCACGAGGCGGGGGGCGAAGGGTGTTGGTGCTCGCTGATTTGCCTTGTTCGAGGCCGGAGAACCGGCTCAGCACCTTCTTACCTGCCGTTCAGCGCGATGCTGGAAGGGGCGGTCCCGGTGCTGGCAGAGGTGCCGCTCGGGCCGGTTGAGGTGGGAGCGGTAGGGGTCGGAGCGGCAGATTTCACATCCTCGGGACGAACCTCGATCACGGCGGGCTTGGGCTTCGCCGGGGCCGTCGTGAACTTGGCGGCGTTTGCGCGTCCATCAAGCTCGATGCGGGCCCGATTCTCATACCCATTCACGCTGGTCGTCTTCGCGAGCGACTCAAGCTGGGCTTCCTGCCGCGCCCGGATATCCGAGACGCGGGCATTCACCTGATCGAGGCTTTCAGCCCGGTACCGGCTGTGCTTGTCGATCGTCGCCTGACGCTTGCCCATCATTTCGATCATGCGGTCGTTGCGGGCGATCGCGTCAACCTGACGGTCGAGCTGCCAGAGCTGGCTCTGGAACTGGCCCTGCTCGGTTTCGAGCTGGTCCAGCAGCGTCGCAAGGCGGCTTTCCTGCTGCGTGAGGTAACCGAGGTCGCGTTCGATATCCGCAACCCGCTGGCCGAAAGCGCCCGCGTGCTGCTCGACCGAGGTGACCTTGGCGTACGCCTGGTCGATGCCGAGCGTTTCGCCGGCGAAGCGGACGGCGAAGACCGGGGCGTTGTCGCTGCTGCCGCCCGATGCCAGCATGCCATCGGTGCCGGAGCGGAGCGACTCGGCCTTGGCCAACATGCCCTTCAGCGAAGAGAGATCGGCCGAGGCCAGTTCCGCCGCACGCTGATTCACGCTGTGATCGCGGTTGAGCTGGCCGATCTGGGTCCGCAGTTCGGCGAGGTCGCCCCGGACATCCGCGATGCGGGCCGGATACTGAGCCTCGAGCTTGCGGAGCTGCGCACGCAGGGCCACCGGGTCCTTGACATGCTTATCGATCTGGCAGTTGATGGAATCGCGGGTCTGCGAGACGAGCGCGAACGCCCGATCCGGACCGGCGATAACAAGGCCGGCCCCGGCAACCAAACCAGCGATCAAACCGTAGCGAACGAGTCCTTTGACGAAGCACATGGCCGAGCCTCCCTAAGTGGGGTTGGTGCCCCCGGCCTGTGTTTTCCCGTTCAGGCCGGACGGAACGAGGTTCCGCATCTGGTCATTGGGAAGTGGCGGGCGCGGATTTCGCGCTCAAGCTCAGAATTCCAAACTCCCCGGATTCCCCAGCGTTTTCGGTGAAACGCCTGATAAAATAATCCGATCCGTCACGTGCTGATCTCGTGCTCCCGCCACGCGGTCCGGAACTCCGCTCCCAATGCTGAATTCCCTTACAACAGGCTTCGTGAACCGCCTGCGCGCCAATGACCAGGCCGCGTGGTTTGAATTGTGGGAGACGTTTGGCCCCGTCATCCGCGCCCAGCTCATGAAATGGGGCAAAGGCCGAATCGGGCCTGAAACCGTGAAGGATTTGTCGCAGGAAACCCTCGCGGCACTCTCCGATTCCATCGATCGCTACGACCCGCGGAAGGGGGCTCGATTCTCGACGTGGCTGCTTGCCATTGCCAAGCACGTGCTGGGCGATGAGATGGACCGGCGCGGCGCGCTCAAGCGAGGCAGTGGCAAAAAGACGGGCGAATTCGACGAATCCTGGATGGCCGCGGCACGCTCCGCGCTCGGGGCCGATGAGGTCTACGAACAGGCGGTTTTTCGGGCCAAGGTCGAAGCCGCCATCCGGATGGTCCAGAAAGAAAGCGACTTCACCGACTTTGCCATTTATTCCATGCGGGTGCTCGAATGCAAGCCCGGCAAGGAAGTGGCGGAGGCCCTGGGAATCAGCGAGCCCACCGTCAGCCGGCGCCTGGCCAAGGTCCGGGATGTGCTGCGCCGCCGCCTGGGCGAGGTCATCATGACCTACTCGTTCACGCAGGAAGAATTGACCGAAGCCAACCGAAACGGGCTGGACCTGAATCCCAAGATAACTCCTGGGCCGGACGACGATGCGCTCTTCGACGACTCCATCTCCGAGATCTATCACCGGCAGATGGAAATGCGAAGGGCTCAAACCGTCGGGTTCTGATGTGGCACCGGCCTTCCGGCCGGTGTTTTGCAGAGATACCGGCCGGAAGGCCGGTGCCACGCCAGAATCTCGGGCCCCGAGGTGAACGATGAGCCCAAGTGATATCGGAATCGGAATAGCCGGACTCGTGGGAGTGATCCTCGCGGTCGCGATCGCCGTGCTGCTGATCACGCACCTGCTCGTGCCGCTCTTCCGGGGCGTGGCGTGGGTGATCGCCCGGATCTTCCATTTCATCATCGGCGTCCTGGCCGACCTTGTGCGGATGGTCGGCGCGATCCTCGCGATGATCCTCTTCGCGCCGCTCGTCCTGCTGAACATCGTCATCGGGCGCTGGTCCGCCTCGGCGCACTTTGCCAATTCGGTGAAGGGCGAACTCGCGATCGCGGGCGCTTGCCTCTATCGCGTCTGCCTCGGGCACCCCGCCCGCCTTTTCGGAATGAACGGACTGGTGGAAGGTATCGAGCAGCGCTTCCCGCAGGCGGTCGCGCAGGCTCCGAGCCGCGATATGCCTCGGGGCAAGGGCAACGCCTCGACCCGCGCCGGCCAGTTCGAGGGGTACAAGATCGTGGGCTCGCTCCCCACCGGCGGCAGCGGCTCGAAGCTCTACATCGCCGAGCCCGATCCGATCAAGCGTGCGTCGTTCGAGCGCGCGGGATTCCGGGGCGTGGATCAGGTCGTCATCAAGAACTTCCCGGTGGACGACGGCTCGAATCTGCCCAACATCGTCCGCGAATCGCGAGCCCTTGAAGCCGCGAAGAAGCTCGGCCTTGTGCTTGATCACGAGCTCAGCCCCGCCAAGTTCTATTACGTGATGCGGTACGTTCCGGGCCAGACGCTCAACGTCGTCATCCAGCAGATGCACGCGCAGAGCGATCCGAACCTCCACGGCCTTGATGACCGGGGCCTGCGCAGCACGCTCGGCTACGTTTCCGATCTGGTCGAGATGCTGAGCCAGTACCACCAGGGCGGGCTCTGGCACAAGGACGTGAAGCCCGAGAACATCATCGTCGAGCAGCTCGACGGCCGGCCCCGCGCCCATCTGGTGGACTTTGGCCTGGTCACGCCGCTCCGCAGCGCGATGACGCTGACCACCCACGGAACCGAGTATTTCCGCGATCCGGAGCTCGTGCGGCTCGCGCTCCGGGGCGTGAAGGTTCAGGAGGTCGATGGCGCGAAGTTCGACGTTTACGCGGCCGGCGCCGTGCTGTTTGCCGCGATGGAGAACAGCTTCCCGGCGCACGGTGTGCTCAGTCAGGTCACGCGGCGCTCGCCCGAAGCAGTGAAGTGGATCATCCGGCGCGCGATGGCCGACTACGACAAGCGCTACGCCTCGGTGGCGCAGATGCTTGCGGACCTCGCCGTCGTGCAGGCCTCTGCCGATCCCTTTGCGCTCAAGCCGATCGATTTGCCCAGCATGCGCGGGGTCCCGATCGAACCTCCTTTGCCGGTTGAACACGCCGCCCATTCCTCATGGCCCGGTGTTGGGGCCGGTGTGGGGGCCGGTGTTGGGGCCGGTGCGCGCGTTCACATGCCACCGCCGTTGCCGCGGGAACAGGTTGCACGCCCGGCGGACCATGCGGGCGCCAAGCGCGCGCGTCCCGACATCCGCCTGCTCAACTGGTGGACGGGCGAGCACGTCGTCGTTCCCGAAGCGCCGCAGCCGGCGGCGCCCCAGGGCGAATCACCCTTCGGGCGCTGGGAGCAGATGGCCCGCAAGGCAAGCGAACATGTCGAAGCCGCAGTGGATCAGGCTGTTGCGGGCTTCGGTGGTGCGAATGTTCGGCGCGCAGGCACACACATGCGGAGCGCCCGCGAACAGGTCGAGGCGGCCCGCGCGCGGATCCAGGCAAAGAGGGAGGGCATGAAGGCGCGGCGCATGTCGCGTGCCGCGGTGCCCGGTCACTATTCGAACAAGCCGGGCGCCAGCTCCTTCGTCAGTTCGCTCATCGTGATCGGCGGGTTCATCTTCGTGTTCCTGATGGTGAAGGGCGGCGGGAGTTCACGCAGCAGCTCCTCGTCGTCGACCACGATTTCCACGCCGACGGTCGCGCAGCTCCCGAGCGTGACCCGCGACGGCGCGATGGAGACGATTCGCTTCGCATCGCAGTCGAGCAGCGAAAAGACCTCGACTTCCAAGAGTTCGAAGAAGTCCAAGCCCTCCTCATCGCGCACCGAGCCCGCGCCGCTTCCGGTGCTGTCGAGCGGGGCCAAGGCGCTGTTCGTCAGCGATTTCCCCGCGCCGCTCTCGGCCGAGGCACGGTCTCGCGTCGAGCGCGTGGTGGACGGCCTGCGCAAGAGCGGCTTCGAGCTCTCCGGTGACACGCCCGATGCCTCAGTGGGCGACACCGAGACCGTCGATCGGCTCGCCGAGGCGCGCGTTGCGGTCTCGGGCGTTGAAGTCGCCTCCAACGAATTCCGCGATCGCCTCGCCGGCTGGGTGAAGGAAAAGGGGCTCGATGTCGTTGTCTGGCTCCGCCCGCAGCTCGACTCGAGCGGCAAGCCCGACGTCGCCAAGTCGCCGATCGCGTACGTCATCGCTTCGGATCAGGCCGAAGACGAGGTCCGCAATGTCGCCCGCGACACGATCGCGGCGTCGCTCCGTTTGCCCAAGTAGGCGGCATTCCCGGGCTGCTCACCCGCCCTGATTCGATGCGGCCCGCAAGGCATCGAGCCGCTCCAGCGCCTTGCGCGAAGTGATCGCCTCCCTCGCTCGGTCGATCCCGTCCTTCAGGTCCGCCGCCTCGCCGGCGACGTACAGGGCCGCCCCGGCATTGAGCACCACAATCTCCGCCTTCGCGCCCGCGCCGCCGTGCAGCACATCCCGCGCGATGCCGACCGCTTCTTCCAGCGATTCGGCCTGCAATGCCTCGCGCGTCGCACCGGCAAAGCCCAGTTGATCCGGATGCAGGCTCACGGTGCGCACCGATTCTCCCTCCACATGCGCGACCAGATTCGCTGAGGTCGTCGAAAGCTCATCAAACCCGTCGTTCGCGTGCACCACCATCGCGCGCACGCATCCGAGCCTCGAAAGGGCTTCCGCCACGATGCGCACGTGCTCGGGCCTCGAAACGCCCAGCAACTGGCGCGATGCGCGTCCCGGATTCGTCAGCGGCCCGAGCAGATTGAAGATCGTCGGGAATCCCAGCGACCTGCGCACCGGTGCCGCGGCACGCGTCGCCGGGTGATGATGGATCGCAAAGCAGAAACAAAGCCCTGCGTGCTCGACACAGCGGGCCTGCACCTCGGGCGAAGCCTCGACCTGCACGCCAAGCGCCTGCATGATCTCCGCCGATCCGCGCCCGGTGCGGCTGCGATTCCCGTGCTTTACCACCTTCGCCCCCGCGCCCGCAGCAACGAGCGCCGCGATTGTGGAGACGTTGAAAAGCTTGGGCGCTCCGCCGGTGCCGCAGGTGTCGATCACCCGGGCACGCGTCGATTCGCTCAAAGGCACCGCCGTGACGTGGCGGCGCATCGAGGTCGCCGCTCCAACAAGCTCATCCGCCGTGGCGCCCTTCGCCTCGATCAGCGAAAGAAGCGCCCCGATCTGCCCCGCATCCAGCACACCCCGCAACATCAGCTCGAAGATCTCTTCGGCGGCAGAGACCGACAGCGAACGCCCCTGTGCAAGGTCCGCCAGCGCCGCATGGATGAAGATCGGTGCATCGCTCACGGCTACAAGATAGCCGTGGCACCGGGCTTCTGCCCGGTGTCTTCTCGCACTTCTCACGAATGAAGGACCACCGTGCCGAAGCCCGGTGCCGCCGAATCCACCGACCCCACGCTTCCTTCCGCTCGTACCATCTTGTGGAATGCAACACCGCGAATCCGCCTTCGCGTTGGAGAAGACACACAAGAGCGCCGCAAAGGTCGCGCGCCGTCGCCTCGTCGCTGAGTTTCTTGCCGCACTTGGCTACTTCTGGCTTCTCGCGGCGGTTGCGTCGCTCGCACTCGTGCTGCTCGCCAAGGTCGGATGGCTCCCGCAGATTGGGTGGTGGCTCTTTGCCGCTCTCGCCGGCGCGTCCATCATCGGGGCCGCCATCTCGGCTTCTCGTTCGGCCTGGTCTCCGGAGCGTTCCGCACGAGAGCTCGACCGATCTCTCCGCCTGAACAACACCCTTGGTTCCGCGCTCGAACTGCGCGATTCCGCCCGCGACGAAGAGCGAGCGTTCATCGCCGAACTCGCCTCCCGCGCAGAACAGCTCGCCGGTACGGCTCGCCACGAACACGCCGTTCGAATCCGGGTCGGCCCCGCCTGGTACGCCTGGCCGCTGGTTGCTGCGATCGCTTTCGCTAGCTTCGTGTGGATCCCCGAGCGTTCCGTTCGTGCCGCGGCAGAGGCCCGCAAGCGCGCGCAGGAAACCGGCGCTGCCGCGGCCGAGATCCGCGCGATCGCGAAGGCGGTCGAGGAATCGTCGGCGCGTCAAACACCCGATCCGCAGGCAAGCCCGCTCAACGAGAAGCTCTCTGAAATCGAGGAAGAGCTCGCGGCCGGCCGCTTGACGGCTCACGACGCCCGCGTCCGTACCGCCGAAGAGCTCGCCAGGCGAGCCGAATCGACCGAATCCCGCGCACGCCGGACCGAGAGCTCGGTGGAAGAAGCGCGGCGAGCGCTCGCCCGCGCCGCCGAGCGTTCACGGCGCGCCGCTTCGCCCGAAGCCGCACGCCTCTCGGAAGCGCTGCGAAAAGGGGATCTGGAAGCTGCGGCTTCGGAACTCGACCGGCTGAGTCGTGGCGCGCCGTCTTCTGAGCGCGAGCAGGCGGCCCGCGAACTTGATCGGCTCGCGGAGAACCTGGGAGCGGAATCGACTGCTCCGAATGAAAGCGACAATCTCTCTTCGAGTCCGAAGCAGGATTCCGAGGCTGCGAGCCCGGAACAACTTCGCAAGGCGGCGGAGAACGCCGCGAACGACCTTCGTCAATCGCCTCAGAATTCGCCCGAATCGGCGCCGGCGCGTCCATCGACAGATCAGCCGCCTCGGGCGAGTTCGCAGAAACCGGAAGAGCGCGAGCCAGCCAGAAATCCTGATGCTCCCTCTTCGCCCGGTGCGTCGCAGCCGCGTGAACCGTCGAAACCGACCGGAGACGCCGATCCGACGAAGCCTGCGGACGAACGTCATCCGCCGCAGCCGAGCGCCAACGAAAAAACAAACTCGGCGACCGAACAACCAAAGCCCTCGGAACAACCCAAGAACGAACCCAAAGGCAACGAGCAATCAAATCGGGGCGAGCAATCGAAGAAGGGTGATCAGTCGAAGCAGGGCGAGCAGTCGAAGGAAGGCGATCAGCCCCGGCAGCAACCGGGCGGTCGCCCAACCGAACAGTCCGCTCCAGAGCGCTCGGGTTCGCCAGATCAACAGCCCAGCCAACAGCCCAATCCGCAGCAGCCCGGATCGCAGCCTTCGCCCAACCAGCAGAACCAACAACAAACTCCGGGCGGCAAGAGCGAGCCGCAGAGCGGCCCGGCGCAGCAGCCTTCGAGCGGCCGTGAGCGTCCGCAATCGCGCGAGCAACCAGGTCAGAGCGGCGCAGAATCCCGGAACGCCGAGCGACCGCCGCAATCTGGCGGCCGCCCCGCGCAGAATTCCGGGAAGCGCCCCGCCCCTGAATCCTCGGCCCCTGCTCAGCAACCCGATCAAAGCGGATCGGGCACCGAATCACGCCAGCAGACTCAGCCCTCGGGTTCGCAGCCCGCGGGCGAGCAGTCATCGCCTCGGCAGCAGCCCGGCGCGACACAGAGCGGACAGCCAGATCCTCGCCCGGATTCCGGCCCTTCCGGCGGAGCGCAGCAACTCGCCCGCGACCTCCGTGAACTCTCCAAGCAGCGTCAGAACGCCCAGCAGCAGCGCGAAACCGCCCGAGGCCTGCGCGACCGAGCCGAGCAGATGCTCGAGAACGCATCGCCCGAAGAGCGTGCCCGCCTGCAGGAACTCGCCCGCCGCCTCGCAGATTCCGATCGCCCCAATCCCGCCGGTTCGCCCGCGCCGTGGCGGGGCCCCACGCAAACATTCGATGCGCGGCCCGATCTCGAGACCAAGCCGCTCGACGATCGCCCCGCCGAACGCACCATCGCCGAATGGCTGAGCGAACCCAAGCCCGGCGGTACGGCGCCGGCGGGTGCCGTTCCGGTCGATCAGTTCCAGCGAGCGCGCGAAAGCGCCAACCAGGCCATCGAGCAGCAATCCATCGCTCCGCATTACGCCGATCTGGTGAGGCGTGTTTTCAAGCGCTACGCCGAATCCGCACAAGCCCCGCAACCGCCCGGAAGCAGCGGGGGAGCGCCCAAGTGATCGGCGGCCACGCGATCTCGCTCGCCTCGGCTTTCGATCGCTGGCTCGATTCCGCTGGAATCTCCATCGAACGACCCTGGCTCTTCGCGCTCTTCCTCGGCGCCGCGATCATCATGGCTCTTTTCACGCGGGGCTTCGGGGTGATGAGCCGCACGCGTCGCGCCGTCTCGGCGCTCGTCCGCGCACTGCTCATTCTTCTCATCGCGCTGTGCATCGCCGGGGTCGGTTTCGTCCGCACCACCGATCGTCTCGCCGTCGTCGCCGTGGTTGACGCTTCCGATTCGGTGCGGCGCTTCGGCGCGCTCTCGGGCCGCGATTTCGCTTCACGAATTTCCGAGTATCTGCAGCGAGCGGGCGCCTCGCGCGGGCCCGACGATCTTCTCGGCGTCGTCGTTTTCGATGGTCGCCCCGTCACGGCGATCGCGCCCACTTCCGCCCGCACCGGCGATCTCGCGTTCGAACCCCCCGGAGCCGAAGGCACCGATATCGAATCGGCGCTCCGCCTCGCGCGTGCCGTCATCCCGCCCGATGCCGCCGGCCGGCTCGTTCTCTTCAGCGACGGAAATCAAACACGCGGCAACGCCCAGGCCGCGGCACGCGAGTTCGCGTCTTCTTCCCGCGTCACTCCCGTCGAAGTCGTCCCGCTCACTTATCGCCTCGATGGCGAGGTCTATATCTCCAATGTCGATGCCCCGGCTCAAGCACCCGCCGAATCGAGCGTGCGCCTCCGCGTCACGCTCTTCAGCACCGGGAAGTCCGCCGGCACGCTCCGCGTGCTCTCCGCGGATTCACAACAACTGCACGCGCAGCAGATCGAACTCGAGCCGGGTGAGAACGTGCGGACGCTCGATGTCCCGCTCGGCCCCGGACGGGTCCACCGCTTCCGCGCCGTCTTTGAGCCGCAGACCGGTACCGACGGCAGGCCGATTGGCGACACGCTCGCCGAGAACAACGCCGCGACCGCCTTCACGCTCACGCCCGGCACCGGCTCGGTGCTCATCGTCGAGGGCGATACCTCCGGTTCGCCCCCCTCTCCACTCGCCCGCACGCTCGCGGACGACGGTCTGAAGGTGCAGACGCTCGCCGCCCGTCTGGTGCCGACCGATCCGCTCACGCTCCAGAATTACGACCTTGTCATTCTCGAGAACGTCGGAGCGGACGAGTTGCCCGAAACGGCGCAGCGCCTTCTCGCGGGGGCTGTGCGGGAGATGGGGATCGGGCTTGTCATGATCGGCGGACCGAACTCGTTCGGGGCCGGCGGATGGCGCAACACGCCCATCGAGCCCGTGCTCCCCGTGCTTCTCGATCTTCCCGAGCGCCTCGTCGAGCCCGAAGCAGCCGTTGTCTTTGTGCTCGATAATTCCGGCTCCATGCGCCGCTCGGTCATGGGTTCGTCGCGGAGCCAGCAGGAAATCGCCAATCAGGCCGCCGCGATGGCGCTCGGCGCGCTCGACCGGCGCGATCTTGTCGGCGTCATCGCGTTCAACAGCAACTTCGGCGTCGTTCAGCCCCTCTCGCCCAACGCCGATCCTGCATCAACAGCCAGCGCCATCCTCTCGATCAGTCCCGGCGGCGGCACCAACCTCGCCCCGGCTCTCGTCGAGGCCGGACGCCAGCTCGATGCGAGCAAAGCCAAGAACAAGAGCATCATCGTCCTCACCGACGGCGTTTCGCAGGATCGCGACAGCCTCCCCGAGATCGCACGCGGCCTCTCGCGTCAGGGCATCCGCGTTTCCAGCATCGCCATCGGCGATGATGCCGATGTCAGCGGCCTCGAAGAGATCGCCAATCTCGGAGACGGCAAGTTCTACCAGGTGGTGAATCCGTCCGTTCTGCCGCGAATCTTCATGCGCGCCGTCCGCGTCATGCGATCTCCCCTTGTCCGCGAAGAACCCTTTCAACCCGTCGTGCTTCCTTCCGGCTCTCCGGCGACAATCGGCCTCGATACCCCGCCGGAACTTCTCGGCCTTTGCCTCACGCAGCCCCGTCCCGATCCGACCGTCATCAACGCGATCGTCGCGCCAACCGGCGAGCCGGTCCTCAGTCATTGGCGCGTCGAACTCGGCCAGGTCGCGGCATTCACCTCCGACGCCGGCCAGTGGGCTGCGCGATGGATCGATTGGCCCGGCTATCGCCGCATGTGGACGCAGCTCGCACGCTCCATCGGACGCAGCCAGGCCACGGGTCGTTATTCGGCTCGGGCCGAGATTGTCGCCGACGAGCTCGTGCTCCACGCCGAACGCACGCCGGGCGAAACCGACGGGGCGACCGCACTTGCCGCGACAGTCTTTACGCCCGGGGGCTCGCAGATTCCGATCCGCCTCTCCGAAGTCGCCCCCGGTGTCTTCGAAGCCAGAACCCGAGTCACCGACGAGGGCGCGTACATCGCCGTCGTGCGTCCGATCCTCTCTTCCGGCTCCGCTCCTCCGGTCATCACCGGTGCCTCGCTCTTCGCCGGCCGCGAATGGCGAGACCTTGCATCCAATGACGAGTGGCTCGCATCGCTCGCCACGGTTTCAGGCGCGGCGGTCCACCCCCTTGAGCCCGAGCGGCCGTTCTCTTTCTTCGATCGTCGCGGCCTCCCGCCGCATCGATCGCGCACTCCGCTTTGGCCGGTCCTGCTCTTCTGGATCCCGTTTCTTTTTTTGCTCGATGTCGCCGTCCGGCGCATCGCCTGGGACCGCTGGTCATCGGAAGGCGGCGTCCGCGTTCCGGGTTCTTCCAGCCTCTCGGCCCTCCGAGGCACGGATCCAGAGCCCGAGCCGGACCTGTCCTACCGGGGCGTGCAACTCTCTTCCGAAGACGCGGCACGCCTTGCAACCGAAGCCCGCGACCGAAGACGGGCTCAACGCATGGCGCCACCCGTAACCCCCTCAGTGCCCGCGGCGCCGCCCCCGGCAGTCCCCGCGTCGCCCGGCGAAGAACCGGATACAGCTCCGAAGACGGGCGGTGATTCCCTGCTCGCCGCGAAGCGCCGTGCCCGTGAGCGATTCAAAGACGATCAGCAGTGACTCGCTCGAGTATTCCCGATTGCGTTGAAATCTGCTTGTTCTCCGCTTGTTGCCAGAGGGTGCGAGCAACTGTGCCCGGCACTTCGTTCGGGATTCTCCGGCAAGCGTGCGTCGGTCCCGCGGGTCTGTTTCATCGCCGCGGCGAATGAACGGGAAATCGAGCTTCGCGCGTTCCGATCGCTTCCGTACGAGAACTCGGATGCGCCGGCACGCGAGCGAATCACGGGTGCGCCGGGAATCGCCGGCTCAAAAAGTAAAACGAGCCGCCCGGGGTACGGGCGGCTCGTCGGAAAGTTCAAGGAACGCTGTCTACACCACAGCGTCAGGCTGATTAGGCGCGACGGCGGCGAGCGGCGATCAGACCGCCGAGGCCGACGAGGGCGAGTGAGCCGGGGGTCGGGACGACCACGGCCGTGTTGCCGGTGAACGAGCTGTTCGCCGAGAAGTCATTGAAGATCTTCGTGGTGGGGTCGAACAGCGGGCCGCCGCCGGCGGTCAGGATGTTCGTGAGGGTGAACACCGCTTCCTGCGGGTTGGCCGGAACGCGGCCCGGAGCGAGCAGGGCGTTCAGAGCCGAACCGAAGGTGTAAGCAAAGCCGGTCTGATCCGAGAAGAGGATCGAGTTCGTGCCGCCGACGCGGACGAAGGAACCGGTCATCGAGTCACCGCGGAGGATCATGTTGCCGCCCGAGTCGGTCACGATGAAGTAACCGTCAACGTTCGCGGTCGTGACGCCGCCGAGGGTCGTCGCGGCGCTGATCTTGAGGTTCAGCTCAAGGTGCGCGTTCGTAAACGTGTTCTGGAACGGGGCCGGCTCGGACGATCCGTCCACGATGAACGAGATCGGAACCGCCATGTTGTACGTGATGAGGCCGACGCCCGCGCCGCCGCCGTTGGCGACGTTGGTCACCGGGCGGATGCCCAGGCCCGGGTCAGCAAACGAGAAAGCCAGATCGGCCTGCGCCGCGCCCGCGAGCGCAAATGCCGCCATAGCAGCCGAGATCTTCAGAACGTTCTTCACAGCGAACCTCTCTTCCCTTAAACCTTGGAGCAGATCGCACGCGCCAACATCGCGCAGCTACGACCGATTACCCCGCGACCGCGCACTGCAGTCGCTCCAAACAGAACATGCCTCAGGAATTACCCGATGCCAGCAAAGCGGACAAAAAAGTTCCGATTTTGCCGACTTGGCGGCGCACAACGCCTGCAACGGCCCCGCAAGGCCCGAAATCACCCCGGAACCCCCGATTTTCGCGTTCTTCTCAAGAAGGGCATAAAGTCAACCAAATGGTTGATCTTGCAGAACGTCGCCTGAGCCTCGTCTTTGCCGCCCTCTCGGACCCCGGTCGGCGATGGATCGTCAAGCGTCTCGCACAGGCCGCGCCGCTCTCACCCAGCGACTTCACACGCCACCTCCACATGTCGCTTCAGGGCGTCACCAAGCACATCGCCATTCTCGAGCGCGCCGGCATCATCCGGCGCGAAAAACGCGGACGCAGGCGTCTGCTCTTTCTCGAATTGACGACGCTCCGGGCCGCGGGCGCATGGATCGAGCTCTACCGATCTGCCGGAGAACATCTGCCCGCCGCGGCACACGCAGGCCACTCATCTCCGGTCCATCCGCACGCCCATCCGCCGGTTTCGCCGCGTGCAACCCATCCAGGTGGGCGCTGACATTCTTCAGCACCCTTTCGGGTCGTCTCACCGGTGTGACGAATGAGAGCTCGGGGGCATGCCGCCCAACGATTCAGACCACGCTGCCGAACAGCGAAAGCCCGTGGACCCGCTCGATCCGCACGTTCAGGAACGACCCCGAAGGATCTCGCCCGCCCGCCGGCCGATCGAACAGCACGATCAGATCCGTATCGGTCCGCCCGCCGAACTGCACCGGCCGCGGATCCGCGCTGCCTTCGGTGCTCGATCCGGCCGGATCGCCCGTTTCGTTGCCGCAACCGGCATCGGAACATCCGCCATCTTCGTTGCTTTCTTGTCCGCCGATCGTGAGCGTCACCAGGTTCCCCGGTTTGGCGGCACGTTTGCGACGCTTCTCCTCGCGCTGGCTGGGGCCTTCCACGAAAACCTCCAGCACGCTCCCCACGCTCTCGCGGGCCACTTCTTCACCGATCCGGTTCTGCAGGGCGAGAAGCTCGTTGTTCCGCCGGCGCTTGGTGCTCTCGGGCACATCGTCGGCCAGCTTGTCGATCGCGACGGTCCCCGGCCGGGGCGAGTACTTAAAAATGAAGCTGTTCTTGTACCGCGAACGCTCCAGAAGCTGCTTCGTCGCCTCGAAATCTTCATCCGTCTCGGTCGGGAATCCGACGATGAAATCGCCCGAAAGCCCCAGGGGCCGCCCGATCTCCGGCTGGTGCAGAAAACTCCGCGCCCGGTCGACAAACTCCAGGTACTCCGAAACCGTGTACCCGCGGTTCATCAGCTTGAGAATCCGGTCCGACCCCGACTGCGCCGGCGCGTGCAAATAGCGGCAGATCCTGGGGTGGTCCCGCATCGCCTCCATCACATCGTCGCCGAAGTCGCGTGGATAGCTCGTCACGAACCGCAAACGCCTGATTTCGGGCACTTTTTCGTGAATCTCCGAAAGCAGATCCGCAAAGGTCGTCGTTGAATCGCCCGCGAACGGATCGCGCCGATGACCGTTCGCACCGCCCGCAAAGCTCCGTCCCTTCTGGGGCTGGACAAGACCGTTCACCGTCACGGCGGCGCCGTGCTCGAATC
Organism: Planctomycetota bacterium; assembly: GCA_017303555.1. Taxonomy (GTDB): domain Bacteria; phylum Planctomycetota; class Phycisphaerae; order Phycisphaerales; family UBA1924; genus JAFEBO01. The sequence goes on from JAFLCN010000008.1 coordinate 15,269, forward strand.
GGTAGTGATTGACAGTTTGGCCGAGCAGCGTCACCTCGATCACGCCCGAGTCCGCGAGCCGCTTGCATTCCTCGATGATGTGCTCGGGGGGACGGTGGATCTCGGCCCCGCGTGTGAACGGCACCACGCAATACGTACAGAACTTGTTGCACCCGCGCGTGATCCGCACGTACGCGCTGCGTCCGTGCGATTGGTTGGGATCGATCGGCGAGATCGCGCGCGAAAGATCCAGCATTTCCAGCGAATCTTCGGCCGCTGCCAGCGTGCCGCTCCGGCGCGATGAACTCCCCTGGAGCGCGACCTGATTCGCCGAAATCACACGGTTTTCGCCGGGGAAATTGGAATCCGGAAGCGGATTTGCCGCGAGCGACGTGTTCGTCCGGACCGCGTTGTCGAGCAGCCGGGGCAGCTTGTCCAATTCCGCCGGCCCGACGAGCACATCGACCACCGGCATCCGCTGGATCAGCGCCGTCCCGTCTCGCTCCGCCAGGCACCCGAGCACACCAACCACCAGCGACGGATCGTCCTTTTTCCGAAGCGTCATCTCGCCGAGTCGCGACCAGACCTTCTGTTCCGCCCGTTCGCGCACCGAGCACGTGTTATAGAGGATGACCTCTGCGCCGGCGGGGTCGCTGGTGAACTGGTACCCGAGGGCGCGAAGCTGCCCTGTGACAAGCTCCGAATCGAGCTCGTTCATCTGGCAACCGAAAGTCTCGATGTACACACGTTTAGAGGCCATGCAGGGCAAGCGTATGAGCCGCGTCGGACGATCGCCCCCGAGATCGCGGACGCGCAACAGGGAATGGTGAGGAGGGAAGAAGGTGGGGAGGTGGGGAGGTGGGGAGGTGAAGAGGTGGGGAGGTGAAGCGAGCAAGAAACAGGGTGAACGCGGGGCGTGCCGACGGGCCCACTCACCTCCCTGCACCCTCAGCTCTTTCCCTCCTCTCACAACGCTCCACACAGCACGCCCCGTACGCAACGCTTCTCCCGGATCCTTCTCCCCCGACCGCCTCCCCATACCCTCCCCTGTGTTCCGCGGCATCTCCCTTGCCAACAAGTGCCTTCTTCTCTTCGGCGGCGCGGTCGCCGCGATCGTGCTCGCCGCGCTGATGTTCCCGTTTTTCCGCATGAACTCGCTGGTCGATGAGGGCCAGCTCGAACTCTCGCGCCAGATGGTCGATCACTGGGAGCAGGCCGAACGCCAGATCAAGGCGTACTCGTTCGGGATGTTCGATTCGTCCGTGCTCACCTCGCGTCCCCGCCAACCTCCGCGCTACATCGCCAACGACATCGACCCCAGGCCCGGCACCGAGGGGTACGCCGGTGTGCCGGCCAAACGAATCGGCTTGACCGAAGCCGGTTCGATCGCGGCGAACGACCGATTCGTCGCCCGCGCGATCGCTTCGCTCCAGTCCGATCCCGCCCGCGAGGATTTCCAGCAGGCCCGCTGGTCCGGGACGCAGCGTGAGTACCGCTACGCCAAGGCCGTTCGCGCCGACATCCAGGGAGAGCAGAAGCTCATTGGCCTCGTGCTGCTCGACCGCAAGAGCCACGAGCCGCTGCGCCTGCTTCTGATCAACACCGCGTATCTCTTCTCCGCCGGCCTCTTCGTCTCCGCCTTTGCCGTGCTGATGTTCTATCTCATCACGCACCACCTCATTCTGCAGCCGGTCCGCACGCTCAAGACCACGGCCGAGAGCGTGCGGCAGGGCGACCTGACCGCGCGCTCGGAGATCACGACGGGCGACGAGTTCGAAGAACTCGCCGACACGTTCAATCTCATGCTCCACGATCTCGAGAACCGCCAGGTCGAGCTGCGCGCGCTCAACGCCGCGATGAACCTGAAGGTGGACGAGCTGCAGCAGTCCAACTCCGCGCTTTACGAGGCCGCGAAGCTCAAGGGCGACTTCCTCGCCAACGTCAGCCACGAGCTCCGCACGCCGCTCAACGCGATCATCGGTTTCGCCGACCTCCTCACCGAAGTCGCCCAGTCCGAGCTCGCGGCCGGAGACGACTCCACCCGGCTCAGCAAGCGTCTCCGCTTTCTCGAGAACATCCTGAACGCCGCCCGGGACCTGCTCGAGATGATCAACGGCCTGCTCGAGATGGCCAAGATCGAAGCCGGACGCTACGAGCTTCGCATCGAGAAGATGAACCTGCAATCCACGTGCGAGGCGCTCGCGGGCCTGATCTTCCCGCTCGCTTCGCAGAAAGACATCAAGGTCAACATCGAGATCGCCCCGGATCTGCCGCTCGTCGAAACCGACATCAAGAAATTCCGCCAGATCATCTTCAACTTCCTTTCGAACGCCGTGAAGTTCGTCCCGGGGGCGGGCCCGGGCGCCGCGCACAGCGGCCCCAAGGGAGAAATCACGCTCCGCGCCGAGCGCCTCGTCGGTTCGCACCCCGATCCCGATTCGCCCCCGTCCGATCGAATCCGCGTCAGCGTCATCGACAACGGCCCGGGCATCGCGCCCGAAGATCAGGCCCGCATCTTCGACAAGTTCCAGCAGCTCTCCGGCGGCCACGCCCGTGAGCACAGCGGCACCGGTTTGGGTCTGGCGATCTGCAAAGAACTCGCGGGCGTGCTTCAGGCCGAGATCCAGCTTGTCAGCGACATCGGCCGCGGCAGCATGTTCAGCCTGATCCTCCCGCTTCATCCCGATCCGGGTCGGATGAAGGAAACCGAGGCGGAAGCGCGATTCCGCGGTGCGCTCCGGCGAGCCGCCGCAACGCCGGCCTGAGGCCGCCGCGTGTGTCCCTTCCGCGCGTTCAACTGCCCGCGTCTGTGGGCGGAAAAACGGAAGGTCGAGGATCGGCTACGAAAGCACTGTCCGCAAGCCGGGTGACGCGGGAAACGATGCTCCGCGGCTCAAATCTTCACTTCTCCCTCGAAGTATCGCAGCTTCACACGCTCTCTCCATGTCCCCGGGGCGAACAGATCGACTCCCACGACATCAATCCGTACCGGCCGATCCAGTCGCCGGTGCCGGCGTTTCAATTCGAGCGCGAGCTCGACCAGCCGTTCGCGTTTCTCGCGGTCCACGGCTTCTTCTGCGGGTGCGAAAGGCGCATCGAAACCCCGCTTCACCTCACGGGCTTTCACCTCTACCAGGATGAGCATCGAGCCGTCGTCGGGTTCGCAGACCAGATCGATCTCGCCGCGGGAAAGCCGCACGTTTCGATCGAGTATCCGCAGGCCCCGTCGCTTCAGATACCGTGCCGCGGCATCCTCGCCCCGGCGGCCGATGAACGCCGTGCCGTTTTCCGGCTTGCGGAACAACCGCGAAAGCGCGTGCAGCACGCCGTCCAACGATCACCTCGCTTTTGGAGCGGAGGGCGAAGCGCCGCCCTTGCCGCTCCCCGTGCCTCCGTTGATCCCGAACACACGATCTTCCGCGAGCGCCAGCAGCCTCGCCGTCATGACGTCCACGTCCGTGTAGCTGGCCCGCTTCTTCAGCCGGTCCACGAACTTGTACTTCTCGTAATCGTTCTTCGTTTGCGCCAGCCGGTTCTCAAGGAAGAGCTGCGCCGCGTACAGATCTTCCGAGACTTTCCAGATCCGCTCCAGCTTGATCCAGTACATCGAACCTCGGAAAGCGATCGGGCCGACCCAGCGGCCCGGCACCAGCTTGCGTACTTCCTCGTTCAATTCCTTCGGCCCGAGCAAATCCGCCTCGGCGTACTCGCCCTCGTACGGCCGATCGAGGAACTTGTCTTTCTCATCCACGCTCCGCGTCTTCTCGTCCGCGATATCGTCGAAGTCCTTCCCGCCTTCGAGTTCCGCACGAACCTTCTCGATTTCCTTCGTGTCCCGCTCCGAAACCGTGAAGATCCGGAACGACGCGATCGGCGGCGGATTGAACAGGTCGTAGTTCTTTTCGTACGCGATCTGGATATCCCGCCAGCTCACGTTCGCGCGGCTGTAGATCCGCGTTTGCAGCACGAACTTGATCAATTCCTGCTGCTCGCGGTTCTTCATCGTCTGATCCAGCGACGTCCCGTTCTGCGCCGAGAGATTCTCGTTCGCCGCCGCCTCGATGCCCCGGTTTTCCGCGACCACTTCGCTCCGCACCGCTTGCAACCAGTTAAAAAAGCCCGCCTTCTGCTCCGGCTGCAGCGCGTTCAGCGCTTCGGCCCGCAGCACCTCGTCCTCGATGATGCCGTCCAATTTTTGCTGGATCTGTTCGCTCGCGAACTTCCGCCACGCCTGTTTGGCCATGCGCGGATTGGCCTTGTACATCTCCTCGTACTTCGCCTTCAGGCGGTCGATCATGTCGTTCAGAAACGCCGAGGCGTAGATCGCTCGGTTGTTCACATCGCCCACTTTCGCATCGACGAACACCGGTTCGCCGACCGGGTCGGGCGTTCGCGCCCCGAGCGCCGGTTCGCCGGGCTCCACATCAACGTCCAGCAGCCCCTCGCTCGCGGCGAACGGGCCCGTCCGCAGAGGCCTTGCGGGGCGCTCGAACTCCGCTTCTGCGGGCGGCGATTTCGCGACTTCCTGCGGACCTGCCGCGGCCGTGGGCGATCCGAACTCCGCTGCGGTGATGGGTTTCGTCGCGGGTTTCACGGCGCTCGCGACCCCCGAACCCGAAGAGCAACCCCCAAGACCCCACGAGGCAAGCGAGACGAGAATCAGAGCAACCATCGACTTAGAATTGAGGCGAGTCATCGCTTTCTGTGTGTCGCGGTCACGAGAGGTATTCATGTCGAACACGAGCCCTTCTGGTGCGGGTGGAAACGGTGGGGGCGAGGCTCCCAAGATTATCATTGATTCCGACTGGAAGAGCCAGGCCCAGGCCGAGAAGGAAAAGCTCGTTGCCGCCGAATCCGCCAAAAAGGCCGAGCAGCAGGCGAAGGCCGAAGCCGGCCCCGGCGGCCGCGAAGAAGGCCCCATCGGCATCCAGGATCTGATTTCCCTTCTCGTCAGCCAGACGCTCATGTACCTCGGTGCAGTTCCCGATCCGCAGTCCGGCCGCGCCATCGTCGCGCCCGAGTACGCAAAGCTCCACATCGACATGCTCGGTGCGCTCGAAGAAAAGACCAAGGGCAATCTCTCCGAGAACGAGGCCAAGCTCCTCAGCCGCGCACTGCACGAGCTCCGCATGGAGTACGTCGAAGTCTCCAACTACGTGAGCAAGGCCATCGCCGAAGGCAAAATCAAGCCCGGCACGCCGGGGATGGGTGGGATCGCATCGGGCTCACCGTCCGGTATTGTCGGTGCTTCTGGCGGCGTTTCGCTGCCCAATTGACGCATCAACAGACGTTCACCCAGAACCCGCTTCGCAAGAGTGGATGATGGCCCCCGCGCCGCTACGATGCGATTCGCCGCGATTGTGCGCGTTCCCGCGCATGTTCCGGCGGCTTCAGGATCTTCTTCGTGACCAATGTCGCGCCAGTCAAAACCGTCAGCCTCTTCGAGCGGCACTATTTCCTCCTCCGCCGCCTGCATTCGCTCTCGGGCATCGTCCCGATCGGCGTCTTCCTGATTGCGCACCTGCTGACGAACTCGTCCGCGGCGTGGGGCGCGTTCGCCCTGCGCGATGGCTCGCACGATAAGTCCTGGGCCATCGGCGGCGCCGAGTACTTCTGGCACGAGGTCCGCTGGATCAACACCCAGATCCCGCACCTGCTGCTCATCGAAATCAGCCTCTGGGGCGCGATCGCCTTCCACTCCATCCTCGGTTTCTACTACGCCTTCACCGGCTCTTCCAACACCACCCGCTACGCGTACCAGTCCAATTGGCGCTATCGCCTTCAGCGCATCAGCGGCTATCTCGGCATCCTCTTCATCTTCTATCACGTCGCCACCTTGCGCTGGGGCTGGTCATTCCTTGTCCCCGGGGGCACGGTCTGGTCGCACGAGTACGCCGCCTCCACGCTCGCGCTCGCACTGCGTGGCAGCGCCGACAAGCTCACCGCCGCCGGCGTTGCAGTCTCGCTCGCCTACTTCATCGGCGTGACTCTGCTTGTCTTCCACTTCGCCAATGGCCTCTGGACCGCCGCGATCACGTGGGGCCTGACCATCTCCGTCGCCTCGCAACGCCGCTGGGGTTACGCCTGCGCCGGCCTTGGTGCCGCGATGATGGTGATGGGCTGGGTTTCAATCCTCGCCTTTGCAACCGCCGATCCCGTGAAACTACGCGAGATGGAAGAGCGAATTGGTGGAAGCGGGCACGCCGCTTCCGTCATCCAGCCCGCATCTCCCGAACTGACTCTCAAGCAAAGCCTCAACTAGAACCCGAAAGGTCACTTTGTCCGAGCATCGCGTCATCGTCGTTGGAGGTGGATTGGCGGGCCTTTCCGCCGCCGCACGCATCGCCGAAGCGGGCACGCCTGTCGATCTCTTCTCGGTTGTTCCGGTGAAGCGCTCACACTCCGTCTGCGCGCAAGGCGGCATCAACGCCTGCAACGAAGTCGCCCGCCAGCAGGGTTACTCCGAATACGAACACTTCGACGAGACGATCTACGGTGGCGACTTCCTGGCCGATCAGCACCCAGTCCTCGAGATGGCCAACTGGGCTCCACGCATCATCGATCTCCTCGATCGCATGGGCGTCCCCTTCAACCGCACCGGCGAAGGCAATCGCGACCTGCGTCTCTTCGGCGGCAGCCTCTTCAAACGCACGCACTTCTCCGGCGCAACGACCGGCCAGCAGCTCATCTACGGCCTCGATGAACAGGTCCGCCGCTACGAATCCGAAGGCAAAGTCACCAAGTACGAGTTCTGGGAATTCCTCTGGCCGATCCTGCACGACGGCCGCTGCGTCGGCATCGCTGCGCAGGACATGCGGACCATGCAGATCCGCTCCTTCCGCGCCGACGCCGTGATCATGGCGACCGGTGGCTGCGGCCTGGTCTTCGGTAAGAGCACCAACAGCGTCATCTGCACCGGCGCAGCCGCGGCACGCTGCTTCCGCGCGGGCGCGTGGTACGGCAACGCCGAGATGATCCAAGTCCATCCGACCGCGATCCCCGGCGCAGACAAACTCCGCCTGATGAGCGAAAGCGCCCGCGGCGAAGGTGGCCGAATCTGGGTCCCGCGCAAGCCCAAGGACATGCGCGCTCCGAAGGACATCCCCGAATCCGAACGCTGGTACTTCCTCGAAGAGAAGTACCCTGCCTACGGCAACATCGTCCCGCGCGACATCGCAACCCGCGAGATCTTCGATGTCTGCGTGAATCAGGGCATGGGTGTTGACGGCGACAATCAGGTCTACCTCGACCTGACGCACAAAGACCCCGACTACCTCACCCGCAAGCTCGGCGGCATCCTCGAGATCTACGAAAAGTTCGTCGGCGAAGACCCGCGCTTCACCCCGATGAAAATCTTCCCCGCTGTCCATTACTCGATGGGCGGCCTCTGGTCCACCTACACCAAGGGCAGCTACAACCCGCAGTCGCCCCTCACCAAACACAAGAGCGGCAGCCCGGCGCCCATCGACGCCAAAGTCGGCCAAGGCATGCAGCTCGGCGCGATCAACAACTCGATGACCAACATCCCGGGCCTGTACGCCTTTGGCGAAGTCAATTTCGCCTACCACGGCGCCAACCGCCTCGGCGCAAACGCCCTGCTTTCCTGCATCTTCGACGGCCTCTTCTGCGGCGTCTCCGTCCTCAACTTCATCAAGAACGAAGCCCCCGGCAAAAACCCCGCCTCCGGCCTGCCCGCCTCTTCTTTCGATGCCGTCGTCACGCAAGAGACCGCGAAGATGAAGCAACTGCTCGACGGCGCGAAGCCCTCGAACACCGAGCCAGCGACCAATCCGTACCACATCGGCAAAGAACTCGGCGACGAAATGACCGCCGCGTGTACCGTCGTGCGCACCGAGCAGCGTCTCAAGCAGTGCCTCGCCAAACTCGCCGAACTCAAAGACCGCTACAGCAAAGTCCGCCTCGCCGACAGCGCCGCGTGGACCAATCAATCCTTCGGCTACGCCCGTTCCGTCGGCGACATGCTCGTATTGGCCGAAGCCGTCGCCCTCGGCGCGCTCGAACGCAAAGAAAGCCGCGGCGCGCACTACCGAAGCGACTACACCAGCCGCGACGACGCCAACTTCATGAAAACCACCCTCGCCCGACACACCGAGGGAACAACCAACGTCGAGTTTGTCCCCATCGACGCCTCGCTCATCCTCCCGACTGCACGAACCTACGGCAAGAAAGAGTCCTCACCCAAATCGGCAACCCCCGCGCCGGCACTCGCCTCAACGACCTCGTAACGACATTCCCAAATGGCACCGCGACTTCCTCATCCCGACGATCCGCATCCGCTTTCCGGCGGAATGGTTCCCGGATTCGAGCAGATGCTCGATCGTGCGAGGAAAGTCACGGATGCAACGGGTTGCCCGGTCGTTGGCGGCATCGCCGCGATACTCCACGGAACCGGCCGCACGACGCGTGATATCGATATCTACTCGAGCGATTTCAAAGCCACGCACGAGGCGATGCTTGCAGCGGGGTTCAAGTGGAACGCCAAACGCCGCGAGCACATCGTGGATGATGTGCCCGTTCACTTTGTCGCCGATGACTCGCTCGGTGGGCCGCCGAAAAAGGTCAGCACCATCAAAGGAATCAAGGTGATCAGCCTTGCCGACTTGATTCGTGGCAAGTTGACGGTCGGTCTCGAAGCGATTCATCGTGCAAAGGACATTGGCGACGTTGTCGAGCTGATCCAGAATGTTCCGCTCAAGAAAGACTTTGCCGCCAAGCTTCCAAAGCACCTTCGTCAGCCCTTTAAGGAACTAGTCGATCAGGTCCACGGCAAACGCCACACGTATCTCCCTGCCGCGAAATTCTGGAAGAAGTACGCATGAACGCCTCCGCTCCACATTCTCACGCCCGTCGCGCCGCGACTCCCGGGCGCACCGTCACCTTCCGCATCAAGCGCTGCGAAGGCCCGGGAAAGCCGAGCCACTGGGAAGACTTCAAGGTTCAGGTGCCCAAGAGCTCGAACGTGATCTCCTGCCTCCAGCAGATCGCGGCAAACCCGGTGACTGCCGACGGCAAGACCGTCACGCCCGTCGTGTGGGATGCTGGCTGCCTCGAAGAAGTCTGCGGCGCGTGCACGATGGTCATTAACGGCAAGGTGCGTCAGTCCTGCTCATGCCTGATCGATGAATACGCGCCGAACGAAGGCGACATCATCACGCTCGAGCCGATGACCAAGTTCCCCGTCGTCCGCGATCTCTGGGTCGATCGCTCGCGTCTTTTCCACAACCTTTCACGCGTCAAGGCTTGGGTCCCGATCGACGGCACCTATCACCTCGGCTCCGGCCCAAAGGAAACGCCCGCTTCGCAGGCCACGCACTACGTCCTCTCCACCTGCATGTCCTGCGGCTGCTGCCTCGAAGCCTGCCCGCAGTTCAACCTCGAAGAAGACAAAGCCAAGTGGGACACGAGCTTCGTCGGCGCACACGCCATCAGCCAGGCGCGACTCTTCAATGAGCATCCGATCGGTCAGGAACTCAAGGGCGAACGCCTCGATGCACTCATGGGCGAAGGCGGCGTCAGCGACTGCGGCAACGCCCAGAACTGCGTCAAAGTCTGCCCCAAAAACATCCCGCTCACCGAATCGATCGCAGTGGTGGGCCGCCAGACAACCGTCCGCGCCATCGCACAATTCTTCCGCGGCTAAGTGCGGGAGGCATCAACCCTCGATATCCAGTCGAGGCCTCTGCTTCGCTTTCGGCTTCTGCGGCCCATCATGTTCCTGATGGTCTTCGCGAGCATCCTCTTTGTCGTTCGCAGCCAACCCCTTGACCGCATCGACCGCTTCCGCGGCATCGACAAGCTCAACGCGGTCCTTCGTCTCGCGCCGAATCTCGCGACCCGGCTTCGGCGGCTCGGGCTTTGCGCGAGGCGCCACCTTGTCCGTCTGCTGGATATTCGCAATCGCCGAAGCAATGGCAGAAGGGACCGCGCTCATGCCCTAACCATCGGAAAGAGCAGGGCTTCGGGCCTCAATTTCTTGCCCCGAACCCAACCGAATCCCCCTGAAAACGCCAAGCACCCCCTGAAAGGACGCCATTTCCGGACGCCTACTTCATTCCGCAATCCGAAATCCGCAATCCGAAATTCTCAAACCCCGATCGTGTTCACGCCGCAGTCGACGTAAATCGTCTCGCCCGTAATTCCGGCCGAGAGGTCGCTGACGAGGAACGTCGCCGTGTTGCCGACATCGCCGCCTTCAACGTTTCGGCGGAGCGGGGCGCGGAGAGCGTTGTGCTCGGCGATCGAGTCGGTTCCGGCAACCGCGCTGCTGGCGAGCGTGCGGAGAAAGCCGCCCGAGATGCTGTTGACGCGGATCTTGTCGACGCCGAGTTCGGAAGCGAGGTAGCGGGCGGTGGATTCGAGCGCAGATTTCGCGACGCCCATGACGTTGTAGCCGGGGACGACTTTTTCCGCGCCGTAGTAACTCATGCAGAGGATGCTGCCGCCACCGGAGCGCTGCATCATCGGATGGGCGCGACGCGCCATGCCGAGAAGCGTGTAGGCGGAGATGTCGATCGCGGACAGGTAGGCAGCACGCGGCGTCGTGATGAACTTGCCGTGCTGGAGGTACTCGCGATCGGCGAAGGCGATCGAGTGGATCAGAAAGTGCATCTTGTCGAACTTCTCGCCGTACGCGTTGAACGCGGCATCGATCTGTTCATCGCTCGAAGCCTCGAGCGGGAAGCACCACGAATCCTGCAGGTTCAGCGATTCGAGCGCGCGCCTCGTGCGGCGTTCGTTCTTTTCGCCGGGGAGGTGCGTAAAGGCGCAGGTCGCGCCGTGCTCGCTGAGGCTCTTGGCGATATGCCACGCGTACGAACGCTCGTTTGCCACGCCGACGATGAGACCGACCTTGCCGCTGAGTAAACCCATTGAAATCGCTCCTTGGCGAACACGGAGTTTAGCCTCCAAGCCGGTTGTCGCGTACGCTGGCGTTCCAGCATGGTTGACTTCAACACACTTTCGCTTCCCGCACTCTTTCGCGCTCTGGGCGCGCCCGAGGCGACGTCGCGCCTCGCCGCCGCGGCACGCGACGAAGACCTCGGAAAAGGCGGCAAACCCGGCGATGTGACCAGTTTGGTTGCAACCGCGTCCGGTGAACGTGCGCGGGCCGAAATTCGGGCGCGGCAGCACGGCGTTGTTGCGGGGCTCGCCTGCATTCCGTGGATGCTGCCCGCGTTCTCGAAGCGGATCAAATTTCGACCGGCCCGAGGCATCTCCGACGGCTCGGCCTTCAAGCCTTCGCAGTCGCTCGGCGCGCTCGAAGGTCCGGCCCGCGAGATCCTCACCTTTGAGCGAACGCTGCTGAATCTGGTCTCGCGCTTGAGCGGCGTCGCGACCGTAACGCGGACGTACGACCGCGCGATGCGATCCAAGGGCAAGGTGGTTGCCAACTTGTTCGACACCCGCAAGACCACGCCGGGCCTGCGCGTGCTTGAGAAGTACGCCGTCCGCTGCGGCGGCGGACACTGCCATCGGATTGGTCTGTATGACGCGGTGCTGATCAAGGACAATCACATCGCGGGCCTGCCGCTGAACAAGTTGACAGAGTGGGTCGAGCGTGCCGCGGTGAAGGCGAGCAAGCTCAAGCCCGGGCCACGCTTCTTCGAGGTCGAAGTCGATTCGCTCGCGCAGCTCGAACAGGTGCTGTTCGCGCGTCTCGGGAATGAACCGGCGGTTGACATCGTGCTGCTCGACAACATGGCTCCGGCGATGCTGAAAATGGCGGTCCGATGGCGGGATGCCCTTTCGCCCAAAATCCAGTTGGAATCGTCGGGCGGGATCAATCTTCACACGATTGCAGCGGTTGCCCGCACCGGCGTAGACCGCATCAGCGTCGGCGCCCTCACGCACAGCGCGCCAATCGTGGATCTCGGCCTTGACTTTGTCTGATTCATTATGCATTCTTCATCCGCAATGACGGAGCCCCCGCTCGAAAGTTGGCAGGACGCGATCGAAGCCTTTCTCCGCTCGCGCCAGATCACGTTAATCCAGCGGGTGATGGTGCTGCGCGAGACGGGTTCGACGCAGGAAGCCGCCCGCGCGGCGGCACAGCCCTCGGGCGGGACGCTCGTTGTGGCGGATCATCAGACTGCGGGTCGGGGTCGGCTGGGCCGGGTTTGGATTCAGGGTACTTCTTCTGATCCGCGTGAGTCGCAGAAGGCTTCGCGCGGGCTGGGCGTTGCTGCGACGATCGCGCTCGTGGATTCGGATCTTTCGCCCCCTCGTTTGTCGCTGGCGGCGGGTCTTGCAGCGCACGGCGCGTGCGCGCCTTCGCTGCCCAAGGCCGGAACGCTCGGGCTTCGCTGGCCGAACGATGTGGTGGAGCGGCACGGCGATCAACGCAAAATCGCGGGTGTGCTGGTCGAAAACGTCGGTAAGTTGACGCTGATCGGGGTTGGCATCAACGTGCTGCACGAGGAAGATGACTTCCCCGGCGCACTCGCGAAGCGGGCGGTGTCGCTGCGGCAGCTCGGTTCGAGCGAATCGCGGCTCGAGGTGCTGCTGAGGTTGCTCGGTGAATTGCATCGGGCGATGCAGACACCTCCGGAGATCGTGAGCGCCAAGTGGTCGGCGCTCGACATTCTGGTTGGCTCTCGCCGCACCATGATCCAGGCGGGTCGTCGGTACGAGGGACTGGTGAAGTCGATTCAGCCGACGAGCCACATCGAGATAGAGACGAAGGAAGGCGTGGTGCAGTTGCCGTCGTTGACGACGGCGCTGGTGCATGATGAATAGAGAAATGTCGGATGTGGGATGTCGGAAGTCGGATGTGAAAATCAACCTTCGAGGCTTGCCACAATCTGCTTGGCGAGCTGCGCACCAGCGGTGTGATCGAACTGCTGCGGGTCCCAGTCGATGCCGAGGCCGGTGTCGTTGAACTTGGGGATGATGTGGAAGTGGACGTGCATCACGACCTGATGCGCGGCCGCGCCGTTGTTCTGGAGGATGTTGAAGTCCTTGGCGCCGGTCGCCTTCATGACAGCGCGGCAGAGGCGAGGGAGGACGCGGCCGATTGCCGCGGCTGAGTCGTCGCTGAGCTGATCGAGCGTCGCGACGGCTTCCTTCGGAATGACCAGCGTGTGCCCCTTGCTGAGCGGGCCGATATCGAGGAAGGCGAAGACCTTGTCGTCCTCGTAGATTTTGTGCGAGGGGATTTCGCCTTTGATGATCTTTGAGAAGATGGTCATAGGGAAGGATAAGTCCTGAGTCCATTGGTCCTGAGTCCTGTGTCGACCCAGGACTCAGGACCAAAGGACCCAGGACGTTCAGCCGGAGCACCCAGGACTCCCCGTACCATCCGGTGTGACCGCAACGGCAGCCAAACCAATTCGGACTCTTTCGCCGCTTGTCGCGAGTCAGATCGCGGCGGGTGAGGTTGTTGAGCGGCCGGCGAGTGTGGTGAAGGAACTCGTTGAGAACTCGATCGATGCGGGGGCGACGCGCATCGAGGTGGAGCTTGAGCAGGGTGGCGTCGAGCTTGTGCGCGTCTCGGATAATGGGGGCGGGATCGCGAAGGATGATCTGGTTCTTGCGATTGCGCCGCACGCGACGAGCAAGGTGGGGACACTTGAAGATCTGGACCGGATCGCGACGCTCGGGTTTCGTGGCGAGGCGCTCGCTTCGATCTCGTCGGTCTCGCGGATGAGCATCCGGTCGCGCACGACTGATGCGAATGAGGCGTTCGAACTGCGGTGTGAAGGGGAGATCAAGCAGCCGATCGCGCCGGCTTCTTCGCCGGTCGGGACGACGCTGAGCGTGCGGAATCTGTTTTTCAACACTCCGGCGCGCCGGAAGTTCTTGAAGACGATCGGCACCGAGCAAGGCCGCTGCGCGGACACGATCACAGCGATTGCGTTGGCGCATCCGCTGGTCGGATTTGTCTTCCGCACGGATGGGAAGACGCAGTTTGATCTGCCTCCGAATCAGACAGCGCAGGAACGCGCGCTCGCGCTGCTCGGCAGCGAGCTTGAGCCCGAGATGCTGGTGGTCGAATCGGATCAGCACGACTCGCGCGGAGTGTCGCTGTGGGGCCTGGTCGGCACGCCCGCGATCGCGCGGGCGACGAACAAGAGCCAGCATGTGTTTGTGAATGGCAGAGCGGTGCGGGATCGGACGGTGCAGCACGCGATCATGCAGGCGTATCGCGGGTTGATCGAGCCATCGCGCTATCCGACTGCGGTGTTGATGCTCGAGATGTCGCCCGAGGCGGTCGATGTCAATGTGCATCCGACGAAGGCGGAAGTGCGCTTCCGCGATTCAAGCCTGGTTCACTCGGTCGTGTATCACGCGATTTCGCGGGCGCTGAAGGCAGCGGACCTGACGCCGACGTTCTTCACGCATGGCGGGAGCGCATCGAACGGGTCTGCACCGTCCGCGATCGAATCGAAGCTCTCGCATCCGACGGCGATCATGCCTTCGCCGTTTCAGCAGCCGGTGCAGACGAACGGGCCGGCGCAGACCGAGGCGTTTGTCGAGTATTTGCGTCGGTTCACGCCGGGTACGGATCAGTTGACATTTCCGCTGCGCGGTTCGGCTGCGCCGAATGACGGCGAGAACGGTGCTGTGAGTGCCGCGCTCGACGGTCGCGCGACGAATACAGAGGAAAAGCAAGCGGGCGGTCCGGCTGTTACGAATGCCGCATCGGCCCAGAATGTTGAGGGCGAGGTGTATGCGCCGAAGCGCGTGGATCGCATTCTGCAGGTGCACAACTCGTACGTTGTGACGCAGGATGAGCAGGGGGTTGTGATCGTTGATCAGCATGCGCTGCACGAGCGGGTGATGTTCGAGGCGCTGCTGGCGCGGGTGGGAAGAGGGAATCTGGAATCGCAGTCGCTGCTGACGCCCGCGCTGATCGATGCGACGGCGGACCAGCTTGGGCGGCTGGAAGAGATGAAGCCGCTGCTTGAACGGATCGGGGTGGAAGCGGAACCGGCGGGGCCGCGGAGCATTGCAGTGCGGTCGTTCCCGAGTTTTCTGTTCTCAAGGAATGTCGATCCGATCGAGTTCATGGCGGACCTGTTCTCCTTGACGGATGAGCATGAGGAAGCATCGGATGCAGAAGCGAAACACCGCCTCGCACATCCGACATCCGACATCCCACATCCGAGATCGAACGAGCGGCTGCTGCGCGATGTGCTGGACATGATGGCGTGCAAAGCGGCGATCAAGGCGGGGGACCACCTTTCGGATCTCGAATTGGATGAACTGCTTCGGCTGCGCGAGGCGGTCGAACGATCGAGCAACTGCCCGCACGGAAGGCCGACAACGGTTCGGCTGACGATCAAAGAACTCGAGCGGCTGTTCGGGCGGTCCTGAAGAAGAGTTTCAAAACGGGGGACCACAGAGCACCACGGAGGAAAGCACGGAGAAAACCGAGTGCTGCGGATGTTGACTAGCGTGGAGGCGTCGCGTCCGAAGTCGTCTTTCTGTTCTGCGACAGGAGGTTGATGCCGTCGAGGTGGTTCGAAGACGACTATCGAAGGCTTGCGCCGTTCTGCGTGTTGCCGGCATCGAGGAAGATGGCGGAGTTTTGGTTGTGAGCGCGTTGGTGGGGATGGACTCCCCTCCCCCGACCCCTTCCCTCAGGGAAGGGGCTTCGGAATCGCGCGAGGTTTGGTTGTCGCGATTTGGAAGTGAAACGAACCCACCCCCAACCCCCTCCCACTGGGAGGGGGCTGCTGAGTTGCGCGATGGGGCGGTGAAGCGGAGCCCGAGGCGGACGAGGTTGGAGGCGGCGCGGGTGCGGAGGGCCGGGTTGTCGGCGGAGTCGCAGGTGTTGGTGAGGGAGCCTGCCGCGTGAGGGAGGACGGAGCCGGAACCGATTCGGGCTTGTTGAAGCTGGAGGGCTTCAAGGCGGCGGAGGGTGGATTGGGTGAGGTCGGACTCGAACCAGGTGAGGACATCCTCGACGGAGAGGTTGAAGGCTAAAGCGATGGCGGAGCAGGACTTACCGGCGAGGAAGGCGGAGAGGAGGTTGGGGTGGAGGGTGGAGGACACATCGGGATTATACGGTTTTGGTACGGTTTTGCAAGAGGTAAGTTTGGATTTTGTAAGGAATTTCTGTTGCTGTAGTGGGCGAGATCAGGCTCCATGGCGTCTTTGCGCGCCAGAATCAACAACCGATGATTATCATAGAATAATCTGCTTATTCTTTGATTGGAGGCGACAGTGGTTCAGTTGAACGACATACATCCGCTGACGGGATTTCTTCGCGATCACAAGGCGCATTTAGAGCGGCTTGCCGCGACGGGGCGGCCGGAAGTGCTGACGGTCAATGGGAAGGCGCGGGTTGTTGTTCAGGATGCGGAGGCGTATCAGAAGTTGCTTGATGCGCTCGACTCGGCGGAGACGGAGCGCATCGTGCGCGAGCGTTTGGCGGCGATTGATCGCGGGGAAGCGGGAGTGCCGGCGGAACAGGTGATGGCGGATGTTCGCAAGCGGCTTGGAATCAAGCGGAAGTAATCGCGCGTGCGGTACAAAGTTCTCTTTCGACCAGAAGCACGCGACGAAGCGATTGATGCGGCGGACTACATTGGCGCGCACGGGTCGCCGGAAGCTGCGCTTCGATGGTACGATGGGCTCGAAATCGCAATCGCTTCGCTCGAAACCATGCCGGCACGATGTGGGTTGGCGCGCGAGCACGGAGCATTCCCTGGGGTCGAGCTCCGGCAGCTTGTGTACAAGTCACATCGACTGATATTCACGATTCGCAGTACGCAGGTTCACGTGCTGCATGTGCGGCATGTGGCACGAGAGAATTTCGACGAGGCGGCCGGCGAAATCTGATGGCGCGTCTTGGAATACGAACACCATTAGGTAGGCCGTTTGTTCGGCTTGCCCATGCGTGGGAGGCCGCATTCTGGACACGAGACATTCGAGGCGAGGCCTGCGAGGTTGTAGTTGCAGTTCGTACAACAACCTCGATTGAGACGTGAGCGGCGCAACATCGCTGCGGGAACTTGCATCAGTGCCCAACTTGCCGTTCCGAAGAGTACCGTGTTCAAAAAGAATCCGGGCCAGAGCGGATGCCATGGCAATCGAACTTGGTCTCGATCCAAAGTTACGCCCGTTTCCAGCAGATGCGACCAGCGTTCGCCCTTGCCATCATTCTGGTCGAACGACCATGCTCCGAAGGATCGGAAAGGTCGCCCGCATGCGATCGTGCGCATTTCGTGATCGGTGCCTGGAGTGGAGTACGCCCACATTTCCTCATGGCTAGCTGTTTCAGAAAGCACTGCGTGATAGCAGGCCGGCCATCCGATCGGAGCAGGTCGCGGCCATTCGGGTTTGACGGCGTGAATTCCCGAAAGTGGAATTCCGCGAGGCGATGTATTCAACGACCACCACGCGACTGCGACATTGAGGAATACGCCGATCACGAGATACAGCGCTGCTGTGCGAGCTATGCGGCTAAAGCTGCCGGTTGATCGTGCGAAGACCATTGCGCGAGTCTATTCGTTTGGTAAAGAGAGATGCTCCCTTGTACTTCAAATCACGAGAGTATCGACTCGCTCGAACGCGGTGATTCATGCGGGCTGTGGGAGTTTTATTGGTAAGTAGAATGGAAATGGATGAGTGTGTATCGGGCGTTGCAGTGGAATTGTCAGGTTGCTGATGCCAGGGGAACCTGCGGTTCCCCCGGCACCCCCTCCCTTCGGAGTGCGGGGGAGGCGGCTTGGGTGTGGTTGATGATGTTGTTGGCGGTGACGTTTGATTGCGGGGCGTATTGTCGCGTGAGTGGGAGTGGGCTACGCAGAGGGGAGCGGGTATGGCGAAGGCGAAGAGTGTGGTGAAGAGCCCCGTGAAGAAGGGTTCGAAGGTTGCGGCAGCGCGGATGACGCTTCGCGAGACGATGAGCGAGCTTGAGAAGGCTGGATCGGCGCAGACGCGGAAGACGTATTTGCGGCATGGGGCGACGGAGCCGATGTTTGGGGTGAGCTTTGCGACGTTGAAGGTGCTGACGAAGCGGATTCGGATTGATCAGGAGTTGGCGGAGGCGTTGTGGGAGACGAAAAACTTTAATGCGCTGAACTTGGCTGTGAAGATTGCGGATCCGGCTGGGATTTCTTCGAAGGTGCTTGATCGGTGGGCGGCGACGGCGACGGCGCGGATGTGCGGTGGGTATGTTGCGCATCTGGCGGCGGAAAGTCCGCATGGGCGTGCGAAGGCGGACAAGTGGCTGAGCGCGAAGGACGAACCGACGCGGTTTGCGGCGTGGTCGCTGGTTGCGGCGATGGCGATGATTGATGAAGGAGTGGAGGATTCGTGGTTTGTTGAGCGGCTGGGGGAGATTGAGAAGGGTATTCATTCGGCGTCGAATGGGCAGAAGTATGCGATGAATGCGGTGTTGATTGCGATTGG
The DNA here is from genome assembly GCA_017303555.1 of Planctomycetota bacterium. Classification (GTDB taxonomy): domain Bacteria; phylum Planctomycetota; class Phycisphaerae; order Phycisphaerales; family UBA1924; genus JAFEBO01. Next base: position 33,629 of record JAFLCN010000008.1, read on the forward strand.
CTGCCGCGGGATGGGGTTGAGGAAGGCGGCGACTGCGGCGGCGAAGCGGATCGGGGTGGTGGAGGTTGATCACGGGGATACGGATTGCAAGACGCCGGTTGCGGCAGAGTCGATCGAGAAGGCGTGGGGGCACGCGAAGGCGAAGGGGTTTACTAGTCCGGCGGCGCAGGAGCGGGGGCGCGAGTCGATGCGGACGCGGTGTTAGATAAAGAGAGCATGCGAAGTGGTGGGGTGTTGGACTGCGTTCGCGCGATTTGCACCGCTGAGAATTGCAAGTCGCTGATGCCAGGGGAACCTGCGGTTCCCCCGGCACCCCCTCCTTTGAAGGCGTCGGAAATTGGGCACGCGGTTTATTTCTTGCGGTTCACGATTGCGTCGACCCACACCGGCACATACGGGATGATGCAGCCTTTGGAGACGGGCCAGTCTTTGTAGAGGCCGACTTTTTCGCCGATGGCGATGGCGCGTTTGCGGAGGTTGGCGTGTTTGATGCCGATGGCGCCGAGGGTGTTGTTCATGGTCCACTGGATCTCGGGTTTGGCTTTGGCGAGTTCTTTTTCGATGCGGGTCAATAAAGCTTCGGGGTCGTCCTCGCTTGTTCCTTTGTTGATGGCGCTTGCGGTGAGGTTCCAGCCAGCGCGGGCGGCCCAAGGGTTTTTATCCTTCATCCACTTGATGCGGAGTGTGTCCTTCTCGGGATGCTGCGCGACGATATAGGCGTTAAGCCAATCGGCGACGTGTGCGAAGGACGTGGAGCGTGTGAGTGTGTCGAGGTCCTTGGCGGTGAGTGATTTGGGATTGAGGAGGAGCGCGGCAAGAAACTGCGCATCAACGTTGCCGGTTTCCCAGAGCTTCAGAGCGAGGGCGTGCTTTTCGTCGGGCTTGGCTTTGATCTTTTTGGCGATGGCGCGGATGTCGCCGTTTTTGACGCCGAATTGGTTCTTGGGTGCGCCGAATTTGGTGTTGTGCTTGCGGCGGGAGTCGTTGCCTTTGGATTCGAGGTCGGCGAGGAGGTCTTTGATGGTGGGAAGCGGCATGAGGGTGAGCTTATACGAAGCGTCGGAGCGGGCGGGCTTGGCTGCGGGCGCGACTTGGGGCTGCACGATTTGATGTCGTTATTCTGATCGCGGCGGTGGTTGCGTTTGGCGCAAGGAGCATTGCGATGCGGACGATCACGATTTTCGAGCACATGTCGCTGGACGGGGTGATTCAAGCACCGGGCGGAAAGACCGAGGATGGGGATTACGCGCACGGCGGGTGGAGCGCGGTGTTCAAGGATCCGGTGGTTGGGGAAGCGATCATGGCGGCGCACTCGAAGCCGTTTGATTTGCTGCTGGGGCGGCGGACGTATGACATCTGGGCAGGTTACTGGCCGACAGCCAAGGGGGCGTTTGCAGAGACTTTCAACAAGGCGACGAAGTTTGTCGCGACGCATCGGGCGGAGAGTTTGAAGTGGGGGCCGGTGGAGAATCTTGGCGCGGATGTTGTGAAGGGGCTTGAGCGCCTGAAGAACACGGATGGCCCGAATCTGATTTTGTGGGGGAGTTCGAAGTTGACGCCGGTGCTGATCGAGCATCAACTGGCGGATGAGATCGTGTTGATCACGTATCCGGTGCTGCTTGGGACGGGGAAGAAGTTGTTCTCGGAGGGAAGTGCGGCGCGCGAGCTTGGGCTGGTGCGCTCGAAGGCGGGGGAATCGGGCGTTGTGGTCAATACATACAAGCCGGTGGGGAAGCTGAGGACGGGGTCGTTTGGCGATCCGCCGAAGTGATCGTGTTGTCGGCCTCAGCTCATAGACCGGCAGTTGCCCCGCACGAGCACATCGTCTCTGGGTCGATGAGAAGGCGGACGTCTGGTGCTCAGGTTCGTGCGATCGAACCAGTGTTCGGAAGGGCACACACTTCCATTGCGTGAATCAGGTCGCGCTCGATCGTAAAGATGTGTCCGACGTGCTCATCGGCGAGGATGGTTCCGGAGAGATCGCGGACGACTTGATGCACATCGACGAGAAGTTTGCCGGCGTCTTTGGGATAGAAGAGAGTGGGCTCGACGCGAGGATCGATTTCGGACCACTGCTCGGTCCAGTAGGCGCGGACGGCTTCATGGCCGCGGACGAAGCCGCCTTTGAAGGCCTTGGGCCATTCGACGTCGGGAGACATCGTGGCGAGAGCGGCGTCGATGTTGCGTGCGTTGAACGCGGCGTATGCGGCACGGAGGAGGCTGATCTTTGTGGGATGTTGATTGGGGACAGGCGATGGGAGCATGGGTAGGTTGCGAACGGGCGGGGCTGTTTCGCGACTTTGAGCCGCGGAGCATTCTCATGATCTGTTGGGAAAAACTTTGGTTGCTCACGCCTCATCAAGAACCGCAACGCTCTCAAACTTCTTGCCTTCGAGCATTTCGAGGCTGGCTCCGCCTCCGGTCGAGACGTGGCTGAATTTTTCAGCGAGGTCGAATTGCTCGACTGCCGCGGCGGAGTCGCCTCCGCCGACGATGCTGGTGCAGCCGTTCTTGGCGGTTGCTTCAACGATCGCGAGTGCGACGGCCTTAGTGCCGCCGGCGAACTTCTCCCATTCGAAGACGCCCATGGGGCCGTTCCAGACGACGGTCTTGGCCTTCTTGAGGATGTCGGCGTAAGCGGCCTGGGTTTTGGGGCCGATGTCGAGACCCATGTAGTTTTCACCAATGCCGGTTTCGTTGGTGAAGGTTTTGATGTCGGCTGCGTTCTCGTTGAACTCGGTGGCGCAGATGTGATCGGTGGGGAGGTGGAGTGCTGCGCCGGTTTTGGTGGCGAGCTCGATGGCGCGCTGGGCTTCGCTCAGCTTGTCTTCTTCCACGCGGCTCTTGCCGACGCTGACGCCCTTGGCCTTGAGGAATGTGTACGCCATCGCGCCGCCGACTATGACGGCGCTCGCCATGGGGAGAAGGCGTTCGATCGCGGGCATCTTGTCGCTGACCTTCGCACCGCCCAGGACGACGACGAAGGGCTTGGCGGGTGAAGCGAGGACGCCGTCGAGGTATTTGATTTCTTTCTCGACGAGGAAGCCGACGATCTTGGGCCTCGCGCCCATTGCCTGCGGCACTGCGACCATGGATGCTTCGGGGCGGTGGCAGGTGCCGAAGGCGTCGTTGACGTAGACATCGGCGTATGCCGCGAGCTTGGAGGCGAAGGCGGGGTCGCCTTTCTTCTCGGCCTTGTGGAAGCGGAGGTTGTCGAGGAGGAGGACGTCGCCGGGCTTGATGGCTTTGACGGCGGCGGCGGCTTTGTCATCGACGCAGTCGTTGGAGGGGAAGGCGACGGGCTTGTTGAGGAGTTCGGAGAGGCGCTTGGCGACGGGCGCGAGCGAGTATTCGGCTTCGAAGCCTTTACCTTCGGGGCGGCCGAGGTGAGACATGAGGATCGCGCTGCCGCCTCTGTCCAGCACCGACTTGATGGTGGGGAGCGCGGCCTTGATGCGGCGGTCGTCGGAGATGATGCCGCCTTCGATCGGGACGTTGAAATCAACGCGGATGAGGACCTTCTTGTTCTTGACGTCGATGGCGGCGATGGATTTCTTGGGCATGGGAAGTCACTCCGAAATTGCGGGTTTCAGGATAGCGCGGGAGCGGAATCGAAAGAATGCGGAGTTGCGGAGAGGGCCGAGTTTCGCGGAGAAAAGTTACGGGGAAGGCAGAGTGGAGGGAATAGAAAGCTGGGGTTGAATCAGCCAAGCGTCGTTCAACAGAACGATCCAAGAATGCGATGCATGGCGTATCCAATTGACATTCGACCGATCACCGAGAGCGAACGTGCATGGCAGCGCGAGATCCTGACGGAGCACTTTTCGAGTCCGACGATCAGTTCGCGGCGGAAGTGGATCGACACGATGGTGTTGCCGGGGTTGGTTGCGTGGCGCGGCGGCCAGCGTGTTGGAATCTTGATGCACGCACCGATGGCGCGCGGAGCGGAGTGCGAGCTGGTCGCGTTTGCGGCTTCGGAGACGCAGAGCGGAGTTGGCACGCCGCTGCTCGCGGCGTTTGTGGAAGCAGGCAGGCGCGCGGGCTGCTCGCGGCTGGTGCTGACGACAACGAATGACAATCTGGATGCCATGCGGCTGTATCAGCGGCGCGGGTGGCGGATGGTGAAGGTGTATCCGGGTGCGATGGACGATGCGAGGCGGGAGATGCCGGAGATGCCGCTGATCGGCTCGTACGGAATAGCGATGCGGGATGATGTGGAGTTTGAGCTGCGGCTGGATGGTGGGGAAAGCACCGAGTGAAGAGGGGAATAGTGCGGTCCTTATAATGGACCACAGGGAGCACGCATGACCACTCGTCTTGACGTTCTAAAGACTTACAAGCTCTACATCGACGGCAAGTTTCCGCGCACAGAGTCGGGGCGGACGATGATCGTCGAGGCGGGTAAGGGCAAGGTTTTCGCGCACCTGTGTAAGGCGAGCCGAAAGGATCTGCGAGAAGCAGTCGAAGCAGCACGCAAGGCGCAGACGGGCTGGGCGAATGCCACGGCGTATCTGCGCGGGCAGATTCTGTATCGCATGGCGGAGATGCTTGAGGGCAAGAAGCGCGAGCTGATCGAGGCGATAGAAGCTGTTGGCGCGGTGGCCACGAAGAAGAGCAAGGGTGCGAAGGCGATGGGTGCGGAAGCGGAAGTGCTCGCATCGATCGATCGGCTGGTCTGCTTTGCGGGCTGGGCGGACAAGTACGCGCAGGTACTCGGTTGCAACAACCCGGTTTCTGGACCGTTCTACAACTTCACATCGCCGGAAGCGACGGGCGTTGTCGCGGCGATCGCGCCGGATGAGGCTCCGCTGCTCGCGTTTGTTTCCCTGGTTGCTCCGGCGCTCTGCGCGGGGAACGCGGTTGTCGCGCTCGCGAGCGAGGCGAATCCGGTTCCCGCGGCAGTGTTCGCGGAAGCGTGCGCGACGGGGGATGTTCCCGGCGGCGTCCTCAACATTCTCACGGGGCTTCGATCGGAACTGCTGCCGGTCATCGCGGCGCATCGGGATATCGATGCGATTCATGCCGCGAACATGACGGTGGAAGAAACGACCACGCTCAAGCAGGGCGCGGCAGAGAACATCAAGCGTGTGGTGGTTCGGAGCGTGCCGGACTGGATGGACACGGCGGATGCGCACAGCCCGTGGCGGATCGAGCCGCTAATTGATTTCAAGACAATGTGGCACCCGGCGTCGGCGTGAGCGGCTGGGAGTCATTTTCTGGAAGCGCGCACGACGCGAAAGCCTGCACCAGGATGTGAACGCCGGCGCAGAGAAGCCCCGTGAGGACGATCCCGAGTGCGCACAGGAGCGCCAAGCGTGCGACTTCACCCGGACCGGACAGAGTGGTCGTCATGTGGCCGCTGGTGACCAGAAGCAGCGCGGTCGCAACGACGGGGAGCGAGAGCTGTCCGAACAATCGCATCCACTTCGGCACGGCGTCGTCGGCTTTCGGGGTTGACACGAGCGTGAGAATCGCGAAGAGAACACAAACCGGAATCGCGCCGAGTGCGGCGACGCTGAGCGCCGCGTGCGAGACAAGGCGGGCGCTGCCTCCGCTTGGCCGGACTTCACCGTCGAAAAGCGCAAGCAAGCCCACGAATCCGATTGCGGCGCCGGTGTAGATCGCGCCCCGGAGTGCGAGCAGCCATGCGCCCGGAGTTCGGCGGAGAACGACCCACGCCCCGAGCAGGCCGATGAAGCCCGCAATCGTCGCGCGCCCGATCAGCCAGCCGTGGAGCTTCCAATCGCCGATCTGGCCGGTCGTTCCGAGATAGCCGAAGATCGATGAGGCGAGCACGGTGCCGGCGACGCAGGCGAGCGCGATGCCCGGGCCATCGCTGAAGCGACCTTTCGCCGCCGCGATTCCGAACGCCCCGGCCATCGCGGTGAGGAACTCAAACCCGAGGAGCGCCCACGAAGGGCGACCCGCAACGGCCCACGCGATGACCACAGTCGCGATCGCGCTTGCGAGGACAAGCGTGCTCAGTATCGCGATCGCGAGGCGCAGGCCCGAGGGGATGGAGGTGGGGTTGGTTGCTGAAGGTGTCATCTGTGAATGGTCTTTCGGTCGAGTCCGGCATCAACATCGTAAGTTCCGGTAAGGCGCGGCCACACGAACCGGGTACGGAAAGCGCGGAGCGGGTTTGTTCGGTTCCTGTGTGCATCGCACCGGAGGGAAGCTGGAACACAGATTGCGTTGCTCTTCCGCGGGCGGAGATGGTGCGCGCCGGGCGGCCGTTTTTGCGCTCCGGCTCCGCGTTCGAGGGCTGGTTCTGGGGCGATCGGGCAGGCGGGAAGTCGGGCCGCGGGGTTTGGGGCGGCAGCGAATCGGTCGATAAGTTCGAGAGCAGAAAGAGTTGCGCAAGCAGAAGGCGGTAGAGCATGGGAACGGTGACGAGCGGAACCGGAATTTTCAGCGGCATCGACAGCGCATCGATCATCAGCCAGTTGCTCGCGGTGGATGCGCGCCCGAAGGTTGTCATCCAGCAGCGAGTCGCTCAGTTGCAGGGGCAGACAGCGGCGCTCCTGGGCATCAACTCCAAGCTCTCGGCGCTCCGCACCGCGGTCGAGAAGTTCCGCACGGCCAACCCCTTCGACAACAACGCCGCCACTTCCGGCGACGACAAGGTGATCGGCGCGAGCGCCAGCATCACGGCGGCCGCCGGCACGTATTCGTTCCTGGTGGATCGCCTTGTCAGCTCGCAGCAGCTCCTGAGCAAGGGCTTCGCCGACAAGACGACCACGGCGCTAGGCGCTGGGACGATCTCTCTCGTTTCGGCGAAGTCGAGGCTCGATGGCGACACGGCGCTCGCGGATCTGAACGACGGCGCGGGGGTGAACCGGGGCAAGATCGTCCTCACCGATTCGGCGGGGACGAGCCAGACAGTTGATCTGACAAAGGCCGCGTACGTGAGCGATGTGCTCGACGCGATCAACAACAACGGCAACGCGAAGGTGACGGCGAAGGTCGTGGACGACAAGATTGTCCTGACCGACGGCGCCGGTGGAGGAGGGCAGCTCCGTGTGACGGAATCGACCGGCACGACGGCGGCCTCGCTCGGAATCCTCGGCCAGGCGACCGGGACGATCACCGGCGGTTCGCTGCGGAAAATCTCGAGCACCACGCTGCTCGCATCGCTGAACGACGGTCGGGGACTGAATCTCTCCAACGTCTCGGGTCCGGGCCGGTCGGATCTGACGCTGAAGATTGATCGGGGCGGCGTGGTCACCACGGTTCCGGTGAACCTGGGCGAAGTGAAGCCGGACGACAAGGTGCTCGAGGGTCCGGTCTCGACGGTCGGTCAGGCGTTGAAGCGGATCAACGATGCGATCGCCGCGAAGGGCTTGACCGGCGTGACGGCGTCGCTCGATGCCGATGGCAAGCGCTTGAAGATTGTGGACGGCTCGAACGGGACGATCACGACGGAAGAAGTGGGGAGCGGCACCGCGGCGCGCGATCTCGGGCTCCTCGGCAGCGCGACCGGAACGCTGACGGGCACGCGGATCGCGAGCGGGATCAACACGACGCTCGCGTCGAGCCTGAACGGCGGGACGGGCATCGCCGGCGATGGCAACATCGACTTCATCCTGGGCGATCTGTCGAGCTTCTCGGTTTCGATCGACAAGGGCGCGACGCTGACGGAGATCGCGGCGCAGATCGAGGCCGCGTCGGTTTCGGCCGGGCAGAAACGGGTTTCGGTGGGCCTGAGCGAGAACGGGCTGAGCCTGGTGGTCAAAGACCTCGTCGGAGGCGGCGGGGGGCTGACGATCGGCGGGACGCCGGGATCGGACACCGCCGCGTCTCTTGGAATCTCGGCGGGCGCGGTCGCGAGCGGCATCGTGAACGGCAAGGACCTCGGGCGTGCCGTGATCGGAACGGGAACGCCGCTGGCGAGCCTCGTCGCGGGCGGATCGTTCTCGGCGGGGACGATGCGGATCACGGACGCCTCGGGCACGGTGAAGACCGTTTCGTACGACCCGACGCTGAACAAGACGGTGGGCGATCTGATGAACCAGATCAACAGCGCCGGGCTCGCCGTGAAGGCATCGATCAACGCGACCGGCGACGGCATCCTTATCACGGACACATCGAACCTGGGCGCGGGCGGGTCGAAGATCAAGGTGGAAGACACCAAGGGCACGATGGCCAAGGACCTGTCGATCGCGGGGACCGCGGGCGGCACGGGCGCGGACAACAAGATCGACGGCACCGGACGCAAGACGATCACGCTCACCGCGACGGACACGCTTCAGAACCTCGTGGACAAGATCAACGCGAGCGGGGGAAGCGTGAAGGCCGCGATCGTGCAGACGGGTTCGGGCGTGACGCCGTACCAGCTCAGCCTGTTCAGCGGCACCTCCGGGCGCGACGGGAGGTTCGTGGTCGATTCCTCGGCGCTCGAGCTCGGCTTGAAGACGTTGGATGCGGGCGAGAACGCGAAGGTGTTCTACGGCGGCAGCGACGTCTCGAAGGCGGTGCTCTTGACCAGTTCGAGCAACACGCTCGACAACGTCGTCTCGGGCGTGAAGATCGATCTGAAAGGAACGAGCACGAGTGTTGTGAACGTCAGCGTCCAGCGCGACAGCGCGGGGCTGGAGAAATCGCTGAGCGACATGGCCGACGCCTTCAACGGCGTGATCTCGAGCATCAACGCGCAGAGCGGCTACGACGCCGATACAAAGAAAGCCGGGCCGCTCCTCGGTGATTCGACGGCGCTCAGCCTCCGGAGCCAGCTCTTCAGCATCATCCAGAGCACGCCGCAGGGCGTGAGCGGCAAGTACCAGTCGCTCGCCCAGGTCGGCTTCAAGGTGGGGACCGGCGGCACGATCAGCTTCGACAAAGATGCATTCCGCGCCGCCATGGCCGAAGACCCGGCCTCGGTGAAGGCGTTGCTCTCGGCTCGCGTCGTCGATGCCAGTTCTGCGAACGAAACGACGATCAGCGAGGGCGACGATCCGAAGATCACCGTGAAGAACACCAGCGGGAAACTGACGTTCACCCAGCTCGGGCTCGCGGGCAAGCTCGAGGAGTTTGTGAAGGGGATGCTCGATTCGGTGAGCGGCACCCTGACGCTCCGCAAGAAGACGCTGGACGACCAGGTGACGGCCCAGAACACCCGGATGGCGGCGATCGACAAGCAGCTCGAGGCCAAGCGCGTCGTCCTTCAGGCCCAGTTCCTGCGGATGGAGCAGTCGATCGGAATGCTGCAGCAGCAGCAGTCGGCCCTCAGCGGGCTCAGCGGCTAAAGCGCGATGGGCTGAAGTCGGTCGATTCCGGAGTCGATAAGAGCGGACAATGAGCGCCCTGACACACACCGCCAATACGTACCTGCGGACCCGGGTCATGACGGCCTCGCGGGAGGAGCTGCGCCTGCTTCTGCTGGAGGGGGCGATCAAGTTTGCGACGCAGGCGCGAGAAGGCCTTCTGGCGAGGAACTTCGAGCAGGTCTTCACCGGCACGGACAACGCGCGGAACATCATCGTCGAGCTGATCACCAGTGTGCAGAGCGCGCCGAACCCGGAGCTGGCCGAGAAGGTCCGTTCGCTCTACACCTTCTTCTACGTCCGTCTGACCGAGGCGAGCTTCGAGAAGAGCCTCGAAAAGTTCGAGGAGATCATCGGCCTGCTCGAATACGAGCGCGAGACGTGGGTGATGCTGATGAATAAGGTCGCTTCGGAAAAGACGAATGAGTCTCCGGAGTTGACCGATCTTGCGCCGCAGACTGGGTCGGGCGCACCGTTCAGCGTCGAGGGTTGACCGCGGAACTTCGGCGCATCACCGCCACAACAAAAAGAAAACAGGGGCTCTCCCCTTGAGAGCCCCTGGCAACGTGACTTCATTGTCCGCACCACCGGCACACGAGGCGGTGCGTCGGTCAGAAGCAGACCAACGCGTCGTACGCCGTAGCGAAGACGCTGAAATCGCCGTCGTCGGTCATGCCGTCATTGCCGCCGTCGATGTCGCCGGAGATGTTGAGAAGGTCTCCGTAGAACTTGGCGAAGAACGCGAAGTCGGCATCGTCCACTCCTCCGTCGCCGTTGAAGTCCGCCGGGCAGCCGACGGTCGGGCCACGGTTGTCGCTGGTGACGGTGATCACAGCCGTGAGCGAGCTGCCACGAGTGCTGCGTGCACCCCAGCGACTGGCTGCGAAGAGCGCATCGCCCATGGTGGTGGCGAGGTAGTACTGATCGCTACCAAGGGTCGAACCGTTCTGGTTGTTCCGGGGCAGGCCGAGTGTGGCCTGATCCGGATCGAGTGGGACTTGGCCTCGGCTTGGTGCGGTTCCGTAGGAGAGCTGTGCAAACGTTCCGCCGCAGCCGTAAGGGCCGTCACCGCCTCCCGGGTTGCCGTTGTAACCGGTACCCGAGTAGCTGATGCTGGTGCCGTTCGCGAGGCTGCCGTTGTTGTTGTAGAGCGCGAAGTTCCACTCACCAACCACGGAAGAGCCCGGCTGGGTGATGTCCATGAACGTGACATCGCCGAGCGGCGAATTGTCGCTCTGATTGAACTGGCCCGTTGTCGGCAGCGCGTTGGTCAGAGAGAAACGCACGAAGCTCACGCCTCGGGCACGAACGTCCAGATCAGGAGTCGTCTGCGAACCTCCGGTCAGAATTCCAAGATCTGCTCCGGTCGCGAGCGCGGGTGCAACGGCCGGGGGCGCTGCGAGTGTTTTCTGATTGTTGTTGTTGAAGTTGAGGTTGAATGACTTGGGGCTTCCAGGATCGACCGGGAGTAGATTCCATCCGTCGCCGAACCCCGAGCCCGCGAGCGCGACAGCAATGTAATACTCGCCCGCCGGCAGCACGCCTTCTTGACCGGTGTATTGCGCACCGGTGCCCACGCCGGGCCGTCGCGCGACGCCGTAGGACAATTGGTGATTGTCCAGATCGCTCGGACGCGAGGGATCGGGTCCATCGCCTCGGCCTTCAGAGAAGTCGAAGATGTTGGAATCCGGGGTGTAGAGAGCCAGCGCCGTCGGCACCGCCGAGCCTTCGGTGTCGATGTCAAGAAAGGTCGTCTGCGCGTAGCTGATCTCGTTGGCGGTATTGAACTTGTACCACTTGATCTTGTTCGCCGTCGTGAGCACGCCCGAAATCTGCGATTGGCCATCCTGCAGGAATCCGTTGCCTCCGTTGATGTTGGTGGGCACCGGAGGCGGGGGAGGAGGAACCTCTCCCGCAAGCCCGAAGATGAGGCCGTAGGTGGCACTTTGGCCCGCCAGCGGGGCGCTCATCGCATATCGCAGTTCGCTCGTACCGGAGTTCGTTGCGGTCGCTTGGCCGGTGAAGACAGCATCGAAGTTGATATCGCGTCCGTACAGCGCGGAAGTGGAACCGACCGAAGCAGGGTTTGATGCCGCGGCGAGCGCAGCCGGGGTTTGCGGGCCTGTGAAACTTGGCCCGGTGTTGTACGAAGCCGAACCGAGTTGAAAATAGACTCGGGTGAACGTTTTGTTTTCCTGGAAGAGATTTGTGCTGGTAAGAGGCGCCGTGCCTGGCGTTCCAGGTTCCACAATCGCTGCATCGAGCCAGAGGCCCGTTTCACCGTGGGGGACAAGGGCCGGTGACGGCAGCAGGAGAAATCCGGTGCGGGTTGAGAAGCCCGGGCAGATTTCGGTCCCCTTCTGAACCGTGACGGTGTAGTACGGAATCGCATTCGGATTGATCATGCTGGCGCCGACGGCGCCAAAGCCGACAAAATCCGCGTCGCTCTTGCTGTAGAACGAAAACCGCAAGTCAAAGGAAGCGGTCGAGCCGGTGACGCCGATCGCGTACGCGAAGCCCGTGAGGGTTCGGGTGCCGGTGTAGCTGCTTCCATACGGTCCGGGATTGAACGAGATGTCTTCGAGAAGGTGCGAGCACAATCCGACTGAAAATACGCTGTGGACAAACGCCGACGAGATGTTGTCGTACACGATCACGTTGTACGCGCGATCGCCGAATGGACTGTCCGACGGACTTTGATGACGCCACGGCAGCGTGTCGTTGAGCGTCTTGTACGGAATCGGCGTGTGCTCGGTCAATGAAAGCTCATCGGCGCCAGCAAACGCGGCGGCGGTGCCGACACTTGCCAGGAACAGACTCAAACGTATCTTCGTAAGCATGACGCTGCACTCCTTACACCCACGTGTTGAAATGAAAAGAGAAACACCGGTTTGCAGCCGCGCACGAACAGAGTTGCCACCGCGAACCGCCATCGCGGACGCTGCTCGTGAACGACCCAAACGTTGAAGCTCACCGGATACCCGGGATAAGTCCTCTCATACAAGCCTCTCCGAAACCCTTCGCGCAATCACAACATGCCGCGCGGGTGTGAGCCCGGAGCGCGGATGCGTGAGCGCGATTTCGGAGTCTTGCCGGCGCGGTCGCAGACCTTGCAGCCGAATGGCGACAAAAGTAAAGAATGTTCTGATTGGTGTACTCTGCCCCCATGACAAGGCTCATTCTGCTGATTCTGGCGGTGCTCGGTGCGGCGTCTGTAGCGGCTGGCGAAATTGGCTCGGCGCCCGAGAGCGTCCGGCTTTCGAAGGCTTCGGGCCCGCTTCGCGTCGGCGTCGTCGGTCTGGTGCATGGGCACGTGGAGGGACTCCTTTGGAATGCCTCCAAACGCGACGACATCAAGATCGTCGGGATTTATGAGCCAAACACTGCCCTGTTTGAGCGTTTGGCAGCCAAGTACAACGTCGATCCTGCGATCCGGTTCGATTCACTCGAAAAGATGCTGGATGAGGCAAAGCCCGAAGCTGTGAGCGTGATGGGCTCGATCCGGGACCATCTGCCCGCCGTGGAAGCGTGCGCGCCCAGAGGCATTCATGTGCTGGTGGAGAAGCCCCTCGCATTCTCGAATGCGGACGCCAGAAAGATGGCGGCGCTCGCCCGGGAACACGGAATTCTGGTGCTGACGAACTACGAAACGAGCTGGTACGCCTCACTGCGGGAAGCCAAACGGATGATTGAATCCGGTGAGATGGCGCCGATCCGGAAGATGATTTTCCGGCATGGTCACAAGGGGCCAAAGGAGATCGGCTGCACGCCGGAGTTCCTTGCATGGCTGACCGATCCGGAGCAGAACGGGGGCGGCGCGATTGTGGACTTTGGTTGCTACGGCGCCGTGCTCTCGACGTGGCTGATGAACGGGAGGCGTCCGGCGAGCATCGTGGCGAGTGCCTCGACGCTTAAGCCCGATGTCTATCCGAACGTGGACGACGACGCGACGATCGTGCTGACCTACGCCCCGGGAAAGGACGGCTCGGGTGGCGCGACCGCGATCATTGAAGCCTCCTGGGCTTGGACCCACGACAACAAAGAAGCCGACCTGTACTCGGAAAACCGGAGCATCCACGCGGGTAAATGGGATGAACTCACCATCCGCGAAGAGAACAAGCCGCCCGCCATGGTCAAGCCCGGCGTGCGCGAGCACGAGAATGAATGGGTGTATCTGCGCAAAGTCGTGCGCGGAGAATGCCCCGTCGATCCGCTCTCCAGTCTCGAACTGAATCTGATCGCGGTCGAGATTCTCGATGAGGCACGCGGGCAGGTACGCCGCGAGCCGCGGTGATGCTTCCCCGCACACGGTACACTACGGCGCGGCATCGGGTGCATGCCGTCGCATGGTGCTCCCGGAGGCGATCGTGAACCAAATTTCCACTGTCCGTTTCTCCCGCGCCGCAAGCTGGCTTGCCGGCGCAGCGGCTCTCGCCTCGTTCGCGGGGCAGAGCGGCGCGCGACAAGCCCCGATCGAATCGATCGCGAAGCTCGCGTTCACCGCGTCCGCCCCCGCGCCCGAAATGCCGGACAACGACTACTTCTCCGAAGAAGAACTCGACGATCTGTTCGGACCCATCGCGCTCTACCCCGACGTGCTGCTCTCGGCGGTGCTCGGTGCCTCGGTCTTCCCCGATCAGGTCTTTGCCGCGGCAACGCTGGTCGCCGGCGGAGCGACACGCGAACAGATCGAGGCGCAGGATTGGGAAGACCCGGTGAAAGCCGTCGCGCAGGTGCCCGAGGTGGTCGCGATGCTCGCGGCATATCCCGACTGGACAAAGGCGATGGGCTCGGCCTTTCTGACGCAGGCCCGCGACGTGATGGATTCGATCCAGCGCCTCCGCGCGATCGCGTTCGACAACGGCGTGCTGGAAACTTCGCCCCAGCAGGTTGTCACGGTTCAGCAGGAAACGCAGAAGATCGTGATCATGCCGGCGAATCCGACGGTCATCTACGTGCCGCAGTACAACCCGAGTGTGGTTTTCGTGCGCGACAATCGCGCCGTGGCCCGGGCGGGCTGGATCGGCTTTGGAACCGGCATCGCGGTCGGGGCGATTATCTGGGGCGGTTCGTGCAATTGGAACGGCGGGTTCATCGGCTGGGGCCGCGGCTGGGGATGGGGTGGCTGGGGCAACACGCGCATCAACAACAACGTGAACATCAACGTCAACAACAACGTCAACATCAACCGTCCGGGCGGAAGACCCGATCGTCCGGCATTCGACCGGCCCGGCGGACGGCCGCCAGCAGGCTCGGGCAATGCGGGAGGACGACCGGACGCCGGAAGGCCCGGCATCGATCGCCCAGGTCGGCCGGATATTAATCGTCCGGGCGGAGATCGGCCGGGGATCAATCGGCCGGGTGGCGATCGGCCCTCGATCGATCGGCCCGGCACCGGTCGCCCCGGTAATCCATCGGGCATCAACCGACCCGGAAGCGGCAACGCGGGCGGCGTGAATCGTCCGGGCAACCGAGATCGGATCGGACAGGAAGGTTCGCGCTGGCAGCCGAACACCGGCAACCGTCCGGGCGGCGGGCAGCCGGGCGGCATTGGTGGCGCTGGGGGCAGTCGGCCGAGTGATTGGCGCAACAACGCCGCTCGTCCGGACGCTCGTCCGCCTTCAAGCATCGGATCGGGCGCGAATCGCCCGGGCGGCATCAATCGACCGAGCGCGCCATCGAATCCGGGCGTCAACCGTCCAACAACATTGCCGGCAAATCGCGCACCGAATACCCCGACCACACGACCCGGCAACACGCCTGTGACACGGGCTCCGAATGTGCAGCCCAACCGTGGTGGAAACGCCGGGGGCAACCGGGCCAACTCGCCGGCGAGGCCATCGAACCCGACGACCATGCCGAGCGCGGGCGCCGGTACCGGCAATCGGCCGAGCGGATTCAGCGGCGGCCCGAGCAATGCCGCGGCAGCCCGCGGCGCGGCAAGCCGAAATGCGGGAGGTGGGGGTGCTGGCGCGGGTGGTGGCGGGGGACGGGGTGGACGGGGCGGGTGAGTAAAAAGTTGGCGAGTGGAACGACGCTTGATTGGGAGCAGCAATGGAAGTTCGCAAGGCATTGATCGCGTTTGGAGTTCTCGCGTTGGCGGCTCTGGGTGGCTGCAGTTCGTCGCCGGCGACGTTTGAAACGCCGGAAGCCGCGGTGGCGGCGCTGGACGAGGCGGTGAGCGCCAAGAGCGAGAGCAAGCTGCGCGAGGTGCTCGGATCGCGTGTACACGAATTGCGGAGCGGAGACGCGGAGCAGGACCGCGCAGATTTCACTGCGTTTGCATCGAAGCTGCGTCAGAGCACGCGGATCGAGTCGGTGGGTGACGGCGAGTCGGTGTTGCTGGTTGGGGATGAGCAGTGGGTCTTCCCGGCTCCTCTGGTGCGGGGCGAGAAGGGCTGGAGTTTCGATACGGACGCGGGGATTGAAGAGTTGACGACGCGCCGTATCGGCGCGAACGAACTGGCGATCATCGCCGCGTGCTATTCGTTCATCGAAGCGGAGACCGAATACGGATCGCAGGTGCGTGATGGCAGCGGCGTGAACCAGTACACGGCGAGGCTGTGGAGCACGCCGGGGACTCAAGACGGGTTGTATTGGCCGACGGAAGAAAACGAGGAACCGTCGCCACTCGGGCCGGTGATGGCGGCGGCGGTTTCGGAGAACGGGAGCGACTCGTACCCGTTCTACGGATACTACTTCCGGCCGCTGCTGAAACAGGGGCCGAGCGCAGTCGGCGGCGCGATGGACTATTCAGAGAACGGGCGGCTGGTCAAGGGCATCGCGGGTGTCGCGTTTCCGGCAGACTACGGGACAAGCGGCATCATGACGTTTCTTTTCAGCATGGACGGCGTGGTGTACCAGAAGGACCTCGGACCAGAGACGCAGAGCCTGGCGCGTTCGATGCAGGAGTTTGATCCGGGCGAAGGGTGGACGCCGGTAGACCAGACGATCGCTGTCGAAGGCGGGGAATAGAAGGTCCGATCGTGTTATTCCGATTTTTGATCGGTCCGCACCGGGTGCGAAAGAGTCGATCGGCAGTATTCTAAAACCGGGAGCGTCCGAGCATCGTGGAGCTTCGGGGCCCGAGGAGTGTTCATGCGCGCGAGCGGACTTGGCTGTTGCGTTGTGGTTGCGGGAGTGGTGGGCTGTTCGGCCTCGACGTTCGGGCAGTGCACTCCGGGATCGCTTGGGTGAAGCTTGCTTGCGGGCGTGGATGGTGATGTGTGGTCGTCGGTGGTGTGGGGCCCGATTGGCGCGGGTCCGGTGACGCCGAAGCTCGTGATCGGCGGGTTGTTCGGTTTGGTCGGGAGCACGGTCGCGGCCAACATCGCGATGTGGGGCGTGTACGACTGCGTGGTGACGGATTCGTGCGGGGCTCTGGTGACGGCGGCTTCGCATGTCTGCCTCGGCGATCTGAATTCGGATGCGCTGGTGGACGATGCGGACTTTGTCGCCTTCGCGGCGTCGTACGAGCTGCTGCTCTGCACCGACGGCGCGATGCCGGTCGGCTGCCCGACGGACTTCAACAACGACACGGTCGTGGACGATGCCGATTTTTCGTATTTCGCGCAGAGTTACGACGTGCTGGTGTGCCCGTAGTCGTCAGACCAGCAGCGGATCGCGGCTTGCCGCGAGCCGGACCGAGAGCCATTCCATCACGAAGGCCGGCGCGACGCTCGCATCGAGCTGACGTTCGGCTTCGCGGATCGTGTCGATCGCGCCCAGGGCGCGCTCGGGCGCGTTCGCCGTGCGCCGGAGCTGATTGCGGGCCCGCTGCCCGAGCATGCGGAAGAGCAGTTCGGCGCCCGCGCGGTTCGCGGCGTCTTTGCTGGCTTGCTTGTCCTTGTCCACGACGGCCGCGGCCCACTCATCGACGAGCTTGGCCATGGTCGGGCCCAGACCGGGCGAGTACTTTCCTCCATCGGTCTGGGCGAGGAGAGGCTCCAGCGTGCGGGACCACTCGGCCAGGTTGCCCGTGTGGGCAAGGAGGAATTCGCCCGGCGAGCCGGATGCGAATGACTGCAATATGGGAAGGTCGTCGGCGGTGACGGGGGGATCGAAGGAGTTCTTCTGCCGCTCGATCCATTCCCGCATCGACGCGTCGTTGAGCGGCGCGAAGACGACCTGCTGCGAGCGGCTGCGGATCGTTGTGAGCAGGCGATGCGGGCTGGTGGTCACAAGGATGATGACGGTGCCGGGCGGAGGCTCTTCGAGCGTCTTGAGGATCGAGTTCTGTGTCGGCGCATGGGTCGGGTGACGGTCGAGCAGTTCGGCCTCGTCGATGATGAAGACCTTCGAAGCGAGGCCGCCGGGAAGCGCGGACGCGAGGGAAGCGGGGGCGATGAGGTGCGTATCGACCACGTCCTTGGCGATGGTAATCTGCTTGTTCTTACGGACAGAATCGATCTCGCTGTACGCCGCGAGTTCTTTGGTGATGATGTGGAGATCGGGGTGCGATCCCGAAGCGAGCAGCGGCTTGACGATCGAACCGGAGCCGGTGACCGGCTGATCGCCCTTGACCGTGGTGGTCTCGTCGAGGATGAGGGCCGCGAACGCGAGTGCCGAAGTGAACTTCCCCACGCCCGAGGGGCCGTGAAAGATCCATGCGTGATGGATGCGGCCGGAGCGGATGGCGTCGGTGAGGACTTTGAGCGCACGGTCCTGACCGAGGATTTCGGAGAATGCGATGGGGACGGGGTGCTGCGACTTGGTGGCGGCCCGCTTCTCGTCGGCGAGCAATGGCGGTTTGGGTTTGGAGGGTTTCTTGGCCACGGGAAGAGGATAGGGGACGACGGGAATTGCCACAAAGGAGGCGGACAGCGCAAGGGAAACAGCGGGTGTACGAAAGAAGGTATCGAGTCAGGAGGCATGAAGACATCGAGTAGGGCGCATCGAGTCGTGCGCATCGAGGGGAAGAGGGGCCCGGCGTCCCGGTATGATCGCGTTTGGAAGACTGCACGATGCGGAACGCGGGGATGGACAAGGCGAAGCGGCGGGTGTTCGTGGAATGCACGCACCTGTACCAGCACAATTTCAACACGGGCATCCAGCGGGTGGTTCGGAACCTGGCGTGCCTGGGAGCGGGCGAGGGCAAGGCCCTGGACCTCGACGTTCGTCCGGTGGTCATCACGAGCGCGGGGCTGGCGGAGATTTCACCGGCGGCGCTGGCGAAGGGAAAGAGCTCGGCCGCGGTGCGTGTGTGGACCCGGATGCGGAAGGGGCTGATCGGGCTGCTGCCCAAGGGCGCGCGCGCGACGCAGGATGCGGGCGTCACCGTGCAGCAGGCGGGGATGGCGAAGCGATTGATCTCGATCATCAAGCGAGGCGTGGTGTGGTCGGTGCTCGCGGCACGGCGTGTGGTCGATCGTGCGACGCTGCACGCGCGGGCCGCGTCTCTTGCCGGGAAGCATGTCGAGCCGATCGAGGGCGATGTGCTGCTGCTGGCGGATGCGAGCTGGAAGGCGGAGGCCCTCTGGAAGCACGCCGGAGCGTGGCGAGCGAAGGGCGTGCGGGTGGGTCTTGTGGTGTACGACCTGATCCCGATCGTGACGCCCCAGTTCAGCGCGAATCTGCTGGTGGGCCCGTTCGAGAAGTACATGCGGCGGGCGACGGCGGAGACGGACTTTGCGATCGGCATCTCGAAGCACTCGGCGAAGGAGTATCGCGCGTTTGCGGAGCGGATCGGAGCGAAGGGGTGGAGCGCGGATCGGGCGGGCTGGTTTCGGCTGGGCGCCGACAAGTGGGCGAGCGGGCGGATGCAGGCCTCGGACGATGCGAAGCGGGCGATGGAGGCGCTGGGCGAACGGCCGGTCTACCTGGCCGTGGGCACGCTCGAGGTGCGGAAGAACCACGGCGTTCTCCTGGATGCGTTCGATGAGCTGTGGAAGCGCGGGCGCGATGTCGGGCTTGTCGTCATCGGGAATTACGGCTGGAAATCGCAGGAAATCGCGCAGCGGATCCAGGAGCACCCGGAGTTTGGGAAGCGGCTTTTCTGGTTTACGAAGGCTTCGGATGCGGATTTGGAATCGTGGTACGCGAAGTCGCGAACGGTCGTCATGGCATCGCTTGCCGAAGGGTTTGGTTTGCCCGTGGTCGAAGCGCTGGTGCGTGGCAGGCCGGTGATCGCGAGCGATATCCCGACCCACCGCGAGATTGCCGACGGTTTCGTTGAGTTCTTTGATCCAAAACGGCCGGAAGCGCTGGTCGAAACTGTTGAACGCGATCTGCGGGGCGAGACCGTGCGCGAAGTCGGCGCGTACCGCTGGCCCGGCTGGCCGGAGGGCGTGCGCGAGTGCCTGGCGGAGTGCGAGCGGATGGCGGGGCTGGGAAGGCGCGAAAGCTAGACGTTCCCCAGCTTGTTCACGCCGTTGAGCGCCGCAATTTTGTAGCACTCGGCGAGGGTGGGGTAATTGAAGACGGTGTTGATGAAGTACTCGGCGGTGGCCTTGAAGGCGATGGCGCACTGGCCGATGTGGACGAGCTCGGTCGCGTTGGTGCCGATGATGTGCACGCCGAGCACGGCGCGGGTTTCCTGGTGGAAGAGGATTTTCAGCGTGCCGATCTCGTCGCCCAGGAGCTGGCCTCGCGCGGTCTCGCGATACGAGGCGATCCCCGCTTCGTACGGGATGCTCTCGGCGGTGAGCTTTTCTTCGGTCCAGCCGACCATGGAGATCTCGGGGATGGAATAGATGCCGTAGGGGAGGAGCGAATCGACGTTGTCGCACTTCACGCCGAACATATGGCACGCCGCGACGCGCCCCTGCTCCATCGACACGCTGGCGAGTGATGGGAATCCGATGACGTCGCCCGCCGCGTAGATGTGCGGGACCGAGGTCTGAAAATCCTTGTTGACGGTGATGCGCCCGCGGTTGTCGGCCGTGAGCCCCGCCCCGGCGAGGTTGAGGCCGTCGGTGCAACCCTGGCGCCCGACGGCGTAGAGGAGCGTGTCGGCCGCGAGCTGCTTGCCGGATTCGAGCGTGACCTCGATCATCGAATCCAGGCCCTCGCGCTTGGCGGCTTCGGGCGCGTCGCGCCGGTCGATTTTGACGACTTTCTCTCCGAGGCGGAGTGTCACGCCGGATTGGCGGAGGTGGTACTGGAGCGCTTCGGTGATCTCGGCATCGACAAAGTCGAGCAGGCGCGGGCGGCCTTCGATGAGGGTCACGCGGACGCCAAGCGCAGCGAGCATCGAGGCGTATTCGGTGCCGATGACGCCGCCGCCGACGACGATGATTGAGCGGGGGATCGAGGCGAGCTTGAGAAGATCATCGGAAGAAAAAACCTGCTTCCCGTCGAAGGGGATGCCCGCCGGCGTGGTGGGGATCGTTCCGACGGCGATGAGGGTGTGGTCGGCCTCGATGGTCTCGGTGGCATGGATTCCGACGACATCAATCTGGCGATCGGTCTTGAACTGCCCTTTGCCGGTCAGAACGGTGACACCGTTGCTGGCGAAGTGATCGCGGACGAGGTCGATCTCTTTCTTGATGACCCGGTGGCAGGCCTCCATCAGGCCGTGGAAGCCGCCCGCGCGGTTGAGCGCCGGCTTGGCGGCGGCGAAGTCGGCCAGCGAGGGGGCGACGGTCGTGCGCCCGCCGAAGTCGAGGATCGCTTCGCGGAGCGCCTTGCTCGGGATGGTGCCGGTGTTGATGGCGACGCCCCCCAGGACTTCGCGCATCTCGATGACAGCGACCGAGCGACCGAGCTTGGCGGCCTGGATGGCGGCCCTTTGCCCGGCTGGTCCGGAACCGATGACGCAGAGATCGAACTTGCGCATTCTGAAAAGACTCCCGGAGCCGCGATGGTAACAGGATCGCCCTGTTTGGTTTATCGGTTCGATCGAGGGGGGCGGATGCGAGGGTTTGGGGAGAGCCGCGGCAGAGTTCGGAAGTGCCGGAGAAGCCGCGAAGGACGCGGTGATGCCTCCATTCCGGACGCGCCGCCGCGTTTCTCGGCCCGGCGTCAACCCCCTCCCTCGGGGAGGGGGCATCTGAAAGTCGATTCGGCTATTCTTTGCCAACGGAGAATTGACCGCTTGAGCCTGACCAGTCGCGCCATCCGAAAGACGTTCATCGACTTCTTCAAGTCCAAGGGCACCGGGAACGGTGCTGCGGATGGTCACTTGTTCGTGCCGAGCTCGTCGGTTGTGCCGCACGATGATCCCACGTTGCTGTTCACAAACGCCGGGATGAACCAGTTCAAGCCGATTTTTCTCGGGCAGGCATCGCCGGACAGCCCGCTCTCGAAGTGGCGACGGGTGGTGAACACGCAGAAGTGCATCCGGGCGGGCGGCAAGCACAACGACCTCGAGGACGTGGGTAAGGACACGTACCACCACACGTTCTTCGAGATGCTGGGCAACTGGTCGTTCGGCGACTACTTCAAGAAGGAAGCGATCGCGTGGGCGTGGGAACTGCTGACGAAGGTGTACGGGATTCCGGAAGACCGGCTGTACGTGACGTACTTCGAGGGCGATTCGAAGCTGGGGCTCGAGCCGGATGAAGAGACCAGACAGCTCTGGCTTCAGTATCTGCCACCGAACCGGGTGCTGAAGGGGATCTTCAAGGACAACTTCTGGGAGATGGGCGAGACGGGCCCGTGCGGCCCGTGCACCGAGATTCACTTTGATCGCATCGGCGAGCGGGATGCGGCGCACCTGGTGAACACGGGCGACCCGGATGTGCTCGAGATCTGGAACAACGTGTTCATCCAGTTTGAGCGGATGGAAGGCGGCGGTCTGCGCTCGCTGCCGGCGAAGCACGTCGATACCGGGATGGGTCTCGAGCGACTGGTCAGCGTGCTCCAGAATGTGCGGAGCAACTACGACACGGATTTGTTCGCGCCGATTTTCCTGGCGATCGAGCGGGCGACGGGCGCGCGCGAGTACCGCGGAACGCTGGGCGCGAAGGACGTTGGAAACATCGATACGGCGTACCGCGTGATCGCGGATCACATCCGGTGCCTGACGTTCGCGATCACGGACGGCGCGGTGCCGAGCAACGTTGGACGCGGGTACGTGCTGCGCCGGATTCTGCGCCGGGCCGTGCGGTACGGGCGTCAGATGCTGGGCGCCAAGGGCGGTTTCTTTGCGGGGCTCGTGCCGGTGGTGGTGGAGCACATGAGCGATGCCTTCCCGGAACTGAAGAAAGATCCGGCGAAGGTCGAGGCGATCATCCGGGACGAGGAAGAGAGTTTCGGGCGCACGCTCGATCGCGGCATCAAGCTGTTCGAATCGCTCGCGACGTCGATCCCCAAGGGCGGAAAGATCGCGGGCGCCGACGCGTTCAAGTTGTACGACACGTTCGGATTCCCGATCGACCTGACCGAGCTGATGGCGCAGGAGCGCGGCATCGGCGTCGATATGGCGGGTTACGAGGCGGAGAAAAAGAAGGCCGAGGACCTGTCGCGTGCGAGCGAGAAGAAAGAAGCCGAGAAGTCGATCGCGCTCGATGGCGACGCCGTGGCGCGCCTGATGCGACTCGGCATCGAGACCACCGACGACCACTGCAAGTTCGATCTCAAGGCGCAGAAGGCGCACGTGAAGGCGATCTGGAACGGGACGAGCCTCGACGAGAGCGCTCAGCCCGTGTTCAACCACAAAACACGCGTTGGCGTCGTGCTGGACAAAACTTGTTTTTACGCCACCATGGGCGGCCAGGAATGCGACAGCGGCGAGATCGAGGTGATCGGCGAGAGCAAGAGCAGCGTCCGCGATCACCACGAGGGCGGTCGGTTCAAGGTGGAATCGGTCGCTTCCTTCGGCGGCTACGTGCTGCACATCGGCGTCGTTACGCACGGCGAGCTGCGCGTCGGCGACACCGTTGCGCTCAACGTCGATAAGAATCGCCGGAATGCCACCGCCTCGAACCACACGGCAACGCACCTGGCGAACTTCGCGCTGCGAAAGGTGCTCGGCGACGGGATCGATCAGAAAGGCTCGCTCGTCGCGGCCGACCGCATGCGCTTCGACTTCTCGCACGGCCAGCCGGTCAGCCCGGATGAACTGGGCAAGGTCGAGGGAATCGTGCGCGATCAGATCAAGCGCGATCTGACCGTCTACGCCCAGCCGGCGCCATTGACGTCCGCGAAGGCGATCAACGGGCTCCGAGCGGTCTTTGGCGAGACCTATCCGGACCCGGTGCGGGTCGTCTCGATCGGGCAGCCCGTCGCGGATCTGATGGAATCGGCCCAGAATCCGGGCTGGCGAGAGATCTCAATCGAGTTCTGCGGCGGCACGCACGTGCAGACCACCTCGCAGATCGGCGCCTTTGCGCTCATCTCCGAAGAAGCCGTGGCAAAGGGCGTGCGGCGCATCGTGGCGCTGAGCGGCAAGCCGGCCGAGGCGGCGATTCATGCCGCGGACAGCGCGGAAGCCAAGATTCGCAGTGTCGGCCTCATGAGCGACGGTGCGCTCGCGAACGAGATTCCGGGACTGTTGAAGAGCCTGGACGACGGTGTGATGCCCACGGCACGCAAGACCTCGCTCCGGAACGCGATCGCGGCGTTGCAGGATCGCGCGAAGAACGCGGCGAAGGCCGCGAGCGCCGGGCGTCAGACCGAGGCGGTGCGCGAGGCCAAGGTGCTCGCCGAATCGGCGCAGCTTGCGAATCAGCACATCATCGTCGGGTCGATCGAGGCGGGCGATGATCGCAACGCGCTCAACGCGGCGGTCGCCGTCGTCAAAGAAGCCAACCCGCGTGCGGCGATCATGCTCTTCAGCGTCGATCATCCGACATCGAAGGTGCAGATCAACGCGATCGTTCCGGACGCGCTGATCCAGAAGGGGCTCAAGGCCGGCGACTGGCTGCGCGAAGCCGCTTCGGTCGTCGGCGGCAAAGGCGGGGGCAAGCCGGACAGCGCCCAGGGCGGCGGGACGGACGCGAGCAAAATCAAGGAAGCGATCCTCGCGGCGCGGGCCGCGGCGCATCGCGTTGTGCACTAGAGAATGTCGGAGCGGGAGAGACGGCACGGATGCACCACGACAAGCACCAGCATCGCGGGCCGGGTGATGAAAAGCGTGACGCGGACAGCCCGAGCGACCAATCCGAGCACGCCGATCCGTACCAGGCCGCGATCGATGCGGCACCGAAGATCCCGCAATTGCTCCGCGAGCCGGTCGGCCTGCACGTGCCGGGGAGGGATCCGCCCAAGCTCGGGCCGGTCGGTTCGTTGATGGACATCGGGCAGGCCTGGGGGGTCGCGTTGAACTTCGTCGCGACGATCATCGCCGGGCTTGCGGTGGGGTGGCTTGTGGATTGGCAGTTCAAGACCCGCCCGTGGGGGGTGCTCGCGGGGCTTGGTATCGGGTTCGTGCTGGCTTTCGTGCAGATCGTCCGGAACACGCTCAAGACCGAAGCCCGCGAGAAGGCGGAGCGGGAAGCCAAAGCGTCGAAACGAGGCTGAAAATCAGGGTGCAACCGGCGTCGGCAGGGAAGGAGTCTTTTCGGGAGTTTCTCTGCCGGTCGCTTCCCGATTGCGATCCTGAATCACTCGCCAATCGCCAAGAAAACGCCTATCCTTCCACCCTTTCCGGCGGACCGTTCAGACACCAAAACCAGGCTCGCAGAACCCGCGGCGATGCGGATCGTTCCGAGGCGGGCAACCGGGGTGAACGGGCTGGCGGCTGAGGCAGCGAGGCGATCGAACAGGCACGATGGAAGCTCCGACAAACATGCTCGCGTCCGGCTCGGCGGTGAACCCGCCCAGGGCTGTGTACGGCGCGTTGATGTCGGGGTTCGTCGGGGCCGGAGTTCTCGCGGCGTATCTGATCGGCGGGCGGGGTTCGGCGGAAACCGCCAACTTCGCCGCACTCGCCGTGGCGATCGCGGGATTGATCGGCTTCCTGCCCGCGCTCTTCCGCTTCGACAGCGGAATGCAGACGTGGGGTTTGATTGTGTTCGGCTCTTCGATGGCGAGGATGTTGGCGCTGCTCGCGTTGGCGTTCTTCTTTGCCCAAGTGCGCGAGATTGTGAAACAGCCGTACTGGCTCGGGGTGGTAAGCGGCGGGGTGCTCATCCTGTTCCTCGAGACGGCCGCGGCGTTTGTGATATTGAATCGACATGAAACCGCCCGCGCCCGGCAGCAGCCCGGTGCGACGCGGATTGCCGGGAGTTCGACCGAATCATGATGGATCAACTGTTGACGCTCGCTGCCGCTAGCCCCGCCGATCACGTGTACAACCACGTCGGCATCAAGTCGGCCGATGGCTGGTGGCTCTGGTCGGGCAATCAGGGCAACCTGGTTCTCTCGGCCATCATCCTGATCCTGGGCGGGCTGTACGTGGCGAGCCGCGTGAAGACGGGCCCGGAATCCGACGGCAACGAGCGGTTCATCACGCGGGGCAAGTTTGCGCAGCTTGTGGAAGTGATCTGCGTCTACCTGCGGGAAGAAGTCGTGCGTCCGCTGCTGGGCGATCGGACGGACAGGCTGATGCCGATCCTCTGGTCCATCTTCTTCTTCATCCTCGTCAACAACCTGCTCGGGCTGCTGCCCCTGCTCGATATCCAGCACCTGCTCTTCCCGCACCTGCGCGACAGCCACGCGGCGTACATCGGCGGCACGGCGACGCAGAATATCTGGGTGACGGGCGCGCTGGCGCTGATCGCGGCGCTGCTGTTCAATGGCGCGGCACTCGCCCGCCTCGGCCTGGGCGGGTACATCAAGCACCTGACGGCGGATGCGCCGGTCTTTGTGTGGCCCCTGATCGTCCCGATCGAATTTCTTGGCCAGGTGTTCATCAAGCCCGTCGCGCTCGCGGTTCGTTTGTTCGCGAACATGACCGCCGGGCACATCCTTCTGGCGACGCTCTTCATGTTCGCGGGCGTCGTCTGGGATAAGGGCATTCTGATCCAGGCTCCCGTCACGCTCGTCAGCATCGTCGGCGGCATGGCGGTGATGGTCCTTGAGTTGTTTGTCGCGTTCCTCCAGGCCTTCGTCTTCATGTTCCTGACGACGGTCTTTATCTCCCTGATGGATCACCACGAAGAGCATGATCATGAGCACGGGCATGATCACGCCCCCGGTCACGAGCACGCCCACGCGTGAAGACGGACTATCTCACTCGCGGCGCTGCCTCGAGTCTTTGCACTCCCGGGCTTGATTGGAAAGGACCGAGTTTTATGAAGATGAGCACGAAGATGGTTGTTGCGGGCGTTGCGGTTGCGGCGCTGGCCACGGTTGCACAGGCTGCTGATCCGGTCGCTCCGGGCGCGGCTGCCGCGGGCACCTCGATGGGCAAGGGCCTCGCGGCTCTGGGTTCGGGCCTCGCCGTCGTCGGCGGCGGCCTGGGCATCGGCCTCGTCGGCAAGGGCGCGGTCGAGTCGATCGCCCGTCAGCCCGAAGCCAGCGGCAAGATCCAGATCAACATGATTCTGGCCGCGGCTCTGATCGAAGGTGCGACGCTGTTCGCGGTCGCCGTCGGCTTCCTGGCCTGATTTCAAACGATTGAAACGGAGGCTCCTCTAGCGGGGGGCTTCCGGATTTTCAGAGTTGGATAGAACCCGTGGCGCCCTGTGTGCCCGTTGGAGGTTTTCGATGAATCGTTTCCGCCTTTTCTTCGCCGGTGCCTCGATGATGCTCGCTCCCACGCTCGCCCTCGCGAACGAAGAGGTGGGTGCGCTGCCGAACGTGAAGCAGGGCCTGGTCACGGGCATCACGGCGATCGTGGTCTTCCTGTTCGTGATCGCGGTCCTGGGCGCGAAGGTCTGGCCGGCGATCAGCAAGGGGCTGGACGACCGCAACGACAAGATCCGCTCCGAGATCGAAGCGGCCGAGAAGGCCCGCAAGGCCGCCGCCGACGCCCTCGCGCAGTACGAGGCGAGCCTGGCGCAGGCCCGAACCGAAGCCCAGAAATTGATCGAGCAGACCAAGGCCCAGCAGAGCCAGCTTGCTGCCGAGCTGCGTGCCAAGTCGGAGATCGAACTCAACGCGATGCGCGAGCGTGCGGTGAAGGAAATCCAGCAGGCCAAGCAGGCTGCGGTTGCCGAGCTCTACACGGATGCGACCAACCTCGCGACGATGGTGGCGGGCAAGATCCTCAAGCGCGAGATCAACCCCAACGACCAGCGCCAGCTCGTGGAAGAGTCGATCGGCCAGTTGCAGGGTCTCCGCAACTAAGTTGTTCTTTGCATTTGTCCCGCTGAAAGCCGACTGCTGAAGACCGACCACTGAACACGAAGACTGGACCCTTATGCCACTCAGCCAGACCAAGCCCGATGCCCTCGCCAACATCTACGCGAAGAGCCTGTACGCCGAGGCGTTTGCCGCCGGCGGCCGCGAGCGCGTGGAAGCCGTGCAGGGCCAGTTCGAAGACCTGCTCGAGATGACCCGGACCGACAAGACCTTCAACGAGTTTCTCGCCTCGCGCGTCATTCCGACGACGGAGCGCGAAGAAGCCCTGAAGAAGATCCTGGGCGGACGCATCGACGAGCTCTTGCTCCGCTTCGTTCTCGTCGTGAACCGCAAGGATCGCCTCGGCCACATCGTTCCGATCGCCGCGGCATACGACCAGGTCGTGCAGCAGCAGTTCGGCCGCGTCGAAGTCGATGTCGTCACCGCATCAGCGATCGAGGCCCAGCAGCTCGCATCGGTCAAGAGCCGTCTCGGCGAAGCGCTCGGCAAGGAAGTGGTCGTTCATTCCTACACCGATCCGACCATGATCGGCGGCGTGAAGTTCCGCATCGGCGATCAGTTGATCGACGCGAGCGTCCAGACCACGCTGCGGAAAATCCGCGACCAGTTGAGCACGCAG
Source organism: Planctomycetota bacterium (assembly GCA_017303555.1). Lineage (GTDB taxonomy): Bacteria > Planctomycetota > Phycisphaerae > Phycisphaerales > UBA1924 > JAFEBO01. The sequence goes on from JAFLCN010000008.1 coordinate 61,640, forward strand.
GGCGACGCAGTGGTGCGCGGGAAGATCAACCGCATCATCGAGGATTGAGCCGATCTTCCGCAGGACCGATTGACCACGAAGGCACGAAGAGCACGAAGTGGGATGATGGGCAAAGACCCGAGAAGCGATGCCGTTGAGTGCGGCGATGCGTCTGCAGGCATTTGCTTGTAGGATGCTCGGATGGAGCATGAAGGCGAGTTGCCTCGGATGCGGCATTCGGATGCGAGGCTCGCGACAGCGGACGCGCTTTCGCTGGAAGTCATCGGGGCGGCGATCACAGTTCACAAAGAACTCGGACCGGGTTTGCTGGAATCGATCTATCACCAGTGCCTGATGTTCGAACTGACCGACCGCGGAATCCAATTCGAGTCGGAAGTGATGCTTCCGGTTCGCTATCGGGAGCGGCTTCTCGACTGCGGACTCCGGATGGACCTTGTGGTCGGCGGGTCGCTGGTGGTGGAGTTGAAAGCGGTCGAAACCGTGCTCAAAGTGCACGAAGCCCAGTTGCTCACGTACATGAAACTCGGCGGATTTCCGCTCGGGCTGCTTTTGAACTTCAATACCGCGCTGCTGAAACAGGGCATTGTCCGGCGCGTGCTGTGATCAGTGAACGAAAAGCGTGCGCCGTCCGCGCTCCTTGCCTTTCAACTGATTTCCAACTTCGTGCCCTTCGTGCCTTCGTGGTAAATGTCTTCGCCTTCAGACCTCCACGTACGCCTTCAGCCCCTGCACGCCGCCCTCGCGCCCGAACCCCGATTCCTTGAATCCGCCAAACGGGCTCGCCGGGTCAAACTTGTTGTACGTGTTGCACCACACCACGCCGCTCTTGATCTGCTTCGCGATCGAGAGCATTTTGCTCCCCTTCTCCGTCCAGATTCCCGCGGCAAGCCCGTACGGCGTGTTGTTCGCACGGCTGACGGCCTCTTCCGGCGTGCGGAAACTCAGCACACTGAGTACCGGCCCAAAGATCTCCTCGCGCGCGATCGTGTGGCTTGGCTGCACGCCGGTGAAGAAGCACGGGCGGCACCAGAAACCCTTGCTCGGAAGACCATGCTTGCTGCCGGTGTTGCTGGGCGAAACTTCGCCGCTGTAGCCGGGCATGCGGAGTTCCGCGCCTTCGGTCTGACCGAGCTTGAGATAGTGCTCGATGCGGCTGAGCTGCTCTTTGCTGTTCACCGCGCCGACGTCGGTGTTCTTGTCCATCGGATCACCGGTGCGGAGCGAAGCGAGGCGGATCTCGAGCTTCTTGACGACAGTGTCCAGGATCGACTCCTGCACAAACAGCCGCGAACCGGCGCAGCAGACTTCGCCCTGATTGAAATAGATACCGTTGATGATGCCTTCCACTGCCTGATCGATCGCCGCATCCTCGAGGATGATGTGGGGTGACTTGCCGCCGAGTTCGAGCGTGAGGCGTTTGAACTTTCCGTCCGGCCGCGGTTTCGCGACAGACTTGGCGATGATCTTGCCGACTTCCGTGCTGCCGGTGAAGGCGATCTTGTCCACGTCCGGGTGCTCGACAATCGCGCGGCCGGTGACACCGTCGCCCGTGACGATGTTGACGACACCCGGAGGCAATCCGCATTCTTCAAAGATCTCGGCAAGCACAAGCGCCGTGAGCGGGGTGGTTTCGGCCGGTTTCAGAACGACGGTGTTGCCGCAGGCGAGCGCGGGAGCGATTTTCCACGCGGCCATCAGCAGCGGGAAGTTCCACGGAATGACCTGGCCACAGACACCGACCGGGCGCACACCCGACGCTATTTCGGGCAGCGAACCCTTGCCGGACTTGGCTTTCGGCGACTGAGATGTCTGGCCTTGGAACACATAGCCGAGCTTGTCGGCCCAGCCAGCGTTGTAAAAGAAGTGCGCCGCGACAAGTGGGATATCGACGTCGCGTGATTCCTTGATCGGCTTGCCGCTGTCGAGCGTTTCGATGATCGCCAGTTCGCGTCCGCGTTCCTGAATGCGCCGAGCGATTCGGAAGATGAACTTCGCGCGTTCAGCAGCGGGGAGCCCGGCCCACTTCGGCAGCGCCGCCCTTGCCGCGGCAACCGCGCGATTCACATCCGCCGGAGTCGCCTGCACAACTTCGCTGAGCGTCGCTTCGGTGCTCGGGTTGATGGTCTCGAAGCGCTTCGCGCCCTTCGGCTCGGCAAACTTGCCATCGATGAAGAGGCCGTAGGAAGACTTGAGAGCGACCTTGGTCGTTTCGGGGGCGGGGGAATATTCCCAGCCCGCGGGTGCGGAATTGCTATCTCGCGAGATTCGCGATGTCGAAGGCGACTGCTGAACCGCAACTCCGTTTGTCTCGCCGTTCTTGCTCATGAAGTCCCTTTCGCGATTCAAGCTTCGGTCACGTCGTAGTTGGCGCGATACTTGCCAGAATGCAGCCACGAGATCTGCCGCAGAATGTCGTTGGCGAGCGCCGACGCGCCAAAGCGCCAGAGCTCCGGCGTAAGCCAGCCACCCGCGTGCAGTTCATTCACACCTTGCAGCGCGCCCAGCGTTTCCTTCACCATCACGAGATAATGCAGCGACTGCTTCGCCGTGCGGATGCCGCCCGCCGGCTTCACACCCACCAGCTTGCCCGTTTCCAGATACCAGTCGCGCACCGCTTCGAGCATTACCAGCGTCACCGGCATCGTCGCCGCCGGTGTCACTTTGCCGGTGCTCGTCTTGATGAAGTCAAAGGAGGAATAGGACCTATGGGTCCCATGAGGCTCATGGGTCCCATTCCTTGCCGTGCCGTTCGTAGCGTGCAGAGCCGAATAAATCGTGTCCGGTTCCAGTTCGCGAGTCGCCTCGTCCATCGCCCGGATCGCAAGATCGCTCGCAAACCGCACGTTGTCCAGCGTCTCGAGTTCGCCCGTCTCGAGAATCACCTTGAGCGATATCGCGCGGCCTTTCCCCTCGCCATCGTGCCGCGCGGCCTTGACGCCTTCCTGTAGACACGTCCTCTTCACCGCGCGAATCTCTTCTGCCACCTCGTCATACCGCCCCGCGAGGAACGCGCCGCGGTTGATGACCATGTCGATCTCGTCCGCACCATCGTGAATCGCGCGCCGGGTGTCATCGAGTCGAACATCGAGCGGATACTGCCCGCTGGGAAATCCTGTCGCAACTGACGCGATCTTGACGCGTCCGAGCGCGCCCATCGACGCGAGCGAGTCGCGGCAGTGCTTTACCAGATTCGGATACACACACACCGCCGCCACGCTTGGAAGTCCATCCGGCAAATCAGCCTGGCCCGCGCCGGGGTTGACCGCCTTCGCGCAGAGAGCCCGGACCTTCTCGGGCGAGTCTTTGCCCTCAAGCGTCGTCAGATCCAGCATCGAAAGCGCTAGTTTGAGACCGGCGAGCTTGCTCTTGGATTTGATCGACCGCTTCGTAAAGCTCGCCGCCCGTTCCGCGGCCATCACGGCATCGACCTTGGGCGAAGGAGCGAAGTCACGGCCTGCGGCTTTGGTGCCGGATTGCATGGGGAAAGTTTATGCTCGCCTGCGTTCTATCGCGTGCTGCCGCGCCGGCTCGTTGGCATCGGAGCCGGCAAGGTTCCGGAAGGTCCGTCTTCGAGCGGCAGTGCGGCGCGCCTCCATTCGTCGACGCCCCCTGCGAAGGTGCGTACATCCGCGTAGCCGATCTGCATCATCCGCTTCGAAACAACCGGGCCCGCGACATCGCCGGGATTCTGGCCATAGACGACAATCTCTTTGAACTGGGAGATGCGAGGGTCGATGCCTTTCGCTCCGTCAAATGTCGCAAGCGACAAATTCACGGCTCCGGGGATATGCGCCGATTCGAACGCGTCGCGGGGTCGGGGATCAATGAAGAGCGCGCTGAGCGGATCGGCGTCGCGCTGTCGATACAGCGCCGCAGTTTGATCGAGCCCGATCGGTTCGATGTCGTTGTCCGAAACAGACTGGCAACCGGACAGAACGACAATGCCGCCGAGAACTGCGCCGGTGAAGCGAACCATCACCGCCCTCTGCCGCGGCTGGTCGCCGCCTTCGCGGCAGGCAGCGGCTTGCTCGGTCCGGTCTCGATCGGCAAGTTCGCCGCCTTCCACTCGTTCAGCCCACCAGCAAAGAAGCGAATGTCTTTGTACTCCATCGCGAGCATGCGTTTGACGACCGCGCGTGCAACGGGGCTGGAAGGATCCTGGCCGTACACGATCGCTTCGCTGAAGGCCTGAATTCGCGGATCGCGCCCCTTCTCACCATCGAAGCGGGTGAGGAGCAGGTTTCGAGCGCCGGGAATGTGGCCCTCTTCAAACTCGGTCTGCGGACGCGGGTCGATCAGCAGCAACGCCGTCGGGTTGCCCTCGGCGTCTTTGACCAGCTCCGACACTTCCGCCACCTTCACGTTCACAATATCCGAGTCGCGTGTGTCCTTTTCGCATCCCGCGAAGACCATCGCACAGAGCACAGCCCCCAAAAGCCCAACAATCGCGGACGGAACACGCAGCGAGTTCGAACGTAGCATGGGGGCACAGTACGCGCGATGGAGGCCTTGCATGAGCTTTTCCCTTGTGTCAACCCTGCTGGCCGGGATGGCGTCGAGCGTGTTCGGAGTCGCATCCGAACCGCAAGGAGCTGCGCCGGAATCCAAAGATCGGCCGCACGTTCAGTTCCGCATCATCAGCGAGCACAAAGAACTGACCCCGGGTTCGACCGAGATGCTCGGCCTGGTTTTCACCATGGAGCCGCACTGGCATATTTACTACAAGGGAGCTCCCGGCGGCGGAAATCCGCCGTCCATCGACGAGTCCAGCCTCCCAAAGGGCTACACGCTCGGTGAAATCCAATGGCCCGCACCCAAGCGATACGTCGCCCCCGGCGGCATCTACGACAGTGTGTACGACGGGGAAGTCACTCTGCTGGTTCCCTTGGCAGTCCCGACAACCGCGAAATCGGGCGACGCGGCCAGGATCGGGCTCAAATTGAGTTGGCTGGAATGCGCCGACGTGTGCGTCTTTGGCAAGGGCGAGGACTCGCTCTCGATCCCCGTCGGTGCGCCGGAAGGCAAGCCCGCCCGATCCGCTGATGCTCCGAAGATCGAAAAGTCGCGGAGCGCGATGCCGCAGGCCTGGCCTTCGGAACGTGCGACGGCGGACCTGAAATCAGGGGTGCTCACCATTCAGTTTCCCGGAGCAGAGCGCCTGGAGTTCTATCCGGGTGAGGAATGCTCCGATTTGGAATCACCGGACGAATCCACGCTCGCACGCTCAAACACAATGACACTCCGATTCGCGGATGCGAACAAAGCCCAAGTGACAGCCCACGGTGTCGTGGCGGTTTGGATGGCGAAGACACCCGAGCCCGCGTTCTACTCGATAAAAAAGACCTCATCCGACCAATAGTGCGGGAAAGCGGAACGCCGGTGCGCCCCGGGGCGTCAAACAATACAACGGACGCCGGGATGGAGCCCGCGCTTGTGCGCCAGCGAACCTTTCCGGTCCGATATCAGTAGACCAACTGATATCAAGGGATGGACGCGGCGCGTCGCCGCGGACGGAACACGCGGCTGGCCGCAGCACCCCGGCGGCACTGGCCATTCAGGAGAACGCCTCGATGAAACGCTCGAAACTGTCGCTGATCGCTCTGATTGCTTCGGCCGGCATCATTCTTCCGGCCGCCGTCGGCATGGGGAGCCCGGATCAGAAGGACTCCAAGCCCGCCACGACGACCACGACCACCGACAAGAAGGACCACAAGGATCACAAGGACGCGAAGCAGACCGAAGCCGCGGCAAAGATCGGCAGCATCGCCCCCGCCTTCACGCTGAACGACACCGAAGGCAAGACCGTCAACCTGAGCGATTTCGCGGGCAAGATCGTGGTTGTGACGTGGTTCAATCCGGGCTGCCCGTACGTCAAGAAGCACTTCGAGAACGGCGCGAACACGTTCAACGACCTGAACAAGAAGTACGGCGAGAAGGGCGTCGTGTTCGTTGCGATCAACTCGGGCGCTCCGGGCAAGGAGGGTGCGGGGAAGGAAGCGAACAACTCGGCCCGCAAGGACTGGAAGATCGAGTTCCCGATTCTGCTCGATGAGAGCGGCAAGGTGGGCAAGCTCTACGACGCGAAGCGCACGCCGGAGATGTTCATCATCAACAAGGACGGCACGCTCGCGTACCACGGCGCGATCGACGACTCCGACAAGACCAAGGAAGTTGGCAAGACGAACTACGTCGCCAAGGCGCTCGACGAGATCATCGCCGGCAAGCCCGTGACGACGACGCAGACCAAGCCCTACGGCTGCACCGTCAAGTACGGCAGCTAAGCTCCGGCTGTGCATCGAAAGGCTGTTTGAATCGTTCCGCGGGCCCCGGAATCCGGGGCCCGCGTGCTTTTTTGCGAACTCCGGGGTGTGCCGCTCGTCGATAGGATGAGACGGAGATAACTATGCCCGATATCTCGGGAATTCTGGGAACGATGACAGACCTCGCGCTCGTGGTGATCGGCTTCGGCCTGATCATCTTCGTGCACGAACTCGGACACTTTGTCGCTGCACGCTGGGCCGGCATTCGCGTACTGGCGTTCGCGCTCGGCTTCGGGCCCGCGGCGTTTTCGTATCGCAAAGGACTCGGATTCCGTCGGGGGAGCAGCGAGCAGGAGTATCTCGATCGGTTGCGAGCGATCGGCACACCGGAAGGCGTTTCCGCGGGAGGGGCGGTCGGCGATCTTGCGATCTCGCCGACCGAGTATCGCCTGAACTGGCTTCCCTTCGGAGGCTACGTCAAGATGCTGGGGCAGGAGGACCTGAATCCCGATGCCGTCAGCGAAGCCCCTGATAGCTACCAGCGGTGCGTGCCGTGGAAGAAGATGATCGTGATCAGCGCGGGCGTGGTCATGAACATCATCACCGCGATCATTCTGTTCATCATTGTTTTCCGCGTCGGATTGCCAACCGAACCGCCGGTGATCGGCGGCGTCGCGCCGGGGCTGCCTGCGTCGAGCGCGGTTGCAACCAACGCCAAGGCGCTGAACATCGAGCAGGCGGGGCTCCGGCCGGGCGACGAAGTGCTGAGCGTGGACGGACGCAAGGCAGATCAGTTCAGCGACATCATCATGGCGGCCGCGATGGCGCCGCGAAAAACGCCGGTGAACATGGAGGTGCGCCGGCCGGGTGTGCCGGAAACGCTGAATTTTTCCGTGTTGCCCGAAGCCGATGCGGGATCAAGGCTCCTGGCCCTGGGCATCGAGCCCGCGCGATCGCTCCGCGTGCAGGATCCTCGCGGGGTACGCGCACGCGAGCAGTTCCGGGCGGAACTGGCCAAGGTCGGTTTCGGCGCCGTCGAGCCGGGAATGCGCCTGGTTTCGATCAATGGCGACACCGACATCCGGTACTTTTTTGAGCTTTCAAAGGCGTCTCGTGCATCGGATGGAAAGCCGCTCGAGCTGGTCTTTGAGGATGCGGGCGGCAAGCGCGTCTCGGTTACCACCAAGCCCGAGCCGGCGTTCCAGATGACCGAGTTCGAGTTGCCCGGCGACGCGGTGGGGGTGCAGCCCAATTTGCTGGGGCTGACAACGTTGCTCGGTGTTGCGCAGGCGCGGGACGCGGCGCCCAAAGGGCTTCGCGACGGCGACGTCTTCCTCCGCATCGGCAGCGTTGAGTTCCCGAGCTTTGAGGCCGGTCTCCGCGAGATCCGCAGCAACGCCGGGCGCGAGATCGAGGCCGTTGTGCGACGCGCCGAAGGTGACGGCGAGAAGGAAATCCCGCTCAAGCTCGCGGTTTCGCGGGCGGGGACGATCGGGTTCGACGCAGCTTCGATGCAGCGGAACTCGACCGAGCTCGGAGTCGCGGTCGCACGAGAGGTGATTCAGCCCGCCGGCGAAAATTCGGGCGTGAAGGCACAGACGCGGGAGACACCTGCCGCGGCGGCCCGTATCCGCCCGGGTTCGCGGATTCTCAGCGTCGCCGGGCACGAGGTGCGGAACTTTGAAGATGTGCGGGCCGAGTTGAAACGTGCCGCGGCTGAATTGGCGGCAACCGGCCGGGGTTCGGGGGGCGAGATCGAGATGGTCGTGCGGACCGCGGTGCTGGCGGGGCAAACCGTAGAAACGACCCCGCTGGAAACCATCAAGCTCAAGTTGAATGCCGCGGACATCGCCTCGGTTTCCGAGCTTCGTTGGCTTTCCCCACCGATCGCCGGCGCGTTCGAGCCGGCGCAGATTCTGAGGCGGAGCACCGGACCATGGAACGCCGTGACGCTCGGCCTGTCGGAAACCCGGCGCATGGTCCTGCAGGTGTACCTGACGTTCGGGCGTCTGTTTGAAGGAACTCTGAAGGTGACGCACCTGCAGGGACCGGTCGGCATTGCGCACGTCGGAACGCTGCTCGCGGACCGGGGCATGATCTGGCTGCTCTTCTTCTTCGCGATGGTCAGCGTGAATCTTGCGGTTGTGAACTTCCTGCCCCTGCCGATCGTGGACGGCGGGCAATTCCTGTTCATTCTCTATGAGCAGATTTTCAAGCGACCCGTGCCCGTCGGTTTCCAGAACGCGGTGACACTCGCGGGCCTGATGCTGATCGGATCGATGTTCCTGATCGTGACGTTCAACGACATCTCCAATCTCTTCCGGTCGTTCTAGGCATGATGGGTCTCCTCCTGCTGCTGGCGTTCGGGCTGGGTCTTTATGCATCGTTTCTGATCGCATCGACGTACAGCACGCTCCGGTTCCCGCGCAGGCGGACGTACTCGTGGGCGGTTTCGCGGGGCGTCCCCGGCGATCCGGGCGAACTGACGCCCGCGCTCGCATTTCGGCGCTTTGGCTTTGAATCGCGGGGACGCCGGTTGATCGCCTGGGACATCGACGGGAACTGCCCGACGGGGCCGGTGGCGGTGCTGACGCACGGCTGGTCGGATTCGAAAGTGGGAGCGCTCGCCCGGGTTTCAGCGCTCGCGCCGATGTGCTCGCGAATCGTGGCGTGGGATCTACCGGGTCACGGCGAATCGCCCGGCGCGTGCGAACTGGGCATGCGCGAGGGCGAGGACCTTGTTGCGCTGCTTGAATCGCTGGATGGGCCCGGGAGCGCCCGGATCGTGCTGTTCGGCTGGTCGCTCGGTGCGGGGGTGTCGCTCGTGGCCGGAAATCAATGGCAGAATCGCGATCGGCTGGCGGGGGTGATCGCGGAGGCGCCGTACCGGCTTGTTGAGACACCCGCGCGGAATGTCATGCGTGCGCAGCGCAGCCCGTGGCGGTTGAACCTTCCGGTCGCGATCTGGTTGATCCGTCGGCGGGCCGGTGTCTCGGCCGGGGCGCTCGCGCAGTTCGATCGCGCTGGGTGGGCGAGGGAGTTGCCCTGCCCGCTGCTGGTCCTGCACGGCACCGACGACGTGGTCTGCCCGCTGGAAGATGCGCGGGCGATCGCGAACGCCAAGGCTGGCGGAATGCTGGTCGAGATCGAGAGCGCCCGCCACAACGACGTGTGGGTAAGACCGAGTACACGCGAGCGGGCGATCGACGCCGTCCGGCAGTTCCTTGCAAATCCTGATCAGGCGACGGGCGTCGGGTGCTCGTCCTGATTTTTCGGAGGCGGGATGAGGAGCGAAGCGATGATGCCGCTGCCCAGGACCGTCACGATCACGCCCAGCGAAACCGCGGTCGGCAGGTGGATGTGCCAGTAGAGCATGATCATTTTGACGCCGATAAACGCGAGCACGACGGCGAGGCTCACCTTGATAAAGCGGAACTTGTCCATCATCGCGGCGAGTGCGAAGTACAGGGATCGCAGGCCGAGAATCGCGAAGACGTTGGACGTGAAGACCAGGAACGGATCCTGCGTGATCGCGAAGATCGCGGGGATGGAATCGACGGCGAAAACGACGTCGGTGCCTTCGACGATGAGCAGCACGAGGAAGAGGGGCGTCATCCAGAGGCGGCCTTCCTTGCGGATGAAGAACTTCTGGCCGACGATTTCCGGATGGAAGGGGAAGACGCGCCGGGCGAGCTTGTAAATGAAGCCCTCCTCGGGGGTCGCCTCGTGGTCGTTGTTGCGGAGCAGCTTGAACGCGGTGAAGATGAGGAACGCGCCGAAGACGTAGAGAATCCACTGGAATTGGGCGATGAGCACGGCGCCGAGCGCGATCATGATGCCGCGCATGATCAGCGCGCCGAGAATGCCCCAGAAGAGCACGCGGTGCTGGTACTGCTTGGGGATTCCGAAGTGCGCGAAGATGATCGCGATGACGAAGATGTTGTCGAGGCTCAGGCTGTATTCGATGAGCCAGCCGGAAAGGAACTCGAGCGTCGCCTGCCACGCGACCTTGCGGTCGGAGGCGTTCAGGGCGTTCTGCGCCGCCGTCCAGGCTTCCTTCGTGTCTGCGATATCCTCGGCGGTCGCGTCCGCAGCGGGCGGGGGCAATTCTGGGACGGGTTGCCCGAGCGTGAGCGTCGGCAGATCGGACCGCGTGGTGATCTGCAGGGCGTTTCGTTCGCGTGTCGCGTTGCCGATGTTGAGCGAGTTGTGCTCGTACATCTGGAAGACAACAAGGCTGAAAAGCAGGGCGAGCACCACGCAGACGCCCGTCCAGAAGACGGCCGCCTTGATGCTGATCTCGTGGGGCTTGCGGTTGACCACGAACAGGTCGAGCGCGAGCATGATGAGAACAAAGACGATGAAGCCGGAATAGAGCCAGACCATGTTCACTCCGCGGACGGACACCATCCGGCGCGCGTGGACCCGGAATTCGGGCCGGCTCGCCGGTGTCGGTCTTGCTCGGAGCGTGATCGGTCACGCCTTCGGGGGCCGGGCGGATTCGATCGAACCCGCCGTGCTGACGGCCTTCCGATCGGGATTGATCCCCGATGGCTACTCCCCAACAACTGCGGGGCGATGGTAGCCGCCCGTTCCGGGCACGGGAACGGCTACTGCACTTCCGAGGCGGAATCGTCGTCCGAGCCGTCCGCGGCCCCGAGATCACCCAGCGAATCCTGCCCCCCGGACGAAAGCTGCTCGTCGGCGAGGTCGTCGGGGGCATTCTCGGAAAGGTCGTCGGAGAGGTCGGTGTCCTCGGCGCTGTACTGCTCGACGCGGTTCAGCATCTGCTCGCGATCGAGCACATGCGAGGCCGAATCCATCTCGCCCCGGACTTCTTTGTAGACGCTGCCGTCCACAAAGCCCTGGAGCTTGCGGGCCCGCACCGGGTGCTGCAATTTGCGGATCGCCTTCGCCTCGACCTGGCGTACGCGCTCGCGCGTCACCTTGAAGATGCGACCGACCTCTTCCAGCGTGTAGGTGTACCCGTCGCCGATGCCGTAGCGGAGCTTGATGATTTCGCGCTCACGGTACGTCAGGGTCTTGAGGACCACCTCGATACGCGCCTTGAGCATGTCGTGTGCCGCGGCATCCGACGGAGCGCTCTGGCGCTCGTCTTCGATGAAATCACCGAAGAAGCTGTCTTCGCTCTCGCCCACGGGTTTGTCGAGGCTGACCGGGTGGCGGCTGATTTTGATGACGCGGCGCACTTCCGTCGCGCTGATGCCCAGCTTGTCGCTGAGTTCTTCGATCGTGGGCTCGCGCCCCGATTCCTGCAGCGCCATCTTCTGGATGTTGCGCAGCTTGGTCATCGTCTCGATCATGTGCACCGGGATGCGGATGGTGCGGGCGTGATCGGCGATGGCGCGGGTGATGGCCTGGCGGATCCACCACGTCGCGTATGTGCTGAATTTGTATCCGCGCTTGTATTCGTATTTGTCCACCGCGCGCATCAGGCCGGTGTTGCCTTCCTGGATGATGTCGAGGAAGGGGAGGCCCCGATTGCGGTACTTCTTGGCGATCGAGACGACGAGGCGGAGGTTGCCTCCCGAGAGATCGCGCTTGGCCTGCTCGTACTCCCAGAAGACGGTCTTGATTGCGCGGACACGCCGCGTGAGTTCGGTCGGCTCTTCCCGCACGAGCGAACGGAGACCCTCAAGTTCTTCTTTGATCACGGCAACATCGTCGGGCTCGAACTTTTTGGGGTGCTTGGCCGCGAGGCGCAGATCGGCCTCGAGCTCGTGCATCTTGTTCGCGATCGAACGGAGTTTGCGTGAAAGCGGGATGATGCGTCCGGTGCGGAGGCTGAGCTCTTCGGTCAGTGCCGCCATGCGCCGGCGGCGCATCGCCAGGCGCGAGCGGAGCTGCTTGGTCGAATCCGCATCGCCGGTCTTCTTGGCCTGGTGCAGCAGCTCCCAGTCGGATCGATTCAGTTCGAGCAGTTTCTCGATCGTGCGAAGGTTGAACGGGATGCGCTTGGCGATCTTTTCTTTCGCGTTGGTCTCCGCCGTGCTGATCCGCATCGTGCGGTCAAACGGCAGATCGCCGGTGTGGACCAGGCGAAGCGTCTCCACCGCCTGGTGCACCACGTAATCGCTCTCGAGGCAGCGACGCCGGAAAATCATCCGCGTGGTTTCGATCTTCTTCGCGAGGCGGATTTCCTCTTCGCGGGTGAGCAGCGGGATCGTGCCCATCTGCGAGAGGTACATCCGCACCGGGTCGTCGATCCGTTTCGCGCCCAGCTCGAACGGAACCGGCTCGTCCCAGTCGCGTGCATCATCATCGGGGGCGGAGTCTTCTTCTTCCGCGGGCGCTTCGGCTTCCTGCTTCGCGGGAGTCGCCGGTGCGGGCGCCGCGGCAGGCGAGTCGGGGGAATCCGTCACCGAGAGTTTCTGGCGGAGCTGCGCCGCTTCGGCCTCGCGCTCGCCGCCCGCGACGGTCATGGCGCGAAAGAGCTTGGGCAGGACGCCCGGTTTGTCTTCGCTTGCCTTCTGGGCACGGAAGCGCCGGGCCTTGAACTCGAGTTCATCCACGAGCTCGATGCCGAGGCGATCGATCAGGACGAGCAGCTCATCGAGCCGCTCGGGGTCCACCATCTCGTCGGGGAGCGTGTTGTTCAGTTCTTCGTAACTGAGCCAGCCGCGCTTGCGCCCGAGTTCGATGAGTTCCGACAACGCAGGATTGAGTTCGGCGATCACGCGGCCTTGGCTCCGGCACGGGGTTTATCGAGTCTGACCGACGCGGGAAGGGTATCAGCGTCCGTTGACCTTCGGGTACATCTTCAGGTCCGCGCCCAGCTTCTGGCTCCGGGCGGCGGCCTGCGCGATCCGGGCGAGGAGCGAATCGGTATCAGTCCCGGTTGGGGGCGGGGCGGCACGTTCGGCCTCGATCTGGGCCAGACGGAGGCACTCGGACCAGTGGCGCCGCAGTCGTTCCGAGTCGCCGCCCGTCTCGCGTTCGGTCCGGGCCTGGAGGATTGTGGCGGCGGACTGCGAGTCCGTGGAGGACAGCCGGGGCAGGAGCGAACCGAAATCCGGAGCTTCGGCACCGAGCACAGAGAGCGTCAACTCCGCAAGCTCGGAGAGTTCGGGAGATTCGAAGCGATCGGGCGCGAGCATCTTCCTTCCGGTCGCGTCGAGGGTCGCGAGGAGCGAGGGGTCGCAGAGCGCACAGCCGAGCAGCGCCTCGAGCGTCTTCAGCGGTCCGTTTGCCAATCGAGCGACCGGCGAAGCCGCCGGGCGCGGATCCTGAGGTGAAGCCGGAGCGTCCGGCCGCTTGCGGGCGCCGCGTGCAGCGGGGATCGCCCGGGCGATCGTTTCCTCGCCGATGTCCGCAAGCCTTGCCAGTTCGCGCACGATCATGCGCCGGCGCACGGGTTCGACATCGCTCAAGCCAAGATCGGCCAGCCGGGAAACTTCTTCCTCGACAGCGCGGCTGCGGACCGCGATGCCCCCGCCTTCGACGCTCCTGGCGACACGCGCAAACCGATAGCGGAGAACATCGACTCCGGCTCCCACGGCTTTTCGAAGGACATCGAGACCCCCCTCGCGTTTGAGCAGTTCGTCCGGGTCCTTCGCGTCGGTGAATCGCTCGAGCGTCGCGACCACAACGTCGAGCGGTTCGGCGAAGAAGATCTCCGCCGCCCGATCGGCGGCGCGCTGTCCGGCATCGTCGCCGTCGAAGAGCAGCACGACTCGATCGCACAAACGCCGGAGGATGACCGCGTGCTCGCGGGTGAGCGCGGTCCCGAGCGTCGCGACGACATTCTCCATGCCGGCCTGATGGCAGGCGATGGTGTCGGTATAGCCCTCCGTGATGACGGCCGTTCGCTGCACCTGGATGGCTCGCGAAGCTTGGGCGAACCCGAACAGCGTGGCCGACTTGTTGAACACGCGGCTCTCGGGGCTGTTGAGGTACTTTGGTTCCTCTTCTTCGTCGATCTTCCTCCCACCGAAGGCGATGGTGCGCCCGATCATGTCCGAGATCGGAAACATGAGGCGGTTGCGGAAGGTGTCGTACATGTGCCCGGTTTCGGCCTTCGTGCGAAGAAGGCCGGCCTCGGCGAACGCACGCGGATCGAGTTGCTTGCTGCGGATCGTGAGGAGAAGCCCGTCGAAGCGATCCGGTGATGCACCGATGCCGAACTTCTCGACCATCGCGGGCGAGATCGCACGCTTCTCGACGATCGCTCGCGCCGCCCGACCGTGCTCGGGGTGGTTGTAGACAGCCTTGAAGAACTCGGCGGCCACCGCGTTGGCCTCGTGGATCTGCGAGCGGGAAACTCCGTCGCCGCCCTGCTCGGCCGCGTCGCGCCGGCGCGGCTTCAGTTCGATTCCTGCGCGCTGGGCGAGGTACTCGAGCGCCTCGCGAAACTCCATGCGATGGAACTTGCGGACGAACGTGAAGACGTCACCGCTGGCGCCGCACACGAAGCAGTGGAAGATCTGCTTGTGGGGCACAACGCCCATCGACGGGTTGTGGTCATCGTGGAAGGGGCAAAGCCCGGCGTACTCCCGCCCTTTGGGCTTGAGCGCCACCACCTCGCCGATGATCCGAACGATGTCGCTCGCGTCGCGGACGCGCTGCTTCTCCCCGTCGTCTTGCCAGATCGTGTTCGACATTGCCGGGCGATTCTTGACCCTCCGGGGCAAGGATGAGCGGGACGCCTCGGGCAACGTGATTGCTTCCGGTGCAGCGAGCTTCCCAGCGTTCGGTCGCTTGCCGTACGAGCAGGAACGACGCGACGGGGCAGGCAATCCGGCCGCGCGGCCGAATCGCGCCGGCTGCGCCGCTCCGGTCGGAGCGGCGTTTCTGCTCGGAATGGCTCGGACGACCGGCCAAAGATCGAAATGGATGAGCGGCGAAGCCAGAATTCGCGTCGGGGTCCGTTATACGGGACGTGTGCAGGGCGTCGGCTTTCGGGCGACTTGCCGGTGGATCGCCTCCTCGCATCCGGTGACCGGCCGGGTGCGCAATGAGCCGGATGGAAGCGTCTGGTTGGAAGCACAGGGCAGCCCGTTCGCCGTGGGGGCGTTTCTGGAGGAGGTTGCCGGCCGCCTGAACGAGAACATCGCAGGCGCGGCGCAGATGGCGCTCCGGGCTGTTCCGGACGAAACCGATTTCGTGATCGAGCGGTAGGTGTACGCTTGGCGGCTCCGAAACTTCCCCAACCGCCGGGCACCCAGACGCATGCTCTTCCTGTTTGATATCGATGGAACCCTTCTCAGCACGGTGGGCGCGGGCATGCGCTGCATGGAGGCGGCGGGAAAAGAGGTCTTTGGCGAGGGCTGCCACACCGGGGGCGTGCAGTTCGCGGGAAGGCTGGATCCGCTCATCATGCGCGAGATGCTTGCGAACGCCGGCTTGCCGCCTTCGCGCGAGAACATTGCCGCGTTCCGGGCGGCGTATGAACGCCGGATGCTCGAAACGTTCCAGACTCCGGGACTCGGGCGTTCCATGCCCGGAGTTCACGAACTGCTCAAGAGGCTTGATGCGGAGTTCGGAGTCACCATGGGGCTCTTGACCGGCAACTTCGAGAAAACGGGATTGCTGAAAGTCCGCGCCTGCGGGATCGATACGGCACGATTCCAGGTCTCGGCGTGGGGTGACGATTCGCCCCACGATCCGCCCGAGCGGAACCATCTGCCTCCGGTGGCGGTGGAACGCTATCGAAAGAAACTGGGGCGCGATCCGTCCCGGGTGGTCATCATCGGCGATACTCCGTACGACGTCGCGTGCGCCAAGGCGCACGGGCACATCGCGGTGGGGGTCGGAACCGGAAAGTTCAGCCGGGAAGCGCTGCTCGACTGCGGGGCGGACCACGCTTTTCACGATCTGTCCGAGACCGAAAAAGTGGCTCAATGCCTGCTGTCGGCGTGAGTTGAGCGCCCGGGGCTTTGTCGGGTCGCGTCCGGTGCTTGCCACGCGCCCGCCGCTCACTTGTTCCTCTCTTGCTCCGCTCTTGGAGTTCGGCCGGACGCCCGCTAGCATTGAACCGAGTCGAGTGTGTCCTACGTTGCAGAAGCGGGCGATCGAAGCCAAGCCCAAGGAGCGGGTGGCGAAATGAGTGAGAGCTTTCGGGCGCTTTGCTCGGACTTCTATATCAATCAGAAGCTGTCGGTGAAGATGGATCTGCCCCGCGGGCGTGACACCGTGCTCGATCTGTTCGAACGCGTGCGGAAGCAGTTTCCGAACATGACGTCCTTCCGGCGGTATCGGGAAGAACTCGCTCTCGAGTCGCCTCAGAACGACGGCACACACCGCTGGGTGGCGGTGCGGTCGAACAACATCCGCTCGGGCGTCGTGAACCCGGCCGAGCCGGCGGATTCGTACAGCCTGCACAAGCACATTCTGGAGGCGGCGCCGTTCTTCCTGAACGTGAGCCCCCTCGATGTCGATTACGTGGAGCTGCTCTACGGCTTTGACCTCGCGGCCGGCGGAAATCACGACGCCATCGTGTACGAGGCGCTCCTGCCCGGCTCGCCCCTCGCGCAGCTCGCGGAGTTGCCCGGCGGTGTCCCGGTCGATTGCCAGCCCCTGCTCGGTATGCGGATCGCCGGACGCGAGGACACCGAGGTGTACTTTGAAGTGAAGACGCGTGCGGGGACAAGCACGGGTTTCCGTGATGCCGATGCGCCACCGGAACCTATCAGTGTTTACCTGACGCTTCGCCGATTCGGATCGATCGGAGACATCAAAGAACTGTCGGAGATCCTCTCCGGTTTGTCGCAGCTTGGAGAAGAGCTTGTGGAATCTCGGGTCGTTCCGACGCTGCTGGTCCCGATTCGCGACGCCATCGCATCGGGGAGCTGAGAAAAGTCCGTCCTGGATCACAACGTCCTGGTTCATGTCATCCTGAGTCCGCACGTCCCGACTCCGACATCAAGCGGAGTTGATGCGTGATGGCTCGGCGTCGGTTTGCCGACGCAAGACCCGGGATTCCGGACAGAGGACAGAAGGACTCAGGACACTTCCGCATCCGCTGTCAATGATTCCGTGTGATTCTCGCCGCTGCGAACATCGACATCCTGATCTGGGTCGCGATTCTCCTCGGCGTTGTGCTGAGCGGATCACTGGTGATCCTCACGCTCCGGAAGAAGGTGTTCGCCCCACCCGACATCGAGAGCGACCCGGGGACGCTGATGGAGCAGATGAGGCGCATGGAAAAGCGCGGCGAAATCTCGGCCGAAGAATTCGATCGGGTGCGTCGGAAGCTGGTGGAGAAGGCCGCGGGTGCCCCGTCCAAACGAGATGACCGATAAGAGCGGGCCCCAGCCACGAGCGCTGTTCGATGTGTAAGCAAAGGCGGACCCTCGCGGACGGATGGGCTTTGCCGCGGATGCCATTTATGACGGCGCGTACGCATTTCGTTCATGTTGTTCGCACGTCTTGATGAGGAACATCGCCGGGATGGTCGATAGACTCCCGATTCCGGCGCACACGCGCGCCGTGTTCGAGTCTGGATGAGAGCGAATCTATGGCCAAAGGCAAAAACGACGACCCCAATGCTCCAGCCGGAGCCCCCGGACGCGATGACTCGAACTTCCGTGGCCGCAAGGTCACGACGTGTTCTTTCTGCGGCAAGACGAGCCGCGATGTCGGCCCGATGGTGGAGGGTCCGAGCGAGGTCTACATCTGCTCGCACTGCACCGAGCTCTGCCAGAACATTTTCCGGCAGGAACGCCGGCGCGTCAGCACGGTGACGACGGCTCTGCGCGAAGTGCCCGCGCCGCGCGAGATCAAGGACTATCTCGATCAGTACGTGATCGGGCAGGACCAGGGCAAGAAGGCCTTGTCGGTCGCTGTCCACAATCACTACAAGCGCTTGCTGCACCTCGAGAGCGCCGAGGCAGGCTCGGTCGAACTCGACAAGAGCAACATTCTCATGATCGGGCCCACGGGCTCGGGCAAGACGCTTCTTGCGAAGACGCTCGCCCGCATGCTCAAGGTTCCGTTCGCCATCGGCGACGCGACCACGCTGACCGAAGCGGGCTACGTCGGCGAAGACGTTGAGAACTTGCTGTTGAAGCTGTTGCAGGCGGCCGACTTCGATCTCGAAGCGGCGCAGCGCGGCATCATCTACATCGACGAGATCGACAAGGTTGGTAAGACCTCGAACAACGTCAGCATCACCCGCGACGTTTCGGGCGAAGGCGTGCAGCAGAGCCTCCTCAAGATGCTCGAAGGCACGACCAGCAACGTTCCGCCTCAGGGTGGACGCAAGCACCCCGAGCAGCAGTACATCCAGATGGACACGACCAACGTGCTCTTCATCTGCGGCGGCACGTTCGTGGGCCTCGAAGAAATCATCCGTCGTCGCCTCGGCACGACCCGCATCGGCTTCAACATCGAAGGCGGCGCGGCGCGGGCTGAAAAGGAATCGGCATCGCGCGTTCTCTCGCAGGTGACGGCCGACGACATGATCGAGTTCGGCATGATCCCCGAGTTTGTGGGCCGTTTGCCGGTGCTCGCTCCGCTGATGCCGCTGTCTGTTGATGCCCTGATCAACATCCTCACCGAGCCCAAGAACGCGATCGTGCGTCAGTATCAGCATCTCTTCGGCCTCGAAGGGGCGAAGCTCACCTTCACCGACGGTGCGCTGCGTGCACTGGCGGAGAAGGCCGTCAAGCGTGATACGGGCGCTCGCGCTCTTCGCGCTGTGATGGAAGAGCTGATGATCGATCTGATGTACCAGCTGCCGGATCTTGATAACACCGGCGCCGAGTACATCATCGATGAGAAGGCCGTGACCTCGAAGCGCAGCCTCACCGAGATGCGCCGACTCAAGGAATCCGCGTAAGGCGGGTTGAAATCTGCGACCGAAACACAAAGCCCACGGAGTGCATCCGTGGGCTTTTTCGTTGGCTTCGTTTGGAGATCAGTTCAATTCAACACAGACCCAACCCGCTTCATCCTCTGCCGTGCCGGGCGGGGCGGTGAGAAGGTGGAGGCGCAGATCGCTGTCGCCGAGCCGACGCACGCTCTTGGGTTCGTCGGTCATCAGATGACAGACGGCAGCCGAAGTGCGGAGATGCGGGTGGGCCATGGCCATCAGTGATGCGTGAGCTTCGGCCCAAGACTTGGCGGTTGTCAGAGCACCGAGGGTCATGCCGGGGTCGCTCGCTGCGCGTGCGATCAGGTGGAGGCGGCCTTCGGGGTCAACCGCCAGTTCAACTTCGGGTGCGTACGGGCACTTGGAAGCCAGCGATTCGAGGCTTTCAAGGTGGCGGGCAAGGCCGCGGGATTCGGTGGCGGGCTTGGCGACGGCCGCACGGCTCGGCGTGGGCGCTGGAGCCTGCGTGGGACGCGGTTCGATTCGAGGCTGAACGGGCGGGAGGATCGGAGCGCTTGCGAACTCGGTCGCTTCAAACGCTGGCTGCGTGACGGGCGGGACAGCGTTCGGTTCGGCGATGCCGGAGTCCGGGTCGTTGGCGTCTACGAAATCCTGGTCGAATGCCTCGGCTTCCAGTTCGGGTTCCACTGCGATCGGCTTCGGCTCTTCCGTCGGAGCGGGGCCGCCCCGAAGCAGCGAGATGAGATCGGCATGTCCCGCGTTCGGTCGCCCGCGATACACGTTCACCGATGATCCCGGGGTGATCTTCGCGCTGCACGCCTCGCTGGTGACGCGGGATTTCAGAAACTTTTCTGCAGCGCGAGAGAGTTTGCCCGCCGCTTCGTCCGCGCGTGTCGGGTTCGAGCCCATCACGGCGACGTGAAGGCGGGGAGTTGCTTCTCCCGGCTCAAGCGTCTTGATGACGCGATAGCAGCCGACGACCGCCGCTTCATCCGCGCCGGTCAGCACCGTGACGCGATCGGCGATGCGGATGCTTGAGGCGGCGTCTGCCGCGGAGGCGCGATCGGCGCTCTCGTCCAGCCTCACGATCCAACGGCCTGTCCGCTGGGCGACGTAACGCACGGCCTCCGCGATGCTCGGCATCGGGCCACTCTGGGGCGGGACTTCGCTGGGGGGGAGCGTCAGATCGACCGTCGCTTCGCCTCCGCTGAGACGGATCAGACCCACGGGCGTGCCCGCGTGCTGCGCAACGTGCTTGGCGTATTGCAGGACCCATGCCGAGCCCAAGACGGGCAGGTGACCGACAAGAAGCAACTCGACTTCCGTCTGCTGGAGCAAGCGCGACGGGGTCGGCTTCACCGGCATGGCGATCGTTTGTTTCTGAGACTTGGGCTCCGCAAGAAACGGCTCGGTCGCTGTCGGCTTCACCAGCCCGTTGGGGCCGATCTTCGCGACCGTGGGTCCGTCGTTCAGGAACAAGTCTGCGAGGACGTCGGCGTCTTCGAACGGATAGCCGAGCTCGATCCGTCCGTGCGCGACCGGGCCGCCCTCATCCGTCGTGCCCGGCGCAGCGGGGTCGTCGCGCATCGCGGCACGAAACGCGATCGAGTCGGGCGATTCCCCGTCCGGGTAGGCCCCGTTCGGATGCGATTGGTCACGTCCGTCCACGCTCGTTCCCCTCTCAGGCTGCGCCCTGGCGCTCGAGAACCAGGTCCATCCTCGCCGCGGCGGCGCTCTGCACCATCACCACGCTGTTCAACTCTCCGAACGGATTGAGTTCGGCGTTGGAGTTGTGCGGGTCGGCCGTCCAGTTGCCGTCCACGACGAGGCGGTATTGGTGATTTCCGGGTTCGATCGGGACGCAGAGTTCCAGGACACCAAGTTCCTCATTCAGCCGCATGACGTGCGAAGTGTCGGACCAGTTGTTGAACGATCCCGCGATCGAGACCTTTCGCCCGAGCGTCACCGGCTGCACAAACAGCACACCCTGCGCGGTGACGCGGACGCCAAGAAGCCGCCGATCCGGCTCGTTCGGCCGCTTCGGCTTCATCTCCGTGACCGGCGCCTCGAAGCGCAACGGGGTGGTCGAGATGTTCTCGTCTGTTTTTTCGCCGGTCACCCGACGCAGAAGCCGCTGAGCCCGGTGGACGAGTTCCGCGGCTCGGCTGGTGGGGCGTGGCTGCTCGTCCGTTCCGGCAAGCTGGCCGGCGGACGTCGTTGCGAAGGGGGTGTAGACGCTGACCGTTCGATCGGCCGGATTCGGAACCATCACCGCCGGCGAGGCTTGGATGGAAGTCGGAATGCCGAAGGGCGTTGGGCTTGCGGCAGCGCGATCGGCAACCGGCCCGGTCGTCGAACCTGGATCGCTGGCTTTAGCCGGATCGGAGACCGCCTGCTGAAGGAGCGAGGCCCGTAGGTCCGCAGCGGAGGTGGCGGCACCACCGGATGTCGCCATCGGCCCACGCAGGCCCACCGGGCCGCTCGGGGCCGGATCAGCGGGCGGAAGGTCGATGACCGGGGGCTTGGTTGCTTCCGGCTTGAGTTCGATCGGGCTCGAGCGACTCCAGGCCGGATCGGGGCCGGAGAAGCCGGAGAGCTTCAGGTTGAGCTTCGAGGCCACCCAGCGGGCCAGATCGAGGTAGTCCTTGCTGCCGGGCGAATCCGGGGCGTGCTCAATAGCCGGCTGGCCGAAGCTGGCGGCTTCCCGGAGCTTTGGATCGCGCCGGATCACGATCGGCGAAAGCTGGTGTCCGAATCGACGCTGCAGTTCACCCAGCAAATCGTGGGAAACGGTGCTTCCCTCATCGTGGAGCGTTGGGACGAACGAGATCGGGATTTCCACGTTCAAACGCTTGGCCAGCGTCTTGATCGTGGTCAATTGCCGTGTCGCGCCCTGCAGGGCGAAAAAGCCCGTCTCGACGGGGATCAGGACGCTGTTGGCCGCGGCAATGGCGTTGAACGTCAGCAGGCCGATCGCCGGGGAGCAGTCGATCAGGGCAACGTCGTAGTCGGCGCGGAGCCGCTCGAGCACCTGGGCCAGGCGGCGTTCCTTGTCGGGTTTGTCGGCCAGGCCGCCCCGCGCAGCTTCGAGGCCGGCGAGCTTCATGCGGCTGGGTGCGAGGTCCAGATTCCGCCCGACGCGCCAGAGCAGGCGGGTGGTATCAATTGGGCGGTTGTTGGGCAGGACCATTACATCGCCGATGTCGAGGTCGATGCGGGTTTCGGGGATCCCCAGCCCGACCGCGCAGTGCGATTGCGGGTCGAGGTCCACGAGAAGGGTCCTGAGGCCGCCGCGGGCCATGGCAGCCGCCAGATTGATGGCGGTGGTGGTCTTGCCGCACCCGCCCTTTTGATTGATGATCGTGATGATCCGCACGCGCCACTCCTTGGCCTCGGCGAACCGGACCCCATGAACGCAAGGGCTTCCCGGATTCTGAGCGGAAGGAACCGCCCCCGTCGTCCAGCAACAGCGCCGATCGTGCGAGCGCGGATCACTCCGTCTATTGCAATATCGGAAACCGCCCGCGGAACGCTTGAAAGGGGAGTTTTTTGCCGCCTGCGGGCGCGCTCAGTCCATCGGTCTTCGATTCTCACGTTGTCAGCCGGCCGTCTCACGCGTGCGTGGCACCACCGGGTGGACGCGCACGAAAAAATTCAGCACGGAATATCGCGCCGTGCGCGCCCAACGGATGTTGGGGCATGGTACGTTTCAAAGGCGACGGGAATCGCTGGCGGACAGCGCGCCCGCGGGTACGATCGGTTCGCAGATCGGCTGGTTTCTTGGGGCATTTTCCGGGTATTCGCATATGAAACAATGTCTTGCCGCGGCCGTGGTCGTCTTTGTCGGGTTGGTTTCTCGGGGTGCGGGCGGTGCCGAGCCCGATCCGCGTCAGGCGGAGATCACGCAGGCGGCGCAGGCCTTTGTCGAGGCGTATGAGCGGGGCGACGCGAAGGCGATCGCCGCGATGTGGACGCCCGATGCCGACCTGATCGATGTCGAGGGGCGGGTCTTGAAGGGCCGGAGCGCCATCGAAAAGGACTTCGCGGATTTCTTCCGCGAGAACAAGGGACAGAAGCTGCGGATCGATGTGGAGTCGGTCCGGTTCGTCGGCCCGGATATGGCGATCGAGGATGGGACGACCTCGGCCCTGGCTCCCGATGGCTCGGGTTCGAGCCGGGCGCATTACACCAACGTTCTGGTGAAGCGTGACGGCAAGTGGATGATCGCGAGCGTGCGGGAAGCACCGTATGTGCCGCCGTCCAACCAGCAGAACCTTCAGCCCCTGTCCTGGGTAATCGGCGAATGGGCCGATCCGGTCGAAACAGGCCATCAGGCGCGGGTGTTGTTCGAATGGACCCCGGATCGGAACTTCATCCTGGCTTCCCGCGCGGTCCGCGTTGGGGACAAGTTCCTGGACAACGGCACGCAGCGCATCGGCTGGGATCCGGCGTCGAAGCAGTTTCGGTGCTGGAATTTCGAACCCGATGGTGGCTTCGGCGATGGTCAGTGGACGCTTCAGCCGGACGGCTCGTGGAACGTGCAAGCCAGTTCGGTCTTGCAATCCGGCCACAAGGCGACTGCGACGACCGTCGTGACGCGCCTCGACGCGAACACGATCACCTACCAGGCCAAGAACCAGACTGTGGATGGCAAACCCGTACCGGATTCTGCCGTCGTGACCATGAAGCGCATCAACTGATTCGGACGCACATGCGTTCAAGGGAGCCGGACATGCTGATCAAGGCAATCGCGTATTCCGCTTTGACCGGAGCGTTTTTCGCGTCGGTTACTTCGCCCGCCTTTGGCTGGGGATGCAGCCGCTCGTGCTCCGGCTCGGGTCGATACGGCGGCAGCTTCTCGCATACCAGCGGGTCGTCCGGCAACGGCGAGGGAAGCTGGTCGCACGGCGGTTCGACGTCGTACACCAGCCCGAGCGGGGAGTCCTATTCAGGTAGCCACTCCGGTTCGGGCTACGGGCGAAGCTACAGCGGCAGTTACTCGGGCAGCAACAGCTACGGGCAAAGCGCGAGTTCGCACTATTCCGGATACGCAGGCGACGGCTACCACGGCTCGTACTCGACCTCGGGCGGCTACAGCGGCAGCTACTGCGGCTATCACGGAACGACGTATGTCGCGCCCACGACCTACTGCGGCAGCACCGGCGGCGCCTTTGCCGCCGGGATGGTGACGGGTGCCGCAACCACCGCGCTCGTGGCGTCCGCAGCGGCGGCTTCGCAGCCCGCTCCTGTGTACGTGGCGCCGACGACTGTTGTGACCTCGCCGGTGGTCGTGACCTCGCCGGCGGTCGTGACCACCACAACCACATCGACGACGGCGGCGGGCGTGCCAACAACGACCACCACGTATTCGTATCCGCAGTCCGGGGTGTATGTCAGCCCGACGGCCTACGTGCAGCCCGCTCTCTGAATCGCTGAATCTGCCTCCGGGGAAACTCCATGAAGAAGACGATTGGCCTTGCAACGATGTGTGTTTTGAGTGTTGTTTCGATCGTGCTGGCGCAGATTCCGAACATGAATCTGGCGAACAGCATCGTCGAAGCGAGGCAGAAGAACAACACACAGCTCACGACGTTTACGTGGACCGTGCAGACGCAGATCTTCAAGGACGGCAACGTCAAGGACACGCGCATCCAGCAGGTGGCGTACGGACCGGGCGGCGTTCCGCAGTACACGCTCTTGAACGACATCGGATCCCGGATGCCGATCGGCTTCTTCCGGCGGGCGATCGCCGAGAACGAAAAGCAGGAGCTGGAAACGTATCTCAAGGGCGTCGAGAAACTGGTGGGGCAGTACACGCTTCCGACCTCGGGCGCGATCGTGAACTTCCTTCAGACCGCTTCGATCGTGCAGACCACCGGACCGGACGGGCTACCCGTGCTGCAGGCGACCGGAAACAGCGTCGTGACGCCGGGCGACAACATGACCATCTCGTTCAACGCCACGACGTTTCTTCCGACCTCGATGGATATCTCGACCAATTTCAACGGCCAGCCGCTGACCATGAACGCGACGTTCCGCGTGGTGCCGGGCTCCGGGTTGAACCACATGCAGTACGCGACCGTGAACATCCCCGGAAAGGGCCTCATGGTCAATATCCACAACTACGACTACGTGCCGAACAACTGATTCGGCGGAGGGACGAATCGCAGACGCGCCTCAGGCGCGGATGGCTTCGATCGTGCCGCGGACGGCGTTCACGTCCGGATTCTCGACGATCCGGGCCGTCCCGTGGCCGCAGGGGAGCACGAGTCGAATGTTGCCTCCGATGTGCTTCTTGTCGTGGCTCATACGCTCGATCAGTTTCTCGGCTGTTGGTAATCCGCGGACTTTGTTGGGCAACTGCGCCGCGTCGACCAGTGCTCCGACGCGATCGGCGTACGCGGTATCGACAAGTCCGAGACTCACCGCGGTCCGGGCCGCTGCGCGGAGGCCGAGGGCGACGGCCTCGCCGTGGTGAACATCACCGGGAAGCTCGGTGCCGTTGTTCAGGACGGCTCGTGCGCCGGGCAGTGCCTCGATCGCGTGCGCAAACGTGTGGCCGAGATTCAAGAGGGCGCGACCGCCTTCCTTCTCTTCGCGCTCATCCCCGGAAACGACGCGTGCCTTGACGGCGACGTTTCGCTGAATCAGTTCGGCGAGCAGCGGGGCGTTGGATTTCGACAGGCCGGAGATGTTGGCTTCGGTCCAGCCGAGCAGGTTTGCATCGCCGAAGTCCGCGCTGATCATCGCGTGCTTGATGCACTCGGCAAGGCCCGCGGCGAACTGCCGGTCGTCGAGCGTTGCGAGCGTGTCCAGATCGGCGAGCACGCCGATGGGTTGATGGAACGCGCCGACCATGTTCTTTTTCAGGTCCGCGCCGTCGCCCGCGAGATCGATGTTGACGCCGGTTTTGCCCCCGACGGAAGCATCGACCATCGAGAGCAGCGTGGTGGGGCACTGGATGACCGCGATGCCCCGGCGATAGACGGAAGCGGCAAACCCCGCGAGATCGCCGACAATTCCGCCGCCCAGGGCGATGACGACGTCGCTGCGTTCCAGTTTTCGGCGCGTCATCTCGGTGACGATGTGGCCGAGTGATTGGAGCGACTTGTCGTGCTCGGTGGGGATGAGGGCGATGGATGTGGCGTTCAGACCGGCGGCGCGGAGCGCCGCGACGGCGCGCTGCGCAGCGGTTTCGGGCAGGCCCGAATCGACGACGACGAACGCGCCCCGGCATTTGTCGCCGAGTTTCTTGCGGGCGATCCCCGGAGCGAACGCGAAGACGCCCCGCCCGATGCAGACCTCGTACGAGCGATCGCCGAGATCAACGGGCACCACGCGTGCAGCGGGCGCCCCGGAATCGTGCTTGTTTGCGGTGGACATGCGTGTCGGGCCCGGAGTCTGGTGCGCGCTTCAGTTTGCCTCGCCCACGTTCAGGCCGGCGCGATCGCGCGAAGCCGTGCCCGGGCGTTCCCACTCGATGCGGGCGGTATCTCCCCACATCATCTCGAGGTCGTAGTGAGCACGCGTGTTGGGCTCGAAGAGGTGCACGATTACGTTCATGAAATCGGCGAGCAGCCAGGTGGCCCGTTCATCGCTGGTTGAGCGGACGGCCTGATACCCGAGCGTCTCGCCCAATTCCTGGATGTGGTGCAGAACGGCCCTCATCTGCCGATCGGACGTGCCCGAGCCGATGACGAGGTAGTCGGTCATCGGGTTCTTGCCGCGGACATCGAGCACCACAACTTCGGTGCACTTGTCGTCGCCCATGCAGCGGGCGGCCTCGATGGCGAACGTTTCGGCCTTCGAGGGCGCGGGGCGTTCGACGACGGGGCGGGGCGCGGCGGCGCGTGCAACCGGGTGTGCCGCATGGGATACCGGCGCTCTTTCGGTCGTCGCGGTTGCGACTCGCTTCGCGCTCGGTTTGGGTGCGGGCTTTTTGCCGGACTTGCTCGCCGGTTTGCCGGCGGGCTTGCTAGCCGACTTTCCGGCCGGCTTGCTCGCCTTCTTCCCGGCCGCTTTCGCCACGGGTTTGGACGGTTTGTTCGTGGTCGCCTTCTTCGTCTTTTTCTTTGCCGGCACGCGTCGCCCTTCTTGTTCGAGAACCGGTCGATTGTATTCGCCCGCTACACCTCGAAGAGCGTTTCGGCTTTCACGCGAGCCGGACCCGCCGGGCGAAGCCCGGCCTCGATCCACGGGGTCGGTTCGTGCTGCGAACTGACGCTGAGCCGGTATTCGCTGCCCAGATGCTCGATCGCGGCCAGTTCCGGCGTGTTGCACTGGTGGGAAAGGTGCAGGAGGACCACGTGCGCCTGGGGGGCGATGGCCCGGACCATGCGGACGCACTGCTGGTTCGAGAGGTGTCCGCTGCCTCCGGTGACGCGGGCCTTGACCTGGGCGGGCCGGTTGGCCGCTTCCTGCATGCGCGGGCAGTAGTTGCTCTCGATCGCGAGAACATCGACGCCGGCGAGGTGCTCGATCAGTTCAGAGGTCGGGCGGCCGACGTCGGTGGCGTAGCCGAGTTCGCAGCAGCCCTCCGGACGCTCGAGAAGAAACCGCAGCGTGGCGGAGCCGTCGATATCGTGGTGCGCGAGGCGGACCGAGAGCGAGCAGCCCGCGCCGAGCTCAATCTGGCTGGTAAACACCTCGGTGCGCCGGAACAGACGGCCCTCGCGCTCGGCGCGGCCCAGGTGCCTCCGGTGGAGGAAGACGGGCACCTCGTCGCCGAAACCATCGAGCACGCTCGGATTGGCGTGGTCGTCGTCGAGGTGCGTCAGGATGATGCCGCGAGGGATCTGGTCGGCGAGGCCGACATCCGAGAGCAGCCTGCGGGTGCGCTTCATGGAGAGACCGGCATCGATCAGCCAGAAAGCTGTCTCGACCGGACCGTGCGCGACGAGCACGCTGCAATTGCCAGCGGAGCCGCTTGCGAGCACGCAGAGGCGCAGACCGGATTGCTGCGCGGGCTTGGATTCGATGAAGCCGCTCTCCAAGCCTCGCCTCCCGGCTCTCGTTCACTCGAACGAAGACTCTTCCGATTCGATTCCCCAGACTTCTTCTCCGCGGCGCCGAGCCTGCAGAAACGCGACCATCTCGCGGGGCGGCCTCATGGCACCCGGAGCGATCGAGCGCTTGCTGGCGCGGAGGAAATCCGCGATCTCTTGCGCCGGCGGGCACTCGCGCGCGAACCGCTCGCAGATCGCGATCGATTCCGGACGGGTCACGGCGCTCTGCAGCGCCTGGCGGAAGACGGTCCGCAGTTTCTGGATCTGATCGCGCGGGAACTTGGCCCGGCGCAGGCCCACCTGGTTGATCCCCTGGATGCGATTCCGCCCGTACCCCATGCAGAACGGCGGGATGTCGGTCGTAAAACCGGAATAGCCCGAGACGAATGCGTAGCGACCGATCCGCGTAAACTGGTGGATCGCGGTCAGCCCGCCGATCGTCACGTTGTCGTAGATCTCGCAATGCCCGCCCAGGACCGCGGCGTTCACGATCGTGACGTTGTTTCCGATCTGGCAATCGTGCCCCGCGTGGCTCTGAACCATGAAGTAGCACTGATGCCCGATGCGCGTCGGGATCTCGACGTGCGTCGCGGCGTGAACCGTCACGCCCTCCCGGAACGTGCAGTCATCACCGATGATGACGCCGCCCGTCGGCGAATCCGGCTTCACCTTGAAATCCTGCGCCGGGAAGCCCAGCGCCGCATCCGGATAGATGGTGACATTCGCGCCGATGGTCAGAGGCCCTCGGAGTTTGACGCTCGACATCAGCCGCGCGTTTCTCCCGAGCCGGATCTTCCCCTCCAGCACGCACCACGGTCCGATCTCCACGCCCTCGCCCAACTCGACATCTTTCCCGACCCGTGCGGTCGGATCGATCTTCTCCATTCAGAATGCTAGAGCGCTTCCCCAATTCTCACCATCCCGGGCGCACTCCCGGGCACCGTTGGCCCGCAACGCTCACGCGGCCCATTGCTCCTTTAATTCCCGGTGCGGAAGGCCCTTCACATTTCCGAACTCGGGCGGATGGCGTATGGCCCGGCGTACGAACTGCAGGTCACGGCGCACGCACGGGTGCTGGCCTCGAGAGAATCGGCGCCGGATGCGGAAGTACTTTCGGGGGCGGTGGGCGAATTGCTGCTCGTTGAGCACGACCCGGTTGTGACGATCTCGAACCGGGCGACGGCGGAGGCGAACCTGCTGGCTTCGCCCGAGCTGCTTTCGCGGGCGGGCGTGGAGGTCGCGCGGACCGATCGCGGGGGCGACATCACCTATCACGGGCCGGGCCAGTTGGTCGCGTATCCGATTCTCGATCTCAATGCGCTGAACCTCGGGCTGCACGACTACATGAGGCTGCTGGAGGAAACGGTCATTGCGGTCTGCGCGGAGTTCGGAGTCGAGACGATGCGCGATCCGCGGGCGACGGGCGTCTGGACCGTGCGGGAGGGGGAACCCCATGCGAAGATCGCCGCGATGGGCGTTCGGGTGCGGAAGTGGATTTCGATGCACGGCCTGGCCCTGAACGTGACGACGAACCTCGATCACTTCCGGTTGATCGTCCCGTGCGGGCTGGTCGGGCGGCCGGTGACGAGCTTGCGGGAGGTGCTCGGTCCGCTCTGCCCGTCTATGCCAGAAGTTTCCGCGGCGCTGGTGCGGACCGTGCGTCATCAGATCGATGCGCGGGCATCCAGAGCGGTCGCCGCGCGGGCGGCGGCAAACTCGTAGCGTCGAGGTTGTTGTTGCGCCCGGGTCCTGAACGACGGCGGCAAAAAGAAAAACGCCCGCGATGGCGGGCGTGGGTTCGATTGGAACGCTGAAAGAACCGGCGGTTACTTGCCTGCCGGCGGCGTAGCGCCCGCGGGAGCGGCGGCCGGCGCGGCCGTTGCCGAAGGAGTCTTCACATTCTCGATCTTCAGTTCCTTCTCGACGTCGGCCGTGATGTCGTCGGCCGCGGGTGCCTTGACGACCGGGCGGGCGAGCATTTCCTGGAGCAGACCGGTGACGTTGTTGCTGGTGAGCTTGTTCTCGGGGAGCTTGGTGCTGAGAACGTGTGTGTAGCCCTTTGAATTCGCGATCTGGTTTACGGTTTCCAGCACGATGCGGTACGCCTCCTGCAACTGGTTCGTGTTGAAGGATTCGGCCTCGCTCTGCGCGGTCTGCTGGAGCGTCTGCATGTTCTGCGACTTGGTCTGGAACTGCTGGATCAGGGGCTGTGCCTCTGCGCTGTTCTGGAAGTCGGGGATCGCCGTGATCTTGGTGCGGAGCTCATCAAGTTCCTTCTGGAGGAGATCGATGGGGGCGCGGAGCGACTTGACCTTTTCTTCGCGAGCGGGCAGGTAGCGATCGCTCGAGGCGAGCTTCTCGACGAGCGTCAAGACGTCGGCGGTGGCGATGCGGACCGAGTCGGCCTGCACCGCGGACATCGTGGCCGAAGCGCTGGTGCCGATGCCGCGCCACCCGAGGCCAAGGGCGACCGCAATGCCGACGCCGGAGTAGATGAAAAGCCGCTCGATCTTCTTCATGTGGGTTCTCGAAAGTGAATGTGGGGCACCGCCCTTCTGGGCGGTGCTCAATGGGCCCGGCGGAGGGTAGTAGCCCGGAGCCGAATCCGCCCGGCCACGGGCGGGGCCGATCGGACCAGGATTCGGCTACGGGACATCCATCAGCCAAAGGTAATAAACGCAACTCGCGGAAGGACCGGAGTTTGGAAACAGCCCCGAGGCGTTGACCTGGAGCATGTTGATTTCTGTTCCCCCGGCGCTGGCCCCGGATCCGGGTGCGCCGGTCACTCCGGCCCCGAGGGGCAATTCGTCGGCGCTCGCGTAGGGTGTGCGCGGGCGGACCGAGCCTTCGGGCTGATACTTCACCATCTTCGCACTCGGGATGTTCGCCAGCGATTTTGCTTCATCGAACGCCTCGCGCACGCCCCCGAGCGAATCGACGAGTCCGAGCGCGAGCGCATCGCGTCCGCTCACGATGCGTCCGTCGGTCATCTCACCGAACTTTGCCGCGTCGAGGTTGGGCCGGCGTTCTTTCACTTTGGCTTTGAACTCGTCGTAGAACTGATCCACAAGATTCTGGAGGATGGCGTACTGCGAATCGCGCATCGGTTCGAGCGGATTGGCGAGGTCCTTGTTCGGGCCGCTCTTGACGGATCGGGCGACGATCCCGATCTTGGCGAGTCCGGCGCTGAAATTGATGGTGGGGATGATGACGCCGATCGATCCGGTGATGGTGGTGGGGTGCGCGACGATCTTGTCGCCCGCCAGCGCGACGTAGTAGCCGCCGCTCGCTGCGACCTCGGCCATCGAGATCACGACCGGCTTGCCGGTGCGTTCGCGGAAGCGGATGATCTCGCGGTAGACCTCGTCGCTGCCGGTGACGCTGCCGCCGGGAGAATTGATCCGGAGCACGACCGCTTTCACCGTCGCATCGCGGCTCGCCATCTCGAGTCGGGCGACGATGTCGTCCACCGGGTTTCCGCCCCGCGAAAAGAACGGGGGCAGATTCGCATCGACGATGGTGCCCTGGATGTCGATCACGGCGACCTTGTACATCGCGCGTCCATCGTCGGACACCACTGTTTCGGTGAGGTTCTTTTCGCGCCCGAAGAGCTCGAAGCTCACCGTCACGGGCGTGCACGAACCCATCAGGACCGAAACGAGCGCGAGGGCCCCGAACAGGTGGCCGTCCGCCGACGTACTTCGCTTCTTGCTCATTGCGAAAAGATATTCGGACACTGGGCGGGGCAACGCGTGTTTTTGACCAAACGGAGCGGGAAGGGTTGGGCTGTCCGCCCGATTTCGCATTGAAAACCCGCGTGTTTCCTGTAAGATTCGACGAGTTGGGAGAGGAAAGGGCGAACCATGAACCGAACACTGATTTGCGCGATCGCCGCGGCGACGAGTTTCGTTGTGCCCGCGTGGGCGCAGTCATCGCATTCTTCCCGCAGCCTGCGGGAAGACTCCATCACGGTCTCGGTGACCGCACTGAACGTTGCTACGGGTTCGCGGGTGCGCCTCCCCCTGTTCGAGGACACCGCATTCGACATCGAAGTCTCGAATGTCGTTCGGCGCGAGACCGGATTCACGCTGCACGGAAAACTGGCCGGCGAAGCCTTCGGCACGTGCACCATCACGGTCGAGAACGGGGCCATCTCGGGCGGGATCTGGAGCGAGCGGGGGACTTTCAGCCTCACGCCCGCTGCCCCGGCCGATCGAACGGGCTTGGCGGTCGCCGTGGCCGAGCAGTTGAGGCCCGAGGCGATCAACAAGTGTTGGGGCGCCGACGGGCGTGACCTGCTGCCCCCCGGTGTGTCACGCGACGGGCTTGTCGCGTATCGGCGCGCCGATCCTGCGGGTACGGCCCGGGCAAGCGGGCCGGAAAGTTCGGCGGCAGCGGGCGTGCTCGCGTGCGACTGCTCGGACGATCAGTCGATTGTGGATGTGCTGTGTGTGTACACGACCAAAGCGAAGAATGCCGCGGGAGGACTGGCGAACATCCAGTCACGATTTCAGAACGCGATCGATGCGGCGAACGGCGCGTTCACGAACTCCGGTATCAATACCGGGGGCGTGAATCGGCTGGAGCTGCGCGTCGCCGGCTATGTGGAGACTTCGTACGACGAGGTCGCGCCGGACTGGATCAATCACCTGCAGCGCATCACGGCAACCGCGGACGGCTACATGGACAACGTCCATGCGCTGCGCGATCAATACAAGGCGGATCTTGTTTCGCTGGTGGTGGACGACACGCGATTCACCGGCGGTGCCGCGTGGTGGGCGCTCTGGGATCAGGGGCAGGCATTCTCGTGCATCAACTGGCGACCGATGGGCGGCGGCGACCTGCTGCTGGCGCACGAATTGGGTCACAACTTCGGCTGCGCGCACGATCACGCGAACGACAGCTCCGCGCCGACCTCGTACGCCTGGGGGCACAACTTCACCTACAACGGGCAGAGTTACGGGACGATCATGTCGTATCCGGGCACGGTGCGGCTGCAGCAGTATTCCAACCCGTACCAAACGCATCCGGCCTCGGGGTTGCCCCTGGGCGTACATGCCGGACAGCCGGGCGCCGCGTTCAACGCGCTGATGATCAAGCAGACGCGCTGGACGCTTGCGAGCTATCGCGATGCGGCGCGGATCAAGGATTGCAACGGCAACGGTATTGATGACTCGATCGATATTGCGAACGGCATCAGCCAAGATGCCAACGGCAACTGCCGCCCGGATGAATGCGAGGAACGCCGGTACGTCGATGCGCAGACACCGGGCGTCGCGGATCATCTCTCGTGGAACTCGGCGGCGGGTGACCCGGCCGAGGTGCTGGGCATGGCGAACCTGAACTGCTCGAACATCAGCGAGGTCTGGTTCGCAGATGGTACATACAAGCCGGACTCGGGAAGCGGCGATCGATTCGCCTCGTTCCCGCTGCGTTCGTCGGTGTCATTCTTCGGCGGTTTCCAGGGCAAGTCGCGCATCGGCGGGGGCGAGACGCTGCTCTCGCAGCGTGATCCGGCTGTGAACCTGTCGATCCTGTCGGGAGAGATCGGCAACCCGGGCGTCGCAACCGACAACTCGTATTCGGTGCTGACGTCCTACGACGCCAACAGCCACACGCTTCTGGATGGTTTCACGATCACCGGGGGCTACTCCGATTGGTCGGGCGCCGGGCTGTACATGCAGAACGCTTCGGTCCGCGTGAACAATTGCTCTTTCTTCGAGAATCGCGCGGGGTACGGCGGGGCGGTCGCGCTGAG
Organism: Planctomycetota bacterium; assembly: GCA_017303555.1. Taxonomy (GTDB): domain Bacteria; phylum Planctomycetota; class Phycisphaerae; order Phycisphaerales; family UBA1924; genus JAFEBO01. The sequence continues at coordinate 95,456 of JAFLCN010000008.1, forward strand.
CGGCGCTTCGCTGCCGCTCTTTACAAACTGCCGCTTCGCCGGCAACGCGGCAGCCTGGGGAGGCGGCGCGTTCTGGGTCGAGGCCGATTCGTCGCTGGTTGCCGACAACTGCGCGCTCTGGGTCAACAGCGGCGCTTGGGGCGGCGCGATCGCCGCCAACGATGCGGACATCGATCTGCGCACCTGCCTGTTCAGTGCGAATCACGCCGTGTTGTACAACGGCGGCGCGCTCGATCTCAACGGCGTGACGCTAAATCTCGCGAACTCGCTGGTCGCCGAAAATACAGCGGCCGAAGACGGCGGGGCGTTGTGGTTGGCCAACGGCACAAACGCAACCATCGTCAACACCACGATCGCGCATAACGAAGCGACGAACTACAGCGGAGGCGTCGTGTTCTCGAGCTCGAGCGGCACGATCGGCAATTCGATCCTCTGGGGTAACACCGGCGGACTGGGGAACACCGAGATCGAGAATCTGGTTTTGTACAGTTCCGCGGCGCCCATCAACTACAGCACGGTGCAGGGCTGGTCGGGCGTGCTCGGCGGCACGGGAAACAACCAACTGGACCCGCAATTTGTGGATGCGCTGTCGGGTGATTTCACTTTGGGGGCCGCATCGCCGGCGATCGACAGCGCCGACAATGCCGCGTTGCCCCTTTCGTACATGTTCGATCTGGCGGGGAATGCGCGGCGCAACGGCACGATCGACCGCGGCGCGTACGAGTTCGGCTCGGCCCTGCCTTGTCCGGCCGATCTCAACGGCGACGGCATGGTGGAGGATTCCGACTTTGTGATCTTTGCAAGCGCATACAACCTGCTCGATTGCATGGATCCGACGATGCCCGTGGGATGCCCGGCGGACCTCAACGCCGATGAATTTGTAGACGATGCGGACTTTGTGCTGTTCGCCGCGGCGTACAACGAGCTGCTGTGCCCTTAGTGCTTCGGAGTTCGCGCGTTGCTTTGAACCGCGTGAGTGGGCGAGGCGGTCACGAACCAGCGAGGGGCCACAAGCCAGCGAGCGATCACATTGCTCGAACTGGCCGTGGTGGCCGCGCTGATTCTGGTTCCGGCGTGTCTCCTGCGTTGGGCCATGTCGAATGTGCGGGCGGCGGTCCAATCGCCGGGAAAGCCGCCGGAACAGAAGCAGCCCGAACCGCCCGAGCCGCAGGATCCGCCGCGGACGAATGGATGACCTCGCGCGTGTTGATCGGGCGCAAGAAAGCGCCGGCGATTGAATCGCCGTGTTGGTGACGAAGCTGGTGGATCGCTCAGGACTTCAGGAACTCGAGCAGGTCGGCATTGACGCGATCGTGCTCGGTCGTGCAGAGGCCGTGCGGGCTGCCTTTGTAGACCTTGAGCGTCGCGTTCTTCAGGAGCATGGCCGAGAGCGGGGCGGAGTCTGCGAAGGGGACGATCTGATCGTCATCGCCGTGGATGATCAGGACGGGGATGTCGATTTTCTTGAGGTCTTCGGTGAAGTCGGTTTCGGAGAAGGCCTTGATGCAGTCGTACTGGGGCTTTATGCCGCCCATCATGCCCTGGAGCCAGAAGGCTTCGCGCACGCCGTCGGAGACCTTTGCCCCGGCGCGGTTCGCGCCGTAGAACGGGGTTGTGAGATCCTTGTAGAACTGTGAACGGTCGTTGGTGACACCCTTGCGGATGCCATCGAAGACCTCCATTGGCAAGCCGCCCGGGTTGGCCGCGGTTTTGAGCATGATCGGCGGGACGGCGCCGATCAGCACGGCCTTGGCGGCACGCCCGGTGCCGTGGCGACCGAGATAGCGGGCGACTTCGCCTCCGCCGGTGGAGTGGCCGATGTGGACGCAGTCTTTGAGATCGAGGGACGCAACGAGCGCGGCCAAGTCGTCGGCGTATGTATCCATCTCGTTGCCGTCGAAGGTTTGTGTCGAGCGGCCGTGGCCTCGACGATCGTGCGCGATGCAGCGGAAGCCATTCATGCAAAGGAAAAGCATCTGGTCGTCCCAAGCGTCGGCGGTGAGTGGCCAGCCGTGGCTGAAGACGATGGGCTGGCCCTTGCCCCAATCCTTGAAAAAGATCTGCGCGCCGTCTTTGGCCGTCACGAACGAGGAGTTTCGAACGGCCGGCGTGCCTGTGGATTGCGCGATTGCCGCAACCGGGACCGCTGCCGCGGCAAGCGCTGCGGTGCCAAGCAAAACATCACGGCGAGATGGCGTTGTCATTCGGGTTCTCCTCGAAATGGGAAGCGATGCCGCACCAAGATAGGCGTGGCCCCGAACCCGAAAGAGAAGAATTGCGTCACGAGCTTACGGCTTCGTCGTGTTGCCGGTTCTTAACACTCGTAGACCGTTGCCGACGACCAGCAGACTTGCTCCAACATCCGCGATGACTGCCATCCACATCGTGGCGAAGCCGAGGAGCGCGAGGAGGAAGAAAACAACCTTGATCCCGATTGCCAGCGAGATGTTCTGCGCGAGAATCCTGCCGGTGCGGCGCGAGAGGTCGATGAACTGGGGCAGGCCACGCAGATCGTCCTGCATCAGCGCAACATCCGCGGTTTCGAGCGCGGTATCGGTGCCTGCGGCACCCATGGCGAACCCGATCGAAGATTTCGCGAGCGCCGGCGCATCGTTCACGCCGTCGCCCACCATGCCGATCGTGTTGCCGTGCTCGGCGGTGAGGCGTTCGATCTCGGCGAGCTTGTCCTCGGGCAGCATGCCGCCCCGGGCCTCGTCGATGCCGACGGTCTTTGCGATCGCGGAGGCGGTGGTCTGATTATCGCCGGAGAGCATGAGCGTTCGAACGCCTAGGCGATGGATGGCTTGAATCGCCTCGATGCTCGTCTCGCGAGGCGTATCGGCGACCGCAATCACGCCGAGCAGCTTGTTCGCCGAGGCAACGACGACCGTTGTCTTGCCTTCGCGTTCGAAGCGCGCGAGCACCTGCTCGAGCGCGGGCGTGCAGACGCCACGCTCTTCTGCGAGGCGGTGATTACCGACAAAGACGTCAACGCCGGCAATCTGCCCTTCGACACCCCGCCCGGTGAGTGATTTGAAGTTCGTGACGCTGTCGCGCTCGCCCGACCAAGCGGAAGTGACGGCCTGGGCGACGGGGTGCTGTGAGAGAGCATCGATGCTCGCCGCAACGCGCAGCAAAGTGTCGCGTTCGTTACCGTTGAGCGGTTCAACGTCCGTGACACGCGGCTTCCCTTCGGTAATCGTCCCGGTCTTATCGAGGGCGATGACCTTGAGCTTGCGCCCGTTCTCCAGATGCACGCCGCCCTTGATGAGAATGCCTCGGCGCGCTGCTGCGGTGAGGCCGCTGACGACGGTGACGGGGGTCGAGATCACAAGCGCGCAGGGGCAGGCAATCACGAGAATGACGAGCGCTTTGTAGAGCCACGGCCAGAACGGTTGTCCGAACGCAGCCCAGGGCAGCACAGCGATGATGAGGGCGACTATGCACACGATCGGTGTGTAGACGCGGGCGAATTGATCGACGAAGCGCTGGGTCGGGGCGCGGCTGCCCTGCGCCTCCTGCACGGTTCGCACAATCTTGGCGAGCGTGGTTTCGTCCTTGCCACCGGTTGTTCGAAACTCGAGAACGCCGGATTCGTTGATGGTGCCCGCGAACACCTTGTCGCCGGGAGCTTTGTCGACCGGAACGCTTTCGCCGGTGACGGGAGCTTGATTCACGCTGGATTGGCCGGCAACGACGACTCCGTCGAGCGCGAGGCGTTCGCCGGGCTTGACTTGGACGATGGAACCGGTGGCGACATCGGCCGCGGCGGTTGCACGCCACGAACCATCACCTTGCTTGACGCTTGCTTCATCCGGCGCCAAGGCCATCAGTCCCCGGACGGCATTTCGCGCGCGGTCGAGTGCTTTCTTCTCGATCAGTTCTGCAAGGCCGAAGAGAAAGACGACCAGCGCAATTTCGGGCCACGCCCCGATGAATGCACCACCGATGACTGCAACAGACATCAGGAAGTTGATGTTCAGCGTCATTGTGCGGAGCGCGATCCAACCCTTGTAGAACGTCTCGCGGCCCCCGAGCGCCATCGAGGCGATCGACATCGAGACGATGGGCCATGACGTTTCGGGAACTCCTGCGAAGTAGAGAACTTCGCAGGCGGCGGCCAATGCACCCGAGAGAACGAAGGGCCCGTAGAGCAGCCACGCCGGGCGGGCGTCGTCGGCATCGGCGGAATCGGCCGCGTCGGTTTCGCAGGCGCCGTCGCGGCACGCCGATCCTGATGAATCTGATGTGTGCGCAGGGCCCACAATCGAGGCTGTCATTCCAACGGATTTCACGAGCGCGACCAGCGATTCGGGTGTGGTCGATTCTGAATCGTGCGAGACGGTTACTCGCCGATTCACGACATCGAAGCGAAGCGGCTCGTCGGACGCGTCGGAATCGTTTCGTGACGTCGCGTTTGCAGCGACCGAGCGCAGCGCTTTCTGCAGTATTCGAACCTCTGCATCGCAGTCCAGTTCGCGAACATGCAGCGTTGTCGTTTGCCGTGGCATCGGATCTCACCTTTGCAGAGGAAACACGCAGCGAAAGACGTGCGGAGTATTCTCACGCTCCGCACGCGAAGGAGAGCTATTTCTTCTTTGCGGGGGCGTCGTGGTCGTGCCCGTCCTTGTGATCGTGGTCGTCATGCCCCTTGCATTCCTTGCATTCGCCGTGCCCGACGACGCGCAGCGCGTTTCCCTCACGCACCCAGAGATGGGCACCCTCGCCATCGTCACCCGTCACGAAGAACTGAGGTTCGCTCTTCACGGGCTGGTTCGGGCCTTGCCCCATCAGCGCGCCGGTCAGCAAAGTCACTGCGACACCGGCAAACACGCCGCCAAGGACCTTTGTACGAGTTGAACTTTTCATCTGCGCGACTCCCTTCGAAAAGGCTTGCATCCAACCGAATGAAACCCGCCGGCTACGCGCGCGTCGGGTGTTTTCTCCAAGCAAACAGGCCGAGGGCCACTGTGATCGCGCCGTTGATGATCGATGCGATCCCGCTGGTGCCCGGTGAAGCGACAAATCCAAAGATCGAGAGCGTGGAACCAGGCGCCCAGAGTGCGCCGTGAAGCAGAGTGTGAAACGCTTCGAATCCGCACCCAAACGTTGCAACTTCGTGAACGCGAGACATGGATGGCTCCGATCGATCAGGCCGGGAGCGGTGGAGGAGGCGGCGTGTGGAACGGAACCGCGTTTTGCGTTGGATCCGAGAGATCCGGTGGGGACGAGTTGGCCCCGCTTCCCTCCGCTTCTGATCCCGGTGCCGGACGAGACGGCGCTTCGTTGCGGGTACTCGTGAAGAGTCGATAGAGCGCCGGCAGCACCACCAGCGTGAGCAGCGTGCTCGAGATGAGCCCGCCGATCACCACGGTCGCCAGCGGCCGCTGGACTTCCGCACCGGTTCCACGCGCGAGCGCCATCGGAACGAAACCGAGCGAAGCGACCATGGCGGTCATCAGCACGGGCCGAAGCCGCGTGATCGAGCCATGGATGATGGCGTCCTCCACGCGCTCGCCCTTTTCGCGAAGCTGATTGATGAAGATGATCATCACCAGACCGTTCAACACCGCGACGCCCGAAAGCGCGATGAAGCCCACCGCCGCGGAAATCGAGAAGGGCATGTCCCGCAGCCAGAGCGCAAGTACGCCTCCCGTCAGTCCGAGCGGCACCGCGGCGAAAACCAGCAGCGAGTACTTCACGCTCTTGAACGTCGCAAAGAGCAGCAGGAAGATGAGCAGGAAGCAGACCGGCACCACGATCGCCAGCCGCTGCTTCGCCGCGACGAGGTTCTCGTATTGCCCGCCCCAGACCAGCCACTGTCCGGCCGGGAGCGACACCTGCTTCATGCGTTCCTGCGCTTCGGCAACAAACGAGCCCAGATCGCGCCCGCGCACGTTGCACTGCACAACGATCCGGCGCTTGCCGTTCTCGCGGCTGACCTGATTCACGCCTTCAGCCACTTGCACCTTCGCAACCGAGCCGAGAGGAATGAAGCCCATCTCGCGATCCGCCTTCAGTAGCCCCGTTCCGCCATCGATTCCCGCAACCTTGACCGGCTGCGCAGGTTCCGAGCGTCCCTGGGGCAGCGGAATCGGCAACCGCTCGAGTAAGTCCGGATTGCCCCGCAATGCGTCGGGTAATCGCACTACAAGGTCAAAGCGGCGATCGCCTTCGAAGACGAGCCCCGCCTCTCGACCGCCCATTGCCGCGGCAACGACGTCCTGAAGATCCGAAACATTCAGCCCGTATCGCGCCAGTGCCGCGCGGTCCGGCTCGACCGTCATGACCGGGAGACCTTCAGTCTGCTCAACCTTCGCGTCGGCCGCTCCAGGCACGCTCTGAAGGACCGCAAGAACAGCGCTGGCCGTCTTCTGCATGGATGCGAAGTCGTCTCCGTACACCTTGACAGCGACATCGCCGCGGACGCCGGAGATCAGTTCATTGAACCGCATCTGAATCGGCTGCGTGAACTCGTAGTTGTTTCCGGGCACCGTGCGCATGGTGAGCTCGATCAGCTTGATGAGCTTGCCTTTGTGCCCTTCGGCCTTCACTTCTTCGTGCGCATGCCCGCCTTCGGACTCGCCGTGCTCGTCGCCATGCCCGCCGAGCTTCTCCAGTTCCTCGTTCTTCGCGGCGATCAACCGATCCAACTCCGCTTCGCTCCGCCACAGTCCTTTATCTTTCAGGATGATGAATGTGTCCGAGACATTCGGCGGCATCGGATCCGACGCCAGTTCCGCCGTGCCCGTCTTTGAGTAGACAAACTTCACTTCCGGGAAGGTCGAAAGCGTCCGTTCGACATCCCGTTGCATCTCCTGCGACTGCGTCAGACTTGTAGAAGCGATGCGCATCGCGTGCATCGCGATGTCCTTCTCGTCGAGCGTGGGGACGAATTCCTGCCCGAGCCGCGTAAAGAGCGCGAGTGACCCGAAGAACGCGACAACCGCAACCACAACGACCGCGTGACGCATCCGCACCGCCCACTTGACCACAGGTTCATAAACAACCTTGGCCCAGCGCACCAGGAACATGTCCTTCTCGGTCACCTTGCCGGTGATGCAGAGCGCCACCATTGCAGGCACAAAGGTCAGCGACAGAATGAACGCCGAGATGAGTGCCAGGATGACGGTGATCGCCATCGGATGGAACATCTTCCCTTCGACGCCCGACAGCGCGAGTATCGGGAAGTAGACAGTGATGATGATCGCTTCGCCGAAGGCCGTTGCCTTTCGCACCTCTTTGCTCGCATCAAACACGACCTCCAACCGCTCCTGCAGCGTGAGCAATCTGCCCTTGTGATGCTGCTCTTCCGCGAGCCGTCGCAGGCAGTTCTCCACGATGATCACCGCGCCGTCCACGATCAATCCAAAGTCGATCGCGCCCAGCGACATCAGGTTGCCGCTCACTCGTGATTGCACCATGCCCGTCGCCGTCATCAGCATCGAGAGCGGAATCGCCAGCGAGCAGATGATTGCCGCACGCCAGTTGCCGAGCATGAGCAGCAACACCACGATCACCAGGATCGCGCCCTCGATCAAGTTCTTCTCGACCGTCGCGATGGTCGCGTCCACCAGCTTCGTCCGGTTCAGCACGGTCTTGGCGATGATTCCTTCCGGTAACGAACGCTGGATCTCGGAGAGCTTGTCATCCACCGCCGCGGCAACAGTCCTGCTGTTCGCGCCCAGGAGCATGATCGCCGTACCGACCACCACGTCCTCTCCGTTTTCGCTCGCCGAACCGGTGCGCAGTTCACGCCCAATGCCCACGCCTCCCGGCGCGATGATGTCGCGCACATACACCGGCACGCCGTTGCGTGTCCCGACGACGATCGTTTCCAGTTCCTCCGGCGTCTGAATGCGCCCCGTGGCACGCACGAGATAGCTCTCGCCCTTGTGCTCCACAAAGCCCGCGCCGGTCGAGACGTTGTTCTTTTCAAGCGCCGCGATCACATCGGCGAATGTCAGGCCATACGAAACCAGCTTCATCGGATCCGGCTGCACGTGATACTGCTTCACGTACCCGCCGATCGCATCAACGCCCGCAACGTCCTTCACGCCCTTGAGCTGCGGCCGGATGATCCAGTCCTGCACCTCGCGCAAGTACGCAGCGAGTTCGAGGTCGTTACTCAGCGTCTTGCCTTCCGCCGTGCGATAGACGCCTTCTTTCTGCCAGCCCGGTTTTCCGGGCGTGAACGTCGCACCTTTCCCCTGCGGTTTCTCAAACTCGACGGTGTACATGTACACCTCGCCCAGCCCGGTCGCGATCGGCCCCATGATTGTCCGTACGCCCGGCGGCAGTGCGTCCGATGCTTCGCGCAAGCGCTCGCCCACCTGCTGGCGTGCGAAGTAGATGTCCACACCGTCGTCAAAGACGGCGGTAACCTGTGAGAAGCCGTTCCGCGAAAGCGAGCGCGTGTACTGAAGCCCCGGAATGCCCGCGAGCGCATTCTCGAGCGGCCACGTCACCTGCTTTTCAACCTCGAACGGTGAAAGACTCGGCGCGATCGCGTTGATCTGCACCTGGTTGTTCGTGATGTCCGGAACGGCGTCGATCGGGAGCTTTCGGAGCTGAAAGAAACCAATGACGCCGACAATTGCTGTCAGAATGACCACCAGCCAGCGGCTGCGGATGGAAAAATGGAGAATGGATTCGAGCATTGTGTTTGTTCCTTGGATCGTGCGAGATCAATGCTCGTGAGCCGCGGAGCTCTTCCCGAGTTCGGCCTTGAGGATGAACGTGCCGCGGACGACAAACTGCTCGCCTTCGATGAGCCCGGAGAGAATCGGAACCAGTCCGCCGATAGGAGCGCCCACCGTGACAGCGCGCTTCGCAAAGGTGTTCGGTTCGCCCTTCACGGGGACGAAGAGCGCGGGGCCGCCCTCAACCATCTGGATGACATCGCCGGGTACGGCAATCTGTGCTGGCCGTTCCGTGGCGCTCTGGAGCGCGATCTCCGCCTGAGCGAACATGCCCGGCTTCATCACGGCAAGCTTGGAAGCGTCCGTCGGAACATCAATGCGCACCTGCGCCGTTCGCGTCGTCGGGTCGATCAGTGGCGCAACAAACGATACCTGGCCTTCAAACGCCGGCGCCTTTCCGTCCTCCGTCGGCAACGAACGCGAGCCGATTGTGACCCAGGCCTTGTTGCCAACGGCCAGTCCGCTCAGCTTTGCTTCGGGCACTTCCGCAAGCACCCAGAGCGTGGAAACGTCGGCGATGATGAGCAGCGACTCGCGATCCGGGCCGACGAGTTCGCCAAGTGTCGCTTCGCGCTGCACGATCACGCCATCGATCGGCGCCTTGATCGTCAGACGCGGGTTGATCTCGCCGCTGCCGAGCAGCGTCTCGATCTGTGCTTTCTTCATCCCGAGCAGTTGCAGTCGGCTCTCGGCCGCCAGCACCGAAGCGTCCGCCGCTTTCTGGGTCGCTTGTGCCGCCTTGTATTCCGCTTCCCGCTTCTGCACCTCGGTGAGCGAAACTCCCTGGGAACGCTCGTACAGACCCTTGCCCCGTTCCCACGCGATTTTGGCAAGTTCCACCGCAGGCACCGCAGATTCCGCCGCGGTCCGCTTCTGCATCAGGTCGGCCTGCGCCTCGCCGAGTTCCGGGCTCTCGACCGTCAGAAGATCCTGCCCCGCCTTGACCGCATCGCCGACACGCACATTGACGGCAGCGATCCGCCCGCGCAATTGCGATCCGACGTGCGCCATGGCCTCGGTGTTGAACGCAATCCGCGCAGGCGCGACGACCGTTTCCTGGAGATTCCATAACTGAGCCGGCTGGGTTGCGATGTCGTACAGCTTCACCGCTTCCGCCGTGAGCTTCACCTCGTCGGCGTGTTCTTCTTCGCCTCCGTGGTCATGATCGTCGTGCGCCTCCGGCTTTGCCGCTGCCGGTGCGGGCTCGGTTCGCTTTGAACACGAGAGTGGGGAGGCCGCGAGGAAAACCGCGGCGGAAAGCAATGCAATCGGAAAAATGTTCTTCACTTGTTCGACTCCGTGGAATCGGTCTTTGAGTTTGTGGTTTCGGTGCTGGGGTTGGTGGTATTGCTCGCCGGAAACGAGGTCGAAGGGCCTGTTGCGAGCAATGGCGTTGCAATGCCCGGCCCTCCCGCGGCACGCTGAAGCTGCGCGAGCGATCGCGCCGCCAGCCGGCGTGTTTCGAGTTCGCGAATCTCTGCAAGCCGCAGGTCTTCTTCCGCGAGAATCAAGGTTGATGCATCGACGTAGCCGGCGATGAGTGATTCGCGGGCAAGTTCGAGCCGGGATCGTTCCAGTGGAAGGAGATCGTTCTGAACACTCGCCAGCGTCTCATTTGCGGCGACCAGCGTCCGAAGCGCGACACGCGTCTGCTCGATGGACGTTCGTGCCGCGAGCGTGAAGTCATGGCGGGCTTCCATGATCTCCGCCCGGGCACGGTCGCTGCGAGCCTTTCCCGTGTCGAAGATCGGAATCGGCGTCGAGATCGACGGGCCGGTGAACCACGCATCGTCACGCTGCGAATCCACGCCGAGGGATGCACCCTGCCAAACCGAAGCGCGGGCGAGCGCGAGGTTGTCGCCGAGCGCTGCGAGTCTCCATGAAATTGCCTGGAGTTCGGGCTGATGCTCGAGTGCCGATGCAACCCACGTTTTCTCGTCGGCGGGATTGATCGCGGCCGGCGCGAGCGCATCGAGCGTCCAGCTTGCTTCACCCGATGGTTCACCGATCAGCCGCGTCAATTGCAAACGCTGGCGCTGCTGGTTGACGCGGGCGTCGCGCAGATCGATCGCAACTTGCGCCCGCCTTGCACGAAGCGACGTGACTTCTTCGCGTGTCCCTTCGCCCGAGTCGAGGCGGTCCTGTGCTGTTGCCGTCAGCTTGTCAAGCAAGGCAAGCCGGGCTTCGAGCAGCGGCGTCATCTCGCTCGCTGCCTGTGCGTCCGCATACTGAAGCTGAATCCGTTCGAGCGAATCGAGCGCGACAGCAACAGCCCGTGCCGAAGCTTCGCGGAGCCGGTTGTCCGCCGCTCCCACCCGCTTGGGCATCGTCAGTATCTCGATGAAGTCCTGTGCCAGCGAGATTTCAAACTGCGGCTTTCCCGGTCCCCAGCGCAGAATGAAATTGAGCACAGGGTTTGGGAGTAGCCGCGCCTGATCGGCATCCGCTGCCGCGATCCGCACGCGAGCCAGCGCCGCCTGGAGCGCCGGATCGGATTCAAGCCCTTGCTTGACAGCAGCGATCAGCGAAAGTGTGTCTCCGCTCACCTGCTCGTCAACGGGCATTTCTGATCGATACGCAATCAATGCACCTGATCCCGAGGCGTTGTGAATCGCTTCGAGCGGGGCAGATTGAGATGGTGCAGTCTGGCAAGAAGCCAGCAGCAGGCCGACACCGCTGAGCGCGATTGCGCACACGGGATAGTTCATTCCGGAATCCTCGTTCAGAGGCAGGTCAGTATGTGGTGGGACGCAGATTCGAGGGAAAGCGACATGTGCGAGAACGCGCACATTGCTTGCGGCGAAGTCGAATCGCGTCAGGCTAGATTTGGAGGATCGTCACGCGCAAGGCGGACAACTGCGGCACTGGCCGCAAAGTGCTTTCGCGGGGTGTCGGATGCCCAATGGCCGCGTTGATGAGCGCGACAGGCATCTCAAGAATCGCCACCGGAAGGTCCAACGCGATCGCCGCAGGTAGGGTCTTTGCCTCACGCTGCTGGAGCGTGGTCAAATCAAATTCGACCGGCAGATCGCGGCATGGCCCATCGGTGCCGTCAGCGGTCGGTCCCGCCGCAGGATGACATGCCTCGGTGCATCCATTTTCGCAGGCCCCGTCACAATTCACTTCCACCGCGACGTGACCGTGCTGCGACACGCAAAGCACCATTCCCGGACGTGCCACGGCTGCCAAGGCTACAAGAGCCATGCAGAGCCACGCCATCAGGGTTGTCGTACCGCGAGTTGCCATCGCTGAGTTACTTTAGCCCGCAACTTTCAAAAAGGTTCATCCGGTCATTCCTCTGTTCGGTTCAACGGCCTTGCGGGTCAAGAGTTTTTCGTGGGTTGATTCTGTGGGGATATCAAACTTCGCTGTTCTTCCGCAACCTTCCCGAAGCGGGAGCGAACCGAACACCATGCCCGATCAATTGATCGCGGGCATCGGGCGAACGAGCCCGTTGACAACCTGATGCTTTTTCCGGCAGGACGCGCGTGCGTTCGATTCGCGGCGGGCAATTGATGCCTCCGTGGTTTCACGGCGTTCTTGTTGAGGCCTTTGGCCTCATCCTTTTTCCGCTCCTCCGCGTTCCGGAGTTCGAGCGCCCTGCCAACAACTTGTTGTCCTTTGGCTGATCACCGTTTGGTCGATCGCCCTTGGTGATGTCTCCTCTCTGTCGCGTCCGGCGATCGTTTTTCCCCATTGCCGGCCGCGACGGTTTCTCTGCACACACGTGCGGATCGGTGATTCCGTGCGCGGCCCTGGCGCGGGCTGGTGTTTTTGCGCACGGATGTCGGCGGGCTTTGGGCGGGCGGTTTGTGGGGGCGTGGGGGTGCGTGGGGAGTACAAGCAGTGGGCACAGCGCCCGTGTCGTTCCGGCGCGGGCGCTGTACCTCTGCCCCGAAAGGGTGGGCGTATGTCCAGGCGTGCTTTCACGGTTGTTGAGCTGATCGTCGTCCTGTTCATCGTGTTCGTCATCGTCGCAGCGTTGATGCCTGCCGCCGGACGGCGGTCGCATCGCAATTCCCGCCAAATCCGAGATGGAATACAGGTGCGATCGATTCACCAGTCAATGGTGACATGGGCCGGTCAGAACCAGGACAACTATCCGATCCCGAGTGAAATCGACCTGAACGACACGATTCCCGGTACCGACACCCAGACGCCCGGCCGCGAAGCAACCAAGTACGGCAAAGACCTACCGCGTTTCGCGATGTCGTTACTGATCTATAACGGCTCATTCGGACCCGAACTCCTCGTGGGCCCGGCAGAAGTGAACGGCTCCATTCGAGTGAACTCGATCTACCAATTCAAGGATCCAGACGCCGTCGCGCCCGAGAAACGCTCGAAGGCAATTCTCGATCCCGCATTCGCTTGCTACCCGGAGGAAGTGGGCGGTGATTCGCCGATGCCCGGCGCGTACTCCGGTGCTCCGGGCGGCTGCTCGTATGCGTTCGTTCCGTTTGTCGGCGCGCGACGATCGATGTGGCAATCCACATTCGATGCATCGCAGGTTGTCCTCGGCAATCGCGGCCCGTGGTACCAGCTCGATCCAAAGGGCAATTGGTCCCTCGACCCAACCGACCGCCGCGGCAAGAACAACACGCCCGCCACACAGTCGAACACGCTGCTCATCCACGGAGGTCGCAGCTCATGGGAAGGCAATGTGGGGCGGAACGACAACTCAGTTGCATTCGAGACAAGGCCCGATTCCGAGAATCTAGCGATCAATTACGCCGCCGCGCTCGCCGCGGCAGGCATCCCGAAGTACGACAACATCTTCGCGAACGAAGACGAGAACGGCGACGGCAAGACGTATTCCCGCGCCGACGATCGCATCACTCCCGCCAACTTCGACAAACGGAAGAACAACCTTCTCCGCTGCTGGGGAGGCGATGGCACCGGCAAAAACGTCACGATCGATCCGGCGACGAAGCAGATCACCTCGATCATCGACTTCTGGTATGACTGACTTCGCAGGAGCCCCCTCCCCGATGGGAGCGAGGGTTGGGGGTGGGTTTGTTTCACTTGCAATCGTTCCGAATCGAACATCAACGCGGTACTCTCTCCGCGTGTCCGCGCTGACCCACACTCCCGTCCTCCCGCGCGAAGTCGCGCAGGTGCTCGCGCTTCAACCAGGCGAGACCTACGCCGACTGCACCGCAGGTCGTGGCGGTCATGCCGCGTTGCTCGGTGCTCAAACGCAACCCGGCGGCCGCGTGATTCTGAACGATGCCGACGCTTCCAACCTGGAGTTTGCGGCAGCCCACGTCAGCCAGCAGGTCCCCGGCATTGCGATCAGCCGTTTCCAGGGCAACTTCGCCTTGCTCCCCCGAGAAATGGCTGCCGCCGGTTTGCAGGCAAACGCCGTGCTCGCGGACTTTGGGTTTTCCAGCACCCAGATTGAAGATCCCGCCCGGGGCTTCTCATTTATGAGGGCCGGGCCGCTCGACATGCGGTTTGATCCATCCCGAGGCTTGTCCGCTGCCGATCTCGTCAACACCGCCTCAGAACGCGAATTGACCCGCATTCTCCGCGACTTCGGGGAGGAACCGGGAGCCTTTCGCGTTGCTCAGGCGATTGTCCAGGCTCGCAAAACAACCCCAATCCAGACCACCGAAGCGCTCGCCGAGGTCATCCGCTCGGTCGTCGGCCGCCGCCCGGGAAGTGGGGTCGATCCGGCCACAAAGTCGTTTCAGGCGTTACGGATCGCAGTCAACGATGAGATTGGCAGCATCGAGGCCTTGCTTTCCCAGATCGCTCGGGCGGCAAAGTCGCTCGCGGCAGTGTCCGGTAAGGGCGGCGGGGGGGTGGGGTCAGAACGCCTGTGGCTGGCGAAAGGAGCCCGAATCGCCCTGCTCACATTTCATAGCCTCGAAGATCGACCCGTAAAGACCCTCTTTGCCGATATCTGCAAGCAAGGGCTGGCAACGGACCTCGCTCGGGGTGGAATCACCGCTTCGGACGAGGAAATTCGGGCCAATCCTCGCGCGCGTTCCGCGCGACTCCGTGCGATCAGGTTGAACCCCTGATCAAAATCCGGATCGCCGGTGCTCCGCCCGCTACCATGCCCCGCGAGGCAGAGATGCCTCGCCTGAGGGGATTTGGGTTGCTTGTTAGTCGCTTGTCCCGGGGCAAGGAAGCACCGGGAGGCACGAAGAGGAGTAGCCGCGGCAGTTCCCGCGGCAGCGATCGAAAGATCGCGCATGCGGAAGGATCCGTCAGACGTGACCCGGGAACTCAAACTCGCACTGATCGTCGGTTTCGCACTGGTTCTGACCGTCGCCATCCTGGTGAGCGATCACCTGTCGAAGGCGCGGACAGCGAACCTCGCTTCGGTCGGCGGCACGACCAAAGTCGTCGCGAAGGTGCCGGACTCGCCCATCCGCAGCCTTGAAGATCTGCTCCCCGCTCAGTTGCCCCCTGCGATTGAAGTGACCTCGCCGGTCGCATCCGTCACCGAGGCACCGGCCCGCGAGGCCGAGCAGCCCGTGCAGATGACCGGTCCGGTCGTGATCGGACAGCAGCAGGTCACGCCCGGCCGCGATGTCAAGATCGCCGCGGGCCCTCAGGAGAGCGCTGGCTCGTTGAGCACTTCGATCCGTGAGCATGCCCAGACTCCGACGACCACCCTCGGCACTTCCACGGCCGTTCCGACGGGCGCGACCCCCCAGGAGATCGTCGCGAAGGAAGTGAAGAAAGCAGAGACCAAGCCCGCCCCGCTGGCCGGAGAGAAGACGTACAAGGTCGCGGAAGGTGACACCCTGTATGCGATCTGCCGCAAGCAGTACGGCGATGCGCACCTGTACAAGAAGCTCGCCGCGGCGAACAAGCTGAGCGAGTCGGCTGGTCTCAAGGTCGGCACGACGATCATCCTTCCGAGCAAGGAATCGCTGGGCGGCAAGTCCGAAACGGCCAAGCCCGAAACCAAACCCGAAAGCAGGGTCGCGGCCAAGACATCGCCGGCCAAGCCCGAAGCCAAGGCCGCCAAGGTCGAGGAATCCAAGAACAAGTCGTACCAGGTTCGCCCGGGCGACACGCTCTCGAACATCGCCCGCAAGGAACTCGGTTCGGCTTCGCGCAGCAGCGAGATCGCTTCGCTCAACCGCATGGACCCGGATGATGACCTGCTCGCCGGCGCGATCCTGAAGCTCCCGACGCGGTAACTGGGAAGTGGGTGTTCGGTTGGGGGCGTTCAGGTTGGGGTTCGCGTTCAGGGAGGTCGGCGTGAGCGTTCAGCACCCAGGCAGCGGCGGCATCCTCTTCAAGCTCGGCTTGGTGGTGCTGTCGATTGGCGTGTGCGCGCTTTCGATGCTGGTGATGAGGCAGGCCCGGTTGCAGGCCGCTCACGAGGTCACTCAAACGCAGCTCCGAATCCAGCGTGCCGACGAGCAGCTCTGGAAGATGCGGGCCGACATCGCCGGCCTTTCGAATCCGGCACGCATCCGCGAACTCGCCGGCAACATGGGCCCGATGCACGCGCTCATCAATCCCGTCGAGTATGCCGCGGCCCCGAGCACCAACCTCTCGATTCCGATGATCGAGAAAATGCAGCCAGTTAAAGGGACATCGAAAACGGACGCGACCGGCAACAAGGCCGACAAGCCCGGGCCGTCGGCGTCTGATGCTCGGAAGGGTCCGGACAAGGCGCCGTCGAAATCGTCGGATAAGCCCTCTCCGGGCACTGCAAAGCCGGACCAGAAGAAAGACGGCAAGCAGGACTCGAAGCCAGAAAACAAACCGAAGCCCCGCCCGTCGAGCATTTCGCCGACCGGCCTCGCCTCGGTGCCGGCACCCAAGGTGCGGGATCTCAATCGGTAGCAACGCATGGCATCAGAATCGATGAACCAGGACCGTCGCATCAACACGATCGCAACGGTCGCCGTCGCCGGGATCACGATCGTGCTCTGCCTTCTGCTGGCCCGTGTGACGCAGCTCCAACTCCGTCCGCCCGGCGATCTCAAGCGGGAGATGGAGCCCCGCGTCAGCGTGCGCCAGGATCTCCCGATCCGGGGCGACCTGCTCGACCGCAGGGGCCGCATTCTCTCGACCACCCGCGTCGGCTACCGCGTCGTCGTCGATCCGACGCAGTTGAAATCGCTCGACGAGGCGATCGTGAAGCTCGCGCGTGCGACGGGGCAGAAGGAAGAAGCCGTCGGGGAACGCATCCTTTCCCGGGTGAACGAGAACCGCCGACGCGATGAACTCCGCCAGAAGGTCGAGCCGCTCGCGGGAGCCGGGGGCGATTCGCCGGTGATGGCGGCGCTTCGGGGCGCGCTCGGTTCGGCGCTCGGAAACCACTCCCAGGCCACGGTCGCTTCGGACGATCAGACGCGGCAGATCGCCTCCGACGTGCTCGAACCCGAGGTGCCGACGCCCGCCCTGAAACCGATCCGTTACCTTCCGATGACCCGCCTGCTCTCCGACGCCCAGGTCGAGGCCGTACGCGTCGCCAAGATCAAGGGCGCGATTCTCGAGCGCGTGATGGTCCGCGAGTATCCCGGCGGGCCCGAGGTCGCGCCCATCGTCGGGCTTGTCGGCTTCGGTCACATCGGCGTGCTCGGTGCCGAGAAGATGCTGAACAAGCGTCTGGCCGGCACCGGCGGCACGATTTCTTACGTCCGCGACGCCAAGGGCAAGCCGCTCTGGATCGAGCCCGGTCAGGTCAAGCCCGCATCCCCGGGCGATGATGTCCGCCTCTCGATCGACGTTGAAATGCAGCGCATCGCCGTCGAAGAACTCCAGCGAGGCATCACCGACGCCGATTCCGCCGGTGGCCGCCTGATGATCTTCGATCCGCTGACCGGCGAGATTCTGGCGATGGTCGACATCGTGCGTCACATACCGGATGCGATCCCGTATCCGTGGGCAAAGGTCTTGCCCCCGCCTCCCCCCGGGCCCGTTGTGCTCGAAACGACCGGGAAGAACAAAGGCAAGCCGAAGAAGGTTTCGGCGCCGAAGCCGATCATCGAGGATCATGGCGTGCCGCCGCCGGCGCGCTACGTGACGATTCAGCGTGAGCAAGCCGCAGATGACCTGCCGGCGATGCACCGCAATCGCTGCATCGAGGACATCTACGAACCCGGCTCAACCTTCAAGCCGTTTGTGTGGTCCACGATCACCGAACTTGGCCGTGCGCAGGTGGGGGAAGTCTTCGATACCGAAGGCGGTCGCTGGCACACCTCGTATGGCCGCTACATCGAAGACGTCACCAAGCGCGCAACGATGACATGGGCCGAAGTCCTGATCAACTCCTCGAACATCGGAATGATCAAGGGCGCCGAACGCCTCAATTTCAAGGAACTCCACGACGCTGTCACCCGCTTTGGTTTCGGCAAACGCACAAACATCGGCTTCGCCGGCGAGGCCAGCGGCATCATCACCTCGCTCAAGGCGTGGAGCAAGTTCAGCCAGACCTCGGTCGCGTACGGACATGAAGTGGCGGTGACGCCACTCCAGATGGTCCGGGCCTTCAGCGCGTTCTGCCGCCCCGGCGATCTCGCGGGCACGCTGCCCCCTGTTCGCCTCACCGCCCAGTCCGCAGATGATGTTCGAGGCTCCGTCATCGAGCGGGTCCTGCCGGTGAAAATTGCCAACCTGACGCGCGAAGTCATGCAGGGGGTCGCGGCCAAGGTCGAAATGAACCTCGCCAACTCCTCGCACGGCAGCGAAGCCGGCTGGAAGTACTCGATGTTCGGAAAGTCCGGCACCGCCGAGATTCCCCTGACGCCCCCGCCCGGCAAGAACCTCCGCCGCCCCCGCGGCACGACCGGTTACTTCGATGACCAGTACAACTCCAGTTTTATCGCCGGCGGCCCCGCCGAGGCACCCAAGGTCATTGTGCTTTGCGTGATCGACGATCCCAGCCCGGCACGCGTGCGGGCCCGGCAGCATTACGGCTCGTATGTCGCCGGGCCGGTGGTCCGACGCACGATGGAGCGGGCGCTGAATTACCTCGGGGTGCAGCCTTCCCCGGCCGAGAAACCCAAGGGTGAATTGGCTGGCCTGTAAGCGTTTTCATATCTTGCGTCCGGCTGGTCATAACACAACGTTTGGGTTCAAGCCGGGAAAGGGGTGTTTACCCCCGCTCGCCGATAACGAATTGCAACCAAAAAACCGGTAAATCCGTCAAATGCTGCTTTGCAGAAAGCGGTTACAAGAGTTACGATCATGAATGGTGCAGTCGAGCGTCTCCGGGACGCGCGAATTCTGCTGATTTCGTTTGTAAGTCCGCTCGCTCCCGTGGGGTTGCCGTGCGGACTGGTCCATCCCAGAGGAGATTTGAGAGATGAAGAACGTTCTGTTTGCCGCTACGGCTCTCGTCGTGGCCGCCGGCCTTTCCCAAGCCGCCCCGACGACGTACAACGACGCCGAAAACGACCTGTTTGACAACGGTTTCTCGAACCTGGACATCAAGTCCGTCAAGGTCGACAACGACGCGTCGAACGTGTACATCTCGGTCGAGACGCGTGGATATCAGAACTGGACGAAGTACATGATCTACATGAACGCGTCCACCGCCAGCGACTTCACGGGCACCAACGCCTGGGGCCGCCCCGTGAATCTCACGACGCAGATCAGCCACTATGTCGGCTCCTGGGTCGATCAGCCCAACACCAACCAGCAGAACTGGGCCTGGGACGGTTTCAACTGGAACATGGACGGCGGCACGACCGACAACGATCAGTCGCAGACCGGCATCAACATCGTGACCTTCACGATCAGCCGCTCCTTCCTCGGCCTCCTCTCCACCGGCGACGTCCTTCTGTTTGACGTGGCCACCTCGGGTGGTGGCGGCGGCGATCCGGGCATCGATCACCTGAGCCGCAACACGGTGGCGACCAACGGCTGGGGCGAACCCTCGCAGTCGGGCACCTTCCTTGCTTACACCCTGCATGACATCCCGGCCCCCGGCGCACTGGCGCTCGTCGGCATGGGTGGCCTGCTGGCTGCTCGCCGTCGCCGCTGAGGCACGGTTTGCAGATAGTCTGACATTCACAAGCCCCGGCATTCGTGCCGGGGCTTGTCTTTTTGCGGTTTGGCGGACCCCAGAACATTCGGCGGCCGAACTCGCTACATTCTGCGGCCCGATTGCCCGCCTTGGCGGGCGGAGACCACACGTGCCCCCGATGATCGAAACGATCAATTTGACCAAGAAGTACGGCGAGCTGATCGCGCTGAACAATCTGAACCTGATCATCAACGAGGGTGATTGCTTCGGCTTCATCGGCCCCAACGGAGCGGGCAAGACCACGACCATCAAGATCCTCGCGACGCTGCTGAAGCCCAGCAGCGGGCAGGCGAACGTTGCGGGATTGACGATCGGCTATCAGAACCGCCAGATCCGGCCGCTCATCGGCTACGTGCCCGATTTCATGGGCGCGTACGAAGACATGGTCGTGACCGAGTACTTGGAATTCTTCGCGGCGTCGTACGGCATTCACGGCGGCCAGCGCATCAAGACCGTGAAGGATGTGCTTGAACTCACCGACCTGACGTACAAGGCCGATGCGGAAGTGAACAGCCTCAGCCGCGGCATGCAGCAGCGACTGAGCGTGGCACGCGTGCTTCTGCACGATCCGAAAGTGCTGCTGATGGACGAGCCTGCCTCGGGCCTTGATCCGCGGGCACGCATCGAGATGCGCGAGCTCTTGAAAGAGCTGCGACGGATGGGCAAGACGATCTTGATTTCGAGCCACATTCTGCCGGAGCTTGCGGAGCTTTGCAATGTCGTGGGGATCATCGAACGCGGGCAGTTGCTGTTTTCTGGAACGGTCGATGAGATCGTCCGGCGCGCGAAGATGGGGCACATCCTGCATGTGGGCGTGACGGATCGCGTCGAGGAAGCTGCGAAGGTGATCGCCTCGATGCCGGGCGTGAAGAAGGTTTCTCTGGCGGACGCGGAATCGCCGGGCGCAGCGGTGAACGGCGCGGGCGGCGCGAAGGGCAGCAATGGGCACGCGATGAAGATGATCGTTGCGGACTTTGATGCCGCGGGCGGTCGGAACTACACCGATATTCCCAACGTGCTCATCAATCAGGGGTTCCGGATCACCAAGTTCACGGAAGAGCCGGTCAATCTGGAAACGGCGTTTATGCGGTTGACGAAGGGGTTGGTGCAGTAAATCGCTTCGCGTAGTTCACCAGATCGATGCGCGTGATTCGACACGATTTACGATGAGGGAGTTGAGGCCTTCACCAGGTCGTTTTCCGACGCCCATGCTCCGAGATCGCGCCGATCGATCGCGGCGGCCATGAGATCCGGGAACTTGTCGGGCGTGCAGGCGAAGCTGGGGACGCCGAGCGAGGCGAGTGCCGCGGCGTTCTCGTGATCGAAGCATGGCGCGCCGTCGTCGCTGAGCGCGAGGAGTGTGACCATGCGGACACCCGAGCCGACGATTGACGCGGCACGCTTGAGCATCTCGCGCTTGTCGCCACCTTCGTAGAGATCGGTGATCAGGACGAAGATGGTGTCGTGCGGCTTGCGGATGAGGCCCTGGCAGTAGGTGAGTGCGCGGTTGATGTCGGTGCCACCGCCGAGTTGAACGCCCATGAGGACATCAACGGGGTCGGACATCTTCTCGGTGAGGTCAACGACGGACGTATCGAACGTGACAACGCTGGTGCGGATGGCGGGGATCGATGCGAGTACGGCGCCGAAGATGCCGGAGTAGACAACCGACGGGCCCATCGAGCCGGATTGATCGATGCAGAGGATGACGGAGCGGAGCTCGTTGCGTTTGCGGCCGTACCCGATGCGGGTTTCAGGGACGATGGTGCGGTATTCCTGCTGGTAGTGTTTCAGGTTGGCCCGGATGGTGCGATTCCAGTCGATCTCGCTGTGCCGCGGGCGGCGGGTACGGGTCGATCGCTTGAGCGCGCCTCCGACGGCCTGACGCATGGGTGAATCGAGGCGGCGGAGCAGATCGCGCACGACTTTCTGCACGACCGCGCGGGCGGTGGCCTTTGCTTTCTGTGGAATCACGCCGGAGAGCGACATCAGCGTGGAGACAAGGTGGACATCCGGCTCGACGGCTTCGAGCATCTCGGGCTCGAGAAGCAGGCGCTGCATGCCGAGACGCTCGATGGCGTCTTTCTGCATGACGCGGACGACGGAAGCCGGAAAGAACTCGCGGATATCGCCGAGCCAGCGGGCGGCATTGGGCGCGGAAGCGCCAAGTCCTCCACGGCGCTCGGCGGAATCGGCGTCGTACAAACTCGCCATCGCTTTGTCGAGGCGGAGTTCGCCGGGCGAGAGGGAAATGCCGAGGCCATCGGCCTCGCCGCCTCCGAGGAGGAGACGCCAGCGTTTCAGGCGTTCTTCGGGTGAAATCGGCACCGTGCTCATAGCGTGATTTCTCCGAAGATCTCGCGAAGGACCGGCAGCACCAGTTCGCCCCGTGCCGCGACGTAATCGCCCGTCGCTGCGGCAAGCGATCCGGATACTGAGGGCGACGCGCCGGCTGTCCGCTTCAGCTTCTCGCCAATCTGCCGGCGCTCCGGCGGCGCAAAGGATCCAAATGTGCGGCGGCCGATCGGACAAGTTCGCTCGAAGACGTCGGGCGCGAGCGAGCAGACCCAGGCATCGACGAGCGCGAGCAAGCGCGGATCGTGAATGAGGACCATGCCGGAGCCGGAAAGGAATCCTTCAAGCCACGCCGACGATTTCTCGGGGTCGTTTCCGGGTGAGAGCGCGAGCGAGACGCGATCGGCGATGGTTTGTGATTCAACCTTTCGCCCGTCGAACAAGATTCGCCAGCAGCGGCCCTGAACCAGGCCATGGGTCTGGCTGTCGCCGAGCGCGAGCACACGCTCGGACCACATCTCGGAAAACTCCTTGTCTTCGAGCGTGCCGAGCGCGGCATCGATGGCGTTGATTCGTCCGAGCATGGCGGCCGCGGCATCGTCGTCGAGTGAGGTGCAGGCGGGAATGAGTCCGGCGCAGACGCGGATGAGCAGGCCGCGGACGATCGGCAGGACGAGCGCTGCGTCGGTCTTGCGGACGTTGCCGTAGCGGAGGACGCCGGCCAGAGACGGGATCGCTTCCATCAGGTTGCCGATGTCGGCGGAAATCGCGGCGACCGACTCGATCGCTTGCAGCAGCGAGGCGACGGCTCCGGGAAGGTCCGCGAGCATCGCGTGATCGAGCATCCGCGTGAGTGGGGGAAGCGACTTGGCGTTGGAGGCTTCGAAGGCGACGCGGGCTGCCGCGGCTGATTCGATGGTGTTTCCGAACCGGGCGGCTTCGATCACGCAGATCGAAAGCTCGGGCTTCCACTGGAGCTTCCAGGTCTCGCGGAACGTGCCCTTGCTGCGTTTGGCATCCTCCTGCGGCTCGGCCCACGGGATTTCGAGCAGGGCGAGGCGGTGGAAGAGCCTGCTCCGGGCGAGGTCATTCTCCTTTCGGAGATCGAGTTCGAGAACGACATCGTCGGCGGAGACTTTAAGTCGGAGTGACTTCTGCGTTGCTTCGAGATCGCGCTGCAACGGAACAGCGGGAGCGCGACTCGGGACGGCACCAAGCTTCTCGCCGACGATGAGTTTGCGTTCGATGACCTTGAGCGGGAGCGGGTTGCCTCCGCAAAGTACCGAGAGTGTGGCTTCGTTGAACTCTTCGAGGCCCGGCGCAGCGCGCCCTCGGAGCATCGCGAGCGACTCGGAAAGACGAACGGATTCGATGATGTTGGCGGGCGAACCTTCGAGATCTTCTGCTCGCATCAGCCGCGCAACGCTGGTGAGCCAGCGCTCGGCGATCTGATCGTGGTGCACCCACAGGTGCTCGTACCAGCCGGGGCTGACGACGCCCGCTCCGTAGCCGGAATCGAACGCGAGACGGCCGTGCGTCCAAGGGATCCAGGTTGCAGCGGTCCTGCGCTTCTCAAGTCCTTTGAGCGCGGCATCATCCTGCTTGGCGGGTGTGCTATCTATGAACTGCTGCGTGAGCACCGGTGCGTGCCATGCGCCGCAGACGATCGCGATTTTCTTGAAGCCTTCCTTGATCGCAGCGCGGATCGAACGGCGCATGTGTGCTTCGCGCGGAACCTCTTCCGGATCGCGGCTCGAATCGTGTTCCGGCCCGGCGAACTTCTCGCGGAGCGAGGCCATCGCTTCGCGGATCGCATCGAAGACGGCCATTGGATCGTCTTCTCCTCGGCGTTCTTCGATCAATCGGCTCCACCAGGCTTCGCCGTCGGAGTAGCCCGCAGCATGCGCGAGTTGTTCGAGCGCATCAATGCGAGAGGGCGGAGTCTGCGGCTGGGCTTCGGGATCGTTCGATGTGGGAGCGGTAGGGGCCTTCGGGGCGGACTGTGCCGGAAGTTGGCGAAGCGAACGAGGAAGATCGATGAAGCGGACTTCGGCGCGAGCTTTGAGTCCGTGACGGATTGCTTGCCACTCTGGTGAAAATTCAGCGAAGGGGAAGTAGGAAGCGGATTGCGGTGCATCGGGTTCGTAGACGAGGAGCGCGACAGGCGGCGTCATCTCCTTGTCCGCGGCCATCTCGATCAATTCCGCGGCATCGGGCGGCCCTTCGATCAGGATCGCATCGGGCTTGAGGTCCTGCAGGGCGCGCAGCACCATCCGTGCCGAGCCGGGGCCGTGGTGGCGGATGCCGAGGATGTGAGGGGCGGTCGTCATAGACGAGTGCGATTTGTCAGAGCACTTCCTTGCACGCGCGATACAGGTCTTTCCACCCATCGCGTTCCTTCACGACGCCTTCCAGATACTCCTGAAAGACGACGCGATCCTGAACCGGGTCTTTGACAATCGCGCCGATCATGCCGCTGGCGATATCCGCGGCCTTGAGCGTGCCATCGCCGAAGTGCGAAGCGAGCGCCATGCCGCTGGTGATGACGCTGATGGTTTCTGCCGCAGAGAGCGAACCGCTGGGTTGCTTGAGCTTGGCCTTGCCGTCGGTGGTCTTGCCATCGCGCAGCTCGCGGAAGATGGTGACGACGCGGCGGATCTCTTCGAGCGCGGGGGCGGGTGCCGGGATTTCAAGCGACTTTCCGAGCTGCGCGACGCGTCGGTGGACGATGTCCACTTCTTCGTCCATGGTGTCCGGCACAGGAAGCACAACCGTGTTGAAGCGGCGTTTGAGCGCGCTCGAGAGTTCGTTGACACCCTTGTCGCGGTCGTTTGCGGTTGCGATGATGTTGAAGCCACGCACGGCGCGAACTTCTTCGTTCAATTCGGGAATGGGAAGGGTCTTTTCTGAAAGGATCGTGATCAGCGTGTCCTGCACATCGCTCGGGATGCGCGTGAGTTCTTCGACGCGGACGAGTTTGCCTTCGGTCATTCCGCGCATGACGGGCCCGGCGACGACGGCGTCGCGCGTCGGCCCTTTGGCGAGGAGCATGGCGTAGTTCCAGCCGTAGCGGATGGCTTCTTCGGGCGTGCCGGCGGTGCCTTGGACCATGAGGGTTGAATCGCCACTGATTGCCGCGGCGATGTGTTCGCTCACCCAGCTTTTCGCGGTCCCGGGAACGCCCATGAGCAGCAAGCCACGATCGGTCGCGAGCGTTGCAACTGCGATTTCCATCAGCCGTTGATTGCCGACGTACTTGGGCGTGATGATTGTGCCGTCCTTGAGCTTGCCTCCGATCAGGTAGGTGACGACGGCCCACGGCGAGAGCTTCCACTTGGCGGGACGGGGCTTGTCATCGACTTTGGCGAGCGAAGCGAGTTCGGAGGCGAACTGCTTCTCGGCCGTTTCACGGAGGGTTGCGGTTGTCACGAATGAAACTCCTTGTGCATTTCGGTGCGGAGCGCGAGGCGATCGATTGATTTCACGACCCATGGGGGCGGATCGTCTTTGAAGAGTGAACGGAGAAGTGTTTCGAGCGATGCAGCGGATGTTGGATGGATCGAGCGTGAGATGTCTTCCGCAGCCGTGCCGACCTCGTACCACTGCGGGGCGCCGGTTGGCTTCTTTGCCGCGAGTAACGTCACGACTTGCTGCGACATCGATTCAGGCCACGGCCGTGGAATGCCCGCGGCGTACGCCCAGGACAGTTGAAGATTGAATCGCTTGTCGGCGATCAGTTCCAATATGACCGCGGCGGCGTGTTCTATTGACAGCCCGGCGGGAACCGTGGGTATGTTGTCTGCTTTGCCTTTGCGCGGCGCATCGAGTTCATGGCGAGCGACGGCGATGCTCCACTCGATTGCGCCGAAGCGTGCGGCAGCTTCGCGAATCGCCGCGGGAAGTGTCTCTGAATAGTCCGAATCCGCGATTGCTTCGAGAATGGCCTGGGGTGTCGCGGTCCCGAAGAGGGCAAGTGGGGGAGTACGAGCGACAATCTGTTGCAGCCACCACGCCTTCTCGCCGACGCCGCTTGGCGGCTTTTGTTCCAGCGCATCGCGATCGAACGAAGCGTCCCATTCCTTTGGAAGTGCGACGGCGAGGGCCGCGGTTTTCTTGCGGAGTAAGCCTTTTTTGGACTCGTGGAACTGAATTGCCTCGCGAGCGCGTGCAGTCATCCGAGCGACATAGGCCGATGACGGGAGTTGAAGCAGGAGATCGGACGCGGCCTCGCGGACGAGTTTGCTTCGGTCGTTCAAAGCCTCTTCGAGAAACGGCTCGTCATCGGGCGAGAGATTAACGGACATTTGGGCAAGGAAGCGCCGGCGCTCATCAGCGCTGTCTTCCTTTGCGGTCGCCTTGATGAGTTCGCGTGCCAGGGCGGGCTGTTCGAGCCGTGCTGTCGCGAGGAGACTGAGGCGATCGGAGGCAGCACCCGTGCTCCAAGCCGATGCGGGATCGCTTGGCAGCGACGTCACTCCGCGGAGCGAGGCCCATGTCGGGTTGAGAGAGGCGAGCCAGACGCCGCGGGTTCCGGCGACTGCGATGACCTGTTGCGATCGGCTCGACTTGCCAGCGCCCCAATCGAGCAAGGCTGGAAGGAGCGCATAGTCGACCCGGAGGTGGCGCGATTGCGCGAGCGTGAGCCACTCTTCGATGAGGATCGGGTCACCGTCTATGAGCAAACGGCCGAGTGTTGACATAGAAGCTGCGGAGGCGACCGCGAGAGTTTCTGGCGGGCATACGGGCAGGGTTGCCTCGACACCTGGTCCTGAGAAGCCGGCGCGAGCCATCGTGGCGAGAAGGGCGGCTTGGATGGCAAACTCAGGAGCGGAAGCCGAGCCGGAACGATCGGAGCCGATGAGAATCTTCGCGCTGAGGTCGCGAAGGCGTGTCGGAACGTGTGCAGGGTTGTTGGATGCTGGTGGGGTCA
Source organism: Planctomycetota bacterium (assembly GCA_017303555.1). GTDB lineage: Bacteria > Planctomycetota > Phycisphaerae > Phycisphaerales > UBA1924 > JAFEBO01. The sequence continues at coordinate 122,388 of JAFLCN010000008.1, forward strand.
TGCCGCCCACCTCTGGAAGAGTTGATTGAACTCAGAACCCAGAACGCCGAGTGGAATGAGAAATTCCCCGTTCCATTCAGCGCTCAGCCAGACGGGCTTGTGGGCGGCGATTGATGCAAAGGTCCAGATCGCGGGGTACGTGCGTGCGATGGGGAGCGAATGCCCTTCCTCGTCGCGGATGTGCCACTCCCTATCGGTTCGCGCGAGCTTGGCGTGCAGGAGCATCGGCCACGCGTGCAGCCACGGCTGCTTCGCGAGAGCTTTTGCGAAAGTCTCGAGTCCGGCTTCGATGGAGCTATCAGGAGCGCTGCCCGTCGGAACGCCGATCGGTGTCAGCGCGGACTTGGATTTGACGATTGCCCGCAAGCCAAGCGAACCCGGGTAGAAACAGACATCGCCTTCAAACTTTGTGCCGGATACGAGCGATGGATCGAGCGGTGCGGGGCCCGCGGCATAATCCATGACGAGTGCGCGTCTGCCGCTTGAAACACCAATGAGCCAACTTCGGCGGGCGCGAAGTCGATCTTCCTCTTCGATGATCTGGCCGGTGACGAGCCAAGTATCGGAAACAGCAGGCTGCGCGAGTGCTTCGTCTTTGCTTTGGGTGAACCCGAGCGCGGCACGGACATCGAGCGCGAGGGCGGGCGTAAGAGCGTCGAGTCGTGCTCCGGCCGAGAGAAGCATCGAGAGGCGGCCGATCTGATCCGCAGCGCGGACCTGCCAGCCTTCACCGGAGACGGTTGCCGCGTGCAAGCGACGGATGGCAAAGGCGAGGCCGGGGGCCTGTGCATCGACCATGCGTGCCGCGGCACGATCCCAGAACTTCGTATCTTCGCGCTGCGCTTCGGCGAGTCCGCGACGGATGAGATCGTGCAGCCAGACCTGGCACTCCGCGATGCCATCCTGCACGCGAGCGAGGCGCTGGGCAGCACGTTTCGCCGCGGCTTCGGGGTCGGAAACGACTTCGCCGGATGCGACCTTTTCAGCGCGCTCGGCTTTTTTCTCGGCGCGGTCGGTGCGTGATGCAAGCCAGTCGGTCACCCAACCGGGCTCGGCGCTCGTGGCAAAGGATTTGGCGTCCTTCGCGAACATCAGCATCAGGCCGATGCCGTGCTTGCACGGAAACTTGCGGCTGGGGCAGGAACATTTGAACGCGGGTTCGCCGAGATCGACGCGGGTTTGATACGGCGACTTGCCGCTGCCTTGACAAAGCCCCCAGACGGCGCGATCGCTCTGACCGAGCGCGGTCCATTTGGAGCGAGAAGCAAGCCCCTGGCCGGCCGAAGCCGACGCACTGTCGGGCGCGAGAGCAAGCACGCGATCTTGCGTCCAGGGGGAACTCATGGGCGGGCATGATAACGAATGGTGTGGTCGACTCTGTAGAATTGATGCACATGGCGAACACAATTCTCCTAACCCCAGATGACGCCCCCGACTACGTCGCTTTGCGTCGTGAGATGTTGCAAGATGCACCGTGGGCGTTTCTCGCGAGCGAGGCGCAGGATCGCGGGTGCGATGTGGAGAAGGTGAGGGTGTCGCTCCAGCGGACCGATGCCGCGATCGTGGGGATTCGCGACGACGGGAAACTCGTTGCTTCGGCGGGTGTTGTTCGCGAAGAGGCGCTCAAGCGCCGGCACATCGCGATGATCTGGGGCGTGTATGTCACGCCGGCGGCACGTGGGCGGGGCTGCGCGCGGGCGGTTGTGTCGCGAGCGATCGAGCTCGCGCGGTCGTGGGCGGGCATTGGTTCGATTCACCTTGCGGTGAACGCGAACGCGCCGGAAGCGAAGCGGTTGTACGAGTCGCTGGGTTTTCGCGAGTGGGGATTGGAGCCGGATGCGGTGCGGATCGACGGCAGGTCGTTCGCGGAGCACCACATGCACTTGCCGCTGACCGGAGTTTGAGACCTTTCAGGTTGATCGACCTTGCCGGGAGCCACGCAGGAGGCGGGGCGAATGAACGCCCTTTTAGGCGAGCCACACATGCCCCTCAGCCCCGACAGCGATAGTCACTGTCACACTTTTGGGAAGGATTCAATTATGCGGGATGGATTACGGGCCGGGCTGGCAGGGATTGCGGCGTGGAAGCTGGGTGGTGGGCTGATCTCGACCATCCTGATTTTTCTCGTGCTGTACTGGTTGCTTGGGAAGTTCTGAGCGGACCGCCGGTGGTGCGGTTGGTGGCTTGGCGAATCGCCGTGCGCGGTGCACGGCCGCGTTTGCTTCAAGGGGCACAGTTCGCTTTTGTTGGATCGCCCTTTGATGCGGTGGTTTCGGCGACAACCTACTCAACTCGTCGTCGCTGCGCTCGGGCACGTACGGCAAGGGCTCAGCGGTCGAAAAGGTCACGTCGAGAACCCGCCGGCGCAGTGGACCGTGCGCTATGGGCACGCGAACGCGATGTAAGCCTCGACAAAGAGAACGAAGTCGGCATCGTCAACGTACCAGTCGCTGTTCATGGCCGAGGGGCAGCCCCACGGCATCTCGCGGGCGAGACAGTACATGATGTCATAGTCCGCGCAGAAGAGCGAAAAGTCTGCATCGTCCACGATGTCGTCGTTGTTGATGTCGCCCAGGCAGTGGGGAGTGACCTCGACATGGATCGGGGCGGAAACAGTTGTGCCGCAGGTGTTGGTGAACGCGATCGTGAAATCGCCGGCGTCGGATGGTTGGATCGCCCAGATCGAAAGCGTCGCGACGAACCCGCCGTTTATCGGCGAGGTCTGAATCTTTCCAGTGGCGCCGTAAACCGATCCGCCCCCGGGCGAGATGCCGTTGAGACCTTCGGTGATGGGAACGCCGTTGTGAAGCCACTGATAGGTTGCAAAGAGCGCATTCACGGGCGATGCGGTCAGGCGAATCGCCCGGCCGGTGTGCACGCGACTTGCGGCCGAAGTTGCGGCGATTCCCGGTTCCGGATGCTCGGTCCAACGCGCCAGTTCGCGCCACGGCCTTCCATTCGCAAGCGAGAAATAGCCCCCGGCGACCAGGTCTTCGCGCGCATCGACGCACATTGTGCGGATCGGTCCGTTGAAGCCTCCGGCCATCGGAGCCCACGCGATGCCGTCCCAGCGACGCAGGAAGTTTGTTGAAGTTCCTTCGGCGGGTCCGAACGCTCCTGTTGCGACGATTGATCCATCGGGAAGCATGCAGAGCGCGGTCGCGCCCACCAGCAGCCCATCACCCATCGCGCTCCACGCTTGACCGTTCCATATGGCAACGGACTTTGCGGGGACGCCTCCGGCGGTTGTAAAGTTGCCGCTGACAATCAGATTGCCCGCTTGATCAACACACGCGCTTTGAACCGAGCCATTCAGGCCGGATCCGAGCGCCGTCCACGCGCTCCCATTCCAGCGGGCGATCCTGGCCAAAGGGACATTGCCGGAACGACCGAAACTGCCCGCCGCGATCAGATCGCCGTTTGGCAGAACCTTGAGAACGCTCGGGTTGTTGTCAAAGCCCGATCCCATCGGCACCCAGGCATTGCCGTTCCAGCGGGCGATGCAATTGAACGGCGCACCGAAGAAGTGTCCCGCGGCGACCGCTTCACCATTGGGCAATGCCGCGAGTGCCCAAACAGTCCCCGGTAGCCCGTCCCCCATCTGCTTCCATGCCTGGCCATCCCACGACGCGACATTGCGGATTGGGTTGCTCGAGAAAAAATCGGTCGCGCCGCCGGAGATCAGCACGCCGTTGGAAAGGACCGCCATCGCGTGGACGAAACCGTCGTAGTCTTTGCCGAGCGCGGTCCAAGTGACCCCATCCCATGCCGCGACATTGGAAGTTGATTGGCTGCTCGGTGTCAAATAGCTGAACATCTCGCCCCCGGCGACGAGGCGCGGAGGCTGTGGTCCGGGGCCATCGGAATCCCAGTTGAGCAGCGAATTGACCGTTCCGCCGACCGATCCGGCCAGTCCCCAGTAGACCCACTGCGGCTCGCATTGGGCCCATGCGGGCGCACCGAGCAAAAATGCAACTGCGGAAACGAAGCGCAAGTTCATAGGAGAATTATACTGGGGAATGGTGCGATGATGACTTCGACCGGCAATCCCATGCGTCCAAGCGAAAGAAAGTGCCCCCGGCCGAGGACCGAAAACCGGTCGCGGCTTGCCGCGAAGTGATTCGGTCAATCGGCGGATGAAGGCGTCTGGGCCCCGACCCGGTCGGGATCGCTTATGCTCAAGCGATCACGGGAGCCTTCACCATGAAATGGCTTGAAACCGTCGTTGCCGGGGTGGATTTTTCAGATTGCAGCGGCGCGGCGCTCGCGCAGGCGACTCGCCTGGCTCACGGTGGAACGGTGCATCCGGTCTTCATCCTGGATACCGGATTTGTTCTCGAGATCGAGAGAGCCCCTTCATCGATCCGCGCCGGCATTCGCGAGCCGCTGATCGCCGATGCCAAGCGCGCGTGGGAAGCGTTCCGCGCGAAGTTACCCGCTGCCGCGGCATTACCGATTCATGTGGAAGTCAACGAGCGCGTCGAAGGCACGATGCGCTACGCGGCCAAAGTGGGCGCCGGGCTGGTGGTGCTCGGCGCGTACGGAGAGAAGAAGCCGGACGTTGGCATCGGCACGATGGCTTCCGGTTGCGTGCGTCACGCCGGGGCGGATGTGTTGCTGGTGCGCGACACGCAGCGTGCGCCGTTCCGGTCGGTCCTGGCGTGCGTTGATTTCTCCGAGACCTCGCGGCGCGCGCTCGAAAAAGCCGCCGCGATTGCGGCGCACGACAAGGCGGCGCTGCATGTGCTGCATGTCTATCACGGCGTCACCAACGTGTTCCCGTTCTTCTCCAGCGTCGTTGAGGCGTGGATCCAAGCGGTGGGCGACGACGAAGCTCGAGCGAAGCAGGCGCTCGAGGACTTTGTTGCGCAGGTTCCCGCCGCCTCGGGATTGAAGCCGACGCTGCACGTGACCGGTTCCGCGGCACACGGCGGGGCGTTGATCGGCTTCGCGAAGTCGTCGGGGGCGGAACTTCTGGTGCTGGGCACGCGCGGCGCGACCAATCTCCGGGAACGGATGCTCGGTTCCACGGCGGAAAGGGTGCTGAAAGGGGCGTCCTGTTCCATATTGGCCGTGAAGCCCTGATTTCCGGGGCTCTGGGCTGATTTTCTCGCGAGAACGGAGAGACGAAAAGGCCCCGATGGGGGCGTGGGATTGCCGCATCCCGGAACACGGGGGGCGGTAGATAGACTTGTCAGTGCCGCGCGGTCGCTGCGCGGTCCGGACGCCCACCGGGGATTCGAAATGGGCCGGAGAAACTCGATGAAATTGCAAGCGTGTTCGCTCGGGCGGTTGGCTCTCGGCTCGGTTTTGGTGGCGGGGCTTGCCTTGCCGGTGCGCATGGCCAGCGCGGGCGAATTGCCCGCCGCGCCTCCCACCAAGCAGCAGCCGGTGAAGGACGAAGTCTTTGGTATCGAGTTCGTGGACAATTACCGCTGGCTCGAAGGCGACAACAGCGACCCGAAGAACATGGGCAAAGAAACGCCCGAGGTCGCGGCGTGGACCGATGCGCAGAATGCGTACACACGCAGCGTGCTCGACAACCTGCCGGGCCGCAAGGCGGTTGAAGACAAGATCCGCCCTCTGATGGAAGTGGGCTCGATCTCCTCGCCGACGATGCGGGGCAATCGCTACTTCTTCAGCAAGCGCGAGGCGAGCCAGAATCAGCCGCTGGTGTACTACCGCGACGGGTACAAGGGCGAGACGAAGCTGATCCTCGATCCCGCAACGATCGATCCGAGCGGACTGGTCACGATTACGTGGTACGTGCCGAGCCTGGACGGAAAGCGTCTGGCCTACGGCACCTACAGCAAGGGCGACGAGAACGCGACGCTGAACATCATCGACGTTGACACGGGCAAGAAGAGCGCGTTCCGGATTCCGAGCAAGGTCAGCAGTGTGAGCTGGCTGCCCGACGGTTCGGGGCTTGTGTACCGCAATCTCGCCGATCAGAACAACCCTTACAGCGGGCAGGTCATGTTTATCGGGATGGACCAGGACCTGAGCAAGGCTCAGACCATCCTGCGCCAGTTCACGAAGGAAGAGAACGCCAAGCTCGCGACCACCTACGGCCCCAGTGGCGGCCTCGATCGCGACGGCAAGTGGCTGCAGCTCGGGTACTCGACCGACACCCGCAACAACGATCTGTGGGTCGCGGATTTCGAGCAGTTCAAGAAGACCGGCCAGGTGAACAAGGTCGCCATCCTGACGGGCGAAAAGGCCATGGCCAGCGGCGATATCGTGGGCGACACGATGTTCCTGCAGACCACGCTCGATGCGCCGAACGGGCGCGTCTTTGCGGTCGATCTCAGGAATCCGGACCGTAAGAACTGGAAAGAAATCATCCCGGAGCGCAAGGACGCGAACCTCACCGGCGTCAGCGTCTCGAAGAATCGCATCGCGGCGAACTACCTGAAGAACGCTTCGAGCTCCATCGAGATCTTCGATTTCGCCGGCAAGCCGATGGGCAGCCTGAAGCTGCCGGGCATCGGCAGCGCGGGACTCTCGACCGAAGAAGACCGCGACGAGGCCTACCTCTCGTTCAGCAGTTACAACTACCCGACCAGCATCTTCAAGGTCGATCTGACCAAGCCCGATGCGCAGCCGGAACTCTGGGAGCGTCCGAATGTGCCGGTCGATCCGAGCACGGTGGAAGTGAAGCAGGAATGGTTCAGCTCGTCGGGCGGCGCACGCATCCCGATGTTCATCGTTCACAAGAAGGGCCTGAAGCTCGACGGCAACAACCCGACGATTCTGTATGGCTACGGCGGGTTCATGCAGTCGATGACGCCCGGTTTCAGCGCCACCAACTTCCAGTGGCTCGACGCCGGGGGTGTCTACGCCGTCGCCAATCTGCGTGGAGGCGGCGAGTTCGGCACGGCCTGGCACGAGGCTGGCAAGCTGGATCAGAAGCAGAACACCTGGGACGACTTCCAGGCTGCCGCAGAGCACCTCATCAACAGCAACTACACCAACCCCAAGAAATTGGCGGTCATGGGCGGATCGCAGGGCGGACTGCTCGTCGGCTCGTTCGTGACGCAGCGTCCTGATCTGTGCAAGGCGGCGCTCTGTCTTGTGCCGCTGAACGACATGATCCGTTACCAGAACTTCCTGATGGCCCGCTATTGGGTGCCCGAGTACGGCAGCGCCGAGAACAAGGATCAGTTCGAGTTCATCCGCAAGTACTCGCCCTATCAGAACGTCAAGAAGGGCACGGCCTATCCAGCAGTGCTCGTCACGGCCGGTGAACACGATGCCCGTGTTCACCCGCTTCACGCCCGCAAGTTCGTCGCGGCGCTCCGCGATGCGACCAGCAGCGGCCTGCCGATCCTTTACTGGGGCGACAAGGAAGCCGGGCACGGCCAGGGCAAGCCCTTGAACCTCCGGATGCGCGATCTGGTCGATCAGCGGATGTTCCTGATGTGGCAGCTCGGGATGCTTGATGCGCAGGGGCAGGCCTCGAAGTAAAAATCCGGCGCCACCCGGGCCCCGATCGGGGCCCGTAAAACGCATGAATTGCGGGGCCGGAGCTTCTCCGGCCCTGTTTCTTTTTGTGTTTCCCCAAATCGGGGTCTGGACCCTGCATGGCGCGCCCGGTATGGTCGATGGCTCGTGATCGGAATCGTTGCGTCCATCACCGTTTGTGTTCACGCCGTGGCGGCATTGCTGGGCACGGAGCGGCCCGCGCCTGCAAAGGCTCGCATCGAGTCGATCGTGTTGCCCGTGATGATGTATCACCACGTGCGGGAGCCGGGGCCCGGTCTGGCGGATGCCGCGTCGCTGCGGTACGCGGTCTCTCCCGTCGAGTTTGAAAAACAGCTCGAGTACCTGCAGGCTCAGGGTTACACCACGATCGACACGCACACGCTCGATCACGCGATCCGTACGGGCGATCCGCTGCCGCCCAAGTCGGTGATGCTCACGTTCGACGACGGATGGGAAACCCAGTTCACGATCGTTTATCCGTTGCTCAAGGCGCGCGGAATGGTGGGGGTCTTCTTCGTGCACACCGGCGCGATCGGCGATCGGCCCGGGGCGGCGATGTCCTGGGACGATGTCTGCCGGATGGAAGACGACGGCATGGATATCGAGAGCCACACCGTCACGCATCCGTCGCTGCCTCAGGTCGGGCCCGACGCGCTCGCCCGCGAACTCGCCGACTCGCGCTCGACCCTGGAAGCGCGGCTAGGCAGGCCGATTACCGCACTCGCGTATCCGTTCGGCGACTTCACCGATCGCGAGGTCGAGGCCGCACGCGTGGCCGGGTACCGGATCGCGTTCTCGACCGAGGTTGGCCTGGTTCAGCGACTCGATGAACCGCTCGAGGTCCACCGCACGATCATCACCTTTGCGGACACGACCGACGACTTCGCGATCAAGCTCACCGAACGCGACGGCGGGCGGGCACTGCTCGACTACCGCCCGTCGATCACTCGAGAGACGCGAGCGGCGAGCGTCCAGTAAATTCGTGTGAATTTCGGCCAATCACGCGCGGCTCTATTGCATGCGCAGGCACGCCAACCGAAGGTGTTTCGCCTGCATTCCGTTGCGTCGAAGCGATCGGGAGCAGTGGTTGGAAGACCGTTCTGCTGCCGGCGCGCGTGAATACAAGCGGCACCGATCCGCCCGGATCGGTCGGACTGTCCGATCGCCGAGGACTGCTTCTTTACCGCTTCCGCGAGTACTGCAGGAACCACTCGCCCAGCTTGTAGTTCCGGTACGCGGGATCCCACGAGTTGTGATCGGCATCGGGAAGAAGCGTGATCCGGATCGGAACCAGATTCTCGATGCCGATCTGGCGTTGCTGCACGGCGTCCACGATCGCCGTCGTCTGATCGGGAGGAACCACATTGTCCTTCAGCCCGTGGAACGCCCAGATCGGGAGGTCCTTCACCCGGATCGCGATTGACTGAGGCAGGAATTGATCGCCCATGTTGCGGTAGTAGCCGCAGATCGGGACGAGTGCCGCCCACTTCTCCGGATAGAGCGAGCCGAACGCCCACGTGCCCGCGCCGCCCTGCGAGAGCCCGGTGAGGTAGAAGCGATCCGCATCGACGTTGTAGTCGGCTTCAACTTCCGCGACGATGTCGAGCACCATCTGCTTGTGATCGATCCACTGGCTCTTGGTGTCGGGCTTCTGCGGGAAGATCACGATGAACGGCCACGCGGCACGATCGAGCTCGATCGCACTGCCGAGGCCGACCTGTGTCTGCTTCTTCCCGTCGGTGCCGGATTCGCCGCTGCCGTGCAGGAAGAGAATCGTGGGAGTCGGCTTCGTCGGGTCGTAGCCCGGCGGCACGTACACGGCGTACCCGCGCTTGCCACCGGGGCCGGCGTCGTGAACCGCGATCTCTTTGAATGCGAAGCCTTCGGTTGCCATGGGGAAAGTCTTTGCTGCTTGGGTGTCGGCGGTGGATGCCCGATCGTGGCTGCAAGCGGTCAGGAACAGGCACAGTGCGGCGAAACAGAAAATGCGCATGGAGTGTGATCCAGGAATGGCCAGAAACCAGAGTAGCGATCGCGGATGAAGCGTTCTCGCGTCCCGAGATTGGGTCGCGAAAATTTGTGGGCCTGATGCGCCATCCGGAGAATGCGGGCGCGATCGGCCTTTGACATATTGTTTCGGCTTGCTGGAGGTGATGATGGCCGCGGATACCGGTGCCTGGAAAATCCGACGGCTCGATGCTCTCGATGAGCCTCAGATCGACCAGCTCGCGGACGTTCTGATCGACTGCGTCGAGGGCGGAGCCTCGGTGGGTTTCATGCTGCCTCTTACACGCGAACGGGCGATCGGCTTCTGGCGAAAAATCGCCCGAGGAGTCGCGGAAGGCGACCGGGCCATTCTGGTCGCGGAAGACGCCGGTGGCATCTGCGGCACAGTGCAGTTGGTACTCGATCTGCCGGAGAATCAGCCACACCGGGCCGACCTCGTCAAGATGCTCGTACACAGCCGTGCGCGGCGTAAGGGGCTGGGCGCGGCGCTCATGCGGAGCGCGGAAGATGTGGCCCGTACATGCGGCAGGACGCTCCTCGTCCTCGATGCCGTCACCGCCGGCGATGCGGCGCGGCTGTACGAATCGCTCGGCTGGAAACGGGTGGGGGATGTTCCCGACTTTGCGCTTTTCCCGCAGGGCGGAAGGTGCAGCACGACGTACTACTACCGCGATCTGGCCTGAGCCCGCGCGGGTGTCCCGAACCCCGCCTTTGATCGATCATCCGGCTTGCCTAACGGGCGGGAATCGTCAGGACGGGTCCGGGCTTGTCGGTGGCGCTCTCCTGCATGCGCAGACCGACCAGCAGGCGGAGAATCTTGAAAGCACGTTTGCTCCGCGTGTCGGACGCGTCGACGTAATACCACCATCCACGGAAAGGCACGGCGACGACGGCGTTCCTGGGGTACGACTTGGATGTGCGGATCGTCATCAGACGGTTTTCATCCTCGTACTGCGAAGCGAGAGCCGGCGCAACCCCCGATTTGGTGTCCTCTTCCGGCACCTCGATCGAGCGGGACGCGATGCGGATGACATCGAGTGCGGAGCGAAGTTGGATCTGAATCAAGGCGTTTTCGCTGCTGCCGTTGTTGATGTTCATCGGCAAGAGGATTTCGCGCCCGTCGGCCTTGATGTCCTTGATGGACAGCAGGTCGAGCACCTCCCGAATTTCGGTCGCCTGCTCGGCGTCATATCCACTGATTCGCACGCAGTACTCTGGCTCGGGCAGTTTGCTCGCCGCGGTTCGGCCCGTGGTGATGACGCCCGCGTTACGCAGTTTCGCCTGGAGTTCAAAGAAGCGGACCAGCTTCGCGGGCGTGGGCTGATCCATGGGATTGTTCATGCCGTTGACGCGCCGGTACAACTGACGCATCCAGATCACTTCGTCTTCGGAAGCCCCCAGAAGCAACTGAGCCTGCGCCAGCGTGATAGGCGTCAGCATCCGGCTCAGGAACATCTCGCCGCTGAGCGGGGTGTAGGAGATCGTGGGGCTTTCCTCGTACGCAACGCCGGCGGAGAGGGGCACAAGATTGCCCGCGTAGTTTTCGGTCGGCCCGATCCCGACATTGCCGTTCAGGTTCGCGCTGACCTTGATACTCGCCGTCACGCTCGCCACGGTGAGCATGCCGAAGGTCTGGTCGTAGCGTTCGCGCACGATCACGTTCAGCAACTGCTCGTCTTCGGTGCTGTTAATCACCTCGTTGTAGACCGACCGGCCATTGGCGATCGAGGCCGGGCCGACGGAGGCGCAGCCGGAAAGGGCGGCGCCGGCCCCGAGGAGCACTCCGCAGAGTGCGGAACGGAGGAATGGCTCGCGAGAGATTCGGATGTGCATAGAGAGCTCGTCTTGCGTGTTCGGAATCGTGGGAGGGTTCGCGTTGCGCGAAAACAGGGCGCAGACTCTAACCGACGGCGGATCGACTCGCATACCCGCGAGCGGATTTCCTTGACGCGGGCCGGATCGGTTGATATAGTTGACTAGGAAACTGATTGCTCGATGACGGCCAGCATGCACGCAACCCCAAAGCCATCCTCCGTCAGCCCGCTCGATTCCCACCTCGGATACTGGCTTCGCCTGGTGTCAAATGATGTGTCACATGCTTTCCGCCTGAAGGTGGAATCGCGGGGTGTCACGGTTGCGGAATGGGTTATTCTGCGTGCACTTTTCGATTCTGAAAGCACCAACCCCAGCCAGTTGGCAGACCGGATCGGGCTCACACGCGGCGCTGTCTCCAAACTGGTCGATCGCCTGTTTGCGAAGGGCATGGTGCGGGTTGGGATCGAAAGAAAGGACCGGCGGTTTCAGGCCGTGAGCCTGACTCCCGCTGGCCGCCGCCTCGTGCCTCAACTCGCGGCGATCGCCGACGACAACGACGCGGAGGTTTTCGGGTTCCTCGGCGCCGAACGCCGGAACGAACTCGTGCGTCTCCTTCGAGAAATCTCGGAGCGCCGGGGCGTTTCCGGCGCTCCGGTTGACTGAACCACACATCGGAGAAATCGGATGAACAGCGAACAACAGGCGGTCATTCAGGAATGCGCAGCGCTCTCGAAAACCGGGCAGATTGGTTTCGGCGAGGTCGTCGGCCGGTTGATCAAAGCCGGAGTCGAGCGATACCACGCCGACTACAGCCGGATGGAAGCCACGTATTACGCGCCCGATGGAACCTCGCTGGTTGTGGCGCTCAATCTCGAATCGATGCCGATCGCACGCGATTTCTCGGCGGCACAAGTCGAAACCGCGGTGCGTCAATCGCAGCGGGGCGAGATCAAGTTCCCGCAATTTTCGAGGCAGGCGACTGCCGCGGGCTGTGTTGGCTACTTCGCGCAGATCGCCGGCAAATGCGTGCAGTACTTCGGGCGCAACGGTGAAATGCACACGGAGTGGTTTCCGGGCGCGAAGTGATCTGCCCGGGGAAGGGACATCGCTGTTCGGTTTTCCACAATCGAACTCGATGCTGGACAACGACTTACAGAAAACCGCCTTCCGCTCAAATCCCAAACATTGACAAGGTTGTTCGGGGTTGGTACGCTGTGCCCAGACAGGCTCGCGTCTGATGCCGCCCCTGTCTCTCGTGCTGCGAAACAAGGCGTTTCGGGGCCGGGCACTGCGTCAGGACGACTTTCGAACCCTTGCTGCCCCGTTCGTTTGGGTACCAAGGCCACTCGAAAGCCAACCCGCCAGAGGCGGGAGATCGGATTGTTTCATGGCCGTGGCAGAAATGAAGGAAGTGAAGGGTGGCGCGGGGAGTGGTGGGGTGGAAGATCGTCAAAAGAAGAAGGCGCTGGACCTCGCACTCGGGCAGATCGAGAAGGCGTTCGGCAAGGGCGCCGTCATGCGGATGGACGAAACCGCATACATGAACATCCCGGGTATTTCGACGGGATCGATTTCGCTCGATATCGCGCTCGGTGGCAAGGGCATTCCGCGTGGGCGAATTGTGGAAGTCTTCGGGCCGGAATCTTCCGGTAAGACGACTTTGTCGCTCACGATCGCAGCGCACGCGCAGAAGGATGGCGGCGTCGCGGCGTTCATCGACGCGGAACACGCGCTCGATCCGTCTTGGGCCCGGCGCATCGGCGTCAACATCGACGATCTCTTGGTCAGCCAGCCCGATTCGGGCGAGCAGGCGCTCGAGATCTGCGAACTGCTCGTGCGTTCCAACGCGGTCGATCTGATCGTCGTCGACTCGGTCGCGGCCCTGATTCCCAAGGCCGAAATCGAAGGCGAAATGGGCGACGCCACGATGGGCTTGCAGGCACGGCTGATGAGTCAGGCGATGCGCAAGCTGACGGGTGTGATCGCCCGCAGCAACTGCACGGTCGTCTTCATCAACCAGATCCGCGAGAAGATCGGCGTGATGTTCGGCAGCCCCGAAACCACGACCGGCGGCCGCGCTCTGAAGTTTTATTCGTCGGTGCGCATCGATGTGCGTCGTACCGGCGCGATCAAGGAAGGCGAAGTGACGGTTGGCAGCCGCACGCGTGCACGCGTGGTGAAGAACAAGGTTGCCCCGCCCTTCCGCGATGCCGAATTCGACATCATGTACACCGAGGGCATCTCGCTCGCGGGTGACCTGCTCGACATGGCGGTCGAGAGCAAGGTGATCAACAAGGCGGGCGCCTGGTTCAGCTACGGCGAGGTCCGCATGGGCCAGGGCCGCGAACAGGCGCGTGCGATGCTCAAGGACAACGTCGAGATGTTCAAGGAAGTCCGTGCGAAGGTGCTCGAGATTCGCGGTGCGCATCCGGTGAACGGGCGGCCCGCGGGCGCAGTCGCCGGCGATGCCGATGCGGATGCGGACGAAGAGGAATAAAGCTCGCGTCCGCCTTCGAAAGAAACCCTGAAGTTCTCAGCCGCCCGACCTTTGTCGGGCGGTTTTCATTTTGAAGCGGGCAAGTCAATCGCCAATACGCTTTGGCGGAACGACAAGTTTTGGCTTTCCGAAGCGGAATCCGGTGTAGTAGGCCTTTTGCTTCCCATCAGGCTGGCAAGACTTCGAGAATGCCAGCGCGAAGGCCAAGCCGACCATGAGAAGAACTGTGCCGGCGATCGCGGAGCGGCGAGTCTGCTTCTCAGATTCGCTGATTCTGGGGTACGTCGGAGAGCGAGTTGCTGCGCGCTTCACCGACCTGGTTGGCTTGTGAGACACGGTGGAAGATCACCCCTGCCGCGGAATCTCGATCCACTGCGTCGGCGTGTGGCGCACGATCGCTCCGGTGCTCGAGTAGATGATCTGCTCGGCCACGTTCGTGCAGTGGTCCGCGACCAGTTCGCACTGGCTCGCAACTTCAAGAAGCAGGAATGCGAACTCGACGGTCATCTGTCCCTTGGCGATCTGCTGCTCGCCGTCGCGGATGATCGCGTCTTTGAACGCGGTCACACAGTGCTGGCTTTGAAGCACCACCTTGGCGAGCGGGGCATCCATTCGCGCAAAGGCCGTGGTCGTATCGCGAAGAATCCCGATCACGCTGTTGGCCATCATGCGGAAAGTGGCCGGGAAAGCGCGACCGGGAGTACCCGCCCCGCCCGCCATCGGCTTCACAAGGTCCGAGAGATCGACCGCGACATCCGCCACGCGCTCGAGCTCGTTGTTCACCTTCACGATCGTCAGCACGCGGCGAAGATCGCTCTCGCCCAGGCTCGCGCCCTCGTTGGTCGCATCATTCAGGAGCGCGACGCACGCCTTCTCGATCGCGACATCCGAGGCGTCGATGGCGTCGTCGTCGCTGTTCACCTTCGCAGCCTTCGCGGCGTCACGCGTGAAGAACGCGTCGAGGGCCAGTTCCAGCAGCGCCTGAACGCGCCGGCCCTGGGCCTCGAGGTCGGTGGAGAGCTGCGCGATGCGTTTGGGGAAATCTTGTGCCATAACAGTCTGGAATCGTGCTCCACAACCATACCACGCAGATTGAACCCACGCTCGGCGGTGCTTACGCTCGGTTTCTGCCGCGGCAGAATCGGGCCAACGCCCCATATCCAAATCTCACGCGCGAACTTCGGAGCACGCCATGTCCTTTGATATCCAGTCCGTCAAAGCCCGTCAGGTCCTCGACTCCCGCGGCAACCCCACCCTCGAGGTCGATGTGACGCTCGATTCAGGCTACATCGGGCGTGCCGCGGTCCCTTCGGGCGCGTCCACGGGCGAGAACGAAGCGGTCGAACTCCGCGATGATGACAAAGGCCGCTACCTCGGCAAGGGGGTCTCCAAGGCCGTGAACAACGTCAACGGCTTCCTCGCCCCCGAACTGCTCGGCATGGACGCGACGCATCAGGAAGCGATCGACAAGCTGATGAACCAGATCGACGGCACGCCGAACAAGGGCCGCATGGGCGCGAACGCGATTCTGGGCGTTTCGCTCGCGGTTGCGAAGGCCGCGGCTGCTGCGTCGGGTCTGCCCCTCTATCGCTACCTCGGTGGCAGCAGCGCCAAGACGCTGCCGGTTCCGATGCTCAACGTGCTCAACGGCGGCAAGCACGCCGACAGCACGGTGGACTTCCAGGAGTTCATGGTGCAGCCGTGGGGCTTTGATTCCTTTGAAGAAGGACTTCGCGCGGGCGTCGAGATCTACCACGCCCTCAAGAAGGTTCTCCACTCCAAGGGGCTTTCGACCGCCGTGGGCGATGAAGGCGGCTTTGCACCGAACCTCAAGAACAACGAAGAGGCCTTGAAGCTGCTCGAAGAGGCGACCGGCAAGGCCGGTTACAAGTGGGGCGAGCAGATCTTCGTCGCGCTCGATCCTGCCGCGAGCGAGTGCTGGAACGAGGCGAAGGAAGAAGGCAAGCAGGGCTACAAGTTCTTCAAGAGCACCAAGGAAGTCGTGACCAGCGATCACATGATCCAGATGTGGTCCGACTGGTGCAGCAAGTACCCGATCCGTTCGATCGAAGACGGCCTTGCCGAAAACGACTGGGCGGGCTGGAAGAAGCTGACCGAGAAGCTCGGCTCGAAGGTCCAGATCGTCGGTGACGACCTGTTCGTGACCAACAAGAAGTTCCTCGAGCGCGGCATCAAAGAAAGCTGCGGCAACGCCATTCTCGTCAAGGTCAACCAGATTGGCAGCCTGAGCGAGACGATGGACGCCGTGAATCTCGCGATGCGGAATCGCTACGCGGCCGTGATGAGCCACCGCTCGGGCGAAACAGAAGATTCGACGATTGCGGATCTCGCGGTCGCGACCAACTGCGGCCAGATCAAGACGGGTGCGCCCTGCCGCAGCGATCGTAATGCGAAGTACAACCAGTTGCTGCGCATTGCGGAGGAACTGGGCGATAGCGCGGTGTATGGCAAGAGCACGTGGTGGCGGTAATTCAAAGCGGGTTCAGAGCCCGACCTTTATCCCCTCCGCCTTGAACTTCTGCAGCAGCAACTGCAAATCCGTCAGCGCCTTGTCGAGGCGGTCTGCCGCGCTATTCAGGGAGCGGTAGAGATCCGGGTTGTTCACGAGCTGGCCGGCGGTGCCTTCGCCCCGGTTGATCTTGCCGGCGATCGCGCCGACATCCGTCAGCGCGCCATCGAGGCGTGAAAGCGTCGTCTTGGCATCGCGGCCGAGGTTTTCAACTGCCGCCACGGCGCGTTCGGCCTTGCCATCGAGGCCTTTCGCGGCGTTGTCGATGCTCTTTGCCGCGGCCTGCGCATCGGCCATCAACTGGCTGATCTTCTCGGAGTTGTCTTTCAGGCTGTTGTAGAGCGCATCGTCGGCGACCCACTTGTTCATGCCCGAGAGCAGTGTGTCCACGCGGGCGAGGATGCTCGCGACGGTCGGTTGTTTGCCGGCTTCAAGATCGCCGGGTTTTCGGGGTTCGAGCAGGGCCTGCAGGCTCTCGCCCACGCGTGTGTACGTGTCGGCAAACTTCTCGAACTTCTCCGCTGTGCTTGAAAGGCGTTCGAGCGGACGCTGCAGGTCGCCAAAGAGCGAGCGGGGCACGACGCGAATCGGCGGCGTCTCGCGCCCGGGCAAAAACGCGTCCTCGGGGATGAACGAATTCGGGTTTGCGCCCTCGGCGAAGGAGAGCGACATCGCCGAGTCGCCGACGAAACCCTTCTCGACGTAGACGGCCAGATCTTTCGGGATTTGGATCCCCTGCTGGATCTTGAGCGTTGCGATGATGCCGTCGGTGGGAGGATTGGCGACCGCAAGATTTGTGATCGCGCCCACGCGAACGCCGTTGAAGAGAACCGGAGATGTGCTGCCCACGCCCGCGCCCGAGGGCATCGAGAGCTTGATCGGGTAGACCTTTTCCAGGCGCTTGCGGAATTCGCCGAAGAGCATGAGCATGATCAAGAGGCCACCGACACCGACGATGAAGGTGAGGCCGACCAGAAAATCTCGAACCACGGACTTGTTCATGCTTCGCTCAAATATTCCGCCCGCTCATTCCGGCCACTTGTTCGGAATCAGTCCTTCTCGTATTCCTGATCGTATTGGCCCATGAAGAAGTGGCTGACCTGCTGGTTCTCGTGGCGGGCCAATTCGTCGTATGTGCCGTCCGCGGCGATCTTTCCGTGCAGCAGCATCACGCAGCGATCGGCCACTTTGCGGGCCGAAACCAGGTCGTGCGTCACCACGATGCTCGTCACACCCATGTTTTTGCTCAGCTTGATGATCAGCTCGTTGATGCCGTCGGACCGGATCGGATCCAGTCCGGTGGTCGGTTCGTCGTACAGAACCACCCGCGGCTGGAGCACGATCGCCCGCGCCAGCGCCACCCGCTTGCGCTGCCCGCCCGACAACTGCGCCGGCAGCTTCTTGAACATCCCCTTCAGGTCCACGACTTCGAGCGCCTTGCCGACGCGCTCGTGGCGTTCCTCCCGGGTCAGCTTGGTGTGCTCGCGGAGCGGGAACTCAATGTTCTCTTCCACCGTGAGGGAATCAAAGAGCGCCCCGCCTTGAAAGAGCAGGCCGACCTGCAGGCGGACATCGGTGAAGTCACGTTCCTTCAGGTTGTCGATGCGCTGCCCATCAAAGAAGATCTCGCCCTTGTCCGGCCTGAGCAAGCCGACGATGTGTTTTAGCATCACGCTCTTGCCCGAGCCCGACGGCCCGAGCACGACCGTTGTCTTGCCTTCCGGGATATCGAGATCGACACCCGCCAGCACGTGCAGATTGCCGAACGATTTGTGCAGGCTCCGGAGCTGGATGATCGGCTTGTCGGTTCCGCCGCCGTGCGCGCGGTTCGCGCCCGCCGACACCGGACCGCCCTCGAGAATCGAGCCAGACGACAAGTCCGGCGACCGGGAATGTGCTGCGGATGGCGGCATCGAGATACGCTCGGTCCATGAGCACACCGCGCGATGACGAGGGTATCCGCGAGATCGGGCGAACGACCGTCCGCTCCGGCCGCAAGTTCGACTTTGAAGTCGTCAAAGTCCAGATGCCCACGGGGCGCACCATCGAAGTCGATCTTGTGCGCCATGGCGGTGCCGCGGTCATTCTTCCCATTCTGGATGACGGCAAAGGCCGGCACGTCGTCTTTGTTCGAAATCACCGGTATTCGATCGCCCGGCCACTCCTTGAGATTCCCGCGGGCACGCTCGAAAAGGGCGAGGACCCGATCGTCTGCGCCGGACGCGAGCTGATCGAAGAAACCGGCTATCGCGCCGATCGCGTGGCGCCGCTCGTCGAGTTCTTCCCCTCGCCGGGCATGTCCGACGAACGCATGTTCACGTTCGTTGCGACCGGATTGACGCACGTTGGCCAGGATCTCGAAGAGGACGAGTCGATCGAAGTCGAGATCGTTCCGGCCGCGGAAGCGCTCGCGATGGCCTCCGACGGCCGCCTCGAAGATGGCAAGTCGATCCTGGCCATCCTGCTCGCTGCACGCCTCGGATTTTTGTAGAGGTCCGCTACGACTCGCTCGCCGGAACCGGTTGCAGCTCGAACCAGCTGCTGATCGCCCAGCGGCCGATGTAGATCGCGGGCGTCAGCAAGACGGCGATGACGAACTTGAGCACGTACCCGGTAAACGCCATCGTCATGACGAAATGGAACGTTGCACCGGCTTGTCCGAGCACCATGGGAAACGCCCAGAAGAAAAGCCACGTTACGAGAAGCGAATCAAAGACCTGACTGATGATCGTGCTGCCGGTGGCACGCAGCCAGACCAGCTTGCCGCCGGTCATGCGTTTGAAGATCGAGAAGGTGAAGATGTCAATCAGCGAACCGATCAGGAAGGCAAGCAGCGATGCGATGTACATCAGCGTCGCCGAACCGAAGATGTTCTCAAACGCTTCGTGATTCGCGGTTCCCGGCACGCCTTCATGGATTGGCATGACACGCCCGGCGCTGATCAGAATGAACGCGAACACGGCCATCGCGAACGCGATGTAGGTCGTCTGGCGGGCGGCCTTCTTTCCGAAGTACTCGGTCAGGAGATCGGTGATGAGAAACGTGATCGGGAACGGCAGCATCCCGACCGTGTGCTCGATCTTGAACACGCTGCCATCGCCCCAATGCCAAGGGGTCGTAAATGAAAAGAGCTTGACGCCCAGAATGTTCGCCAGCAACAGCGCGGTGACATTCACCGCCGTCAGCCAGACGTAAAGCTTCTGGGCCGGTGCAAGGGCATGGGGTTGGGTTGGGTCAACGGGCTGAATAGACCGCAAAGGTACAGGATTTTTCGCGATCGTTCCACTCAATTGGTGGTCAGCGAGAGGCACCCGACTCAATCCGCCGCTTAGAATCGAAAACGCATGACCACCGCCCTCAATACCGCCACAACCGAGTTCGAGAAGAAAGACCGCTGCGCCGATCTGCCGCACCGGCCTCGGGTGCTTCTGGGCAAGATGGGCCTCGACGGCCATGATCGCGGCGTGAAGGTCATTGCCCGAGCCCTGCGCGATTCCGGCGTGCACGTGATCTACTCGGGCTTGTGGCAGACCCCCAAGAGCCTCGCTATTTCAGCCCGCGATGAAGACTGCGACGTGATCGCGGCGTCCATGATGAGCAATTCGCACCTGGTCCTCGGGCCCAACCTGCTCAAATCTCTGAAAGATGTCGGCCGCCCGGACCTGCCTGTGTACATGGGCGGCATCCTGCCTCAAGAAGACCTCAAGACGCTCGCCGATGCCGGCGTTGCCAAGTGCTTCACGACCGGCACGGGCCTGCTCGACATCGTCAACGCAGTCCGCGAGGCGACCAAGCCGCGTCCCGAAACGGTCACCAACGGCACCGCGCAGCTCGCCCGCGATATTTCGCTCGTGCACGACAACAAGAAGACCCGCGCCGGAGCCAAACGCAAGCGCCCGCGCCGCGTCATCGGTATCACCGGCTCTCCGGGTGCCGGAAAGTCCACGCTGGTCGCCCAACTCGTCGGCGAATTCACGCGCCGTGCGAAGGAAGGCCAAAATCCCAAGTGCAAGGGCCGGTGCGCTGTCATCGCCTTTGACCCGATGAGCCCGATCACCAGCGGCGCGCTCCTGGGCGATCGCCTCCGCGTCGATTTCAACAACCTGGGCGAGAGCGTCTACTACCGCAGCCTCGCCATCAGCGGCGAGGACTACCACGCGCTCCCCGAAATCGTCGAACTCATCGGCGGCGCTCACGACGACCTGAACCTGGCCTTCGACACGCTCTTTGTCGAAACAGTGGGGGCCGGCCAGAACGAGACCCGCATCCGCCAGCATGTCGATTTCACGGCGGTCGTACTCACGCCCGGCATGGGCGACGCCGTGCAGATGGACAAGGCCGGAATCCTCGAGATCGCCGACATCTTCGTCTGCAACAAGGCCGACCACCCCGGTGAAAACGAGCTGGTCCGCGACCTGAAAGACGTCGCCGGCAAGCGGCCGATCGTCGAGACCGTTGCGACCCGGTCCCAGGGCATTCCGGAACTTCTGGATGCGTTGCTTGGGTGACCGCGAAAAGTCGGCCGGTCGCACCTGTCACGACAGGCGATGCATCAATCCAAGGCATTTTCACCGCAGAGTCGCAGAGAACACAGAGAAAACCGGGAGGGTTGAACGTGGCTTGAACGCCGTCGTCGTGGCCTTCGACGACTGTCGATTCCGTGATTCTCTCTCTGCGGCCTCTGCGACTCTGCGGTGAAAATTTGCTGCAGAGAATCCTCGCCCGGTGGAGGAGCTTTAGAATGGAATCGAGGCGGCGCGGGGACCGGGCCGATCTGATACTGTCTGGCTCCTCACGGAAGAGGCCACACGCATGAAAGACACGGACGTCACAGAGAACCAGCAACCCGCATCCACCGCCGAGACGCCCGAGGCGTCGCTCGCGCCCGAACTGAGCCACCTCAAGGGTCACCTTGAAGCCCTGCTGCTCAGTATCGACAAACCCCTCCCCGCCGAGAAGGCCGGACGGGCGCTCGGGCTGATCCCCGAAGAGAAGCCGGAAACCGCGGCAAAGGCCGGACAGGAACCGACAGAAACGCAGAAGAAGGCCAGCGCCAAGCGCTCCGCCGTCGTCGAATCCGCCGAGCGCGTCATCGAGCAGCTCGTCGCGGCTCTCAACGCCGAGTACGAGACGACTTCGCGGTCGTTCCGGATCGAGCGCGTGGCGGGCGGGCTTCGCGTGATGACCCAGCCCGCGTTCGCGCCCACGCTCTCACGCTTCCATAAGGATCGCCAGCAGACGCGTCTCTCCAAGGCCGGCGTCGAGACGCTCGCGATCATCGCGTATCGCCAGCCGATCACCCGTGCCGAGCTCGAATCGATCCGGGGCGTCTCGTGCGGCGAAGTCTTGAAGAGCCTCATCGATCGCCATCTCGTTGGCATCCGCGGGCGCGCCGAAGAGCTCGGTCGCCCGCTCCTCTACGGCACCACCCGCCAATTCCTCGATCACTTCGGTCTGTCCTCGACGGCCGATCTGCCCAGCCCCGAAGAACTCAAGGCCGCGCTCTGATCGCGGCTGCTTGCGGAGAATTGACCCCGTGACGACGAAACTCGCATCCCGTTTCGCCTTTTCCCTTCTCGCTTCCGTCGCCCTTTTCGGCTGGGGCTGCGAAAGCACCAGCACGTTCTCCGGACGCGTCATCGGCGGCCCTGCAAACGTCGTGACGGTGCTCGAAGACAACGACCCACGCTTCAAGGCCGACGGAATCGCAGGCACCTCTGTTGTTGTCCGGCGCTTCGCCGGCGAGGGACAGACCGGCCCGATCGTCGGAAGCGGCGTCTCCGAACCGACCGGCGAGTTCAAGATTCCGATCACCAACAAAGATGCCGAGCGATACGAGATGGTCGTGACCGCAACCACGACCGACAAGCGGATCAGCCGCGGCAGGATCTACTTCCCCGCGGCGGGCAAGCAGGTTCTCGTGGTCGTGCGCGATGTGAAGTAAGCCCGCAGGGCTCGGCGGCACGGACAATTCCGGCGACTTGGGCAAGCAAGTTGCGGTCGTAGGGGCGGGACGCGTCCGAGAACGCCCGGCTTCTGTGTTCGCGGTCAATCTTCGCGCGGGCGGGGTCGATGCACCTGTGATTCCGACACAGGAGAGCAAACGTGCCCGCAAGCCGCTCGAGAACCGAACGTTGGCGTGACAGCCTTCAACAGATCAAGGATCGCAGCGGTGGCATCGAGTTCACCGTGGCGCGTCCCGGGGTTGATCCCGAGGCCAACAGCGGCGATCTTGTCTGGCGCGTCCGCGTCATCCGCTTTGATGATCACGAGCTGGTCGTCGAAGCGCCGGTCGCGATGGGCAACGCGATTCATCTTGGCGAGGGGGTCGAGGTTGTCGGCATTCTCTCGGTCGGACAGAATCGCTGGATGTTCCGATCGAGGACCCTCGGAATGACTTCCACACCCGGTCCGCGCGGCATGATGCCGGCGCTGCGGATACAGATGCCCGAGGATGTCGAACGCTGCCAGCGTCGGCAGTTCCTTCGTGTCGCAACGGCCGAAGTCCGACTGCCCGAGGTCGAGTGCTTCCCGCTGCTCGACCCGATTTCAGCGGTTCCCGCCGAGATCGCCTGCCGCGAGGGAATGAAGGGCGGCATGCCGTCGTCCGTGATGCCCGAAATCGGTCCGGTCTTCAAGGCAAAGCTGCTGAACATCGGCGGAGGCGGCGTTGGACTCCTGGTTCCCAAATCCGAAACCAGCGGCGTGAACCGCTCCAAGCTGATCTGGGCCAGATTCGACCTGCGCCCCGAGATGCCGGCTCCTTTGGGAGTCACCGCCCGAATTGTGCACACGCACATGAATCACGAGCAGGACGTGTACGCGGGTGTCTCGTTCGAGTTTGCGTTCCATGCCGCGTACCGCCCGTTCGTCTCCGACATGCTTGTCGCGTACGTGCAGACGCTGCAGGAAAAGCAGATGTCGATGCGCAAGGCGGCGTGATGCGCGCGGGATCGGTGCTCCGCTCGTTGCCGGGCGGAGAATTCGGCCTTTGCCAACGGGGGAACCGCCCCGGTGCCCAGCGCAAGTTCCGGCGGAGTTGTCGGGTACATCGCTCAGGCCGGACGCGTCGCGCTCGGAGCGGGCCTGGCGTGCGAGAACCACCAACTGTTGTAATAGCGGATGTGCGGATTACCGAAGCGGTACGGCCCGACGTGCAGGCGTACTTCGCCCTCGCCGGTCTTGGCGCGGATCGGGTTGGTCCCCCAGTTCAACAGGCCCGAGTACTGACCGGGCTTGATGACGCTGTTGGTGACCTGGCCGGTCCAGGCGACGATCGCGGCAAGTCTTCCGTTGCCGGAGGTCAGTTCAATGTTGCCCGTCGAATCGGTCGGCAGGATCAGGTCGATGTCGCCGTTGGGAGTGGTGAGCGAGATGGGTGAGGTCGCCGGCTTGCCGGTCGCGACGTAGATGTAGCCACCGGGCCGGCCCGCGCCGCCGTTCTCGATCGTGATCGCGCCGTTCACCCCGCGCACGTCGATCGCGCCGTCGGAGTTCTTGATGCGCAGCCCGTCGCACGACGGGACCTCGATTGCCACTTGCACCCAGCGGTCGGACTCGTTTTCCTGGACTGTGTTGCGGACCGAGAGCACGGCCCGCCCGTCGGTTTCGGTGATCTGTGCGGTTACCCACTTGCCGCCCTGGTAGTTCTCGACGGGTTCTCCGGTCTGCGTGCCGGCGTTGGCGACGATCCTGGGGGCGGTCAGCTTGTTGTTGACCCGGATTAGCACGGCGCCCCGCACGTTCTCGACGTCCACCGCGATGGTGGGGGTGTGCTCCAGCACTTCCACGCCGCTGATTGGCACGGGGGCCGAGCGCGAGCTGCACCCGATCTGAACCAGGGAAAGAAGCCCGGCAAGGGCGACGGTCAGGACCGGCATCGGCCGCCGGGAAAGTTCGAGCATCACGCGGACAGGGCTTCGCATTCGGCGCGTCTCCATAATCGGTCTTGGTAGCAATCGGTCAGGGACTGGGGTCTTCGGCAATTTCCGCCCGCCGATGGAATCGGTCCGGGAATCAATCTCTGAACGGGCACCGAAATTAGGAACACGCACGCCGAGATTGCGGTACGATAGAGACACGTTCCGGCGCGGGCCGGACAAAGTCCGACCTTTTCAAACCAGACAACGACTCGGGGTCCTTTTCGGGAAAGCGACAGAAAACAGCCGGGTACGCCGGTTCTGACGTTCGCGCGAAGTGCTTGCCAAGTTCGGAGCGGTTCCGGCTTCCGGGCGACAGGCCTGCGGTTCGACCAAGCGTGCGAAGGAACGGGCAACCGGATCCATGTGCGGCCAATCGGAGTTTCCTCGCAGCGCGACGGTTTGTTCCATCCAGATTTTCGCTCCATGCGCGTTTGCGTTGCCGCACAACTTGGGTGTTCGCGTTTTCCAGAATTGAGATTCCGGTCGGTCCTCGATAGGAGGATCGCTCGATGCTTGTACTTGCTCTCGATGGTGGACCCCTGTACGGCGTCATCGCCGGCGTGGCGGTCGTTTGCGTGGTCGTCGGCATCGCCGTGGACAAGCTGATCGCCGCCCAGTCGCAAGCCTCGGCCAAGGCCAAGGTTGCCGAGACCATCGCACGGGCCGAGACCGACGCCCGTGCCGCGGCGGAGAAAGTCCGCGTCGAGGCCGACAAGTCGTTGCTCGAACGCAAGGCCACGATCGAAAAGGAGATCGAGGATGGTCGCAACGAAGTGCGCGAGGCCGAGCGACGCCTCCAAAAGCGCGAGGATCTGTTCGATCGCAAGGAAGAAGCGCTGACCCTGAAAGAACAATCGCTCGGCAAACAGGCCGAGCAGCTCAAGGGTCGCGAGCAGAACATCCAGACCCGCCAGGCCGATCTCGAGCGCGTCATCCAGGAACAGAAAGACAAGCTCTTCCAGATGACCGGGTTGACGCCCGATCAGGCCAAGTCCGAACTGCTCGTCAAGGTGGAAGAAGATGCCCGTCACGACGCCGCGAAGATCGTCCGCAAGATGATCGAAACCGCCGAGACCGAGGCGAAGGAAAAATCACGCGAAATCACGCTGATGGCCGTGCAGCGCTACGCGACCGAGCACACATCTGAATCGACGGTTCGCACCGTTGCGATCCCCTCCGACGACATGAAGGGCCGCATCATCGGTCGCGAAGGCCGCAACATCCGCGCAATCGAAAAAGTCACCGGCGCCGACATCATCGTCGACGACACGCCCGGCGTGATCGTTGTGTCGTGCTTCGACAAGATCCGCCAGGCCGTCGCGGTGGAATCGCTCGAACGTCTCATCGCCGACGGCCGCATGCACCCGACCCGCATCGAAGAAGTTGTCGAAAAGGTCAAAAGCGAGATCAACGACAAGGTGCTCAAGTTCGGCCGCGATGCCGTGCTCGAAGTGAACCTTCGTGGCCTCCACCCCAAGGTGAGCGAAGCGATGGGCAAGCTCGCCTACCGCACCAGCTACGGCCAGAACGTGCTGCGCCACTCGATCGAAGTCGCCTACCTCTGCCAGGTCATCGCGGATCAGCTCGGGCTTGATGGCACCATCGCCCGCCGCTGCGGCTTCCTCCACGACATCGGCAAGGCCATGGACCACGAGATGGAAGGTGGCCACCCGAAAATCGGCATGGACTTCGCCCGCCAGTTCGGTGAGAAGGAGCCCGTTCTCAACGCCATCGGCGGCCACCACGCCGACATCCCGAGCACCAGCTTCTACACGCCCATCGTCATGGCTGCAGACGCTGTCTCCTCCGCACGTCCCGGCGCCCGCCGCGAGAGCATGGAGAAGTACGTCCAGCGGCTCACCGAACTCCAGGACATCGCCCTCGACTTCCGCGGCGTGAACGAGGCGCACGCCATCCAGGCCGGCCGCGAGGTCCGCGTGATGGTCGATGCAAACCGCGTGAACGACGACGAGGCGTACCTCATCGCCCACAAAATCGCCAAGCGCGTCAGCGAAGAAATGACCTTCCCCGGCGAAATCAAGGTCACCGTGCTTCGCGAAACGCGGGCTATCGAAGTGGCACGATAATTTGGGATGTCGGATGTCGGATGTCGGATGTCGGATGTCGGATGTGGGCTGGCCCTGCATTGCCCGCGCTGGAATGTGCATCCTCGAGTGACGCGCCACAATCTCAAATCCGCAATCCGCAATCCGACATCCCACATCCCTTTGATACTCTGACCGAACCGCCTCCCCCCGATTCGCGGACCTTTTCGCATGACCGAGCCCGCGAAACCCCCAACTCCAAACTTTGTCTGCCCCTTCTGCGGCAGCACCACTCCCGATCAACCCCGCTGCGCGCACTGCTCCGGTCCGCTCGATCCGCTTTCCCGGCAGGCCACGCAGAATGCAATGGGCCCCTGGTTCGTTCGCGATGAACAACAGCCCTTCCGCCCGGGTTGCTCCTACGAGACAATCCTGACCATGGTTGTTCGGGGCAAGATCCACGCCGACACCATCCTCCGCGGGCCGAGCACCTCGCAGTTCTGGTACCCAGCGCGGCGGGTTCCCGGTATCGCGCATCGACTTGCCTCCGGGGGCGTTTGCCATTCCTGCCAGCAGCCCGTCACCACCGAATCCGAATGCCCGCGTTGCCACGCGGTTTTCCACGCCGATCCCGATCGCCAGTTTCTGGGCCTGATGCCGGTGCGAGCCATTCCCGGCACTCCGTCTCCTGCGCCAGAGGTCCGGGCCCCCAGCCAGGCCCTGGCCCAGCCCAGCGCGCCCGCTTTCCAATTGCCCGTGCCGGCCCCGATGCCGTCGCGCACCGGCGAGCCCCGCTCCGGCATCGCCGAGGCGCGGGCCGAAAGCGAGCTCGCAGCACTCCGCCAGCGTTCCGCGATTCTGGCGGTCGTTGCCGGAATGTGCGCGATCGTCGCACTCGCGGCAATCTGGCTCCTCGCAGCCGGAACGCCTGGCTTGGGT
>JAFLCN010000009.1 GCA_017303555.1 Planctomycetota bacterium
CGAGATTGATCTGGACGAAGATGCTGGGCTGGTGCTGAAGGCGTCCGCGCATGCCGTACTCTTCGCTCGCTGGCATCAGGCGGTTTTTTGAAACAGGCTGGAAAGAGGGTTTTTCAACGGCCTGCTAGTACGAACAAGTCGAAACACCGAGCCGTTGAACGGCAGTGACAACTGGTCTTGTCTCACCAGCGGCACACCGGTGACAAGGTCGACTTGGTCCCCAACAGTTGCCCTCGCCTGTCCATTCCAACCGGTCGGTTTCCCTTTCAGCCTCGTTGGAATGAGCGGCAACGTTGTTTGCCCCAGAGTCTCTCCGACCACCAGAAAGTCGCCAGGACCAGGGCTTTCAAGCAGCCCAAAGTTAAACGGAAAGGCTGTTTCCTCTCCCTCCGAGAAGAACTTGAAATCACCATCCGGAACGACGAAGTAGTCGTCAATCGGCGTGTCCGCGCCACCCAACACCTTTCCCATGTAGTGCGACCATCCATGACTCCAATCCGCATAACCGTGTTGGCTTTGGTCCGGCGCACCGCGTTCGGCGGCGGCCCACCCGTTACCAGGAACTTCTGCCCACTTTTCCGGCGGGGTCGGGCGTCCACTCGCGATCGGTGCCGCTATCGCAGTGGCGGCCGCAATAAGCAACCGAAAGGACGCTCGCTTCAACAACGTGTGCAGTGTCGCCCCCATACCGCTCCCATTCAAAGTGGCTTTGCTTTGCTCGCGCCGCGCTCCCGCCAGCTCCCCCGATCCACACCTCGGACCATTCACTTCGCGCACCACAACCACCTCCCGCGTGTCTCCACGCAGATTTCTTCCGTCCCTTCTTGGGCCCGGTCTCCGGCTCTCTCCGCTTGTTCCAATCCCCGTGTTCGAGTGGTATACCGATGTCAACCGGGCCCGTCAAGCCAGTCCAAAGTTATCCACATTTTTCACATGTATAGCGTTTTTGCGCGCCTCAATTCTGTGGATTTTGATCGGCGCTGCCCTTCTCTGTTCGCGCCGATTTGTTCGTTTCTTGCTTGAGAAACCGCATCTTTCTCTCGCGCCTCGGCGCCCGAGCAAGTCGCCGGTTTTCTGCGTGTACTCCCGCAGATCGCGCTGGACAAAAATTCGTGCGCTACTTCCAAACCGCTGCACGATCCGAACTTCCGCATCCAGAGCGCTCGCTTTTGTTTATCCTTTTCATCAATCCGAGGCTCGCTTCTTCCCGCCTTCGCGGCAACCTTGTCTGCCCGTTCACGCAACGCAACTGCACTTGGAATTCATCGCGGGTCGCGCACGCTCCACCGATTCTTCTTTCTGATCCCAATCCCCCGCTTCAGACAGTTGTGGAAGAACAATGCTTCCTTCCCAGTCTTTGATGTTCGCGGCAGAGATCTCCCCCTGGAACCCAAGAAGCCTCTGTGTCGTCCGATTCTCGTTCAGCGCTGCCGCTCGATCACTCGGTCGGGCAACGCCTGGTTCGAGTCCGGAATGAACACACCGCACTCCTCAACAGTCTGACCGACCAGCTCGCGGGTCTCTTGCATCTTGAACATCGTGCGCATGTTGCTTTCTCTGTAAACACGCCGAGCGCTCGTATTCCTCCCACCCCGCCCCGACCGCCCGGCGCTCCGCGTCGGCACCCTCATCGCTTCCGTTGAGCCTTTGGTCGCGGGGCGCCAGACCCCGTTTTCTCCGGTCTGCCGCGATCGGGTGGCTCGGTTCATCGGCCGCGGCCCGGCCCCCCTCGACCTCGCTCTTCTTCCTGCTATTCTGCCTCCCCACTCCTCTTCCCGCTCCCATTCGCTACCTTCGGAGCGCCCCGCTTCCCCAGCTTTTCGTTGCTCCCCGGCTCACCCCCGCTCCAAACTCCGTCTTCCAAACTGGCGCTTTTGTGCTTTGAGAATTCGGCCCCTTCCACATGCCCACCCCCATCACCATCCGCAACATCACGAAAGAGTTTCCGGCCATGAGCGGGGGCGGTGCCGCGGGCACGACCAGGGCCGTGGACGACATCTCGCTCGAAATCGAAACCGGCGAGCTCTTCTTTCTCCTCGGCCCGTCCGGCTGCGGCAAGACCACCCTGCTCCGCATGATCGCCGGCTTCATCGACCCGACCGCCGGCACCATCCTGTTTGGCTCGCGCGATGTGACACATCTGCCGCCGAACCAGCGAAACACCGGCATGGTTTTTCAGTCGTACGCGCTCTGGCCCCACATGACGATCGAGGCCAACGTCGCCTTCGGCCTGGATGTGCGAAAAACCCCTGCAAACGAGGCCAAAAAACGCATCGAGGACGCCCTCGCGGCAGTCCGCATGTCGCAGTATTCCAAGCGCAAACCCAACCAGCTCTCCGGAGGTCAGCAACAACGCGTCGCCCTTGCCCGTGCCCTGGTCATCCGTCCCGATGTCCTTCTATTAGATGAGCCCCTCAGCAACCTCGACGCGAAACTCCGCCTCGAACTCCGCTCCGAGATCCGCCGCATCTGCAAAGAAAGCGGCATCACAACCGTCTACGTCACGCACGACCAGAAAGAGGCGCTGAGCATGGCCGACCGCGTCGCCATCCTCCGCGCCGGGCGAATCGAACAACTCGGCACCCCCGCTGATCTCTACAAGCGCCCCCACTCCCGCTTCGTCGCCGAGTTCCTGGGTGAGACCAACATCCTTGAGGGCAGAGTCATCCACACCTCCCCCACCACTGCCACACTCGAGACCCCCGCCGGCGAACTGCAAGGCACAATTCCGCCCGGAACTACCCCCCCAAAGACCGGCGACAAGGCGCTTCTTTCAATCCGACCAGAATCCATACACATTTTGGAATCGAAGCCAGCGGGTCGCCGCGGCAAGGTCACTTCC
Source organism: Planctomycetota bacterium (assembly GCA_017303555.1). Taxonomy (GTDB): domain Bacteria; phylum Planctomycetota; class Phycisphaerae; order Phycisphaerales; family UBA1924; genus JAFEBO01. The sequence goes on from JAFLCN010000009.1 coordinate 2,843, forward strand.
GCGATCTATCTCGGCGAGGTCGAACAGGGCCACATCCAGGTCGGTGATTCCAACCTCAAGTTCCTTCGACTCTCGTCGCTCTCGCAACCGCTCCGCTCCGGAAACGATGAACTCTCGGTGACTATCGAAGACGCCATTGTCCTCCCCCCGACCGACGCCGCATCCGGAACGTGATCCCGCGGCGGCGCCTTTTCCGCCGCTCCATCACAGCCGCAACTACCAACAAGGTCCGTGAAAAGCAGATGTCAACTGCATTCATTGCTGCCGCGCGGCCAATCGCTCCGGAGGTGCCGCGGGCACTTGGCCAGTCACTTGAACTACTTGAAGTGGATGAATCTGAATCCGATTCAACTCTGGCGGCGAGGTCCCCGGTCGCCCTTCAGAAGTCGCGGATGCCGCGGCGATGCTGCGCGGCCAGAGGTGTGCCGCGAGTCTGGGGTTAGCGATTTCTGGTTGAACGAAATCGGATTTGCTGATTGAGGGGGTGTTCCTTGAGGAACACCCCGACCAACTGAGCGAGTGGCTTCGGGAGGATTTTCTCCCGTGCGGCCTTGGGCCAGGGCATCCAATGAAATTCGAGGTGTGATTCTTTGGAGGTGATCTTGGGAGGGGCCTCTACTTCAAAGACAAAGCTGTACTCGTGCCGCGCCTTGCCGGACTGGAGAAAGAAGTGTTCGTGGATGAAGAGTGGGCGACCAACCTTCACGGACTTTCCGGTCTCTTCAATGAACTCGCGTTCGAGCGCTTCCGCGGCGGGTTCTCCGGGCTCGATGTGGCCGCCTGGAAAGTACCAATAGTCGGCATCCTTGTTTTTGCAGAGGAGTACCTGGCCATCGCGGATGGCGATGCCGCGGGCGAGGAGTTCGATCTTCTTGGCCTTCGAGCGGTTCCATTTTGCCATGGTGATTTACCTTGCGAAACAGGTTGATACGATGATTAGGTTCGGACTGGATTGAAGGGAGTTCAGAATGAGCGGCAACACGGATGTTTCAAAGGTTCGCAAGCTTGGTCGGGGTTTGTCTGCTTTGCTTCAAACACCTGTGGCTATTGAGGTTGCGCCTCGGGTTGCGGTGCCGGTGGCTGGTGTTGCGCCGAATTCTGGTGCTGGCGAGACCTTGGATCGGCCTGTCCAGCATGTGAGCGGTGGGGGCGATGTGGGTCAGGGTAGTGGTGGGGGCGGGGGTGGGGTTGAGCAGGTGTTGATTGAAGCGGTGCGGCCGAGTCCGTTCCAGGCGCGGCGGGTTTTTGATGAGGCGCCGCTTCGGTCGCTGGCGGAGTCGATCCGTGGCACGGGGGTGATGCAGCCTGTCATTGTTCGTGCGAGCAAGACCAATATTGGAACATATGAGTTGATCGCGGGTGAGCGGCGTTGGCGTGCCGCGAAGATCGCGGGGTTGACGCGGCTGCCGGCGATCGTGCGCGAGCTTGCGGATGAAGAGGCGGCGGAGTGGGGGCTCATCGAGAACCTGCAGCGTGAAGATCTGAACGCGATGGATCGCGCGCACGGGCTGCGCATGATGAACGAGCGATTCGGACTTTCGCACGCGAAAGTTGCGGAGAAGGTGGGGCTTGAGCGCGCGACGGTCGCGAACCTGATCCGGCTCACCGAGCTCGAGGCGGACATCGCGGAGTTGATCAGCGCCGATGCGCTTTCGGCGGCACACGGAAAAGCCCTGCTTTCGATGCCTTCTGGTGATGAGCGCGTGCGCATCGCGCGCGAGGCGGCGCGCAATGCGTGGCCGGTGAGGAGGGTGGAGGCCGAGGTGAAGCGTGCGGTCGCGGGCGAGGCGACGGCACCGAGCGAGGATGCTGCGACGCCGCGGGATACGGCGCGGGCGGTGCTTGTTGATCTGGAGCGGCGCCTGAGCCAGCAGCTCGGGACGAAGGTGACCATCCAATCGAGCGGCAAGGCCCGCGGGAAGATCTCGATCGAGTTTTATGGACTCGATCATTTCGATGGTTTGATGGAGAAATTGGGATTGAAGTAGTGGGGCGGTGCGTGGCGGCCCGGGTTGCGGACGGAATCGCGTTCGGGCCGGCGAGAAGCTGGCGACGGGGCGGCGATAAGCACGCGGGCGTGTTCTGTGGCGGGCGCGACAGCGGCCTGGTGCGTGGTTCTGAACTGGTCCAATTGCATCGGACGAGCGCGGATGTGGATAAATCTGCCCGGTCAAGCAAAAATTTTCGCAGCGCTGGCGGGCGATCGATTGCGTGCTTGGGTATAGGGCGTTCGCCTGTATGATGCGAGTTTCCGTGAAACTCTGTGGAGAGGGTTTCGTGCCCGAGTTGTTGCTTGAGATGGCACGATCTGGCGGCTTGCTCCTGGCTACGCCAAGCTCAATCGCTCACTAAAACTTGAGGGGGCCTGTACTTAGGCGATCCGCGTTGGCGAGCATTCTCGGGTGGGTGTTTGGAAGCCGGCGAGAATCTTCGGCGTGGTTCGGACCACAATCCGGTTGCTTCGATCGCGTGCGGGGTGGTGGGGGCAGCGCTGGAATTGCCTCAAAGGTGTGGATTCTGGGGGTGCGAAAGCTGTGGGGACCCACAAATCTGTGGATTTTGGTCTGATATGTAGTTATGTTCCGTGCAGAATGTGAAGATGTCGGGCCGAGCGCGACATTCGTGGATATCGCCGGGAAGTGGCTTTCCGGCGTGGAGCGAACTGAGCTTGGGGAGGCTGGGAAGTGTGAGAGCTTTGGGGGGAGGGCGCGGCAGCGTGGGTCGATGCCGCGGTCTTTGGGAATTCATTTGAAAGGTTTTCGAGATGGCCAGGAAAGCAGCGAACAGCAATTTGATGGGGATGTCCACTTCGGAGTTGCAAGCGGAGATTCGTCGCCGGACCGGGCGGAATCAATCGTTGCAGAAGCGGTACGAGAAGCTTGTGAAGAAGCTGGAAGAACTGCGGAAGGAGATCGCGGCGTCGGGCGGCGCGGTGGTCGGCGGCGGCGGTCGCGCATCGAACGAGCTGAGCCTTGTTGATTCGCTGAAGAAGGTTCTGACGGGCAAGACGATGGGCGTGGGCCAGGCGGCCGATGCGGTGCTTGCGACGGGGTACATGTCGACGAGCCCGAACTTCCGGACGATTGTGAACCAGACGTTCATCAAGCATCGGAACAAGTTCAAGAAGGTGAGCCGCGGCCGGTACACGGCGGCGTGAGTGAGAGCAGCAGAACGGCAGAGCAGTAGATTGGTAGAGAAGAAAGCCGAGATCTGCCGGGGGCGATGCGATCGACGGGCTGCTTGTGCTGCTGAAGAAGAGAATGGGTGGAAGAGGGCATTCGAGGAGAGTGCCTTCTTTTGTTTTTGGGGTGGGGGGGTTGGCCAGTTCGGTAGGATGGAAAGGCTCGTTTACTTTGAGGGTGGCAGGAAAGGGGCAGATTCGGCGTTTGGGCACGGCAACTCCGGAACAACTTGCACGGCAGCAGATCGATCGCGTGCTCGCCGAGTGCGGGTGGATCGTCCAGGACTACACCGAGATGAACATCGCGGCCGCGCGTGGTGTTGCGGTGCGCGAGTTTCCGCTCAAGACGGGGTTTGCGGATTACCTGCTGTATGCGGACGGGCGTGTGATCGGCGTGGTTGAGGCGAAGTCGGAAGGGCACACGCTCAAGGGAGTGGAGACGCAGTCGGCGAAGTATCTTGGCGGCTTGCCGGCGGGGCTGCCGCGGTGGACGCCGGAAGGGACGGCGCTGCCGTTTGCGTACGAATCGACGGGGACGGAAACGCAGTTCACGAGCAATCTTGATCCGGAGCCCCGGAGCCGCGAGGTGTTTGCGTTTCATCGGCCGGAGGAGTTGATCCGGCTGGTCCAGTTGAAGGAGCAAGTTCGGGGCAATCTGCGGAAGATGCCGGAGCTTGAGACTTCGCGGCTGTGGGACAAGCAGATCACGGCGATTGGGAATCTGGAAAAGTCGCTGGCGTCGGATCATCCGCGCTCGCTGATCCAGATGGTGATGGGGGCGGGCAAGACCTTTACGGCGTGCAACATCGCGTACCGGCTGATCAAGTTCGGCGGGGCGAAGCGGATTCTGTTTCTGGTCGATCGCAATAACCTGGGCAAGCAGACGCTCAACGAGTTTCAGCAGTTTGCCTCGCCGTACAACCAGTACAAGTTCACAGAAGAGTTCGGCGTTCAGCAGCTGCGCAAGAACGCGATTGATCCGGCGGCGAAGGTGGTCATCACCACGATTCAGCGACTGTATTCGATTCTGAAGGGCGAAGAGGAGTTTGACGAATCGGGCGAAGAGGCTTCGATGTTTGAAGCCGCAACCTCGCTTGTGAAGCAGCCCCTGCCGGTCGTCTACAACGAAAAGATTCCGCCGGAGTTCTTCGACTTCATCGTGATCGACGAGTGTCACCGATCGATCTACAACATTTGGCGGCAGGTGCTGGAGTATTTCGATGCGTCGCTGATCGGACTCACGGCGACACCGAGTGCGCAGACAATCGGATTCTTCCAGAACAACCTGGTGATGGAGTACACGCACGAGCAAGCTGTGGTAGACGGCGTGAACGTGGGATACGACGTTTACCGGATTGAAACGGAAGTCACCAAGAATGGGGCAAAGCTCACGAAAGATCCCGCGTATCTGGTGCCGAAGCGCGACCGGACGACGCGGAAGAAGCGATATGCCGCGCTTGATGCAGATGTGGAGTACAAAGGGACGCAGCTTGATCGCGATGTGGTGAACCCGAGCCAGATCCGGCTGGTGATCGAGACGTTTCGGAATCGCTTGCCGGAGATTTTTCCGGGGCGCGAGGAATGCCCCAAGACGCTCGTCTTCGCGAAGACCGATCAGCACGCGGACGACATCACTGAGATCATCCGGCAGGTCTTTGGCAAGGGGAACGAGTTCTGTCAGAAGATCACGAGCAAATCGACGGGGAAGAAGCCGGAGGAGCTGCTCAACGAGTTTCGCAATTCGTATTTCCCCCGCGTCGCGGTGACGGTGGACATGATCGCGACGGGGACGGATGTGAAGGCGCTGGAGTGCTTGCTCTTCATGCGCAACATTGCGTCCGCGGCGTACTTTGAGCAGATGAAGGGGCGGGGCTGCCGCGTGATCAGTTCGGATGCGCTGCAGGCGGTGACGCCGGATGCACCGGGCGGCCGCAAGACGCACTTTGTGATTGTGGACGCCATCGGCGTGACGGAATCGGAGAAGACGCTTTCCAAGCCGCTGGATCGTCAGCCGACGGTGCCTTTGGAAAAGCTGCTGAACACGGTGGCGGCGGGCGCGGCCAGCCCGGACATCGTGTCCACGCTGGCGGCGCGGTTGGCGCGGCTGGATCGCAGTCTGGATGAAGGGCGGAAAGAGGAGATCGGCAAGGAGAGTGCGGGGCGCGGACCGGCGGCGCTGGCGGCTGAGCTGCTCGCGAGCATTGATGCCGATCTCAATGCGGCCCGCGCGGCGGAGAAATACAAGATCCCCAAAGGGCAAGAGCCGAGCGAGCAGCAGGTGGAAGAGGTGGAACGCGGCGCGATGGCGGCGGCGCTCAAGCCGTTTCTCAACCCGAAACTGCGGAACACGATTCTGCGGGTGAAGGCGGCGGCGGAGCAGGTGTTTGACGAGGTGAACCACGACCAGTTGATTCGCGCGGGGTTTGACGCGGCGGCGCTGGAGAAGGCGCGGTCGGTCGTGACTTCGTTCAAGGAGTTCATCGAGGAGAACAAGGACGAGATCGAGGCGCTGCGCGTGCTGTACAGCCGCCCGTATCGGGCGGGTCTGCGCTACGGTCAAGTGAAGGAACTGGCGCAGAAGCTGGGGGTGCCGCCGTTTTATGTGGATGCGAAGAAGCCGGAGAGCGTGCTCCGGTTGTGGCAGGCGTTTGAGGCGGCGGAAGGGATGGCGAGTAATACCGGAAAGACAGGCTCCCTTCCCCCAACCCCTTCCCTCAGGGAAGGGGCTTCAAGGCGGGGAGGTCGGCAGTTGGTCGATCTGATTGCGCTGGTGCGGCATGCGCTCGATGGGAAGACCGCGCTGGTTCCGATCGATGCGGTGGTGGAGGAGCGATACAGCGCGTGGCTGGCGGAAAAGGCCAAGAGCGGGATCACGCATGCGCCAGAGCAGCGCAAGTGGCTTGATGCGATCAAGGATCACATCGCGACGAGCCTGGCGATCGATGCGGAGGCGCTGGAAGAAGTGCCGTTCAAGCAGATGGGCGGGTTGGGAGCGGCGTACGAGGTGTTTGGGCAGTCACTCACGGGAATCCTCGAAGAGATGAATGAGAGGTTGGTGGCGTGAGCGAGGCCCGCGCCACTCCGAAGGGCTGGACAATCGCTCGGCTCGGCGATGTCGGTCATTGGTATGGCGGTGGAACGCCGAGCAAATTTGAACCCCGCTTTTGGACCAACGGCACGATTCCTTGGGTGTCACCTAAGGACATGAAGGCTTTGCGGATCACCGATAGCCAAGATCATCTTTCAGCCGCAGCAATTCAAGAGACAAACATCCGCGAGTTTCCGAGCGGCACGGTGCTTTTCGTCATCCGCTCCGGTATCTTGGCCAGGACGTTTCCGGTGGGCGTGGCCGAAGTGTCTGGAACCATGAACCAGGATTTGAAGGGCGTTCGTCCAATCGACGGCGTTGAACCGCTGTTCCTTGCCTATCAACTAATAGGTCGAGAGCGAGAGGTGCTGAACCGTTGCTCGAAGCATGGCACGACGGTTGCCAGCATCGATACTGAAAGACTCCACGACTTCGAAGTTCGAATGGCACCCCCCGCTGAGCAGATACGCATTGTCGCCAAGATCGAAGAACTGTTTAGCGATCTGGATGCGGGCGTGGCGGCGCTGGAGCGGGTGCGGGTGAGTCTGAAGCGGTACCGGGCCTCGGTGCTCAAGGCCGCGGTCGAAGGGCGGCTCACCGAGGAATGGCGCAAGCGGAATCCGGTGCAGGAGTCGGGAGCACAACTGCTCGAACGCATTCTCGCCGAACGGCGAGCCAAGTGGGAGCAGGAACAACTCCGCAAGTTCAAGGAAGCGGGGAAGACGCCGCCGAAGGGGTGGAGAGAGAAGTACAAGCAGCCGCCGTCCGCAGACACAAAAAACCTCGCCGCGCCGCCGCCGTCATGGTGCTGGGCCACCATTGAGCAACTCTCAATCAAGGTCGTCGATGGCGTACACCGGAAGCCAAACTACACAGACTCAGGCATTCCCTTCGTGACCGTTCGCAACCTGACTGCTGGTCCCGGAATCAGTTTTGAGAAGTTGAACTACGTCAGCGAGGCGGACCACACAGAGTTCAGCAAGCGGACGGATGTTCAACGCGGGGACATTTTGATTTCGAAGGACGGCACCCTCGGCGTAACTCGCGTTGTCCGGACAGACATTCCGTTCAGTATCTTTGTCTCCGTCGCCCTCGTGAAGCCGGTGCACTACGAGTATTCAGAGTACTTGGGGCGAGCAATGTCCTCGTTGCCAGTTCAGAATCAGATGGTGCCGAAGGGTAGTGGGTTGCAGCACATTCACCTGGAGGATCTTCGGTGCGATGCGGTGCCGTTGCCGCCTCTCGCCGAGCAAGCCGAGATTGTCGCCGAGGTCGATCGGCGGCTCTCCGTTGCCGACGCCGCCGAGCAGCAGATCGAGCACGCCTTGCAGCGTGCCGCCCGCCTCCGGCAGTCCATCCTTAGGCGGGCCTTCGAGGGCAAACTCGTTCCGCAGAACCCAACCGACGAGCCCGCCGCCGCGCATCTAGAACGCACCAAGCCGCCATCGAACGGCAACCTCCCCGCCCAGGCCAAACCCTCAATGCGTGGGAGTGGCGTGCGTGTCTGACCACTTCATCACAGCCGGGCGCGAGGTATTCCCTGCGTGGACTGGGGTTTTTTCGGTATGTAGACATCGTTTTTCCACGTGGTGGAACCGTTTGACCGCGTGGTTTTTCCCCTCCAGTACGAGGCTTGACGGCTCTTCCGTCCCATTGGGACACCGCAACGTCCGTGACAACCGTGCTGGCGAGTTGGAAATGGGCGTGACAATCTGTTGGAGGGCCACGCGGTGCTAATCGGTTGGATGCCATATCTCCGGATTGCGTACTGCAGAGGGACCCGAGAGCTTCGTGTCGGCCAAGCGCGGTTCATCCCCGATGACGACTTGGCGTGGACCGAGGTATTGGGTCGCAAACGGCCGGGCCATCTCGATCTCTTCCGCGAGTTCCCATCCATCAACAGCAAGGAGTTGGGTGATTCCGTGCGAGGGACCCTCATCCATTCGGAGGATGCGACGTGGCTTACCCAGTTCATGGATGATGCCGTTGCTACGGTGTATTTTCTCGGCGACAAGCCATCTGGTCGACCGGCGGAGTGTTTCACGTACCTTCGAATAAACCTGCGCGAGGACGGTGGGGCCGAGGACTTTGCGCAGTTCAACACAAAGCACGGGATGCTCATTGAGACTGGAACCAGCATTGCGGTAAGTCCTCCGTTGGTTACCAGGGGACACTCCACGGATTACCGGATTGATACCACTCGGACCGCCAGCGCAACACTGCTGGGTCTTCTGGACAAGAACCCTCTGAATCGTCTCGTTGTTGCAGTTCGACAGTACTTCCGCACCCAATTCTCGGATCTCTTCAGTTCAACGCCTGCGGAGGATTTTGCCACCTATTGCTCGTGTCTTGAAGCGGCTTTCGACATTGACGGCCGCTATGAAGCGGGAGACAAATTCGTCGGCGCGCTGTGCGGCATGTTCGGAAAGGAAGAGCGTCAGGAGGAATTCTTTCGCGGGCTGTACTCCGCGCGTTCCGTTTATGTGCACGGCGTGTCCGACGAGAGCATCGTGGGCGCCACCAACATGGAAGCGGTTGCGTACAGATCGTTTGTGACCCGGCCTTGGAAGTTGACGCTCTTGCGGCAGCTCACGCGGGCTGTCCTTTTGCGGCAACTCGGAGAGCCGCCGAACGCCTTCGGCTTTCTCACTCCCGATTCACCCGACATCATCCTCAGCAAGGTGCTTCAGTCGAGCGCGATTTGGGAGAAGATTCGTCCACTACTCACAGAAAAAGGCGCAGCTGATGCGCTGACGAACATGGACGAAGAGGCCTTCCACAAAGTCGAGGAACTCGCGGTGGGATTCAAGGAGGAGTTCGCCTGGGAATGCGTGCTTGATGCGGTTGAAGTAGGTGCGATGTACCGCTCCATTTGTACTTGCGCGATCATGATCGGACGCCTCACGGGAAGTGCAGGCACAATCTACGCGGCGAGTCACGAACTCGGGAGCGCCGCGCACAATCGTGATGGCAAGTCGATCCGAGAGTGGTGCTCCAAGCACTCAGATTGGGAAGATGTGATCGTCCTCCCGCGCGATCGGCTGCGAGCGATGCAGGCGTTTATGTGGGCGCTGGCGAATTTTTTTGTTGTGAAGGGATAATCTGCGATGCCCATCGACTCTTCACAGATCGTCTCCAAAGCCTGGAACTACGCCCACGTTCTCCGCGACGACGGGCTGTCGTACATGGCCTACACGGAGCAGATCACGTTTCTGCTCTTTCTCAAGATGGCGGATGAGATGGTCAAGCCGCCGTATTCGCGGCCGCGGATCGTCCCGAAGAATCTTGACTGGGAGAGTCTGCTCCGGCTGGATGGGGCGGATCTGGAGATGCACTACCGGACGATCTTGGAAGAGTTGGGCAAGAAACCGGGGATGCTGGGCGAGATCTTCAAGAAGGCCCGGATGGAGATTCAGAATCCGGCGACGCTCAAGAAGCTGATTGTCGATCTGATCGGCGCGGAGCAGTGGGCGCGGATGGATTCGGATGTGAAGGGGGATATTTATGAGGGGCTGCTGGCCCGATCCGCGGCGGAGAGTCCGAAGGGGGCGGGGCAGTACTTCACGCCCAGGGAATTGATCAAGGCGATCGTCGATGTGATGCGGCCGACGCCGGACGAGACGGTGTGCGACCCTGCCGCGGGAACCGGCGGGTTTTTGCTGGCGGCGCATGACTATGTGGTGAAGCACTACGGGAAGAGCCTGGACCCGGACCAGAAGAAGCACCTCAAGACGAAGTTTGTGCGGGCGTGGGAACTGGTGGCGTCGACGGCGCGGCTGTGCATCATGAACTTGTATCTGCACGGGATTGATGCGGACCCGTGCCCGGTGAAGAGCGGGGTGGACAGCCTGGCGAGTGATCCGAATGAGCGGTTCAGCATGGTGCTGACGAATCCGCCGTTTGGAAAGAAGAGCAGCATCTCGATCGTGGGCGAGGATGGGGATCTTGAGAAGGAGGAGCACTCGTACGAGCGGCAGGATTTCTGGACGACGACGAAGAACAAGCAGTTGAACTTTGTGCAGCATGTCAAGACGCTGCTCAAGGTGAACGGGCGGGCGGCGGTGGTGCTGCCGGATAATGTTCTGTTTGAGGGCGGGGCGGGCGAGACGGTGCGGCGGAATCTGCTGAAGCAGTTTGATGTGCACACGCTGCTGCGGCTGCCGACGGGGATTTTTTACGCGCAGGGTGTGAAGGCGAACGTGTTGTTCTTTGATGCGAAGCCGGCGCAGGAGGCGGCGTGGACGAAGACGCTGTGGGTGTATGACCTGCGGACGAACATGCACTTCACGCAGAAGGAGCGGCCGCTGAAAAGGGCGGATCTGGATGAGTTTGTGGCGTGTTTCAATCCGGAAAACAGGCACAAGCGCAAGCCGACGTGGGCGGAGAAGGAAGGGAAGGGAGTCGGGCCGGAGGGGCGCTGGCGCGCGTTTGAATACGACGAATTGATGAAGCGCGACAAGGCGAACCTGGACATCTTTTGGCTGAAGGACAAGTCGCTGGAGGATGGCGAGGATTTGCCGGAGCCGGATGTGCTGGCACAGGAGATTGCGGACGACTTGCAGACGGCGCTCGAGCAGTTTGAGAAGATTGCGGGGGAGTTGAAGAAGTGAGGCGCTTGGTTTGTGTCTGCTCCGCTGACAGTGATGAAGGAAGGGATTTTTTGGGGGGAGGGAGATTGGGCGGCTGGCGACGCGGTGTGCAACTTCCCTTCGCTGCGCTTGGGCTCGTACAGCAAGGTTTTGCCGGCGTGTGTGATCTTGTCGGGATCGGCCGGTCTTTCGCTGGGTTTGTGTTCGAGATGGGCGTTTCGCGGTCGTTCGGGAGTTCGGTCGCCCTTTCAGGGCTTGGGGGACTTGGTGCCGCGGACCCAGGGCGATGCCCTGGGCTGGGGCTGGTGGGCACCTTTGGTGCGGCGAGCAAATGAGCACGCGGAAATCGACGGGTATGCGCTGCACCCAAGTATCGCGAACGTGCAGAGGCTGCCGGGCGGGTCGCTGTTTATTTTGCCGGTGCATTCACAGCATCGGGGACGAGTGTTTCTGCCGTTTGCGGATGATGATCCGAAGTGTGCGGAGGTGATGTCGAAGGTGCTGATGCTGGCGCGGGATTCGGAGATTCGGGATCCGGGGATTTTGGAGCAGTTGCGGGGGTGATGTCGGATGTCGGATGTCGGATGTCGGATGTCGGATGTCGGATGTCGGGCGGGATTCTGAGAAAAGCGGGGCTGGATGAGGGTGGGTTTTTCTGAAAACTGGCTTGTGGTTTGGTTTGTTTTCTGGTAAACTGTGTGGTTATGACGGGTTTTGGGGCTTCGGCAGCAAACAAACCCACCCCCAGCCCCCTCCCGCAGGGAGGGGGGTTCTGAGGAAAGTGGGCCCTTCCCCCAACCCCTTCTCTTGCGGAAGGGGCTTTCGGAGCGGAATGCGCGAGCCGCTGCGGGGGGATTGTCGTATGGAGAGGGCTGGCGGGGAAGGGCGATAGTGGGGGCGGGGGCTTGGTGTCTGGGTGTTGAATCTGGGTGCTGAAAAGGAACACCGGGCGGAAGCCCGGTGCCACGATGAAGGTGGGTAGACTTGCGGCCCTGGATGGCGGCCTGTGCCGGCGTGATGCTGGAGGATGGGTCGGCGGACGGGATTTGACTCGGGTTTTTGGCGATGTGGATTCTGCCGCGCGATGTTGGGAAGCGGCTTTTAGTGGAGTCTGACGAATGGCGAGCCGGACGAGCACGAGTGTTGGAGTTGGCGTGGCGTTGACGCTTCTGGGCCTGGCGGCCTTGGGGCTGTTCATCACGTCGGCGGTGTTGTACGGCAAGTTCAACCAGTCGCAGCGCGAGTTGAACGAGGCGAAGGTGGGGATTCGCGATTTCATCCGTGACGGGGAGCGTCAGCAGGATGATGTGCGGCAGCTTGTGGAAGCGGCGAAGAAGGCGCAGGGGCAGTCGCTGGTTGCGTACCTCGTGAAGAGCAACAAGGAACTGGCATCGGCGGTGACGGGGAACGCGAACGACAACATCGAGCGGCTGCTGGAGCAGATGCGTGCGGAATCGGCGAAGTCGGGGAACACGCCGGTGCTGCGGCTGGCGCAGGAGCGTGCGGCATCGATCGATGAGCTGAACAAGAAGCTTGCGCAGGTCGATGCGGCGCGGCTGGCGGCGCAGACGGACCTGAAGAACGAGCAGGAGCGCGTGGCGGGGATCGTGACGCGGCACAACGAGACGATCGCGGCTTTGAACGCGGAAGTGGGCACGTACAAGGGGGAACTGAGCCAGTACCGCGACGGGATCGAGAGCGTGCGGGCGCAGGCGGAGAAGCAGTTTGAGAGCCAGATGGCCGCGGCGAAAGAGCGCGAGACGGACCTGAACGGGCGCGTGAGCGACCTGCAGCAGAAGAGCCTGATTCTGGAGGATCAGCTCGCGCGGCTGCGGGGTGAGCGGAGCAAGACGACGGCGCGCGGAACTTCGGAGGATGCGCTGGTGGACGGCGCGATCATCGGTGTGGATGCGGCGCAGCGGCAGGTGTTCCTGAACATCGGTCGGACGCAGAAGGCGGTGATCGGGCTGACGTTTGCGGTGTACAACGATGCGAACTCGATCAAGACGGATGCGGACGGGAATTACAAGCCGGGCAAGGCGCTGATCGAGATCATCAACGTTGGGCAGGATTCGAGCACGGCGCGGATCGTGAGCGAGACCAAGGGCAATCCGATCGTGACGGGCGATGTGATCGCGAACGCGGTGTTCGATCCGCTGAAGGTGTACAAGTTTGTGATCTACGGCAACTTCGACACCAAGGGCACGGGGATGCCGACGGCTTCGGGCCGGACGGACATCGCGGCGATGGTGACGAGCTGGGGCGGCGAGGTGGTTGAAGACCTCGAGGGCGATGTGGACTTCCTGGTGCTGGGTGCGCGGCCGGTGCTGCCGCCTCGGCCGGGTGTGGATCAGCCGATCGAAGTCGTGCAGGAATATGTGCGGCTGGAGCGCGCGGTGAATCGGTACAACGAGCTGCTCAAGCAGGCGACGGCGATGGGCCTGCCGGTGCTGAACGAGAACCGGTTCTACACGCTGACGGGGCAAAAGCCGGTGAGCCGCAAGACGGTGACGGCATATCGGTGAGTTGACCGGTGCGATGAAATTGAACGAGACGCCGCTCCGGCTGGGGCGGCGTTTTTCTTGTGGCGCTGGCCTTCTGGGCCGTGTGCCTTTTCGGGGAGGGAGCAAGGACAATTCGCGGCCGGGCGAGGGCGGGGCGGGAAGCGACAGGCAATGTGGAAACAGTGTGGAGAACGCGCCGGGCGGTGGCGCGAAAGGGCGGGGTGGACCGGGACGGACGTGCAAGCGACAGGGGCCGGCGGTCTGGGCCGCGCGCCGGGCGCGGCAAGTGACACACAAGCGACAGGATTTGCAGGGCCGCCGCGGCGCTGTAATTTCTTGATTTCTCGATGGTTACGGCGCGATTCCGAGATTCATCCACCGAGCGCCAGGGCTTGTTTCTACTACGACTGAATGTATTTCTCTTTCATGGAAGAAAGGCATCCGGGCGAACGCGAGGAATTTGGGGAGGGGCATTTTCAGGGAAACCGGTCGAGGAACGAGGTTGGTGTGTGGAAACGTTGTTGGGGGAAGCGGGCTGTGGCGAGCGCGCCCGGCGGAGCGTTCATGCTGGTTTCATTTGAGGGCGGGGCTTTGGAGGCGGAGGCTGGCAGGCGGGACAGAAGACGGTGGCTCGCTGGGCGAGGCGGATGCCTGAGAGCGGGCGCTTGCAGGCGAAACAGGGTTTGCCGGCGCGGCCGTAGACGGCGTGAAGGAGTTGGGCCGCGCCGCTTGTTCCTGTGCTGTCGGCGTAATTGCGGAGGGTGCTGCCTCCGGCCTTGATGGCGCGGGCGAGGATGAAGCGGATGGCGCGTGCGAGTGAATTGAGTTGAGGCTTGGTCAGCGTGCCTGCGTGCGCTGCGGGGTGGATGTGCGCGCGGAAGAGGGATTCATCGGCGTAGATGTTTCCGACGCCGGCGAGAGCGGATTGATCGAGGAGGAGTGACTTGATGGGGCGATGCGCATGTTCGCAGGCGTGGGCGAGATCGTGGGCAGTGATCGTGAGCGCATCGGGGCCGAGGGTGGACCAGCGGTGTTGATGGAGCTCGCTTTCGGTTGGATAGGTGGAGAGGCCGCCGAAGCGGCGCGGATCGATGAAGAGAAGTTGGGAGTAGTTGTCGACGAACCAGACGGCGTGGGTGTGGGCGGGGAAAGAGTCCTGAGTCCCTTTGTCCTGGGTGCTGGGTTGGAGAAGGCGCACGGTGCCGGACATTCCGAGCTGGATGCAGAGTGTGCGGCCATCGGAGGCGTGGATGGCGAGCTGCTTGCCCTTGCGGGTGAGGGAGGAGATCTTCGCGCCGGCGAGCAGATCGCGCGGGGCGGATTTGTGCGGCGTGCCGAGAGCATTGAAGGAATCGCAGATGTCGGCGCGGCGGAGCGTGACGGTGGTGATGGTGCGACCGATGAGCGGCGCGAGGGAGAGGCGTGTGCGTTCGACTTCGGGGAGTTCGGGCATCGGAGAGAGTTGCAGAGCGGCAGATTGGCAGAGCTGCAAAGAAGAATCGTGAACGGTACATTGTTTCGATGCAGTCAGAGCCCGTTGTGATACGCGAGAAGACGTGGAAGTACTGGCTGATCGGCGGAACGATGATCGCGCCGGGGGCGGATCGGTTTTGGAAACTGCACGGCTACACGCGTCGGCGGCGAGCGGGGCTGTTCGGGATGCTGGGAATGCTCGGCGCGGGATTGCCTTTGTTTCTCATCCTGTTTCCGCCCGCCACCCTGGGATGGGGCAAGCACGGCTTTGCGATGATGGGCTTTTGGATGGTCTTGCCGGGGCTGGTGGTGTATTTGGCGCTGCGCTTGCTTCTTCTGCCCATGTTTGTGTACGGAGCGTGGATGGCGAGCCGGATCCGGCGCGCGGACGGGCGGGTGTGCTGGGAATGCGGGAAGGATGTTGGCGAAGGTGCGGAGGGGACGTGCGGGTGCGGCGAGAATTGGAAAGCGGATGCGCTCCGCCTTTTCTGGATAGCGTGCGGGCTTTTGCCGGCGACGGTGCGCGGGGTGCGCGAGGCGCGGTTTGCGGTTGGGGGCGAACTGGAACCCCCGGCGGTCTCGTTCGTTGCGCGGCTGTTTTCCGGCTTGCCCCGCGATCAGTTGTCGGCGTGGCAGGAACGACCCCTCACGCTGAAGTGGCTGAAGAGTGCTCAGTGGCGGGGCGGGGCGATCTCGATGCTGCCCTTTGCGGTGCTGGTTCTTGCGACGGCGCTCTTGGCCGGCACGCTGAAGGATGGGCGGCTGTGGATTTTTGTGAGCGGCATGATCGTGTTGGGTGCTGGGGCCGTCGTCGGGCAGTTTGCGATTTTGCGGTGGAATCTCAGGCGAGCGGTGAAGCTGGCGCGCGAGAACGTGCGCAATGCTGATGGATTGATCTGCACCGACTGCGGGTTCGTGCTGCGTGGGCTGGCGGAGAAGGATCGCTGCCCGGAGTGCGGCATCGAGTTTCGAGCCGACGAAGTGCGCGGGTTTTTTCGGGCGAGCGGGATTTTGGAAGCTGGGAAGTAGAGGAGTGCCGCGCAAGCTCACCCACCCCCAACCCCCTCCCTCGGGGAGGGGGCTCCGGAGGCTGCGCGGAGGGTGCGGAAGAAAGAGGTGAGAAGCTCGGCGGATTCGGCGCTGAGCAGGCCTCGGATGACTTCGCAGCGGTGGTTGAGGCGCGGGTCTTCGAGCAGGTTCATGAGCGTGCCGGCGGCGCCGGCTTTGGGGTCGGGCGCAGCGAAGACGACGCGGGGGATGCGGGCGTTGACGATGAGGCCGGCGCACATGGGGCAGGGCTCGAGGGTGATGTAGAGCGTGCAGCGTTCGAGGCGCCAGTCGTTGATTGCTTTGCAGGCTTGCTGGATCGCGAGAAACTCGGCGTGGGCGAAGGGGGACTTGTCGCATTCGCGGCGGTTGTGCGCTTCGGCGAGGATTTGGTCGTCGCGCGTGATGACGGCGCCGACGGGGACTTCGCCCATTGCCGCGGCGGCGCGGGCGAGGTCGAGGGCGCGGAGCATGTGGTCGTGATCGGAAGGCATGAAGAGTTCACCACAGAGGCACAGAGACACGGAGAAGAGAGGAGTGAGAGATTTGGGATGAGAGGGAGTCGAGCGAAGGGATGCGACGGATTTGAAGAGGCGAGAAAGGATGGCTGTAATTCATCATCCGATTTCCGGCTTTCTCTGTGCCTCGGTGTCTCTGTGGAGAATGCCTTCAGCCTTCCGCGGGTTCGCCGTCGCGCTCCTTGCCTCGGTCGTGCGCGAGTTTGGAGGCGGGGAAGAGGCGGAGCATGATGATGCCGAACTCGTAGAGGAGCCAGAGCGGGGCCATGAGGATGACCATGCTGATAGGGTCGGGTGGTGTGAGCAGAGCGGCGATGATGGCGATGATGAAGAGCGCGTGCTTGCGGTACTGCGAAAGGAACGCGGGCGTCACGATGCCGACCCAGCCGAGGAGAAGGACGACGACGGGAAGCTGGAAGCCCGCGGCGAATGCGAGCGCGAGGCCGAGGAAGCTATCGACCCATTCCTGGATGCGGGGTTGAAGGACGATTCCGGTCGAGGTGGAGAGCGCGGTGGAATAGATTGCGACAGCGCCGCTTGGCATCGCGAGCGCGAGGCGGAGCTCTTTCAGTTCGGAGTTGAACCACGCATCGCCCGGTTTGGGCGCGGGCGGATCAGCGGTGAGCACGGGGAGCGAGAGGAGCGAGACATTCGCGGGGAGCGGCGCGACGGTCGGCTTTTCCGGGCTGACGGTTGCGCCGAAGTGGACGAAGAAGTGCAGCATGACGGGGAGCACGACGAAGTAGAGGAAGAGCGTCGAGAGGATCGCGAGCACCAGGCTCATCGGGAGGAGCATGGTGACGAAGCGCTGCTCGTGCCGGTGCAGACCGGGCGCGATGAACTTCCAGGCCTGCCAGAGGATCCAGGGAAAGCCGAGCAGGATCGCGGCGACCGTCGAGATTTTGAGATAGGTGAAGAACGTCTCGAACATGCCGGTTGCGAGCATGCTCGGCGACAAACCTTCGGCGCGGAGCGCGCGCTGCACGGGCCAGATGAGCCAGTTGAGGATTGTCGGGCCGTAATAGAGGCTGACGAGGAAGAAGACCAGGATGCCGACGATGGCGTGGATAAAGCGGGTGCGCAGTTCTTCGAGGTGATCGCCCAGGGACATCACGCCCTGCGCGTTGGACGGTTGGCGTTTGGCGAGGCGCTTTTCGATGATCGTCGGCGGAGGAGGGGGTGGCTCCGACCGGTGGGCCGAGGGCGGCTCGTGATCCATGATGGCGCGACGATCCTCGGGTCGAATTGCGGGTGTTGAAGAGGATTCGGACGGGTCGTCCATCGCGGAAGGGTAGTTGTGGGGACGCGGCAGGGGCTTTGAGATGTTCACAGAGAGAACGCGAAGGGGCGGAGGTTGCGGAGTTGCGCGGAGAGGGAAAGGGGAAAAGCAGAAGGCGGGACTCTTCCCCCAAACTCTCCCCTCAACCCCTGCGCTCGGGGAAGGGGCTTCGGAAAAAGGCGAGAGAAGACGGATTTGGACTTGGGTCGGTGGTTGAGGTGGGATTCTGTGTGGTTGTGTCGGGCAGTTTGGTGGTATTTCGGTGACGGGTGAATCCGCCGGGCGCATCTCCGGAACAAGAGGGGTGGGGATGGCGGGTGGGGAGCGGCAGTCTCGTTAGAAGTCTGGGATGAACGACGAACGACGCGAAAGCTCGGAGCTGGATTTGGTTCTGCCTTTGGAGGCGGAACAGCGGAGCGTTGCGCGCCCGGCGTTGCGGCTCAGCGCCGACGATCACGAAGAACTGAAGCGGCTGTGGGAAGAGAACCGGCGCTGGGTTGCGGCGTTGTTATTGACGCACAAGCCGCGCTGGGCCGACCTCGAAGATCTGCTGCAAGAAGTTGCGACGACGCTGGTGGGCAAGGGACACGAGATCCGCGATGCGGCGTTGCTGAAGCCCTGGTTGCGCACCGTCGCGACCAACGTGGCGCGGCTGGCGGCGCGGCGGGGCAAACTGCGATTGCATGGCTCGCTCGATGCGCCCGATACGGATGGCGGCCCGGAGAACGAGAGCGAGCCGATGCCGAGCGCCACGCCGACTCGCCGCGAAGAGGCGGCGCGATTGCTGGACCTGGCGAGAAAGCTGCCGGATGGATATCGCGAGCCGCTTCTTTTGAAGAGCGTGCATGGCTTGAGTTACCGGCAGATCGGGAACATCCTGGGGATTCCGGAAACGACGGTCGAGACGCGGATCGCACGCGGGCGGAAGCAGCTTCGTGAAATGGCGGAGCAAGAAACAAAGAGCTGAGGGCGATGGGGGATGTCGGATGTGGGATGGCGGATGTACGAGCCATGCGCTGATCGCGGTCAGTAGCAGCGGCTTCAGTTCAGAGGACGT
This sequence comes from Planctomycetota bacterium, assembly GCA_017303555.1. Taxonomy (GTDB): domain Bacteria; phylum Planctomycetota; class Phycisphaerae; order Phycisphaerales; family UBA1924; genus JAFEBO01. The sequence goes on from JAFLCN010000009.1 coordinate 21,579, forward strand.
TTAGGACCGGGCCGATCACTGCCCGTGCGTTTCCGCCATTCCCGAGAACGATTTTTCTCCGCGTTACTCCGCAAACTCCGCCACCCTGCGTTCTCTCTGTTGAGTCATGAATTATCGGTGCCACGGGGCGAGAAACAGGCAGTTTTCCGGACGTTTTCATCTCTGGGGACGAAAGCAATTCGGACGGAGCGGGTCGGTTCGCGCATCTTGGTGTGATGGAAGGGCGGAGTTTTTATGAGCATGCCGGAAAAAGACATCTTGATCAGCCGCGTGGTGGATGGGGTGGCGGGCGCGGGCGACTGGGTGGAGCTGGACATGATCGGCGCGGCGGATTCGTCGCTGTGGCGCGAGCTGGCGCAGGCGCAGCGGGATAAGCAGTTGCTCGATGGCGCTGTGGGCGAAGCGATTTCGATCGCGGACATGGTGGACCTGCCCCGCAACGAGTGGCAGGCGCGTCGGCTGAGCGTGCCGCAGTGGGCGGGCTGGGCGACGGCGGCGGTGCTGGCGCTTGCGATGTTCGTGATGCCCAGGACCAAGTCAACGGATGTTGGAATGAACACGGCGGGCCTGGTCTCGCCGATGACGGCGGAAGAGCAGTCGCCGGATGCGGCGTTGAACTCGTATCTGGCCAAGGGCAAGGACGAGGGCCGCGTGATTCGTCAGTTGCCGGAGTTTGTGGTGCTCGAGTCGAAGCCCGCGGCGGATGGGCGCGGATATGACGTTGTGTATCTGCGGCAGATTGTCGAGCGGGCGCGGGTGGAGAGCGTGAACAGCTATCAGGTGGACGATGCGGGGCGCAAGCTGCCCTTGCCGGTCAAGGTGATCGAGCCGAAGAAGCCGGTGTAAGGGCAAGTTCACCGCAGAGTCGCAGAGGACACAGAGAGAGACAGGAAGAGTCCAAGTCACTTGAACGCCACGGCCGTGTCCTTCGTGTGTACTCGGATCGATGGCGTTTGCTCTGCGATCTTTGCGATCTTTGCGACACGGCGGTGAGAACAAATTTGGATACGGAAGCCTCCTCGGAACGGGGCTTCAGCGACAGAAATCAACGAAGCGAAATTCCTAAGGAGTTTGTTATGGAACTGGTGAAAATGTCAACGAGCAAGGTGTGGACGAAGCGGGTCGGAATGCTGGGTCTCGGGGTGTGTGCGGCGCTCGCGCTTGCCGCGGGCCGGGTGGGCGATGTGCATTCGCCGGATGAAGAAGAGTCGATCAAGGGCGACTTCAGCCAGCCGCTGGATCAGAACCAGGCGGCGGGCCAGGGAGGTAGCCAGGCCGGCAACTTTTCGCGTTCGGTCTCCACGACGGTGGATGGGGGCGACACGTTTGTCGTGACGAACGAGAACGGGAAGGTCACGGTCCAGAAGAACGGCGAGGCGTTGAAGAAGGCGCAGTTCCGGATGAAGGGTCGCTCGATCGAGATTCTCGATGGCGACGGCAACGTGGTGAAGACGCTTTCGTCGCCGGGAAACGCCTCGATGCGTCGGCTGGCGGCGCTGGCACCCGCTGCGCCGACGCCGCCGCCGGCCCAGGGAACGGCGAAGGTGATTGTGCGTGGCGCGCCGAAGGTGATGCTCGGTGTGACGATGACGGATGCCGAGGAGGATGATTCCGAGGGCGCGATGCTGCTGAGCGTGACCGAAGGGTTGCCGGCGGCGCAGGCCGGGCTGAAGGCCAAGGACATCGTGGTCGAGGCGGACGGCAAGGCGATCGACGGCGAGGAGGCGCTGCGTGAGATTCTGAAAACCAAGAACCCGGGCGACGAGCTCCGGGTGAAGGTGCTGCGCAAGGGCGAGAAGCAGGACATCACGGTGAAGCTCGCGGCGTTCGACGCGACCAAGCTCAACACGATCGTGACGACGACGATCAACGACGACGGCGAGTCGTCCGATTCGGAGGAACTTGTTGAGATCCTGAAGGGCGTGGAAGAGCAAGTGAAGGCGCAGGTGGAAGCGCTGCGTTCGCAGCTCAACGCGACCGACTGGAACGCGGTGCGCGACCAGGTGAGCGCGGGCCTGGCCGATGCGATGAAGCAGCTCGAAGAAGCGCGGGTGCAGGCGGCCGAGGCCGGCACTGCCGGCGCGAAGTGGTGGCAGGAACATGGAAAGAACTTCACCATGCCCAAGGGCTGGGTGCAGTTCACGCAGCCGACGCCTCCTCCGGCTCCGCCGGCGCACATGGGCGGCGCGGCGATGCGTTCGGATGTCGGCGACAAGCTCGACCGGCTGAGCGAGCAGCTCGAGAAGATGAACAAGCGGCTCGATGCGATGGAAAAGCAGATCGAGAAGAAGTAAGGCCTTCGCGGCGCCGCCCTTCCGGGCGGTGTGCGGAGCGCCGAGAAGGAACGAACAGGAAAGAGAGGAACACGGGGGCGAAAGCCCGCTGCCGCGGCAGGCCGGTTCCACACGAGTCATCCCGAGTTTGCCTGTGCCGAGCTCCCAGCGCCGGCACGGGGAACACCTCCTCACTGCCACGGGCCGGTCGGAAGACGGGCCCGTGGTCGTTTTCGCGCGGGGACGGGAAATCCGGAACACCACCGAGCGGATTCGGCACGCGGACTCTTGACGGATGTGCGATACTGCTCGGGCGAGGATGGGTCCGTACGGAGCGCGGACGATGCGACGCCGGGGTTTCACGCTGGTTGAACTGCTTGTGGTGATCGCGATCATCGCGGTTTTGATATCGCTTCTGGTGCCCGGCTTGAAGATGGCGCGATCGAGCGCGATGGGCACCAAGTGCCTGGCGAACTTGAAGCCGCAGATTGGCGCCTGGCAGATGTACGCCGATGACTGGAAGATCTTTCCGCTGCCCCGGAGCAGGGACATGGTGAAGTGGTTCCCGGCGGGCTCGAAGTACCCGCCGGAAGGGGCGCCGCTGGGGCTGACCTCCAGTCTGACGTGGTCGTACGGAGGGGCCCACTGGTTCGGAACCACGCACATCGATGGGCAGAAGTACTACACCTCGCCCACACCTCAGCTCGACCCGCTGCGGCCGATCAATCCGTATGTCTCCGGCGATCGGGCGATTCAATCGAAGCTGGACACGTTTCGTTGCCCGGCGGATGACGGGAATCGCGACACGGTGACGATGACGCCGACGATCATCGTGGAGGAGGGGGAGAAGCAAACGGGGCGGAAGCCGGTGGGGGCGCTCGGCAGGACGATGTTTCTGCAGACGGGGACGAGCTACGAGGCGAACGACTGGATGTACTGCCTTCCGGGGTCGTGGCGGGGGATCGAGTCGGAAACGGACCCAAAGGCGAAGAACTTTGCGTGGTGGCTGGGCCCGCAGCATTTGGTGACGGTTCCGTCACGGTTCGTGGTGCTGGGTGATACGGGATCGATGGCCGCGGGAAGGTATTCGATGGACTACCTGGGCCAGAACCCGACGCGTCACGGCTGGTGGCACGGGGTGATGGGAGGGAACCTGGCGTTCATGGACGGGTCGGCGCGGTACACGCAGATGGGAGACATGACGACCTCGTCGTACTCGTTCTACATGGATGAGGGGAAGCACGCGGGCGTGGACAAGGATGGGAAGCCGAGCGCGCGGCGGATCAATAAGTGGTAGGGGACGTGCGGAGGGAAGCGCGAGCCCCCGGCGGATTCCGAAATGTATTACATAACGACATACACAATTAGCGTAGGTTGTGGATGTGGGTTGTGGCGGGGGGGGGTCTAGTGCGGCGCGAGGGCTGGTTGGCGCGGGTGTGATTGCGCATGAAGGTGCTGTTGCGGGCGCAAATAACCAAAACACGACGCGACGAAATAAAAACGCGGGTGGAGCGACGGTTCGAGGAGGTCGATTGTGAGAAAAGGGGATGAGCGAGGGCGGAGATAGGGGTTCTGGCGGGGGAGAGGCGGAGTTCTCGGACGGAAGAATCGTTTGGAGCATGAAAACGTGGGCATCGCAAGCGGTGGATGACCTGTGGAAAGAGCCTGTTTTTCGGGCCATGCAACAAATGGGATTGACAGGGGTTAGGCCTCGATGTATGTTGAATGCCGGACAGTTCTCGTCGGGGGAGTTCGAAGGGAGATTCCTTTTTGGAAGATCTTGAGTCGTTGGTGTGAAGCCGTAGCCGGACGAGAGGCGGTCTCGTCGGCCATGTCTGCTTCATGCAGCGCAGAACTCCCACGATGGGTTCGGTCTGAATTTTGTGTCTGAAGGACGAGTCTCGTTTGTGCTTTGTGTGTGGTTTGCGCAAACCCTTTTTGGAGGTGTCTCAATGGATCGGAAGAAGTTCGCCCTCATGCTTTTGGGCGCTGCCGGTGCGGCATGCACGGTGGCCATCGCTGACGAAACGGATCGGATGCTCGATCGCAGCTCGCCGAAGAAGGTGCTCGTTGACTCGAAGGACTCGTTCCTCCGCCAGTCGACCGGCACGTTCGGCGACCGCGCGATCAACATCATCATCTACGACGGCTCGTCGACCTCGTTTACGCACAACGCGTTCTCGATCGGCACGTGCTCGCACATCCTCGAGGACATCAACCTCACCCCCGGCCCGTACGGTTCGTCGTACGCCGGTGTGCGCACGATCACGGGCATGGAATATTCCTACGGCCTGACCGGTTCGGCGGCGGCGTGGGACATGCGGTTCTCGTTCTACAGCCCGTCGCAGGCCGATTGGGCCGGCTTCGGCGCTCCCGGCGCGAGCATGATCGATCCGAGCGCGACGCCCTATTACACCCTCACGGTGACGGGCTTCGACACGAACATCTGCCCGGGCTTCACGACCCGCACCGGCTTCTTCCTCCTGCCCAGCAGCGTGGAAATGCCGGCCGGCGAATCGCGCCTGTGGCTGGATGCGGCGTTCGTTGAACCCGGCACGCCGGGCACGGCTCCGCTGACGAGCACGAACCTGTTCCAGCAGAACATCGCTGTGACGCGCACGTACTTCTTCTTCGGCAACAACACGGGCTCGCTCCTGGGCGCGACGTTCGTGGCCGGCACTTCGTACACCCCGACGCAGCTTGACGCGGCGGGCAGCTCGGCCTCTCCGGGCGACGGCACGCCGACGTACGGCCGCGACATCAACTTCAGCGGCACGTTCACGGGTCAGTCGTGGGCGAGCACCGCGGGCCTGACGAACGAACTCCGCTACATCAACGCGCTGCAGGCGGGCACGACGCAGACCGTGTCGTACGCCTTCGGCCTTGTTGGTTCGGCTGATTCGCCGCCCGCGCCTTCGGCGACGAGCCTGAACACGGGCAGCTATCTGGCGGACGGCGTTGTGAACACCAGCGGCAGCCTGACGACCGCGGCTCGCCACAAGTGGTACAAGTTCAACACGCAGTACGACATCAGCTACGCCGAGACGACGTTCATGGACATCGACTCGGAAGGCTCGGCCCTTCCGATGGCGTTCGCCATGTACACGCCGGACTCGCAGATCTTCGACATCTCCGAAGGCCGCGGCGATGGCCCGGAACCGGAGCGTCCGTCGGATCTCGACAACCACCAGCTCTCGTACGGCGTTGCTCGCCGTCCGGGCGTGGGCCTCGGTGAGCAGTACTCGGGCCAGGAAGGCGTTCTGCCTGCCGGCGAGTACTACCTCGCGATCGCTCTGGCTGGTTCGGGCTTCGGTGACGGCTGGATCGTTCAGGGCGAAGACCCGATCGTTTCCACCTCGTTCGCTCTGAACTTCAACAACAACAACCGCAAGACGATCCCGGCTGGTCCGGCCGTCTCCCCGGCGCTCGCGACCGGTGCGGACATGTTGATCCTCCAGGGCGGCACGCAGACCACGACCGAGCAGGCTGTTCGCGCTCGCGGCGTGGGCTTCATCCGCTTCTCGCTCACCAATCCGCTGCCCACCACTGGCCAGTTCAATCAGAGCGACGGCCAGCCGCTGTCTGACGTGACGTTCCTGGACATCACGCAGCCGGGCTCGTCGGTCGTCGGCGAGTGGAACATGTGCCTCTACAACAACAACGGCCTGCTCGCCAACGGCACCAGCATCAGCTATGCCGGTGCAGGCTTCAACGACAACACCGGCGGCGGTGACGGTGCGTATGGCTGCGGCGGTACCTTCGCTCAGCTCTCGTACGGCACGGCTTCGAGCCGCGGCGTGACCCCGCTTGATCCTGATCAGACGACCTTGGGCAAGCCGCTGGACAACCAGAACGGCAGCAGCCTGAACGGCGATCAGTACTACCTCGCGGTGACGATGGGCACGGCCCTCTTCGCCAACGAGCGTTGGGGCGCCCGCAGCACCCGCGGCAGCTCGCTGACGGCGATCATCTCGCTGACCAGCGATAACCGTGGTCCGAACGGCGGCTGCCCGGCCGACTTCAACGGCGACGGCGGCGTTGATGACACGGACTTCGTGTACTTCGCGAAGTACTACAACGACCTCGTGAACGCGGCCGGCGACATCGACGGCTCGCTCGACGGCTTCACGGACGACAGCGACTTCGCTGTGTTCGCGGTCGCCTACGACACGCTGGTCTGCTTCTAAACCCGCGGTCCCTTCTGGGGCCAACGGAAAGAAGTTTGAACCAAGTTGAACGGCAGGGACCCTCGAAAGGGGGTCCCTGTTTTTTCTTTGAGGTGGGTTCGCATCCTCGTGTAAAGAGCCGGTCAATAACCGGGGGGATTATGCGGAAAGCGTGAAAAAACAGAGGAAACCAAAGGTCGGTGTTTCCCGGACAGGGGTCTGTGTGGAACAATTGTTAAGGCCCGGAACGACCAGGCCTTCGGGAACCTTTCCACTGGGCATCACCCAACCGGGCATTACCTCACCGGGTATGACCCCACCGGGCACAAAGAGACAGGCAGAGAGAGATATGAAGAACTATCGCGGAGTTGTTGTTCGGAGCGCGTTGGCGATGGTGATGCTGTCGGGAACGGCGGTTGCCGATCCGTACGACCCGCCGGCGAACTATTACAACGGCGTGACGGGCACGGGCGCGACGCTGAAGGCCTCGTTGCGGACGGCGATGGGCGTGGGGTTCATCTCGCGGAACTACGGCGATGCGCGGTTTGGTCTGCCGGTGACGGACCGCGATCCGAACAACGCTTCGAACGTGGTGCTGGTGTACAACAGCCAGATCGTTCCGGCGACGTGGGACAGCGGCATCACGTGGAATCGCGAGCACACGTGGCCGGAGAGCTACGGCAACACGAGCACGAGTGCGCCGCAGTACAGCGACCTGCACATGCTGCGTCCGTGCAACCCCGGCGTCAACAGCGGGCGGGGCAACGAGCCGTTCGGCCTGGACAACTCGAGCCAGTTCGACCCGACGATGGCGGGCTCGACGATTCAGTATCGGGGCGAGATCGCGCGGGCGATGTTCTATGCCGCGACGCGCTACGGCGATCCGGCGGGCTCGATCACGACCGGGAACTTTCTGCTGGTGGATTCGGGCTGGGGCACGGGCATCTCGAAGATGGGCAAGCTGTCGTACCTGCTGCAGTGGCACTTTGCGTATCCGGCGGACACGCGGGAGCGCAAGCGCAACCAGACGGTGTTCGACCAGTCGCTGAACCCGACGTACTACCAGAACAACCGCAACGGCTTTGTGGATCACCCGGAGTACGTGTGGGCGATCTGGGGGACTCAGCCCAATGACTCGATGCTGTACGTGGGCGGCTCGCCCGCGGCGAACGGATCGTCGTCGCTGAACGTGGACTTTGGGCCGGTGATCACGGGCGCGCCGGCGTTCGGCACGCAGAGCGTGACGCTGAACAAGAGCGGCGCGACGCCGACCACGTTCGACATCTCGACCTCGGGCGATGCGACGTGCGTGCAGGCCGGGCCGCGGCAGGCGTTCACGTACAGCGCCGCGACGCGGTCGCTGACGGTGGGTGTGAACACGAGCGGCGTGGGCGCGTACAGCGGCACGATCACGATCGACAACACCGATCTGACGAGCAACGGGACGGGCATGGGCGTGAACGACGCGAACGACACGATCAACGTGAGCGCGACGATTCTGAATCACGCATCGCCGTCGCTGATGGGTGTTGTGCCGCAGATGTCGGAGACGATCGACTTCGGAACGGTCAACCGGAATTCGGGCGTGTACACGCATTCGGCGCTGGTGTTCAACCAGGCGGCGTTCCCGAGCCTGACGGCGGACCTGGATGTCGATTCGGTGGTGGGGGTCGGCACGCCGGGTTCCTCGATGAGCGTCATTGGTACGACGCTGGTTCCGACGTCGGGCATCCTGGCGAACTCGGCGTTGAGCGGCGAGGTTTCGTTCGACAGCTCGCAGCCGGCGGGGACGTATCAGGTGGTGTACACGATCGCGACGAGCGACGAGAATCTGCCCGGGGCGATCGCGTTGCCGAATCTGACGATCACGGTGATCGGGACGATCGTGCAGGCGTGCGCCGGGGACTTGAACAACGACAGCGTTGTGGACGACACCGATTTTGTGTTGTTCTCGGCGGCGTACGACACGTTTGATTGCGCGGAACCGTCGATGCCGGCGGGCTGCCCGGCGGACCTGAACGCGGATCTTGTGGTGGACGATGCGGACTTTGTGCTGTTCGCTTCGGCGTACGACGCGTTCTTGTGCCCGTAAGAGATGGGCGGCGCCGAAACACGGGCTTGATTGGCACCCTCCGGCCTGCCGGAGGGTGCTTTGTTTTTGGTGGCGCGGGGAACTGGCGCGGGGAACTGGGGCGGGGAACTGGCGCGGGGAAGTCGGGCCGGTGGGGCGCGTGTGGAGCGGGTGTGGAAAAGCCGGGGGCGGAGGGGCGGGGGCGGGAGCGGAGCACCGATAACACCCGGACCCAGCCCTAACCAACACTACATCCGAAACTATTTTCGCAAATTCTGACTGTTCTCGCTTCTGGGCGCGGGAATTCGTGGTATTCATTCGTATTCGCGTCCGATTTTCCTAGTCGTTCAACTCGGAACGTGGGGCATTTTGTCCAGGGAGGTAATGGCAATGGATCGTTTGAAGCTTGGATTGTTGTTGGCCGGTGCTGCCGGCATGGCGTGCACGGTGGCGATGGCAGACGAGACCGATCGCCTGCTCGATCGGAACTCGCCGAAGAAGATGATGTCGGACCTGAAGGAAACGCGGCAGTTCGGGACCGACAACACCTTCGGGGATCGCGCGATCACCGTGGTGGTGTACGACACGGCGACGTCGTCGTTCACGCACAACGGGTTCTCGCTTGGAACGTGCTCGCACATTCTCGAGGACATCAACCTGACGCCGGGCCCGTACGGCTCGTCGTACTCGGGCACGCGTTCGCTGACGGGGCTGCGGTATTCCTACGGCCTGACCGGCTCTGCGGCGGCGTGGGACATGCGGTTCTCGTTCTACAGCCCGAGCGACGCCGACTGGGCGGGCTTCGGCGCTCCGGGCGCGAGCATGATCAACCCGAACGCGACGCCCTACTTCACCCTCACGGTGACGGGCTTCGACACGAACATCTGCCCGGGCTTCTCGGCCATCTCGGGGCTGCTCACCTTCACCGACGCGGTGGATATGCCGGCGGGTGAATCGAAGCTGTGGCTCGATGCGGCGTTCGTTGAACCCGGCACGCCGGGCACGGCCCCGCTGACGAGCACAAACCTGTTCCAGACCAACATCGCGGTGACGCGCACGTACTTTGTGCTCGGCAACAACACGGGCTCGCTCCTGGGCGCGACGTTCGTGGCCGGCACTTCGTACACCCCGGCGCAGCTCGAAGCGGCGGGCAGCTCGGCCTCTCCGGGCGACGGCACGCCGACGTACGGGCGCGACATCAACTTCAGCGGCACGTTCACGGGTCAGTCGTGGGCGAGCACGGGCGGGTTGACGAACGAGCTCCGTTATATCAACTCGGTGCAGGCGGGCACGACGCAGACCGTGTCGTACGTGTTCAGCCTGTTCGGGCTTTCCGAATCGCCGCCCGCTCCTTCGGCGACGAGCCTGAACACGGGCAGCTATCTGGCGGACGGCGTTGTGAACACCAGCGGCAGCCTGACGACCGCGGCTCGCCACAAGTGGTACAAGTTCAACACGCAGAACGAGATCAGCTACGCCCAGACGACGTTCATGGACATCGACACCGAAGGTTCGGCGGTTCCCATGTCGTTCGCGGTGTACTCGAACGACTCGCAGGTGTTTGACGTGTCGGAAGGGCGCGGCGACGGCCCGGAACCGGAGCGTCCGTCGGATCTCGACAACCACCAGATCTCGTACGGCGTTGCTCGCCGTCCGGGCGTGGGCCTGGGCGAGCAGTACTCGGGCCAGGAAGGCATTCTGCCTGCCGGCGAGTACTACCTTGCCGTGGCGCTGGCTGGCTCGGGCTTCGGCGACGGCTGGGTGGTGCAGGGTGAAGACCCGATCGTTCCCACCGCGTTCGCACTGAACTTCAACAACAACAACCGCAAGACGATCCCGGCGGGTCCGGCTGTTTCTCCGGCGCTTGGAACCGGCGCCGACATGGCGATCCTGCAGGGCGGCACGCAGACCACGACGGAACAGACCGTTCGTGCGCGGGGAGTCGGGTTTGTGCGCTTCTCTCTGACGAACCCGCTCCCGACCACGGGGCAGTTCAACCAGAGCGACGGCCAGCAGTTGTCTGACGTGACGTTCCTGGATATCACGCAGCCGGGATCTTCGGTTGTGGGTGAATGGAACTTCTGCCTCTACAACAACAACGGCCTGCTCGCCAACGGCAACAGCATCAGCTACGCCGGTGCCGGGTTCAACAACAACAACGGCGGAGGCGACGGCGCCTTTGGTTGCGGAGGCTCGTTCGCGCAGCTTTCGTACGGCACGGCGGCGAGCCGCGGCGTGACCCCGCTTGATCCTGATCAGACGACTCTGGGCAAGCCGCTGGACAACCAGAACGGCAGCAGCCTGAACGGCGATCAGTACTACCTCGCGGTGACGATGGGCAACGCCTTCTTCGCCAACGAGCGTTGGGGCGCCCGCAGCACCCGCGGCAGCAACCTGACGGCGATCATCTCGCTGACCAGCGATAACCGTGGTCCGAACGGCGGCTGCCCGGCCGACTTCAACGGCGACGGCGGCGTTGATGACACGGACTTCGTGTACTTCGCGAAGTACTACAACGACCTGGTGAACCCGGCGGGCGATATCGATGGTGCGCTCGACGGCTTCACGGACGACAGCGACTTCGCTGTGTTCGCGGTCGCCTACGACACGCTCGTCTGCTTCTGATCGGAACTCCAAGGGATTTTGCGCGAAAGGGGCTCCCGGAGACGGGGCCCCTTTCTTTTCGGCACGGGCGATATTCTGGCGGGCGATGAAAGAAGGAGTTGATCCTGCTGCCGGTGGGGTGCTTGCGCGGGGCGCGAGGGCGTGGCGGAGCGTTGAGATGCTCGCCAGGACCACGGGCCGCGCGGCGCGGGGTACGCACGGCTCGAGGGCGATGCTCGTTGTGTGGCTGATCGGCGCTGTGGTTGCGGGCGGGCTGGTGGTGTACGGGCTGGCGGTGCGCACGCCGCCGTGGTTTGGCGGGGCGGTGCCCGATCGGGCGGAATCGCGCCGCCTGGCCCAGCGCCTGGAGAATCGGATCATCACCGAGGCTTATCGCTTCCGCGGGGCGCCGGCGACCGGCCCCGACGGCGTGCGGCGCACGGGCGGGGACTGGAGCCTTCGCGTGTCGGAAGAGGAAGCGACGGCGTGGCTGACTGTTCGGTTTTCAGAATGGCTGGCCAATCGCGATCCACCGGTGCGGATCCCGCCGAGCGTCGGCGACCTGCGCGCGCACTTTGCGAACGGGCGAGCGTGGATTGCGGGGCGGGTGGATGAGAGCGTGTACTCGATCTCGAGCGGCGTGCGCGTGAGCGATTCGGGTGTGCGGCTTTCGGGTGTTCGCGCGGGGGTAGGAAGTTTGTGGTGGCCGGTTTCGTGGGGCGGGCTCAATCTCGTTGGCCTTGTCAACGGGGAAACCGGGAGCGCCGCGGTGCGGAACATACTGGCGGGACGCGAGGCGTTGGTCGCCGGCGGAACCGTGCGGCTGGAAGACGGACGGCGCGTTCGGATACTTCGTGTCACGATCGAATCGGGCGAGGTTGAGGTCGGCTGCCGCACCGAAGTGCCGTGACGCGGAGACGTGCGCAACGAAAAACGGGAGCCACGCGAGCGTGTCTCCCGTTTCTTGTATGTGTGTGTGGGGGGGGGGTGTGTGATCGTTCGGCGTGCCGGGCCCGATGGTTGAAGGATCAGGGGCAGACGAGCGCGTTGTACGCGGGAACGAACAGGACGAAGTCGGCGTCGTCGACGAGGTTGTCGGCGTTGAGGTCGCAGATCGGGTTGGCGGGCGGGATCACCAGCTCGTTGTACGAGACGATGAAGATCTGGAAGTCGAGGTCGTCCACCACGCCGTCGCTGTTGAAGTCGGCGGGGCAGTTGCCGACGGTCCACCAGAAGCCGGCGCCGTGCGAGTAGGAGCCGCCGGTTGCGAGGGGCGGTCCGAATGCGGCGGCCTGGCCGATTGTGCCGCTGAGGGTGTAGGAACCTCCGGTCGCGTTCTGTCCACCACCACCGGCGATGACAGAAGACTTGATGGCGTACTGGGCCGAAGCTGCGGACGCGAGCAGGCAGAGTCCTGCGGCGGCGACGAACAAGCGATTGGTAAACATGAAGACCTCCAGTACAGACACAAGCGAGAAAAGTCGGTTGAAACCCGCAAACAGTGCGACTTCCGCTGAGCAAAGGCTAACGAAAGTGCGCAGAAATGCCAAGCGGAATCGGCGAGTAGAAGAGAACGGATAAAAATCTGTGTCCGGGCAGAACGCGAAACGTCCGAGAATATTTCGATTCTGGACGCGGCAAGAGGCTTTTTGTCGTTTTTGGGGGTTGGAAGGGGGGAGGCGGATCGAAACGGTCTCGTCAGGGGGGGCTATGAACCCCGCCCGCCCCCCCTGACCAGACCTCCACCTTATCTGGATATGCGCAGAAAGCCGGCCGCGCCCTTGTTTCGAAACGGGGAAAGCGGCAGAAAATTGTGCCGGAGCGGAGCGGGCGGTTTGCGGTATTTTGGGAGCATGGGCAGCGAAGCGGAGAATCGGGGGATGGAAAGAGATGCAGAAGCAGTTCCTGCGGAAGCGGCGGTGCTGTATCGCGACCTGAGGCGATTGGCGGCGGGGCTGCTTAGCCGCGAGAGCTCGGAGCACACGTTGCAGCCGACGGCGCTGGTACACGAGGCGTTTTTGCGGCTGGTGAACGAATCGGGATCGGAGGGCGCGATGAACTCGCTGAGTGCGCTTGGGATTGCGACGCGGGTGATGCGGCAGGTGCTGGTGGATCATGCGCGAAAGCGGCAGGCGGAGAAGCGCGGCGGGGGCGTGAGGCCGCTGCGGCTGGAGGGCGAACCCGGCGCGGACGGGCTTGCGCCGCTGGACATTCTGGCGTTGAACGATGCGCTCGAGCGGTACGAGCAGATGGATCCGCGTGCGGCGCAGGTGGTGCAGCTCCGGTTCTTTGCGGGGATGACGGTTCCGGAGGTTGCGCGGGTGCTGGGGATTTGTGTTTCGACGGCGGAGGAAGAGTGGCGGGTCTCGCGGGCGTGGCTGGCGAGGCAGCTCCGGAAGGGGGAGTGAAGGCGTGTCGAGCGGTCTGACACCCGAGCGATGGGCGATGGTGAAGGGCGTGTTCGCGGCGGCGAGGAAGGCACCGCCCCGCGATCGCGGCGCGATCGTGGCGAGTTTGTGCGATGGGGATGAAGAGTTGGTGGTGCAGGTCCACACGCTGCTGGAACACGAGAACGAGATGCCGGAACTGGAAACACCGGCGCGCCTGCTCGGTCTTTCGACGACGGATGGGGAACGCGCGACGGACGGCGCGGGCGCTGTGCTGCCGGAGCGTGTGGGGAGCTATTCGGTTCTGAGGCTGGTGGGAGCGGGCAGGTTTGGTGCTGTGTACGAGGCGGTGCAGCCCAAGACCCGGCGGGTGGTTGCGCTCAAGGTGCTCAAGCTGGGCCGGACGGGCGCGCGGGCGCTGCAGCGGTTTGAGTTTGAAGCGACGGCGCTGGCGCGGCTTTCGCACCCCGGGATCGCGCAGATCTATGAAGCGGGGGTGGACGCGGGCACGGGCGAGGCGAGGCCGTTTCTCGCGATGGAGATGGTGGGCGGCCTGGAGATTACGGCGTACGCGAAGCGTGAACAGCTTGATGTGCGGAGCCGGGCGAAGATGGTGATCGCGGTGTGCGATGCGGCGCAGCACGCGCACGAGCGGGGGATCGTGCATCTGGATCTGAAGCCGGCGAACATCGTGGTGACGCCGCAGGGCAAGCCCAAGATCGTGGATTTCGGGATCGCGATGGTGACGGACTCGACGGAAGCGGGCGGCGGGAGCCCATCTGAGCGGGGCGGGACGCTGCCGTACATGAGCCCGGAGCAGCTCGCGGGGCGGCTGGATGAGATCGACTTGCGGTCGGACGTGTACGCGCTCGGGGTGTTGCTGTACGAGTTGATCGAAGGCCGGCTGCCCCGGGAGATCGCGGGGCTGAGCTATGTCGAGGCGATTCTGCGGACGAAGGCGGGCGGGGGCTTTGTCTTTGGGCGGGGAGCGGGTGCGGACGCGGACATCGGGGCGATCGTGGCGCGTGCGACGGCGGGTGATCGCGGCGCGAGGTATCGGTCGGCGCTGGAAATGGCGATGGATCTGAGGCGGTTCCTGGAAGACAGGCCGGTCTCGGCGCGGCGTGCGACGGCGTGGTATGTCGCGCGGAAGTTTGTGAAGCGGAGAAAAGGGGCGTCGGTAGCGATGGGTGCGGGCGCGCTCGGTCTGATCAGCGCGTTCGCGTGGAGCGCGTGGTCGGGGAGAGAAGCGCGAGCGGACGCGGCGATTGCCCGCGAGCTGGTGACGCTGGTCTTGAACGAGGAAGTGGCGCGGATCGCCGACACGCAGGGGACGCAGGAGGCGCGACGTTCGTGGCTCGGGCACGTGAGGCCGAAGGTGATGGCGCTTCTGGAGCGGCACCCGGAGGACCCCGGCATCGCGCTGGTCGCGGCGCGATTGCTGGTGCTGGAGAGCGATGTGGAGCACGAATCGGCGCGGATGGATCGGGCGCTCGCGCTGCGGCAGGAAGCGATGAGCCTGCGGAGCGGGGCGACGCTGTTGGGGCTGTCGGACGAGCGGGCGTTGATGGATCGCTCGATCAACCTCGTGAAGGTCGGCGACATCTACTTTGATCGGAAGATGGACGAGAAGGGGCGGCGGTATTACGAGCAGGCCCTGCGGATCGACGAGGAGCTGGCGGCGAGAGAGGGCGCGAGCATCGAGGCCCTGGACAACCTCGCGTGGAGCTACGACCGGATGAGGCGGTTTGCGACGACGGCGAGGGAGCGGCGGGAACTGTGCGCGAAGCAACTCGGACTGGCGGAGGAGCTTGTGCGGCGCGATCCGCATCGGGCGCTCTCGTGGACCTGCATGGCGAACGCGAGGCTGGTCGTGGCGGATGCGAGCGATGCGGGCCCCGAGCGAACGGAGAATCTTGAGAAGGCGCTCGCCGATGCGCGCCGGGCGATGGAGATCGATTCCCAGAGCCGCTCGGTCTTTCGGGCGATGATCGTGGCGCTGCGGCGGGTGATCGAATCGAGCCCGACGGACACGCCCGACGCCTCGATGCGTTCGCTGGTACACGAACTGGAGAACCTGGCGGAGCAGCTCAGGCATTCCGAACGCTGGGATATGCAGCTCTGCGGGCTGGCGCTGCTGGCGCGGATGTGCGTGGCGGAGTGCGCGATCCGCTGGGGCGATCGCGAAGATGCGGCGGACATGGTGCACGAGATCGAGGCGGTTCTGCCCGACTACCAGATTTCACTGGCGGGAAGGGCGGACGAGATGGGTGTGATGGAGCGGTACAAGAACCTTGCGTCGTCGATCGAGAAGTAAGCCGGGCGTTCGCGGGCGGCGGGCCGGATTACGGGCAGAGCAGCGCGTTGTAGGCGAGGACGAACTCGGTGAAGTCGGCGTCGTCCACCACCGTGTCGCCGTTGAGATCGGCCGGACAACCGGCGGGCATGCCTGGATCGGCGCAGTCCAGGATGTTGTACGCGCCGACGAAGATCGTGAAGTCGGCGTCGTCCACCATCGCGTCGTTGTTGAGGTCGCCGGGGCAGAGCCGGACGGTGGCGGCATCGCTGGTGATGGTTGAGCAGGCGCTCGAGATCATCACGCTGTACTCGCCCGTGTCGGCGCCGGAGAGGCCGGTGATGACCAGTGTGTCGGTTGTCGCGCCGGAGATGGTTGAGCCGGTTCCGGTTGGACCGTTGGTGAGCGGCGTTTCGCCCCTGCGCCACTGGAACGAGGCGTCGGACGGTCCGGCAGCGACCGAGAGAACGGCGGTGCGCGGCGAGCTCGAATCGCCGGGCTGCTGCGTGATGGTGGGGGAGAAGCCGGAAGAGGCGGAGACGAGCAGGTCGATGCGATCGGGGAGCGCGAGCGGGAGCACGCCGAGCAGGAACGGGTTGCTGTCGAAGCAGACCGAATCGAACGATCCGGTGATGGTTGGTGCAGCGACGAACGAGGAGGCGACATCGCCGGGGAGCGGGATGTACGGGGCGGAGAACGAGCCACGGAGCGAGCCGGTGAGCGAGGCGCTCTGTGCCGCGGCGATGCGACCGAACTGGTCGGGGGCGAGGCCGGCGATCTCGACGCGGAGCGTGCTTCCTGTCTGCGAAGCGAAGGCGCCAGCGAGATTGAGCAGGGCGCCCGCGCCGAGGTCGAGCGTGCCGGAATTTGAAAGGCTGGGGAGCGCGAGCGAGCGATCGGCAAGGCGGAGCGTGCCGGCGTTGGAGGTCAGACCGGCGATGTTGGGGGTGGAAATCGATTGGCCGCGGATCGCGAACTCGGTGTTGGGTCCGATCGCGTTGATTGGGGTGCTCTGGATGGTGAGTGAGCCGTTGAGCGCGCGCCAGAATCCGCCGGTGAGCGTTTTGGTTGCGGCGGTGTAGTTCGCGATGGAGACCGAACTGATTGCAAGGGTGCCTGCGGTTGATTCGACAACGCCCTGGTTGTTGAACGTGCCGCCGGTGTTGATGGAGAGTGTTCGACCCGGCGCGCGGGCGGCGATCGTTCCCTGGTTGATGAGCGTTGTGAATCGGGTGATTGCGGCGCTCGAAGTCTCGGTCGAATCGGGGTCGAAGCCGAGGAAGACTTCCGGGCCGATTGTGGCGCTGGTTCCGGGGCTCACGTAGAGCAGGCTGAGCGACTTGGCGTGGTCGTAGAGGATGCGGCCGACGCCCTCGATGAGCTGCGTGCCGCCGGAGACCTGGAACGGCTGGGACGAGCACGCGCCGTTTGAGATGCGGACGGCGGCGTTGTTGGCGAGGGTGAGGCCGTTCTGCACGACGACCGCGGCGCAGGGTCCGACCGTGATGTCGCTGGCGATGGTGCAGCCTTTGAGGGTGACGACTGCGTTGTTGGTGAAGGCAAAGGAGGCGCCATCGGCGGTGCTGAGCGTCGCGTTGCTCAGCGTGAGCGTGCCGAGGTTGATGGTGCCGGTGTGCGCGTTGGCGACGAGCGAGGTGCCGGGGAAGGTTCCCGCGTAGGTCAGCGATGTGTTGCTGAAGGAGTGGTTTCCGAGCGACGGGTATGTGCCGCCGATGGTCCAGTTGGAGTTGTTGACGGCGAAGGAGCCGCTGTTGGTCCAGGTGCCGCCGAGAATGAGGTTGGCGTTGTTGATGGAGATTGCGGCGGTGTTCGTCCACGCGCCGTTGAGCGTGAGTGTGGCGCCATCGCTGATGGAGAGGTTGTCCGTGAGCGAGTAGGCGCCGGCGAGCGTGAGGCCTGCTCCCGGCGCGAGGGCGAACGAGCCGAGTGGGCCGGAGAGCTTGGCGATATTGAGGCTTCCGGTGGCGATGGCAAGGTGGCCCTGGTTGATGAAGGTGCCCGCGCCGCCGATTGTGAGCGTTGCGCCGGGGCGGAGAACCTCGAGAACGCCCTGGTTGATGAGCGTGCCGGTCTCGATGTTGATCGAGGCGGCGGTTTCGGTCGCGTCGGCGTCGAAGGAGACGGTGATGCCGGGGCCGATCGTGAGCGATGCGCCGGGGGCGTTGCGGGCGTTGATGGCGTTGCCGTTCAGATCAGCCTTGATGCGGACAGAGCCGGTGCCGCCGAGGGTTTGCGATGGGCCGGAGAAGGCCAGGGCGTCGGCCTTGCAGTTGAGGTTGACGGTGACGGAGGCGTTGTTGAGCGTGAGGCCGCCGGTGATGACGGTGCCGGCGCAGGGGGAGAGCGAAATGTCGGATGAGAAGGAGCAGCCGTTGAGGTTCACGCCGCCGCCGAACTTGAAGGTGGCGCCGCCGGAGGTGGAGAAGTTCGCGTTGTTGAACGTGATGTTGCCGAGCGTGATATCGCCGGTGGAGGCATCGGCGACGATGGATGTGCCGGGGAAGGTGCCGGAAAGCGAGAGCGTGTTGGAAGTGCTGGTGTAGTTGCCGAGGGAGGGGTAGACGCCCCCGATGTTCCAGTTGGAATTTGAGATGTTGAACGTACCCGCGTTCGACCATGTTCCGCCGAGGTAGACGGTGCCGTGGTCGGAGGAGATGACAGCGTTGTTGGTCCAGTTGCCGTAGAACTCGAGTTGGCCGCCGCTGGTGATGGCGAGGTCGGAGTCGATGGTGTAGCTGCCGCCGAGGACGAGGCGGGCGGAGGGCGTGAGGTCGATGTTGCCCAAGCCGCCCAGGAGGCAGCGGACATCGAGCGTTCCGGCGAGAGCGCGGAGCGTGCCGAGGTTGATGAAGGAGCCGTTTCCGTTGATGTTCAGCGTCGAGCCGGGGGCGTTCGCCGTGATCGTGGAGTGGTTGGTGAGCGTGTTGCCGGTGTAGACGAGGATGGAGCCGGCGGTGCTTGCGCCCGGCGCGCCGATCGAGATGGAGATGCCGGGGCCGAAGGTGGCGTTGTTGTTCACGTAGAGCAGGCCGCGATCAAGGAGGATGTTGCCCGTTCCCCCGAGTGTTTGGGGCGTGCCGTTGTCGAAGTAGATGTAGGAACTGGCCGGGCTGCACGGTCCAGTGGGGGCGAAGAGGATGGTCGCGGCGTCGAGCGTGAGGCCGTTTTTGATGCGAGGCTGCGAGCAATCACCGACGACGAGTGTTCCGGCGAGGGTGCAGGCGTCGAGCGTCGGATTGCCCCGGACGAGGAAGCGGGCGTTGCCGGCGGTTTGAAGAGTTGCGTTCGTGAGCGTGACATCGGCGAGCCCGATATCGCCGGCGAGATCGGCGGTGGAGAGGCTGGTGCCGGTGAACGTTCCTTTGAGGTTGACGGTGCCGCCGGTGCGATCGATGAAGCCGAAGTCGGAGTAGGTGCCGCCGAGGGAGAGGGTTGCTCCGGTTGCGAGGGAAATGAAGCCGTTGTTGGTCCAGTTGGCCCATAGCTCGAGCGTGCCGGCGGAGGCGAAGAGCGAGCCTTCGTTGATGATGGTGCCGCCGCCGAGGAACTGGAGGGTGCGGTCGGGCTGGGAGGCCTCGAAGGAACCCTGGATGGTGAGCGTGGAGGTTTGGTCGAGGGCGACCTTGGTGTTCTGAGCGCCGGTCGCAGAAGCGAGATCGCGAACAGAGATTTCGGGACCGACGGTTGCCACCGAGTTCGGCGCGACGCCGATCTGCGCGGTGCCGGCGCGATCGGCGAAGAGGATCTCGCCGGGGCCGGAGAGCGTTTGAGCCGGGCCGGAAAAGAGGATCTGCGTGACTTTGTTGAATTGGGTCGCACGCAGGCGGATGGTTGCGGAGTTGATGAACGTCAGGCCGCCGGTGATGGTGAGCGAGCCCTCGCCGACGACTTCGAGGTTGCCCTCGAGCGTGCAGGCGTTGAGGGAGGGGATGAACGTTCCGAAGTCCGGGCGCGCGACGAGAAAGCGGGAAGCGCCGGAAGTTTTGAGCGAGACGCTCGTGAGCGGTCCGTTCAGCGTGAGGTCGCCGGTTGCATCCGAGGCCTCGAGCGTGCTCGCGCCGTAGACGCCGGAAAGCGCGAGCGTGCCCCCGGTGCGGACGACCGTGCCGATCGAGGGGAAAGAGCCGCCGAGGACGATCGAGCCGGTTCCGGCGAGGTGGAGCGTGTTGGCGTTGGTCCAGTTGGAAACATCGATGACGAGCTTGCCTGCCAGAGCCTCGAGCGTTCCGAGATTCTGGAGCGAGCCGGCGCCGGAGATGAAGATCGTGAGTCCGGCGACGTTTGCGCCGATCAGGCCCTTGTTGATGAGTGTGGACCCGGCTTCCACTTGGATGCGCGAGGAGGTGGAAGGCGTGTCGGAAGACGACACGAGCGAGATGCCGGGCTCGATGGTGAGGGTGACGTTGTTGCGCAAAGTAAGAGCGCGGCCATCGCCAAGGTATCCGAAGCGCTTGAAGGCGATGGTGCCGGTGCCGGAGATCGACTGGGTGCCGCCGTCGAAGCTCAGGGGATAGACGATGCAGTTGGTGCCCGGGTCCACCGTGAGCGTTGCGTTGTTGATAAACGTGAGGCCGGACGAGACCGAGATGGCTGCGCAGTTCTGCATCGAGAGGTTGGTGCCGATCGTGCAGTTGTTGAGGATCACGCCGCCGTCGAGCACGATGGGCGCGACGTCGGGGTCTGGGGCGAGGAGCGTCGTGCTCGTCGCCGTGAAGTTCGAGAGGAGGATCGTGCCGGTGGCGGGCGTGGCTTCGAGCGTTGCGCCGGAGAAATTGCCCGAGAGGCGGAGCGTGCCGGCCGTGCGTTCGACGGGGCCGAGGGCCGCGTACGCGCCGGCGGCATTGAACTCGCCCGAGGCGTCGATCGCGATGGTGCCGCTGTTGCTCCAGAACCCGGGCTGCATGACGATCTTGCCGCCGTCGGCATCGAGGGAGCCCTCGTTGGTGAAGGTGCCGGGGCCGGTGACGGTGAGGACCTTGCCGCCGGAGCGCGAAGCGAAGACGCCCTTGTTGGTGATGGTTGCGCCGGTGTCGGCGTAGATCGTGGCGGAGTTGATGGTCGAGGCCGCATCGAGGCGGACGGTGATGCCGGGTTGGAAGGTGACGGCAGCGCCGGCCTGGGCGAAGATCGCGCGTCCGGTGGTGCCGCTGGTGCGGATGTGGATATCGCCGCTTCCGGTGACGGCGTGCGCGCCGGGGCCGAACGTGAGCATGCTGCAGCTTTGGCCGCTCTCGATGATGAAGAGGGCGTTGTCTGTGAGCGCGAGATCACCGACGAGGGACAACGAGGCGCAGGACCCGAGCGTGAGCGGGCGGCCGACGGAGAGGCTCTTGACGGTGACCGGCGCGGAGACCACGATGCCGCCGGAGCCGGGCGGAATGATGCAGTCGTTGGCCGGGCCGGGGGCGATCTCGGGGGACCAGTTGCCCGCGAGACCGAACGTCGAGTTGTTGGCAGCCCCCGTCCATGTCAGGGTTTGGGCGCCGAGCGGCAAGGCGATGGCGCAGAACAAGAGGGCGGCGAGGACGCGTGGGAAGTTTGGCATGATGGACCCGGATTGAGGCGGGTTCTGGCGCGGCAGGGAAACCCCCGGCCGGAAAGCGATCGGCGTTTCAGCATACCCGAATTCGGGTGTGCGGACAACGATGCCGCGGGCGAGTGCTGGCGCGTGCTGCGCGTGGAAAACGTCTCATAATATGGGCGATTGTGCGCCGTTTGCGCGGCGCTTCGGGCACGGGCTGGGCGTGCGGCGCGCTATGGGCAGAGGAGTTGGTTGTACTCGGTCACGAACGTGACGAAGTCGGCGTCGTCCACAAAGCCGTCGTTGTTGAAATCGGCGGGGCAATCTGCCGGCATGGCGGGGCTGGCGCAGTCGAGGGTGTTGTACGCGAAGAGAAAGACGAGAAAGTCGGCATCGTCTACCTGCCCGTCGCTGTTGAGGTCGGCGGGGCACGCGGCGAACAAGGTGATGTTGTCGAGATCGTCGAGCTCGATGGTGCCGCTGTCGAGGTTGTTGTCGTTGAGGTCGATGCGGATCGAGAACTCGGAAACGGCGGCGCGGATGCTGGCCGGGATGTCCCAGTTTCCTTCGCCGGGTCCGATGCGGACCGAGAGCGTGGACCAGACGCCGATGGGTGTGGCGGACTCTTCGAACTCGTACTCACTGAACTCGCCTTCTGCGTTCATCACGCGCACTGCCGCGGGGTATTGCAGTGCGCGGCCGGCGTCGGGTCGGATGTCGAAGGAGATGCGGCCGACGCGGCGCCAATCGCCCGCGAATTTTTCCGGCGCGACAGGGCGGGACCAGCCGCCGTCCAGGTCTTGCGCGCGCAGGAAACCTCCGGGGTTGGAAAGGATGCAGGTGCGACCGGAGGGTGTCCAGCCATCGAGCCCGGAATCGAAGGTGGAGATTGCCACGATGTCCGAGGCGGAAGCCTGAAGAGCGGGCGCGAGCATGAACGCGAATAGGAGTGGTTTCAAGCGGGGAATCCGGTGCTTTCGCGAGAACAGAAGGGGTCGAGACGCTCAGGGGCAAACGAGTTCGTTGTACGCGGAGACGAAGACGACAAAGTCGGCGTCGTCCACGACAGAATCGCCGTTGATGTCCGAGGGACAGCCCGCGGGCATGGCAGGATCGGCGCAGTCGAGCAGGTTGTAGGCGGCGGCGAATAGGACGAAGTCGGTATCGTCCACAAAGCCGTCGTTGTTGATGTCGGCTGGGCAGGAGTTGGGTTGCACGGGCGCGCCCCAGTTGATGCCGGTTCCAGAAAGGATTGTGGAACCGCCGACCGGCGTTCCGTTTGCGTAGATGTTGGAGATGCCGCCCCAATTGAACTGGCTGAGCGTTGCATGCGAGGAGCACGGAGTGCCGAAACCACCGGAAGAACGCTGCCCGGCGCGGCAGGTCGCGTACACACCGAGCTTGAACTGTGTTCCGAAGGTGAAGGGGACGGCGTAGGTGACGACTCCGTTCACGTTCTTTCCGTCGGCGTTGGGGTTGCCGAATGTCGCGATGCCCCAGTTGCCGTACTGGCGGTCGGTTCCGATGAGATCCGAGTTGCCGGGGTTGGCGTAGGGGCTCGACATGAGCTGCGCGCCGTCCTTGTAGGCGGTGGTGGTTATGACGGCGGACCCCGTGATTCCGGTGGCATCCAGCCGGCCGATCACGTTGACGGTGAATTGCAGGATTCCGGCTTGGCCGGTGTGCGCGGGGTGGCTGATGGTGAACAGCTCGTTCCATCCGCCGTTGGAAAGGCCCATCGAGAAGGAGTCGGTTGAAAGGAAGACATCGCTCGCTTCCATCTGGATGTAGCCCATGCCCGCCGTGCCCGATGCGCTGTTCGAGAGGTTCGCAGAGGAGTAGGACGCGCTGCGGGAAGCCGACGAATTGCCGGAGAACGCGAGTTCGTGTTTATCCGCGAGGGCGTTGGTGTAGATTCCGAACCAGTCGTCTCCGGCCCAGCCGCCGCACCCGCAGGTAGACGGTCCGGCGCACGCCTGGACAAAGCCGCCGGGTGCGGGGGAATTGGATTTCGTGAGCGCCGCGCGCCCGGGCGTGGCGGCGGCGGCCGAGAAGAGCGACGCGACGAGCAGAACTGTGGATCTTGTGTTCATGGCCGATCTCCGTGTGCCGCGGGTTGCACAGCTAGCAGTGCGATGAATCCCATCAAAAATACCGCGCCACCCGCGGATTCAGAGCGAAATCTTGAGCAATCGACACACCGATCTGCGGCCGAACATCCGCTGCCAAACGTTCGATCGCAAGCCCGGCGGCGGGTTCTTGACGCTGCGAGAGAAAAGCACGCGCTGCGCACGAACCTATTCGGGGCAGAGCAGTTCGTTGTACTGAGCGAGGAAGATGACAAAGTCGATATCGTCGACGACGCCGTCGCGATTCATGTCGGCGGGGCAGCCCGGGGGCATGGTCGGATCGGCGCAATCGAGGATGTTGTACGCGGGCACAAAGATGACGAAATCGGCGTCGTCCACGACATCGTCGTGGTTGAGGTCGGCGGGGCAGGCCGGGCCGGTGTAGATGACGCGGACCTTGTTTGAGAAATACTGCACGGTGAAGCCGGGGCCCACGCCGGAGAAGGTGCCCACGATCGGCGGGCCGTCGATGATGTCGTATGCGGTTCCGATGGGCGGGTCGTAGGCGTTGATGAGCGACGGGATGAGGATGCCGCCGAGGGTGATCGAGGCGCCGCCGGTGATTCGGTCGAACTGCGAAGGGGCGGGGCCGGAGATCTCGAAGGCCATGATCCCGTCGGCGGTTTGCGTGAACGGAAGAGCGGCGAGGTTCAGGCGCCCGATCGCGGTGCCGTTCGGGTTGCCGCCCGGGGCGAGGATTCCGTTGTTGACGGTGCGGACGTAGATGTTTCCGCTGCCCGCGAGAGTCTGGCCGGAACCGAGGGTCAGAATTTCGGCTCCGCCGTTGTACACGAGATACGCGGTATCGAGGTTGGCGGGATTTGCGTTCAGAACGATCGAGCCGGTTCCATCGACGAGCATGGAGTTGACGACGCGCACGTACGTGCCGTTGTTCCCGGCGGTCGAGTTGACCGTGAGCGTGCTGTTGTTCACCATGCTGTTGGCGATGCGGAGCTCGTTGTTGTTGAGGACCGCTCCGGCGCGGCTGAGTGTCACTCCGGAGAGCGTGGTCGAGGCGGCGAATGCCACGGCGTCGGAGAGGGAAGATGTTGCGGATTCGATCGTGCCGCCCGAGACCGACGCGCCCGTGAAACCGAGCTGACCACCAGAAACGGCGCGGACGGTCGCGCCGGGATCCTGGGTGAGGGCGACCGATGTGAACTGCAGCTTGCCGCCGCCGGTTGCTTCGAGGATCGCGTTGTTGGTCTTCGGGAAACCGACCATCTCGAGGGTTTTTCCGGGGGCGTCGGCCGAAACAAGGCCGCTGTTGGTCAGGTTGACGTAGATCCGCCCGGTTCCGCGGATGGTGTGTCCCGCGGCATTGGTCAGCACTTCCGCACCGCCGTTGTACACGATGTACGAGGTGTCGAGGTTGCCGGGATTGGCGTTGAGGACGATCGAGCCGTTTCCGGAGACCGACATGGATTGGAGAACGCGGATGAAGGTGCCGTTGGCCCCGGCGACCGGGTTGACGGTGAGCGTTCCGTTGTTGACAAAGCCGCCGGTGAGCTGCATCTCCTGGTTGTTGGGCACGCGTCCGGTGCCGGCGAAGGTGACGGAGTTGAAGCGTGTCGAGGCGGCGAATTCACAATCGCCGCCGTTGATCGATTCGACGAGGCCGCCGGTGATGGTCGCGGCGTTCATCTGGACGGTGGCGTTGTCGGCGCGGATCACGCCGGCGCCGGTCTGTGTGACGCCCGTGCTGTTGACCTGAAGCAGCCCGCCGTTCTCGGCGCGGATCACTCCGGAGTTCGATTTTCCGAAAGCAACGAGCGCGAGGGCCTTGCCGTTCTGGTCGGCGCTGACAAGGCCGGCGTTGTCGAGCGCGACGTAGATCCGGCCGGTGCCGGTGATCGAGTGGCCGGCGCTCTGCGAGAGCACTTCTGCACCGCCGTTGAACATGAGGTACGCGGTATCGAGGTTGGACCCGTCGGAGCGAAGGACGATGCGTCCGTTTCCGGAGAGCGTGTGGCTTGCGTTGATGCGGATGAATGTGCCGTTGTTGCCGCTGCCCGAATTGACGAAGAGATTGCCGGAGTGAATGGTTCCGCTTCCTGCCAGGCGCATCTCGTTGTTGTTCAGCACCTCCATCGGGCCGCTGATGGTGGTGTTGTTGAACGTCGCCCCCCCGCCGATGGCGATCGGGTTTCCGAAGGATTGAAGCAGGCCGGAGTTGATGCCCGATGCGCGCACGGTGAGCGACGCGCCGGCGTTGTTGGAAAGGGAGATCACGCCGGCGGGTCCCTGGTTGATGGTGGTGCTGTCGATTTCGAGGGGGCCGGAATCCGCGGAGATGGTCTTGTTGTTGGTCTTGGGGAACGCGATCAGGCGGAGCGGCCTTCCGGCGGTGGTGGCGCTGATCGTGCCGTTGTTGACCATGCCGACGTAGATGTTGCCGCTGCCGCGGATCGTGTGCTGGGCACCCTGGGTCAGAACTTCCCCGCCGCCGTTGTAGAAGATGTACGCGGTATCGGGGTTTCCGGCTGCGGACCGCAGGGTTATGGTGCCGACGCCGCCGAGCGCAACGCTGTTGTTTGAGCGAAGAGAAGAGTTGTTCAAGCCCGAGCCGCTGTTCACGCGGATATCGCCGTCGTTGGTCAATGAATCGGCGAGGCGCACCTCGCTGTTGTTCACAACATCGAGCGTGCCGGCGGTTGCAAGCCCCGTCAGGGTGTTGCTGGCGGTGAAGAGCGTGGAGCCGCCCGCATCGGTCTGGATCTTTCCGCCGTTGACCGTCGAGTTCGAGATGGAGACGGTCGAACCCGTGAACGCGCGGATGATTCCGTTGACACCCTGAGAAACGGCGACGGAGCCGAGCTGCAGCGTGCCGCCGCCGATCGCGGCGAACTCGTTGTTGTTTGTTTTCGGGAAGGCGACGAGCTCGAGCGTGCGACCGAAGGAGTCGGCGACGATGCCGCCGTTGTTCGCAACGCTGACGTAGATGCGTCCGGAGCCGAGGATCTCGGTGCCGGAGGCGAGCGTGAGAACCTCGCCCCCGCCGTTGTACATGATGTGCGCCGTGTCGAGGTTGCCCGCGTTGGCGTTGAGGACGATGTCGCCGCCGCCGTCCCAGGTCTGCGAGGCGCCGATGCGGACGAAAGTGCCATTTGCTCCGGCGGCGTTGTTGATCGTCAGAGTGCCGGCGTTGCTGAGGCCTCCGGCGAGAACCAGATTGAGGTTGTTCTGCAGGTCGAGGCGGATGAGCGAGTGCGCGATCGTGAGCGTGTTGATGGAATAGTTGTTGTCAAAGAAGACCGTGTACGGCCCGGGCGGGAGGATGATCGCGCTCTCGCCGGGGTTGTCGGGCACGTTGCCGTTGTTCCAGTTGGAATTGACGCCCCAGTTGCCGCCGCTGGCGTTGGTCCAGGTGCTCTGGGCGTGGGCGGCGCGTCCCGCGAGGAGCGCGAGGGCCGCAGCGCTGAGAGCGCTGGAAAGGGATACGGACCGACGATTGTGCGGAGTGTGACGGAGCGACATGGCAATCTCCCTCCCGGCGATCCGGCCGGTGTGATTCGGCTTTGGAATCTGCGCGCCCACGCCAAATGGTCGCTCGATGTGCCGCACGATCAGTATGACCGGTCGTCGCGGGCGATTCAAGGCTTTCTTTGGGGCATCGGGCCCCTGCCGGGGAGGTGAACTCCTGGTTCGCTCTGGCGGCGGTCTTGGCGGGTAACGTGCCTCCCGATCGGCCCGGAAAGCCGGAAAGCCGGGGTTCCCCGGCGAATCAGCCTGGCAGGATTCGGGCCCAATGTCTTATGGGCAGAGCAGCGTGTTGTACGCGCCAGCAAAGAGCACGAAGTCGGTGTCGTCCACCAGATCGTCGTCGTTGAGGTCGGAGGGACATCCGATCGGCATCGCGAGATCGCAGACGAGCAGGTTGTACGCCTCGACGAACACGACGAAGTCGGCGTCGTCGACCTGAGAATCGCAGGTCAGGTCGGCGCGGCAGACGACGACCCTGGCGGGCGCGGTGAAGTTGCCGGAGCAGACACCAAGCCCCGCATCGACTTCGCAGTCGTACACGCCGGCGTGCTCGCCCGTGATGGGCGGGAACAGCAGGAACTGTGCGGTCGCGCCCTCGATGGGCTGGCCGTTGTGTCTCCACTGAAATGTTGTCGCGCCGGGGGCGTGCGCCGTCAGGGCGAGATGTCCGCCGGGGCAGGGGCGGTTCAGCGACGGCAGCACGGCGGGCAGCTCTCGCCCCACGTGAACGTAATCGAGTTCGTGGGATGCGGTCCACGCGAGCGGCGCGGAGTCGTAGCTTTCAAAGATGGCGGCGACGATCCCCGCGCACGAGACCGCCCCCGCGAAGCCGTCGATGCCGTGGTTGCCGGTCGGATTGCCATCGAGGATTTCAGATGTGTGCGATTGGCCGAGCGTGTCGATGACCGTCAGCCGGCCGTGATTGAAGACGCCGCTGCCGTCGTCGTACATCCACGCGCCGACACCCTCGACGGGAACATCAAAGTCCAGGCGCACCTGGCCCCACTCGGTGCTCGAAGAAGGGAGGATCGCGCCCTGGTAGACGCGATCGGGCGTGTTGAACGCGCCGGAAAAGAAGATCCGCGCGGTCGACGAGCGGATCTCA
This sequence comes from Planctomycetota bacterium, assembly GCA_017303555.1. Classification (GTDB taxonomy): domain Bacteria; phylum Planctomycetota; class Phycisphaerae; order Phycisphaerales; family UBA1924; genus JAFEBO01. The sequence continues at coordinate 49,635 of JAFLCN010000009.1, forward strand.
CCGAACGGCCCGACAAGCGAGAGGTCGATCGCGGGCGAGAGCCGGTCGATCTCCTGGAAGTTGCTGTACGAGTCAAAGTTGAAAACGGAGGGTGGGCTGCTGAGCGCCGCGACGAACGCGCTCTCGCCTCCGGCAACGTTGCCCGCAAGAAAGAACGAGACCTGGGCGTGGGCCGACGTGGCAAGGCCGGCACCGATCGCGCAAACCGCAAAACGAATCGAGATCATGCGAGTCCCTCTCAACACACCCGGCGAAAGCGGCAACCAACAGATCAGACTTGCCGCAACTCTTTATGCTAGGCCTGTTTAGGGACAAATGAGCGAGTCGTAGGCGTTTACAAACAGGACGAAGTCGGCGTCATCCACGTAGCCATCGTTGTTGAGGTCGGCTGGGCAGCCGGGGGGCATGTTGGGGTCGGCGCAGTCGAACAGGTCGTACGCGAGGGCGAAGTCCACAAAGTCGCTGTCGTCCACGATGCCGTCGCAGTTTGCATCGCCGAGGCAGACCTTGATGATGGCGCTGCCGGTGTATGTTGTGCCGCAGGCGTTGGTGATGGCGCAGCGGACTTTGCGGTTGTTGAGGCCGTTGAGTGAATTGGTTGCGACGATGCCGATGGCGGGGTTGTTGACCGCAAGCACGGTCGCGCCTCCAACTCCGAACGATGGAAGCGTGGAACCCGAGGTGATGGGAACCCAGGTGTTGCTGTTGGCGGGCGACTCGCATTCCCACTGGTAGGAGTGGGGCGTGTTCGCCGCGGTTGCTGCTGCGGCAAAGCCGACGCTGCCGGTGGAGCAGGCGCTCTGATCGCTCGGACCGAAGAACAATTGCGGCGGGCCTTCCTGCACAGTGAGCGTGGCAACAAGGCTGATGGTCTGGCCGCAGCCGGCGTCGTAAAGGCAGACGTACTCCCCGGCATCCAAGGGCTGGACGTTGCTGATTGTGAAGTTCGGGGTCTTGACGCCGCCGTAGGTGCTGCCGTTCCCGTTCGGTCCGTTGGTCAATGGCAGATAAAACGGCACGTTCGCAACAATGTACTTGCGTGCCCACTGGAACTTGATGCCCGTGCCGGGGCCGAGCGGAATCGTCGGCGCGTAGGCGATCGTGAGCAGCGTTGCGGTCGTGCCGACACACGCCTCGACGTTCTGCGGCTGCATGTACACGAGCGCGCCGCAGACGGGTTGGAGGCCCCGTACAACCCAGCCGCGTTTCTGGCCGTTGAAGTAGCCATTGCCGCAGAGCGCGGTGGCATCGGCGCTCACGCCGGTACACTCGGTCAGAGTCCAGCCCGTGAGATTGACGCCCCACGAGGCGAGGTAGCTGTTCAGATCCCAGAAACCGCCGATCTCGGTCCAATGCACCGCGGCTTGATTGCCGCTGTACGTCGCCCAGCCGAGCGAGGCGATTCCCTCGGAAGTCACGGCCCCGAACGAAGTCTGATCCCCCGGCGTGATCGTCGCCAAGCCGATATCAACCAGCCCGGTTGTGGGGGTCCACTTCATGGCGCGTCGCGTCGAGCTGAAATAGCCGCTGAAGCCGACAACCGTGCCGCCGTCGCGGCTCATGCTGGTGACCCAGGTGTCGTCGTTTGGAAAAACCGTGCCGACAATCTGCGGCGGCGCGGGCGGTGTCCACATCCCGACCTGTCGATAGAAATTCAATGCGCCGTATCCGGCGATGAACGATCCGTTGGAATTGGACCCGACCGAGTAGCTCGCCCCGGTCGGACCGATCTGACCGAGGTAGGTGAGGGTCGTGCCGCTGTTGGTCCACTTGACGGCGTAGTAGTTTGATTGACCCAGGATCGTGCTGCCGTCGGCGCTGATGCCCATCGCCTGATCATGGAAGTTACCGAGAGGGAGTCCGACCATCCCGGTCGATTGCGTCCAGCGGAAGGCGCGCAGGGGCTGACCGATGCCGATCGTGTACGACTCGCCCACCACGATCTGCCCGTCGTCGCTGATCGCCGCGGCGAACGAGGTCTGGTGAGTCGGGACGACCGTGCCGAGATTCAGAATGCCGCCGGTCGATGTCCAGCGGATTGCCCGAGAGATGCCTCCCGTGACTGCGGAGTATCCGCAGACTGCCGTGCCATTGCCGTTGATGCCCGATGCACCCGACTCGTTGTGTCCATGAAGGACTCCGATCTCGGTGATCGTCTGAGCGGATGTCCGGTCGCTCGTCCAAGCGGCGAGTAGCAACAGGCTCGCGGTGCAGCGAGCAATGGTCGTCCTGGTGTGCATGAGGAAACTCCCTCGAAGCCGAGTCTACCGGTAAGAGAGTTGATTCGACAGATGGAATCCTTGCACCAAAACTGGAAAGAGCGTTTCCGGACGCGAAAAGCCCCACAACAGGCGGGTGGTGCGCCGATATCTGGCCTTGCGGCAGCCTTTCAGGCCCCGTCTAAGGGCAAACGAGCTGGTCGTACGCCGCGGCAAACAGCACGAAGTCTGCATCCTCGACAACGCCGTTTGGGTCGAGATCGGCAGGGCAACCGGCGGGCATGCCCGGATCAGCGCAGTCGAGCAGGTCGTACGCGAGCGAGAAGGCGACAAAGTCGGAGTCGTCAACAACGCCATCGTTGTTGAGATCGCCGGGGCAGGCGGGCGCGGTCACGGTGACGAAATGGGTGTCGAACGCGTAGCGCGTGTGGTTGGTGCTGTTCGCGGTGATCGCGAGATAGATGTTGTACGGCTGCGAACGCGCGGGCGGGGTCACGCTCCACGGGATCGATGCAAAGGTGGGCGTGGCCGCAGGTCCGAGCGAGATCATGCCCAGGAGCAGTCCGCCGTGCGCGGGGTTGGAATCATCGGAGGCGTACGCCGCGACCTGGACCGAAACGCCGGAGGACTGATAGAGGAAGTCGGTGAAGTTTGATCCGCCGGCGGGAATTGAAGTGGCGTCGGTCTGCACGTTGAAGACGTTTGGCCATGCGGGCTGCGTGACCGTGACGGCGAGGCGGCCATTGGTTCCGACGGTGGCGGTGCCGCCCAGTGTGTTCAGCAGACCTGCCGCAGCCTGGGTTCCGGTGCGATCGCCGCCTGCGAGGCGCGAATACCAATAGCCGCTCTGTGCGCGAGCGTGCGTGTCCACATCCTGCGTGTACCACGACTGGCTGATGCACGAGGTGCATTCGCCGTCGCCGGTTGCGCCGGGGTCGATCGTGCCGTAGTAATAGGTATGGATGCGGCTGTGGTTGCTCGAGCCGAGATTGCCCATCTGCTGGTTGAACGCGCCGGCGAGGCTCGAGCCGCTGGGGAGCGCGACGTTCTGCCAGATGTTGTCGGCGAAGACGACGGTGTTCACGACGCGTGCCGCGGCATCGCCGAAGAGCGAAACGGGCACCGGATCGAGCGTGGTCAGGTGATCCGCCCACACGCCCCGCTCGCCCATGCTGCGCGCAAGCGAGGCGACGAGCGCGCCTCCGCGGCTGTGGCCGATGAGGTGGAACGGGTGCGCGAGCATCGACTTGCCGCCGTAGGACCACGTTTCGAGATAGTTGAACACGGCCTGGGCGACGTTCTGTGTTGGTGTGGCTTCTTCGCCGGGGGGCAGAACAGGCTCGGGCGTGCGTGCGAACGAATCGATCGCGGTCCAGTCGAGGCCGATGACGAACTCGCCGGTGGTGAAGGTTGATTCGGGCGCGACAGCGACGGGCGAAGGCGTCACCACGAGATTGCCGCCGGACTGGGTGACAACAAGATTGAAACGGGTGACGTTGACGCCGGGTGTGCCCGCTCGCGCGGCGATCGCGTTTGCCATGGCGTCAACCCAGGTCATGTCGGCGTTGAAGCCGTGCGTGACGATGGTGACGCCGCCGGCCAGGGCCGGGGCGCTTGCAACGAGGCACGCGAGCGCACCGGGGAGGCACATTGTTCGGCAATCGGGCATTCCCGGCTCCTTCTCGTGGTGGCCTCGCCCCGCCCGGGCGCGGCAGGCTCAGCATAACCACAGAAACACAAGAAACAGCGCGAAAAGCAGGCTGAGAAGCGCTCGCCGCCGCCGGTCAGGGGCAGAGCAGCGCGTCGTAGGCGGTGACGAAAATCACGAAATCCGCATCATCGACGAGATCGTCGTTGTTCAGGTCGGCCGGACAGCCCGCGGGCATTCCCGCGTCCGCACAGTCGAGCAGGTTGTACGCCTCGGCGAAGATCGTGAAATCGGCGTCTTCGACCGTGGAATCACAGTTGAGGTCGGCGCGGCAGAAATTGAGCGTCGCCGGGTCGCTGGCGATCTCGGCGCACCCGCTCGAAACGACGCAGCGAACGAGATAAGAGTCAACCCCGGCGCACGCGGCGACGGAAATGCTCGTGGACGCGTCGGTGGGAGTGCCGGCCTGGGCGGTGCCGCCGCAGGGGAGCGCGATCGGCTGGCTCTCGAGCGTGGTCCATGTGTTTGGAGCGGTCTGGATCTGCCACTCGTACGCGAGCGGACCGGTTCCTGATGCGCCGACGGAGAACGTGGCCGAGCCGTTCGGGCAGGACGTGGCATCAGAAGGTTGCGCGGAAATCGAGGCGGCGGGGCTGACGGCGAGCGTGCCGGCGTTGCTGGTGGTGTCGGGCGAGGTTCCGTTCGAGATGACAACGCGGAATGCTGCGCCGTCGTCGTCGAGCGACGCGGAGGCGACGGTGTAGCTCGGACCGTTTGCGCCGGGGATGTCGATGGTGTTCTTCTGCCACTGATAGGCGAGCGTTCCGCTTCCGCCCGCGACGACAGAGAACGTGACCGTGCCGCACTCGTTCGCCGCCAGGTTGGATGCGGGCTGCGTGACGATGTACGGGGCGATCGGCTGCGTGTACCGGACGCGGTAAACGCCGGTGCCCGAGCGAGACAGGTAGTAGAGGCAGCCGTCGGGGCCGGTTTTGAAATCGACGGCGTTGCCGCTGCCGGTTGCGAAGCTCGCGACGGTGTTTGTGGCGTGGTCGTAGCGCCGGATCCAACTGCTGCCGGAATCGCCGAAGAAGTAGTCGCCGACGTAATCGGCTGGGAAGGTGTAGTTTGCGCCGTTGTAGAAGGTGCCGCCGGCGATCACGTTGCCGGTGTAGCCGGGCGTGGGGAAAGTCAGTGCGCCGTTGGAATGGTGATAGGCGAGGAAGGGATAGGTCATCCCCGCGACACCGGCGGGATTCGGTCCCTCAACGGTGCGCCAGCCGAAATTGGCGCCGGCGGCGCCCAGGCTCACTTCTTCCCATGTACCTTCGCCGACATCGTTGATGTACATGCGGCCGGTGCCGGGCTGGATGGCGAACGTGAAGGGGTTGCGCAGGCCGACGGCCCAGATCGCGCGGTTGTTGCCCGTGGGCGATCCGGCGATATTCGGAAAACTCGTCGGGTTGTCGGTCGGGATCGGATTTGCCGGATTCGGATTCAGGCGCAGCATCTTGCCGTGCCGGTTGTTGAGCGACTGGGCGTTGGGGCCGTTGGCATTGTCGCCGATCGCGACATAGAGCTTGCCGTCGATTCCGAAATGGATCGCGCCGCCGTTGTGGTTGGTGGCCGAGCTGAGATTGTCGAGATCCATCAGGGTCACCTCGCTGCCGGCGACGACCTGCGAACCGTCGGCGCTGGCGGTGAAGCGGCTGACCCTGTTGTGGACCGCCGGTGTGGTGGCCGTGTAATAGCAGTAGAGATAGCGGTTATTCGCGAAGTCGGGGTCGAAGGCGATCCCGAGCAGGCCGCGCTCGCCGGCGGAGCTGACAGTGAGCGTGCTGCCGGTGAAGAAGTTGCCGCTGGGCGCGATCTGCGTCCAGGTGGTGGCGCCGCTGCCGGAGAACACCTTCATCGTGCCGCCCTGTTCGAGCACGTAGAGCTTGCCGTCGGGCGAGAACTGCATCGCGGTGCCGCTGTTGGCGGTGCCGATTTTGTTTTCGGCGAAGTTGGCGGGGAGTGTGGCGGCGAGGGCCGGTGCGCAGAGCACGGCCGAAGCCGCGATGCCCGAGGCGAGGTGGATCAGGCGGGCGCGGACAGACCGAACGACGGCATCGATCGCGAGCGGCATCACTTCATTCTCCTGAGAAATCGGACGGCTGAGGCTATCAGCGCGCGCCGGACAAGCCAAGCAAAATCAAGGAACCGCGCGATACGCAGCGATCGCGCCGCGAGATCGCGCGGACTCGCTCGGGTGCGCGATAACTTCGAGCGAGCGTGTTACATGTGCGGGCCCTCATGTAACGGGTTCGGCCCGGATTCGCGCGCGATCGATTGTTAAGGGCACAAGAGCTCGTTGTACGCGGCAACGAAGACCACAAAGTCACCATCATCGACGAACGCGTCGCCGTTCAGATTGGCGGGGCAACCGGGCGGCATGGCCGTGTCGGCGCAGTCCAGCGTGTTGTACGCGTTCACGAACGTGACGAAATCGGCATCGTCCACGAGATCGTCGCCATTGAAGTCGGCGGGGCAATCGATATGCCGGAGCAGCACCATCGTGCGAGGGGGCAGATGGAAGATCGCCGAACGCGGGAAGCCGTCATACGAAACGCTTTCCACGGAAACCGCGCCCGTCGGTCCGCCACCGGGGCCGTCGTACTGCGTTTCGTTCGAGTTGATCTCGACAACCCAGCGGCCATCGCGCGGGAGGCCGATGCGATAGTCGTTCCGGTCGGTGTTCGAGAGGTTCACGATCGCGACGAACGAGCCGCCCCCATCGATGCGGCGCTCCCACGCCATGATGTCGAACCACTCGTTGATATGGAACGTGGTGAGGGGCGAGTTTGCAAAGAGCGCCGGCTCGGATGTGCGGAGCTTGATCAGATCGCTGTAGAACTTGACGATGCCCGGGTAGCGCGTCTTGTGCGACCAGTCGAGGCGGGTGGACTCCCAGCCTTCGTCCTCGAGCCATTCGGTGCCCTGCACGATCCCCGGCACGCCTCGGGAGAGCAGATTGAACGATTGCCCGATCTTGGTGCGACCGCGCGCGAATTGATCGTCGTTGGGAATGCTCGTATCGATGCTTCGCACCGCGCGCTGCGTGCCGTTCAGGGGCCAGCAGTCATCGTGCAGCTCGAAATAGTTCAGCACGCTGCTGCCGGAGACACCGAAGCCCTGTCCGTCGAGCACGTTGGCGACCCGCGTCAGATTCGGCGAGCCCGATGCCGCGGCAAAGATCGCGGAGCGGACAGCTTCTTTGAACTCGTTCTGGTACTGCGCCGTGAACCCAAGCCCGGTTGAGGTCGGATCGGTCGCCCACTTGTTGTCGATGTAGAGCTCGGCGATGGTGTGCTTGTCGGCGTGCCGATTGCTCACGTTGTCGTGCATGGCGCGGATGATCTTCTGGCCGTTCGACCACTGGGGCGTGTTGCCCGAGTCGGTCATGTACATCACGGCGTCCATGCGGAAGCCATCGAGCTTGTAATCGGTCAGCATCGTTTCCGCGGCATCGATGTAGAACTGGCGCACGGCGGCCTTGTCGTAATCGCACTGTGCGCCCCACGGCGTTTCAACGGCGGATGCATCGAAGTACTGCTGCGATCCGCCGAAGTTCCACAGGATGTTGTCGGAGCTGGCGGCGTGGTTGTAGACGATGTCGAGGATGACGGCGATGCCCTGGGCGTGCAGCGCATCGACCATCTGCCGGAACTGATCCGGCGTGCCGAGCTTGGATTCGATCGCAAACGGTGAAACAGTGTTGTATCCGCCCGAGAAATCGCCGGGGAATTCGTTGACCGGGTTGAGCATCACCGCGTTCACGCCGAGCTCGGCCAGGTGATCGGCCCGCGCCGCGACATCGATGTATCGAGACGGATTCGGCGTGCTGCCCTTCGGGTCGTTGCGTCCGGCGAACGTGCCGACATGCAACTGATAGATCACCAGTTGCTCCATCGGCGCGGGCGAGAAGTCGTTCACTTGCCACGCGTACGCATCAGGATCGACGATCACCGAGTTGTACCCGCCGGTCGGGACGAGTGCCGCGGATCGCGGGTCGGAGGCCCAGGTCGAGTTGTTGAAGTAGTACTTGTACTGCGCGCCCGCGTTGGCGCCCGCAACAAACCCGATGAAGTGTTCGCCCACTTTGGTGAGCGCCGCGTTTCCGCTCCAGAAATTGAACGTGCCGCGGACGGTGCAGGAGGTGCTGGCGGGCGACCAGACCTTGAAGACGGTTCCGCCGCTGACGGGCGTCGAGCCGATCGGCGCGTGCTCGAGCGTTGAGAAGTTCAGCGCGAACGGCTGCGACAGATCAAGCTCTTCGGTCATCCCCTTCGCGGAGTAGTAATCGGTGTCGGTTCCATCGGAGACTTCGAGCACATAGCTCAACGTGGACGAAGCCGTCGATGGAACGGTCGCCTCCCACAAGTCGTACGGCCCGCGGCTGCCGACAATCGAGGCGTCGGCGTATCGAACCGCGCCGTCTTCAATGCGCACGCGCACGCTCGACACATCGCCCCGGAAAGTCTGGAAGCGAACAACAAATGACTCGCCATTCCGCGGCACCCGCGGCTTCCGATCATTCCAGCCGGTGTGGCTCACGCCCTGCCACTGGACGTTGTTGTCGAGCTGGGCTAGGGCGATATCGGACCAGGCGAGAGCCGCCGCCAAGAAGAGAAACTGTGATGAGCGGCTCGTCGCGTGCATGGCGGACCCTTCGAGATCAAGGCAGACCGATAGCTTCAAGCCCTCTCGAAGCCAGTGAAGTGCATACGCCGCAATTGGCGTTCGGGTTCCCGATCGTGGGGAATCTTAGGATTTGCGTGGCGACGCCTTCTCCCCCATCCCCTCACGGACGCGCGAGAAGAAGTCACGGGCAGGTGAGGGTGTTGTAGGCGTCGGCAAAGGCGACGAAGTCGGAGTCATCGGTGTAGCCGTCGCCGGTGAAATCGCCGCGCGGCTCTACGAGCGCGTCGTAATACGCGGCGAAGAGGACGAAGTCGACGTCGTCGACGACCCCGTCACCGTTGAGGTCGCCGGGGCAGGGCCTGGAGCGAACGACGTATTCGAGCGCGTTGGCGGTGATCCACGTTCCGTCCGTGCGCTGGTTCCAGTTGCTGGACGATCCGCTCGAGACGGGCCAGTAGCCCAGATCGGCGCGCTTCATGAAGTTGTGCACGCTGGTGAGCATCTTGCCGTCGCTCCATCGCATGACGGTGCGCCCGCGCAGGGTCGGCACGGTGTCCTGCCGATAGCTTTTTGTGTTGCCGTCAAACCGACGTACAAAGGAAGCAATCGGATGGTCGGGTTCGAGGATCGTTCCGAGCGACTGCGTGCCCGAGCTCAGGTAACCAGGCACCGGCGAAGGAGTGATCTCGTACCCGCCGGTGATCCACCGGCCTTCGAGAGGGCTCACCGTGGTGTTCGCGAACAGCGCGGTCACCACGCCGCCGCCCGCGTCAACAAAGTCGGAAAGCGCGCCGCCCATCGCGGTCGGATCGGCGTACGGGGAGTTCGACCACGTCAAGGCGGCGCCGAAATACTGCAGGAGAGACGCGGCGGGCGTTGTATTTGTGGCGGTGTAGGAATAAACACCGCTGAAACGACGCGATGCGACGAGCCTGTTGACGACGTCTGACATCTGGCTTGCACCGTCCGCCGCGATGCACGTCACGAACGGCTTGGAGACGCAGAGGAGCGCGTTGGCCATGAGATCATCACCGTTCGTGAACGGATCCCAGAAGTCGGGAGAAACCGCGCTGGACGGGGGGAAGAAGCCCAGATCGATCCGGTTGAAGAACTTGGTCGACGTAACGACCAGGGGTGTGTTGTCATCCCACGTGGCGACCGTGACGGCGCCGGGGTAAAGAGCGTTGGAAGTCGGGCGGCCCGAACTCGTCCCGCCGTAGAAGCTCACGACTCCAGCCGTCGCAGGGTGGGGAATCGACGGAACGTTGCCGAGCACTTCCGCACCATATTTGATGCCAGCGCCTCCCACCATGAGTCGATAGGTGCCGGGCCAGCGACCTTGGGGATGTGAGTAGGGGTTGACGTTGTACGCGGAGTATCCGGCGCAGACGACGCCGCCACCGGCATCGACGTAGTCCGCGAGGACGTTGCCCATCGCCGCCGGGTTACTCAGGTCTAACTCGGAATAGAGCAAGGCAGCGTCGTACTCCTGGAGTTTGCTGAGAGTCGGGGTCGCGTTTTCCACTCTCATCGTGTCGATGATCCCGACCTTTCCTGTGCCGGCGATCTTTCTCTTGACGTCGGCGTTCGATTCGGTGCCCACCCGGCTCAACACGGCCCCGAGGATGATCACGCGCGGACGCATGGTGTAAAGAAGCGCGTTGACCATCAGCTTGACCCCGTCGCCCGAAGTCTTCCAGTACGCGGAATTGACGGCGTTCGAAGGGGGATAGAAATTCAGATCGGCTCTGCCGGGCAGCGTGCTCGTGGCGACAAGCGGGGTGCCGTTGGACCACGAAGCCACCAGCGTCGAGCCGGCCACCAATGCGCCGGTGCTCTGGAACGCCTGCGTCGCGGCGAGCGCGGTCACACCGATCATGATCGGATGCGTCTGGATGGCGACAGCTCCGAGCGACACGTTGGGGTGAGCCTCGCCCGTCGGATCAATGATCAGATATCCCGAGGTCCATCGCCCGGCGAGGGGCACCGAGGAGTTTGTCAGGGACATCGACACCACGCCGCCGCCGGCATCGACATAGTCGGCCAGGCGATTGCCCAGCGCGACCGGATCCAGCATGGCCGTGCTGCTGTAGACAAGCACAGCGTCGTATTTCATCAGCGCATTGAGCGACGGGGTGGCCAAGCGGGCGTCGAGGTTGTCGACAGCGCTGAAGACGTTGGAAGACGAGATCTTCGCCACCACGTCTGCAACAAATGCCGCGTTGGCCTCGGAGCTGACCACCGCCACCTTGGGCAACCGCTTCGCGCCCGCATGGGCGAACGCGCAGACAACAGCCAGCGACACGAAAATGAAGCACCGACGCAGCAGATCACTCGACATAGATGAACATCCCGGAGTACGAAAGCACACGGCGCGGCACGCGGCGTGCCCTTCGGCCCAATCACACTAACCGCAAGCTCGGCTGGACACAAGCCTTATCGTCGAACATTCGGCGGGCCGCGAGGTGGTTTCTCGGAATGCGCGGGGCGATCCACAACCCGATTCGGGGAGTGCGTCATGCGACAAATAGATCGCCGAGAGGCGGGTGCCGCGGAGGCTGCACGGGCTCAATCGCCGCCGCGGGTCAACGCGAGCGAGAAACCGGAATCACCGAAAACCGGACGCGGTCAACTGTTTGCAACCCGTCCCTCACTCGCCAGCGCCGCTTCGCGCACGGCTTCGTGCATCGTCGGGTGCGCGTGCATCGCGCAGGTGATCTCTTCGGTCGTCGCCTCGAGGCGGCGGGCGAGGCGGGCGTCTCGGACGGGGTTTGGTCTACTGAATTGGTTACGCTGCGGCGTCGGCACCCGGGACTCGTCTGCCCGTCGCTTCGGCGTACAGCACATTGGGGTCGAGATCGAGCTCGCCGGGCCACGTGACGGTTTGACATTCGGGGGACACATAGACCCGCTCGAAGAAACCGGGTTCATCCCAAGCGCGGAAGACCCCCTTGCCGCGCAGATGGGAGAGATCTACTACGCCTTCCGCGCCATCGAGAAAGCGGACGCGAATTCGAAAATTCGGTTCGGCGGAGACGGAGTGTGGGCGGGGAAACATGTCGGATTATTGGAGCGGTGCGATGGCGACGGGTTTCTCGCCGTTTCGACAGGACTCCCACGCGCTACGCAGCTCGGTCTGATGCTGAGACGCCCATTCCACAACCAAGGCTCTGGCTTTTGGGGGCAATTCTCCTGCCAGCAGGGCAAGCGTATCGATTGCGAACTCGCCGTCTTGGCCTTGATACCGAGCGTGGAAATGCGGCGGCTGATGGTCGTTGAAGTAGAAATAAATCGCGATGCCAAAGAACTCGCTGACTTTGGGCATGACGCTCAGACTCCGGATTTACGAGTTCACAACTCGTCCCTCACTCGCCAACGCCGCCTCGCGCACCGCCTCGTGCATCGTTGGGTGGGCATGCATCGTGCAGATGATCTCTTCACTCGTGGCTTCGAGACGGCGGGCCAGGGACATCTCTGCAATCAACTCCGTCGCCTGGTCGCCCATGATGTGCGCGCCCAAGATCTCGCCCCGCGGCAATCCCCGGATGATCTTGCAGAAGCCATCCGTGTTCCGTGTCGCGATGGCCTTGCCGAGCGCGGTGAAGGGGAACGAACCGACGTCGTAGTCCTTGCCCTTCACCAGGCCACGCTCTTTCAGCGCGCGCTCTGTGAACCCCACGCTCGCGACCTGCGGGTGGCAATAAGTGCAGCCAGGGATGATCGTGTAGTCAATCGGAATCGGCTCGTGCAGCGGCTTGCCGTGCTCCTGCTTCTTGTCTTTCCAAGCGATGCGCTCGACGCAAAGCATCGCCTCTTCGCCCGCCACGTGCGCGAGCCAGGGTGGGCCGATCACGTCGCCTATGGCGTAAACGCCCGGCAAGTTGGTCTTGTAATCGATGGCACGCGGCTCGGGCTTGCTCGCGTCGTAGTCGGTCTTGATGTGGTCCTTGAAGGTTTCGAGTCCAAGCGCAGGATCAAAGAGACCGTCGTAGCGACCCTTCACGCCGATCGCGAGCAGCACCTTCTCGGCTTCGAGCGTTTCCTTCTTAGATTCATCCGGCTTGCCATTCAGCATCGGGGCGACCGTGACCTTCACGCCAGTGGCGGTCTTCTCGATGTTCGTCACACCGGTATTGGTCTTGATCTCCATCCCGTGCTTTTTGTACAGCCGCTCCATCGCGGTGCAGACATCATCGTCTTCGACCGGCAGAATGCGAGGCAGCATCTCCACGACCGTCACCTTCGTGCCGAAGGTGTGATAGAGATAGCCAAACTCGATACCGATCGCGCCCGCGCCGACCACAATCAGGCTCTTGGGCTGTGCCTTGTTGAACATCGCTTCGCGTGCGCCCCAGATCTTGTCGCCATCAAATTTGGCGAAGGGCAGATCGCGGGCCACCGAGCCGGTCGCCACGATGACGTGCGTTGCGGTGATCGTCTCTTTCACCGCGCCCGGCGTGGCCGGGGCGCTCGTCAGCTCCGACTGTACCTTGCATTCCTGGATCTGAATCTTGATCGGGTTGTTCGGGCCGGGAGCCGAACCCGGCTTGCCCGTGCTCACGATCTTCGCGTTGGCATTGAAGAATTCGATCTTGTTCTTCTTCATCAGGAACTCAACACCCTTGTTGAGCTTCCCCGCCACCTCGCGGCTGCGCGAGATCGTCTTGCCCCAATCGACGCCCACATCGCCGTTGATCTTGAGGCCCCAGGTCTCGCGCTCCATCAGCTTCTCGAAGATCTCGGCATTGGCCAGGAGAGCCTTCGACGGGATGCAGCCCCAGTTGAGGCAGACGCCACCCAGCTTGTCGCGTTCGATGATCGCGGTCTTGTAGCCGAGCTGTGCCGCCCGGATCGCTCCGACATACCCGCCCGGCCCGCCCCCGATCACAACAACATCAAAGTGCCGCTCGGCCACTGGTGCATCCTTTCTATACGCGCCGCCAAAGCCCACAAACAGCTTTTAGAGGCGCGGGGAGCACTATAGGAAACAGCAATGCGAACTGGCGGCCCGCAAAAGTCTCCGTCTCAAGCGTTTTGCCGACCATAAGCTCAGGTCTGGCAAAAGGTTGAGCGGGATTGCCGCGGCAAGGACTTCGTGCGTGCCTTGCTTTCGGCGACCACGTTTGGAAGGAATCGACCCATGCAAAAGTCGTTGCTGTGTTGGTCTGCCGTCGCGGTCGGGTTCGCCTCGATCGCTCGCGGCCAGGTTTTCGATGGCCGCGCTCAGTTTTCGACGACGACAAACCCGGCTGGCGCCTGGTCCTACGGCTGGCAACCGGCGGTCGATGCGGGGTTTACGCTCTTGACGCACCAGACCGTTGTTGGTGGGGGCGCTTGCTTCTGGGATCTGCCCGGTTCGCCGCCTTCGATTGGCAAGAACATCAGCGACCATCCGATCCTGATCGCCGACAACCCGGTCGTGCCGGCGGGCGTGACCATGTTCCACCCCGGACCGAACAACCAGCGGGGCGTGGTGCGGTGGACTGCGCCCGGAGCGGGCTCGGCGGATGTATTCATTCATGTCGGCGGCGTCGCCATCGACCCGGAGTTTGCCAGCACCGATGTGGCGATTCTTCTGAATGGCTCCATTCTCGCGGCAAGCTCCAACTACAACAACGCGTTCACGTACTCGTTCTACCAGCGCGTCGAAGTTCTGCCGGGAAGCACGATCGATCTGTCGCAGGGCTTTGGCACGAACGGCTCGTACCTCAACGATTCGACGGCCTTTCGCTTCACGGTGGTTCTGAATCAGTGCATCGCGGATCTCAACGCCGACGGCGTCGTGGATGACTCCGATTTCGCCGTCTTTGCTCCCGCGTACAACATCCTCGATTGTGCCGACCCGGCGATGAGCCCGGGCTGTCCGGCCGACATCAACCACGATGGCGTGGTCGATGATGTTGACTTCGGGTTCTTCGTGCCGCAGTACAACGCGCTCGTGTGCCCCTGAACGCAAGGGGTGGGTTGACGCGGAATATACAATCGGTCGCCCTTCCGGACGGTGCGTCCGGCGCGGCAGGAGGTTCGTGGGGACATGCGCAATCCGTCTTTGATTCGTTGTGCCGGTGCGATCGGCACGAGTTTGTTCTCTTTGTGCGCGCTCGCGCAGCAGCCGCAGGTCTATCTGACGGCCTCGACCGCCGCGAACGAGGCGCTGATTCCGCCTTCGCCGCCCCAGGACATCCAGTCGCTCACATTGAACACGATGCCCGCACTGCTTGCGGGCGCGACGCTGAACAGCTCAAACTCCGTGCACACCGGTGGCTACGGCAACAGCCGGGCGAGCGGCGCGATCGGTTCGGTGGGTGTGCGTGCGTTCGCGTACGAGCCGTACGGATATGACGAGTTTGGACACGAGATTCTTCTGGGGGGCGTCGCGGCGACCGCCCAGGCGCAGTTCACCGAGCGCATTCCCATCACGCACCCCACACTGCCGATCGCGACAGTGGTCACCGTGACGCTTACCTTCACGATTACCGGCTCCCGTACGATTCCGGATCAGGGCGACTTCGGCGCGTTCAGCACCTACGGCGGCGCGCAGGCCTCGCTCGGCGACGGGGTCGGTCTTGCAACGAGTCCAACGTGGGTCAGCGCGGGCCCCGCGAACGCCGGCAAGACGATCACCCTCAATCTTTCGACGCTCATTGGCCGCACGCTGGAGGTGACTTGCGTGCTCCTCGGCTCTGCCTCGGTCAACTCGAGCGCGGTGACGCTGCGGTCCGTCGAGTGTGACTACGTGGGGCGTGCGAGTCTTTCTTCGTCCACGGCCGGCGTGCGCTTCATCAGCCAGAACGGATACAACTTCGGCGCATGCCCCGGCGATCTCAACGGCGATCAACAGGTCGATGATGCCGACTTTGTCGTGTTCGTTGTCGGCTACAACATTCTTGATTGCGCCGATCCGGCAATGCCCGCCGGATGCCCGGCCGACCTGAACGGCGATCGCGTTGTGGACGATGCGGACTTTGTGGGCTTTGTCACCGCGTACAACAACCTGCTCTGCCCCTGAATCGGCGGGCGATTTGCTTTTCATTGGCCGCGGCACACACAATCGCGCACTCGCCTGCAATAGCAAGCGAGCCATCGCGTTGAACCGGTGTGCGAAGCTCGGTTCTCGGTTCGAAGCTCAGCCGCGTGCATTGCGCGGAGGAATTTCCCATGTCCATCACTTCACCATTTCACTGTTCCCTTCTCGCGCCGTGCTTCGCGGCATTTGTCGTGGCGGCGACAATCGCCTCCGGCGGACCCTCGTACGACTTCTCCGCCGTCACCGCACTCGCAACCGGCGCGCTCTCGGGCCAGAATGTGAACTCGCCCGTTCCGGGTTTCGATCTCCTGCTGATGAAAGACGGTGTTGTGGTGTATCACCGTTCGTTCGGCGCCTGGTCGCTGGATCGGCCCGCAAACGCCGATTCGGCGACCAAGACGCTGTCGGGTGCGCTCATCATGTCGCTGACGGATTCAAGCACGCTTCCATTCTCGCTCGACACAAAGCTGAGCACGTACATCCCCGCGTTCTCGGGTGACAAGGCAAACATCAACATCCGGCAATCGTTCAGCCACACATCCGGGCTTGGGGATTCGGCCTTCGTCGGCAGCAACACGCTGACGCTTCAACAGGTCGCGCAGCGCATCGCGATGGTTCCGCTCGAGTTCAGTCCTCCCAATTCCGCGTTCTCGTACGGTGGTACCTCGATGCACGCGGCCGGCGCTGTTGCCGAGATCGTCGGGCAGAAACCCTGGAACACCTTGTTTGCCGAGCGCATACTCGGGCCGATCGGCATGATGCACACCAGTTTCGTGCTGACCACTCCCTCCAACCCGCGCATCGCCGGCGGCTGTGAATCGAATGCCTCCGACTTTGCGATCTTTATGGAGATGCTCCGCCGGGGCGGAGTTGCTCTGAACGGTCGTCGTGTTCTCTCGCAGAGCGCGGTGAATCAGATCTTTATGCGCCAAACCGCGAGCCCGATCACCATCTTGAACACGCCGGTGCAGAGCCCGTACACCGATGGAGCCGATTACGGCGTGGGCATCTGGCTTGATGAGCGCGATGCAAACGGGAAGCTCATCGGCGCGCTGGCCGCGGGCGCGCGGGGCTTCTCAAGCTGGATCGATTTCGACGACGGCATGGTGGGGGTCTTCGCGACCGACTTGTCTGCCGCCGGAAACGTGCAGGGCCTGCTCTATCTCTTCCGTGCCGCGGCACAGACGGCCGCGCAGCACCCGCTGTGTCCGCCCGATCTTGATCACAACGGAGTCGTCGCCGATTCGGACTTTGAATTGTTCATGGCCGCGTACAACGTCAACGCCTGCGCAAGCACCGATATGACGCCGGGATGTCAGGCGGATCTCAATAAGGACGGCTTTGTGGACGATGCCGATCTCGGTGTCTTTGTCGCCGCATACGAAACTCTGGCGTGTCCGTGATGCGTTTTCGTGTACGAGTTTTGCTTTGAATTTTCCCTGGCCTCTGGCATACTGGCTTCATGCCGAGCGTCCATTATCAATGCACCGCGTTACTCGGATTGCTGGTTTCAACCGGCGCTGCTCTCGCGGACCCGTCGCCCAACATCGAGATCGATAGCTTCGAGTTTCTCCCGGCATTCAACGAGCAAGGTGCCGTTCAGGTCTTGGCGGTGAACAACAACGGCGATTTCTGTGGCCATCGGGGCGGCCTCCCGCCTCAGGACTTTCGGTTCATCAACAACACGCCGATGCTTGGCAGCTTCGGCATGACATACGGCGACATCAACGATTCCGGAGTTTGCATCGGAAACTCATTCCAGATTTTCCCCCCCTTTGGTGTGCGCACGGACGGGTTCAACACGACCTTCTCAACCAATCGCGGCTTCAACTCGATCAACAACAAGGGCTGGATTGTCGGGATCATCCACCAATCGCAAGGAGCGGAACCCCGTATCCGGATTGACGACCTCGGCGAAACGATCATTTCCGGCGGCGCTTACTGGTCCCACATCGATGATGAGGGTCGGATCTGGGGTACCAGCTTCTCAGGTGACAATGAACGAGCGGTCATGAGAACGCGCTTCGGCGACGAGCAGGATCTCGGCTCTTTCGGCGCGGCAGGGGTCAAGCTTCTGTGCGTGAATCAGAAGGGGGATTTCGGTGGGCTGACGTACGAGGCGACCGGAGAAGCGCCAACCGTCGCATTCGCCGTCGTCGACGGTGTCGAGCATTTCATCCCCACCCAAACGGGCAACAACGCTCAGACTCTTGCGATCACCCCGGATGGACAGATCATCGGAACCGATCGCGGCCTGTGCTCGCCCGAATGCGACGGCATGCTCTGGGTCGTGAAGAACGGTGTCCGTCACAATATTGATAACGAGATCAGCGCCTTTCTCGGGTTCTTCCCCACGATTTGGAATGCTTCGGCCGCGAGCGAAACCGGCTGGATTATCGGCCAGGCGACCGATCCGCGCAACAACTCGTTCCATTTCTATCGCATGAAGATCCGCGTTGACATCGATACCGACGGCGACGGCCTGCTGGATTTCTGGGAATCCGAGAACGGCGGCATCGATATCAACCAGGACAACGTCATCGACTTCAAGCCGTACGACTTCGGCGCGCGGCCGGACCACAAAGATCTCTTTGTCGAAGTCGATGCAGGCACGATTCCACTCGGCGACAATGAAGTGTCAAAGGTCGTATTCGCGTTCGACAACGCGCCGGTGGACAACCCCGACGGCACCACGGGCATCCGCCTTCACATTCAGCGGGATGAAACCAATCTTCCGCTGCCCTCTGCTGAGATAGCAGCCTCGGGACAGTTTCCTCTGGGCTTTGCTTCCACCAAAGAGCAGAGATTCGGTACGCCGGACGAGCGGGCCGACGCGAACGCCGCGAACATTCTGCACGCCAAAGCAATGGTGTACCGCTATTGCCTGCTCTACGACGGCCTGCAATCGCTCGGCAACGCCTCGCGCTACAACGGAATTGGCGAAATCGGCGGCAACGATTTCGCTGTCGACTACGCCGCGCCATCGTTCAATGACGGCTTCCGCGACGAGGACGATCGTGCCGCGACCTTCATGCACGAGTTGGGGCACACGCTTGGCCTGCATCACGGAGGCAAGCCGGACGACGTTCTGGGCAACTCGATGCAGGGCAAAGTGAACTATCCGAGCATCATGAATTACGCGCTCGCACACCCGGCGCGCTGGAATACACGCTTCTGGACGTTGGACTATTGCCGCGAGGAGCTCGCTCCGGTTTTCGAGGCGTTCGTGAGCGAAAGCTCCGGAGTCTCCTCTTCGCTCTACCGCAACTACTCGATGCCCTACGGCGTGGGTTCGCCCGGAAATCGCAGCTTCCGCCTCGCCCGCCTCGACGGCCGCCGGGTCGATTTCAATGCCAGCGGCACGATCAGCGGCAGCGTCGTTGCCGATCTGAACTTCCTCGGCGCGAACTCGCCGATTGTCGGCACGACCGCGCCAACTCCAGATCAGATCATGAAGGGCCACAATGACTGGAAGAACATCCAGTACAAGGTCGTGATCGATTCCCGCCAATCGGCGCACGACATCACGAATGCCGACGGCTGTCCATCAAGCGAATCCGTGGCATATCTCGAGGCAAACATCCTGCCGCCGTGCGATGCCGATTTCAACGGCGACGGACTTGTTGAGGATTCTGACTTCCAGTTCTTCGTTCTTCCCTACAACGAGCTTCTCTGTGAAGAAGATCCTGGCGGCGGGGGACCCGCCGCGCGAACCTCTGCGCCCGATTGCCCCTGCGATCTGAACGGCGACCGGTTCGTTGACGATTCCGACTTCGTCCTCTTCGTTGCTTCGTACAACGAGCTGTTGTGTCCGTGAGGAGAACTGGCACAATGCCTCGACCCGCCTGCCGATGGATCGAGCCCGTCAGCAGCGATTCTCGAAGACCACGCTTGCACCCCGGCCGGCCGCTGTTTCCGGCCAGTCGGTGCGTCCTACCCCACTCCGCCCTACTTCGCCCGATTGCAACGCGATATGAAGGAAGCGGGCCTTTCGGGCAAAAAGTGCGATTTGACTGTCAAACTCTGTAAATGTTTGGGTAGACGCCAAAATTGGGCTTGGCAGGGCGGCGTTCGGCCACTAGTTTAGTGGATAGGAGCCGTCGTTGGCACCTTCTCGTGGGGTCCGAGTTGGAGCCGCATCCATGGTTCGCACACACAATCTCGTTCGGTCGTTCGCGCTCGCATCGTTTTCGACGGGCCTGGTATCGATCGCAACGCTCGCATCCGGCGCGGATTGCACGCCGCAGTGGCTGCCGGGGATGGGTGTGCCCGGGATCGATGGCGAAGTTCGCGCCGTGACGATGTGGGATCCGGATGGTCCCGGACCGCTGGAAGGCCGGATCGCCGTCGGAGGCAAGCTGGGTTTCCCGGACGGCACGTTTTCCGGCGTCGCGTACTGGAACGGGACCGAATGGGTGCGCATCCCGGGCGTCTTTGGGGGCGATGTTGATTCGCTCTACGCGATGCCCGACGGGCGTCTGCTTGCGGGCGGCTCGTTCAGCGTGGTCAGTGGTCAGAGCAACCTTCCGCCCGTCGTTTCGTGGGACGGAACGAGCTGGTCCGCAGTCGGAACCCGTGACGAGCTTCATATCGGCCGCGTCCGAGTCATCAATCGTTTCCCGAACGGAGATGTTGTTGCTGGCGGCGACTCAACGCCGAACGTCACACACACCGGGCGCGGATTAGCCCGGTGGAATGGCTCGGCCTGGGTACCCATCGGCGGCGCCGGAATTTCCTTCTTTGATTACGTCAACCTGCTGACGTTCCTCCCGAATGGCGACCTGGTCATCGGCGGAACGTTTGAATCGATCGACGGCCTCGCGGCGCGGGGGATCGCGCGATGGAACGGCTCGGCATGGTCCTCTATGGGAGGCGGATTCACCAATAACGGGGGCGCAACCGGCTTCGTGTTTGCCTCCAACGGCGATCTGCTCGTCGGCGGAAACTTCAGCTCGATCAGCGGAATCTCGATCTCAAACCTCGCCCGCTGGAATGGAGCCGCATGGTCGCAGTTCAGTCCCGCGCCGCCCACCGGAATCAGCGCGATGGCCGGGCTTCCGGGAGGACAGTTCGTCATGCGGGGCGGATTCAACCAGCGAATCGCGTCGAAATGGGACGGCACGGCGTACTCCCCGATCGCGACCAAGTTTGCGGGATCGGCGGTCACGGTCCGGACAATGGTGGCGCTCCCCGACGGTCGCGTCGTCATGGGGGGCGCGTTTGAAGGATTCGACGGTTTGGGTGCTGTGAACGTTGCCGCGTTCGAGGCCGGCAGTTGGTCCGCATTCGGCAGCGGCACGGACAGTGCTCCTCTGGTCTTCCACAAGCTTTCGGACGGCCGACTTGTTGCCGCGGGAACGTTTCGCACGATCGCGGGCGTTTCGGCAAGCGGCATTGCCATCTTCAACGGTGCGACATGGAGCCCGCTGGGCACCGGTATTCAGGGAGGCGCGGTGAAGGCGCTCGCCGCACTGCCCGACGGCCGCCTGGTTGTCGGCGGCAATTTCACTTCTGCCGGAGGCGTTGCCGTGGGCGGGCTGGCGACTTGGAATGGTTCGACCTGGGCTGCGCTCGGAACGGGAATCGCAGTCACTCCCTTCACGGCCGTTGAAACACTTTTGTACGCCCCGAACAACAAACTCTACATTGGCGGCGGATTCACCGCCATCGGAGGCGTGACCGCTTCCCGAATTGCAAGTTGGGACGGCACCAATTTCGCGCCGCTTGGCGCCGGTTGCAGCAGCATCGTTCTTGCGCTCGCTTGGCACTCCGACAAATTGATCGTCGGCGGCGAATTTGATACAGCCGGAGGCCTTTCGAGTGCACGACGAATTGCCGCGTGGAATGGGGCCTCGTGGTCCGGCCTCGGCGGCGGCATCACCGGGGTCCAGTTCGGCCCGCAGATTGTGTACAGCCTGCTCTCTGCATCGGACGGCATCTTGTATGTCGGCGGGAGCTTTGATCAGACCAACATCAGCTACGGTCTGGGAAGATGGGACGGTACGAGTTGGAGCTCGGAGTGGTCCTCCAGCTTGGTCGCCACAGTCCCGTCTGTTGCGGCCTTGATTGAACTGCCAAACGGCGACATTGTTGCCGGCGGCTATCTGACAAGCGCCGGAACGGTCCCGGTCAAGGGCATCGCCCGGCGCGATCACTCAACCGGTACGTGGTCGGCACTCGCGGGCGGCGTGACCGGCACGACCACAACCACGGGTGTGGTCGGTGCGCTTGGACACTTCGGAAACAGCTTCGTCGCCGGCGGCGCCTTCGTCCGGGCCGGCGCGGTTTCGAGCGCGCGCGTCGCGTTCTTCACCGACGATGCGGCGCCCCAGATCGCGTTCCCGCCCGAAGATGTCAACGCCGACAAGGGCGACACCGTGGTTCTCTCGGCTGTCGCGGCGCCCGGCTATTCCGCTTCGGCGTTCCAGTGGGAGCGTGAAACCGCGCCGCTCAGCGGCGTCTACGCACCGATCGCAAACGGCCCGGGCGGTTCGAGCCCGTCCGGCGGCGAAGTCTTCGGCGCATCCGGCTCACTCGCTTCGCCCACAACCAACGCGCCGATCGTGCTCACGATCGCCGATGCGCAGCCCGCCGATTCGGCCCGCTACCGCCTTGTCGTCACCGGCGATTGCGGTTCGGGAGCGAGCGCGCCCGCGCTCGTGACCGTGACCGACTCGTGCCCCGGCGACATCAACAACGACGGCCAGGTGGACGATGCCGACTTCACCATCTTCGCGATGGCGTACGACGTGCTCGATTGCTCCGATCCGAACATGCCGTCCGGTTGCCCGGCCGACCTGAACGCGGACACGTTCGTGGACGACGCCGATTTCACGATCTTCGCCTCGGCGTACGACCAGTTGCTCTGCCCCTGAACCCGCCCGTTTTCGTTTCGATCGGGTTTGAAGCTGCGTTTCGAAAGCGGCTTTCCGTTCTTTGGAAGTCGCCTCCACGTGCTATTCTGCGCCGGTCGGTGCCGAATCTCGTGGAGGAGTCGAGTCATGCCGCGTTCATCTGTTGCGTTGGTCATCGGTCTGGTGTTGGCCGTCCTGGTCGCTGCGCCCGAGGCGCTCGCCGGCCCGCGCAAACCCAGGGTGATCTACATCCATTCCGAAGCGAGCGCCGCCAGAGTCAATGACGTCCGGAACAAGCTCACGGGCAGCGGGCTGTTCGAGACGGTGGACCCGTTTGATGCTCGCGGCGCGACGCCAACCATCGGGCAACTCCGTCAATACGACGCGGCGCTGGTCGGCAACAACGCCGCGTGGCTCAACTCGGTCGCTCTGGGCAACGTCTGCAAGCAGTACATTGACGAGGGCTACGGGCTTGTTCAAACCGTCTTCACCACCGGCGGCGTGCCCGGCAGCAACCTGGGCGGCACCTGGACGCCCGATGACAACTGCATCGTCTTCGGTCCTTCGCTCCAGAACTCTGCCGCGAGCCTGGGGGCGATCGCCCTTCCCAACCATCCGATCGTGAACGGCGTCTCCGTGTTCAGCGGCGGCACCCGCAGCGCACGCCCCGATGGAACCGCGCTCACCGCCGGCGCAACGCTCGTCGCCAGTTGGAGCGACGGCAAGCCGCTCGTCGCCGTCGGCCCCAAGATCAACCGCGCCGATCTTGGCATGTACGCCCCCTCCTCCGATGCCGAAAGCAACCTCTGGGCCTCCAACACCGACGGTGCCAAGCTCCTCGCCAACGCCCTGGTCTACGTCATGCGGCCCAAGGTTCTCGTCGTCGAGAGCTTTGTTTCCGCGCTCAACGCGACCGACGTGCAGACCAAGCTCCGCTCGACCGGCTTCTTCAGCGTCGTTGACACGTTCGACGGCGAGGTGGACACTCCCACACTCGATCAACTCAAGCAGTACGACGCCATTCTGGTTGCCAACAGCAATTTCTGGAACAATCGCGTCGCTCTGGGCAACGTCATCGCCGACTACACCGACTGGGGCGGGGGCGTGGTGCAGTCGGTTTTCACCACCGGCGGCATTCCGAACAGCGACTTGGGCGGCCGTTTCACCGGCGACTACCGCATTATCAGTTTCGGCCCATCGACCACCGGCACCGCCAACCTCGGCGCCATCGCGTACGCCGAGCACCCGATCGTTTCCGGCGTTGCCTCCTTCTCGGGCGGCTCTATCGGTTACCGCCCCGCCTCGACCGGTGTTGAGCCCGGCGGCCTCATCGTCGCCCGTTGGTCCGACGGCAAGACGCTCGCCGCCGTCTCCACCAAGCGACACAACCGCGCCGATCTCGGCATGTTCCCGCCTTCCAGCGCCGTCACAAGCGGGTACTGGGACGCCGCGACCGACGGCGCAAAGCTCATGGGCAACGCTCTTATCTACACCATCAGACCCTATGTGGGAATCGCCGATTCCGATTTTTCGGCCGCGCCCGCGAACACCCGCACCCGCCTGCTCGCGTCTCGCCGATTCAGCGGAGTCTCCATCCTTCCGAAACTCAACAGCGCGACTCCAGCGCTCGATGCGCTCCGCCCCTTCGGCGTGCTGTTCTCCTTTAGCGACGGCATCTTTGTGAACGCCGACGCCGTTGGAAACGTCTTCGCCGACTATGTCGATGCCGGCGGTTCCGTGGTCCAGGCCGTCTTCAGCATCACCGGCAACCCGGGCCTCGAGAATTCCCGCCCCCGCGGGCGCTGGATCACCCAGGGCTACGACATCACGCCCGAAGGTTCCACGGGCTCAAGCATCTCTTCCCCGGCTTCGCTCGGTGCCTTTGTCGGACCGGCCCACCCGATCCAGACGTTCGTCCGTCGCTTCGACAGCGGCGCCAGTTCGTACCGGCAGGGAAACGACCCGCTTCTGCGCGGCCGCCGGTTGATCCAGTGGTCCGATGGCAGGATGCTCGCCAGCCTGCATTCCTTCCGCCGCCGCGCCGACCTGGGCTTCCGCCCCGCCAGTTCGGCGGAGAGCGGTAACGGTTGGAATGTCCGCACCGACGGCACCACCATCATCGCCAACGCGCTGCACTTCGCGGCATTCATGAAGCCCTGCCCCGGCGACTTCAACGGCGACGGCCAGGTTGACGACGGCGATTTCGTCATCTTCCTCGGCTACTACAACACGCTGGTCGATCCGCGTGGCGATCTGACCGGCGACGGCAACACCGAAGATGCAGACTTCGCCGTCTTCGTCCAGAGTTACAACGACCTTGTCTGTCCGTGAACCACGACGGGTTCCCAGGTTGGTCGGTACGGCGAAATCGCGGCACGAGCGCCCGGGGCTTTGCGCGCGTCCCGATGTGTCCACGCTTCGATGGGGAAGCAACCCCACAATGACAGCGTCCGAAAACGCGACGCTCGATTATCGGAACTTTTTCCGAAGGCTTCTCTCTTTCCTTTTCCGTATCTTCCTTTAGACTTCGCTGTGACTGCGCGTGCCGGTCCGGGACGGCGGAGGTCTCATTATGTCGGTGAGAATCCTGATCTCCATTGCGATGTGCTTCGCCTTGTCGGGCATCGCCTTTGCCGGGCCTCGAAAGCCGCGGGTGGTGTACATCCACACCGAAACGGCAACGCCGGGGCACGCCGCGGACGTTGCGGGAAAGATCAATAGTTCGGGTCGCTTTGCCGCCGTCGATCTGTACAACGCCAACCTGGTCACTCCCACGCTCGAGCAGCTCAAGTCGTACGACGCGGCGCTGGTGGCGAATCGGAACGGGTGGTTCGACCGCGATGCGCTCGGAAACGTGCTCGCCGACTATGTGGATGCCGGATACGGGGTGGTGCTCGCGCCGTTCACCAACGCGGGCGCGGCGAACATGAGCCTGGGCGGCCGCTGGACCGGTTCGTACAACAGCATCCTCTTTGGTAACAACATCACCGGCACGGCGACACTCGGCACGTTCAGCCTGCCCGATCACCAGCCCAGCACCGGCGTGCAGACGTTCAACGGTGGCTCGTTCTCGTACCGACCTTCGGGCACCGCGCTCCAGCCCGGCGCGGCACTCGCGATCTCGTGGTCCGATGGCAAGCCGCTCTCGGTGATCGGCCCGCTGCAGAACCGCGTGGACATCGGGTTCTATCCGACCTCGAGCGACGTAAACCCGGGCTATTGGAGCACCGCGACCAACGGCACGCAGATCATGGTGAACGCCCTGCTCTTCACCATCCGTCCGAAGGTGCTGATCTGTGCCGCGGCCGCCATCGAGGGCACCGGCGGATTGACCAACCCGCGATTCACCGACCCGAGGAACAAGCTCGGCGGGACCGGGTATTTCGGCGCGATCGATCTGTTCGATGCCGCCATCGCGACACCCACGCTCGCCGAACTCCAGAAATACGACATCGTGTTTTCCTGGAACAACGTGGACTACGACGACCCGGTTGCGATGGGCAACGTGCTGGCCGACTACACCGACTGGGGCGGGGGCGTCGTTCTCGCGGCGTTCGCCACAACCGGCGGCGGCGGTCTGGTTCAGCCCCTGCAGGGCCGATGGGAAACCGGCGGCTACCGCCTGATGGACCCGCTCGCCGGGATGACAAGCAACTCGCCCGCGACGCTCGGCACGGTGCAGTACCCGAACCACGCGATCATGAACATGGTCGCGTCGTTCGACGGCGGAGCCCTGAGCTTTCGCCCCACTTCGACCGCGCTGCCCGCGAACGCCGTGCTGGTGGCGCAGTGGTCGGATGGCAAGCCGCTGATCGTCACTTCGGTCACGCGCCACAACCGCTGCGACCTGGGCATGTATCCGCCGTCTTCCTTTGTGGTCAGCGGTTTCTGGCAGGAGAACACCGACGGTGCTCGCATCATGGCCAACGCGCTGCTGTACACGGCGCGACCCTACATCGGCATCCTCCACTCCGAAACCACCACGCAGACAGCGCCGATGAGGAGCCGCCTCCAGCTCCAGCGCCGGTTCAGCGGGGTCGATCTGCTCACGCCCCTCCAGACCGCAACGCCCACGCTCGCAACACTCCGCCCGTACAGCGCGCTGCTCGTCTGGGGCAACAACAACTTCGCCGACGCCGCGGGCTTCGGCAACGCGCTCGCTGATTACGTTGACGCCGGCGGGGGCGTTGTCATGGGCCTGTACGCCAACACCGCCAACCCCGCGCCGCTGAACAACCGTCCGAAGGGACGCTGGATTACCGGCGGATATGACATCACGCCCGAAAGCGCGCTCCAGCCCACAATCTCCGGCACAAACGCAACGCTCGGCACCAATCTCGCCGCGACAAGCCCCGTCACCACCTTCGTACGCAAGTTCGACGGCGGAACCGCGAGCATCCGTCAGAGCGGCAACCCGAACATCCGCGGGCGGCGCCTTTTGCAATGGTCGGACGGCCGGATGCTCACCAGCCAGCACAATTTTCTTCGGCGCTTTGACCTGGGCTTCTATCCCCCGGCGATCGCCGAGTTCCCGTCCGGCTGGCTGAGCCGCACCGACGGCACGGTTCTCATCTCCAACGCGCTCGACTTCGCGTCGTCCATGAGGCCGTGCTCCGGCGATTTCAACGGCGACCGCATCGTCGACGACATCGACTTTGTGCTCTTCGCGGATTACTACCAGCTTTTCAACGATCCGCGAGGCGACCTCAACGGCGACGGCCTGACCGATGACTCCGACTTCGTTTTCTTCGCCTCCGGGTACGACCAGCTCGGATGTCCGTAAGAACCCCCAGAAAACGGGGAGGATCTCCGCTGGAGACAGGGGGATCGTCGAGTTTGGTTACGGGACTTTGCCGGGTTTGGGGGCTCAACCCGACAAACGGCCGAATTTGGCTTGAGCAGGCGACAAAATTCCCGTATTCTGAACGCTTCCCGTCCGTGGATGGCCGGGCTTTTCTACCAGAGAGGGATCGCATGCGCGGAAGCAATCGTTGTGGTGCCGACAGGAAATTCGACCTGTCCTGTGTAGCCGTTCTGCTGTCGGTTGGTTTGTGTGCGCCGGCCCTTGGCGCGCCCGCCGGCGACGGCCCCGTGAAGACCGACAAGGTCGGCATCTACGAGCCGTGGGAAGTGCTGCAGCAGAAGCTACCCGACGCCATGCTCGGCGACAAGCCGTTCATCCGCCCCGCCGGCGGACGCCAGGTCATGCTCGATATGAGCAAGATCACCCGCCAGCTCGCCGGTGCGCCGCTCGAGAGCGCACGCGCGATCGCGGTGCAGGCCGCGCCGGTCGTCATCGCGCTCCCGAAGCCCGACGGAACGTTCGAGCGCTTCGAGATCTACGAATCCCCCGTGTTCGAGCCCGGCTTCAGCGCCGAGTTCCCCAACATCAAGACGTACTGGGGCGAATCGCTCGATAGCCCGCAGTCGAACGTCCGCTGCGACGTCACCGACTTCGGCTTCCGCGCCCAGGTGCTCAGCTCCGAAGGCTCGTACTGGATCGATCCGGTTTCCTTCGGTGATACCAACCTCTACACGTCGTACGCCCGGAGCGATCTGCAGCGCACCGGCGCCTGGTCGTGCCTCGTGACGCCCGATGAAGCGATTCCGGGCGTTCCCCCCGCACAGAATCCCTTCGAAGATCGCGTCGCCACCGACGCGAACCGCAAGAACTACCGCGCCGCCGTCGCCGGCAACTTCGAGTACACCTCGTTCCACGGCGGCACCGTCGCCCTCGGCCAGGCCGCCATCGTCACCGCGATGAACCGCATCAACCAGGTCTACGAGAACGAACTCAACATCCACATGAACCTGGTGGCGAACAACTCCGCCATCGTGTGGGCGACGAGCGCCGACCCGTACACCAACGGCAACGGCTCGACGATGCTCGGCCAGAACCAAACCAGCCTCGACAGCCTCATCGGCACCGCCAACTACGACATCGGCCACGTCTTCTCGACCGGCGGCGGCGGCGTCGCTGGCCTGGGCGTTGTCTGCACCGCGGGCAACAAGGCCCGGGGCGTCACCGGCCAGGGCTCGCCCACCGGCGATGCGTTCTGGATCGACTACGTCGCCCACGAAATGGGCCACCAGTTCGGCGGCAACCACACCTTCAACGGCGCCGACTCCAACTGCTCGGCCAACCGCGCCGCCAGCGCCGCGTACGAGCCGGGCTCGGGCTCGACCATCATGGCCTACGCCGGCATCTGCTCGCCGAACGATCTCCAGTCGAACTCCGACGCGTACTTCCACGCCAAGAGCTTCGAGGAAATCACCAACACGATGAACGCCAAGTCGTGCCAGACCACCAACAACACCGGCAACACGACGCCCACGGTTTCGGCCGGCGCCGCGTACACGATTCCGATTCAGACCCCGTTCCTGCTCACCGCGTCCGGTTCGGACGGCGACGGTGACGCCCTTACCTACTGCTGGGAGCAGTACTTCCTGGGCAGCTCGCAGAGCGCCAGCGGCAGCCCGCTCAACTTCCCGGACACCGCCAGCCGCGGACCCTACCAGCGCTCCTGGACCCCGCTCGCCAGCCCGAGCCGCCAGTTGCCCCGCAACTCCAACCTTCTCTCCAACACCTTCGCGTTCGGCGAAACACTCCCGCTCATCACGCGTGCGATGACCTACCGCGTCACCGTCCGCGACAACAAGGGCGGCGTCAACTCCGCGAACGTCAACATCACCTCTTCCAACACGGCCGGGCCCTTCCAGGTGACCAGCCCGAACACGGCTGTTTCCTGGGCCGGCGGCAGCACGCAGACCGTTACGTGGAACGTCGCGAGCACGACCAACGCGACGATCAACTGCCAGAACGTGGATGTGCTCCTCTCGACCGACAACGGCTCGACCTTCCCGACCGTCCTTGCTTCGAACGTTCCGAACAACGGTTCGGCAAGCGTGGTCATCCCCAACACCGCCGGCATCTTCAACCGCATCAAGGTGCGGGCCGTCGGCAACATCTTCTTCGATATCAGCAACGCCAACTTCACGATCACGGCCGCTGTGAATCCGTCGAACCCGACGAATCCGCAGGCCAGCCCGTCTTCGGTCTGCGCCGGCGGCACGGTCACCCTCTCGGTGGATGCTCCTCCGGGCGGAATCGTCATCGACTGGTACTCCGGTTCCTGCGGCGGCACGTTCGTTGCCACCGGCACGTCCATCAACGTGAACCCGGCGGTCGCGACCTCGTACTTCGCTCGTGCACGGCGCACGTCCGACAGCGCGCTCTCGGCCGGCTGCGCCTCGGCCGCAGTCTCGATCCTGCCCAGCCCGGTTGCTCCGACCGGTGCTTCGTCTGATCGCGACAACCTGTGCATGTACGACGGCGGAAGCATCGTCCTGTCCGCCACCGGCGGTTCGGGCACCACGCTCCGCTGGTTCAGCGGTTCGTGCTCGGGCACCTTGCTCGGCACCGGCAACGGCCTGTCGATCGCGGCACCGACCACGACGACGACCTACTACGCCCGCTGGGAAACTTCCTGCGGCGTCAGCAACTGTGCCGCCGTGACCGTCAGTGTCCGCGGCTGCCCGGCCGACTTCAACTGCGACAATGTGGTTGAAGACGCCGACTTCGTGCTCTTCTCGACCTCGTACGACTTCTTTGACTGCACCGAGCCCGGCATGCCCCAGAACTGCGCCGCCGACGTGAACGACGACGGCTTCGTGGATGACGTTGACTTCGTGCTCTTCGCGACGGCCTACGACACGTTCGAGTGCCCGTAAGCCCGATCGCCGACCGTTGAATCTCTGCCGCCCGGGCCTCCGCCCGGGCGGCTTTCTTTTTGTAGCGGGGCGGCCCGTGCGCCCGGTTGGGGCGAAGGCGGACGGGTGGGGCCGGCACGTAGGCGACGCAGGGGCGGCATTTTTGGATGATTTTGGCCCCGAATCGAGAGATTGACGCACAGAGAGAGGAGCGGGGCGTCGAATCGGACGGCCCGAAGCCCGGAGGATCACGACCATGTTTACACGCGCAGCCCTTTGCCTGTCCGCCCTTGCCGGCCTTGCCGCTTCTACCGCGATCCACGGCCGTCCCGCCTCGGAGAACACCCGCTCGTTCAAGCCGGCGACACCGGTTTCGATCTGCCTGGCGGAAGGAACGAAGCTGACCCCGGAACTGCAGGCCAAGCTGCGGGCCGTGAACCAGGCGATCGGCGCGTACCTGGGCGTGGATCCGGAGGCGGACCCGAACGATCCGTTCGCCGACCGCTACAACCTCAACTCGCGATGGACCGGGTCGCAGGGCGCACCGCGCGTGATCACGTGGTCGTTTGTTCCTGATACGGTGAGCATCACCGGCGCTCCGGGCATCAGTGAGCCGACGAGCAACAGCAGCCTCTTTGCAACGATGGATGCGGGCGTCGCGCGTGCGACGTGGGTCGCGCAGTTCCAGTCGTGCTTTGATCGCTGGGAAGCGCTCACCGGCATCGACTTTCAGCGCATCACCTCGGGCGGCAACGACTGGGATGATGGAGCCTCGTGGACGTCGTCGGGCAGCGCGGCCCGCGGCGACATGCGCATCGGCATGCACCCGATCGACGGGGGCAGCGGCATCCTGGCCTACTGCTACTTTCCGCAGAACGGCAACATGGTGCTCGACAAGAACGATTCAGGCAGCTTTTTGAGCGCCTCGAGCACGTACCGGTTCCTGCGCAACACGGTCGCGCACGAGATGGGCCACGGCATCGGCCTGAACCATGTTTGTTCAAGCAACAGCTCCCAGCTCATGGAGCCGTTCCTCAGCACCAGCTTCGACGGCCCGCGCCACGACGACGTCCGGGGCGTGCAGCGTCATTACGGCGACATCAACGAACCGGACAACGATGCCGCCAGCGCGGTCAGCTCCGGCGCCATCGCGCCGAGCGCCACCCGCACGCTCGGCACGATTCCCGGCGTCGCGATCCCGACATCCTCCACGCTCAGCATCGATGCCGACGGCGAGATCGACTACCACTCGTTCAGCACCTCCCAGATCCTGCTGGCGACTTTCACGCTCACGCCCGTCGGCGCGCTGTACGACAGCTCCACGCAGAACGAGGACGGATCCTGCAACAGCGGCAACAACATCAACTCGCTGGGCACCGCGAACCTGGCCTTCGACATCCGCAACAGTGCCGACGCGCTGGTGACGACCGTTAGTTCGGCCGCCGTTGGCGTGGCGGAAACAATCTCGGGCGTTCTGCTCTCGCCGCCCGGCACGCAGCTCGTGAAGGTGTACGAGGTCGATGCGCCGACGGCTTCGCAGATGTACACGCTGACGATCACCACCGCCGCAGCGCCGACCGTGACCGCGAGCGACACGCTTCCGAATTACGTCTCGCTCTCCTGGACCAATATCCCGAACAACACCGGCTACACCGTGAAGCGCAACACCGTCAACAGCGAAGCGGGCGCGGCCACCGTCGGCACCCCGGGAACAAACTCGTTCATGGACACCACGGCGCCCGACAACGCGACGCTCTTCTATTTCGTTTACGCGACGCAGTTCGGCTCGTCGAAGCTCGTCGGTTCCGACAGCGGCTTCGCCAAGTGCTCTGGCGATCTCAACAACGACGGCCAGGTCAACGACGCCGATTTCGTGATCTTTGTCACCGCGTACAACATGCTGCTCTGCTCCGACCCCAGCATGCCCAGCGGCTGCCCGGCGGATCTCAACCGCGATACGTTCGTGGACGACTCCGACTTCAGCATCTTCGTCGGCGCGTACGACAACCTGATCTGCCCGTAAGTCCCCGGTTGCGGAACGGTTCCCGGCTGGCACCCCCTCCAGCCCATCTATCGGACCGCACTTGTGGGAGGACCGTTCCGCGGCCGACTCGAGAGCGACAAAAGGCCGAACCGCGCGCCCCGCGCGATGGAAATCGCTTTGCCCTTCCCGCGCATCCGGTTATTCTGATTCCGGAGCGAATGGCGCCCGGAGTGTCGCCGGTAGACCGGTGCGCTTCGGGCCGTGGGAGATTCAAAGGTGAAGTACTTTTGTCGATTGTGTGTGATTGCTCTCGCGGTTGTCGCGCTCGCCGCGACCGCACACGCCGGCGCGAAGCGCCCGCCGAAAGTGCTGATCATCCACGCGATACCCGCCGCGTTCTCGAGCTGGTACGCCGATGTCCAGTCGAAGATCGCCTCGTGCAACCTGTACAGCGGCGTCAGCCTCTTCGACGCCCGCGTCGCCACGCCTCCGCTCTCAATCCTGATGGCTCACGATGCGGTGCTGGTCTTCAGCGACGCCCCATTCTTCGATGACGTCGCGCTCGGAAACACGCTGGCCGACTACGTTGACGCGGGCGGCGGCGTCGTCTCCTGCACCTTCGCCAACGCCTCGATTCCAATCGGCGGTCGATGGGCGCCCGACTACCTCGTCATCAACCCGCTGGGACAGGCCCAGCCCGCCGCCTCGCTCGGCACAATCGCCGACCAGAACCACCCGATCATGATCGGCGTGACCGCGCTCAGCGCGACCCAGGCATTCCAGAGCACCGGCGCCGTGCTCCCGGGCAACACCCCGGTCGCATACTGGAACAACAACAGCCCGCTGGTCGCCGTTTCCAACTCGCGACCCGGTCGGGCGGACCTCAACTTCTATCCACCGTCCAGCAACGTGCGCCCGGACTTGTGGGATACCTCGGGCGACGGCACCAAGCTCATGGTCAACGCCCTCAACTACGTCATGCGCCCGCGCGTCCTGATCGCCGCATCACCCACCACCGCCAGTTGGATCAATGACGTCAAAGCCAAGGTGCGCGCCACCGGCCTCGTCGGCATCACGGATACATTCAACATCGCGACCGGCACGCCCTCTCTCTTCCAGCTCCAGGCCTACGACGCGGTGCTCGCCTTCACCGATTTGAACCCGCTGAACCCCGTGGCGCTCGGCAGCGTCCTGGCCGATTACGTCGATGTCGGCGGCGGCGTCGTCACGGCGTGCTTCTCACAGCACAGCCTTTTCCGCATCACTGGCAGGTGGGCGAACACCTACGAACTCATCACTCCCAGCAACACCATCACCGGGGCGGCGTCGCTCGGCGCGGTCTCGTACTCCGCCCATCCGACGATGGCGGGGGTCGCCTCGTTCTCCGGCGGCACGTCGTCCTTCCGCCCGTCGGCTGCGGTCCTCAACCCCGGAGCTTTCAACATCGCGCAGTGGTCCGATGGTCGCCCGCTTGTCGTTGCCTCGACCAAGTTCCACAACCGCGCGGAACTGTGCTTCTATCCAGTCTCCAGCACCGTGCGATCCGATTTCTGGAACGCCGCGACCGATGGCGGGAAGCTGATGGCCAATGCACTGGTCTACACCGCCAAGCCCTATATCCTCGTCGCCGCGGCCGATGAACCCACCTTTCAGTCGGATCCAGTCGCCAAGCTGATCGCGACCAGGCGATTCAGTGGTGTCGGAACATTCAACCTGGGCACGTCCACTCCCGCATTGAGCGTTTTTACGCCATACAACGGAGTCATCAGTTGGTCGAACACCGCATACCAGAATTCCGACGCCGTGGGCAACACGCTCGCCGACTACGTTGATGCCGGCGGAGGTGTGGTTGTCTCCGCGTTTGCGAACCTCAACACCGGATTCAACGCGACCATCCGCGGCCGCTGGCCCACAGGCGGCTACGACATCTGCCCAACCGCAACCCTCCCGGGTTACACCACCGCCGGTCCGACGACAGGCCTGGGCGCCTTGCTCGAACCCAACCATCCGATCGCGCGTTTCGTCCGGAGATTCGACGGCGGCAGCGCCAGCTACCGCGCCACTTCCAATCCGCTGCTGAGAGGCCGGGACATCATGAACTGGTCGGACGGTATTACGCTCGCGTCGGCACATAATTTCCGCAAGCGTGCGGATCTCGGCTTTTATCCGGGCTCCAGTGCCACAGTGCTCGCCGGATCCGCCTGGAACCAGCGGACCGACGGGACATGGATCATGGCCAACGCCCTCGAGTTTGTCGTGCGCGCCAAGCCGTGTCCGGGTGACTTCAACGGCGACGGACAAGTGGACGATGCGGACTTTGTTCTCTTCGCGGTTTACTACGACACCCTTGTCGATCCGCGGGGCGACCTGAACGGCGACGGGCTCACAGAGGACAACGACTTTGTGATTTTCGCGAGCAGTTACGATGCGCTGGTGTGTCCATGATGCACCGCGACGCCGCGAATGTGCCTTCGCCGAGGTGACTGTCCAGCCGCCGGACTCGATAGGCCCCATAAAAGCTGGCTCATGGGGCGCCAGAGTCGATTTGCGATTTTCATTTCTTGAACCACGTCCGATTTTGGTTACGCTGGGTTCAGACGCTCGGGGCCGGCGCGCACCCGGCGGGTCGGGTTGCGCGCGGCTTGTGGAGGATCGAACATGAATTGGCTGACACGTTTGTTGGTGTGCGGGCTGGCCGTGCTCGCCTTTGTCTCGGTGGCCGACGCCGGCGCCAAGCGCCCTCCCAAGGTCTTGATTCTCCACGCCACGCCTTCGGGTTTCCCCACCTGGCCGGACGATGTGCAGAACAAGATCGCGAGCTCCAGCCTGTTCACCACCGTCGACCGCATGGATGTCCGCGTGGCAACCCCGTCGCTCGCCACGCTCCTCTCTTACGACGCTGTGCTGGTCTTCAGCGATGCAGGTTTCTTTGATCCCACCGCCCTGGGCAACGTGCTCGCCGACTACGTCGATGCCGGCGGCGGCGTGGTTTCATCCACGTTCACCAACGCCTCGGTACCGCTCGGCGGACGCTGGGCACCGGGCTATCTGGTCATCAACCCCGCCGGACAAGCCGCGCCCAATGCCTCTCTCGGCACGATCGCCAACCAGAACCACCCGATCATGATCGGCGTCACCGCGCTCGCCGCGACGCAGGCCTATCAGGGCACCGGCGCTGTGCTCGCGGGCAACACACTCGTGGCGTCGTGGAGCACGGGCGGCCCCCTGGTCGCAACCTCCAACACGCTCCCCGGCCGTGCCGACCTCAACTTCTACCCGGTTTCGAGCGACGCGCGCGCGGACTTCTGGAACACCGCGGGCGACGGAGCCAAGCTGATGGTCAACGCGCTCCTCTACGTCATGCGGCCGCGCGTGCTCATCGCGGGCGTCGAATCGACGTCCACAAACTGGGTCGGCGATGTCAAGAGCAAGGTCCGCGCGACCGGTCTCATCGGCATCACCGATACCCTCAATCTGGCCGTCTCCACGCCCACCCTCGCACAACTTCAGTCGTACGACGCCACCCTCGTCTGGACCGACGCTTTTTCCTTCAATTCCTCCGCCCTCGGCAACGTCCTGGCCGATTACGTTGATTCCGGCGGCGGCGTGGTCACCTCCATGTTCGCCTCCGCCGGACTTGCAATCGGCGGTCGCTGGTCCACGGGCTACCAACTGATCGCCCCTTCCAGCCAAACCAGCGGTGCCAGTTCGCTCGGCGCGATCACGTATGGCTCCCACCCCGCGATGCTCGGGGTCGCCGCCTTCAACGGCGGCACATCCTCCTATCGCCCGTCCACCGGCGCGCTCAATCCGGGCGCGTTCGCCATCGCCAAGTGGGCCGACAGCCGCCCGCTCGTCGTCGCCTCCACCAAGCTCCACAACCGGCTCGACCTGGGCTTCTTCCCCCCATCAAGCACCGTGCGCGCCGATTTGTGGACCGCCGCCACCGACGGCGGCAAGCTGATGGCCAATGCACTGGTCTACACCGCCAAGCCCTACATCTTGGTCGGTGCCGCGGACAACGCCCCGTTCCAGGCTGATACCGTCGCCAAACTCAACGCCACCAAACGCTTCAGCGGCGTCGGCACGGTTGATCTGGGGATGTCCTCGCCCACCATCGATGTCTACACGCCGTACAACGCCGTCCTGACCTGGTCCGACGCGCCTTACTTCAGTCCGGTCACCATCGGCAACACCCTCGCCGATTACGTCGATGCCGGCGGCGGCGTGGTCGTCGGTGTCTTCGCCAACACCAACGCGGGCGGCAACTTGGCGCTCCAGGGCCGCTGGCCCACCGGTGGGTACGACATCTGCCCGACCGCGTCGGTCCCCAACTACACCAACACCGGTCCGGCCGCTTCGCTCGGCTTGCTCGTCGAACCCTTCCATCCCATCGCCAGCTTTGTCCGGCGGTTCGATGGTGGCTCGGCCAGTTACCGCGGCATCACCAGCCCGCTTCTGCGCGGACGCACCATCATGAAGTGGTCCGACGGCAACATGCTCGCCGCCGTTCACAACTTCCGCAAGCGCGCGGATCTTGGCTACTTCACCCCCTCCAGCGGCACAACGCTCGGCACCCTTGCATGGAACCAGCGCACCGACGGCACCTGGATGACGGCCAACGCGATCGAGTTCGTTGTCCGGGCGAAGCCTTGCCCCGGTGACTTCAATGGCGACGGACAGGTCGACGATTTCGACTTCGTCCTGTTTGCGAGTTACTACGACGCGCTCGTCGATCCGCGCGGCGATCTCAACGGCGACGGACTCACCGAAGACAGCGATTTCGTGATCTTCGCCAGCGGATACAACGAACTGGTCTGCCCGTAAGGAATCGCATTGCATCATCGTTCCGCGCGGGGCCGCCTCGGCCCCGCGTTTGCTTTTTTGATGTCCCGTTGCCCGCGCCGAAGCGCCTTCAAGAACAACCTTTCTGAAGAAGTCTTCACGCAGCCGAGGAACATCTCGCATTCCGCATTTCAACCGATGGTGTTTCATGCGTGAACCGGCGGATTGCGCTTGGGGTATTCGCGCGTCGCACGTAGACTGCGCTTCCCCCTTTTCGGAGCCCGCATCGAATGACTTTCGCCCGCTGTTCCCTTGCGCTCACGCTTGCCGCCGGTATCGCCTCGTCCTCGCGGGCTCAGGCTCCGCTCGACGTCTCCGACGACATCTTCTATCACTTCATGCCCATCAGTTGGCGCGATAGCGATAACGATCAGTATCGCTTCGGTGATTTCAACGGCATGACGGCGAGTCTTGATTACCTCCAGTCGCTCGGCGTCACCGGCGTGTGGATGAACCCGATTTTTCCGTCCGCCGCGTATCACGGCTACCAGCACGGCGATGCGAGTCAGATCAACTCGCGCTTCGGCACCGAAGGCCAATTCCTCGCCTTCATCAACGCGGCACACGCCCGGGGAATCAAGGTCTATCTCGACTTCGTCGCCTACGGCATCAGCCACAACTCCATCTGGTACAACAGCGCCCGCAACAACCCGAGCAGCCCGTACGACCAGTGGCTCGCATTCACCAACGGCGCGAACACGCAGTACACCGGCTACACCTTCAACACGTGGGACGGCGCGGGCGTCGGTTTCATCCATTGGAATCTGAACAACGCGAGCGCGGTTAATCTCAACATCCAGTGGGCGCGCAAGTGGCTCGACCCCAACAACGACGGCGACACCTCCGACGGCGTCGATGGCTACCGCCTCGACCACGCGTACGCAAACGCGCCCGAGGGCTGGGGCGCGACGATCGATTTCTGGAGCACCTGGAAGCAGGCGCTCCAGGTCACCAAGCCCAACGTGTTCACCTTCGCCGAACAGGGCGACTGGGGCAGCTACGGGACCGACCTGCTCCCCGCGTTCGATGCCACGTTCACCAAGCCCTTTGAGTTTGCCGCCCGCAGCGCGCTCGCAAGCGAATCCGCCTCGGGCCTCTATAGCTCGATGGCCGGCACGCTTGCCGCGCTCCCGGGCGGTAAGCCGCAACCCGGCAAGCTTGCGCTCGCGATCATCGGCGATCACGATGTTTCGCGCCTCGCTTCCGAGATCGGCGCGAGCGGCGCAACCTCCGGACGTGCGAAGGCCGCCGCGGCCGTGCATCTGCTCCAGCCACTTCCGCCCATCATCTATTACGGTGATGAACTGGGCATGACCGGCACCAAGCAGTCGTACGGCAGCGACGCCGACGACATCCCTATGCGCGAGCCCATGAAATGGAACGCCGTCGCCGGTGCGCCCATGTCCAATTACTGGCTCAAGGCGACCAACTCCCTGGTCCGCACCAATTCCTTCTCGAAGAACAACGATGGCAAAAGCGTGCAGGAGCAATCCGGCGTTGCCGGTTCATTGCTCGAGACGTATCGCACGCTCGGCATGCTCCGCAAGAACAACGCCGCGCTCCGGCGCGGCATCTACAACGCCGTTCCGGCTTCCGGCGGCAAGGTCTGGGCGTTTACGCGCGATCACAACCCGGTGGGGGGGCCGCGTCAGACCCTTCTTGTCGCCATCAATCTCGCCAACGCCGCGCAGAACACAAACCTCAA
Source organism: Planctomycetota bacterium (assembly GCA_017303555.1). Classification (GTDB taxonomy): domain Bacteria; phylum Planctomycetota; class Phycisphaerae; order Phycisphaerales; family UBA1924; genus JAFEBO01. Next base: position 88,310 of record JAFLCN010000009.1, read on the forward strand.
CTTCGCGGGATACACCGTCCCCGGTGGCGGTTCGCCCGTGACCGACATTGTCACATCTCAGAATCTCGCGACGATCACCAACGCGAACGCCGCGACGTACCCGCTCACCATCCCCGCGTATTCCTATCGCGTTCTCAGTGTCGGCATCACGCCTCCGGCCCAGCCCGTGCAGCCGGCCGTGCTCGTCGATGGCTTGAGCGTCCCCAGCGATCTCGGCGCTCCCGCTTCCGGGCCCGGCACGCTCCTCGCAACCCAGGCGTGTGCCACTTCCTTCGGCGACAACACCGCCGAACTCAACCAGATGTTCGCTCGCGCCACGCCCGAAGGTCTCTTCGTCGGCATCACCGCGAACCTGCCTGCCGACGGCACGGCGCTCGCGCTCTTCATCGACACCGGCTCGCCCGGGCAGAACATCCTCAACACCGCGTCGCTCGGCTCGCCTCCCGGCGGCCTCTCCGATCTCAGCGGCACCCGCTTCGATGCCGGTTTCGCGCCCTCGTCCATGTTCTTCGTCAACGCCGCGGGCTCGCTGTATGTGGATTACGTCGCATTACCGAACGGCGCGCCCGCATCAAAGACGTATCTCGGCCAGGGCTCCACCAATTCCGGCACGGGCCTGCTCTCCGGAGGCAGCAACTCCTTCGGCGTGCACGTCGCCCTCGATCGCTCCAACACCGCCGGCGTCACCGGCTCTTCGGCAGCCAGCGCGGCCACGGCGACCAAGGGATTCGAGTTCTTCATCCCCTTCGCGCAGATCGGCGTTTCATCTCCGCCGCCCAGTTGCACGCCCATCCGCCTCGCGGCATTCATCGTCCGCTCCGACGGAACACTCGGAAATCAGGTCCTTCCCGCTCTGCCCGCCGGTTCGGGCGAACTCGGCGAAGCTCCTGATTTCACCGCGATCTCCGGCACGCAGCACGCAACCCTCATCCTCCCTCCCGCGGCAGACCTCACCGGCGATTCCGTTGTCGACGATGCCGACTTCGTCCAATTCGCCGGCGCGTACAACCTGCTCGACTGCGCCGACTCTGCCATGCCCGCCAATTGCCCCGCCGATCTCACGGCGGACGGCTTCGTCGATGATGCAGACTTCGTGCTCTTCGTCGCCGCCTACGACGCGCTCGTCTGCCCCGCTTGACGCTCCGGCTACGCTGTTGGTGGAGGGTTTCACATGATCAAGCACGCGGGCATTGTGGGCTGCGCAGGGGCGATGGTTCTTTTCGCCGGTGCCGCCTTCGCGCAGACCTGCGCCGTCAAGAATCACATGCGGCTCGTGAATCGGATCAACAGCGATCCGACACCCGAGCTTCGCATCGACACCGGCTGGCAGGCGATTGCCGCGGGCACATCGCTTGATACACCCGGCACTTCCACCGCCAGCGGCCCGCTCGGTTTTTCCACTGGCTCATGGCTTGCTTCCGCGGGATACGGCCGACTGGCGTTCTCAGGTTCCGGCAGCGGCACCAACGTCCCCGGCAACGGCATCTTCCTCTGGATCGACGAGTGGATCGGCGGCGAGCCCAAAGCCCAGTTCCGCGATCGGATGACCGTCGTCTCTTCAACGCTCGCGCCAAACTCACCCGTCACCATTCGCGCTGTCGCCAGCGTCAGCGGATACGCATCGTGCTCCGCTCCATCTCCGCAGGCAGAGCAGACCTTCGCCGCCGCTTTCGGCGGGTCTTCCGGTTTCAACATGGCGTTCAACAACGCAGCGGGCCAGTCAACACAGGATTTCGTCGTGCCCGTCGGACAGTTTCGCGATATCTACGGCAGGCTCTACTGCACCATCCGTGATTACCGCATCCAAGGCGGCGCGGTGTATTCCGACACCATTCAGGCCAATCTGTCCGCGCAGGTCTCGTTCACCGTCCTCACGCCCGGCGCTTCGCTCCAATTCTGCAGCGAGTCGCTCTACGCGCCCTGCAAAGGCGATCTGAACGGCGACGCGATGGTGGACGATTCCGATTTCACCGTCTTCGTCGGCGCGTACAACATTCTCGACTGCGCCGATCCGGCGATGCCCGCGGGATGTCCCGCCGATCTCAACGGTGACGGAGTCGTTGACGATCTCGACTTCATCGGCTTCGTCACGGCCTACAACCAGCTCGTCTGTCCGTGAGCGACCCGCTGCGGATTCGCCCCGATCGGGCGTATCGCGTCAAAAATCGCGAACTTATCGGTCCATAGGCCGCCGATCGAGCGTGCTTCGTCACCCCCCTTTTTTGTTGTGGCTGCCCCTGCCGGGCGGTATCTTCGTGGTTCGGTAACTCGGAGGGAAAAGCCGTATGAAAGCGATCTGGCCCCTGATCGTCCTCGCTGGCGTTGCGCCGCTTGCCGGTGCGCAGCAGGTGAACCGCGTCTCCGGAATCCCCGGCGAGAGCCACCGGGTCGAGGATTCGACCGTCCTTGCCAGTGGCGATGTCGCGCTTGCGGGCGAGCGGTACTACTTCAGCCCCTCGTTCAGCGTGCTGGCGACTCTGTCGCGCGCGCAACCGGATGGAACACCGCTTTGGACCCTCTCGATGCAGGTCATCGGCGAAACCAACACCGCCTTCGGCGTGCGCGAGCTCGAAGATACTTCCATGCTCTTCGGGTTTCACTTTGGCTTTCAGGGCGATTCGCTCGCCCTCGCCCGCATCTCCGCGGCCGGCGTCCCAATCTGGGTTCGAAGCTATCCGGGCGACTCCGCCTACGGCGCTGCCGGCATGGAGCGCGATCGCACCGTCGCCGGCGAGTTTGCCGTGATCGCAAACCGCGTCGCGCTCCCGATCGGCGGCGCGGGGCAGCTTCTGCGAATCGACACCTTTGGCGGCAACACCATCTTCAATCGCGCGTACGCGCCCGATGGAGTGTTGACAACCGCCGTCTACTTCAACGATCTGGATTTCGAGATCGATTCGGGCGATTACTACGTCACCGGCGGGGTTACCCGCGTGATCGGCGAGAACGAGTACGAGAACGATCTGCTCGTCGCACGCATCCAGCGATTCAGTGGCGGGCTGGTCTGGTGCCGCGCCTACACGCTGCCGCCCCGCGAAGAAACCGGCCCTCGCGCCGAAGAGGGCTACAGCATCGAGCTCGATTCTGCGGGTGCTGTCCACGTCGTTGCCCGAGCCGAAACACCACTCGAAGAGTTCGGCCCGTCCGGCGCGCTTCACCTGAAGCTCGATCCCGCCAACGGCAACGTGCTCGCGACCAGTTTCCTTCCCGACGTTGAGCCCGCGTACTCGTCTCTCGACAGGCTCTCGTCCGGCAACCTGCTTGCCAGCGGCAGGCGCATCTTCGGCGACGGTCAGGGCCAGGCGCAGATGTGGGAAGTCAGTTCGGCCACCGCGCTCTCGCCCTGGCGCGCCGAGTACACCGACGGCACAAGCTCCGGCAACGATGCGGTCGAGCACATCACGCCCGAGGGAACATTCCTCACGCTCAGCGGCTGGAACTATCCGCAGTCGATCGCTCCGATCGGTTCGCCCGATCAGTTGTTCATCCAGACCGACCTTTTCGGCAGCGACGGCTGCTCTTCGATCGTGTGGATCCCCGATCCGATTACTCCAGAAGTTGGCGTCAACAACGTGGCTCTTGCTGTCGTCAATCTCGAACCCGGCCAGGCGCTCCAGACACAGAACTCCCTCACAACTCTCGAGACCGCGCTTGTGTGCCGCGCCGGCGCGTGCGTCGGCGATCTCAACAACGATGGCGTCGTTGACGATTCCGACTTTGTGATCTTCGCCGAGGCGTACAACATCCTGGATTGCTTCGATCCCGCGATGCCCGCCGGGTGTCCGGCCGATCTGAACGAAGATGGCATGGTGGATGATGCAGACTTCGTGATCTTTGTTCCGGCCTATGACCAACTGATCTGTCCCTGATCGAATGGCAAGCATTGAAAACAGCAGAGTTCACGCCAGTTTGGATATGCGGCGTGGGGGTGGAGGTTGGGGTGAGGGGCGCTAGGAGTGGGGCGATGAAACCGCAGCGCACAACGTCTCGGAAGGCACTGTCACGGCTCGCGGGTTCGACTGCGGGCGCGCTAATGTTCTTCGCGATCGGGTGTCCGCCCGGCTTCTTTGGTGTGACGCCGAGTTCTCCGCTGCCCGCGGCCAAGGTACTCACCGATGACATCGTCGATGCCGCTTTCGCGCCGCCCGGCGGCGGGTACCAAGTTCAGGCGACCGCGAAAGAGGGCGTCATCAGGTCCTCTGTCCTGGAGGAAAATCATCCCGATGCCATCAATACGCAGGCTGTGACACTTCCCGGCGTCACGATCGAGCGGCTCTACGTCCAGCCCATCACGCCCGGAACAGTCGATCTCGTCATCAAGACTTCCAGCGGCATCATCTTCCTCGAAGGACAGCCCGATCGAACCTTCGGTGGACCGCCCCGCACGATCTTCACCGGCCAGCTTGATGCTGTCGATTCCAACGCGCTCGCGTTTCGGGATGTCGATGGCGACAACGACACCGACATCATCGCCGCTGGAAATCGTTCCAACACCGTTCCACCCAACAGCGCAGAAGTGCGGCTCCTGATCAACGACGGGAGCGGCAACTTCACCAATCCGGATACGGAACAACTCCCCTCCGGCGCGGGAATCGTCAAGAGTGTGAGCGCGGGCGATATCAACAACGATGGCTCGCCGGAGATCGCTGTCAGCGGCAACGTCACCCACCTGCTTACCGTCAGCAACACAAGTCTTCTCTACTTCGCCGCGGCGACCGGCCAGAATCAGCCGGGGCCCGCAACGCCGATCGAAGGAACATCCGGCGACAGCATCCTCGCCGATCTCAACAACGACAACCGCTCCGATTTCGTCGCCACCCGATCTCCGAGCGGCATCAGCGTGCGCCTCGCTCAGCCCGGGAGCGGCCTCGGCCCAGTCGTGCCCTACGCCGGGGGCCTGCTTGATCGAATCATTGCGGGCGACTTCGACGCCGATGGCGATGTCGATGTTGCTGCGCATTTGTTCTCGATTGGCGGCCTCGCGGTTTACAGCGGCGATGGATCGGGCGCGCTCGCCCCGGCCAACGTCGTCGATGGCCCGAAAGTCGCCTTCCGCCTCGAATTCATGCCCAAGATTCCGGGCTCGATCTTCCCCGCCGGCTTCATCACCGTCGATCCCGCGTTCAACGCGATTCAGTCGTACGCCATCGGCCCGAACGGTCCCGTTTCGACCGATCGCCGACCCTACACGCGCGATGGTGGCGCTGTCTCGGTCAAGGACGCAGCGGTCGCCGATGTGAATGGCGACGGCTATCTCGATCTCATCGCGAGCGAAAGCGCCGTCTCCGAGTTCAACTTCGCGCTCAACGCGGGCGATGGCAGCGGGCAGTTCATTCAGAACAACCACGATCGCCTCGTGCTTCTCAACCGCATCGCGCCCATGCGACCGGTTGAAGGGCAGGCGGACAATCGTGCCGCGGTCGCCGTCACCCGAAACGACACAACCACCGCCGCGATCATGCGGCTCAACAGCACAACCGAGCCCACCGACTGGATCGCGTACGCGTTCTTCGACCTTCCCGAAGTGCCAATTGACGTCGCAGCCGGCGATGTGAACGGCGATGGGCGGGACGATGCGGTCTTCAGCCACGCGGGGGGTAACCGGGCCATCACTGTCGTCTTCCAGAATGCCGGAGGTGTTTTCGCTGTCGGCCCGTCTTTCTCGGTCTCCGGCGGCGCGTGGAATCGCGTGGCGCTCGGCGATCTTGATGGCGATGGCGATCCCGAAGCGATCGTCCACGACACAGTGAGCGGCGAAGTCCGCACACTCAAGAACGACGGCTCAGGAAGTTTTGCTCCAGTTGCAGGCGGCGCGATTGCCTTCCCGCCGCCGCTCTCTGCGGATGTTGCGTTCGCAGACATCGATGCCGACGGAAAGGTTGATGTGATTCTCGGCGCCGGACCCGCATCGCTTGGCAACGGATCTGTTCAAGTCGCCCGAGGTGATGGGAATGGCGCCTTCCTTGGTTCGCTCTCCGTCGCGGCCCCGGCGCCCGTCGAATCCGTCGCCGCGGGAGATATCAACGGCGATGGCATCAGCGATGTCGTCTTCGGAGTCGCTTCGGGTTCCGCGTTCATCGACGGTTCGCTCGGCTGCCTGCTCGGCACACCAACCGGCTTCGCATCGGCCGCCTCGTATCACTACATCTGCGGCGATCCAAAGACCGTCTTTCTGGTTGACCTCAAGAATCCCGCATCATCGCCCCGATTCGCTCGCAGCGCGCCACCGAGCGTGCTGGTTGCCGCGTACATGAGCGTGCCTCCGTACGAGGGCATCTCCGTGCTCGAGCCGTTCCAGTCTGCTTCGTGCCCGGCCGATCTGAACGCCGACGGCTTTGTCGAAGACGCAGACTTCGTGATCTTCCTTGCCGCGTACAACATTCTCGACTGCGCGGATCCATCGATGCCGCCCGGCTGTCCCGCAGACTTCGATCAAAATTCCCTCGTCGATGATGCCGACTTCGTGCTCTTCGTCGGCGCCTACAACGCGCTCGTCTGCCCCCAGATAGTCGTTCCGGTTGCGCGGCACTTCTTGTATCCTGCTATTCGCTGACTCTGAATTCGTGCCGAGTTCGTGTTCGATTTTCCCCGGCCGCGCCCTTCGGGCATCTCATCAGCTTCGAGAAGATCAATCCGATGCAACAAGCTTCTTCACTCGTCCGCTCATCGTTTCTCAAATATCCCTCGCTCGTCGCGTGTGTTGCCGCGTCGTTCCTTCCTGTGGCCGTTCACGCGGATGATCTGGTCACCTGGGGCAGAAACGACAGCGGCAAGCTCGGCAACAACACGATCTCCTTCGGCAGTTTCAGCAGCGCTCCGATCCCCGTGCTCAATTTCTCCGGTGGCGTCAGCGCGGTCGCAGTGGGAGAAAGTCACACCTTGGCGATTCGTGATGGCGGCCTCTTCGCATGGGGCTCGAACGGAAGCCGCCAACTTGGCAACACCAGCGTGAATTCGTCCACCGTCGTGCCCGTTCCGGTCGCAGGGCTCGGATCCGGCGTGACCGCGATCGCGGCGGGCCGCCTGTACTCGCTCGCAGTCGTCAACGGCGCTGCCTACGCCTGGGGCTACAACTGGAATGGCCAACTCGGCAACGGTGAAAGCGGACACAGCGTCAACAGCCCAGAGCCGGTCGCCGTCATCGGCCTCTCCAGCGGCGTGACAGCAGTCGCCGGGGGCGGGGCTCGCAGCCTGGCGATCCGAAACGGCGCGCTGTATGCGTGGGGCGACAACACCCAAGGCAGATTGGGCGACGGAACGCTCAACGACAGCACTATTCCCATCGCGATCAGCTCTCTCCCCGATGGCGTGACCGCGATCTCCGCTGCGTCCTTTCACTGCCTCGCGGTTCGCAACGGCGCCGCGTACGCTTGGGGCGATGATGCTCACGGCAAGCTCGGCAACGGCCCGGACTTCCGCGATTCCCGCGTGCCCATGGCAGTCTCCGGCCTCACGAGCGGCGTGACCGCCGTCGCCGCCGGCGACAACCACAGTCTCGCGATCCGGCACGGAAATGTCTATGCCTGGGGCCTCAACACCAGCGGCCAACTCGGGAACGGAATCGTGTATTCCAGCGAGGTTCCGATTCTCGTCCTCGATTCGCCCATTCCCTTCATCGCCGTCGCCGCGGGAGGTGTCTGCAGTTTCGCGCTCTCGTCCGATGGCTCCATCTGGTCTTGGGGTTACAACAGCGACGGACGCCTCGGCCTTGGCTTCGCGGGCCCGGATCAGAGCACGCCGCAGCGCATCCTCCCGCCCGCCGGCTACAAGTTCGTCGCCATCAGCGCGCACGGATACGGCGATCACGCCGCGGCAATCCTCCGCCCGCTCGCGCCGCCCTGCCCCGCCGACCTCAACGCCGACACCTTCGTCGATGATTCCGATTTCGTCCTCTTCCTTGCTTCGTACAACATCCTCGACTGTGCCGATCCATCGATGCCCTCCGCCTGCCCCGCCGACTTCGATCAGAGCGGCACCGTCGATGACACCGACTTCGTGCTCTTCGTTCCGGCCTACAACGAGCTCGTCTGCCCCTAACGCAGGTGCGGATGTGCGTCGTCCGCTTGGTGGTTATTCGACGTCCCCGAACCCCCCAGAAGCGTTTTGGCCCCGCGTCCAATGGATTGTTCTTGACACGCCCCTCCGCCCTCTTTAGGGTGACTTGAACGCCTGTTTTCCTGCTGTTCACGCCGCGGCGTTTCGTTACGCATCGATTCTCATCCCGCGGCAACCCGGGCCGCCAACTTCGGAGTCTCTGCCATGTCTCACATCCAATCGCGCGGTCCGAGCAGCTCCAGTCTCGCACGCCAGATCTCGCTCGGCGCATTCGCCGGACTTGCCATCGCCTCGGCCTCGTTCGCCGACGGTCCTATGTTCCGCCCCGACTCCGCAACCGCGACCTCCCAGTTCAGCAGCGGCTACACCATCAACCACGCCATCAGCGGCGCGGGCCTCGCCGCCGGCTTCACGCCCCAAAGCCAGCACGCCATCTACGTCTCCGGCAACCACTGGACCACCGCCAACAGCAAAACCATCGGCGAGTTCGCCACGTTCAACTTCGCGCAGCCAAAGACCGTCGGCGGGTTCTACATGTGGTGCCATCAGTCCGCCCGCGGCGGCAACGGCCACGCCAACAACCCGTTCTACTGCGCCACCCGCTTCGATCTCGTCTTCTTCGACAGCGCAAACAACACGCTCGCCACGCTCACCAACCTGACCGCAACTCCCGATGTCCCCGTCGCGCAGATCTATGGCTTCGAAGCGATCTCCAATGTCAGCGCCATCCGCTTCATCGTCCGCGCCACCGCCAACAACAACGTCTCGCCCTACACCGGCCTCGCCGAAGTGGCGTTCACCTCGTGCGTCTCGCCGATTGTCGCTCCCGTCGCCAACGCCGGCATCTGCCCGGGCGGTTCCGTGCAGTTCACCGCCGCGGCCAGTGGCACGCCCCCGTTCTCGTATCAATGGCGCTTCAACGGCGAACCCATCGACCCGTTGACCAACATCACCGCAACCAAGCCCACGCTCGAGATCGCCAACGTCGGCGACGAAGTCGAAGGCACGTACGACTGCGTTGTCACCGGCCCCTGCTCGAGCACCATCACACTTCCGGCAACGCTCGCCGTCTGCCTTTCCGACTTCGATTGCGATGCCCTCGTCAACGATTCCGACTTCGAGGTCTTCGCCTTCGCCTACAACGTGCTCGACTGCGCCGATCCATCCATGCCCGCGGGCTGCCCAGTTGATCTCAACGCTGACAACGTGGTGGACGACGCCGATTTCGTCCTCTTCCTTGCCGCGTACAACCAGCTTGTCTGCGAATAACCGCTCCACACGCGGCACAACCGCCGCACAATCGCACGCGCCCTTCGCGCCCGTCACTCTCAGGGTTCCCGAATCGGCCCGATCTCACCCGCCGATTCTGCTTGTTCGCACCCCCCAGTTCTGGTAGCATCGGCGAGCGGAGGCATGCAGTCCTCTTGCGTGTGGGGGTAGAAACATGCGATTGTTTGCGTTGGTGTTGACCTGCTTGGTCGGGTTCCATGCATCCGCCCAAGTCTGTGGCGAATGGCTCAACGGCTCTCCGATGCCCGGCGTGACCGAGGGCGGCTCCGTCCGCGCCAGCATCACGTGGGACCCCGACGGCAACGGTCCGCTCGGCACCACCTCGTTGTCGCCGGCACCTTCACCGTCATCGCCAATGTCGTCGCTTCCAACATCGCCATGTGGAATCCCGCGACCGACCAGTGGTCCGCGCTCGGCACCGGAACCAACGGCGAGGTGCTCGCGCTCGCCGTCATGCCCGACAACACACTCATCGCGGGCGGACGCTTCACCGCCTGCGGCACAACCACCACCAGCCGCATCGCGGCATGGAACGGATCCACCTGATCGCCTCTCACCGACACGCTCGGCGCCGAAGGCGTCACGGATGGAGTGACCCAGGCTTCCGTCGCAGCGCTCGCCCGTTTGAACGACGGGCGCCTCGCGGTCGGCGGGTTGTTCTCGAACGCGGGCGACGCCGCGCGCAGCCGCCTCGCCATCTGGACCGGCACCAGTTGGGCGAGTCTCTCTGTCGCGGATATCGCCATGACCGGATCCGAGACCGTCGCAGCGCTGGCGGTCCGCCCCGATGGCCATCTCATCATCGGCGGTTCCTTCGACAACATCGGACCAACCGCTGCCAGCAATATCGGTCGCTGGGACGGAATAAGCTTCTTCGCGATGGCGAGCGGGCTCGCCGGCCCGGTTTTCGCCATCGGCATGCGGCCCGATTCCACCATGATTGTCGGCGGCAGTTTTCTAAGTTCCGGCGGGAACCCAATGTCCAATCTCGCGCGCTGGACCGGCACCTTCTGGGTTGGGATGGGCTCCGGCACCGACGGCCCTGTCCTGGCCGTCCACATCAACCCGCTCAACACAAGCCAGACTTTCATCGGCGGCTCGTTCGTATCCGCCGGAGGCGTCGTCTGCCGCAACATCGCCCGGACCAACCAGAACGGAAATGCATACTTCGCGCTGAGCGGCGGGGTTCACAACGAATTTTTGAGTCAAGGATCGACGCCCAGTGTGCGCACCATCGTGCAGTTCGCCCCCGGCGTCCTCTTCGCCGGCGGGTTCTTCACGTCCGTCCATACATCGCAGATGCGTTCCATCGCCAAGTGGAATGGCGGCGTGTGGTCCGCCATCACGCCCGGTCTCAGCGCGTCGGTTCGCGCGATTGATGTTGATCCTTCCGGTGGCGTTCTACTCGGCGGCTCTTTCACCAACACGCCGTCGGGTGCCGCCAACCGCGTCGCGACGTGGAGCGCCGCAGCAGGATTCGGCGCGCTGGGGCAGGGTGCCGACGACTCCGTTCACGCAGTCAAGCGACTCCACGACAACGATGTCGTTATCGCTGGCTCCTTTGATCACGCTGGAGGTGTGCCGGCGTTCAGCGTCGCCCGCTACAGCTCGGGCGCGTGGAGCCCACTCGGATCAGGCTTCTTGGTGGCCTACGAATTTCTGAACAAGACCATCGCGGAGTTGCCCGTCGGCGCCCCCAACCTCGGCGTGGGTGATCTCTTTGTCGGAGGCGACATCGACGGCTACCCACCTGAGACCACGGTCTTCGGACTCAACGTCCTCTCGTTCAATGGCACATCGTGGTTCTTGCTCGAAGACGGCTGGGGCAAATCCAACTCGAGCGATCACGGCTTCGTCGCCGCAACGCTTGTGCTTCCCGATGGCACCCTCATCCTCGGCGGCAGCTTCGACAACGTCGGCGGCTTCATGATTTCCCACTGCGTCGGCCGGTGGAACCCCGCCACGTACCAGTACGAGTCCCTCGGCAACACCTTCAACGCCGCAGTGCACCGGATCTACGCCCTCGCACGCATGCCAAACGGCGACGTCATCGCCGCCGGACAATTCACGACTGCGAACGGCGGCCCCGGCAACGCGATCGCGCGCTGGAACGGTTCGGCATGGCTGCCCCTGGGCCCCGGCCTCACCGGCACCGTCTACGCGCTCACCGTTGCTGCCAACGGCGATCTCATCGCCGGAGGCCAGATCACAATCGCGGGCTCCACGCCCGTCAACAACATCGCCCGCTGGAACGGCACGACCTGGTCCGCCATGGGCGACGGCGTTCGCAACACCGTCCGCGCACTCGCCACGCACTCAAACGGCAACATCCTCGTCGGCGGCGATTTCGCCCGCGCCGGCGGCAAGGTCTCCGCCTACTTCGCCCGCTGGAGCGACAACGCCCTGCCCGCCATTCTCGAGCAGCCCCTCTCTCAATCCATCAACTGCAACGTCGAATCTCCGGATTTCACCATCGCAGTCGATCCCGGAACGAGCCCGACGTATCAGTGGTACTTCAACAACAACCCGATCAACAACGACGGCAAATACGAAATCACCACCTACCCCGGCGGCAGCCGCCTCCGCTTCAACCTCCTCTATCTCTACGACACCGACGCCGGCGACTACCACGTCGTCGCCACCACACCCTGCGGCTCGGTCACCAGCGACACCGCATCACTCATCATCACCGGCAACTGCCCAGCCCCCTGCCCCGGCGACCTGAACGACGACCGCACCGTCGACGACACCGACTTCGTCCTCTTCGCGCAGGCCTACGACGAACTGCTCTGCTCCGAAGAACCCGAGACCGAATGCCCCGCCGATCTCAACGGCGATCAGATCATCGACGACGCCGACTTCGTCCTCTTCGTGCAGGCCTACGACACACTGATCTGCCCCTGATCACTCGGCCCAATTGCCGCGCCGGTTCGTCTACCTTTGCTCCTTCGGCTTCCACGGCGCGCGTTGCGTCTCCACGCTCTTTAGCATCGCAGTCTCCGTCGCGGGGATCGACCGACGCAAGTCCTCCATTGCCAGGTCCGCCGCCGCCTGCCTGCCCGCATACGTCAGACTTTGAATCACCCGAAGCTCGCTTCTGACGCGATCGCGCGGACTCTCCCGCGAAAGCCGCCGCGACAGTTCAACCGCTTCATCGCACTCGGCCTGCGAAACATCCGGAAGATCCAACAGCAACTGGCACACAATCTCGTGTATCGGAACGCTCGCAAAAGTTGCCGCGGCCTGTCGCGCAGCGGGAAGTAGCGCCCGCCCCTTCACGCGCACCTCTTCCCAGCGGTCAAAGTCCTTCGCAATACGAATCGCCGCGTGCCGCGATCTCAATTGCGCGAGCACGCCTTCCTCGCAGCCGCTGCACCGCATGGCGAGCGCATCCGCCGCTGATCCCGCCTCGGCCATCGCCCGCGCCGACCCCCGCGAATCGCCCGCCCGCTCCAGCACCGAAGCCAGGTTGCACAGCGCCGCGGCATGCAACATCGCGGCATCCACATCAGTCGGATCCGACTCGGAGAACGTCTTCGAGAGCGACGCCGCGTCACCCGCCATCGCCACGCTCGATTCCAAAGCCTCCGGCCTGTACCACGTCTGCATGTCCGAGGTCGCGACAAGACAGTTGATCAGCCGCCTTAGGGATGGCTTCGCGTGCGGGTCGCGCCGGTAAAGCTCGCGAAGAATCCCGATCTCTTCGCGTCCGATCTCCATTTTCTCGCGATCCATCCGCCGCCGGCCGGCGATCGACCCCTTCATGCCAAGCGCCGACGAGACGCCCCACATCGCAAGCGGCGATTCGGGCTCGAGCGCGAGCAGTTGGTTTGCCGCGCCAAGCTGCTTCTCGGAATAGCTTGCCGCCTCCTCGAGCGCATCGCGATCAAGCGCGTCCGCCGCGAGCCGCTCGTAACTGAAAGAGAGGTTGCTCAAAGCACCGGGCATCGCCGGCCAGAGGTGCACCGCCCGCTCATCAATCGCAAGTGCCCGCAGATACATCTCCCGTTTCGCTTCAACGCCGCGCACGCGCGCGGACAAATCTCCCACACGCACAATCGCCGTCGAAAGATCGAACACCGCTTTCGGCTCATCGGGCGAACGCTCCCAAACCCACTCCCGCAGCGCCAGCGCCCGCTCCCACGATTGCAGCGATTCCTCGTCATCACCCTCTTCCTGCCGCACATCGCCCATCGCGCCAAGCGCCTGCGCCCACGCCGCCTGCGCCTGAACGTCGCCGGGATTGTCCCTCGCGATCCGTTCGATTCCCGGCATCACCTTGAGTAGCAGCGCCTTCCTGTCCCTTGTTCCGCCCACCTTCCCCGCGTACCACTCGCCGACCCCCTCAAAGAGCAGGTTGTACGCAGCCCGTGTGTTCGCCATCTCCTTCTCGGCCCGCTGCCTCAGCAGCAGTTCACGCGCGAGCAGGCTCACGAGCGCTGCCGCTGCGATCACAATCGCGGCGCTCAGCGCCCCATTCCGTTTCACAAACATCCAAACGCTGTACCGCACCGTCGGCGCTCGCGCCTCGATCGGCCGATTCGCCAAGAGTCGCCTCAAGTCTCCCGAAAACGCCGCCATGCTCCGGTACCGATGCGAAAGGTCCTTCGCCGTCGCGGTCTTGATGATCAGTTCCAGATCCGGCGCAAGCCGCGCCGCCCCCGATGTCATTCCCGCGCCCGCCCTCAGCCCAAGCAACTCCCGCAGAATCGCCCCCGCCGCATACACATCCGTCCGCGTATCGATCCCGTCCGGTCGCCCCGCTTCCTGCTCCGGGCTCATGTATCCCGGCGTTCCAAATACCTGCCCCGTAATCGTCATCCGATCGCCCGAATCCGCGATCCGCGCAATCCCAAAGTCAATCACCTTGATCCGCGGCCGCTCCGCATCGCTCACATCCACGAGCATGTTCGCCGGCTTCAAGTCCCGATGGATCACGCCCTGAATATGCGCGTGCTCCACCGCATCGCACGCCTGAAGAAACAACTCGATGATCCGCGCCGCATCCCACCCTTGCCCGCGCACAAACTCCGTCACCGGCTTCCCGTCGATCAGTTCCAGCACAAAGTACGACCGCGCCGCGCCACCCGGCTCCGGCAGCGTCCCCGCGTCATAGATCCGCGCGATGTTCTCGTGCCGCAGCAGCGACAGCGCCTGCACTTCGTTGCGAAACCGCCCCAGCATCCCCTCCGACCACATCGTCGAGCGCAGAAGCTTGAGCGCAACCTCGCGCCGAGGATGCTCCTGCTGCACGCGATACACAATCCCCGAGCGCCCATCCCCCAGCACCCCAAGCACCCGATACCGCCCAATGTGCTCCGGCGTCGATTCCCGTTCAAGCTCGCGCGCCACCACGCCCGCAAACTCTTCCATACTCGTCGATGTTCCGCTCTCCGCCTCCAGCAAGAGCGCTGCCTCGCGCGCAATCTCCGGCCTCACTTCCCCCGCGGCACGCAAAAGCTCCGCTCGACCCTCGGGCCCACGCTCCGAAGCCTCCAGAAACAAATCCCGCACCGCTTGCCACTGCTCAGGGTTCATGCCACGCTCTTCTCAATGTCCATTCCCACTGCTACCAGCGCAGACCAGCACAAACCCCTTCGCATTCCTTGCCTTTCTCTGGCCCCCCTCCCCGAGGGAGGGGCAGGGGGTGGGAGTCGAACCCCGCGGCCAACAACAAACTCACCCAAACCATCCAATCGCAACTCCGACCCCCCTCCCCGATGGGAGCGAAGGTGGGGGGTGGGAGTCGAATCGCGCACCCAACTCGCAACCCACCAAACTCATCAATCCCGCAACTCCAAAGCTCCCGCACCCGCCTTTCAGCCCATCCGGGCTGACAGATTCAAGCCGAGGGTGGAGCGAGTTCTTCGAGCGACACCCTCGGTCCGCGGCAACGAATCCCCGCACGCTGAAAGCGTGCCACTTCCAGCAACGCTCTCATCCTTCAACCAATCGATCCCCCGCCTCATCACTCCCCAGCCATCTCTTGAGCCAAGCCCGCGCCACCCGCCAGTCCTTCTCCACCGTCGATTCCGAAACGCCCATCACCTCCGCAGTTTCCGTCGTCGTCAGCCCCATGTAAAACCGCAGCCGCACCGATTCCACCGCCCGCGGATCAAGCCGCGCCAGTTTCTCGAGCGCCTCTTCAATCTCCAGCACATCAAACCCGCTCTCGACCGCGCCGCCCGACACCAGCCCCGGCACATCCGCCCGCCCCGGCGCCGTCCTCCCCGGTGCGGTCCGCTTGATGGCCTTCTTCCGCCGCGCATGGTCAATCAACACCAGCCGCATGCAGTTCGCCGCCCGGGCAAAGAAGTCTGCTTTGGACAGCCCCGCCGCCGAAGTCCCATCCACCCCGATCACCCGCAAGAACGCCTCATGCACCAGCGCCGTCGGCTGTAACGTGCGCGCGTTGTTCTCGCGCCCCAGAAACACCGCCGCCATCCCCCGCAGTTCCTGATAAAGGTCCGCCGGCCCAACACCCGGGGGAAAGCTCGCCCCAGTGTGCTCAGGTGAAGGCGAGAAATTGAAAGTGCTTGCAATCAAAGAAGTTGCGCCGTCGTGTGCTTCGCCGATCCGGAGATGACATCAATCTACCAGATTTTCGCGAGATTCTCACTAGGGAATGCAAGGCACTCCCATTCGGTCTGCGCTGGAAGAGTAACGGGCCACACGCGCCCTCTCGCAACGTAGCCGGGAATGCTGACAGTCGCGGCACAGTCCGAGCGCGGAAGAGGAGATCGATCATGAGCCTTTCGACTTTAAAGTTGCTCCAACGGTCGGCAATTCTGATTGCTTCCGCTAGTGCAGCGCTCTTCCCACACGAATCACACGCGCAATCGCCTCCGCTCAAGATTGTCTCAACGAATGCACGAGATCTTCCGTCGAAGCACCTCGCCGGAAGCGATCGACTTCAATGGTGGTGGGATGCAGGTCACCGAGCGAGCCCCGAGAACCCAGGCCCGTTTGCCGATCGGGTAATTTATGGTGCCAACGACCGAAAGGAAGTATACGCCGAGACCGACGACCGCTTACGCACAGCTGCCGCGTCGACGTGCATCATGGTTCCAAGATGGCAGCTGTTTGACTTGCGGAACGGGTATTACTACATCATTGGGGTTGAGCGCTTCAATACCTTCTTTGGTGATCCGGGCCTCTGCCCTGACGATCCGTTGTACTCGCAGCTTGGCTTCGTTGGCGGATGTTCGGCATTTCTGATCGGGCCGGATCACGTTGCAACTGCAGGTCACTGTCTCGACGGCGCGGACTTGACGGAATGGGCGTTTCTTTTCGGATACGATCAACGCGACGGAAACCAGGATCCCGAGTTGTTGGTTTCTGCGGATCGGGTCTACTTCCCAGTTGAAAAGCTATGGTCGGCGCTCGACTCGCAATTTGATCATGGGGTTGTCCGAATTGACCGCCCAGTGATGGACCGCCGTCCGTTGGCCGTTCAAGATACGGGATTTGTTGCTGGAAATGCACAGTTGGCGATTATCGGAAACCCGTTTGTTCTCCCCACCAAAGTCGCAAACAATGGGCAGGTGTTGCGATCGCTTCCAGAGTACGAGAACTTTGAGACGAACCTCGATCATCTTCCGGGAAACTCCGGATCTCTCGTTATGAACGCTGCGACAGGATTAATCGAAGGGATATTGGTCGCTGGTCCTGCCGTCGACTACTGGGCAGTTATTCCGCCCGATTCGTGCTTTCATGAATTTGTCTGTCCGAACAATGGCGGGGATTGCGTCTCGGCGATTGTGAGCCGCGCCGGAGTGCTCAAGCTTCATCAAGCCGATTCTTTGCTTGCTTGCGGCGCAGATTTTGATGGCAATCGAGTTGTCGACGATTCCGATTTTGTGGCGTTTGTTATCGCATACAACGAAGTAGTCGTTCCGCCTGCTTCACAGAGATGTGATCTGAACGGTGACGGTTTTGTGAACGATGAAGACTTCCCCACTTTCCTCCGCTATTACGACGAGGGATTGTGCCCGGACCTGCCGTCATCTCCAGCAAACGTTTCCACAAGCCTGAGTTCCTCTACGACAGCAGTAATTCGTTGGCAAGGGCGATCACCCTCGGACTCTCAGTACGAGATTCTTCGGAGCGGTGATGGGAAAAACTTTGCGGTCGTGTCCACCGCTCCAGCAAATGCTACCAGTGCTCCAGTATCGGGCCTCGCGCCCGCGACGCCTCACTGGTTCACCGTACGCGCTCTGAATGATCATGGGTTAGGGCCCGCGGGCGCGGTTGCAAAAGTGCGCAGCGACTGTCCGTTGCGTTCGCCACAGAATGCCACCATCACGCCGACCGGTCCCGACTCCGTACGAATTCAGTGGCAATCCCCGGTCGGGGCGGAGACATGGATTTATGTCGACGTGGATCCGGCCTTTTCCTTGCCCCAAGGGTGGGCCGTAGGTGTCGGTCAGTCATCGATCAATTTCAAAGGATTCGAGACGGGTACGACCTACTACTTCCAATTACAATCCGTCGATACCGACCTGTATCCGATGTGCAACTCGCCCTCTACAAGCTTGCAGTTCAAGATTTGTCAAACAAATGCTCCGACAAACTTCCAGCGGACAACCGTCGGCCCGACAAGCATTGCTTTTGCCTGGAATGACAATTCCGACGACGAGATCCAGTTCAAGATCGAACGCCTGTCCGGATCTGTGTGGGTGCTGCAGGAGAATGTGCCTCCCAACGCGACGCGCGCTACCGTGACCGGCCTCTCACTTGGCCAAACCTACACCTTTCGAATTGTTGCGGATGGCCCTTATTGCGATTCTCCTTCAAACTCAGTAACTGAAACAACGATCTGCAACGTAGCAGCTCCAACAGGAGTGCAAGTACTTAGCATTGGTGCTGCGAGCGCTGTGATCCGATGGGTCGACAACTCGGACAACGAGATTCAGTTCAAGATTCAGCGATGGAACGGATCGGCTTGGGTTCTTCAAGAGAACGTTCCTCCGTCCGTGACCCAAGCGACCGTCACCGGTCTCTCGCCCAGTGCGTCCTATCGAATGCGCGTCGTCGCCGATGGATTAGGCTGCGATGCGGTTGGTGGCGAAGTGGTGTTTTCCACGACCGATGGTTGCTTCCCTGCACCGACGAGTTTTCGACCGGCGAGCATCGCGGCAACCAGTGTCGTCTTTGCCTGGAGCGACAATTCTGGAGAAGAGCTGCAGTTCCGGATTGAGCGGCAATCAAGCGGGTCGTGGGTCCTGCAAGAGAATGTCCCTCCCAACGCAACCAGTGCGACCGTGACCGGTCTTACGCTTGGTGCGACCTACAAATTCCGAATCGTCGCAGAAGGGCAGTACTGCGATGTGGCCAGCAATTCCGTCGACGTCACGACGGTTTGCGACACTGCGCCGCCGAGCAACTTCCGCGTAATTCAGGTTCTCGCAACAAGCGTGAAGGTTGCTTGGAACGACAACTCGAACAACGAGATTCAGTTCCGCGTTCAGCGCCTGTCGGGTGGTACATGGGTCTTGCAGGAGAACGTGCCACCAAACGCGACAAGTGCAACGCTGACCGGCCTGACCGTGAACACTAGCTATCGGTTCCGAGTTCTGGCTGACGGTCCGGCGTGCGACGGTGTTGGAAATGAACTGACGGTCACCACGCAGTGCGACACTGCCGCTCCGACTAGCTTTCGAGCCACCTCCGTCGGGAGGAACACCGTGAACGTGGCGTGGACCGACAATTCAACGAACGAAGTTCAGTTCAAGATTGAGCGTTGGAATGGTTCATCGTGGGTCTTGCAAGAGAACGTGCCCGCGAATCACCCGAGTGCGCAGCTCACCGGGCTGTCCGCAAATACGACGTATCGATTCAGGTGCGTTGCTGATGGTCCGTCGTGCAACTCCACCAGCAACGAAATTTCGGTCAGGACAAATCCGTGAACTTGCGGCCTGCACCGAGTTCTTTTACCAGTCGCGATACGCGCCGTTACGCGGTATCGAATTCCGCCGCTCGCGTGGCCGGTTGGGGTTTACCCGAACGCGCGGTACCCGTGCTCGTTCTTCCGGCGCTTCGCCAAATCCCTTCTCAGGGAGCCCCGCATCACATGGGGTTGAATTGTTCGCGTCACCCGTTCGCCCAACAACGGCCGCAGGGATCCCGCGGACGTGCTTTCAGAAGCGCCTCTAGAACCCACTCAAAATGCAATGCGGATGTGCCGTGCGAAAGTCTCAATCGGTAGGGAATTGTGGAATCAGCCTCCATGTCAAACCAAGTTCAGAAAGCCAACTCAAATCACCGTTCCTCTGCTCGACCTCGGTTGGTCGCAAGATGTGCGACTGCGGTCTCTGTCGTCTCCGGCCTACTCGGTAGCAGCCACGCATCGGGTGCCCTAATGCGTGACATGTCATACAACGCAGCCCACATCGCGCTCGGCACGCGGTACCTGGCGGGAAGCCCTGACCCGCTCAACCAAGGCGGTGGAGTGGCGATGTTTCAGACTTGGCTTCCGGACTTTGGCTTAAACTTACGTGCGTCCGCCGTCTTGCTGAACGAGTCGTGGGCAATCACCGCAGCCCATGTAATGTCCACCGAAGAATTGCCAGCGTACGGCACTCTCGGACCTATGACTCTTTGGACGGGCGCAAACTACAAGACTGACCCCGGCACGGTGATCGCGGCAGACTACTTCGTCGATTGCCCATTCGGTTCAGCAAGCTTCCGGGAGCTGCCAGACCTCACGCTTATTCACCTGGAAACGCCTCAGAAATGGATCAAGCAAGTCAAGTACGGGACCTATCGATGGGATGAGCAACTCACAGGTGTCGGGTTCGGACGCTACGGAACACCCGCAATTGGCGAAGTGACAACCCGCGATGGCAACGTGCGTGCGTATCGCGGTCGAGCCAGCTCCACAACAATCTGGTTCAGCGAGACCTACTACGGAGACTCACGCGTCTACTCGCAGCCCTATTACCAAACGGAGGGCCGCGGAATGAACGGCGATTCCGGTGGCGGATTCTTCAACTCTGCTGGCGAGTTGGTAGGGATCACCAAAGCCGCGACGCTGGGAACAGATATCGCTGGCGGCACCACATTTACCCGACTCGACAATCCCCAAGTCCTCGCATGGATCCAATCAGTAACCGCTCTTCCGCCCGCGTGCCCTTCAGACATCACCGGCGATCGCGTGGTCGATGACAGCGACTTCGTTGGCTTTCTCCGAGGATACAACATTCTCGACTGCGCCGACCCCACCATGCCGCAAGGGTGCCTCGCCGATCTCAACGCCGATTCCGTTGTCGACGATGCAGACTTTGTGCTCTTCATCGTCGCGTACGAACAGGTTCTCTGCCCCTGAACCACACTTCCGCGTTCTGGCCGTCCCCCGCGCGCAGCCAATCTCCGCCCCTTCTTCTCTGTTCTCTTCCCCGCACTTCTACTCCGTGGTCCTCCGCGTCCACTCCGCACCCAATCCATCCACTCTCTTCTCCGTGCCTCTGCGCCTCTGTGGTGAATCCCTTCTAATTTGGCCCCTTTGGCCACTTCCCTCACGAACACACCAGCGCGTCATACGCCGCGGCGAAGATCACAAAGTCCGCATCGTCCACGAACCCATCCAAATTGAAATCCGCCGGGCAGCCGATCGGCATCGTCGGGTCCGCGCAGTCCAGCAGGTTGTACGCGCCCGCGAAGATCACAAAGTCCGCATCCTCGACAAATCCCTCGCCCGTCAGGTCCGCCGGGCAGATCGCGGGAACGTATGCCGCGATGCATCCCATCGAAGGCGTTGCCTCCGTCGAGGCGAACGTCCAACTGTTGCTCCCGCTGTTGAAAGTGAACCGATCGATCCCGCCGCTGTTGTGGCGCGCCACGTACATCTCGTTGCCATCGGGGCTGAAGGCGCAGTCGATCGACTGCGTCGAATTGATCGATTGCAGCACCGTGAACGAACCAGTGGTCGGATTGGTCACCAGCCGGAACACCTTGTTCGAGCCGTAGTCGCACACATAGATCTCGCCCTCCACCGTGCCGAGCGAGAAGAAGTGCAGGTTCGATGCGCCCGGGATGTTCTGCGACGGCAACTCCGTCACCGTCCCGTTGCTGTTCAGGCGGAAGATGTACACCGTCCCGCTCGCTGCCGACGCGTACAGGTACGAGCCCGTCGGCTCGATGCACACCCCGCGCCACGCGCGGCCGAGCGCGAAATTCCCGTTCGCCGTCACCACGCCCTGCGGATTGATCGTCCACCGCCAGATGCCGTTCGATACCGTCGCCGCGAACAGCTCGCGGTTCAGCGGGTTGAACGCGATCTCGTGCGGACCCACCAGGCCAGGCTGCCCGAACTCATCGATCTTCGTTGCCGTCGCTCCGCCGTTGCTCAGCGTGAACCGCGAGATCGTCCCCGCCTGAAACCCGTTGCCCGCGCGGTTCGATACGAACAGGTCCGTCGGCGTCCGGAACGCCACGCCGATCGGATCGTGTACCTGCCCGTCCGGGATGCTGGACAGCGGCGAGAACACGCCGGTCGAACCCGGGAGCGACCACCGGGTAACACTCTTCCACTGATCCGGCGGGATGCTGAACGGCGGCGTCTGCGTCGCGACGATCTGGAACGGCTGCGCATTCGCAAGCCCCGCCGACAGCATCACCGCACCCACAAACACCTGTGTTCGCTTGTTCATGTCTTCTCCCAATTCCGTGGGCAAACGCACCGCGTTCGCCGCTCCCATATTTTACGGGCTTTTGCCTGTTTTCCAAATGAAATCGAGCGAAGCCGGCGGGAGTTGTAACCCGCAATCGGACCTCGCCGCCCGACTCGCCGATAATCCCTCGTTCGTGGGAAAGCGCCGCCAGGCCCACCGACACCGAGCCAGCCGCGGCACTTCCTTACGGACAGATAAACGCGTCGTACGCCGCCGCGAACGAGGCAAAGTCCGAATCATCAACGAAACCGTCCCGATCCATGTCCGCCGGACAACCCTGCGCCATCTCGGGCACGCCGCAATCCAGCAGGTCGTACGCGCTGGCAAAGGCAACGAAGTCGGCATCATCAACAACGCCGTCGCCGTTCTGATCGGCCGGGCACGCCGGCTCCGGCGCGGGCAGCTCAAGAAACAAGACTTCGTTGAGGAAGATCGAATCGTTCAGGCGGGAAACCGTCGTCACGCCGCTGGTACACGTCGCCGAGAGATTCGAAAGCTCATCGAACGGCCCGGCCGTCAGCGTGGCGTACACAGAATCCGCGGCCAAATCGGTGAGCGCCGTCGGCCCAAGCCCGCCGAAGCGCGCGTCTTTAGCGTAGCCGAACTGCTTGAGCGCGACCAGGTGATCCGCCGCGCCCGCGCCGATCCGGACATTGCGCAGCGGCGCGCCCGAGAGGTTCAACGCGAGCAGCGCGGTGTAGTTGGCTGTGTTGTAGTGCAAGGGCGGAAAGTCGATGATCGTGAACACGATCGCGCCGACCGCGCGCTCCGGAATCTCAAGCCCCTCGAGCATACCCGTCGCGCTCAAGCCCGGCACAATCCCGCCGATCGCGGCGCCGTTCAGCAGATTCGCGATGTACGGTGTCTGAGGCGAACCCGCAAAGTACGGGTTCGCATCCGTCGGCCCATTCAGAATCGCAACAACACCGTTCACCGCACCCGGCTCGTACGCGCTCGCCGTGTGCGCGCCGACCTGCAATCGCCCGTTGGGCGCACCCGATGTTCCATCCGAACTCGTGCCTCCCCGCACATCGATCGAAGCGCGCAGATCAAACTCGGTCCCCACGATGCGGATCGTGCCCCCCGCGCCCCCGCCAGCGTTGCCGCCCTGCGCACCCGGCCCCCCCGCGCCGCCATTTCCGCCCGCACCAGAATTTCCGCCCGAGCCGCCTTTTCCAGAGCCCGCAGTCCCGAACGAGCCCGCAAGCCCGAATCCCGAACCGCCGCCCTCAAAGCGCGTCGGACCGCCGGCCGTTCCGGCACCCGGCGCGCCCGCATCGCCCCCGCGCGCCGACCATGTTCCCTTGATGCTCAAACTCCCCAACACAAGAACATCGAGCGCACCCCCTCCTCCGCCGCCCCGCGCACCCTGACCGCCATTCCCGCCATTTGAAGCGAGCGAGCCCGAGCCACCTTGCGCACCATTTCCGCCTTTTCCACCTGCGTTGCACGATGTGCCGCCACCTCCACCACCTGAGCCACCCGAGCCGCCTCCTGAACCTGACCCGCCCGAGCCACCTCCTCCGCCACCTCCTGCACCTGCGCCTCCATTTCCTGCGATGAAGAGGTACTCGTTGCCGGATGATGTTGGAGTTGTTGCGTTGTTGCCGCTGATGCCGGGGTTGCCTGCGGAGCCTGCGGTTCCGTGATTGCCGGGCCAGCCGGTGCTTCCGTTAGTTCCGTTCCCGGCGAAGGACATGGAGCCGAAACCGCCGGAGCCCGCGGAGCCGCCGAGGCCGGGGTTTCCGCCCGAGCCTGCAAAGCCGCCGCTGCCTCCGAGGCCTTGAAATGCGCCGAGGCCGGAGTTGCCGTAGCCGAGTCCTCCGGCAGTACCAGGTGAACCGAGGCCGCCGGTGTTTCCGTCGAAGCCGCGCTGGCCGCTGGAGCCGGATTGTCCGTTCGAGCCCGAGAATCCGGCGAAGGTGTTGCAGGTTCCTTTGTTGCCTCCGCTGCCGCCGAGAGTGGAATTGCCTCCAAGAGGAATCAGAAAGGAAGCGATGCCGGCTGAGCCGCCCTGGCCACCCAGCCCTCCCGCGCCCGCGCCCGGGCCTGGGAGCGGAATTGGGATGGTGGCGAGTGTTGCAGACGCATTGAAGACTGCGCCGTTGTTGACGATGAGGTTGTTGCCGACGAGGATGCGGCACGGGCGCGAGCCGGTGATGGTGATGATCTGGTTTTGCGGGATGATGAGATCGCCCTTGATGGCGAAGACGGCGATGCCGTTGTCGAGATAGGTGCGGAAGGGCGTGCCGTTGAAGGAAGAAGAAGAGAAATCGGTGTCGCCGGTGATGGATTGATTGGTTGTGTTGATGGTGACCTGGGCGCGCGCGGTGAGCGCGAGCGCGGCACACAGCAGCGCGGCAGCGGGATTGCTTGCGCGGGGCATCCTGGGCATAAGGGGCCTACTCCCAACGTACCACGCGATTTCGCAGAGCCAAAGGCGGGATGCTGTTGGTCGGAGCGAATCGTTGTGTTCGGGCGGGTCGGCGAGAGTTATCGGCGGGTCGGGAGCGGCCGAAAGGGGCGGCGAACTCAGCGGTGTGGGGATGGAAAGGCCGCGCTTTCTTTGGTGGGCGCGCCGGCAAAAACAACGTTGCGGATCACGAGATCGCCGGTAGTCTTTGGGAACCCCGAATCGGGGTGAAGGGACTCACCATGCGCACCAAGATTGCTGTGTTTGCTAGCGCGGCGTTGACGGCGGGTTGCGCGTGGGCGCAGATGACCGCGGTGATCCCGCCGGCGGCCGAGGGTGTGGCCGGGAACTCGGGCATCTCGATCCCGATCGGGAACTTCGGCTCGGGGACGTTCCAGGTGATGTACTCGCCGGATCAGTTGGCGGCCATCCCGCGGGGGAGCACGATCTCGGGGATGCAGCTTCGGCTGTTCAATGTGGCGACGGCGGCGTATCCGCCGACGTCGCGCACGCTTTCGAAGTTCGAGGTGCGGTTTGCGACTTCGACGCTGACTCCGGCGACGATGAGCACGACGTTCGCTTCGAACATGAGCGGGGTGGTGGTGGTGCGTTCGGGCGGGACGACGATCAATGCGGGCGATTGCCCGGCGGGGAACAGCGGGACGGTGCCGGAAGATTGGAGCTCGGTCATTCCGTTCTCGGTGGCGTACGTGTACAACGGCGGGCCGCTGGTGGTCGAGTTCCGCACGCAATCGCCGACCACGACGGATCACTACGCGGACATCCTCGCAGCGCCCGGAAAGGCGGCGTGGGCCACGGCGTCTTCGTCCACGGCGGCATCGAGTACTTCTCTGGTCCAGAATGCGGGGCTGGTGATGCGGCTGACCTACACGCCTCCGGCGCATGAGCTGGCGCACGGCGTGACGAAAGTGACGGTGATCGACGAGGCGGTGACGAGCCCGACGCTGGCCGGCTCGCCGACGCTCACGGCCAACACGCCCAAGACGCTCATGACCGTGGTGGAGGAAGAGCAGTTCGACACGCTGGCACCGGGCTCGCGCATCGTGGGGATGACGTGGCGGAACCGGGCGGACGCGATCTGGCCTCCGGCGGCGGCGAACTACTCGGCGTTCAGCGTGCAGATGGGGCGATCGCTCAACACGCCCGCGGCGGCGTCGCCGACGTTCGCGAGCAATTTCGCGCCGGGGTCGCGGATCACGCGGAGCGGCGGGCTGAGCTTCCCGGCGAACTCGTTCAAGCCGATGGTGGGCTTCAACGTCGGATGGTTCGGCCACGAGGTGGCGTTCACGAATCCCGTGGAGTACGTGAACGGGCCGCTGGCGTGGGTGATCCGGCATTCGGGTCAGCCGCTCGATGAATGGTTGTTCGACTCGCAGCCGACGGACGGCCCGTTCTACGGCACGAGGTTCACCAGCTTCGTTGCGAACGGCAGCGGCGCGACGGTTGCGGCGGGGCAGGCAAGCGCCGACATCACGCGCCTGAGCATCGATGCGGGCGCCGCTTCGCCTCTTGGATCGGCCGGGCCGGGCGCGGACACCGTGGGGGGCGATCTTTTCCCGGCGCTGCAGACGATCATCGCGGCGTCGGAACTGCGGCACATTCCGCCCGGGAGCGTGATCGATTCGCTCTGGCTGCGCCAGTGCCGATTCACGGTGAGCGAACCGGCAACGGATGTGACAGCGGCGGACATGGAAGTGACGCTCAGTACCGCGGCGCGCCGTCCGGATTCGATGAGCCAGACGTTCGCGATCAACGAGGGTGCGGACAAGGTGCTGGTACACGACGGCCCGATGGTCCTTCCGGCGGGCACGCTGCCGGGCGATGCCGACGGGCGGTTCGGAAGGCTCGTGCAGTTCCGCAGAAACTTTGTGTATAAAGGGGGCGACCTCTGCATCCGTATCCGGCACACCGGGCTGAGCGGCTCGATCGGCCGTCTGGAAGGGCTCTTCGGTACGGAAGGGTTCAACCGCTGCGTGTACTCGCTCTCGTCGGGCTCGAGCACCGGGAACTTTTTCGTCAACGGATACTCGGGCTTGGCGATGCGGGTTGGGTATATCCCGTCGGTGATGACGCCCAATGCGCTGGCGCTTTCAAACGGCGTGGGCGGCTGGACCACGCCGGGGCAGAGCGAGTACACCATCCAGGTGATCATCGCGGCGGATCAACTGCGGGCGATGACATACGGATCGGTGATCAACGGTTTGAGTTTGCGCCAGGGGAGCGTTTCGAATGCTGTTTCGTTCCCGTCGGCGACGACAACGCTGCCGCGGTTTGATGTGACGATTTCGGCAGCGGCGCGCACGCCACTGACGATGAGCGATACGTTTGCCACGAACATGGGGACACCCTCGAGGGAAGTGCGCTCCGGGCCGCTGGATGTGCCGCTGAACGCATTCCCGAGCTCGGGCGCGGCGGCGATCGGGAGCGAGAACGCGTGGTACGTTTCGTTCGAGCGCGGGTTTGTGTATCGGGGAACGGATCTGTGCGTGACGATCCGGGGCGAGGGCGTGCTGGCGGCGTCGGGCATGCTCGATGGCGAGGGGAGCTTCCCCAGCATGAGCGGCGCGACACGGTACCGCTATGGCGATGCGGACGCGACGACCGGACTCTCGTGGGGTCCGCCGGCGATCCGACTCGCGTTCACGCCGCGCGCCTTCTGCCCGGCCGATCTGAACAACGACGGGCAGGTAGACGACGCGGACTTTGTGCTCTTCATCGCGGCGTACAACGTGCTGGATTGCGCGGACGGCGCGATGGCGTTTGGGTGCCCGTCGGACTTCAACTACAACCGCTTGGTGGATGATGCGGACTTTGTCGTTTTCGTGGCGGCGTACAACGCGCTGGTTTGTCCGTAAGAGAGAGGACCGAACAGACAATCTCCCGGTGCCGGGCAAGAGGTGTTTCGGTGGAGAGCCGGGAAGCCTGTTCGTCGGCCTGCTGTTGCGGGGGGGTTGAGGGCGGTGTGAAGGGATGCGTTCGGCGCGTGCGCCTGCCGGCGAGCGTGGGGTGCAGCGCAGACGCCGCGGACAGGTATGCTCTTGCGTGCGAGCGCCGACGGGACAGATCAGGGTGTGGGAGTGGTGCGCGATCGGCCTGGCAGCGGCATGCGCGGTCGCGTGGCTTGCGAGCATCTGGTGGACGGCGCGTTGGACTGATGACGTGCTGGAAGCGGGGATTGGCCGCGGACAGCTCTGGGTCTATGTCCGGCAGGAGAACTGGCCGCCGGCGCGGATCGGGTGGGAAGTAGCCCGGAGCGAAGCGTTCGCGTGGTTGATCGTGCCGGAGGCGAAGTACTTCCGATGCTTCTTTGTGCCGCTGTGGGGTCCGATCGCGGGCTTGATCGGGCTTGTGATCTGGGGGCGGCTGCGCCGCCCGACGCGATCGGGAGTTTGCGGGCGAGGCTGGCGTCGGCTGAAGCGGTGCGCGTTCTTTGCCGCGGCGTCGCTGCTGCTGATTTCGGCGTTGTCGATCGGGCACAACTTTGCGATGATGGTGACAAAGACGCACAGCATCGAAGTGACATCGGGCGCGATCGTGGTGTGCAATTCGCAGGGGGCGCACCTGCCGCGGATCGCGCCGGGCTTGCAGTTGTTGCTGCCACGAAAGGACGCGAACGAGTGGTGGCTTTGCGCGCAGGGGGGCGGGTACGAGGTGTACATCGTGCGCATCGTGCTGGTCGCGGCGGCTCCGGCCCTGATCGGGTTGTGCGCCTGGGGCATGGAGCGTCGGGCGGTACGGAGAGCGCGCGGGGCGTGCGCGATGTGCGGCTATTCACGCGAGGGGCTCGAGGATGCCGCGAACTGTCCGGAGTGCGGACAGCCTCTGCTAGGTTGAACGCGACTGGTCGTAAGCCCGGGCGATCAGGCGGCAGACCCGCTCGTCGGACACGTGCAGCAGACTGCATTGGCGCGGCAACTGCTCGGAGATGCGGGCGATGATGCTCGCGGGGGTGTCGTCGGTCACAACGAGGAGGTCGGTGTCGTCTTCGAGCGTGACGGCGCAGAAGCGATTGCGCCACGCCGAATCAACGTGCACGAGCGCGACGAAGTCGGCGCTGATCCGTGCGGCATCAAGATCGACTGCCGGATCGGATGCGGGGTTCGGATCGGAGTTGTTCATGGGCTGATCTCCGCGTCGCGCCGAACGGGAGTTGTGGAAGGGTCTGGGCTTCCGAGCCCGCGGGCGCGCACCGATCACGCTACCGGAAAACCCGCCCACAAACCTGTGGAAAATGCGAGGCAAAACCCACAGAATTGGGTGTCCGGAGGGTGTTGGGTTGCCGGTCTCGGGCGGCTGCGCCCGACACTTCGTTCGGGCTCGTACGGCAAGCGTTCGAACGTTTCGAGGGGCCGACTCATCGTCGCGGCGCATGCATGCGGACCGTTCTAGTCTTTGGGGGCGGCGCCGTGGTCGGAAGGTGCGCGCGTTGGAGGCTTTGTGATGTTCAATCGGGTCGTTCGGAAAAGAGTGGCGGCGGCTTGCGGCGCGGGCGCGATGGTGCTGCTTTCGGGGTGTACGGTCGGCTATCAGGCGGATGTGCGGAACGACACGGCGCAGCCGATCGGGGTCGCGATCATCCGGGCGGATGCGAGCGGGCAATCGAACAACCTGGCGGTGACGCGGATCGCGCCCAAGAGCCGGGGGAAGCTGGTGCGGAACGGTGTGCCGCACGACACGAAGGTGTACCTGGAAGCGGATGCGATGGGGAACCCGGGCTATCCGGTGCAGTTGGACCTGCAGACTGGCTTGACCGTCGTGCGGGTGACGCAAGAAGGCGATGTGCCGACGGGGAAGATGCGGATGGAAGTGGTGGAGCGGCCGGTGATGCAGCAGTGAGGCGCGGAGGCCGAGACCGTGCCGCTTCATGCGGACCGATCTCGACGGGCGCATCAAAAGCAATCGGTCTGGGCAATCGGTCTGGGCAATCGGTCCGGGCGATCGAGGCCGTGCCGTACGAGCCCGAACGAACTGAAGGGGAATCGCACGCGAGCGTGCTCTTCTCGCAGCCCTCGCTACCCGAAGTCGTCCTCGAGCAGATGGAGGCGGTGGGTGCGACCGATTGCTTCGGCTTGTCCTTCCGGAACCAACGCGGCGTGCGCGAAGCGGCTCCATTGCGAGACGGCGTCGGTGACTTCGCGGAGGATGGATTCGGCGCGGCCGCGCTTCATGCTGGCGGTGACGGCGACGGACTTGAGATCATCGAGAGTGAAACTGTGGCGTTTGCCCGCGATGGTCATCTGGTGGGTGGCGGTCCAGGCGCCCGACGGGTTGTATGAATAGCAGACATCGAACGCGGGGGAGAGGGACCACTCGCCCGCTTTGTTCATGAGGAACGCGATGTTCTTGACGTGGTCATCCTGGTTGCGGGCGACGACGTTGAAGACCATGCGACGGAACTGCTCTTCGATGTCGTCCATGGTCAGGCCCAGGCGGCGGATGATGAGCAGGGCCTGTTCGTACGAGTACGCCCCGGGAATGTTGTAGTCGAAATGGGCGAGTGCCCCGAGGGATTGCATGTGGAGCTTGGCGCCGTCGTCGAGACGATCGAAACGACGGGTCATGAAGTGGCGCCGGCCGTTCTCCTCGAAGAGGCGGCAGTCGGACATGCGGATCCCGGCGGCACGGGCCATGAGCGAATAGGCGTACTGGATCGCGCCGAAGCCCAGCGGATCGGA
Organism: Planctomycetota bacterium; assembly: GCA_017303555.1. Taxonomy (GTDB): domain Bacteria; phylum Planctomycetota; class Phycisphaerae; order Phycisphaerales; family UBA1924; genus JAFEBO01. The sequence goes on from JAFLCN010000009.1 coordinate 118,435, forward strand.
GAGGCCGTGATCGCCGCTGTTGGTGACGCCATCGAACGTGAGCAGCCAGTATTCAAAGCCGGGCGGGGCAGAAGCCTGACCGGAGCGGACCTGGTTGGTGGAGGGATTCCACGCGATGACCGCCTTGGCGCGGGCACCGCCGGCGGAGGCGCCGACGCGGAGGATTTCGCGCAGGGCGTGCTCTTTGGAGGAATCGGCGAACGAGGTGCGGAGGCTTTCGCGCCGGTTGAGCACTTCCGAGGCCAGATGCACGAGCGAATCGATCCGGATCGGGGTGGATGTCGAATCGCGCGGCCCCATCGCGGGGCGGAACTCGAGCGCGCCCATGGCGCGCGTGCCGGTGTAGCAGAGACGCTCGACCGGATCGATCTCGCCGGGGAGGCGGCCTTGTGAGGCGAGCCACGCATCGATGACGGCGTTGCCGAACTTGTCGGGGAGCGCATCGGCGAGCATGCCGGGCAGGCCGTGGAAGGCGGCGGGATCGAGAGTTGGAAAACGGAAGACCTGATCGGAGAGCGGCATCATCAGCGGCGCAAGCTGGATGTTGCTATCGCGGAAGGCGGGGGTGTATTCAAAGGATGCGATCTGGCCGGGGCCATCGACGGCGACCGCGCCGATGGTGCTGCCCCAGAGCTGAACTTCGGCGACGGTCACGGCTGGCTCCGGTCTTGGTTGCTCGGCTTTTCGTCGCCCCACATCCAGGTTCGTTTGGGCGGCGGTTTCGCGGGTGGATTGCCGGAGGGGTTGCGCGCGGATCTGGGCGGGTTGGGATTGGAGGATTTTTCGGATCTGCTTGGTCGCACGCGGACGCGCGTGCCGCGCAGTTGTTCGATGGGGCTGGGTTGCGGCTTGAGCGAATCGAGTGCGTGAAGGAGATTGAGGGTGCGCAGGATGCGGATGAGATTGGTGAGTTGGATGGATTCGCCCCGCTCGATTCGGAGCACGGTGCGCTTGGAGACCCCGGCTTCGCGGGCGAGCTGGTCTTGGGTCAGACGTTTGCGAAGACGGGATTGGGCCAGGCTTTCGCCGAGCTGGGCGAGGATGGCGTCATCGGTTTGGGATGGAAAGAATCGCATAAAGTGACAGAATTGTCTATTCTATCTTCGTTTTCGTCTAAAAGTGACAAAAAATGCACCTTATGTCATTCGAATGCGAGAGTGTTAGTCCGAGAAAAACAGGCCTGGAATGATCGAGCTGCGGTTGCATACCCCGGGGGGCACGCGGGATCGGGGCGCGCTGACTTCGGCCGCAGGCGGTTTCATCCGGGAGCGGGCGCGAATCCCAGGGCGAGAAGAGAGATTCGTGCGATCGGAAATCAGCCCGGAGGGATTTGGATCGCGGGGATCACCCGGCTCACCAGCACCTTGTCGATGCGCTGGCGGTCCATGTCCACGACCTCGAAGCGCAGTCCAAAGCCTTCGACGGATTCGCCGGTTTTGGGCAGGTGCCCCAGGAGCGCGAGGACCAGGCCGGCGACGGTGTTGACGTCCACGCCGGATTCGCCCAGCTCGGCGCGGTCGAACTCTTCGATCTCGAGTTCGCGGCAGAGCGCATCGATCGGCAGGCGGGCGTCCACGAGGTAGCTCCCGTCGGCGCGCTGCACGATCTCGGCCTGGAGGCTGTCGGGGCGGACGACATCGCCGACGATGGCGCTGACGAGATCGTTGAGAGTGACAAGGCCTTCGGTGCCGCCGAATTCATCGACGACAATGGCGAGATGCTCGCGGGTTTCGCGGAAACGGTCGAGGAGTTTGAGGGCGAGCGTGTTCTCGGGAACGAAGAGCGGGGCGCGGGCGAGCTGGTCCATCGGGATCTTCTCGCCGGGCGAAGAAAGGCCGCTGACGAGCCCGAACTTGACGAGGTCCTTGACGTGGACCACGCCGACGAGGGTGTCGAGGCCGCCTTTGCAGACGGGGAAGTGCGAGTGGGGGCTGGTGGCAACGACGAGTCGGATGCGTTCGATGTTGTCTTCGGCTTCGATCCAGACGATCTCGCTGCGTGGGACCATGAGGCTCTTCACCTTGCGATCGGCGAGGTCGAAGACGCGATCGACGATCTCGCCCTCGTTCTCGGCGAAGATGCCGGTCTCGGTGCCTTTTTCGATGAGCCCGCGGACCTCGTCCTCGTTGACGGCTTCTTCGGGTGCGCTCTTGATGCCGATGGCGGCGAGGACGGCATCGGTCGCGTGGGTGAGGAGCCAGACGAGGGGAGAAGCGAGAGTGGCAAGCCAGGAGATGGGAGCGCCGAACCACCGGGCGATGCGCTCGGGGTTCGACATGGCGATGCGCTTGGGCAGGATCTCGCTCAGCCAGAGCGAGACAAGCGTGAGGCCGATGACGACGATGACGATGGCGAGGAGGTTGGAGTGACGCTGGAGCGCGGGAAACTGTGCATCGATCCAGTGCTGGAAGCGGTTGGCGAGCGAGGCTTCGCCCAGCGCGCCGAGGCTGAGGGCGATGACGGTGATGCCGATCTGGATGGTCGAGATGTACCGGGTCGGGTGCTCCGACATGCGGAGCGCGCGACGGGCGCCCGCCTCGCCCCGGTCGGCGGCCTGTTCGAGTCGGACCCGGCGGGATGCGACGATGCCGATCTCTGCCGCGACGAGCAGGGAGTTGATAACCAGGAGCGCGGCGATGAGGATCAGTTCGATCACGGTGAGAGCGTAGCGGGACGCGGGCCGAGGGCTGTTTGTTCGGGGTTTGGATGCCGTTCGCGCGATTTTTCTTGGCGCGTCGGGGAGTGTCGGTTAGGGTGGTGTTGGAGTCGGAACTCGGAAGCCGCTTGCGATGGCGGCGAAAGACCTTGTCCATATAGAGGATGGAATTGCCATGACGTTGACCGGCAGGAATCGGGCTGGCTGGGCTCATGTTTTCACTCTGGGCGCGCTGGCGGTGGTGAGTGCTGCCGGGGCGGTGATGGCCGAGCGGAGCGGTCGCGCGTGCGAAGGGAAGGCGCGAGCGGATTCGTGTGCGGGCGGCGTGTGCGCTGCGCTTGGAGAGGCCGGCGCGGCACGAACCGGCGGGGGCGGCTCCGGGCTGATTCCGGGTCTGGCGGGGATGCTCGCGAAGCTTGATGGCACGCACCGCGCGATGCTGGAGAAGCGCATCGAGCAGAAGCTGGAAGCGCCGAATCAGGCGAGAATGAGCGCCTGCTTCGCGCCGGGAACATCGGACCAGGTGATGGAAGCGTTCCGAATGGCCGAAGCGCGGCTGAACCACTTTGACGATCGGTTCCAGATCGCGCCGCGCTGGGGCGGGACGGCGATGACGCCGGGCGGTTCGCCGCTCGGGAAGCCGGTGACGCTGACGTGGTCGATCGTTCCGGACGGGACGTTTGTGCAGGGGTTCAACGGCGAGGCGGATGCGCCATCGAACCTGCGGGCGCGTTTGAACACGATCTACGGGAGCGAGGCGGTGTGGCTTCCGATCCTGCAGTCGATCTTCGATCGCTGGTCGCAGGTGAGCGGATTGAATTACGTGTACGAGCCTTTCGACGACGGCGCGGCGCTGCAATCGCCCGCCGGGCAGACAAGCCCGTTCTTCGGCGTGGTGGGCGTCCGGGGCGATGTGCGGATCTCGGGCCACACGATCGACGGGAACTCGGGCGTCCTGGCGTACAACTTCTATCCGGACAGCGCCGACGCGGTCGGCGGCGACATGGTGGTCGATACAGGGGACAATTTCTTCGACGACACGGCGAACGGCTCGGTGAAGCTGCGCAATGTGCTGAGTCACGAGCACGGGCACGGCATGGGGCAGGCGCACGTGTGCCCGATCGAGACGACGAAGCTGATGGAGCCGTTCGTGACGACGGTTTTTGATGGGCCGCGGCAGGACGACATCCGCCATGCGCAGTACTCGTACGGCGACGTGAACGAACCGAATGATTTCGCGGCGCAGGCGACGGATCTTGGCGTGCTGAACTGCGGCACGATCTCGGTGGGAGAGATGCCGGCGCCGGCGGGGCCGGTTGCGGGCGCGATCGCCGAGAATCCGATCGCATCGACCGTTTCGCTCTCGGATCTCGCGGACGACGACTTCTATGCGGTGACGTTCGATCGCGCGGCCGGGATAACGGTGACCGCTGTTGCGGTGGGCAGCGCGTACGACGATTCGGCGCAGGCGTGCTCGGGGCAGAGCGGTTCGTGCTGCTCGGGCAATGCGACGGATTCGCTGACGGCGATCAAGCTCGCGGTGAACGTGCTGGATTCGGACGGGACGACGCTCTTGGCCACTTCGGCGGGCGGATCGGGTCAGTCGCAGACGGTGACGGACGTGCTGTTGCCCCACGCGGGGACGTATTACGTGCAGGTGAAGCCGTCGGGCGCGACTTCGATCAGCCAGTTCTACAAGCTGAGCATCTCAACGGCCGATCGGGTGCTGCTGGCGGGGCTGACCGGTGATTCGGATATCGCGGTTCCGGCGGGAGAACTTGTTCCCGTGGGGCTGAAGATCAATGACGGGACGGAAGCGTTCGATTTGGGCGCGAGTCACTTCTATTACAGCATCAACGGCGGCGCGACGATTGTGGAAGCGCCGATCTATGACCACGGCGGCGGCGGATACATCGCGGCGCTCGCGGATGTGCCGTGCGGCGCGACGGTTCCGTTTTATGCGGAGCTGCGGACAACCTCGGGGAGCGTGGTGCGCTTGCCTTGCAGCGGGACGTACACGCCCCGGAGCGGCGACGTGTTCAATATTTACAGCACGGACTTTGCGACGAGCACGGGTTGGACGGTCGGCCCGAACACCGCAACGGCCGGGCTGTGGGCGTTGGCGGCGCCGATCGGCACTGCATCTGCACCCGGCGCGGATCACACCGGCCCCGGCGGCAAGTGCTTCATCACGGGGCAGGGCGTGGTCGGCGGGCCGCTCGGAGCCGCGGATGTTGATGGCGGCTCGACGCTGCTTGTCAGCCCGGTGATGAACATGGCGGGGATGCAGGATGCGGAGATTTCGTACTGGCGCTGGTACGCAACGGGCGCGGGCGGCGCTCCGTATGCGGATACGTTCATCGTGCAGGCGTCGATCAACGGCGGCAGCAACTGGGTGAACGCCGAAGTCGTCGGACCGGGCGGTCTTGCCGATCCGAACGTGAACCCGGGCTGGCGGAAGGCGAGCTTCAAGCTCTCAGCTCTCGGTCTTGCGCCGACCGCGAACGTGCGGGTGCGCTTTAACGCGCAGGACACGGGAACGGGGAGCGTGGTGGAGGCCGGGCTGGATGACTTCTCGGCGCGGGCGTTTGCGTGCGCACCGGTGGCGTGGTGCCAGGGCGATCTGAATCTGGATGGGCTGGTGGAAGACACCGACTTCGTGGTCTTTGCCGAGGCGTACGGCGTGCTCGACTGCGCAGATCCGGTGATGTCGGTGGGGTGCCCGTCGGACCTGAACGGCGATGGCTTCGTGGATGACACGGACTTTGTGCAGTTCGCGGCGGCGTACAACGAGCTGGCGTGCGACTGACTGTCGGAGTGATGGTTCTGGAGTCCCGCACGATTGAGTTGTTCGGCGAGGTGAATCATGCCTGGTGTTCGATTGGCGATTCAAACAGTGTGCGCTTGCGTGCTTGCATGGGCCGGCTGCGATCGCGCGATCGGCGCACCGGCGGATTGGGCCGCGTGGACTTCGGCATCGGGCGCGCCGGTGAATGCGGTCTCGGGCACGATCGCATCGGCGGGGGGCGCTGTCTCTGTCAATTACACCGGCGAGGTGTTCTTTGCGAACATCAACAACACGGGACCGAACTACTACGCGCCCGCGACGCCGTTCCTGAGCACGTCGGTTCCCAACGCGCCGCCCCGGCGCGACATCATCGGGCTTCAGGGCGGGGCCGGTTCCGGCGTACACCGACTGGAGTTTTCACCACCGGTGGACGACCCGATCATGGCGATCGTGAGTCTCGGACAGCCGAGCATTCAGGTCACGTACGACTTTGATACGCCGTTCACCATTCTGTCTTTCGGCCCCGGCTATTGGGGCGGCCCCGGCACACTCAACAACGTCGGAGGTCAGCGGCTCACCGGTGTTGAAGGTCACGGCACAATCCGCTTCATCGGGCGCGTGAGCGCGATCACCTGGACAATCCCGAACGCCGAAACCTGGCACGGTTTCACGGTCGGACTCGCCGGCCCGCCCTGCCCCTGCGACCTGAACGGCGACACCGTCGTGGATGACGCCGACTTCGTCGAGTTTGTCCAAGCCGTCAATGTCCTCGATTGCCTTGATCCAGAAATGCCCGCGCGATGCCCGTCGGATTTCAACGGCGATTCCGTGGTGGACGACCGCGATTTCGTGCTCTTCGTCGGCGCGTACAACGACCTGATTTGTCCGGAGTGAACCGCTCCTTGCGAAAGGGAAGATGAAATGAACACGGGATGTGGGTGTCAATCGGTCGTGCGCAGCGCCCTCGCGGCATGCGCGATCTTGTTCTGCTCCAGCGCAAACGCCACGGCCATCGCCGACTCCCAGGCTGATTACTCCGGCGTCCAGGGACAGGGAGGCTGGTACTACGGCTTCTACGAGGGCACCCTCAACCCCTCGGGCTTCCAGCAGTTCCCGCTCTTCGGCACCTTCGCGCCCAATGTCTGGTCCCGCTCCGCCAATGCGCCGGGCGGGTACTGGACATTCATCAACAACATGGGCGGCCACCCGAGCGGCATCCAGGGCGCATCGGGACGCATCGCCGTCATCAACTGGGCGGTGCGCCGGTTCGTGTTTGCCGCGGGAGGCAACGTGGTCGTCACCGGTCAACTGAAAAAAGCACAAGCCTGCGGCAGCGGCGTGATCGGCCGCATCTTTGTCAACGGCGCCGAGGTGTGGACCCAGACCATCCAGGGCAACGATCTGGTCGGCGTCACGTATTCGCTGCAACTCTGCCTGCCCCCCGGCAGCATCATCGACTGGGCGATCGACCCGCGCAACGGCGAAGAGACCTGCGATTCCTCGGTCTTCGATGCCACCCTCGTCGCCGACAACAGCGCGCCCTGCCCGGGCGACTTCACCTGCGACGGCGAGGTGGACGACGACGACTTCGCGGCGTTCGACCTGGCGTACAACCTTTTTGACTGCGCCGACGCCGCGATGCCACCCGGCTGCCCGGCCGATCTGAACAACGACGGATTCGTGGACGATGCGGACTTTGTCCTGTTTGCCTTGGCATACGACGCGCTGATCTGCCCGTAGAGGCACCCAGGCGATGCGCCGGACGCAACCTCAGGCAGAGATCATCCGCGAGCCGCGGCTTGATGAGTTTGTTTTCATGTGTGACCGCACCCCTGCGGACACCCCCCTGTCCGTCGCCATCGGAGTTTGCTTGTGACGGGCGGGCGGTTCGGTTAGACTTGGGCCCTCGCGGGAGCTTTGGGGAGTCTATTGAATGAGCAAGTGTGTGCGGCGCTGGAGCGCGGGATGCGCGTTCGCGGCAGCATTGGGTTTGGCGGGCATCGGCCCGGAAGCTCTCAGCGCCTGGGGCCTGAAGTTTGAGGTCCGCCTGAGCGAGTCCGATCCGTGGTCGTCGGCGGTGAATGTGCCGCCGGTCGAAGGGTCGGTCGTTCGCTTTCGTTTCGGCGCATACTTCGATCCGGGCGCGGCGCCGGTGATCACGACGGCGGACGGCACGGGCACGGCGCAGGCTCTCAACCGTTTCACCGGGTCGAATCAGTCGGTCGGGTTCGCGCCGGGCGATGTGTTCCAGAACCTCGTTCGCACGATCTCCAGCGGCAATCCGGCGCTCCTTTCAAACGCGGGCGCCACGATCGGCACCACGGCCGTCACCAGCTTCGGTTCGCAGTTGTTCCTGGCCGATGTTCCGTTCGAGCCGTACAAAGAGATTTACAAGGGCGAAGTCAGGCTCGGGTCCGACCCGACGGGGCGCACGATCACCATCCGGAACAAGACGTTCGGCTCGGGCAACACGGCGGGATTGACGTTCTACAGCAGCGCCTCGCTCGTCAACAAGCAGTCGGGCGCGCCGCAGGCGAGCGGGCCGGCCCGATTCGACCTGAACGCATCGATCAACATCGTCAACACCTGCCCGAGCGATCTGAACTTCGATCACTCGGTCGATGAGTCGGATTTCCAGATCTTCCTGCTCGCGTACCAGACCATGCTCTGCTCGGACCCGGCCATGCCCTTCGCATGCCCGGCGGATCTGAACGACGACACGCTCGTCGATGATGCGGACTTCATCGTGTTCGGGCACGCGTACGACCTGTTGAACTGCCCCTAGAGGTGCGCAATGAAGCCGAGATCCGTATTGACAAAGCTGCTGATCTGCGCTTTGCCGGTCGCGCAAGCCCCCGGTGTCGTCGCCGGGCTGATCCCGATCAGCCGCACGAGCACGTACTCGGGCGTCGGTTACTACAGAAGCTCCTGGAACTATCCGTACGAGCCGGTCGTCGCCTTCGACTGGAACGTCGCCGATTCGTGCAGTTCCTTCGGCGCGTGGTCGCCGACCAACGTCCAGTCGTACGGCGGCGTCATGTTCTGGCACGCCTCCAGCGCCGGAGCCAACGTGGCGAGCTTTATCGCGCAGGCGCAGTTGAGCGGCCATCTCGGAATGCAGTTCAGTTTCTCCGATGACCAGCGGACAAGCTACCGGTACGAGTTTGATGTCGTTCGCCCCACGCGTGTCAGCGTCTTTGGGTGGGGAATGGTCAAGCTGAGTTCGAGCGCCGGATACTCGCTGGTTGGCGATGACATCGCATCCGGAGGAGAAACGGTGATGCTCGCTCCGTCTCGGTATGTTCTCCAGGACACGTTCGTCGGGGGGCACGGCTACGCACACTTCGAGCTGAAAGTCCTTGATTGCCTGGGCGACATGGACACCGATGCTCGCGTCGATGAAGCAGATTTTCAGTTGTTCGTCGCTTCCTACATGACCATGCTCTGTTCGGCACCGTCCATGCCGGCGGGTTGTCCGGCGGATTTGAATCATGACGGCGTTGTTGATGATGCCGACTTTGTGATGTTCGGTCGGTCGTATGACCAGTTGTTGTGCCCTTGATTGTCAAACACCGCTCGGAAAGTCCGAGCGGTTTCAGTCGCCTTTGGAATCTCTCGCTCGTTCTTGCGAAAGAGTTGCTTTGGGGAGGCCTCGCATGAGTTTCGTGAATCGGTTTGCTCGAATCCTGTCCGCCGCGGCATGCGCCGCGGGCGTGCTCTCGGCTTCTGCGGATGCCGCGTGGGGCCTCAAGTACGAGGTGAGCAAGAACGGCGTCGATTGGTCGCCATCCGTGAACGCCTTCGCGGGCGAGACGGTGTACTTCCGCTTTGGCGCTTACTTTGATGTCGGCACGAAGATCACGACGGCCGATGGCACCGGCAACGCCATCGCGATGACCCGTTTCACCGGGCAGAACCGCGTGGACGGCCTGCAGCCGGGCGACTTCATCCAGAACGTGCAGCCCGCGATCCAGGCACATAACGCGGCGCTGCTCGCGGTCAACGCCAACCTGATCGGCGGCACCGGAATCACCTCCTTCGGTTCGCAGTTGATTCTTCAACTCGCGCCCTACGCGCTGAACCCCGAGACAAGCCGACCGATCTATACCGGCCAGATCCAGTTGGGCCAGACGCCCGGATACCGCGAGCTCTCGATCCGCAACAACCAGTACGGTGCGGGCGCGACGCCCGGCCTCACCTTTTATCACGACCTGTCCGTCGCGAATCGCCAATCCGGCAAGCCCGACGATGCCGGCGCACGCGTGGACCTGAACGCCACCGTCATCGTGAACTGTGCGCCGCCGACGATCGGCACACCCCCGGCTCCCGCGACGGTCTGTGTCGGCGGCCCGGCTCAGTTCTCGGTCGCCGCGACCGGCACGGGCGTGCTCGAGTACCAGTGGCGGAAGAACACGAATCCGATCGACGGCGCAACCAGCAGCACCCTCTCGATTCTCTCCGTCAGCGCCGGCGATGCGGGCAGCTACGACTGCATCGTCACCGACGACTGCGCGAGCTCGACCTCTGTTGCCGCAGCGCTCACCGTCTCGCTTCCCCCCGTCATCCACACGCAGCCGGTCAGCACGGTCGCGCGTCCCGGCACGACGGCGACGATGTCGCTGATCGCCACGACGGGTGACGGAACAGGGTCGCTCCAGTACGCCTGGCGCAAGGGCGTGAACCCTCTCTCGAACGGCGGCAGGATCTCGGGCGCCGATACGCCCATCCTCTCGATCACCGGCGCGCAGGTCGGCGATGCGGGCGACTATTCATGCGTCGTGACCGATCCGACGCGTCCGGCGTGCGCTCCGATCATCTCCAGCATCGCGCACCTCAGCGTCGGTGATTGCACAGTCTCGTGGCAGCAGGTCGCCTCGACCGGCCCGGGCGCGCGGCGATCCCCGAGCATCGCGTACGACTCGGCCCGCAATCGGCTTGTCCTCTTCGGTGGCACCACCGCCACCGAAACCAAGAGCGACACCTGGGAATGGGACGGCAGCACCTGGAGCCTGCGTTCAACCGCCGGTCCGGGTGCGCGCAATGGCCACGCGCTCGCGTACGACGCGCTGCACGGTCGGACGCTGCTTTTCGGTGGATACAACGCCTCCGGCGTGCCGCAGGCGGATACCTGGTCGTGGGACGGCACGACGTGGACGCGCGTCGCAACAACCGGCCCGACCGCGCGTTTCTATGCGAACATGTCGTACGACAGCGTGCGGCAGGAAGTGATCCTGTTCGGCGGGCTTCAGCAGGACTACGGCCTTCCCACCGACACCTGGGCCTGGAGCGGATCGTTCTGGACCAAGATCGCGACCACCGGACCCGCCGGCCGCTACGCCGGCGCGATGGCCTTTGATGCCGTGCGCCAGCGCATGGTCCTCTTCGGCGGATTCAACGTCGCCAGCATCAACTTCTCCGACACGTGGGAATGGGACGGCGCAGCCTGGTCGATGCGCGCTTCGGGCACGCCCACGGCCCGCACCGGCGCTTCGCTCGCGTTCGATCCCGGGCGCGGCCGCATCATCATGTTCGGTGGCCGATTGCAGGTAGAAGACGAGATCTCGTGGAGCTCACGCACCTGGGAATGGGATGGAACCACATGGGTTTCCAATCTGACCGGCACGCCCAACGCGCGGTGGCTGGCGGGCATGACGCTCGACACCCTCAAGCAGCGCATCGTCCTCTTCGGTGGCGAAGATACCGGCGGCAATCCGCTCGGCGATACCTGGGAGCTTGCTTCCCGCATCCCCATCACGCAGCAGCCCACCAGCGTCGTGACCAACTTCGGCCAGAACGCCGTGTTCAACGTCGTCGCGACCGGAACCGGGCTTGGCTACCAGTGGCGGCGAAACGGCGTCCCCGTTCTGAACGATGCCCGCATCAGCGGCGCGACCGCCGCCACGCTGCAGATCTCGCAAGTCGGTCTTCAGGATGAAGGCAGCTACGACGTGATCATCTCCAGCGTCTGCGGGCAGGAAATCAGCCAGCAGGCGACTCTCTCGGTCGCGAGCTGCCCGAGTTCATGGCAGGATCTGAGCGCCAGCGAGCCCGGTCCGCGCTGGCTCGGCGATGCCGCGGCAGACGTCTTCCGCAAGCAGATCGTCCTCTTCGGCGGGTTCGCAACCCCGACCGGCGGGCGGCTGGGCGACACGTGGATCTGGAACGGCACCGGCTGGTCGCAGCGCGCCGTGCCCGGCCCGTCTCCGCGAAACGACCACGCGATGACGTCGCTCGCATCGGGCGTGCTGCTCTTCGGCGGACGCGAAGCAAATGGAAACATCAACCTGAACGACACGTGGTACTGGAACGGCACATCGTGGACGCTGCTCAATCCGGCCCACAGGCCCCCGGCCCGCGCCGGGCACGCGATGGTGTACGACACGGCGCGGAACCGCGTCGTGCTGTTCGGCGGAGTCCACAACGGCGATGTCCTTGCGAACGACACGTGGGAATGGGACGGAACCGATTGGATGCAGGTTTCCAGTTCCGGACCGTCCGTGCGCTTCGCGTTCCAGATGACGTTCGATGTGGCGCGGGGCCGGACCGTGCTCTTCGGCGGCGCGCTCTTCTTCGGCACCGTCTTCACCGACACGTGGGAATGGGACGGCGCAGCGTGGACCAAGAAATCCGACATCGGCCCGCCCGGCCCGGTCTACGGACAGATGATCTACGACCCGGCCCGCGCCCGCAGCGTCTATGTCACCGGCTACACGCACAACCGCGTCTACTCGACCGAAACGTGGGAGTGGAACGGCCTCAACTGGTCCAAGACGCTGAACGTCAGCCCGCCTCCACGCCAGGGTGCGTACGGCGCGTACGACCATCAGCGTTCCCGCATCGTGCTCTTCGGCGGCTACACGCCCGCGATCACGCTGCTGTCCGACTCGTGGGGCCTCGTGCTCGGCCCGTCGGTCATCTCGCCCCCGCAGAACCAGACCCTGCGCTCGGGCCAGACCGCGATCTTCTCGGTCACCGGCTCGGCGCCGGGGCTCCAGTATCAGTGGCTCCGCAACGGCGTGAACGTCCTCAACGGTGGCCGCATCAGCGGCGCGACCACCAACTCGCTCAGCATCTCCCAGGTCATCGCGCCCGACGGGGGCAGCTACCGCGTGCGTGCGACGGATGCCTGCGGCTCGAGCGTGATCTCAACCCCCGCGATCCTGACCGTCACCTGCACCGCCGATTTCAACTTCGACGGCGTGGTGGACGATTCGGACTTCCAGCTCTTCATCACCGCCTACGACAAGCTCCTCTGCGATCCCGCCCCGACCCCCTGCCCGGTGGACATGAACGCCGACGGGTTCGTGGACGATCTGGATTTCCAGTTGTTCATCACGCAGTACAACGATCTGCTCTGTCCTTAACAGCAGACCGCTGCTGTTACATGGTGTTGAAACACAGAGAAACGTATTGAGATTGCAGCGAAGTGCGGTATCCTGAGCCCACGGGCTCACGGTGTCGCTCGCGACATCGCGTTACCGGGCTCTTCGACCGGCGCAGATTGTCGAACATGCTCTTGCCCTCTCCGTGCTTCCGTGTCCCCGCCGCAGCGGGTCCGGCGATCTGTGGTGAATGTCTTTGCTTTGGAGTTTGCCGATGCGTTTGAATATCCGTGCCGCCATCATCGCCTGCGGCATCGCCTCGTCCGCGTTCGCGCTGCCCGATGGCTTCGTCGATGAACCGATTGTCGGAAATCTCGATCGCGCCGTCGGTGTCGCGTTCGCATCGCCGACCACGGCGTTCATCTGGGAGAAGGCCGGCAAGGTCTGGCGGATCGAAAACGGCGTGAAGGCGGCGTTTCCGATCATCGACATCTCGTCCGAGGTCCGCAACTTTGCCGACTACGGCATGCTCGGCTTCGCGCTCGATCCGGCGTTTGCGAGCAACGGGCGCGTCTACCTGCTCTACGCCGTTGATTACTACGACCTGGTCAACATGGGCCAGCCGGGGTACAACCCGGCGGGCAGCCAGGGCCAGCGCGATTCGATCGGACGCATCACACGCTACACGCTGAACGCCGCGAACGGTTTCCAGAACGTGGTGCCCAATTCGCGCACCGTCCTGCTGGGCGAGTCGCCCTCTACCGGCTTCCCGATCATCCACCAGTCGCACGGCGTCGGAATGCTCGCGTTCGGGCTCGATGGTTCGCTCTTCGCCGGCAGCGGCGATTCGGCCAGCTACCTCGAGACCGATACCGGCGGTCCCCGCAACGGCTCGAGCAACACCGCCCTCGCCGACGGCATCATCACGCCCAAGGAAGATGTCGGCGCGTTCCGCGCGCAGCTCGTCGATTCGCTGGCGGGCAAGATCATCCGCATCAGCCCCGAGACCGGCAACGGCCTCGCGGGCAATCCGTTCTTCGATGCCGCGGCGCCCCGCGCGCCGCGCTCACGCATGTGGGCCCTGGGCTTCCGCAATCCCTACCGCTTCTCGGTCAAGCCCGACTCCGCAACCCCAGAGAACAACGCGGGCGTTCTTTTCATCGGCGATGTCGGCTACGAACAGCACGAAGAACTCACCATCGTCAAGCAGGGCGGCACGAACGCCGGCTGGCCCTTCTTCGAAGGGCTCTCCAACACGCCCGGCTACTCAACCGTCACGCCCCCGCTGAACCTCGATGCTCCGAACCCGCTCGCCAACGGCGGGACCTGCGGCCCCTTCTTCAACTTCCGCAACATGCTCGTCCAGGATTCGCTCAACCCGCCCTACTGGGCCAACCCGTGCGATCCGTTCCAGCAGATCCCGGCTTCCTTGCCGCGGTTTCGCCATCAGCGCCCCGTTCTCGATTGGGGCCACGGCGGCGCGACGCACGTGCCCATCTACAACGGCAACGCGCCCAGCCAGGCCGACGTCACAGCGCCCGGTTCGCCCGTGCCTGGCTACGCGATCCCCGGGAGCTGCGCGATCGGCGGCGACTGGTACCCCGGCGTGAAGTTCGGCGCGGCGTACCAGAACACCTACTTCGCCGGCGATTTTACCGGCTCGCAGATCTTCAACATCGAGTTCGATGACAACAACGCGCCGGTCCGGGTCAGGCAGTTCACCACTCCTCCCCAGCCGCCGGTGTTCATCACCTACAACCGATTCGACGGCGCGCTCTACTACGTCGGCTACTCGTACAACACGCCGACTTCCACGCTGCGACGCATCCGGAAGATCCCGTGCGAAACAGACCTGAACGCCGACGGATTGGTGGACGATGCCGACTTTGTGCTCTTCGTCGGCGCGTACAACCTGCTCGATTGCTTCGACCCGGCGATGCCCCCTTCGTGCCCGTCCGATTTCAATTCCGATTCCCTCGTGGACGATGCTGATTTCGTTGTCTTCATCGCGGCATACGACGAGTTGATCTGCCCGTAACGCACCGATTTGCATCCGCCTGTGCGCGTGAACCGCCTTGCAGGCCCGCCGCATGAACGCATCCTCCTCGCGCTGGCGGGGCGGCCCGCGTGCTGTACACTCGGCCGCACTCTCTGGAGTGGGGGTGGCATCCATTCACAAAAGGAGAACTCCATGCTCGCAGGCTTTGGTCGGTTGATCGGTGCGACGTCGGTGGCCATGATGATCGCGTGCCCGGGTGTTGTGGGCGCGCTCGTGCCTGTTTCGAAACAGGGCGTGATCGTGCAGCAGAGCGGCGGCGCGTGCAATACCTTCGAGGCGGATAACGGCGAGACGTATCTGCTCGATACGCAGGGACCGTTCGTCGCGGGCGATCGCGTTCAAGTGGATGGCGTGTACGACGACACCACCGTGGGCTGGTGCGGCAGTACCGGCGGGCCGCGGATTATCAACATGACGATCCGGCCGGCATTTGCCGGTGTGGGCACGCTGGTTTCGACAACCTTCGGCATTCGTCTCCAGACCGATGACGGGCGCATGTTTGCGCTGCAAAACGGCGGCGGTTCGCGAGCGGGCACGGCGGTGTATGTGCAGGGCACGGTCGATACCGCCGCGCGGACGCCGACGATCATCAACAACGTCATCGGCCCGTCGTACTCCGGGTTCGGACGCATCACGGATATCACGCCGAACAACATCCGCTTCACAGCGGAATCCGGTCAGGTCTATTCGCTCGATCGTTTCGGCAGCGTGCCGATCTACACGACGATCGTGGGTGACTACGTGTTTGTCGAAGGAATCAGGGCCAAGGCGATCAACGGCGTTATTCCGCTCACATCGGTCACGGCGCGTCCGGCGTTCAACGCTTCGGGCCGCGTGGTCTCGACTCCCGGCGGATTGGCGTTTGATGCCGACACGCTACTTTTCGCGCCGCAGTTCACGGCCTCGGCGCTCACGGGGCAGGCGGTCGGTTCGAAGGTGTATCTGCGTGGCCGCAACGCCGACGACTACGACTTCGGCGAGGCGCGGCCCGCGAACAACATCCGCCTGAGCCGCGTCGGCGCGTCGTACACGGCGGTCGGTTACTTGGATCGCGCGACCAAGACCGTCATCAATCTGGACGACGGGACGCTCGTAAATCTGGAATGGCCGGGCGATCCGCTGTTCCATCCGACTGGTTCCATCGTGTACGTTGCGGGTCCGATCGCTTCGCAGGGTTCGGGCACGGTGACGCTCTCGCACAATCAGGCACGCCCCGGTGTGATTGCAACCGGACGGATCACCAGCGGCGTGACCTGCTCGCCGATCGTGCTGACGCAGCAGAACGCACGCATCTTCCCGAAGAACAACGGCGGCTTCCCGTTCTGGGAGCATGTCCGCATCGTGGGCGGCTTGACCTTCGACAGCCCCTGCACCGACGAGTCGAGCGTGGTGGACAACACGATCGCGATCGAGCCGATTGATCGGTGAGAATGCGAAGGCATTCACCACAAATCGCCAGACCCGCTGCGGCGGGGGCACGGAGACACAGAGAAGAAAATGGAATGATCAAGGGCGGCGCAACGGTGCGCCGCTCTTTGTTGTTGAATGACTCTGCTCCGTGATTTCTCTGTGCCTCTGTGTCTCTGTGGTGAACTGCTTTACACGGGTTTCCACGTGCCGTTTTCCCAGGCGATGACGACGTTGGTGACGTTCTCGTAGTAGATCTTGCGGAGGATGTGTTCGGGGAGGCCGATGCCCCGGAGTGTGGGGCTGGAGAGATCGTGATGCCGGACGGGATCGACCATTTTCAGATCCGGATCGGCGATGGGGCTTTCGCGGTCGCCGACAGTCTCGAACATGGTGCGGAGCGCGAAGTAGCGGCTGGCGTAGAGATCGAACGCGACTTCGGGTGAATCGGAGAGGTCGCTCATCGGGCTCATGCGCTGCTGCTCGGCGGTTTTCTTGATGAGCTGATCGTCCATCGTCACGATGTCGGAGCCGAAGAAGATGCGATCCTGCCACTTATCGAAGAACGCGAGCAGTTCTTCGCGCGGGTGTTTGCCGAGTTCGCGGACGACCCACTTGGTGGCGCTGGTATCCAGATACAGATTCGGATGTCGCTCGAGCAGGCCGGAGAGGAAGTTGAGGTCTTCGGGGTTGCCCCCCATGTGTGCCGCGATCCACGGGACGGGGAAGCGCTTGAGCATCACTTCAAGGCCCCGGTAGTGCTCGCGCTTGACGCCGTACTTGGCGCGGTCGGTGTACTTGGCCGTGAACCAGGTATCTGGGTCTGCGGTGTGGGTTTTGATCATCATCCCGAGCGAGACGGCAAGCTCTGCCGCGGCAACCCGCCACTTGCCATCGAGCTCGACGTAGTCGTCGCGATCAGCGCCGATAAACCACTCGCGTGTGCGCGGCGCGTTCCAGAGCTTGATCATCCGCGCGCCCTGCTCTTCGCGGAAGCCGCGGATGGTGTCGAGGTAACCGGGGCCGAAGGCGTGGGCCTTATCCGGCAGCGAGAAGTTGGGGATGGCGACGAAGCGGACGGAATCCTTCAGCACTTCGCGAACGGCGGGCGCTTCGGAGAGGCGGGTTTGTGAGTAGGTGAGGCGGACACCGAAGAGGCGTGCCGCGGTCTCGTAGATCTTGCTTGCTTCCTTGCCGTGGATGTGCGAATGGACATCGATGATGCGGCCGTTGAAGGCCTTGGCCTGTGGCAGCGACTGCGCAAGGGCGATGTAGTCGAGGGCGTGCAGATTGTGGGGGGACTTGGTGGGCATGGGCGCGGGCATAGAGATCCATTGTTCGGCGGGAGTTGGATGCGCGAAGTCGGCCCGCGATTCGGGGGGAGCGAAAGCGGAGAGAACGCGGAGATGCGGAAGGGGAGCGGAGAGATGTGGAGCTATTGCGTGGGGGTGATTCGAGAGTACAATTCTGTGCATGCTCTCGATCAATAAGCAGATCGTGACCGACGCGAACAACCGCCCGGTGGCGGTGCAGGTTTCGTATAGCGACTGGCTCGAGATCGAGCGGCTGCTGCGGCAGCGACAGAACGGGTCGGCGACACCGGATGTGGCGCGGCTCGCAGGCTCCTTGAAGTTGCCTCAGGATCCGCTCGAATATCAGGACCGAACGCGGGGCGAATGGCATTGAGCGTTTTGCTTAATACCAACATTGTTCTGTATTTCCTGGGCGGTCGGCTTGCCGAGCCGTTGCCGATGGGAGAGTTGGGAATTTCGGTGATCACCGAGCTCGAGCTGCTCTCGTTTTCCGGTCTTGACGCTGCCGGTGAACGCGCGGTTCGGTCGTTCCTGACTGAGGTTTCGGTGTTTGATCTCGCGGCGCCTGTCAAAGATGCGGCGGTGGAAGTTCGGCGGAGGCACGCTCTGCGGCTACCGGACGCGATCGTTGTTGGTACGGCAGTCGCGCACGCCATGCGGTTGTTCACGAATGACGAGCGGCTGGTGCGGAAGCAGATTGTGCCGACGACTTCGATCCGATTGATTTCCTAAAGCGTTCCCTTCTGGCGGCGGTTCGGAACACCGGTCTTGCAACTCAAGGTCGTTGGCAGCCGCGAGCGGGTTTTCCTTGCGCGAATCGAAACCCTTCCCCAACCCCTTCCCCCTTCCCTCAGGGAAGGGGCGTCAGAACTGTGTGATCAGTCTGCTTCGGGGCAGAGGAATGCCGCGTAGTCCACGACGAACCGGGTGAAGTCGGCGTCGTCGACGAGGCCGTCGGCGTTGAAGTCGGATGGGCAACTCGCGGGCATCGCGGGGTCGGTGCAGTCCATGAGGTCGTAGCTCAGGATGAAGTTGCAGAAGTCGGCATCGTCGACGATTGCATCGTTTGTGAGATCGGTGGGGCAGAGATGACAGGCGGAGATGCGATAGAAGTTGATCGCGCCTTCGTTGCCGACGCGATCGAAGTAGCCTCCGATGCAGAGAGCGCCATCAAACACCCGGAGCGTGTTCACGCGGGGAGAACGCCCGTCGGAAAGCGCGGGTTGCGGGCCGAACTGCCGCCACGAATCGCCGGACCATTCGACAAGTGAAACGCCTGCTTCGCCGAGATTGAAGCCGCCGGCGACAAGGCGGCCGCCGAAGACCGCGGCAACATTGAATTCGCCGCTGAGTTGCGAACCAACTGTGCGCCACGACTGGCCGTTCCAGGCACGGAAGGTGCCGCTGCCGAGCGTGACGAGTTCATCGCGGAAGAGGACGGCAACGGATGGATTGGGGCTGCCACCGGTATCGAGAGCGATCCAATCGCTTCCGTTCCAGCGCGCGAAGCCCTGCATCGGAGTTGTGCCGCTGCGTTCGAAGGTGCCGAGCGCGTAGAGGTCGCCCTTGTACACGATCAGGTCGGTGAGAAGAGGGCCGGTGTGGACGCTCCTGGCAAAACCGGCACCCATGGTCTTCCATTGCACACCGTCCCATCGCGCGACGCCAAAGTCTCCTCCGGCGATGATGGAACCGTCGAAATCCACGAGGCTGTAAATCGAGCTGCCGAACGGGGTGCCGATCTGCGTCCAGGCGTTGGTGTCGAACCGAAAAACCGTGCGCCTCACGGCGGCATAGAGCGCGTCTCCGAAGGAGTAGGTCCTGTCTGTATAGTCCGTGCCTCCCGGGATCGGGGGCAAGCTGCGCCATGTCTGGCTTTCCCACGTCGCGACATTGGCTGCATCATCCATCGCGAAGAGCGCGCGAGAAGTGGCACTGATCGAGCTAACACCGTACTTGGACCAGCCCGACCCGACCGAGCGCCAGTCGGATGCTGTCCAGCGAGCGAGTCCCATGGCGGGCGCGCTGCCCGAATGACTGATGACTCCTCCGGCGTAGAGGTCGCCCTGGTATGTCGCCATGGCGTGGACTTCGGCGGGCGCTTCGCCCATCGTGAGGCCCTCATTCATGAAAGACCATTGGGTGCCGTCCCAAGCGAGGATGCTGTTGAACGAGCTGGGACTTGCGCCATTGAAAAAGCCAGCGATGAACAGTCGATCACCGATTCCGTGCATGCGGGCGATGCTGCCGTAGCTGAATGCGGGATTGCTCAGGATCGACCACTGTGCGCCGTTCCAGATTCGCACGCCCCCGGCGCCGCACGCCGCGAGCTTTCCGTTGTAGACAGCCAGCGCACGAATGCTCATGCCGGGCCCGGAGCCGAAAGGCCGCCACGCCTGGCCGTCCCATCGCGCGACGTATCGAACCGCGTTCGGGCCAGAAATGAACTCACCCGCGGCGACGATCTCTCCGTTGAAGATCTCGATCGCGTTCACTTTTCCGTTCAGCCCGGTCGCCAGCTTCTGCCAGGTCAGGCCGTTCCAGCGTGCGATGTTCGCTGCATCGGTGGAGCCGGCGGCGGTGAACGAGCCGCCGACGTAGAGCCAGTTTCCCATCGCTTTCATCGCGCCGACAGAACCGTTGACGGTTCCGCCGGAAAGGCTCTGCCAGGAGGTTCCATCCCACTGTGCGAGCGTGCCCAGCGACTCGCCGCCGACCTGTTGGAGGTTCCATGCTCCACCGGCGATGACATTGCCGAAGATCGATGCAAGGGCGGCGGGCGCCGGGGTCAACCCCGGTCCGAAGGTGTGCCACTGCTTTCCATCCCACGATGCGATCGCCACGGGTGATGGACTGCCGGGGATCCTCAATTCGCCACCGAGGACGAGCCGCTCCGGCAGGGGACCGCTGCGATCGGGATCCCACGTGGTCATGGCGACGGGCGTGCTGAAGGTCGCGAGCGCGGGCGGATCAGAAATGAGCGCGGGGTCGCACGGGTCTGCGTGAGCCAGTGCCGCGAGGCAGAGAGCGCCAGTGGCGAGGATTGAGTGTGTGGAGAAATGCGGCATTCGAGAAGACTCGGAAAGAGGGGACTGTGCAGCATACTTCGAAGCGGCTGCAAAGGGCGTGAATCGGTGACTTTGAAGCAAGAAGATTGTGCGTTGGGAGCGCGGTGGTTTTCGGACGCGGGGATAGGAAGGCAGCGGGCGCGTGTTGTGCCGCGGGTGTTTGTCCGCGCAAGGAACCAACCCCAAACCGCACCCCTTCCCACGGGGAGGGAGCATCTGCGAATGCGAAGTCACTTCGTCACGACGTACTCATCCACCAGCAGATCGCTCGATCCGCTCGCGCGTGGCGAGTTCAGCTCGGCTCGGAGCGTGATGCGAAGGTCGGCGCCGGGCTGCGAATTCACGATCCAAGCGGGCAGGCCGGCAAGGGCGATGCGGTAGGTGCGGGTGGCGGGGTCGTAGAGCTCTGCGTTGCGCTTGAGGTCGGTGAGGTCGATGTCGTAGCGACGCTGCTGGATCTCGGGGGCGAAGGCATCGGGGTCGTCACCCTGGCTTGGAGTGGCGCTTGTGCCGCGGGCGGCGGCAGCGTTGGAGTTCGGGCCATAAAGAAGGATGACAAGCGGGCCGACGGCCTTGGTGGTATCGCCCCAGGCATCGCGAAACTCGAGATGCGCGATGATGCGGACCTCGGCCGGCGGCGGCAGAACCTGATGGGGCTGGATGTTGTCGGCGGGCGAAGGGCCCGTCGGGTTTGCGGGCGGAGAAGGCGGAGGGCTGCCGCGCTCGATGTGGGTGAGCGGGTAGATGCGCATGGAAGTGGGGACAAAGGGCCAGCCCCCGGAGTTGACACTGCCGGGCCGGAAGCCGGGCGAGCCGGGCGTGTTGCAGGCGGCGAGGAGGAGAACGAGGGGGAGTAGAAGAAGGGGGCGGAGCATGTGGGGGAGTTTATGAGATGTGGGATGGCGGATGGGGGATGGGAAGTTGCAGCGATCCGAACTGATAGCATACTTGTCTTGAAGCAGACTCGTCCGATTCGAGAGGGGGAAGTGATCGCGATGCTCTTTGGCGTCGCGTGCCTCGCGCTCGCCGCATTGACGATCTATTTGGGATGGAAGGTCGCGCACGGACGAGTGGGGCCGGACGCTTCGATCGGATTCGCCCTTTACGCAGTCGTCAGCGGCGGTGCCTCGCTGATCTTTTTCTTGCTGTTTGGGCTTATCGCGGCGATCGTGAAGCTGCGTTTGGGGTTGTTTCTACCGACGGCTGGAGCGTGGATCGCGGCTGTCCTTGTGTCGTTCCTCGCGGGTCGCGACACAACCAACCGTTCGTGCGTGGTCGTATTCCCAGATGGGGCAATGTCCGCAGAGATGGGTGGAATTATTTTGTTCGCGGATGAATCTGGTTTGCGTGAGGCTGTGAAGGTTGGAGAGCTTCGGCCCAACTGCCCGTTTGCGTTTGTGGTCGGGCCAGAAACCATTGAATGCCTTTCGGAGAGTGTGTGGGATGGCAGTTCGAAAACAGAAAGTGCGGTGGATCTCAAGTTTCAAATCGAGATCCGATCTCAAACAGGAATCGCGGGATTGAGGCGCGGCAGCCCGGTGATTGATCGGATGCTGAGGTGCGTGGACGGTAAGGCCAAGCAGTACTTGGAGAAAGTGAAGACTGCGATCGAGGCGGCTCCCGCACAGCAGGGCAGTTAGCTCCTGTTGCGAAGCGGCTTGGCGCTGTGAATGCACTCGATCATCGTTCTTTTCGATCCGATCACGGAGGGGGCTTCGGAGTTGCGGCGAGGCGGTCGATCGCGCTTGCGAGTGTGCGCTGGCCTTCCTGCACTGCGGTCATCGCGGCGGTGCTGCGGTCGAGGGCGCCGAGGACGGCGTCTAGGGTGCGCCGTTCCTGCATGAGGCGGTCGTGGGTTTCGGCGATTTGTTTTTCGCGGGTGGCGCTGGCGCGGCGTTCGGTGAGCCACATCCAGGCGACGAAGCCGGCGAGGCCGAATTGGGACAGAATTGGAGTGAGACTGTCGTTCATGGGAGTCTCCAAAGGCGAAGAGTTCACCACGGAGGCGCAGAGGCACAGAGAAGAGAGGGATTGGGCACGGGCAGAGGCTGCTGTTCAAGTCGATTTTCAGACGACTTCCTCTCTGTGTCTCTGCGCCCCCGCCGCGGCGGGTCTGGCGATCTGTGGTGAATGCCTTCACGGCGTGTCGTTGAAGCGGCGGAATCTGGCGACGTAGCCGAGTGAGAGAACACGATTGCGGTCGGTGCGGTCTGCTTCTTCGAAGGTGATGAAGCTCATCTGCGTGAAGCTGCGGCCGGTGTTGTCGATGAGGGTGCCGGGAGTGGGCGGTTCGATGAGCTGCGCGGTGATGGCGTCGCGCAGGGTCCAGAGCGCGGACTCGGTTGCGGCGATGAGGCGGCCGGTGACTCTGATGGTGAGTTCTTCGAGGCCGAGCCAGCCGCTGCCGCTGAGAGTGATGCCGAGGCGGAGTTTGGGAATGACGAGTTGGCCCTGGGTTTCGAGGGCGAAACGGTGAGGGCCGGAGGAGAACAGTGGGAGGGATTTGAAGGTGGAAGGCATTTGATTTCGGATTTGGGATTTCGGATTGCGGATTGAAAGAGTGCAGAGTGCGGAGTGGCGGATGTGGGATGTGAAAGCAGCAGAGCGGCAGAACGGCAGAGCAGCAGAGAAAGGCGGGAGAGAACGCGTTTGGCTACAGGTCGATCAGCGTGATGGGATCTGTTGCGCCGTCGGGGGAGATTGCGACGAGGGAGATGGTGCGCTTGGGTTTGGCCGCCAGGTCGTAGCGGACGGCGCGGACGACGACTTGGGCGGTGAGCTTCTTTCGTTGGGCTTGCGAGGAGTTTGGGGATGTGATCAGTTCGAGCATGCCTTGTTGGCCGGGCTTGGGGCCGGTGAGAGATTGGTCATTGATCGTCATGGCGCCGGTGTCGAGGCGCTGGGTGATGGCGATTTCAACTTTGGATTCGGGTATGTCGGCGAAGACGGCGTACGGACCGGCGTCGGAATACTCGGTTACTTCGCGGTGCGCGAGGCGATCGATCGAGACGGACTCGATGTTCGAGTAGTCGGCGGAAAGGAGGGAGAGTTTGGTGGGGTTGAGGAAGAGCACGTGTGAGTTCCAAAGGGCCAAAGGCGGAGATTGACCACAGAGAACGCAGAGAGCACGGAGAAAGACGGGAGGCGAGAATCTGGAACGGCGATAGGTGCGCGGGTGGCTGTTGCGGATGCGAGATCGGGCGAGCGCTTTGGCAAGAGGTGGAGTGCGCGCGTGGGAGTGTCAGTTCAGTTCCTCTCTTCTCCGTGCTCTTCTATGAAGCCGACTCTGTCAAGCGCCAAAGCAACGGACGGGACGGTTTCACTCTTCTATCCGAGCTTCCGGGGGCCGGCTTGCGCCCCCGGGCCCATTCAACTTTGCGACGAGTCCCATTCTCCGTGTCGAGCTTGGCGTCTTTCAACGCCGCCCATTCCACGGACCGGATTCTCGTCTTGTCCGATCTCGTCCTTGCCGCTCCTGTCTTTCCCCGTCAGCGCCTTTCTGTCTTTGC